>NZ_WURB01000014.1 GCF_009830105.1 Microvirga makkahensis
CGACAAGAAGGGAGGCACGGGCAT
This sequence comes from Microvirga makkahensis, assembly GCF_009830105.1. Lineage (GTDB taxonomy): Bacteria > Pseudomonadota > Alphaproteobacteria > Rhizobiales > Beijerinckiaceae > Microvirga > Microvirga makkahensis. Next base: position 25 of record NZ_WURB01000014.1, read on the forward strand.
GAGCCTGATCGAGCTGGCCGAAGGCGTGACGGCGGACGAGATCAGGGCCAAGACCCAGGCCGAGTTCAAGATCGACCTCAAACAGAACCAAAACGCCGCCTGAGGCGGCAAGTCCCGGGACGATACCGGGAGGCGGCCCTTGCGGCCGCCTTTTTCGCGTCAGGAAGCCGACGACGTATCGGCGACCTTCGGCCTCGCCTCGGCGCTACGCACGAGCTGGATCACCGGCAACAGGCTGATGAGCACGATCACGAGCGCCGCGAGCGAGCCATCCTCGAAACGGCCGCGTGCAGCGTAAGTGTAGACCTGAGTGGCGAGGGTTTCCGTGTTGAGCGGGCGCAGGAGCAGAGTCGCCGGCAGCTCCTTGAGGCAATCCACGAAGATCAGCAGGGCCGCGCTCGCCAGAGCGGGGCGCATGAGTGGGATCTGGATGCGCCAGACCATTTCCCGCCGTGAGGCGCCCAAAGTCCGCGCCGCATCCTCAAGGCTCGGCGAGACGCGATCAAGACCCGCTGAGAGCGAGCCCGTGGCGATGGACAGGAACCGCAGGACATAGGCGATGATGATGCCGCCCGCCGTGCCCATGAGAAGCAGGCCGAGGCGCTCGCCCGTGAAGCTGTTCCAGAGCCTTCCGATCAGCCCGTCGATCTTCACCAGCGGCGTCATGAGCCCGAGCGCGAGGACCGTACCCGGGACCGTGTAGCCCAAGCCCGCCACGAACAGGGCGCTTCTGGTCAACGATGATTTCGACATGCGCGCGGCGGAGACGAGCAGGGCGGCAAGCGCCAGCACGGCGAGAGTCGCGGCCACCGACAGGCCGATCGTCGTGAGGAGATGTTCGAGGAACTCCCCGTCGAACTGCGAAAAGAGGCTGCCGCGCAGGATCTCACGCGCGAGAAACCCGATGGGAAGGACGAAGCCGAGGAAGACCGGAATGGCGCAGAGAACCGTCGCCACGATGGCACGTCCACCCGAGAGCGGCGCCGGATGCACCACCCGCGACCGCTTGGCGGAGGTGGCATAACGCCGGTCCCTGCGGCCGTGGCGCTCGATCAGGATCAGGGCCACGACGAGCGCCAGCATCACGCAGGCGATCTGGGCGGCTCCCGGAAGGCTGCCGCGGTTGAGCCAGGTGTTGTAGACGGACACCGTGAGCGTGCGCACGCCGAGATACTCGCTTGCGCCGATATCGTTCAGGGCCTCGAGGAGGGCGAGCGACAAGCCCACTGCGAGTGCAGGGCGGGCGAGGGGCAGCGCGATCACGCGGAAGAGCTTCAAGCGGCTTACGCCGAGAACGCGCGCGACTTCCAGCATGCTCGCGCTCTGCGTCAGGAACATCGCACGGGCGGCGATGTAGACATATGGATAGAGGACGGCGGACATCACGAGGATGCAGCCGTAAAGTGAGCGGATCTCCGGAAACCAGTAATCGGCGCGGGACTGCCATCCCATGAAATTCCTCAACGCCATCTGCACGAGGCCGGCCGAGTCGAAGATCTCCACATAGATATAGGCCGTGATGTATGTCGGCACCGCGAGCGGCAGGGGCAGGAGCCACACGAGAACGCCGCGGCCCGGAAAACGGTGCGCCGTTACGAGCCATGCCGAGGTGATGCCCATGGAGCCTGCGACAAGAGCGATGCCGCCGAGGAGGGCAAGGGTGTCGACGATGCTCGTCGGCAGAACGTTACGGATGAGATGCGGCCAGATCTCGGCATCGCCTTCCGCCGCGATCCCGATCAGCGTGGCAATGGGCATGAGCACGAGCAGCCCCACCGCAGCCACCGCGGCGGAGATCCACCAGGGGATGCGCTTGACGCCCCGCCAGGGGGCGACGCGAAACAGGGACTGAGCTTCAGCGGTCGCTTTCAACGTGAAACGGCGCTGCCGTCGCCGGCAGCGCCTCCTATTTGGGGAGCAGGTTCAGGAGCTGCTCTATCGCTTATTGGTCAAAACCGACCTTGTCGACCATTTCGCTGGCCTTCTTGCGCAGTTTGGCGATCTCGGCAATCGGCACATTGTCCGCCGTGAGCTCGCCGAAGGAGGCGACGGTCGGGTGGATCGGAATGCCGGCCTTGACCGGGTACTCGGAATTGGCCTCGGCGTGGATCCGCTGCGAATCGTCGGACACCATGAACTCCATGAACTTCACGGCATTCGCCTTGTTGGGAGCGTGCTTGGCGAGCGCGAGGCCGGAGACGTTCACATGTGTGCCGCCGCCCTCGAAAGTGGGAAGGATCACGTTGATCGCCTCACCCCACTTCTTCTGTTCCTCGTTATTGCCGTTGCGCATGAGGGAGACGTAGTAGGTATTGCCGATGCCGATGTCGCAGACGCCGGCCAGGATGTCCTTGGCCTGCTCGCGGTCACCGCCGGACGGCTTCTTGGCGAGGTTCGCCTTCAAGCCCTTCAGCCATTCCTCGGCCTTCGCCTCGCCCATGTGAGCGATAGCGGCGGCGAAGAGGCTGACATTGTAGAGCGCCTGACCGGAGCGGATGCAGATCTTGCCCTTCCATTTGGGGTCGGCAAGCTCTTCATACGTGATCTTGTCCTGCTTCACGCGATCCTTGGAGGCATAGACCACGCGGGCGCGCAGGGCGATGCCGAACCAATGACCTTCCGGGTCGCGGTAAGCGGCGGGGATCACCTTCTCCAGGGTCTCCGACTCAACGGGCTGCGTCACCCCGTAATCCTTCGCGGCCTGCAGGCGTCCGATATCGACGGTAAGAATCACGTCGGCCGGGCTGTTCTCGCCCTCTGTGCGGATGCGCTCCTCGAGGCCGTTATTGATGAAGATCGTGTTGACCTTGATGCCGGTCTCTTTCGTGAACTCGTCCAGAACCGGCTTGATGAGACCGGGCTCGCGGGTGGTGTAGATGTTCAGGGATTCCGCGGCGAAAGCGGATCCCGCCAGGGAGCAGAGAGCGGCAGCGCCCAGGAGCAGACCGCGTGTAGATTTCGTTGTCAACATCATGAAGGTCCTTCACCGACAGCATCCGGCGGGAGTACGCCCCACCTGAACGCGATGGAAGAACCACGAAGGGCAAGGTTCGGTCAAGAAAATTATTATTAAAAACAATAGCTTATAGGATTTCTAAACTGGGCGGTCCTTAGAGTTCTTCTAAGCTGTGGCGGCCTGCCGGAAGGAATCCTGCTCCACGGCGGAAGCCTTCATGCGTTCGACCTCGATCTCCAGACGCTCCATGTTCTTGAACATGCGCTCGCTGGTCAGGCGCAGGAGATAGAAGCCGAATTCGGGATTCTGGAAATAGAGCTGGCGCACCTCGTCATAGGATATGTTCAGCACCTCGCCTCCCTCGATGCATTCGAGGGTCTGCGTGCGCCGGTTCTCAGGCGACAGGAAGCCCATCTCTCCGACGACCTGCCCCTGCTGCAGCTCGATGCCGAGCTCCTTCAGGCGGTAGCGGCCGGACAGGGTGTAGAACATGCAGGTGGCGCTGTCACCCTTGGCGAACAGGATCTCTCCCGTCTTCACCTTGCGCCGTGTCATGAAGGGCTTGAGCCAGTCCATCGAAAGGTCGCTTTTCGCCGCCTGCTTCACCTGTCGGATCAGGCGCAGCATTTGGTAGAGGCGCACTGCATTCAGGGGCAGAAGAATCAGATTGACCGTGATGCTGGGATAGAGACGCATCGCCACCGCGTAGGTGAGGGACGTCGCATTCGCTGCGATACCGATGCAGCGCAGCGGGATGATCGTACGCATCGCGCTGCCGGAGATAGCAAGAATGGCCGCAAGCCAGGCCACTGCGTCGATCCAGGTCAGTCCCTGCAGCCAGGCCATTTGATTCTCCATTCATTCCTCTCGCAACGTCATATACCGGCCACCCGAGGCAAACGCTACAGCCGTAGCTCTGTGCATCCCGTAGTAATCCGGCTGGTGCCGTCCACGAAAATGCCCCCTGAAGGGGGCTTGGCGGGCGGTAAAGGACTTCCTGCAACGCGCGAGTCAGGGGGTCACGGCAGGCCGTGGGGGAACCAGCCTGTCTGGCACGCTCAGTCCTTGGCGCTGGGGCGGCGCGCCTGCCCGTGTGCGCGTGGCAGGTGCGCGGCTCGGCCCGCTCCTGGTGATGGAGGGAGGCGGGGGGAGATCCGTGCGCGGCAGCACACCCTCGGGCCTCGGCGATGTCGAACACCCGCCGAGGGTTGCGCTCGCCAATGCAAGAAGGAAAAAGATCGCTCTCTGACGCATGCAATGAGTCCCGGAGTCCCGCAGTTTTGGCTAAAGCTAGGCCATAGACGAGCGATGTCGAGTCCGCCGACGCCTGAATTCCTAGCGCATCGTGCGGACCCGAAAGGCCGCGTCAGCGAGAAGCTGGCTCCTTCTTCGCCGAGCAGCGGGCGTGGGCCTCCTCCGAAGCATCTCGAGTCCTACCTTTATAGCGAGGTTCCATGCTTGTAGCCCAAGAGGAGTTCATGAGGCCCAATCGCGTGAAGATGAGTGCACAACCGTTCGGCAAGCGGAGGGGCCTGCTCTTCGGCGCTGCGCTCATTTTTGCTGCTTGCGGCGGAGCGGCCGAGGCCAAGTGCCAGGATGGGCCAGGGCCAGGGGTCGACTGGGCCGGGTGCTCCAAGGCTCGTCTCATGCTGAACGGGGAGGATTTGTCGGATGCCAACTTCAAGCGCTCGCTTTTGACATTGAGCGATTTCGCAGGCTCTAGGATGTTGGGGGCCGACCTCAGCGAAACCGAAATCAGCCGGACGCGGTTCGAAAAGTCGGATCTGTCGAAAGCCGACTTCACCAAGGCGCTTGGATGGAGGGCGAACTTCGCCGGGGCTGTGCTGGTGGAGGCCAATTTCGCTTCGTCCGACATGAATCGTTCAAACTTTGCCCAGGCCCAGGCTCTCGGAGCCAACTTCCAGAAGGCCGAGCTGAACAGGTCCGATTTCAGCGGCGCCAATCTCGAGCGGGCCACGATGACCAAGGCCGAGTTGGCGCGGGTGATTTTTCAGCACGCGAAGCTTACGGGTGTGGATTTCAGCTTCTCCAATCTTTCCCGAGCGCAGCTGCAAGGGGCGGTGCTTCAGGACGTGATCATGACCGGGAGCTATCTCTACCTGACACAGCTGGCGGGGGTGGACCTGAGCGCCGTCAAGGGCCTCACCCAGGCGCAGATCGATATTGCCTGTGGCGATGCGCAGACCAGGCTCCCCACCGGCCTTACGCCTCCGAAAACATGGCCGTGCGGCAGCGACGACGATTAAGAGGCTCCGCCTCTGAAACAAAGGGACAGCTTGACCGTTGTTTCCCTTGAGTTTCCAGGGACGAGCCGCCAGATTCCGGGAGCAGGACCAAGGTGACGACACTCAAGGAATTCGAAGACGCCCTTCGTGAGCAGGGGATGCACATGGCTCTCGCCATTCTGCAGAAGCTCCGCGAAAGGGATCGCGGAAAGCGCTCGGTGGCTCCGGCGCGCCGCATTGCGGGCCGCAAGATGACGCCTGAACTCGCCCGGCGCATCCTCGAACTCCACGCGACGACGGAGATGACCCAGCAGGAGATCGCCTTCGAACTGGGGGTCAATCAAGGCCGGGTCAATGAGGTCATCAAGCGCGGCAAATGGCTGGAGGACGATCCCAACGCCCCTGAGGCCATCGCAAGAGATAAGGCCAAGGCTCGGATGAGCGGTGCGGCAGACCGCTCTCGATCCGCCAGGAGCGGGAACGGCGCCTCCCAGAAGCGAACGACCCGCAAGCCCGGCACCCAGGCCCAGCTGAATTTGGGTGACCTCTAGAGCATTCGACGGGAAATCTGGATTTGCCCTGTCGGGCCCGATGCTCCCTCTTTTGCTGGTGCATCGCTCCTTGCGCAAAACCGGGTCTACCTTCTCGCACGATGCGCCGGGCCGTCCGGATGCTCAGAAAAAACCCTGCCCGTGGGCAGGGTGGATAGTTGTCTCCTCGCCTTCGGTTGCTACCCGAAAACAAGATCATTAGGACATGCTCTCAAGTTAAAGTCAATTTAATCTATGGTAACTATCTAGTATCATGAATATATACCTGTTGCAGGCTTAACTATCCAAAAGTGTTACTACCTTTGTCTTTGTGCGATTTGTGCGCTTGCAGCGTAGTGTTGCCTGTTTGCCATAGATTTATTCTGGAACAAGCGTAAGTTTTCGGCCGTGGATCCTCACATCAGGGGTTACGGTTATGAAAAAGTACCTATCTATCCTTCTTGCCGGGGTTGCTGGTGCCGCATTGGCTGCAGCAACTGCGTCCGCGGCAGACCTTCCGGTCCGCGAAGCGCCTCCGGCGCCGATTATTGCAGCGGCCCCGATCTTCACGTGGACGGGCTTCTATGCCGGTGTGAACGCCGGCTGGGGCTGGCGCAGCGATGATGATGAGACCGTGGTCCTGGGCGGCGCCGTTCCGGGCACGCTGTTCTTTGAGAACGGGGACGACGGTGGTTTCGTTGGCGGCGGCCAGATCGGCTATAATTATCAGATCGGTTCCTTCGTGGTCGGCCTCGAGGCGGACATCCAGTGGGCCGATACCGATGACGGCGAGGAAGTGAGATTCGTGCCCGCCGGCGCGCCCGGAACCTTCGTCCCTGGCGAGTTCGAGAACAACCTGTCGGATTGGTTCGGCACGGTCCGTGCTCGAGCGGGTGTCGCGTTCGACCGCGTCCTGATCTACGGCACCGGCGGTCTCGCCTACACGGACGACAACACCGGCTGGGCTCTGGGCGGCGGTGTCGAGTGGGCTCTTCCGGTGAACTGGTTCGGCTCTTCGGCTGTGACCTTCGGCATCGAAGGTCTGTGGCTCAGCTTCGACGAGGACGACGATGATGACGACGGCTTCGTCGGAACGTTCACGCCGGATGCAGGCGGTCCGCCGATCGATGTCTTCGCGCCGGGAGCCGGCAGCGATGACAACGACTTCTTCGTCGCGCGTGCCAAGCTGAACTTCAAGTTCGGCACCTATTGAGAACTCTTAAGAGACAGGGCCCAGGCAAAAGCCTGGGTCTTTCCTGCCTGGAAGATGGGCCGCGACCCCCCTTTTTGGAGTGGCCGCGGCCCTGGCCCGGGTTTTGCCCCCACGGGAACCTGAGCACTGAAGCGCAAAACATGACCTCAATGAGGCATGCAGCGGTCGACGGAGATTTTTTTGAGCATCTTGGGAACTATCCCAACGGGCGGACGTTTATAGGGTCCTCCGGTCTCTTTTGCCCCTACGGCCGGATACCTTAGAGCACCCTTTCGGGTGCTTTTTCTTTTTTCTCCCTGTCCTTCCTCACGCACGGGATCCGAGAGCCGGTCCTCAGGCGAAGCTGCGCTCGTCCGCGATGACCTTGCCATCGTTGGGAAGGGTGCCGGGCCTGACGAGGGAGACGACGCCCTTGAGCTTCGTGACGGATTGCAGGCTTGCCGTCACGGCTGCGATCAGATCGGGCGTATCCGCCTCGCACTCGGCCAGCAGGGTCATCACGTCGGTTTCGTGCTCCCGCTCGACGAGCAGGCGCAGGCGTCCCAGTTCGGGATGACGGCGGCCGATTTCGGCTACCTGTTCGGGGCGTACGAACATGCCCTTGACCTTGGTGGCCTGATCCGCCCGGCCCATCCATCCCTTGATCCGCATGTTGGTGCGGCCGCAGGGGCTAAATCCCGGCAGGGCGGCGGTCAGATCGCCGAGCGCAAGACGGATGAAGGGGTGGTGCGGATCGAGGGTGGTGACGACGATCTCGCCGATCTCGCCCTCCGGGACGGGATCGCCCGTCCCCGGGCGCACGATCTCCACGATGATGTTCTCATTCACGACGAGGCCTTCGCGGGCGGAGGTCTCGTAGGCGATGAATCCCAGATCGGCGGTGGCGTAGGCCTGGTAGGCATCGATGCCGTGCTCGGCGAACTTCTCCTGGAGCGACTTGGGGAACGCGGCGCCCGATACGAGCGCGCGCTTTATGGAGGAAACGTCTCGGCCGTTCGCTCCGGCGCCGTCGATGAGGATCTTGAGAAAGTCCGGCGTGCCGCAATAGGCACCCGGACGATAGGCCTCGATCAGATCGAATTGCTGCTCGGTGTTGCCGGGGCCTGCGGGAATGACCGCGCATCCGAGTGCCCGGGCGCCGGAATCCATGATGAAGCCCCCAGGCGTCAGGTGATAGCTGAAGGTGTTGAGAACGATGTCGCCACGGCGAAAGCCCGCCGCGAAGAGGCCGCGCGCAGCCCGCCAGGGATCGGGCACCGCTGCCTCCGGCTCGAAGATGGGACCTGGAGACGTGAAGAGACGTCCGAAGGAACCCGGGGCCTCCGCGACGAAGCCGCCGAAGGGCAGGGCCGATTTCTGAAGGGTGGAGAGCTCGCCTTTTCGAAGGACGGGCAGCTTCGCCAATGCCTCGCGGCTCGTGATGCCTGCCGGATCGATCCCTTTCAGCCGCTCAGCATAGGCAGGAGCTGCGGTCGCATGCTTCAGGATCTCCGGCAACTGCGAGAAGAGGGCGCGCTCGCGCTCCTCCGGAGCTTGGGTTTCAAGGGCGTCGAAGGCTTCGGTCAAGGTTTGTCTCTCCCGTCGTCTGATCGCTCAAGCCAGCCAGCGCTTGCGGCGCTTGTAACTCTTCACGTCGCGGAACGACTTGCGATCGCCCTCCGAGACGCCGAGGTAGAATTCCTTCACGTCCTCGTTCTCGCGCAGCGCCTGGGCAGGGCCGTCCATCACCACGCGCCCCGTCTCCAGGATGTAGCCGTAGGTCGCGTATTTCAGCGCCATGTTGGTGTTCTGTTCCGCAAGCAGGAAGGATACGCCCTCGGACGAGTTGAGAATGCGCACGATCTCGAAGATCTCCTCCACGATCTGCGGCGCGAGGCCCATCGACGGCTCGTCGAGCAGGATCATGGAGGGGCGCGACATCATTGCCCGGCCGATGGCGCACATCTGCTGTTCGCCGCCGGACGTGTAGCCCGCCATGGAGCTGCGCCGCTGTCGCAGGCGCGGGAAGTACTCGTAGATCGCCTCCAGGTCACGACGGATGGCGACATTGCCGTCCTTGCGGGTGAAGGCCCCGGTCAGAAGGTTCTCCTCGATGGTGAGATGCCCGAAGCAGTGGCGGCCTTCGAGAACCTGGATGCAGCCGCGCCGCACCAGCTCGTTGGGGGAGAGCTGGTCGACGCGCTCGCCCTGGAACTCGATGCTGCCCTTGGTCACCTCCCCGCGCTCCGCGCGCAGCAGGTTGGAGATCGCCTTCAGCGTGGTCGTCTTGCCGGCGCCGTTGGCGCCGAGCAGAGCGACGATGCCGCCCTTCGGGACGGTGAGCGACACGCCCTTGAGCACCAGGATCACGTGGTCGTAGACGACCTCGATGTTGTTGACCGCCAGGACGGTCTCGGCCGCTTGCGGATTGGGCTGCGGCGGCATCTGAACGGCGCTGGTCATGAATGTGTCCTCTGCTTTCCGCCTCGCTTGCAGGAGGTCCAGGGTTGAGGCTCGGAGCAGTTCCCAGTCATGGCCGGGCTTGGCCCGGCCATCTCGATATGGAAAGGCCTTGCGCCTTGCCGATGGAGATCACCGGCACAAGGCCGGTGACGACGGGAGGAACTGAATCAGCTTGCCTTGTCGCAGGGTTCCGTTCGCTTGGGCCACCCGGCGTTCTTCTCGGCATAGTCCTTTGCGGCGGCATCGAGCTGCGCCTTCACACGGTCGGTCATCGGCTCGATCGGGTCGGAGATCTTCACCCATTTCGCGCCATCCCATTCCTGCATGAAGGCGGGGCGGTGGCCGTTATGGTCGGAGCAGGAGAGCACGAGCTGTTCGGTGAAGCCTTCGAGGCCAAGTTCCTTCAGACGGGCCGGATCGAGCTTGATGTTCTCGAGGCCGCGGCGCACGTCCTCGCCGGTCACCGCCTTCTTGCCTGTGATCTTCTGGGCGGTGGCGATGGCTTCCGCGATCAGGAGCGAGTTGTAGACGCCGCGATTGTAGAGAAGATCGCCGACCTTATCCTTGGGAGATTTGGACAAGCCCTTGTCGACCACGTGCTTCTGGATGTCCTGAAGAGCCGGGAAATTCGTGCCCACCGCGTGCCAGTTGAGCATCTTGAAGCCCTTGGCGCCGGCGCCGCCCGCACGGGCGTCATCCTCGCTCGGCCACCAGACCGAGTAGAACTTGTCCATCGGATAGCCCGAGCGCACCGCTTCCTTCACCGCCGCGCCGTTCATGGAGCCCCAGCCCCACATGATCATGTAGTCGGGCCGGTCGCGGCGGGCGCTGAGCCATTGCGAGGACTGGTTCTGCATGTCCTGCGCGGCGACAGGATAGAGCGCGACCTCGAAGCCGATATCCTTGGCGAGTTCCTGCAGGAGTGGAATCGGCTCCTTGCCGAAGGCCGCGTCCAGGTGGATGAAGCCGATCTTCTTGCCTTTCAGCTTCTCCAGGCCGCCTTCCTTCTCGCCGATGTATCGAATGATCATCGAGAGACCGTCCCAGTAGGTGCTCGGTGGGTTGAAGACCCAGGGGAAGATGTCGCCGCGGGCAGAGGCCGAGAGGCCGTACGCCATGGACAGGATTGGGATCTTGTCGACCGAGGCGCGCGGGATCAGCGGCAGGGTGATGCCAGTGGACCAGGGATTGACCAGGACCGGGTTCTTGCCCTTTACCGACTCGTAGCACTCGACGCCCTTTTTGGTGTCGTATCCGGTCTCGCATTCTTCCAGGACGAGCTTGACGCCGCCGATGCCGCCGTCGCGCTGGTTCAGCATCTCGAGATAGTCGTGCATGCCGTCGGCGATGTAGGTTCCCGAGCCCGCGAAGGCGCCCGTGCGGTAGGTGAAGAGGGGGACATAGATCGAATCCTGCGCGAAGGCAGGCACTGCAGTGCCGGCGAGCATCGTCGCTGCGGCCAATCCCAGGCTCAATTTGCGAAACGACATTCTCGTTTCCTCCCGTTGTTGGTCCGGCTGAGCCGGATTTTTGTAAGTTCCCGTCTCCTTTCATCCGGCCGTCAATAGGGGAACGGCCAGACCAGGAGCTTCTGCTTGCCAATCTGCCAGAGCCGCGCGAGACCGTGCGGTTCGACGATCAGGAAAAAGATGATGAGCGCGCCCACGATCATGAAGCGCAGGTGCTCGATGGTGTCCGAGCCCACCGAGATTCCGAAGGGCGACAGAACCGCGGGCAGTACGATCCCCAGAACGATCGGCAGGATGAAGATGAGCGCCGCGCCGAAGAACGAGCCGATGAGGCTGCCCAGCCCTCCGATGATCACCATGAAGAGGATGAAGAAGGACTGATTGATGTTGAACACGTCGTATTCCGCGCCGCCGTACCAGAGGAAGACGAGGAGCGCGCCTGCGACGCCGCAGTAATAGGACGACACGGCGAAGGCGAGGAGCTTGGTCTGGAGCGGGCGGATGCCCATGAGTTCCGCCGCGAGGTCCATGTCGCGGATCGCGATCCACATGCGCCCGATCCGGCCATGGACGAGATTGGAGGCGAGCCAGGTAAGCAGGATCACGATGGTCAGGACCAGCAGGTAGCGCGTCTGCGGCGTGGCGTTCGGCCCCATGATCGGAACGCCGAAGAAGGTGCGCAGAGGTGCATCGAGCGCGCCCGAGACGTTGTAGTTCACGAGCCATGGAATGCGGATGAAGCACCATTGCAGGAAGAACTGGGCGGCGAGCGTCGCGACCGCGAGGTAGAAACCCTTGATGCGCAGGGAAGGCAGGCCGAACAGCGCGCCGATGGCCGCCGAGAAGAAGCCGGAGACGAAGATCCAGACGATCACGTTCACGTCCGGAAAGGCCGTCATCAGCTTGTAGCAGGCATAGGCTCCCACGCCCATGAAGGCGCCAGTGCCGAGTGACAGCAGGCCGGTATAGCCTGTGAGGATGTTGAGGCCGATCGACGCCAGCGAGAATATCAGGAAGGGGATCATCACCGCCTGGAGCAGGAAATCGTTGCCCAGGAAGGCAAGGGCATAGGCTGCTGCGATGATGAGCCCGATCCCGATCCTGTCCTCGCGCAGGGGGAAGATCGCGGAGTCGCTGACATAGTTCGTTTTGAATTGACCCGCCTCGCGGTAGAACACTGGCGCTCTCCCTTAAATGCGCTCGATGATCTTCTCGCCGAACAGCCCTTGCGGCCTGTAGAGCAGGAAGAGGAGGGCGATGACGTAGGCGAGCCACGTTTCGATTCCGCCGCCCACCAGCGGCCCCCAATAGAACTCGCCGAGCTTCTCCCCGACGCCGATGATGAGCCCGCCGATGATCGCCCCGGGAATGGAGGTGAAGCCTCCGAGGATCAGCACGGGCAGAGCCTTCAAGGCGATGATCTGAAGAGAGAACGACACGCCCGAGCGCGCGCCCCACATGATGCCTGCGACCAGGGCGACGAGGCCCGCCGCGAACCATACGATAACCCAGATCTGATTGAGCGAGATGCCGACCGAGAGCGCGGCCTTGTGGCTGTCCGCCACCGCGCGCAGCGCCCGGCCGATGCGGGTCTTGGAGAAGAACACCGCGAGCAGCCCGATCATCAGGGACGCGATCACGGCGGCCGCGACGTCGAGATGTTGGATCCGGATGGAGCCGCCGAGCGCGTCGATTTCAGTCGTGCCCTGCGGCAGGAGCAAGGCCTCCGTGATCATTTCTCGCGGGTTGCCGCCGAAGATGAGCTCGCCGAAGCCGATGAGGAGATAGGTGAGGCCGAAGGTGGCCATGAAGAGGATGATGTCGGGCTGGTTGACGAGCGGCCTCAGCACCACGCGCTCCACCACCACGGCCAGAACCAGCATGGCGAGAGCGGCGAGGATCAGCGCCAGGAAGGCCGGAACGCCTTTCTCGTAGAGACCCACGAGGATCAGGGCGGCGAACACGACCATGATGCCTTGAGCGAAGTTGAACACGCCCGAGGCCTTGAAGATCAGCACGAAACCCAGGGCGATGAGCGCATAGAGGACGCCCGACACCAGGCCCTCCCAGAGCGTCTGGATCAGAAGGTCAGGCGCCTCGCCCATGAAGACGAAGGGCTCGATGAAGACTTTGTAGAGGATGTCCATCGGCTTGCCCTCAATGTGCCACGCCGAGATAGGCGTCGATCACGCGCTGGTCGCGCTTCACCTCGTCCGGCGTGCCGTCCGCGATCTTGCGTCCGTATTCGAGCACCACCACGCGGTCCGAGAGATCCATCACCACGCCCATGTCGTGCTCGATCAGGGCGATGGTCGTGCCGTATTGCTGGTTCACCTCCAGGATGAAACGCGACATGTCCTCCTTCTCCTCGAGGTTCATGCCGGCCATCGGCTCGTCGAGCAGCAGCAGATCCGGCTCCATCGCAAGCGCGCGGCCGAGCTCCACTCGCTTCTGCAAGCCGTAAGGAAGACGGCCCACGGGGGTCTTGCGGATGTGCTGGATTTCGAGAAAGTCGATGATCTCCTCCACGAAGCGGCGGTGCTCGACCTCCTCCTTCAGGGCCGGGCCATGGCGGAAGAGCTGCCAGAAGAAGTTCGAGCGCATCCTGATGGAGCGGCCTGCCATGATGTTGTCGAGCGTAGACATGCTCTTGAACAGGGCCACGTTCTGGAAGGTGCGGGCGATGCCGCCGCGCGCCGCCTCGAAAGGGCGCATCTTCGGGCGCTTCACGCCCTTGAAGGTGATCTGGCCTTGCGTCGGATAATAGAAGCCGTTGATGCAATTGAGCATCGAGGTCTTGCCGGCGCCGTTCGGGCCGATGATCGCCCGGATCTCGCTCTTGCGGATATCGAACGACACGTCCGTCAGAGCTTTTACGCCGCCGAACCCCAGCGACACGTTCTCGACTGCGAGCAGCACATCCCCTTTGCTCAGGATCGGATGGTCGGGGGCCCTCATTCCGCGGCCTCCGGCAATGTCGCTGTCTGCTGCACGGGATATGGCTCCATGTCCCTGATCTTCACGCGAGCGGAGATCACGCCCTTGCGCCCGTCCTCGAAGGTCACTTCGGTGGAGATGTCAGCTTCGGGCGAACCGTCGTAGAGCGCCTCGATCAGCGGTGCGTAGCGCTCGGCGATGAAGCCGCGGCGCACCTTCTGGGTCCGGGTCAGCTCGCCGTCGTCCGCGTCGAGCTCCTTGTGCAGGATGAGGAAGCGCTTGATCTGCGCGCCGCCCATGCGCGGCTCAGAGGCGAGGGAGCGGTTCACTTCGTCCACGTGCTTCTCGATCATCTCGTAGACGCGAGGGTGGCCCGCCAATTCCTGATAGGATGCGTAGGTGACGCCGTTCCGCTCGGCCCAGTTGCTCACTGCGACGAGGTCGATGTTGATGAAGGCCGAGACGTAATCCTTCCCGTCGCCGAAGCAGACCGCCTCCTTGATGTTGGGATAGAACTTCAGCTTGTTCTCGACGTATTTCGGCGGGAAGAGCGAGCCGTCCCGCATCTTGCCCACATCCTTGGCCCGGTCGATGATCTTGAGATGCCCGTTGGCGTCGAAGAAGCCCGCGTCGCCGGAATGCACGAAGCCGTCGGGCGTCTTCGTCTCGGCGGTCTTCTCCTCATCCTTGTAGTAGCCCATGAACACGCCCGGGGAGCGGTAGAGCACCTCGCCGTTGTCGGCAATGCGGATTTCCACTTCCGGAGCGGGGCGGCCGACCGTGTCGGCGCGGATCTCGCCGTCCGGCTGCATGGTGATGTAGACGCTGGCTTCCGTCTGTCCGTAGAGCTGCTTCAGGTTCACGCCGATGGAGCGATAGAAGCGGAAGATCTCGGGACCGATGGCTTCGCCGGCCGTGTAGCCCACCTTCACCCGCGTCATGCCGAACCGGTTGCGCAAGGGGGCATAGACGAGCGCGTTGCCGATCTGCCAGAGCAGGCGGTCCCCCAGGCCGACGCCGGGCTCCTTGTTCAGGATCTTCTCGCCCACCTTGTTGGCGTGCTTGATGAAGTAGTGGAACATGCGCCGCTTGAGCGCGCTCGCATCCTCGATACGCACCATCGTGAGCGTGAGGATGCTCTCGAAGACGCGGGGAGGGGCGAACACATAGGTTGCGCCGACCTCGCGCCGATCCTCGGCCACGGTCTCCGGGCTTTCGGGGCAGTTCACGCACAGGCCCGCGAGGAAAGCCTGCGCATAGGAGAAGATGTGGTCGCCGACCCATGCGATCGGCAGATAGGCCAGGATCTCGTCGGTCTCGTTGAGATCGTCGAACTCGCAGCCGATCCGGGCAGCCGCGATCACCGCATCGGAGGTGAGCATCACGCCCTTGGGACGGCCGGTGGTGCCGGAGGTGTAGAGAATGATGGCGAGGTCGGAACCCTTGCCGTTCTGCAGCTCGCGGTCGAGCTTCGCCGCCTCGCCCTCACCGGCCAGACGCGCGCGCCCCTCCTCGATCACGGAGGCGATGGAATGCAGGCGGGTGTGGTCGTAATCGCGCAGTCCCTTCTCCTCGTCGTAGAGGACCTGCTCCAGGAGCGGCAACTGGTCGGCGACGGTGAGGAGCTTGTCCACCTGCTCCTGGTCCTGCACCGCCGCATGGGTCACTTCCGCGTGGCTGAGCACATAGGCCATCTCCTCGGCGACGGAATCCGCATAGACCGGAACCGGGATCGCGCCGAGCCATTGTGCCGCGGCGATCGTCCAGTAGAGGCGGGGGCGGTTGTAGCCGATGACCGCGATCTTGCCGCCCCGCTCGAGGCCGAGCGCCTGAAGGCCGCTGGCATAGGCCCGGACGGTGTCGTAGACCTGCGCCCAGGTCCAGGATTGCCAGATGCCGAGGTCCTTGTGGCGGAACGCAGTTCTCTGGGGGCGAATGCGTGCATTCCGCGCCAGCAGTTTGGGGAACGTATCTTCGCGCGAATCCGCAGCCGCCGTCACCGACGTCTCCTCCCTCGACACCGCACATGCCGGACGGCATGCGGGATGGCCTCGTTTCCTCTGGCGCGCGGCTTATCGGTGCCGCGCTTCTACTTCCGGTTCATGGCCGGACGCTCTTGTCGAGCTCTATGGGAGGTATTCTGTCGTGCCCCTCGGGCATCGGCAAGGGTATCACACCAATACCATGGGCTAATATGCTTGCGCGCGCTTTCGAGGCAGCGGCAGCGGCCCGATTCAGGATCTAGGGAACCGCCGTGAGGGCCGCCGGCTCGATCTCGTCCGACGTGACCAGCCGTTCTGCGCCGACCGTGTTCTTGACGCGAAAGATCTGGCGGCCTTTCTCCTGGGCGACCATGCAAACAATGCAGTAGATCCGATGGTCCGCATAGCCCGAGGAGGGACGGGTGATGCGGACAAGCTGGCCGATGTGAAAACTGTTGTTCATCAGCGCCTCCACCATCCTTCAAGACGCAAAGAGCACGGCTGTGAGAGGCGAGACCGTTACGCAGCCCGATCAGGTCCCGTGCAGTATGGATCAAGGATGATGCCTGCGGCAAAACAATGACAATGGCCTATTCCGTCGCAGGATCTGCCTCGAGGTCCGGTGCGTCGAGAGACCCCGGCCGCAGGGGGCGCGGCCGAGGGCGGCAGGCAGTGATCCTTCCGCATCCGATGGCGGTGGAGGGCGTGTCGGTTATTGCGCGGGTTGGGCAGGAGCGCCACCCGGAGGAGGATTGGCGGGGGCGGTAGAGGACGGATTGTTCTGGTCCGTGCCGTCGGTCTGGTCGGGTCCATCCTCGCCGCAGGCCGTCAGCGCGAGCATTGCCATGAGAGGCAGGATCATTCGAAATCGCATGAGTATCTCCTTTCCCGAGACTTCAACTCCCGGCCGGAGGGAAGGTTCTCGGCCGGGAGCGGGACATTTTCCGGCCCAGAGCCGTTGTGACGGCAGGCAATCAGACGCAAAGGGCTCGCCATGGATCCGGATCATCGTACCAACATTCTGACCGTCGCCGGCTTTGCCGCGGGTGTGCTGGGGCTGGGAGCCCTGATCACGGTGATGCTGGTTTTCGGATAGCAGACGGGGCCGCTCTTCGATGCGACGTTGAGGAATGCGCTTAAAGCCAAGCTGTGCTAAGGGAGGGCGAACCTCTAGAAACAAGGCCGGGGCAGAGGAATGCGCTGCTTCTTCATAATTGCAGGATTGATCGGCTGTTCACTGGCGCCGGCCGAGGCGCAACCCTGGGGCGCGCGGGCCGGATGCCCGCCGCACACGCGCCCCAGCGGCTCATTCTGTCTGAACGATCTCCCCGCTTCGGTCCGGAACAGGGGCATCTGCCCAGCCGGTTATGTCAGCACGGCAGACGGGGTCTACTGCGTCCTCGCCTCGCGGCGGGAATGGGTCAGGATCAAATCCGGCTGCCCGAGCGGGTTTCGGCCGAGTACAGGCGGGGAGTTCTGCGTCGGGGAGTGAGTCGGCTGCGGTTACCGGAGGGGCTGGCAGTCGGTCATGGGGAGCATCTTTTGGCTCCTGTGGTTGTAATAGGCATGCTGAGCCCGGCTGTAGCTCCAGGGCTCGTCGTTGCAGTTCCTCCCGAAGGCTCCCAGGTCATTCTCGAAGATGACCCACTTGATCTCCGAATTCGGGCATAGCCCCTCATACTGGAAGGCGATGTCCCCGATCCGCGGATAGCATTGGCGAGTCTCGGCGAAAGCCGTGCTGACCGCGGAAAGGATCAGAATCGAGGAGGCTGCAAATCTCAGCATGTCGAACCTGCGCGAATGCGTAAGTCGTCCGAAGCCCGGATCTCATGAGCCCCGAGGCGAGCTTGGCCGTTTCGGGCTTCTTAGCATCAGCTTGACGCTTCGTCATGTGCTGGAATGTTCGGGAGGCTGGCTTCCCGAGGTGAGGCCGCAATGGGTCGGCAGCAGGATTTGTATACAGCCTGACCCGCAGGTGACATTCCGATCGTGCTTTCACCGGGCGGGGGGACGGCCGTTCAGGTCGCTCGGAGCCTAAAGCACGGGACATGAGAGTGGATGTGCGCTTTGGGGATCGATCCGATGCCTTCTCTTTGACGAGAGCATCGTGTCACGGCCGTTCCCGGACTCGATCACGGGGCAGGCCCGGCCATCCCAGTCGGAAGGGCGCGATGCTCGACGGGTTGGGATCACCGGAACAGGGGCCCTTCGAGTCCGCAGGATGCTCTAGCATGCAGCCGGCGCAACGGAGGCTCGAGCGAATACACCTTCCAAGGTTTCGTTGAAGGTCTGGTGTGAGAACGGCTTCGATAGCACGCGCGCGTGCTGGTAACGCTCGGGAACGACGCTGGAATCGTAGCCTGTCATGAAGATGAACGGGATGCCGCGGCAACGCAGTACGTCTGCAATGGGATAGACCACCAATCCATCCAGCTTGACGTCGAGAACGGCAAGGTCGAAGTCGGTTTCGAGCGCCAATGTCATGGCCTGCTCGAAGCTGGCGGCCGGACCGACCACATGGCCTCCGATATCGCACACCATGTCCTCTATCAGCATTGAGATCATGGTTTCGTCTTCGACGATGAGCACGCGAGGCTTTCGGCCATTGTGCATGGACGCTCTCCCGATGGTTCCGACCTGCTGAACGTATCCCTGCATGTGAGCCCGGTTGCCCCCAATAAACGACGCTTTTCTCGCCTGACCCGGGAGGGTGTCCACGCGGGCCAGGCTGCTGCTTGTTTCCGAGAACGTCCTGCCGCTGGGCAGAACGGTCACGGCTTACCGGCGTGCGGCCTGGATTTCCCGGGCCTCGTCAATAACGCGGTCGAACAGGGCCGATTCAGGGTCGATGTCGAGCCCGAGCCTCTCGTTGAGCACCTCGACCGGCTCCTCCGGCACGCCTGTCTTCGACAAGGCCGCCAGAGCCTTGGCGGCCTCGGTGATCTCGGCCTCGGTGATCTGGTCCTCCGTGCTCCCACTGATGGTAAGGGCTTTCTCGTAGGTGGCGATCAGGCCGACCGTGGAGTTCGCCGCCGCGCGCTGCCGTGCCGTCGCCGAGGCATTCACCGCGTTCATGCGCCCGAGCTTCGCCGCGTCGAGGCCAATGCTCTTGGCACTGGATGCGGCTTTTCTGGCTCTTGAGGAGACCTTTTCCCCTCCTGTGCCGGCAGCGCGAGTGCCGCTCGCTGCCTGTTCCGCCCGGGAGTGACTATAGGTGGAGCTTGTGCCCGCATCGGAGCTGCGCCCGCCGCGGTCGCTGGCCCCGCCACGGGAATTCTCGCTGCCACTGCCTCGAGATCCGCCGCCGTTACCGCCGCCGCTACCTCCTCCATTCCCGCCGCCGTTACCTCCTCCATTGCCGCCGCCATTGCCGCCACCATTGCCGCCACCATTGCCGCCGCCGCCTCCTTTGGCCTGGGCCTGAGACTTCTCGAGCGTGAGCGAGGCCACGTCCAGCGACAGTGGTTGCACGCTGATGGCGAGACCCAGGGCGAAGGCCGAGGCCGTAAGAGCAAGGCGCCGTGTCATGAGGTTTCCTTCTAATGCGATGAGAGACCGAGGAGCCCCCTTGCTTCTAACGCTAAGTGAGAAAATTTCCCACGTCAATCCGGACGTGGGATTGATTCCCACGAGAGTTTCCGGTTAGGTGATGGCATGCCCGGCGATGTCCCTCGATCCTTAGAACCAGCCAAGCTTCACGCGCCTCTGGCGCGCCTGCTGCGTCCGCTCGTCCGGCTTCTGATCCGGAGCGGGGTCACCTTCCCCATGCTCACGGAGCTGTTGCGCGAGCTTTACGTGAACGTCGCCGAGTACGACTTTGCGCTGCCGGGCAAGGAGCAGACGGACAGCAGGGTCAGTCTTCTCACCGGCATTCACCGCAAGGAGGTTCGCCGGCTGCGCGGGGCGGGGGCGCCTGTCAATGCCGTTCCGGCGACTGTTTCGCAGACGAGCCGCATACTGGCCCGGTGGCTGGCGGATCCGGATTTCAGCGATGGCGACGGACATCCTCTGCCACTGCCCCGCACTGCCGACCCGTCCCGGCCGTCCTTCGAGCGGCTCGTCGCTTCGGTCACACGTGATGTGCGGCCCCGGGCGGTGCTGGACGAGTGGCTCGACCGCAGGCTCGTCGTCATCGACGACCAGGATCGAGCCGTTCTGGTCGAGGCGGCGTACGTGCCGCGGAGCGGGGGCGATCAGCAGCTCTATTATCTCGGACGCAACCTGCACGACCATATTGCTGCTGCCGTGACGAATGTGGAGGCGCCATCCCCGCAATTCCTCGAGCGTGCGGTCCACTACGATGGCCTGACAAAGGAGCTCGCAGAACAACTCCAGCAGCGTTCCCGCGAGGTCGCCATGCAGGCCCTGCAGAAGCTCAATCGCGAGGCGCACGCCGTCAGCGATGGAGCAATGCCCGGTCGCTGGCGGTGGAACTTCGGTGTTTATGTCTATTCCGAAGAGGTTGTCCCGCCCTTCTCGGCTGGCGGACCCAGCGAGCACAATAACCAGGAGCCCGGGACGTGAGGAAATGCGCCGCTTCGATCGCACGAACCGCCATCTGCTGGCTGGCCGCGCTGACGTTGCTCCTTGCTCCCCTGGAGGCGGTGCGGGGTCAGGACACGGGGGACCGCGGCATCGGCGGTACCGGAGTGATCGCATCCGATCCGGATGGCGATCGCGGAATCGGCGGCACGGGCGTCATGGGCACGATCCGTGGGTTCGGCAGCATCATCGTCAACGGACAGCGCGTAGCCTATGCGCCGGACGTGCCGGTCCGGATCGATGGGCAGCCTCGCGCTGCCTCCGATCTCAAGATCGGCCAGGTGGTTCAGGTCGTTGCAGAGACCCGCAACCATGTGCTGACGGCCGGGCGGATCGACGTGACCAGTGAAGTCGTCGGCACGATCGAGGCGACACGCGGCAAGACCATCAGGGTGCTTGGTCAGACGGTCTCCACCGACAAGCTCAACGGCGCGCAGCCGTGGCGGCGCGGGGAGCGTGTTGCGGTGTTCGGCCTGCGCCGACCGGACGGCATCATCGTCGCAAGCCTGATAGAGCGCAGAGCCGGCGGCCCCGACAGGATTGCCGGCAGGGTGCGCAAGCTGCGCGACGGCAGCTTCAGGATCGGGGCCTTGAGGCTTGACGGGGTGGACCCCGCGCTCGTGGGCACCCGGGCCGTGCTCGAAGGCACGCACAAGCGGGGTATCCTGGAAGTCGCCGGGTCTGCCCGGGAGCGCGATATCCTCGGGCCAGTCCGGCAGGTCTCCATCGAAGCCTATGTCGAACGCACGCGAAACGGGCTGCGCCTCGGCTCGGGCCTCGAGGTCGTCGGCCAAGCCTCGGTGACACTGCCGGCCGGAACGTATGCACCTGCCGTTGTGACTGCTGTGCCAGATCGACGGGGGAGGTTGAGCATTAAAGGCGTCTCGGTCCAGGGGGCGCCGGTCCGATCCAGCCGATCCCCCCAGAGCCTCGGCACCGGCAGCTCGACCAGCTCGCCCGCGGGCGGGCAGGGGCCTGCGGCTTCCCCGCCTGACCGGGATCTCGGCCCTGCTCGATCCCCCCACAAGGGCTCACGCTCCGGGGTGAGTCGCGGGCGGAATGACGGCAATGGTCCATCCGGCAGCACAGGCCATTCGCGGGGCGGCGGCGGGAACGGTGGCGGCGGCAATGGGAACGGTGCCGGAAGTTCCGGCGGCGGCGGAAACGGCAACGGTGGGGGAGGAAACGGCGGAGGTAACGGGGGAGGTAACGGAGGCGGAAACGGGGGAGGTAGCGGAGGCGGAAACGGCGGAGGTAACGGCGGTAATGGCGGTGGTGGTGGAAGGGGATAGCAGCGCCTCCACGAAACCGGGGCGAGGAGAATATTCGCCTAAGGAGAGAGCCCCGGACATTCCTGACAGGCGGAACGAATGCTTGTGAGCCTGGGGAGAGGACCTCGATTGCGCCACGCTCCAGGAGCGCGTTTGAGCCCGGCCCGACCTGACCCCGGTTGCGTGAAAGCACCTCGTTTTCTCGGTCTGCCGCATTCTTCGGCGAACCGGATCCACTTCGCCGCGGAATGCCGGGTTCGCACAAGCTCCCGCTCGACGTGCCGGCGCACGCCGGCAGTAACCGTTTCGATCTCGTCGGAACGTCAGGTGTCCCCGCGCGGCCGGAGCTCCTCCGCGTCGGCGCCGGCATCGATGCCCTCGAGCCGCTCCGCCCAGGCGCCCCGCGCGGTGCGGATCAGGATCGGGAGGCCGTGCCCGTCGATTGGCTTGCCGGACCGGTGGCCCGAATGATCAGTTCGGCCCTGCCACGACGCCCCAAGGCATGGCTCCGACCCTGACGCTCTTCACCACCCTCTCGGCCTCCACATCGATGATCGAAACATCGTTGGAAACGCCGTTCGTCGAGATCAGAAGCTTCTCGTCCGGAGTGAACGCGAGCTGCCAGACGCGCTGACCGACGAGCAGATATTTCTCAACCTCGAAGGTCTCGGCATTCACCACCGCCACACGGTTCGCCGGGCCCAAGGCCACGAAAGCCTTCTTGCCATCCTTGGTCAGCCGCACCCCGACCGGCTGGATCGCCTCCGGGACCATCCCGGGGATCTTGAACTCGATCTTTCTCGTGATCTGGCGACTGGCGGGATCGATCACGCTCACGGTTCCTCCGACCTCGGAGGAGACCCACAACACCTTCCCGTCGGCGGAGAATTCGGCAATCCGCGGGCGCGCATCGACAAGCACGTTTGCGACAATCTTATAGGTTGCCGTATCGATGAAGTGGGCCATGTTGGTCGTCTCGGACGTGTTGACCAGGATCGTGCCGTCCGGACTGATCCCCATGCCCTCCGGTTCGACGCCGACTGGCACCTCCGTCAGCACAAGGTTCTTCTCCACATCGAGCACCGTGACCATGTTGTCGTTCTCGTTGGCGATGTAGAGCGGATTGCCCTTCGGATGGAGGACGAAGAGTTCCGGGTCCGGACCGGACCGGAGACTGCGCACCACCATGCCGGTCGTCGTGTCCACCACGTCCACCCGGTTGTCGTCACTCGCACAGACATAGAGCCACTTCCCATCGGTGCTCAGAGTAATGCCCCGCGGACGGCGGCCGACCTTCCAGGTGGCGACCACGGTGAGCTTGTCGGAGTCGACCACAGAGATGGTGTTGTCCTTCTCGTTCGAGACATAGATCGGGTAAGCCCCCGCCTCGCCAGACACCGCCAGCCATACGGTCCCGGCAAGCGCAAGCGCCATCCTTCGGCCAACCCTGTTCCACGCCATGGTGATCCTCCCTTGGTTTTCATTGAAGCCTGCACGCAGTCTCGGGCTGATCGAAGCCGAGGGTGTCGAGCGGCGTGCGCTGGTGCAGGAAGCCCGCCTCCGGGGCAACCGACACCATGAAGCGAGGCTGCACGATGAGGAGGGGCTGACGCAGTTGCTGGTCCCAGGGCCGGAAACTCAGCGACACCCCCTTGTAGGCCGGAAGGGCGAATCCCGCTCCTGACATGAACTTCTTCATCTCGCCGGGATCGGTCGCCTTATTCCGGGTGACGGCCTCACCAACCGCCCGCACCGCCATCCAGACCTGGTAATCCAGCGGGCGCATCAGGCGATCAGCCGCGCGTTGGAAGCGGGACTGAGCCTGTGCGGCTCCCCATACCTCAAACGTTGGGTGCCACGTCGTGGCGATCAGGCCTTGGGTGCCTGCCACGGGCCGCGCATCCGCAGTTCTGAATGGGACGTAGTCGCCGAAATCCCCGGCCTCGTCGGCCACCACGGCGATGTCGTAATCGACACCCCGGGTGAAGACGAGCGCTTCGGCGGTGGTGGGGCTGTCGGCCTTGGCGCGAGCCAGCGGCCCGAACTCCCACGGCTTGTCCGCCGCGATCACGAGCCCGAACTTGCGGGCCGCCCGCCTCATGGCCTCGGCGTAGAGCTTGTCCCCCCGCTGCGGTCCGACAATCAGGAAGAGCCGTCGCCACTGCTTGAAGGCGAGGAACTGGGCGAGGGCATCGGTGAGCATCGCGTGGCTTGGGGCCATGTGGAAGACGTTGGAGCGGCAATCGGCGCCACGCAGCCGGTCGTCGGGCGCCCTGACGTTGAAGAGCACCACGTTCTCGCCCTTGAGCGCATCGGCGATGGAGAGAAGCTCGTCAGCCGGGAGATTGACCACCAGGAAGCCGGCTCCGCGCGCGACGAGGGATCGTGCGGCCGCAACCGCATCCTGTCCCTCCTCGAGGGTCTCCTCCTCAAGGGAGTATCGATGTCCCGTGAATTGTCCGGTCGTGTTGTTGTCCCGCACCGCCAGGCGTCCGCCTGCGAGCCCCACATCCTCGGGCACGGGATCGAACTCGAAGACCGTCGGCGGCGGCAGCTGGCGGGTGATCAGCCCGATGCGAATATCGACTGGTTGCGGTGCCTGTGCATGGACCGGCAGCATGAAGGAAAGGAGGGATGTCAACGCGCCCAACGTCAGCAGGAGAAGGCTCCTGTGAGCTCGCAAGAATAGCCCTGAGGGAAGTGGTATCATCGGGGGCGTCCCGTCCAAACTGGGCGCCGAAGGACAGAGCAGAGCCAAGCCAAGAACGCAGACCCCGCTGCACCATCATTTCGGCCAGTTCAAAAAACTATGGCACAAGGGCTACGCCGAACAATGGGAGCCCGTGTCAGGTTTTCGTGATCCGGAACGTGTCCCGCATGAGCGCACAGACGATTCTGGCTCACCAGAGGCCAGCCACGAGCCAGGGTTCCAGGGGCTTCAACCTTTCACGAGGAACTCTGCACGCTGCGATGCGCCCGTCGTCCCCGGGATACGCAGCTCGAAGCGGCCGGGTCTGATCGGCACGAACGAAATGGTCGCCTCGCCCTCGGCATCGAATTCCAGGCTGTCCAACCCCAATGGGCGCACCTCGATGTCGTTGATGACGACCTCGTTGATCCAGACATTGCGAAAGAATTCCGGCCCCGCGAGAGCGAGTTCCTGGCTTCCGTCTGAGCGGATGGTGAGCCGGTAATACTTGCCGGCCTCGATTTCGTAAGGGGCCTGGGCAAGCGGCTTTCCGGATGACAGCTCGATCGGGGGAAGCTCGGTGGCCCGTTGCAGCAGGCCTGATTGTGCGTCAGCCGTGGCCGGGAAGAGCCCGGCGAGCGCAAGCACCAGCATGATGGTGCGGATAGGGGCCAAGGCGATTCTCCCTCAAGTTCGGCCAAATCGCCGGGAGATTACCAGAGAACCTGCGAGGCCAATGTTGCGCTTAGGAGTTACGCCTGTTCCGCTATCGCACCTGGAGTATGAGGCCCGGAAGGTCCAGTTCCGGGCACTGTTCTGACCTAAGTCAGGCTTCTGCAGGAGTAGAGCGAGGCGCACCTTCCGCAATCCGCCCTGAAGCCGCTTGAGGGGTGACGTCAAGGATTGCCTGAGCAGCGGCCGGGGCGGCTACGTCCGGATTCACGAGAATTGGCAAGACCGTCCATCTCTGGCCGCATGAGCTGCCGGCGCCGCCCTCGGGAAGCTGACATCCGGCCCCGGCAGGAACGGTCTGCAGATCCTCCTGCCCCTGTGAGCTTCATCGTTAGGACCTTGGCTTCCCTGGAAGGGAATGGCCGATTGTGGCGCGTCCCGGACGTCGATCGAATGTCCGATCAGGAGAGCATTGGACGCTCCTGAGTGACGGAAGATCCTCAGACCGCGACCGGGAGCGGATCTCCGCCTCAGTGCCTCGTGTCCTGATCTGGGTGCGCTCAAGCAGCGCCAGCAGGCGACTTGGGCAACCGGTGACTACGCTGTGATCGGAACGACGCTCCAGATCGCCCGAGCATTGGCTCCAGGGCTCCAAGACCTGTTACGGCCCGACACATCGCGCCTTCGCGGCGCTAGACGCGGATCGTGGAGCAGCGCTGCGATCCGACATCATGGACCTGCTCCCGCGGCTCAATCGCGATGGAGCGACACGTCCATCGTGCCTGGCAATTACCTTGAGGTCGTGGTGACGAAGCGCTGAGCAGGCGATCTGCCAGGAGGTGATATGATCTCCATCAAAGGAACCTCACCTCCTGGCACTTCCCGGAAGCAGACTGACTGTCCGCCTTGGCGGAGAATCCCGGACGCATCTCACGGTCGCGGGATCTCACGAGTCGACCCTCAGCGGAAGTTCCGCGTTTCGAATCCGATGGCGGACGCCAGCCAGTCCTTTGGTACGTTGGGCATCGATCGTTCGGATAGTATCCTGCTGACCCATGCTCGGGGTCTTTGTGCGGGACCCTGTGCCCCCTCGAGTCCGCACTGATGAGGTTCGCCTTGTGATCCTATCGGGTCATAATTCGAACACATGCATCGGTGCTTGAGAATGTTTGGGAGAAGGGCATTGCCAGAGGTCGGATCAATGGCTTGGGAACAAGCACGCGGGGCCAGGCTCCGCCGCGATAAGAGGGGCGGGCACTGATGCTGTTCTCATGGATGCAGCTGGCCGTCGAGACGAACAGGCTGGCTCTGGAGTCTCAGATCGTCATCTGGACCAGGCTGAGCCAGATCGCTCGTGGTCGGGGCACCCCTGCCGAGTCCATGCTGATGGTGTCGGAGAAGGTGGCCGCTTTCGCCGAGGCGACGGCAACGGTGGCGGCCGGTGGGTCGGCCCACAACGTCGTCAAGGGCTACCGCAAGCGTGTGCGGGCGAATGTGAGGCGCCTGCGACGCTGAGGGCAACAGGCATCCTCGTCGATCTTCCTATCGTTGTCTCTCCGGTCGCAGGTGCGGCGGACCGCTGGCGATGATTCCGTTCGTGAGAGGATCGAAGCTCGTCAGGCGGCTGTAATCGAGCCCTGACTCGTTCCCACTGCCAACGATCGTTCCGATCGGATCGACACCGGTGATCTCGATCCGGGTATTGGCGGCGCCTTCGGACTGAACAAGGTCGAAGAGAAGCCGGGCATTCGCGGGAGCCAGCCGAATGCAGCCATGCGAGGCAGGTGAGCCCAGGCGCCTCGTGACGTTGCTGCCATGAATGGCATGTCCGGAATCGGTGAAGAAAATCGAATGGGGCATGGGCGCATCGTCCCATTCGCGGGAGTAATGCACCTTCGCCAATCGCGATGGCGTGAACGCTCCCGTGGGAGTGGAATATTGAGACATTCCCGTCGAGACAGGCCACGAATACCGCTGCACGCCATCGACGGAAACGGTCATACGCTGGGTTGTCTTGTTCACGAGGATCGACACCTCAGCACTCGTGGCCGGAGAGGAGAGGGCATGCGCTCCGAGAGAGAGGCAGACGAATGAGATCCATGCCCGCATCGTGGCTCTCCACTGGTTGGTCTTGCGCCTCGGCTGAATAAACCCACAGAGATGACGGCTGGAAAAGGCTAAGGTTCCAATCTCATCTTCATATCGCCAAGGAAGGCTGATGCGAGCAAGGCTGAGGCGCGTAAGCTGAGGATCGGCTTCTGTCCGTCGCATCCGGCGAAAGGCGGTGGCGCGACCGGCAGTCCTAAGAGGCTAGGGGTCCTGTACGGCGACAGCTCCACGAAGCCGTTTTCCATAGAGCGGATCTTCCTCATGGCTTCACCCAGCGCGAGGTTTCTGAGGATGAGGAAAATTCGTGACCAGGAGGCAGGGAGAGCCGGCCGATCATCGAACCTGCGCAGCTTGCTGAGCCATCGGTACGCGAAGGGAGAATGCTCGTAAAATGGCCTCGACGTTCCACGTCTGCAGACCGTGAAACACCCGCTCGCTGGTCTGACAGGATAAGACGGTTGGCTGGGTGGGCTGGATTCCAAGCAAGACTAACGGTGTCAGAGTTTAGCCCAAGTCTTGGCCATGACTTATCTTTCCTCTGGCAAAGGATTAAGCCTGCTTATACTCATCAATGTGTCGCAGGTGTTTTCCCGACCGCTCAGGCGTCTGAAGATGGCACTGAATCCCGGCCGGTTGATGCCACACTGCATATGAGGATTCGCAACGACAAGCCCTCGCGCCAAAAAGCCACCGCACAGCACCGCGTAGGTCGGACACGCCCCAGGCAATCGGTTCGAACTGGCAGTCGCGCGCTGCGAATGGTCCGCTTTTGGCCTGTTTGCTGAAGTCGCAGATACTTCCGAGAAGTGCCAGTTCCCGAGATCAGGTTTGGATTGGCCGAGGTCCGTTCCTGGGCGCGGACCGATACCTCTTGACCTTCCAACCATTGGAAGTCGCACGCTCCGCATCGTCAACATCAGATAGGAGTGACAAGACATGTGCGGATGCTCAACCCATCGATCCGGAAATGCCGGGCAGGCGACAACACCCCAGGACAGGAGCCTGACGCTTCGCGTCGGGGATATGACCTGCGGCCACTGCGCCGGCACGATCAAGAGGGCGGTCGAGGCAGCCCTGCCGGGCACCGAGGTCAATGCGGACCCCGCCTCGAAGCTGGTATCGGTCCGAGGCACCACGGACCTCTCGGCGGTCAAGGCTGTCGTCGCCGAAGCCGGATACACGCCTTCCGCGGCCGCCTGAACATTCGACCCACGCAAGGCGGTCCGGATGGTCGCACACCTCGTCGGGCCGCCTTGGCGAAGCAGGGCTTTCGCGACACACATTCGATTCTGACGGACTGGAGAGCTCCTTGCGGCTGATCGGCCTCACAATCGCTGCCTTGCTTGCGCTCGCCGCGGGAATCCTGGTGATCTCCGCGCCGCAGGCGGTTGCGTCGGACGGCCGGATCCTCCTGTCAACCGCGATCGACCAGCACACCGACGTCGACCACGTGTACGCGCAAGCCGATCACGAGCATGGGGTCCAATCCCCTGCCCATTCCACATGGTCGGCGGCATTGGTCTGGGGCGGCGAAACGGTAGGCTCCGACAGCCGATCTCCATCGACCGTGAACGTGTAGGAACGCCCGTCGGGGGTGAAGGTCAGGACGATCGTGTCGCCGTCTCGTTCGATCCGGAAGTCGTCCGTTCGCGGGAACTGGTTCTGCTCTGACATTGCATTCTCCGTTGTGCCGGAAGGCTACTGGGACGGGTTGGGTCTCGACCCACCGCCTTCCATCTCCAGAATCAGCATCCTCATCTCATCGATCTCCTTGCGTTGCGAGCTGATGATCTGGTCCGCGAGTGCCTTGACGCGAGGGTCCGTGATGTTCGCCCGCTCGCTGGTGAGGATCGCGATCGAGTGGTGCGGGATCATCGCCTTCATCCAGGCGACGTCCTCGACCGTGTCCTGGCTGCGGACCAAGTAAAGGGCGAGGGCGAACACCGCCACGCTGCCGACGAAGATGGCGAGGTTGGCCTTGGTGTTCGAGTACATGCCGAGCATGAAGGCCAGCATGATGATGGCCATGGTCGCTCCCATGACCAGGGCCATCCAGGCCCTCGTCTCGCTGAAGTAGGCGTGGTCCAGACTGTAGACGTTCAGGTACATCAGACCGAACATCACGATCGTGGACGTTGCGATCATGGCGCCGAAGCGCATGTATCTGGGCATCGTCCTGTCCTCCTCCCGTGTGAGGCCTGCGAGAGGCGTTTAGAAGGTAGGTCGTTCCCTGTTGACAAGGCAGGGAACGACCTACCGTTCGAGTGAACGGGTTCCGCTACTTCGTGGAGCCGGTCGTCTCGTTCTTGTTCTCGCTCTGGGCGTGCTTCTCGACCCATGCGATCAGTTCCTTCACGCCCTTCTCGTTTTCCATGATGGTCTTCTCGGCGAGCTGCTTCGACTCGGCATTGTCGGCGCCCTTCAGCCCGGCGCGGGCCATGGCGATGGCACCCTGGTGATGGGGGATCATGGCGCAGACCCACGCCACATCGGCGTCCTTCGCCATCATGCCCGTCATCATCGGGCTGTTCATCTTCATCATGGCCTCATGCAGGCCCTTCTGGGTGTCGTTCATCTGGCCCGTCATGGCCTGCATGCCGCTCTCCATGCCTCGGGACACGCTTGCCTGCATGTCCTGCATCTTCTTCATCGTGTCCTCCTGGACGCTGGCCCGAGCTGCGGTGCGACAGGCCTCCGGGAGTTGGATTTCCGTTTGCTGTGACGGGCCGGACGATGAACCTCCTTGGTTCTGCTGCGCGACGGCGTTAGAGGCGGTAAGGGATGCAACAGTGCTCAGGATGAGAAGGTAGCGGGTGTTCATGACGGTTTTCCTTTGAGTTTCGACAGGGGGCAGGCCGCCATCCGGCGGCAGGTTCCGGCACATCGGCGGCTTCGGTCGACGCATTCCTGGATGTCGCCGACTCGTTCGCAGGACCGGGCACATCCCTCGCAGAGCTCCGCGCACTCACGGCAGGTATGCTTGCGGTGAGGCGTTCCGATCAGCATGAAATGGGCCGAGATCCGGCAGATCTCGGTGCAGGCCATTATGATGCGCATGCGGCCGGGCTCCACGTGTTCGCCGCTTGCTCCAGGCAATGGTTCATCGCCATGCCGAGGCAGGTCTGGTAGCAGCGCAGGCATTCGTCGATGCAGGACTGCAGCTCCGGGGCCATCTGGTGCATGTCTTGATCTCCTGAAGTTCAGGCGCGGCGGTTCGGCCGGTACGGACCCGGCGTCTGGCGCGCCGCACGGCTGCCGTTCATGGCAAGGGGAAGCCCCGGTAGACGAGGGAACCGCTCAGTGCCGGATCAGGAACGTTTCGGTGGGCGGTCGATGCTCGGTGGCGCCTTCGGGGGCGGCATCACGTCGGGTAGAGTGGAAACGAGAGCGGGCTGCGATACGAAGTCGATATTGCCTGCATATGAGGGGATCAGAGCCAGTGCGCAGGCTGAATGGCAGCACGATTGCCCGAGCACACGTCCCTTGGATGGACCGCCGTGCCCGTGATCCGCATGTCCGAGTCCACCGTCGATCGTTGCTTCTGATATGTGGTGGAGGGCCTTTGGCGATACCGACGCCTGGACCGGTGTCACCGCGTGCAGCGGCGCCGTCAGGAGGCCGATGGCGGCCAGTGCGGCCAGCCAACGGCTGAGCAAGCGTCGGATGAAAGGGGTCACGGCGTCGTCCATCATGGCCGTGGGCGAAACGCCACCCCCCGGGATAGGTTCCTCGTTCTCAGCCGGACGGAAGCCGCGTCTTCGCGTTCCAGACTTTGGACCGTCTGCCGGACATCATGGCCGCAACATTGCTCGCAGGCCACAACGAACGAATGTTCGGAAGGCTTGCCCAGCGTAGCCTCGTCCGCTTGGCAGGGGAACACGGAGCAGCCCTCGGTCCCGCGGTCCCGAGGGCTGCTCTCCAGCAGACGAGCGGCGAAGGGCGTATGGCCGCCGTTGATGCCGTACGGGACTGATGTTTGCGCAAGTCGCGCGAGGAGCGGGCACGGGCTGGAAGCAGGTCGGAAAATCCTCCGTCGATCAGTGTTGACCGCTCGATGTCGCGCTCAGGAACGCAGAGCCTTGGCAACCCTCTCAGCAATTCTATCCGGGTGATTGGCCGGATTGTCCTGCAGTTCAATCTCCCTGGAATGCCCGCAGGCGTGCGGAAACGTATACGTCGGCATATGGTGTGCTCTTCAGTCTAGACGCCGAGATCCCTCTCGTAGCCCGCAACGGCTCCCGTGGGAACGTCGGCCTGGAGCCTGTGAGCCGGCTCCGGTTTCCTGCTCCGGGGTTCGGGTTGAGCAAACTTGCGGCTGAAATGCCCTGCGGCTGTCTGGACGTCCGTTGGGACCCTGGCAAGATTGGCAAAGCCGATGCAGAGGACTGCACCTACCAGCAGGACCGCCGAGGCGACCTCGTGAATGCTGCCCTTCGCTATGGCGAACGTGCCAAATGAGAGCAGAGTCAGGATGCTAGCTGCCAAGTACATCCCGCCTACAGGCATGGCGGCAGCAGCGATGAGCGGTATACCCGCCAGAACGGAAGCGGCTGAGAACTTTTCCATGGAATGCCCCAGAGGAGGACAACTTTCCTCGGATCCGGAGCTTCTGCAAGGTCTATGGCACTGGCGAGATCGGTTGGTGGTTCTAAGGGGAAGGGCGTATTACGCGTCTGTTGCGCGGAACTCCCGGCAATGGCCGGCAATCCCTTGTGTTTCCTTGGGAGCCCTTCGAAACGCCTTGCAGCACGTTCTGGAGACATCTCGGGCATGAAAAAACCCGCTAGTTCATTGAACTTGCGGGCTAATCAGAATGGCTGAGGGACCTGGATTCGAACCGAGACTAACGGAGTCAGTGTCCGTCCAGCGTCATTGAAATTACGAAAGTTTTTCTCCGACTGAGGAGAAAACCTGCTGTGTTGAATCAAAGGGTTACGGGAAAATTCCCGACTATTTCCGAGAGGCTTCGACGGCCCAAAAAGAAAACCGCCACCCTGGGGGGCGGAGCCCAGGGCAGCGGCGGTAATCTGATCAGGAAGGTCTCTAAAACTTCCAAGAATGAATTTAGGGCCAAAGCGCCTCAGCTGGCAAGTGTCCGCCTCAAGGGTCTCTTCAATGATGAGGGCCACCCCTTCGGATGGGAGGTGGCGTGATGCGCGATCATATCTCCCGGCCCACACCCGCAGAGGCCGCCCAGCGCTACTATCAAGAACATCTCATCATGATTTCCGAATTCGGCGACCTTGCAGCCCGCGCGGTTGCCATCGGCGACACCTTTGGCTCGAGCCGGTACCAGCGTCATGCAGATGAGCACATGAAGGCGGCTTGGAAAGCTCTGGTTCACTGGCGTGAGTGTCTTGAGCAGCAGCGCGGAGGGCGCTCATGCGCATGATGGTGGACCCGAACACAGCTTCCAACGCCACCCTGGATTGGCTCGCGCAGCGCAGCGGAAGGAAGAGCAAGGCTCTCCCCTTTATCGCCTTCGATGACATCCAAGTTGAAGTTGAGAAGCCCTGGCTCATGAAGAACGTTCTGGCTAGAGGCGATACCTCAAGCTGGATCGGTGGTCCTGGCAAGGAAAAATCGGCCATCGTCACGGACCTGTGCGTTCACCTTGGGACGGGCTGGGACTGGCGAGGCTACCGTTCAAAGGAGCGATGTGCTGTCGTCATTCTCGCCTTTGAGCGGGCGGATCTCATGCTCCGGCGCCTGGAGGCATACAAGCGCAAGCACAAGTTGGCTGAGCTGCCTGTTGTTGTCATCCGCGCTCCGGTGGACATCATGCGCCCCGAGAGCGTGGAGATCCTGACGGACACGATCCGAACTGTGGAGGAACGCTTCGGCCTACCCGTAGGCGTGCTGGTGCTCGATACCTACTCAAAGGCGCTAGCTCTAGGTGGCGGCGACGAGAACAGCGCCAAGGACGTAAACCGTTTCCTAGGGCATCTTCGCATCGTCGAAACCCAAACGAATGTGCACGTCTGCCTTATCGGTCACACAGGCAAGGACGAGACGCGAGGGCACCGCGGCTCCAATGCTCATCTCGGCGACGTGGATCTCGAGATCACCTTCCACGGCCATGCACCTGGCAATTCTCAAGAGCACCAATGGCGAGCGGCTGTTCCCGAACGTCAATGTCATGGGTGGCGACATCTGGGGCATCCCGGTTCTCGTGTCGGCCAATGCGGGCGAATAGAT
Source organism: Microvirga makkahensis (assembly GCF_009830105.1). Lineage (GTDB taxonomy): Bacteria > Pseudomonadota > Alphaproteobacteria > Rhizobiales > Beijerinckiaceae > Microvirga > Microvirga makkahensis. Next base: position 33,281 of record NZ_WURB01000014.1, read on the forward strand.
CACGCTCATCGATGCCGCGGAGCTGCTGCTTGCCGACGGTGACGTGGAGTTGAACTCTACCCGGGAAGCAGCCCTTCAAATGGATAGCGATCCCGTCGACGGCCCTGCCGAGTTAGTGAGTCTCTTCCGGAACAATCTTTTGGGCCTCAAGGCCGTGCGCACGATCCGCTGGAAGATGCAAAACCCCGGTGCCGTCGCCTACGTCTCCGGCGTGACCCACTGAGGGCCGCGCCATGAATGACGAGGCCTGGAATGAGAAGCTCCTGAAAGCTGCCGATGAGGCGCTTGAGGGGGGGGCGGCAAGGGGATGGGCGCGACCTTCGGCAAGATGCTCGCCGCATGCGTCAAGACTGTTGGGGACGAGATGCGGGAGAAGCACCGCAAGACAGACGAGCGCGTCACCGCGATCGAGGAACACCTCACAGCCATACGCGAGGGCCGGGAATGACTACGCTCAGGATCGAAACCGTGGCCGACCTTGCGGCCTGGTTCGACGAGGTCGCAGAGGGAAACCTTCGGGACACGGCGCGGCTCCTGTCCAGAAAGGGTGCGACTGACGAGGAGATCAAGGCGGAGCTCGGCCACCAGCGGAAGTCTTTGGCCGCGTCCAGAGCTCGGTTCATGGCAGAGGCAAAGGGCTTCATCCAACGTGATGGGGAAAGCCTTCAATGAGACTGCTGTGCCCCCCTTCGCAGCATGCGGTCGGTTCCTGACGCCGGGACCGACCGCCCCCGGGGGGAGATCACAAGCTCGCACCGATCGAAAGCAGGACCGGCGGGCGTCCTTTTACGCGCGACGCCGCGAATTTCAGAATTTGTTTTGGACCAACCCATGAACGACCCTGTAACTCGCCAGTGTGGTGCAAAAACCCGCTCAGGAGAGCCATGCAGGCGTTCTCCGGCTCCCCGCAAGGCCAGGTGCCGTCTCCATGGTGGTGCGCCTGGTAGCGGGACGCCGGCTGGCGAGCGCAATGGCGCTTGGAAGGGCGGCCGGTACAGCCGGACGATCACGCCCGCACAGAGGCACCAGGCCTGGAAGGATCACTGGGTCGCCAAGAGGGCGCAGAGCACCGCCCTGCCGGATATGCCCGACATCGGTGAGGATTTGCCGACGCTCGGGCAGCAGTCGTGAACACCTGGTCCGAGCAATAGCGCGTTCCATAAGGGCGCTTATCGGAATTTGCTCATCTGGGGACAATGCCGAGGCTCAACCTTGAACATGGAACCTGCTTTACCTGCATCAGCCTTCTTTACGGATTAGCAAGACTGTTCCAGCCGGATCTGATGTCCAATGGCCAGTTACGCCGTCCAAAGGTTCTAATTCATCACGTTTTGGACTGCCGAGCTTGGTGAGTGCTCCGGTTGGATCGTCAGTGAACAATTCCAGCCAGACATCGACCTGGCTTTGATGATCAACGCGGTCCAGCCATAACGTCATTTCCCCGAACCGGAAGGATACACTCTTGTCGAAGGTGCGGATGACCTCCAGACCAACCTTATCACGATAGAATGCAAGGGTTTCGTCCCAGCGGTGCAAGGGGACCTTGATCGCAATGTTCCGTCCTGGCCTCAGCATACAGCGTTTCTCCTCGCCCAAACTTCAGATGACTGAACAGATATAAGGTCTGCCAGGCACTACTTGCATTCCATAAACGGCCTTACCCGACGTTTGTAACGGCTGGAGCTAGATGAAGCCGGGATCACTTCGCAAGGCTGTCCGGCCCTAGCACTCGTATATAACTTCGAACAAACCTGCCATGGTGCCGTAGCTCATCGTTTTGACATAGCGGCACCCATGCTTCCGCTGTGCCACATAGGCTTCTGCGGCAGCCGAGACGGTTCTTTCACTGATGTCCACGATCGCGAAAACATCTGGCGGGATGAGGAATGAGCTGAAATCGGGTCTACCCCTAACAAGATAACGATTGTCGCCATGGGCGAACTTCTCGAAGGAGAGTGGGTCGTATCGCACCGCTGTCGCGGAGCAGCCAACGAGTGCCAGAGCAAGGACAATAAGGAGCTAAGCCTGAGCATTCCTAAGCGTATAATCCTAACCGATTAGGAGTCAATTCGCTGAACATGTTGGCCGGGATCAGCACGCAGGACTGCCCGGCCATTTCGTGTGCGCTAGACCGTAAAATGCTTAATGAAGCAGATGTTGGTCGGCTTGGTCAGACGCTCGAAGCCATATCGAAGAGCAACTGACTGGAGGATCTCGTTATGAACCTGTTCCAAGAATATGCCTTTGAACCCGCGCTGGGGTAGCTCGCGCTCGAGAAAGGCCATGAGGGACCGAAAGGCGCCTTTGCCAAACATCGTCCCCTTTGGCTCCTGCGAATCTGGGTTCCTTCTGAAGCCGCCGTATTTCGCTTCAAACGGGAGGTCGTCGATGACAGTACCTCTTAGACCGACCTTAATGAGCGGGAAGTAGTCCTCATAGTCAAATGCAGTGCGTACATAGATTGACATGTACAATTCTGCCCGATCGTAACCCTCGACATCGAACAGCACGTACACACCCGGCACAAACTTCGCTCCCGGCTTCAGATAATCGAGGAACTCTGGAAGCGGCATCAGTTTAAGATGTTCCGGGAGATCATCATAATCCTCACCAGGAGGACACAGCTCCCTATTGTACTGCCTATATTTCGGCAGGCCGTAGTCCTCGTCTGCAGCGGTTAGCAGTTCAGTCATGACGCCTGCTCCATCAGGTCTGTGGCGCCCCCCTGATGGAGTGTTGAGCGTGATGGTTAACAATATCTTGACATTTGCAAGCTTCCCGCAGCGGCTTGATTGCTTCGTCAATTCCGGCGATCGGGAAATCCATCTCGATGGCAGACTCGTTGTAGGGCACCGCGCGGACGTAGAGCGACTTCCCGCCGAACAGATCCTTGACATAGGGAACGGCCGTCCGGTTGCCCCAAAGTCCGAGAGCCGAGTGATCGTTAGATTCGATCATCGAGATGGTCTTGGGAGTGTTTGTGCCCACTCGAGCGCTGACCTTCCCGGCACCCTGGAGGCTCGACATGAAGTGGTCGCCGAACACGAAGTATATGTTTGTTGCCCGCTCTCGGCAGGTGATGAACAAGGCCCCGTACTTGTCCTGTCCATACCTCCCGCGGATGGGCCCCACCAATAGAACTGAGAGAAACACCTCGCGTGAGTCGTCAAGCCGGGACTTCTCCTCCCTAACCTGCCACTTGCTAGCCCCAGTCACATTGGCCAGGCTCATTCAAAAGGGCATCGAAGCCGAAACGCTTGCAGGTTAGCTATGAGCCGCCGCAAGCCACTCATCACACAAGCTGACGTTTCCAGGGCCGTTAAGGGGGCTCAAAGTGCAGGCCTGAAGGTCCAGCGTGTCGAGGTCGATCCCGCTACAGGCAGGATCGTCGTCGTGTCTGGAGATGACCTGCCGGTGAAGCCGCTAGACGAGTTCGAAGCATGGAAGGCGAAGGGCAATGCGCATTCGGCTTAAGGGCATCAACTCCAAGCGCAAGAAGCTCGCGGACGGCACGTTCACGACCTAGCACTATGCGTGGAAGGGCGGGCCGCGCCTCCAAGGTGAGCCTGGCTCTCCGGAGTTCATTGCCTCGTATCATGCAGCTGTAAGCGCCAAGAAGGCACCGCCCCAAGGGGTGATGCTCTCGATCCTCCAAGGCTTCCAAGCAAGTGACGATTTCCTCTCCAAGTCTGAGCGCTACCGCGCGGACATGGTGAAGCACATCAAGAAGATCGAAGCCAAGTTCGGCGACTTCCCGCTAAGGGCTCTCGCAGACCGCCGCGTCCGCGGGGAGTTCATGGCGTAGCGCGACAAGCTCGCGCTCAGGTCGCGTCGGCAGGCAGATTACACATGGACGATCCTCGCCCGGATTCTGTCATGCGCTTTCAACAGAGGGCTTGTCGCTGCGAACCCATGCGAAAGGGGCGGGCGGCTCTATCGGGGCTCTAGGGCTGAGAAAATCTGGACTGACGATGACGAGGCTACCTTCATCGAGAAGGCACCCAAGCACCTGCACCTGCCGTTACTCGTCGCTCTCTGGACAGGACAGCGGCAGGGGGATCTGCTGCGGCTGCTGGGGCCAGCATACGACGGGACGCACATTCGGCCGAAACAGAGCAAGGGCGGGCGGCGCGTCAAGATCCCTGCAGGTGCGCCGCTCAAGGCTGCGCTTGACGCAGCTCCCCGTCAGAGCCCTCTCATTCTCGTAAATTCGGACGGGCGGCCTTGGGCAGCCGACGGATTCCGATCTTCGTGGCGAAAAGCCTGCGCAACGGCCGGCATCACAGGACTCACGTTCCATGATCTGAGAGGGTCGGCTGTAACCCGCCCAGCCTTGGCCGGATGCGAGGTGCCCGAGATCGTTGCCATCACCGGGCATTCGCTCAGGGACGCCGGTGCGATCCTCGATACTCACTATCTCAACCGCGACTCGGCACTTGCTGAAAGCGCCATCCGGAAGCTCGAAACCAGAACGAAAGTTCCCGACCGAGCCTAAATGTTCTAACCGTAAAGAGGGAAAAACCGAGTAATTTCAAGTGGCTGGGGGACCTGGATTCGAACCAAGACTAACGGAGTCAGAGTCCGCTGTTCTACCATTAAACTATCCCCCACCGTAAGTACTTGAACCGCTTGGAGTTCCGGAGGTTGTAAGGACCAGGCCGGAGCGGCGAACTCAGTGAGTGCCGGTCAGATAGGCTGCTTTTGCGGGTGCGTCAACCCCATTCCGCGGCTTTCCGTCATCGGACTGATCGAGGCTTCGATCTGGGCGGCTGCAGGGGGGCTCAGTCGTCAAGCGAACTGCCTTCCGGCGTCTCGTCGAGGCCGATGCCGGACCGGTATTCAGCCTCGTCCTGCGCCATGGCCGCATCCGCCGCGATTCGCTCATAGCGGTCGAGCGCCCCCTGCAGGATGTAGGCGGCGGCCATCTTGTCCACGGCATCGGCACGCTTGGCGCGGGAGGTGTCCGCGTCGAGGAGCGTGCGGGTGACGACCATGGTGGACATGCGCTCGTCCCAGAGCAGGACGGGCAAGGGAAGGAGCGGCTTGAGGTTGCGTAGGAAGGCGCGGGTCGCCTGCGAGCGGGGGCCTTCCGAGCCGTCCATGTTGAGGGGCAGACCGAACACGAGCCCGCCGACGTCGTAGCGCTCCCCCAGCGCCTTGATCCGCTGCGCGTCGGGGGTGAACTTCACCCGCTTGATTGTTTCCAGCGGCGTCGCGATCCGCTTCTCCACATCGGAGAGGGCAAGGCCGATGGTCTTGGTGCCGAGATCGACGCCCATAAGGCGCGCGCGCGGGCTCAAGCTATCGATAAAGGCGATCAGCTCGTCATCCTTCGAGATCATGGGCGCCTCCTCATGCCACTGTCGCACGACAGCCAGTATAGAGGAAATGGGCTTGCGTCGAGATCAGGCGATGCTGGTGGATGCGGCTGAGGGGCGGCTCGTGGGAAAGCCTGCGGGCTTGAGCAGAGGCAGGGCCTCTCCCGTCTCCCGGAACAGGTGGCAGAACCCGCCGTCGAGGGACAGGCCGACCTCCTGCCCCACCTCGTGGCGCGCATCCCCCGGCTCGCGGACCGTCAGGTGGCGCTCGCGCCCGACATTCACGTAGAGCAGGTGGTTCTCGCCCAACTCCTCCACCAGCTCGATCCGGCCGGTGAGGGTGCCTTGGCCGGAGAGCCGCACGTGATCGGGGCGGATCCCGAGGGTCACCGCCGCGCCCGCGCGCACCCCTTCCGAGGAGACCGGGACGGTGACCGTGCCGCCATCCGGAAGCCGCGCCTCGATGCCGTCCTGTCCGGCCTCTGCGACCGTGCAGGGGATGAAGTTCATCTGCGGTGAGCCGATGAAACCCGCGACGAAGAGATTGGCCGGGCGGTGATAGAGATCGAGGGGCGTGCCCACCTGCTCGATGCGGCCCGCATTGAGCACCACGATCCGGTCCGCGAGCGTCATCGCCTCCACCTGATCGTGCGTGACGTAGATCATGGTCGCGCGGGTGTCCGTGTGGAGCTTGGCGATCTCGATGCGGGTCTGGACGCGAAGCGCCGCGTCGAGGTTCGACAACGGCTCGTCGAAGAGAAAAACCTTCGGGTCGCGCACGATGGCGCGGCCGATGGCGACGCGCTGGCGCTGTCCTCCGGAGAGCTGCCGGGGCTTGCGGTCGAGCAGGGTCTCGATCTGCAGCATGCGCGCGGCGGCGCGCACCTTGGCGTCGATCTCGGCTTTCGATGATTTCGCCATCTCCAGCCCGAAGGCCATGTTATCGTAGACGTTCATGTGCGGATAGAGCGCGTAGGACTGGAACACCATGGCGATGCCGCGCTTGGCGGGAGCGAGATCGTTCACCCGTTCCCCGCCGATGAAGAGGTCGCCGGAGGTGATGTCCTCAAGGCCGGCGATCAGGCGCAGGAGGGTGGATTTTCCGCAGCCCGAGGGGCCCACGAAGACGATGAACTCGCCGTCCCCGATGGCGAGGTCGACCCCGTGGATCACATGGGCCCTGCCGAAGGATTTCCGGACGTTCTTGAGGACGACATCAGCCATTGCGCATGTCCCTTGAAGGCTATCCCTTGACCGCGCCCGCGGTGAGGCCCGCCACGATCTTGCGCTGGAAGACGAGCACCAGGGCGATGATGGGCAGCGTCACGATGACGGAGGCCGCCATGATCGTACCCCAGGGCAGTTCGTAAGCCGTCGAGCCGCTCATGAGCGCGATGGCGGGCGGCACGGTGCGCCGCTCGTTGGTCAGGGTAAAGGTGAGAGCGAAGAGGAACTCGTTCCACGCCACGATGAAGGCGAGAAGGCCGGTGGTCACTGCCGCGGGCATCATGAGGGGCAGAAAGATCCGGCGCACCACGATCCAGGGCGTGGCTCCGTCGACGAAGGCCGCTTCCTCGATCTCCTTGGGCAATTCGCGCATGAAGGTGGTGAGCACCCAGACCGTGAAGGGCAGGGTGAGCATGAGATTCGCAAGGATCAGGCCGGGCAGGGTGTTGTAGAGCCCGAAAGAGCGGATCAGCTCGAACATGCCCGACAGCACCGCCACTTGCGGAAACATGGAGACCGCCAGGATGGTCATGAGCAGCAGAGAGCGGCCGCGGAAGCGGATGCGCCCGAAGGCGTAGGCCGCCGTGATCCCGAGCGCCAGCGACAGGGCCACGACGGAAGCCGCCACGATGACGGAGTTGACGATGTTCGTGCCGAAGGGCTGGCGCTCGAACACGGCGACGTAGTTGGAAAAGTCCAGCCGCTCCGGGAGGTAGGCCACCGAGAACAGATCGGCTCCGGAGCGGAGGGACGAGATCACCGCGTAGTAGAACGGAAAGATCGAGAACAGGCCGATGGCCGCCACCAGAAGCCAGAAACCGATGCGGGTAAGAACTTTCATCGGACCTCTCCGCTCAGGCGAACCTGCCCCGCAACCATGGTGATGACGACGAGAAGGGCGATGATGAGAAAGATGAGCGTCGAGGCCGCGGAGCCCAGGCCCACCTCCTGGAAATCCACGAGCTGCTGGCGCGCGAAGACCGACATCGACATGGTGTCGCGAGAATTGGCGGTGAGCACATAGATCAGGTCGAAGACTCGCAGCGCGTCGAGGGCGCGGAAGATCACCGCGACGAGGAGAGCGGGCTTGATGAGCGGCAGTGTGACCCGGAAGAACACCTTGACGGGATGGACGCCGTCGACCTTGGCGGCCTCGTAGATGTCGCCAGGCAGCATCTGGAGAGCGGCAAGGATGAGGAGAGCCATGAAGGGCGTGGTCTTCCACACGTCCACCATCACCACGGTCCACAGGGCGGTGTCGGGACTGGCCGTCCAGGTGATCGGCGCCGCGATCAGGCCGAGACGCAGGAGCATGTCGTTGATCACGCCGAACTGGTCGTGCAGCATCCAGTTCCACATGCGGGCGGAGACGACGGTGGGGATCGCCCAGGGGATGAGGATCACCGCGCGCATGATCCCGCGCCCGGGAAAGGACGCGTTGAGGATCAGGGCCACGATGGTGCCGAGCACCGTCTCGATGGAGACGGAGATCGCCGTGAACCAGACCGTGTTCCACACCGAATGCCACCAGTCGGGATCGGTGAGCAGGCCAAACCACTCGCCGTCGTAATTGGCGACGTAGTTCTCGAAGCCGATGAACTGGTAATCGGCGAGGCTGTTGAGGCTTGCGTCGGTGAAGCTGAACCAGATGGTCCGCGCGAGGGGCCATCCGGCGATGAGAATGAGCACGATCAGGGTCGGCGCGATGAAGATCCACGCGGCACGGACGCGCGAGCGGGTGAGGGAGGAACGGCCTCCCCGCATCGTTTCCCGTGCGGGGGCGGATGCCTGGAGAGCGGCGCCGGACATGCCTATTGCCAGCCGTTGCGCTTGATCCGTTTCAGGTCGCGGTCGAGACGGTTCAGCGCCTCCTCGGGCAGCGCGCGCTTCGAGAGCACCTGATGGACCGTGTTGAAGAACTCGGTCGAGACCCTGTTGTAGTTCTGGCCGGTGACGGTCGCGGGGCGGGCGACCGCGTTCGAGAAGACGTCCGCGAGGTCGCCGATGAAGGGGTTGACCTTGGCGATGTCGGCGTCGCCGTAGAGCGCCACGATGGTGGGATTGAACGAGCCCTCGATCGCGCGACGCTTCTGCTCCTCCTCGCCCGTGAGGTACATGACGAGGTCGATGGCGGCGTCGGCGTTCTTCGAATATTTCGACACGGCGAGCAGCTGGCCGCCCAGGGTGCCCGCGTGGCGCCCGTCCGCGCCTCCTTTCGGCAGGGGCGCGATGCCGACCTTGCCCTTGATCGTGCTGTCGGCCCCCTGAGCCAGCGCCCAGGCATAGGGCCAGTTGCGCATGAAGGCCGCATTGCCCGCCTGGAAGACGCCGCGCGCTTCCTCCTCCGTGTAGTTCAGCACGCCTTCGGGGGTGATGGTGCCGACCCAGCCCGCCGCCGTCTTGAGGGCCTCTGCGGCTTTCGGGTTCTCGATGGTGATCTCGCCCTTCTCGTCGATGATGGTGCCGCCGCCATAGGAGGCGATCCATTCGAGGGCATTGGTCGTCAGGCCCTCATAGGCGCGGCCCTGCCAGACATAGCCCCAGAAATCGCCCTTGCCGTCCTTGCGCTCGCCTTCCTGGATGATTCGCGCGGTCTCCGTCAGGTCGCCCCAGGTCTGCGGCACCGGGCGCTTGTACTTGTCGAGCAGGTCCTGGCGATAATAGAGCAGGCCCGCATCGGCGAACCAGGGCATGGCCAGGAGCTTGCCGTTCACCTGGCTCGTTTCCGCCATGGCGGGCAGGTGACTGCCGATCCCGCCCCCGGCCTTTGCGGTCAGGTCCTGGAGATGATCGGCGAGGATGCCGGTCCACACCACGTCGATCTGGAACACGTCGATGTCGCCTGCGCCGGCGGCGAGCAGCTGCTGGTAGAGGGCCAGGCGCTCGGTGGCGGAATTGGGCGTGGAGACGATCTTGACCGTGTTGCCTGTTTTCTGCGCCCAGGCATCGACGCCCTGCTTGCAGATCTCATATTCCTTGCCGAGCGCGCTGCACGAGATGGAAATCTCGACGGCGAAGGCGCTCGCCGTGGTGAAAAGACCGGTCGCAAGGGCTAAACCAGTAATCAGGCGTGACATGGCTATCCTCCAGCGTGCTTCGTGTTTATTGCTTAGGTTGATAAGCCTAGGGACGTCGTTTTGTTCCTCTGGAACATGGCCGACCGGCGGCCTTGCCCCATCTTCATGCTCGCTTCAGAAGGTGCCCACATGAAAATCACTTGGTTCGGACATTCCGCCTTCCGGCTCGACTTCGCCGACAAGGCCGTGCTCATCGACCCGTTCTTCACCGGCAATCCGGCCTTCGAGGGTGACCGGGCGAAGATCACCGAGGGCGTGAGCCACATTCTCCTCACCCACGGCCACGGCGACCACGTGGGCGACACGGTGGAGATCGCAAAGGCGACGGGTGCGAAGGTCGTCACCAATTTCGAGCTCTGCATGTATCTCGCGAAGCAGGGCGTCGAGAACATCGATCCCATGAACACGGGCGGCACGACGGATCAGGACGGCTTCACCGTCACCCTGGTGCGGGCGGACCATTCTTCCGGCCTCGTGGAAATGGGCGTGAACTTCCCTCTCGGCCCCGCCCACGGGATCGTCGTGAAGGCTCCGGGGGAGCCGACCGTCTACCACATGGGCGACACGGACATCTTCGGCGACATGGCCCTGATCGCCGAGATCCACCAGCCGGAGATCGCCATCGTGCCCATCGGTGACCGCTTCACCATGGGCCCGGAGGTCGCGGCGCTCGCCGTCCAGCGCTATTTCGGCAATCTGAAGGCGGTGATCCCCTGCCACTACGCTTCCTTCCCGCCGCTCGTTCCCAACGCGGACCGCTTCGTGGCGGCCATGGAAGGCAAGGGCGTCCAGGTCGTGGTGCCCCACAAGACGGTTGCGGTGAGGATTTAAGGCGGCCTTATCACCCGCCTTGTGCCGGTGATCTCGTTTGCATGAAACGCCGCGCTCTTCGGATCGGGATGGCCGGGACAAAGGCGGGAAAACCCTCCCTCACATCCGACATTGCCCCCCAAGGCGGGCGGGTGCTATAGCCCGCCCATCGGAATTCCAAGGGGTATGACCATTCATGTCGGTCGATGAGAAAACGGTCCGCCGCATCGCCCATCTGGCGCGCATTGCCGTGACGGATGAGGAGGTGCCTCACCTCCAGGGCGAGCTCAACGCGATTCTCTCCTTCGTCGAGCAGCTGAACGAAGTGAACGTGGACGGCGTGGAGCCCATGACCTCCGTGACGCCCATGGTGATGAAGAAGCGCCAGGACGGCGTGACCGATGGCGGTTACCCGGACAAGATCGTCCGGAACGCCCCTGCCACGGAGGACAGCTTCTTCCTGGTCCCCAAGGTGGTCGAGTAAGAGCCCGTCATCCCGGCCGGAGCGACAGCGGAGAGCCGGGATCGCGCAAACAGTTATTTCTTCCAGACGATCCCGGCCTGCCGTCGTGTCGCGCCCGGGATGACAGGATGATCCCGTGACCGAACTGACCCATCTCACGATTGCCGAGGCCCGAGACGGCCTGAAGGCCAAGACCTTCTCTGCCACCGAACTCGCGCAGGCCCATATCGACGCCATTCAGAAGGCCAAGGCGCTCAATGCCTTTGTGCTCGAGACGCCAGAGAAGGCGCTCGCCATGGCGAAAGCCTCGGACGAGAAGATCGCCAGGGGCGAGGCCCGCCCGATGGAAGGCATCCCGCTCGGCATCAAGGACCTGTTCTGCACGGAAGGGGTGGTGTCCACCGCCGCCTCGAAGATCCTCGGCAACTTCACCCCGCCCTACGAATCCACCGTGACCAGCAATCTCTGGAACGACGGGGCGGTCATGCTCGGCAAGCTCAACATGGACGAGTTCGCCATGGGCTCCTCCAACGAGACCAGCGCCTTCGGTCCGGTCGTGTCGCCCTGGCGGCGCGAGGGTTCGAATGTGAGCGCGGGCGCGTCCGGCCAGATCGAGGGCACGCACCTCGTGCCCGGCGGCTCGTCGGGCGGTTCGGCCGCCGCCGTCGCGGCCCATCTCTGCCTCGGCGCGACCGCCACGGATACGGGCGGCTCGATCCGTCAGCCCGCCGCCTTCACCGGCACCGTGGGCATCAAGCCGACCTACGGTCGCGTCTCGCGCTGGGGCACGGTGGCCTTCGCCTCGTCCCTCGACCAGGCGGGGCCCATCACCCGCACGGTGCGCGACGCCGCCATCATGCTGCGCTCCATGGCCAGCCCCGACGCCAAGGACACCACCTGCGTGGACCTGCCCGTGCCCGATTACGAGGCCGCCGTCACGCGCGGCGTGAAGGGCCTCAGGATCGGCATTCCCAAGGAATACCGGGTCGACGGCATGTCGCCGGAGATCGAGGGGCTCTGGCATCAGGGCGCGGAGTGGCTGCGCGCAGCCGGCGCCGAGATCGTCGAGGTTTCGCTCCCGCACACCCGGTATGCGCTGCCCGCCTATTACATCGTCGCTCCGGCGGAAGCGTCCTCCAATCTCGCTCGCTATGACGGCGTGCGCTACGGCCTGCGCGAGAACGGCAAGGACATCGTCGATATGTACGAGAGGACCCGCGCCGCCGGTTTCGGCCGCGAGGTCAAGCGCCGCATCATGATCGGCACCTATGTGCTCTCGGCCGGCTATTACGACGCCTATTACGTGCGTGCCCAGAAGATCCGCACGCTCATCAAGCGCGACTTCGAGGAGGTGTATGCTCAGGGCGTCCACGCGATCCTGACACCCGCGACTCCGTCCGCGGCCTTCGGCATCGGCGAGAAGGGCTCCGGAGACCCGGTGGAGATGTACCTCAACGACATCTTCACGGTGACCGTGAACATGGCGGGTCTGCCCGGCCTCGCGGTTCCGGCCGGTCTCGATTCGCAGGGCCTGCCGCTCGGCCTCCAGCTCATCGGCCGTGCCTTCGACGAGGAGACCCTCTTCGCCGCCGGTCAGGCGATCGAGGACGCCGCCGGCCGCATCGCACTGCCGCAGCCCTGGTGGGCATGAGCGACGTGGGCCCAACCGTACCCGTCGTCCATCTCTGGGACTGGCTGCCTGCGGCCTTCGACCCGGTGCTGGTGATCGTTGCCGTGCTGCTCGGCTGGAAGGCCGACCAGTTCGGCAAGGTCGTGATCGCCGCCATCGCGGCCCTCGGCCTGTCGATCCTCGTATCCTATGCGATCGGCCTCATCGGCCTGCCCTGGGTCGCGCCCGTGCGGGCCGACGCGCTGACCCTGTTCCCGGTTCGCTCCGCCGCCGCTCTGGTCTGGGCGGGCGGGGCTTATGCCGCACGCCGCCTGGTGAAACGCTGAGCGGAATCGAACGGGATCACTCGATCTCGATTCCGAACGTCGATCGCAGCCCCCCACGCCCTTTCGTCGTGATCGCGAGGGCGCGGCTGTCCCTGACCCGCTCGACCCAACCCAGATCGAACATCTTCGTGCAGAGCGCGGCTCCCAGACGGCCCGCGAGGTGGGGGCGGCGCTCGCTCCAGTCGAGGCAGGTCCGGCAGAGGGTTCGCTTGCTCCTGTGCCCTTCCTCCAGCTCGATCCCGAAGGCGCAGAGAAACCGCTGCCCCTTCTCCGTCAGGGCGCCGGCGCCGTCGGAGAGGACGAGATAATCCTGCAAGGTGAGGGCATCCGCGAGCGCGATGCCGAGCCGTCCGGCCAGATGGTCGTAGCAGGTCCGGGCCCTGCGCAGGGCCTCGTCCTTGGGGCCGACGGGGCGGTGGCGTTTCGGGCCGGAGGAGGCGACGGCCATCAGCGTCTCGATGGCCTGGGCCACCTCGGAAGAGGCCAGCCGGTAATACCTGTGCCGGCCCTGCTTGGTCATGGCGATCAGGCGGGCCTCGCTGAGCCTGGCGAGGTGGCCGCTCGTGGTCTGCGCGCTCACGCCGCCGTGCCAGGCGAGCTCGCTCGCCGTCAACGCCCGCCCGTCCATGAGGGCCGAGAGGATGTTGGCGCGCGCCACGTCCCCCATGAGGGCCGCGATTTCCGCAAGGGCCATGCCTGAGACGAAGGGTGCCATGGGCCGATCATAGACAAGGATGGAGAGCCGGTCAGCCCATAACGCTTCGGCTGCGGCCGAAGCGTTATGGCGCGACGGAGGAGGGGCTGCGTGCCACGTTGCGGCATCCCAGGATCACACGAACGGACCCATGACCATGACGCAAAGTTCCACTCGCCCTCCCGTATTCGAGCTTGCTCTTCTGGCCCTTCTCGCGACGCTCTGGGGCGCCTCCTACACCTTCATCAAGATCGGCATCGAAACGATCCCGCCCGTCACGCTGATCGCTGCCCGCACGCTCATCGCCGGAGGCGTGCTGCTGGCCATCGTCCGGATGCGCGGGCTGACGCTCCCACGCGATCGCGCCACATGGAGGGACTTTGCGGTGCAGGCCTGCCTGAACAGCGTCGTTCCGTTCACCCTCATCGCCTGGGCCGAGCAATCGGTCGATGCGGGCCTCGCCGTAATCCTCAACGCGATGACGCCCGTCTTCACCTTCCTGATCACATGGCTCTGGTCCCGCCACGAGGCGACCACGTTCCGCAAGTTCGCGGGCGTCATGATCGGCCTGGTGGGAACCTGCATCATCGTCGGGACGCAGGCCCTGACCCATGTCGGGCGGGAACTGGCCGGCCAGCTGGCGGTGGTGCTCGCGACGATCTGTTATGCGGGCGCGGCGATCTTCGGACGCACCTTCAAATCGCTCGATCCGATCATGCCTGCCACGGGATCGCTGATCTCGGGCGCCGTGATCCTGCTTCCCGTCAGCGTCGTCCTGGACCGGCCCTGGACGCTGGCGCCGTCCGAAGCCTCCGTCCTGGCTCTGATCGGTTTGGCAGTCTTCTCGACGGCCATCGCCTTCCTCATCTATTTCCGGCTCATCCACACCCTCGGTTCCCTTGGGACCACGGCTCAGGGGTATCTGCGCGCTCCCATCGGTGTCGCCATCGGGGCTGCCGTCCTGGGCGAAAGGCTGGATTCCTCCGCATGGATCGGGCTGCTGTGCATCCTCGCGGGCGTCCTGTTGATGACCTTGCCGCCGCAGGGCCGTCCGGCCGACATTCGAGCCACGTGACAGGCGCATGAAAAAGGGCCTGACCGAAGTCAGGCCCTTGTGGCAGTTTCACGCGAAGCGTCGGATTACTGCTGCGGGGAGGCCGGAGCCGACGGGCTGGCCGGAGCGCTCGGGGCCGCCGGAGCCGGGGAGGACGGGGTCGCAGGCGCCGTGGCCGGGCTGTCCGTTGCGCCCGTACCGGCGGATGGAGACGAGCTTTCCGTCTGCGTGCCGGTGCTGCCGGTCGTGCTCGGCTCGTTGCCGCCATCATAGAAGAGGAAAGCCAGCAAGCCGAGGGCGATAACAAGACCGCCGATCACGTAAGCAAGAGTGTTCGAACCGCGCGCGCTGTTATCGTAGACATTCGTCTCGCGATTGTAGACGTTCGGTTCGCGATCCATGGGATCCATAGCCATTTTCAAACTCCTTGACCGTTTTACCTCCCGTTCAACGCCCAATGTTGGATGCGGTTTCAGGCGAGCGTAACAATAATTGTAAATATCTGTGCATAAACGGGAATTGATCTTGGGTGTGGTGCGACAAATCTGAATGCCTGTTCATCTTGAAGGGGGTTGACCCCGTATCGCGTCGCTCTTACTCCGGGCAGGAAAGTGCGAGAGACAAAGGCGCAAGGCTCATGAACGCTCCGGTGAACCCGAAGAAGCTCATCAAAGGTGCGACAGGCGATTGGGAAATCGTCATCGGCATGGAGATCCACGCCCAGGTGACGAGCCAGGCCAAACTGTTCTCCGGCGCCTCTACGGCCTTCGGCGGCGATCCGAACAGCCACGTGTCCCTGGTCGATGCGGCCATGCCCGGCATGCTGCCCGTGATCAACGAGGAATGCGTGCGCCAAGCGATCCGCACGGGCCTCGGCCTCAAGGCTGAGATCAACCTGAAGAGCACCTTCGACCGGAAGAACTATTTCTACCCGGATCTGCCGCAGGGCTACCAGATCAGCCAGTACAAGAGCCCCATCGTGGGCGAGGGCGAGGTGATCGTGGACGTGCCGGAAACGGGCGAGACGATCATGGTGCGCATCGAGCGCCTGCATCTCGAGCAGGATGCAGGCAAGTCGATCCACGACCTGCATCCCACCATGAGCTTCGTCGATCTCAACCGCTCCGGCGTGGCGCTGATGGAGATCGTGTCCAAGCCCGACCTGCGCTCGGCGGACGAGGCCCGCGCCTACGTGACCAAGCTGCGCACGATCCTGCGCTATCTCGGCACCTGCGACGGGGACATGGACAAGGGCAGCCTGCGAGCCGACGTGAACGTCTCCGTGCGCCGCCCGGGTGAGGAATTCGGCACGCGCTGCGAGATCAAGAACGTCAATTCCATCCGCTTCATCGGCCAGGCCATCGAATACGAGGCGCGCCGCCAGATCGCGATCCTCGAGGACGGCGGCGTGATCGAGCAGGAGACCCGCCTCTACGATCCGGGCAAGGGCGAGACCCGCTCCATGCGCTCGAAGGAAGAGGCGCACGATTACCGCTATTTCCCCGATCCGGACCTGCTGCCGCTCGAGTTCGACCAAGCCTACGTGGACGACCTCGCCCAGCACCTGCCGGAACTGCCGGACGCCAAGAAGGCCCGCTTTATGGCCGATTACGGCTTGTCTGCCTATGACGCGAGCGTGCTGGTGGCCGAGCGCGCCTCCGCCGACTTCTTCGAGGAGGTGGCGAAGGGCCGCGACGGCAAGGCCGCCGCGAACTGGATCATCAACGAGCTGTTCGGCCGCCTCAACAAGGAAGGCAAGGACATCACGCAATCGCCGGTCTCCGCAAGTCAGCTCGGCGCGATCATCGAGCTCATCGGCGAGAACGTGATCTCCGGCAAGATCGCCAAGGACCTGTTCGAGATCGTCTTCACCGAAGGCGGCGATCCGCGTGAGATCGTGGAAAAGCGCGGCATGAAGCAGGTGACGGACACGGGTGCCATCGAGAAGGCCATCGACGCGGTCATCGCCGCCAACCCCGACAAGGTGGAGCAGGCCAAGGCCAAGCCGACGCTGCTCGGCTGGTTCGTCGGCCAGGTGATGAAGCAGACCGGCGGCAAGGCCAACCCGCAGGCGGTCAACGAAATCCTGAAGGCGAAGCTCGGGATCGAGTGACCCGTGAGCGAGACGTCTCATCCGACCCTGCGCGAGGCCGAGGACCGCGACGCGCAGGATCTGTTCGGGCTCCTGTCCCTCTGCTTCGCGGATTACCCCGGCTGCTTCGTCGATCCTCACGACGACCTGAGGGATCTTCGCGCGCCCGGATCGCCCCGGCCGAACGACGGCGCCTTCTGGGTGGCGGAAGACGCGAGCGGACGCGTCTGCGCCTGCGTGTCCATCGATTTTCCCGAAGCCGGGACGGCGGAACTGCATCGCCTTTACGTGCGCCCTGACCAGCGGGGGAAGGGTCTCGGCTCCTTCCTGGTGCAGGCGGTCGAGCACCATGCCCGCGAACGCGGCGCGACGTACATGTTCCTCTGGTCCGATACGCGCTTCACCGATGCGCACCGCCTCTACGGGAAGCTTGGATACAAGCGCACGGACCGGCGCCGCGATCTCGGCGACATCTCCGGCTCGTCGGAATATCATTTCGAGAAGGTGTTTTGACGCAGGGGCTTCCCGGCAATGTCATGGCCGCTCTGGACTTGATCCGAGGGTCAGCCCGGCTATCCCGAACGGAAAAGCATGGCGGGTCACTGAAGCGTCATCACCGGCACGAGGCCGGTGATGACGAAGGCGCGCTTTAGAATGCGCGCTCACGGGATCTCGTAGACCGAGAATTCATTGTTGATCCCACGCAGAGTTGTTCTCTTCAGGGTCGGGTGCAGGCCCTGCATCTCGATGATCCCGAGGGCTTCGGGGTTCTCGATCACGGTTCCTGTCGCGAAGATCGAGCGCGAGCCCGCGAGATTCTGAACCCGCGACGCGATGTTCACCGTCTGCCCGAAATAATCCTGCCGCTCGTTGAGCACCACGGCGAGGCAGGGACCCTCGTGGATGCCGATCTTGAGCAGCAGATCCTCCTGGCCGCGCTCGGCGTTGAGCGCACGCATCGCCTCACGCATGCGCAAGGCCGCCGAGATGGCGTGATCCGGGGTCGGGAAGGTGGCCATCACCGCATCCCCGATGGTTTTCACCACGGCTCCGGCCTCGGAGGCCACGATCTCGTTGAGTACGCGGAAATGTTCGCGCACCAGATCGTAGGCCACGAGGTCTCCGACGCGCTCGTAGAGTTCCGTAGAGCCCTTGAGGTCCGTGAACAGGAAGGTGAGGCTCGTGATCTTCAGCCGCTGATCGACGTCGAGCGTGTCGGTCCGGTAGAGATCCCGGAAGGTCTGGTTCGTCAGAAGGCGCTTGGCGGTCAGGAACGGTCGGCGGTGCCCCATCAGGTCGTGCAGGGCGTCGTCGGCGACCCACACAGCGGGGAGTGTGCGCCTCTTGGTGTGGTTTTCGAGCAGGAGGCGGACGGGACCCGGCCGCAGCTCCAGAGTGCTGTTTTCGGGGGCCAGTTCGGTCAGGATCAGGGACAGGTTCTGCCGTTCGCGGGTTGGCTCGCCCTTCACGTCGATGAACTGGGCGGCGTGCGTCACGGGGTCGAACACGATCACGAAGGCCGGGGGAAGATGCAGGGACAGGATAACCCGCTCCCCGGCAGGGAGCTCGACGGAATCGAGCGTGATGTCCTCGATCCGTATCGCGAAATCGTCCGGCAGATCGACGCCCGAACTCCAGAAGATCTGGCGCAGATATTCCGGCATCGGAAGCTTGTCCGGCTCGTGGGCCGCGATCCTTCGGATCCGCGGACTGATCGTGAAGGTCACCTCGACCATCTCATCGAGGGTCGCCTCATAGCCCGCAGCGCACAGGGCGCAGCTGTATTCCTCCTTCTTGAGTGATTTGAGGCTGGCGCCTGCGTCCATCACCCCGCCGCATCCCGGGCACAGGACGTTCCAGGACATTTCGAAGAGGCCGAGCCGTGCGGCGTGGAGGAAGGCCGCGATGCTGCTCTCTTCGTCGAGACCGTTCCGCGCGGCGAAGGCGAGGACGTTGATGCGGTTCAGCTCATGGTCCGGCGCATCACGGATCAGCCGCTCGATCGCGCCGGCGACTTCGGGCTCGACCGACTGCCGCAGGATGTCCAGAAGTTTCTGATCTTCACTCATGATCCGACCTCCTTCGAGGAGCAGATTCAGCCCCGAGTCCGGGTTGGCTCCCGGACGCCGAGGCGCATTCGTCGACATCAGCCGGCCGGTAAGCGTGCAGGATAGCACTTCGCAAGCTCAAAGGCTTGCAAAACAAGGGCTTGAGCAGCAGAAAGCCGAGAGGCGGCAAGTTGATGGCGCGCAGAGGGCTTACACCTTTACGCGACGCCGAACTCCTCCGCGTAGAGGTTCGCAATCCGCATCTGCCAGAGGCACAGGACGGGCGCGACGATCAGCTCGACGGTCAAGCCGCCAACCATGAACAAGGAGGGCAGGCCGGTCAGGACCAGTCCGACGAGGCGGCCCAAGCCTCCAATAACGACGAGCAGGGTGAGCAGCCGGAACCGGTTGGTCTTCTCCTCGATTCCCGGCAGCGTGCTCCAGAAGAGGAGGCCGATGCCGAGCAGCAGGCCGGACATGAAACGGAAATGGCTCTCCGCCGAGATGCTGACCGCATCACCCGTCAGCGCCTGCCCGAAAAGGACGCCATAGAGGCCCGTCGCGACCGGGATGGTGGCGACGATGGCCACCGTCTGCTGCAGCAGCTTCCGCTCACGGTCCATGCTGGGCATAACTCCTCCTGCTAGGCATTACTGACGCTTCCGTATCGAAACGCAATCCCATAGGGTCGCGGTGCAAATTGTCCTACGAGGAGTATGCCATGCCGGTGCGCTTTGAACTCCACGGAATCGCCCTTTCAGGTCCCACCTACAAGGTCGGCCTGATGCTGAGCTTGGCGGGCGAGCCGTTCGACTACGAGCATGTGGATATGATGCAGGGTGCGCACAGGCAGCCCGCCTATCTCTCGAAACAGCGCTACGGCCAGGTACCGCTTCTGATCGACCGCAACAACGGGCGGCATCTCTGCGAGTCCGCGGCGATCCTCGAATATCTCTCGGACATTCTGGGGAGGTTCGGCGGCGCGACCCTGGACGAGCGCCTGCAGGCGCGCGAGTGGCTCTACTGGGATTTCGACCGGCTGGCCTCGAATGTCTATCGCGCCCGGACCATCAAGCTCGGCATTCGGTCCGCCCCTGCCGAGGTGTACGAGGCGCATGTCGCCGGAGGGGACGCAGCCCTGAAGGTGCTCGACCGGCATCTGGCAGGACGCGCCTGGATCGTCGGAGAAGGCGCAACCATCGCTGACATCGATATCTACGGCGTCGTCACCTACGCCGGTGAGGCCGGACTCGATCTCGCCGACTTTCCCAACGTTATGACCTGGATGACGCGGGTCGAGGCTCTGCCCGGCTTCGCCTCGACGAAGACTCTCCTGCCGATGGAATCGCGGGTGGCGGCATGAGCGCTCTGGACATCCGGAAGGCGAGGGTGGGTGACCTCGAAGCGATCATCCGCCTTCACGAAGAGGACGAACTCGGCACGAACGGCGACGTGTGGTTGCCGGAAACCAAGCCCGCTTACGAGGCCGCTTTCGCCGCGATCGCGAGAAGCCCAGAGAACAGGCTTTTCGTTGCCCTCGACGGCGACGAGGTCGTAGGTACGTTCCAGCTCACCTTCATCCCGAACCTCACCGGGCGCGGAACGACGCGCGTGAAGGTGGAGAGCGTGAAGGTGAAGGCTTCCCGGCGCTCCGGTGGCATCGGCGCCAAGATGATGGCCTTCGCCGAGCAGCAGGCGCGCCTCGGCGGCGCCGGGACCATGGAGCTGACCTCCAACAAGACCCGCAGGGACGCCCACCGCTTCTACGAGAGGCTGGGTTACTCACGCTCGCACGAGGGATTCAAGAAGAAGCTCTGAGCGGCGGATCCTTAGGCCATCCGTCCTCTGGGTCGTAGCCGAGCTCGTCCCGACCGCCCCGACCCCGAGAGTGCTGTGCTCTTCATGGTGGGGATCACCGGCACAAGGCCGGTGATGACGGCGTGGTGATCCGGGTGTTCAGGCTTTCGTGCCGCCCTTGATCCGCGCGTTGCAGGCGCTCCAGAACCTCGGCCACTTCATGCCAGGCTCGAGCTTGCCTCCAGCCTTGGCCTGCTTCCACTCGGCGCTGCACTTGGCCAGGCGCTCGCGGGCGGCGAGTTGGGCGGCGGTCGGCTCCTTCTTCGGCTTCGTCTGAGCCTGGGCGGCGCTGGCGCCGGTGAAAGCCAGGACCAGGGTTGCGGCGAGGGCCGCGCTCAAAAGACGGTTCATCGTGAGGTCCCCCCAAAGCGCCCGAACGGCGCAGACGGCATCTCACGATGAAATATTGGAACATGCAAGGTGCCGGGGGCAGCCATGCGCGCTATCCACCGCAAAGGGCGGGCTTGGAGGGTGCAGCCGGAGGCGGGATACCTTAACTAACGTCAGATCCGCATCGCTACAGAAGGAGAGGCCTGCCATGGCGGCATCCACCCAGCAACCGATCAATCTCTATTACTGGCCGACGCCGAACGGATGGAAGATCACCATCATGCTCGAGGAATGCGGTCTTCCCTATTCGGTTCACCCGGTGAATATCGGCAAGGGCGACCAGTTCACACCTGAGTTCCTGGCGATCTCGCCCAACAACAAGATGCCCGCGATCGTCGATCCCGAGGGACCCGACGGGCAGCCGATCTCCGTGTTCGAGTCCGGCGCGATCCTGCAATATCTCGGCCGCAAGACCGGCCGGTTCTATCCGCAGGACGAGCGCGGGCGCGTGGAGGTCGAACAATGGCTGTTCTGGCAGATGGGCGGCTTCGGCCCCATGCTCGGCCAGGCGCATCATTTCCGCATCTACGCGCCGGAGAAGGTGCCCTATGCCATCGATCGCTACACCAACGAGACCAACCGCCTCTACGGCGTGCTCGACAAGCGCCTCGCGGATCGGGAGTTCGTGGCAGGCGAATACTCCATCGCCGACATGGCCATCGCGCCCTGGGCCAAGCTGTGGGAGCGCCAGGGCCAGAACATCGAGGACTTTCCCCACGTGAAGCGCTGGCTCGGAACCGTGCTCGAGCGTCCGGCGGTGGTGCGGGCGCTGGAGGTCAACACGGAGGATCGCGGCGCTTACGACATGAAGGATCCGGCGGTTCAGGCCATCCTCTTCGGTCAGAAGGCGCGGTAAGCCGTTCCCGCACCCTCCTGCGTCATCCCCGGCCTCGTGCCGGGGACCCGATCCATCGGAGCGCTCCAGCCGCGAGGAAGCGTTCCCTCAGTTCATTGTCGAGCCGGCCCGTGATGCCCTTCCCGGTGGGCCGGATGACGGAGATCATCCGGCCCACCGACGAGGCTGCGCTCTCTCAGTCCGGCGTCGGGATTGTTTGTGGCCTTGGCATCGCTCCGAACGGGCACGATGGTTCCGCAACAGGCCTGCCCTCATCGGGCGATCCGCACCCGGGTTCCGCCGGTCCCGCTCAGGCAAGTGCCGCTTGGTTCTTGAGCCTGGGTATGGGCCGCCCCGGCCAGCAGGCAAAGCCCCAAGGCAACGAGGATCGGAGATTTCACAGGTTCCCTCCTGATCGGTCTTCAGCGGACCAGTCGGAAAGGACCGGAGGATACGGTCCGGCATTCTGATCAGGTGATAACCTTCGCAGGTGCGAAAACGCGCTTGAGGGGGAGGGGGCTCGCCGCTATAAGCGCCGGACTTTCCCGATTTCTCTTCTCAAAGGGTGACCTCTCATGGCCATCGAGCGTACTTTCTCCATCATCAAGCCCGACGCGACCGAGCGTAACCTGACCGGCGCCATCAATGCCGTCATCGAGAACGCCGGTCTGCGCATCGTCGCCCAGAAGCGCGTCCTCATGTCCCGCCGCGAGGCCGAGACCTTCTATGCGGTCCACAAGGAGCGTCCCTTCTTCGGCGAACTCGTGGACTTCATGATCTCCGGCCCGGTCGTGGTGCAGGTTCTCGAAGGAGAGAACGCCGTTCTCCGCTACCGTGAGATCATGGGCGCCACAAACCCGGAGAGCGCCGCCGAGGGCACCATCCGCAAGCTCTACGCCAAGTCCATCGGCGAGAACTCGGTCCACGGCTCCGACAGCGTCGAGAACGCCAAGATCGAGATCGCCCAGTTCTTTTCTGGCAACGAGATCGTCGGCTGAGCTTTCCTTGGCTTTCCGAGCAAAATAATCGGGCCGCCTTCGGGCGGCCTTTTCTTTGCGCTCCCACTCGGTCATCATGCGCCGGCCATGAACCAAGTTCCCCGCATCGAACGCCGCCCCTCCGTCTGCCCGCATGATTGCCCCTCCGTCTGTTCCCTCGACGTGGAGGTGATCGACGGGCGCAGCATCGGGCGCGTGCACGGGGCAAAGACCAACACCTACACGGCCGGCGTGATCTGCGCGAAGGTCGCGCGGTACGCGGAGCGCATCCACCATCCGGAGCGGCTGCTCTACCCCTTGAGGCGTACGGGTCCGAAAGGGTCCGGCCGGTTCGAGCGCATCTCCTGGGACGAGGCGCTCGACACGGTCGCCAGGGCTTTCCTGAAGGTTGAAGGCGAGTTCGGTTCGGAAGCTGTCTGGCCCTATTATTACGCGGGCACCATGGGCCTCGTGATGCGCGACGGCATCAACCGCCTGCGTCATGTGAAGAAATATTCCGGCCAGTATTCCACCATCTGCACGCCCATGGGCTGGACCGGCTACGTGGCGGGCACCGGCAAGCTGGCGGGTGCGGACCCGCGCGAGATGGCCGTGTCGGACTGCGTGGTGATCTGGGGGACGAACCCGGTTCACACCCAGGTCAACGTGATGACCCACGCCATGCGCGCCCGCAAGGAGCGCGGGGCCAAGATCGTCGCCGTGGACATCTACATGAACGCCACCATGAAGCAGGCGGACATGGCGCTCCTGGTGAAGCCCGGCACCGATGGGGCGCTCGCCTGCGCGGTCATGCACGTGCTCTTCCGGGACGGTTACGCGGATTGGGATTATCTGGAGCGCTACACCGATCATCCCCGCGGACTTGAGGCGCATCTGAAGACCCGAGACCCCGCCTGGGCCTCGGCGATCACCGGGCTGCCGGTGGAAGAGATCGAGGCCTTCGCCAAGCTCGTAGGGGAGACCAAGCGCACATTCTTCCGCCTCGGCTACGGCTTCGGCCGGCAGCGCAACGGCGCGGTGAACATGCACGCGGCGGCGTGCATCCCGGCGGTGACGGGCGCCTGGCAGGTCGAGGGCGGCGGTGCGTTCCACTCCAACAGCGGCATCTTCCGCTGGAACAAGGCGCTCATCGAGGGACACGACGCGATCGACCCCTCGATCCGTCAGCTCGATCAGTCGCAGATCGGCCGCGTGCTGACGGGCGACGCGGATGCGCTCCGCAGCGGCCCTCCCGTGAAAGCGCTGCTGATCCAGAACACCAACCCCGTCTCCGTGGCTCCGGAGCAGGAGCTGGTGAAGCGGGGCTTTTCCCGCGAGGACCTGTTCGTCTGCGTGCACGAGCAGTTCATGACCGAGACGGCGATGATGGCGGACATCGTGCTGCCCGCGACCATGTTCATGGAGCACGACGATCTCTATTCCGGCGGCGGGCACCAGCATTTCCAGATCGGACCGAAGCTCATCGACCCTCCGGGCGAATGCCGGTCGAACCACGACGTCATCCGCGCGCTCGCCGAGCGCCTGGGCGCGGAGCACCGCGCCTTCCACATGGAACCGCGCGAGATCATCGACTGGACCCTGCGCCAGTCCGGCTGGGGCGGGATCGAGGAACTGGAAGCGGTCGTTCACAAGGACGTGCAGCCGCCCTTCGAGGAGGCGCATTACCTGAAAGGCTTCGGCTATCCGGACGGCAAGTTCCGCTTCAAGCCGGACTGGACCGCTGTGCCCTCCTACAACAACGGGCCGATGGGGCCCCATGCCCACATGCCCGCCTTCCCGGACCACTGGGCCGTCATCGAGGCTCAGACGGAGGAGCATCCCTTCCGCCTCGCGACGAGTCCGGCCCGCAGCTTCCTGAATACCTCCTTCACCGAGACGCCCGGCTCCGTCGCCAAGGAGGGCCGGCCGGAGGTGATGATCCATCCTCTCGATGCCGCGCCGCAGGGCATCGCCAATGGCGACTGGGTAAAGCTCAGGAACCATCGGGGCGAGGTTTTCCTGCGCGCCAGGCTCTTCGACGGCGTGCGGCGCGGGGTGCTGATCGCGGAAGGAATTTGGCCCAACAAGGCCCATCCACTGGGCCGGGGCATCAATACGTTGACGGGTGGCGACCAGGTGGCGCCCTATGGCGGCGCGGCCTTCCACGATAACCGGGTGGCGCTGGAGAAGGTGGATGCGGATCTGACGGTCGAGGTCCCGTCCGTCACCATTCGTGACAGAGCCGAGCCGGTCGCCGGCTGAACACGTGGAGCTTCCTTTCCCTACGGGAGGCTCGAGGAAACGCCCCGTCATCGCCGGCCCTGTGCCGGTGATCCCGATTTTTCAAGCGCTGGGCCCTTCCGATCGGGATAACCGGGAGGGGCCCGGGCATGAGGGCGGGAGGCCGTGACGGGGAGTGGAGCGCCTAGGCCGGCGAGCGCAGCGCGCCTTCGCCGCTCCAGTCGCCTGAGAACACCACGCGCCCGTTTTCGAGGCGTGCGCTGCCGTCGCAGATCATGCGAAGGGCGTGCGGGTAAAGCCGATGCTCCTGCACGAGAATACGGGCTGCGAGGCTCTCTTCCGTATCACCGGGAATGACCGGGACCGCCGCCTGGGCGATAATGGGACCCGCATCGAGTTCCGGCACCACGAAATGCACCGTGCAGCCATGGATGAGCACGCCTTCTTCGAGCGCACGGCGATGCGTGTGTGTGCCGCGGAACAGGGGCAGGAGGGACGGGTGAATGTTGATCATCCGTCCGGCCCAGCGCTCCACGAACCAATCGGTGAGCACGCGCATGAAGCCGGCGAGGCAGATGAACTCGATGCCGTGCTCGACGAGCACCGCGTCCATCGCCTGCTCGAAGCTTTCGCGGGTGGGATGGCTCCTGTGATCGACGATGGCCGTCGCGATGCCCGCTGCCCGCGCCCGCTGGAGTCCGGCCGCGTCGGAACGGTTCGACAGCACGAGGGCGATATCCGCCGGGAAACCGGACGCGGAGGCGGCCTCGATCAGCGAGACCATGTTGGACCCGCGTCCGGAAATCAGAACGGCGGCTCGGCGGGTCATCAGAGCGTGAGCGATCCTGCCGTCCGGACGCGCTCGCCCTCCGCATGGGCGACGGTCTGGCCGATGCGCACCGGGCTCTCCCCCGCCTGACGGAGCCGCTCGATGACCTCGTCGGCCTTGGCGGCATCCGCCACCACGATCATGCCGATGCCGCAATTGAAGGTGCGCAGCATCTCCGCCTCTGCGACGCCGCCGGTCCGGCTGAGCCAGCCGAACACGGGCGGTACGGCGATGGCGTCGAGGTCGAGCCGCACGCCGACCCCGTCGGGCAGCACGCGCGGGATATTGTCGGGGAAGCCGCCGCCGGTGATGTGGCACAACGCATGGATCCCGTCGCCGCCCTTCAGTACCTGGAGAAGGGTCTTCACATAGATCCGGGTCGGCTCAAGGAGAGCCTGGGCCAAGGTTTTACCTTGCGCGAAGGGAGCGGGGGCGTCCCAGGCGAGCCCGGAACTCTCCACGATTCGGCGAACCAGCGAGAAGCCGTTGGAATGAACGCCGGAGGAGGGCAGGCCGATGAGCACGTCGCCCGCCTTCACGTCCTTCGGCAGCAGGGTGCCGCGCTCGGCGGCGCCCACCGCGAAGCCAGCGAGGTCGTAGTCACCCTTGGCGTAGAGCCCCGGCATCTCCGCCGTCTCGCCGCCGATCAGGGCGCAGCCGGCCTGGAGGCAGCCTTCGGCGATGCCCTTCACGATGTGGACGCCGACCTCGGGCGAGAGCTTTCCGGTCGCGAAATAGTCGAGAAAGAAGAGGGGCTCCGCGCCTTGCACGATGATGTCGTTCACGCACATGGCCACGAGATCGATGCCGATCGTGTCGTGGATGCCGGTATCGATGGCGATCTTCACCTTGGTTCCGACGCCATCGTTGGCGGCCACCAGGATCGGGTCCTTGAAGCCCGCGGCCTTCAGGTCGAAGAGGCCTCCGAACCCGCCGATCTCTGCGTCCGCCCCAGGGCGGCGCGTGGACCGCACCAGGGGTTTGATCTGGTCGACCATGGCATTGCCCGCGTCGATATCGACGCCCGCTTGGGCATAGGTCAGGCCGTTCGTCTGCTTCTCGCTCATGGGCACACCCCGTGTTGGGGTGGGCAGTAAGACGAGATAGAGCGGGAGGCAAGGCCTTTTGGGCTTCTCATGCGCGTACCCTGCCGTCGTTACCAGCCTTGTGCCGGGGATCCCGATCCCTCGATCGCCGCCCTTCCTCATCGGGGTGGCCATGCATTTTCGGCGGCGGCCCATCCCAGCAGGACCTCCGGACATTGAACTTGGGCTTCCGACCCGGCATCATCCTGGCACGATGACCATCCCGAACCTGATCACCATTGCCCGCCTCATCATGGTCCCCATCGTGATCGTCATGATCATGCAGCAGCGGTGGGCGGCGGCCTTCATCCTGTTCGTCGTGGCCGGCATTTCGGACGGAATCGATGGCTTCATCGCCCGCCATTTCAACATGAGAAGCGAGTTCGGGGCCTATATCGATCCCCTGGCCGACAAGTCGCTGCTGGTTTCAATCTATGTGTCGCTGGCGATCGTAGGCGCGATTCCGAGCTGGCTGGCCATCGTCGTGGTGTCGCGGGATGCGATGATCGTATCTGCCGTGCTCCTCTCCTGGGTCATGAGCCGGCCGGTGGAGATCAAGCCGATCATGGTGAGCAAGCTTAACACCGCGGCGCAGATCGGCTTCGCGGCCTTCGCGCTCGCCGCCAACGCCTATGGCCTCGAGCTGGGGAAGCTCGAGGACATTGCGATGCTGGCCGTCGCCACCTTGACCGTAGCTTCCGCAGGTGCCTATCTCGGGGGCTGGCTGCGGCACATGGCTGCTTAGGGCCCCTGCGGGTTTCGGGTATGGAGTATCGATGACGGTCCAACGGCAGATCGGATTCTGGATTGCGGCGCTGGTCGTCGCCGTGCTGCTGCTGTTCGTGCTGCGCGGCATCCTCCTGCCCTTCGTGGCCGGCTTCGCGCTGGCCTATCTGCTCGATCCGCTGGCCGACCGGCTGCAGAGGATCGGTGTCGGGCGCCTCGGGGCGAGCCTTCTCATCCTGGTCCTGTTCGTCCTGGTCTTCATCACCTCCCTGATGATCCTGGTGCCCTTCGCGGCACAGCAGGTCGGGGCCTTCGTGGAAAGGCTGCCCGGCTACGTGGCGCGGCTTCAGGAACTGGGAGCCGAGCAGCTGGGGCCGCTCGTAAGGAGGCTCGGCATCGAGGACACGCTGCCCGCCGCCCCGACATCCGTGGGCAACCTCATCAGCCAGGGCATCGCCTGGATCACGGCCTTCCTGCAGGGACTGTGGTCGGGAGGACAGGCTCTGATGGGCATCTTCTCGCTTCTGGTCGTGACGCCGGTCGTCGCCTTCTACATGCTGGTCGACTGGGACCGTATGGTGAAGACGGTGGATTCCTGGATGCCCCTGCGTCACCGGGACACGATTCGCACCATCGCCGGTGACATCGACCGGGCGATCGCGGGCTTCGTGCGCGGGCAGGCGCTCGTCTGCCTCATCCTCGGCACCTTCTATGCGCTGGGGCTCTCCCTGATCGGGCTGAACTTCGGGGGGCTGATCGGCATGACCGCAGGCCTGCTGAGCTTCATCCCTTATGTGGGTTCGCTCACGGGCCTCATCCTGTCCATGGGCGTGGCCATCGTGCAGTTCTGGCCCGACTGGACCATGATTCTGGCAACCCTCGGCATCTTCGTGTTCGGCCAGTTCGTGGAAGGCAACATCCTCTCGCCCAAGCTGGTCGGGGATTCCGTCGGACTTCATCCGGTCTGGCTGATGTTCGCCCTTGTGGCCTTCGGCGCCCTGTTCGGTTTCGTGGGCCTCCTCCTCGCCGTGCCCCTTGCCGCCGCCATCGGCGTGATTGCGCGTTTCGCTCTGCAGCAATACCTGGCGAGCCCTCTGTACCGTGGCGGGGGGCCGGTGATCATCCACCCGAAGATCGAGGACAAGGCCGATCTCGATGCGTGAGGCACCCAAGCAGCTGATCTTCGACTTGGCCCTGGATCCGCGCTTCGGGGCGGAGGACTTTCTGGTCAGCCCCTCCAACGAGCAGGCCTACAGCCTCATCGAGACCTGGCCCGACTGGCCCGACACGATCCTCCTGCTGATCGGTCCGCGCGGCAGCGGCAAGAGCCATCTCGCTTCGATCTGGGCCTCGAACGCCCATGCCTGGACCGTCGATGCCCGCGAGATCACGCACGACAACGTTCCGCACCTGATCTCCAACGGAGCGCTCGCCATTGAGGACATGGACGGGGCCGGGCGGGACGAAGCGGCCTTGTTCCACCTCCTCAACCTGGCCCGGGAGCGGGGAGCCTCGGTCCTGATCACCAGCGAGACGCCCCCCGACCGCTGGGGCCTCCGGACGCCGGACCTGCTGTCCCGCCTGCGCCTCGCCCCGAGCGTGTCTCTCGACGCACCGGACGACGCCCTGCTCAAGGCGGTCCTGGTAAAGCTGTTCGTCGATAGGCAACTCGTGGTCGACACTTCCGTTGTCGACTATATTTCGCTCCGGATTGAACGGTCACTCGCCAAGGCTTCGGAACTGGTGGCGCTTCTGGACAAGGAGGCGCTCAGCCGGGGAAGGCGCGTCTCGCGTGCGATCGCCGCCGAGATCCTCGGAGCCCCGCAGGAAACGGATGAAAACGAGTGACGTCTGAACCTACCGCCCTGTCTTTGAACCGTCGTGAAAATGTCACGAAGTCGAGAGCAAAACGGATGCCGAAGAAGGAGGCGGCGGAGATCGAAGTGCGCGACGCTATAGCCCTGAGAGACGTGGAGACCGTCAGCGAGGCTCCCTTGCCCAAGGCCCCGCCTGACATCGAGCTGGACGGCGCGGTCCTGCGCCAGTTCCCGCAGCGCTTCATCAACCGCGAGCTCTCCTGGCTCCAGTTCAACCGCCGGGTGCTGGAGGAGGCCTCCAACCGCAACCATCCGCTGCTGGAGGAGCTGCGCTTCCTCTCCATATCGGCCGAGAACCTGGACGAGTTCTTCATGGTCCGCGTCGCGGGCTTGCGCGGGCAGGTGCGCTCCGGCGTCTCCACCATCTCCCAGGACGGTCTAACGCCTCAGGAGCAGCTGCTGAAAATCGCCGTCGAGGTGTCCAATCTCGCCTCCGACCAGCAGCGCCGCTGGGGGGAGCTCAGGGAAGCGCTGCAGGAGGAGGGGATCGTCCTCGTCGAGGGAACGGGTCTGACGAAGCCGGAAGCGTCATGGCTCGAGGATTACTTCCTCAACCATATCTTTCCGGTGCTCACGCCGCTTGCCATCGATCCGGCTCATCCGTTTCCCTTCATCCCGAATCTCGGCTCGTCCATCGCGCTCAAGCTCGTACGCCAGAGCGACGGTAAGGTGCTGAACGCGCTGATCCGACTGCCCTCGCGCGCCGAGCGCTTCGTGCGCCTGCCGGATTTCTCCGAGACGAGCTCGGCGCGCTTCATCGCCCTCGAGCAGATGATCGTGCTCTACACGAGCCGCCTGTTCCCCGGCTACGAGGTTCAGGGGCAGGGTGCGTTCCGGGTCATCCGCGATTCCGACATCGAGGTGGAGGAAGAAGCCGAGGATCTGGTGCGCCTGTTCGAAACGGCGCTCAAGCAGCGCCGCCGCGGCAGCGTCATCCGTCTCGAAGTCGAGGCTGCCATGCCGGAGGACCTGCGCCTCTTCGTGGCGGAGGAGTTGGAGGTTTCCAGGGACGAGGTCTTCGTCGTCGAGGGAATGATGGGCCTGCGCGACCTGTCGCAGCTCGTCGCGCTGGAGAGGCCCGATCTCAAGTTCAAGCCGTACAATCCGCGCTTTCCCGAGCGCATCCGCGAGCACAGCGGCGACTGCTTCGCGGCCATCCGCGAGAAGGACATCATCGTCCACCACCCGTACGAATCCTTTGACGCGGTGGTGCAGTTCCTGCGGCAGGCCGCCGGCGATCCCAACGTGGTGGCGATCAAGCAGACGCTCTATCGCACCTCCTCGGATTCACCCATCGTCGCCGCCCTCGCGGAAGCGGCGGAGGCGGGCAAGTCCGTCACCGCCCTCGTCGAGCTGAAAGCCCGTTTCGACGAGGAGGCGAACATCCGCTGGGCGCGCAACCTGGAGCGCGCGGGCGCCCAGGTGGTCTACGGCTTCATCGAGCTGAAGACCCACGCCAAGCTCTCCATGGTCGTGCGGCGCGAAGGCAGCCAGCTCATCACCTATTGCCATGTGGGCACGGGCAATTACCACCCGATCACCGCGCGCATCTATACGGACCTGTCCTTCTTCACCGCCGATCCGGTGACCGGCCGGGACGTGTCGCGCATCTTCAATTTCGTGACGGGCTATGCGGAGCCGGCGGAGCTGGAGCGCATGGCGGTATCGCCTCTCACCTTGAGAAAGCGCCTGCTCCAGCACATCGAGGAGGAGATCGCCCACGCCAAGGCCGGACGTCCCGCTGCGATCTGGGGCAAGTGCAACGCGCTGGTCGATCCCGACATCATCGACGCTCTCTACGACGCGAGCGCGGCGGGCGTGCAGGTGGACCTCATCGTGCGTGGCATCTGCTGCTTGAGGCCCGGCATCAAGGGGCTGTCGGAGAACATCCGGGTGAAGTCCATCGTCGGCCGTTTCCTCGAGCACACGCGCATCTACGCCTTCGGCAACGGGTCCGGGCTGCCGAACCCCACGGCGCACGTCTACATCTCCTCCGCCGACCTGATGACGCGCAACCTCGACCGGCGCGTCGAGGCCCTGCTGCCGATCAGCAATCCCACGGTGCATCAGCAGGTCCTCGACCAGATCATGCTGGCCAACCTGCTCGACAACGAGCAGAGCTGGGCCGTTCTTCCCGACGGCACCAGCCAGCGGATCGTGCCCGCCAAGGGCGAGGAGCCGTTCAACGCCCACAAGTATTTCATGACGAACCCGAGCCTCTCCGGCCGCGGCAAGTCCCTCAAGACGTCGAGCCCCAAGGCCCTTGCGAAGCGGGGACAGCGCTGACATGCAGACCATCGTGCGAGAAGCCCAGGGAAGACTCAAGATCGGCCGTCCGGTCGCCATCATCGATATCGGCTCGAACTCGGTGCGCCTCGTGGCCTACGAGGGCCTGGCCCGTGCCCTGACCCCCATCTACAACGAGAAGGTTCTCTGCGGTCTCGGCCGCCACGTCGCCACCACTGGCCGCCTCGACGAGGACGCGGTGGATCGGGCGCTTCGCGCGCTCGCCCGGTTCCGGGTGCTGTGCGACACGATGCAGGTCTCCGATGTGTTCGTGCTGGCTACCGCCGCCGCGCGGGACGCCACCAACGGCCCCGCCTTCCTGGAGGCCGCGGCAGAGGCCTGCGGGCGCCCGATCAGCCTGCTCTCGGGGGGCGAGGAGGCACGTTTCTCCGCCCTCGGCATCGTCGCGGGCTTCCATGAGCCGGACGGCATCGTGGGCGACATGGGCGGCGGCAGTCTCGAACTCGTGGACGTGAAGGGCGCGACCGTCGGCAAGGGCATCACCATGGCCCTGGGCGGCCTCGCCCTGCAGGACGTGAGCGGCGGCTCCCTGAAGAAGGCGCAGAAGATCGTGTGCGCCGCGCTGGAGCGTGCGCCGGAATACCTGGAGAACCTGAAGGGGCGCACCTTCTATGCGGTCGGCGGCACCTGGCGCGCGCTGGCGCGCCTGCATCAGGCGGCAACCGACTACCCGCTCCATGTGATGCACAGCTACATCCTCAATCCGAAGGACGGGCTCGACTTCCTGCATCTCGTGGAGGAGGCGGACGCCAAGACCCTGAAGGATATCGAGAGCATTTCCGAGGCCCGGCGTCCGCTGCTGGCCTATGGCGCCATCGTGCTGGAGGAGATCATCCGTCTCGGCGAGCCGAAGGAGGTGGCGATTTCAGCTTTCGGCGTGCGCGAGGGCGTCCTCTTCGACAAGCTCGATCCCGACACGCGGAGGCGCGATCCGCTGCTGGCCGCGGCCAGCGACCTGAACCTGCTGCGCTCCCGCTCCCCCCGCCACGGTGAGGAGCTGTGCGAGTGGACGGAAGCCTTTATGAGGAGCCTCGGGATCGCGGAAACGGAAAACGAGACCCGGCTGCGCCGTGCCGCCTGCCTTCTCGCCGATATCGGCTGGCGCGCCCATCCCGACTACCGGGGCGAGCAGAGCCTCAACCTCATCGCCTATGGCGCCTTCGCCGGCCTCGACCATCCGGGCCGGGCCTATCTCGCGCTGTCGATCTTCTTCCGGCACGAGGGGCTTTCTCCCGACAAGGTGGGGTCGCGCATCAGGAATCTGGCCGGGCCGCGCTATCTGGAGCGCGCGCGCCTGCTCGCGGCGCTCATGCGCGTCGCCTACCCCGTTTCGGTTTCCATGGAGGGAATCCTGCCGCAGGCGCCCCTGCGGGTGAGGGGCAAGCAGGTCGTCCTGCAACTGCCCCTTCATCTGCAGGACCTCGCGAACGAGCGGCTGGCGGGCCGTATGAAGGCCCTGGGCAAGCTCCTCGGCATGGAGCCCGTCATTGAAATCGAGAGATAGAGCGACAGTCCGAGAGGGCTCCCGTCATCGAGGGCTGCGGCCCCTGGACAAGGGAGTTTCCGGCACTCGTCATGGCCGTCCCCGGACGTGATCCGGGGATCGGTCCTGGCCCTCCCGATGCGAGGAGCGCGCGCGGCGAACAAGCCTAAGAGAAACGGTTTTCAGGCCTGTGTGATTGGCCGCAACCTCACCCGGCCGCGTTCCAGCACGAGGCCGAGCTGGCCGTTCTTGAGCGCCAGCGCCTTTTCGCCGAACAGGGCGCGCCGCCAGCCGTGCAGGGAGGGAACGTCCGCCGTGTCGCTCTCCGCGATGGCCTCGAGCTCCTCGACGGTGGCGACGATTTTGGGGGCGACGCCTTCCTGCTCGGCCACGGCCTTGAGCAGCACCTTCAGCAGGTCGACGACCGCTGCGGTATTGCCGCGTCCCCGACTGCGTTCGGGCATGGCGATGGCGGACAGATCGCGGGCGAGCCCTCGCTCGACCGCCTCGAGAATGTCGGCGCCTGTCCGGGAACGCTCGAAGCCGTTGGGAATGGAGCGAAGCCGTCCCAATGCCTCCACGCTGCGGGGCGCGGAGGTGGCGATGTCGATCATCGCATCGTCCTTGAGGATGCGACCGCGGGGGACGTCGCGCGCTTGGGCCTCTCGCTCGCGCCAAGCGGCGACCTCCATCAGGACGGCGACCTCCTTCGGCTTGCGCAGGCGCCCGGCGAGGCGGCGCCAGGCATTCTGCGGGTCGGCCTGATAGGTCTCCGGGGCCGTGAGAACGGACATCTCCTCGGCGAGCCAGGCGAGGCGTCCGTTCTTCTGGAGCTGAGCCATCAGCGCCTCGTAGACCCTCACCAGATGAGTGACGTCGGAGAGGGCATAGGTCAGCTGGGCGTCGGAGAGGGGACGGCGCGACCAGTCCGTGAATCGGGAGGACTTGTCGATCTTCGCCTTGGCGAGGTCGTTGACCAATTGCTCATAGGATACCGAATCGCCATAGCCGCAGACCATGGCGGCGACCTGGGTGTCGAACAGGGGCTCGGGCACGATTCTCCCCAAATTCCAGACGATCTCCAGATCCTGCCTGGCGGAATGGAAAACCTTCACCACGGCTCTGTCGGCCATGAGCGCCATGAAAGGATCGAGGCTGATCCCCTCCGCCAGCGGATCGATGAGGAAGGCGTCCGCGGGGTCCGGCCCCGCCATCTGGATCAGGCAGAGCTTCGGATAATAGGTGGTCTCGCGCAGGAACTCCGTATCGACGGTGACGAACGGATGCTGGCTCAGGCGGGAGCAGGCGTCGGAAAGCGCCTCGGTTGTCGTGATCAAATTCATGGAAAGGTCTTTTAGCGGAACCTGATGATACAGGCGACCCCTCCTTACGCTCCGCGCAGGGCTTTCCTCCGCTCTTTTGCCTGTCTTTCGGCGCGCTTCAGGAGCCAGTCCAGGATGTTCCGGTCCACCACGAGCCCGGTCTCGGCATCCTCGAGCCGCTCGATCCGGTCGACCCGGAAGCCGCGATAGCCGTCGTCGGACATGTCGATGCCGCCGAGCAGCATCTTACCGGGACCGACCTTCAGCTCGCGCGCGATGACCCAGCGCCGGGTCGGGTTGCCGACCTGGTCCACGTAATCGATCTCGAGCGCGCCGTCGAAGGGATAGACATGCCAGTTGCCCTCGATCCGCTCCTCGAAGGGAGCGTTCCGGCCGTGCTTCAGCAGGGTTGTCGCATGAGTGAGTGTCATGTTGCGGATATGGGTATTCACGCTTTGTTCTTCAAGGATTCCGGAGCCTGAGAACGGCGAAAAAACCCTTATGGGACAATGAAAAATCAGGGCTCCGCACAAGGCGCTTCGCGGCCGTCTGAGCGGCTCCCCTGCGGATCAGGGAACGGCTCCTTCGGGCATTCGGCAGCAAAGCCACCATGCCCTGGATGCCTCTGGTTCGATAAGCCTTCGGGGAGGCTCGGAGGCTTATCGAACCAGACGCCTGGCCGTTCGCGCACAGCTCCCCGATCCGGAATCCCGTCCCCGCGCTGAAATACGTCAGAGCGGCTTCCTCGAATCCATCGTGCCGGCGGACTCCGTTGCCGGAACGAGTTTGTACAGGTTTCCTTCCGGGTCGTCGGTGATCACGTGGAGGCTTCCATCCGGCCCCTCCCGCACGTCGCGGATACGGCCCAGCTCACCATTGAGGTGCCGCTCCTCGGAGAGGATCCGGTCTTGCCCGAGCTGGAGGCGGGCCACCATCTGCCCCACCAAGGCACCCGACCAGAGCGAGACGCTCTCGCCCTCGCGCTTCAGCGCCAGTCCAGATGGGGCGATCGACGGCACCCAATAGTGGAGCGGCTGCTCCATGCCAGGCGTGTGTGTGCCGTTTCCGATGGGTTCGCCACTGTAATCGATGCCGTAGGTGATCACAGGCCAGCCGTAGTTCCGACCGGGCTCGATCAGGTTCACTTCGTCGCCCCCCTGGGGACCATGCTCCGTTGACCAGATGCGTCCGGTGACCGCGTCCACGACGAGGCCCTGTGGATTGCGATGGCCGTAGCTCCAAATCTCGGGCTTGGCACCGGGCACGCTCACGAAGGGATTGCCCTCGGGAACGGACCCATCCGTCCTGATCCTGATGATGGTTCCGGTGTGGTTCGTCAGGTCCTGCGCCATGCTTGGCTGCCATCGGTCGCCCAGGGTCAGGAACAGGTGCCCGTCGCCGGACAGCGCAAGACGCCCGCCAAGCTGGTCGATGCCGGGCATCGGGGGATCGCTCTCGAAGATGACCTTCTTGTCCACGAGGATGTTCCGCGTGCGGTCGTAGCGGGCCTTGAGCACCCGGATGGTCAGCGCCTCCTCAGTGCCGTGCGTATACGAGAGGTACAGGGTTGCCGTCCGGACAAAGTCGGGGGCGACCGCCACGTCGAGCAGCCCTGCATGGCTCCCGCTGACGACCTTGGGCACGCCGCCCACCTGACTGATGGGCTGACCCGGGCGAACGACACGGAGCCGCCCGGGCTTCTCCGTCACGAGGATGCCGCCGTCGGGCAGAAAGCCGATCGACCAGGGAAACTCGAATGGTCCGGCCACCGGGACAGGGACATATTCCTCGGTCCGCGGAACCTCCGCAGCAATGACATCGTCGTTCTCCGACCTGGCGCCCACGGGAGCGATTATCAGCAGCCCAAGCAGGATGCAGCTAGCGGAGGCCTGGAAACGGCAGCGTCTTCCTCTTGCCGTCATGGCGATCACTTTCATGGCGCGCGGCACACCTCGACCATGCGGCGAGATGTACAGCGGACAGCAATTTTGAAACTCTGGAATGCCAGCCCGTCAACTCACGGTTTCGAGCTTGGGCTTTCCATGTGGCCATTGTTTGGCCGGGCCAGGTCCGGCGACTTTTCCGACCGAACGCCGGCTTCTTCAGTCGTGACGTCTGTCGCTTCCCGGAGCTGTGCTCCCCCCAGGCTTCCGCCCGCAGCGAACGACCGCGCGACAGGGGTGCGGGCCCGCCCGCAGCCGTTCGAGGAGAGCGGTGGCACGCGGTGGGAGGATGAGATACCCGAGGAAGCCCACTCCGCCACGCCCGTCCGGGGCGAGGCGCGCTCTCGAGGGGAGGCCGAACCGATTCCCCGCCCTTCGAGGACAGAGCCAGGACGGGCCGTCAGCCGCTCGCCCAAAGGGGCGGGGCTCTCGAACGGAGCCCTCATTCATCCTTCCTCCTTGACTTCCCCGGCCTCCCATGGATGTTGCGCGGAACACCGAACCAGCAGGCTTTTTCCATGTCCGCCTCCATGCACCGTTACCGTACCCATACCTGCGGCGCGCTCCGCGAATCCGATGTCGGCGAGGTCGCGCGCCTTTCCGGCTGGTGCCACCGCATCCGCGACCATGGCGGCGTGCTCTTCATCGACCTGCGTGACCATTACGGCATGACGCAATGCGTGGTCGATCCGGATTCCCCGGCCTTCAAGCTGGCCGAGACCGCCCGCTCCGAATGGGTGATCCGCGTGGACGGCAAGGTGCGCAAGCGCCCGGCTGGCACCGAGAATCCGGAGTTGCCCACCGGCATGATCGAGGTCTACATCACCGACATGGAGGTGCTCGGCCCGGCGGACGAGCTGCCGATGCCGGTCTTCGGCGAACAGGATTACCCGGAGGAGACCCGTCTCAAGTACCGGTACCTGGATCTTCGCCGCGAGAAGCTGCACAACAACATCATGAAGCGCGGCGCGATCATCGACTCGCTTCGCACCCGCATGAAGACGAGCGGCTTCTTCGAGTTCACGACCCCGATCCTGACGGCGTCCTCGCCCGAGGGCGCGCGTGACTTCCTGGTGCCCTCGCGCATCCATCCCGGCAAATTCTATGCGCTGCCGCAGGCCCCGCAGCAGTTCAAGCAGCTGATCATGATCTCCGGATTTGACCGGTATTTCCAGATCGCACCCTGCTTCCGCGACGAGGACCCTCGCGCCGACCGCCTGCCGGGCGAGTTCTACCAGCTCGACGTGGAGATGAGCTTCGTCACGCAGGAGGACGTGTTCCAGACCATGGAGCCGGTGATCCGCGACACATTCAAGGAATTCGCCGACGGCAAGCCGGTTACGGAGGTCTTCCCGCGCATCCCGTTCTTCGAGGCCATGCTGAAATACGGCA
The DNA here is from genome assembly GCF_009830105.1 of Microvirga makkahensis. Lineage (GTDB taxonomy): Bacteria > Pseudomonadota > Alphaproteobacteria > Rhizobiales > Beijerinckiaceae > Microvirga > Microvirga makkahensis. Next base: position 71,284 of record NZ_WURB01000014.1, read on the forward strand.
CGGACAAGCCGGACCTGCGCAACCCGCTCGTCATCGCCGATGTGTCGGAGGTGTTCGAGCGCGAGGACGTGACCTTCAACGCGTTCAAGAACGTCATCAAGTCCGGCGGCGTCGTGCGCGCCATCCCGGCCACGGGCGCCGCCTCGCAGCCGCGCTCCTTCTTCGACAAGCTCAACGACTGGGCCCGCTCGGAAGGCGCGCCCGGCCTCGGCTACATCGTGTTCGAGGAGGAGGGCGGCCAGATCCAGGCCAAGGGTCCCATCGCCAAGTTCATCCCCGAGGCCGCCCAGGCCGTCATTCGCGAGAAGGCCGGCATCAAGGCGGGCGACGCAGTGTTCTTCTCGGCCGGAGCGGAGGACAAGGCTGCGTCTCTCGCCGGCAAGGCGCGCGTGCGCATCGGCGACGAATTGGGTCTCGGCAACAAGGACCAGTTCGCCTTCTGCTGGATCGTGGACTTCCCCCAATACGAGTGGAACGAGGACGAGAAGAAGATCGACTTCTCCCACAACCCGTTCTCCATGGCCAATATGAGCCATGAGGAGTTCATGGCGCTCGACCCGGCGGAGAAGGACAGGATCCTCAAGATCACGGCCTTTCAGTACGACATGGTCTGCAACGGCTACGAGATGGCCTCGGGCTCGATCCGCAACCACCGCCCCGATCGGATGGTGAAGGCCTTCGAGATCGCCGGCTACGGCGAGAAGGAAGTGATGGAGCGCTTCGGCGGCATGTACCGGGCCTTCCAGTACGGCGCGCCGCCCCACGGCGGCATGGCGGCGGGCGTGGACCGTATCGTGATGCTGCTCTGTGGCGCGCACAACCTGCGTGAAATCACGCTCTTCCCCATGAACCAGAAGGCGGAAGACCTGCTGCTCGGCGCCCCCTCCGAAGCAACGCCCAAGCAACTGCGCGAGCTTCACATCCGGACGAACCTCCCGGAGAAATAAGGCGCGTTGTGCGCAGGCCGCGGGATTACGTCATCCCGGCATGGCTATCCTTCTGTCTTCCTCCTCTGTCATGGCCGGGCTCGTCCCGGCCATCCCGACAATGAAAGGCGCGGAGATGCACGTCTACACCGGCCTTGCGACGGTGAGGACGTGGAGATGCTGAAAGCCGCATCGCTCCGACCATCCCTGCTCTCCGCGCATCCCTGAGTTCATTTGGCCGCGAGAGAAGAACATTGACGCAAAGGGCAAGGGCGCGCACAAGAGCCGACGACATAACGGCTTGTGCAAGGAGCGTTGGGGATGGGAGATAACATCTCGCAGGATCTGAAATCAGGGGCGATGTTCTACCACCAGCACCCGCGCCCCGGTAAGCTCGAGATTCAGCCCACCAAGCCCCTCGGCAACCAGCGCGACCTGGCGCTCGCCTATTCCCCCGGCGTGGCCGCTCCCTGCGAGGCCATCGCGGCCGATCCGGCCCAGGCCGCCAACCTGACCTCCCGTCAGAACCTGGTGGCCGTGATCTCCAACGGCACGGCGGTGCTGGGCCTCGGCAATATCGGCCCTCTCGCCTCCAAGCCTGTGATGGAGGGCAAGGCGGTCCTGTTCAAGAAGTTCTCCGGCATCGACGTGTTCGACATCGAGGTGGCCGAGACCAATGTGGACAAGCTCGTCGAGGTGATCGCGGCGCTCGAGCCCACCTTCGGCGGCATCAACCTGGAGGACATCAAGGCGCCCGAATGCTTCGAGGTGGAGGAACGCCTGAAGGCCCGCATGGGCATCCCGGTCTTCCATGACGATCAGCACGGCACCGCCATCATCGTGGGCGCCGCCGTCACCAACGCCCTGGAACTCGCGGGCAAGCGCATCGACGAGGTCAAGATCGTCACCTCCGGCGCAGGCGCGGCCGCGCTCGCCTGCCTCAATCTTCTGGTGTCGCTGGGTGCCAGGCGCGAGAACATCTGGGTTACGGACATCGAGGGCGTGGTCCACGAGGGCCGCAACGAGCTCATGGACCGCTGGAAATCGGCCTATGCGCAGAAGACCGACGCACGCACCCTCGCCGACGTGATCCCCGACGCGGACGTGTTCCTCGGCCTCTCGGCCGGTGGCGTCCTCAAGCCCGATATGGTCGAGAAAATGGCGCCGCGCCCACTGATCCTGGCGCTTGCCAATCCTTACCCCGAGATCATGCCCGAGGAGGCGGAGGCCGTCCGTCCCGATGCGATGATCTGCACGGGCCGGTCCGACTATCCGAACCAGGTCAACAACGTCCTGTGCTTCCCCTACATCTTCCGGGGCGCTCTGGATGTGAATGCGACCACCATCAACGAGGAGATGAAGGCCGCCGCCGTGAGGGCCATCGCGGCGCTCGCCCGCGAGGCTCCGTCAGAGGTCGTGGCGCGCGCCTATGGCGGCGAGGCGCATCCCTTCGGGCGCAAGTCCCTGATCCCGAGCCCCTTCGATCCGCGCCTGATCCTGCGCATCGCGCCGGCGGTGGCGAAGGCCGCCATGGATTCCGGCGTCGCGACGCGCCCGCTGGACGACCTGGAGGCTTACGCCGAATCCTTGAGCCGTTTCGTATTCCGCTCCGGCTTCATCATGAAGCCGTTGTTTTCGCAGGCGAAGGCCAACCCGAAGCGGGTGATCTATGCCGAAGGCGAGGACGAGCGCGTGCTGCGCGCCGTGCAGGTGATCGCGGAGGAGCGCCTCGCCAGGCCGATCCTGATCGGCCGCCCCAACGTGGTGGAGGCGCGCATCAAGCGCTTCGGCCTGTCCATGAGCATCGGACGCGAGTTCGAACTCGTGAATCCGGACGACGATCCGCGCTACCGCGACTACGTCGCGACCTATGTGGAGGCGGCGGGACGCAAGGGCATCACGCCCGATGCGGCCAAGACCCTCGTTCGCACGAATTCCACCGTCATCGGTGCGCTGGCCGTGCGGCGGGGCGATGCGGATGCGCTGATCTGTGGCCTCGAGGGGCGCTTCCAGTCCCGCGTGAAGCACATCAAGGACATCATCGGCCTTGCTCCCGGCGTCCATGAGATGGCAGCGCTGTCGCTCGTCATCACCTCGAAGGGCGCCTACTTTCTCGCCGACACGCATGTGCAGTTCGACCCGAGCGCCGAAGAGATCGCCGACATGGCGATCGCCTGCGCGAGCCACGTGCGCCGCTTCGGCATGGAGCCGAAGATAGCGCTGCTCTCGCACGCCGATTTCGGCGCGGCGGATACCCGCTCGGCACTGAAGATGCGCGAGGCGCTCGCCTGCATCAACGAGCGCGCGCCTGACCTTGAAGTTGACGGCGAGATGCAGGCTGACGCCGCTCTCTCCCAGATGATCCGCGACCGCGTGAACCCAGGCTCGCGCCTGACGGGCGAGGCGAACGTGCTGATCATGCCGAATCTGGATGCGGCCAACATCGCATTCCAGTTCACGAAGATCCTGGCGGACTCGCTGCCCGTCGGCCCGATCCTGATCGGCCCCGCCAAGCCCGCGCACATCCTCACGCCGTCCGTGACCGCGCGCGGCATCGTGAACCTCACCGCAATCGCGGTGGTGGAAGCACAGGCTGCCGAGCAGGACCAGCCGGTGCTGATCTAGGCTACGCCCTTCACCATGGCCGTCCCCGGACTTGATCCGGGGATCAGTCCCCGCCATTTTCCGGGGACGACGGGGATCACTCGGCCTTCGCGGTGATGTTGAGCTTGCCCAGGATCGCCTTCGGATCGGAGGCGAGCATCACGTCCATTAGGCCGAAGCCCGACGGATTCTTCGGCTCTGCATCGATGGTGAGTCTGCCGGGCTTTTCGATGAATTGCGCGATGGCTCGAGCCAAGGTCCGGGATTGCTCGGAATTGCCGATCATGCTCGACACGACGAGCGGCGTGGCGCCCGCATAGAGTTTCTGCAGCGCATCGGGGGTCGTGCCTTCCTCCTTCGCGGCGCTTTCCAGATAGCGCTCCACCAGGCCGTGGTTCTCGATCACGATGCCCGCCGACTTCGCTTTGGCGCCGATCACCGCCGCCGAGGCGGTCGCCTCGTTGGGGCTGAAGAGATCCGGGCTGGCATTGCCGATGAGGCCGGTCAGGCGCAGGCTTCCCATGTTCTTGCCGTTCACGGAGAATTCCCTGACCGCGATCTCCTGCGAAGCTTCGTTCCAGGTGGCCGCGACGACGAAGGAGCCGTCGAAGGATTTGTACCCCAGGGCCCTGAGCTGCTGTACAAGCTCGTCGTCGCTGTCGTCGGGAAGCATCGCCGAGAGGTTGCGCTGCTCGAAGCGGACGTTGGTCGGAATGCCGTTCACGGGCTTGTCTGCCGTCATCTCCATGAGTCCCAGAGCGACGCGCATGCGCTCGCCCGGCTTGTTCTCCGAGGTGGGAGCCTCGATGTCCATGTCGGTGATGCGCAGCGTTCCGAGAGTGGGGATGAGGCTGCGCAACGCCGCGCTGTCCAGCTCCGCCAGCGACTTGCTGTCGAGCGTCTTGAGCCCCTCCAGCGTGGGAGCGAAAGAGAAGCCGGACAGACTGATCGTGCCGATCTTCACCCGGGCCTCCCCATCCGCGACGTCGAGGCCTTCCATGCGCACCTCCGACGGGCGCGAGCCGGAGGCTCCCGTATAGGCGATGAGGGCGACGGAGCCGGCTCCCTTATCTTCCTTCCCGTCGCCCTTGAAAGTGATGCCGGTCGCCTCGACGAGACCGGCGTCGAAAGCGCCGAGAAGGTCGGCGACCATGTGCATGAGCCTGGTCTGCTCCTCCGGCGAGGTCGTCTCCTTCTGGGCCAGCTCGCTGATGGCGGAGATGGTGCCGTTCCAGGAATCCTTCGTCGGCCGCGCCATGATGTCCCGGCCCTCGAGGCGATCGATCCGGGTGCTGAAGGTGCCCGCGCCGTCGGCCATGTCGATCGTTTCGATGGAGAAGGCACCGTAGATCCGGGTGAGGGGAGCGAAAGCGTCCTTCGTATCGTAGAGCCTCGCGAAGGCGGGAACGTCGAAGTCGCTGAGAGCGGTCCGACCGTAGCTGATGAGGGTCGTGTCCGTGCCGCCCGTCTCCTCGATGGCCGTGGTCTCGACCGTCAGCGAAGCGATCCGGCCGCGGACGATGTCGTCGAGGGAAATGTTCCGGTAGTAGGCCGTCTGAGTTTCCTGGCCGATCGCCTGCGTGACCTTCAGTTCGGGAATGGTCACCCGTTTGGCGTCGATTCCGGCGAGCTTGTCCGCCAGAGATCCGGCCGTGGAGGAGAACAGGCTTTCGATCTCGCCGCGCGCCACGGAGACGCCGCTGAGCGAGACCTGCTTCGCTTCATAGGTGGCGCCGCCCCAGGTGAAGCGGACATCGTCGAGGGTGAAGCTGTCGGCGGCTTGCGCGAAGGCCATGCTCCAAAGGGAGGTCCTGACGGCCCCGATGGAAAGCTGCTGTGCTCCGTTCCCAACGGCGAGACCGCGAAGGGCCGCGGGCTCAAAATGCATGGCTGCCGTTCCGGCCATGAGGGCGAGGGCGCACATGCCCGAACGGTGGAGAGGCTTCATCTTGGTCCCCGCAGGAGAAAGGGCCCGGAAAGGTCAAATCCCACGGGCCGGAATATCGTCGCGGAGGCTAGAACGGGAGGCAGGGTTTCACAAGGAAAACGACGTGCCGCAGCCGCATGACGCCGTGGCATGGGGGTTCTCGATCTTGAAGGACTGGCCGATCAGGTCGTCCACGAAGTCGATCACGGAGCCTTCCATGTACTGGATGGATACCTCGTCCACCACCACCTTGGCCCCGTCCTTCTCGATGAGGAGGTCGTCGTCCTGGCGTGTCCGGTCCACGTCGAAGGCATATTGGAACCCCGAGCAGCCGCCTCCGTTGACGCTGATTCTCAGCATCGAGCCCTCGGGCTCCGAGGCCATGATCTCGTTGATGCGGCGGGCGGCGCGTTCGGTGAGGGAAATTCCAGTCATGGATGCTTCCGGTCCTTACGAGGACATAAATCTTGGACAAGCTCTCAAGAGCAAGGTAAGTGCGCCCTGACAAGGCTTCAACCCGGGGACAATCGTGCGGCCTTTTGGCGAGAGATGGCGAGCACCCTATGCCTGCGACCCGCAGGCGACCCGCGGCCGGCTTTACCCCACCCCGGTTTCCCCGACCCGCAGCGAGTTCCAGCGTGACCGCGACCGGATCATCCATTCCTCGGCCTTCAGGCGTCTCAAGCACAAGACGCAGGTGTTCGTCTACCACGAAGGCGACCACTTCCGCACCCGCCTGACCCACACCATTGAGGTGAGCCAGATCGCCCGCGCGCTCGCCCGGTCGCTGGGACTCGATGAGGATCTGGCGGAGGCGCTGGCGCTCTCCCACGACCTCGGCCACACGCCCTTCGGCCATACGGGCGAAGATACCCTCGAGGAGTGCATGGCGGGCTTCGGCGGCTTCGACCACAATGCCCAGGCGCTCAGGATCGTCACCCGCCTCGAGCGCCGCTATCCGGATTACGACGGGCTCAATCTCACCTGGGAGACCCTGGAAGGTCTGGTGAAGCACAACGGTCCGCTGCTGGATGCTCAGGGGCGGCCGACCCTGCGCTATGCCGAGCGCGGCGTGCCGCTCGCCATCATGGAATACGATGCGGTGCAGGACCTGGAGCTCGCCACCTTCGCCAGCGGCGAGGCCCAGGCCGCCGCGATTGCCGATGACATCGCCTATGATGCCCACGACATCGACGACGGCCTGAGAGCAGGGCTGTTCGGGGTCGACGACCTGCGCGAGGTGCCGCTCCTCGACGAAATCCTGGCCGAGATCGACGGGCGCTGGCCGGGCCTCGAGCTGTCCCGGCGCATTCACGAGCTGGTCCGCAGAGTCATCACGCGCTTCGTGGAGGACGTAGTGGCTGAGGGCGAGCGCCGAATCGCGGCGCTGGCGCCCGAGAGTGCGGACGACATCCGCAGGGCAGGGGAGACGGCGCTCTGCTTCTCCAGGGAGATGCGCGAGGCGGACGCCTCCATCAAGCGCTTCCTCTACGCCCGGATGTACCGGCATCCCGAGGTCATGCGGGTCCGCGCCCAGGCCGATCAGGTGCTGCGGGACCTGTTCCGCCGCTTCAAGCACGAGCCGCGCCTGATGCCCGAGGAGTGGCAGGCGGATCTGCCGAAGGACGACGAGCCGCGCCTCGCCCGCCGCGTGGCGGATTACATCGCGGGCATGACGGACCGTTATGCGATCCTCGAGCACCGCCGCCTGTTTGACGTAACGCCGGACCTGCGCTAGGCGGCACGGCAGCATTCAGGGCCAGGGGCCCTTCAGAGATAAAGTACCATGAACATTTTCGGGTTGTTTGAGAAGCGGGTTGCCGATGCGCTTGGCCGTCTGGCCGAACAGGCTAAGATTCCCTCGGGGCTGGACGTGAGCCGCGTGGTCGTCGAGCCGCCGCGCGATCCCTCCCACGGCGATCTCGCCACCAACGCCGCCATGGTGCTTGCAAAGGAAGCGCGCATGAGCCCGCGGGCCCTCGCCGAGCTGCTCGTGGCCGACCTCAGGGACGACCCGCGCATCACGAGGGTGGATATCGCAGGGCCCGGCTTCATCAACATCAGACTCGCCCACCAGGTCCTGCACGAGGTGCTCCGCGCCGCCGTCATGGACACCGCCGGCTTCGGGCGGAGCGGGCAGGGGGCAGGAGCTCCCGTCAACGTGGAATACGTCTCCGCCAATCCGACCGGCCCGATGCATGTGGGCCATTGCCGTGGCGCCGTGTTCGGGGACGCCCTCGCTGGCCTTCTCGACTTCGCGGGCTACAAGGTGACCCGCGAGTACTACATCAACGACGCAGGCGCGCAGGTCGATGTGCTCGCCCGCTCGGCCCATCTCCGCTACAAGGAGGCCCTGGGCCACGACATCGGCGGGATCCCCGAGGGCCTCTATCCGGGGGACTACCTCAAGCCCGTGGGCGAGCGCCTCGCCCGGGAGCATGGCCAAAGCCTTCTCGACAAGCCGGAGGCCGAGTGGCTGCCCCTGGTCCGCGAAGCTGCCATTGACGCCATGATGGAGATGATCCGCAACGACCTCGCAGTGCTCAACATCCACCACGACGTGTTCTTCTCCGAGCGCTCCCTGCAGCTCGGCCCCGAGGACCAGGTGAGCAAGCTCATCGAGGACCTGCGCACGCGCGACCTGGTCTATATGGGCCGCCTGCCTCCGCCCAAGGGCCAGAAGGACGAGGATTGGGAGGATCGCGAGCAACTCCTGTTCCGTGCGACCGCCTTCGGCGACGAGGTGGATCGCCCGCTGCTGAAATCGGACGGCTCCTATACGTATTTCGCGTCCGACATCGCCTATCACCGCTCCAAGTACGAGCGCGGCTTCAGCTCCATGATCGACGTGTGGGGCGCCGACCACGGCGGCTACGTCAAGCGCATGCAGGCGGCCGTGAAGGCGGTCACGGACAATGAGGGCGACCTCGACGTGAAGCTCTGCCAGCTCGTGAAGCTCCTGCGCGGCGGCGAGCCGGTGAAGATGTCCAAGCGCTCCGGCGACTTCGTGACCCTGCGCGACGTGGTGGACGAGGTGGGCCGCGACGCGGTGCGCTTCATGATGATCTTCCGCAAGAACGACGCGCCGCTGGATTTCGACCTCGCCAAGGTGGTCGAGCAGTCCAAGGACAACCCGGTCTTCTACGTGCAGTACGCCCATGCCCGCTGCGCCTCGGTCTTCCGTCAGGCGGCCGAGGCCTATCCGGGGGAGGACTTTTCCGCGGCTGCGCTCGAGAAGGCCGATCTCGCGATTCTCGGCGACGAGGCGGAGATGGACCTCATCCATCGCATCGCCCAGTTCCCGCGCATGGTGGAAGCCGCGGCCGAGGCGCACGAGCCGCACCGGGTCGCATTCTACCTCTACGACCTCGCCAGCGCGTTCCATAGTCTCTGGAACAAAGGCAAAGACTTGCCGCAATTACGCTTTGTTAATCTAACTGATAAAGATTCAACGAAAGCGAGGCTCGCTCTCGTGCATGCCCTGAAGGGGGTGCTCGCATCTGGCCTCGCAATCCTGGGCGTCACGGCACCCGATGAAATGCGCTAACATTTTCCCAGGCGGATCAACCGCTTGGGGAAAGTTCGTGCCGGATGCTGTCACGTCGTGCCGGCGGAGCGTTTAGGGCTCCTGTCGCGTAACTGGAGAACCGGCGCATGAGCGAATCACCGAAGCCCCGTTTTGCCGTCGATCTGAACGAGATCGAGCGGCATCTTGCCCAGGCGGGCTCCCCTCAACCCCAGCCCGCCGCACCGCGCAGCAACGATCCGTTGGCGGAATTGGCCCGGATCGTAGGCCAGGACGACCCTTTTCAGGCCATTTTGGCCAATGACGGCGCTGCACGTCCGCGGCAGCAGCCCTCCGCGGCCGACGATCTTTTCGCCTCCCGCGACAATGTGACGCCTCACCCCCGTCCGATCCAGGCGCGTCAGCCGTCCTACGAGCCTTCCAATGTCAGGCCAGGCGGCTATGCCCAGCCCGAGGCTCCCCGTAGCCAAGCCCAGGCTTATGCCTATCAGGAACCCGCCTATCAGGAGCCGGCTCCGGCTCGGCAGCCGGCCTCTTACGATCAGGACGCCTATGCGGACGAGTACTGCGACGCAGGGGACGGTTACGGCCGGGACGATTACGCGCGGCCCGAGCGCCTCGATTATCCGAGCGTCGAAAAGCCTCGGTCCCGCAGGGGCCTGATCGCCATGGGGGGCGTGGTCGGCGCAATCATCATCGGCGGCGGCGGCGCCTATCTCCTCACGAGCACCTCCGGCGGGGCGGGCGGCGAGCCGATCCTGATCCAGGCGACCAAGGATCCCGTCAAGGTCCAGCCGCAGAACCCGGGCGGGGTCGAGATCCCGAACCAGAACAAGCAGATCTACGAGCGCACCCAGAACGCCGAAACCAAGGTGGTGAATCGTGAGGAGCAGCCCGTCGATGTGAGGCAGGCGGTGCAGTCGAGCGGCGGTTCCCTGGTGGCCGATGCGACCGGGGCGGGCATGCCCGGCGCCGCCCCTCAGTCCCGCAGCGCGTCCAACAGCCTGAATCTCGGTGAGCCCCGCAAGGTCCGCACCGTCACGATCCGCCCGGACGGCACCGTGGTCGGCGCTCCGGAACCCGCACAGGCTCAATCGGCTCAGCCTTCCGTTCCGGCCATGACCATGCCTGCGACGGCCCAGTCGGCGGCGGCTCAGCCCAAGCCTGCCCCGGCCACTCCCGCTGCGGCTCCGGCAACGCCAGCTCCGGCTCCGAATCCTGCGCCAGCCGTCGCCGCGAACCCGGCCGATGTAACCCCCTCCGCCGCCGCACCGCAGAGAGTGGCCTCGGCCCAATCCGTTCCCGTGGCGCCCGCGGCGGATGCGACCAACACGGCAACCGGCGGCTATGCCGTCCAGCTGGGTCTCGCCAGTTCGGAGAGCGCAGCGCAAACCGCCTTTGTGTCCTATCAGCGGAAATATCCGGATCTCGAAGGCCTCTCTTCCATCATCCGCAAGGCCGAGGTGAATGGGAACACGATTTACCGCGTCCGGGTCGGACCCATGTCGCGGGAGGAGGCCTCCTCCCTCTGCTCCAGGCTGCAGGGGCAGGGTGGCCAGTGCTTCGTGGCAAAGAACTAAATCGGCTCGGCCGCCAAGAGTTCTTGACCCTTTACACCAAGCGACTTAAGGCGCGGGCATGAAAACCCGCGCCTTTATTGCTGGATGCTCCGGCTATGAGCTGACCCCCGACGAGGCTGCCTTCTTCAAGGAGGCGGCCCCCTGGGGATTCATCCTGTTCCGGCGGAATATCGACAATCCCGAGCAGGTGAGGGCGCTCTGCGCCTCCCTGCGCGAGGCTGTCGGCCGCGAGGACGCCCCCATCCTGATCGACCAGGAAGGTGGCCGGGTTCAGCGGATGGGCCCTCCCCATTGGCCGAAATACCCCTCCGGTGCCACCTACGGTGCTCTTCATGCCAACGATCCTCTCGTGCAGCGGGAACTCGTCCGCCTCGGCGCGCGGCTGATTGCCCACGACCTGCGCGCCGTCGGCGTGACCGTGGATTGCCTGCCCGTGCTCGACGTGCCTTCGCCGGGAGCGCACGACGTCATCGGGGACCGGGCCTACGGCAAGACGCCGGAAAAGGTGGCCGTGCTCGGCCGCGCCGCCGCAGAGGGACTGCTGGCAGGCGGCGTCCTGCCGGTGGTCAAGCATATTCCCGGCCATGGCCGGGCCGGGGCCGACAGCCACTTGGCGCTCCCGGTGGTCGAGGCGTCCCGCGAGGAGCTCGAGCGGCACGATTTCGCGCCCTTCCGCATGCTCACCGACCTGCCCCTCGCCATGACCGCTCACGTTGTCTACACGGCCCTCGACCCGGAGCGGCCCGCCACGACCTCTCCCGTGGTCGTCCGGGATATCATCCGCGGCCATATCGGCTATGACGGGCTTCTCATGACCGACGATCTGTCCATGAAGGCCCTGTCGGGCTCCTTCCGCGAGAAGACCGAGGCTGCCTTTGCGGCAGGCTGCGACATGGCCCTGCACTGCAACGGCCAGATGGAGGAGATGTCGGCCGTGGCCGAGGCCTCTCCGGTCCTGGAGGGCGAGAGCCGGCGCCGGGCCGAGGCGGCGCTCGCCCGCATCCGGCACGAGCCCGAGCCGCTCGATCCTGTGGATGCGCGCGCGAGGCTCGACGCCGCACTTGCGATGATATCCTAACCACCGCAAGGTCGATCCCCGTCCAGTCGAGTACCGTCATGGCCAAGCCCCTACCGTTCGAGGATGCCGAGCCCGCCGCCGATCGCGCGGAGAGCGAGCCCGCGCTCCTCGTCGACGTGGACGGCTTCGAAGGACCCCTCGACCTGCTGCTGGAGCTGGCCCGCCGCCAGAAGGTGGACCTGCACCGCATTTCGATCCTGGCCCTGGCCGAACAGTACATCGCCTTCGTCGAGGAGGCGCGCCGCATGCGCCTGGAGCTCGCGGCCGATTACCTCGTGATGGCGGCCTGGCTTGCCTATCTCAAGTCGCGCCTGCTGCTGCCCGAACCACCGAAGGGAGAGGAGCCGAGCGCAGAGGAACTGGCCACCGCCCTGGCCCTGCGCCTGAGACGGCTGGAGGCCATCCGCGAGGCCGCCAAGAAGCTCGGCGAGCGTTCGCTCCTGGGCCGCGACGTGTTCGCCCGCGGCGCGCCCGAGCCCGTGGTCGTCAACCGGAATGCCCGCTACGAGGCCACCCTCTACGACCTGCTCAGGGCCTATGCGCAGCAGAGGCAGGTGCAGTTCAACAGCAAAGTGTCCCTGCACAAGCGGACCGTCTGGTCGCTGATCGATGCGCGCCAGACCCTGGAACGCCTCGTCGGCCACTTGAACGACTGGGTGACGCTCGAAACCTATCTCATGGAATACATGGTCGAGCCGGCCATGCGGCCGACCGTTTTGGCCTCAGCCCTGTCCGCGACCCTGGAGATGGTCCGCGAGGGCAAGCTCACGGTCAGGCAGGATGAAGCCTTCGCTCCGGTTTGGGTCAAGCCCGTCTCCGACCCGGCCGAGACAGGAGCCCCGTCATGATGGATGAAACAGCGGACATGCAGGCTACGGAAGCGTCCGCGGAGGACGCGGCCGAGCGCCTCGTGCCCGATCACGGCGAGGCGATTCGCATCGCCGAGGCGCTTCTGTTCGCCTCGGCCGGGCCGCTGAGCGCCGAGGAGCTGGCGGGCCGTCTGCCGGAAGGCGCGGATATCGAGAAGATCCTTCAGGATCTTCAGGAGCATTATGCGCTTCGGGGCGTCAATCTGGTGCGCATCGCGGGCAGATGGGCCTTCCGGACGGCGAGCGACCTCGCCTTCGTGCTGGCCCGCGACGTGGTCGAGCAGCGCAAGCTCTCCCGGGCCGCCATGGAAACCTTGTCGATCATCGCCTATCATCAGCCGGTGACCCGCGCCGAGATCGAGGAGATCCGCGGCGTCGCCACCTCCAAGGGCACTCTCGACCTTCTCCTCGAAACCGGCTGGATCCGCCTCCGCGGCCGCCGCAAGGTGCCGGGCCGCCCCGTGACCTACGGCACCACGCCCGCCTTCCTGGAGCATTTCGGCCTCGACGCCATCGAGGACCTCCCCGGCCTCGAGGAGTTGAAGGGCGCAGGCTTCATCGAGGGGCGCGTTCCCTCTGATATGTCCGTGCCGGTTCCCTCCGATGCGGAAGCCCTGCGCGAGGACGAGGATCCCCTGGAGCACGACGATCCGGTCCAGGAACCGCTCGAAATGCACCGGACCGAGACCCGGGAGAGCAGCGAGGGATGAGCGACAGGCCCGCCGTGTCCGCGCGCGACCGTTTCAGGCTGCCCCGATGGGGCCAGCGTGGTACGGCGGGCGCGTCGATTCCGGCTCAGCTTTCCTTCGAGAACATCGTCCAGACCTACGACGCCACTCAGGCCCTCAACGGCGTCTCGCTGACGGTCGAGCCGGGGGAACTCGTCTGCCTCCTCGGTCACTCGGGCTGCGGCAAGACCACGCTCCTGCGCATCGCGGCGGGGGTGGAGGCTCCCTCCTCGGGCCGGGTGTTCATGGATGGCCGTGAGGTCAGCGGCGAGAGGAACTTCGTTGAGCCGGAGCGGCGGGGTATCGGCCTCATGTTCCAGGACTACGCCCTGTTTCCGCACATGACGATCCTGCAGAACGTGATGTTCGGCCTTAAGGACCTGACGGCCTCTGAGGCCGACATCGCCGCGCGCCGCGCTCTATCCCGCGTGGGACTCGAGCACTACGCGAACGATTTTCCTCACACGCTCTCCGGCGGCGAGCAGCAGCGGGTGGCCCTGGCGCGCTCCATCGCACCGCGGCCCGGCGTGCTGCTCATGGACGAGCCGTTTTCCAACCTGGACAGACGGATGCGCGACGCCATCCGGGACGAGACCGTCGCGATCCTGCGGGAAACGCGCGCCACGACCATCGTGGTCACGCACGACCCGGAAGAGGCCATGCGGATCGCGGACCGGATCGTGCTGATGCGCTCAGGGAGCATCGTTCAGCAGGGATCCGCCGAGGAGATCTACCGCAAGCCGGCAAATCTGTTCGCGGCGCGCTTCTTCTGCGATTTCAACGAGATCGAAGGCCATGTGCGCAACGGGCAGGCGACCTGCCCCGTAGGCGTGTTCCCGGCCCCGCATCTGCCCGACGGCCCGGCGATCGTCTGCGTGCGGCCGCAGGGGGTGCGGCTGAAGCCGCCCGGCTTCTGCCTGCCTGGCCGTGTGGTGTCACGCCGCTTCCTCGGCGAGGTCGATCTGGTGCATATCGATGTTCCCGGACTCGACCGTCCGCTCCAGGCCCGCGTTCACGATCTTGTTGGCCTGAAGGAAGGGCAAGATGTGGGCATCGATGTTGGACCAAAGGATGTCCTTGTTTTCGCCGCGTCGGACGCATAGGTTGGCCGCAAGTTCATATTCCAAAGCCGCGCCTTTCCAGGCGCAGGAGGATTGCCATGGGTGGCGCTAGTATTTGGCACTGGATCGTTGTGGGTCTGATCGTTGTCCTGCTGTTCGGACGCGGCAAGATCTCCGACCTGATGGGCGATGTCGCAAAGGGCATCAAGGCCTTCAAGAAGGGCATGTCCGAGGACGATACCCCGAAGCCGGTGCAGCCTTCCGAGCCGGTGCGCACGATCGACCATCAGGCCGGTGCTACCGGCACGCAGACGAATGCCGCGACTACGGATCACAAGGTCGGTTGAGCTTTCAGTGGCGGCCACGAGCGTGGCCGCGGTGAGTAAAGGCAGGGTCGAGGCCACGCCATGTTGGACATGAGCTGGGGTGAGGTCATGGTGATCGGCGCTGTCGCGCTGATCGTGATTGGCCCGAAGGACCTGCCGCGCGCCCTGCGGACGGTGGGACAGGTCACGGCCAAGCTTCGCCGGATGGCGGCGGAGTTCCAGGGGCAGTTCAACGAGGCCATGCGCGAGGCCGAGCTCGACGACGTCAAGAAGCAGCTCCAGGGCGTGAACGACTCCGTCTCCTCCCTCAATACGAATTTCAATCCGATCCAGACGATCCGGGATGAGCTGAAGGACGCCGTCGAGAAGCCGGCTACGGGCGCATCCGAAACGTCCGGATCAGAAGCGCCTGGGCAGCAGCCGCCGGGCGACGCGTCGATCCAGGCCATTGTGGAAGGCCGCGCTCCCGCGCCGGCCGACCCGCTGATCGATCTGCCGCCGCCGCCGGTGGACGACCCCGCGCAAGCCATTGCCGAATCCCTCCGCCGTGAGGCAGAGGTCGAGGCGCAGAAAGCGGCCGCCGCTGCAAAAGCAGCTCCCGAGAAACAGGACGCAAAGGCCTGATGACCAGCGCCCCAATTGAAGAGGATGAGGTCGAGGCATCGCGCGCGCCTCTGATCGAGCATCTCACCGAGCTGCGCTCGCGCCTGATTAAGGCGATGGCGGCGTTCGTCATCATGTTCTTCATCTGCTTCGCTGTGGCGAAGTACATCTACAACGCCCTCGTGTGGCCCTATGTGCTGGCGGTCGGCTCTCCGGAGAAGGCCCACCTCGTGTATACGCACGGCCTCGAGTACCTGTTCACGCAGATTCAGGTGGCGGCCTTCGGGGCCGGCTTCCTGGCCTTTCCGGTAATCGCCGCCCAGATCTACAAGTTCGTGGCGCCGGGCCTCTACAAGAATGAGCGGCGCGCCTTCCTGCCGTATCTCGTCGCGACGCCGGTTCTCTTCGCCGTCGGCGCAGCCTGCGTGTACTTCATTGCCATGCCGCTGCTGATGCGATTCTCGGTCGGCATGCAGCAACTGGCGACGGACAACGCGCCGGCGATCGAGTTCCTGCCGAAGGTCAGCGAATACCTGTCGCTGATCATGACCCTGATCTTCGCCTTCGGCATCTGCTTTCAGCTGCCGGTTATCCTCACCCTCCTGGCCCGCGCCGGGATCATCGATTCGGAGTTCCTCAAGAGCAAGCGGCGCTATGCCATCGTGATCGTGTTCGTGATTGCGGCGGTCCTGACGCCCCCGGACGTGATCAGCCAGTTCGCCCTTGCGGTCCCCACCTTGCTTCTTTACGAGGCGTCCATCTTCTCCGTCCGCATGGTCGAGAAGAGGCGTGCGGAAGCCGAGGCCGCACGCGCGGCGGAAGGGTAGGGCTTCAAAGCCTCTCGACAGGCCGTCCATCCTTGGCGTGACAGGGGCGGTCTGTGCTAAGGGCAGGCTGCTTCACTTCAGCAGGCTTCGAGTCAGTCCCATGCACGACATCCGTTCCATCCGCGAGAATCCCGCGGCTTTCGACAAAGGCCTCAGGAACCGGGGCATGGAGCCCTTGTCCGAGCGCCTGATCGCCCTCGACGATGCCCGGAAAAGCGCTGTCTCGGCGCTGCAGGCCGCTACCGAGCGCCGCAATGCCCTGTCCAGGGAGATCGGCCAAGCCAAGGCTAAGAAGGACGAGGCGCGCGCGCAGGAACTGATGGCCGAGGTGGCCCGCATCAAGGAATCGATGCCCGAGCTGGAACAGGCCGAGAGCGCCGCCGACAAGGCCCTGTACGAGGCTCTCGCGGTGATCCCGAACATCCCGAAGGACGAGGTGCCGGTCGGGGCCGACGAGCACGGGAACGTGGAGCTCCACCGGTTCGGCACGCCCGCGTCGATCAACAGCGCCAAGCAGCATTTCGAAATCGGCGAAGCCCTCGGGCTGATGGATTTCGAAACCGCCGCCAGGCTTTCGGGCGCGCGCTTCGTGATCCTGAAAGGCCAGCTCGCCCGCCTGGAGCGCGCGCTCGGCCAGTTCATGATCGATCTGCATACGACCGAGCACGGCTACACGGAGGTGAACCCGCCCTTGCTCGTGCGCGACGAGACCATGTTCGGCACGGCGCAGCTGCCGAAGTTCGAGGACGATCAGTTCTGGGCTTTCTCGGGCTCTTCACTCGAAGAGGCCGTTTCCGCTGCTTTCGAAGGACAGCCGCGCGATGCCGTCCGGAAAATGATCAAGGATGCCCGCTACGGAATGATCCCGACGGCTGAAGTCACGCTCACCAATCTCGTGCGCGAGCAGATCCTCACGGAAGAGGAACTGCCCCTGCGTTTCACCGCGCTCACGCCGAGCTTCCGAGCGGAGGCCGGTTCCGCCGGTCGCGACACCCGTGGCATGATCCGCCAGCACCAGTTCGTGAAATGCGAGCTCGTCTCGATCACCACGCCGGAAACCTCGGCCGACGAGCACGAGCGCATGCTCGCCTGCGCCGAGAACGTGCTCAAGAAGCTGGAGCTGCCGTTCCGCACCATGACCCTCTGCACGGGCGACATGGGCTTCTCGTCCACCAAGACCTACGACATCGAGGTCTGGCTGCCGGGGCAGGGTATGTATCGCGAGATTTCGAGCTGCTCCGTCTGCTCCGATTTCCAGGCCCGCCGCATGAATGCCCGCTACCGCCCGGCCTCCGGCAAGTCGCCGCGCTTCGTGCACACGCTCAACGGCTCGGGCCTCGCGGTCGGGCGCACGCTCGTCGCGGTCCTGGAGAACTACCAGAACGAGGATGGCAGCGTCACGGTCCCGGCGGCCCTGCAGCCATATATGGGAGGTCTCGCCCGCATCGAGCGCGGGGTCTGACATGCGTATTCTCTGCACCAACGACGACGGCATCCACGCTCCGGGGCTGAAGACCCTGGAGGCCATTGCCCGCGCCCTGTCGGACGACGTGTGGGTGGTGGCTCCCGAAACGGACCAGAGCGGAGTCGCCCATTCGCTCTCCCTCAACGATCCCCTGCGCCTGCGCGAGATCTCGGAGCGGCATTTCGCCGTGAAGGGCACGCCGACGGACTGCGTGATCATGGGCGTGCGCGAGCTGATGCGCGAGCACAGGCCCGATCTCGTGCTCTCGGGCGTCAATCGCGGGCAGAACGCGGCCGAGGACGTGACCTATTCCGGCACGGTCGCGGGAGCCATCGAAGGCACTCTGCTCGGGATTCCCTCCATCGCGCTTTCGCAGGCTTATAGCGCCGGAAGCCGCAATGCCTTGAAATGGCAATGCGCCGAACATCACGGGCCCAAGGTCATTCGCAAGATCCTGGATGCCGGCATCGACAGGGGCATCCTGGTCAACGTCAACTTTCCGGATTGCGAGCCGGACGACGTTCAGGGTACGGCGGTGGTCAACCAGGGGCAGCGCACCCAGGAGCTTCTGCGCCTCGATGCGCGCGTCGACGGGCGGGGCAATCCCTATTACTGGATCGCCTTCGAGCGCGGTCCGTTCGAACCCGGCAACGGGACGGATCTCTGGGCGCTTGCCCGCAAGCGGATCGCGGTGACGCCCTTGCGCATCGACATGACCGACGAGCCCACGCTCACCCGCTACGCTCAGGCCTTCGGGTGAGAGATCCCGGGATGACCCAGGAGCCTTTCCTCTCAGAAGCGGGAGCCCGCGACGAGCAGGAGGCGATCGGCGTCGCATCCTTCATTCTGTCCTTGCGCGCGAAGGGCATTCGCGACACGGCGCTGCTGCGAGCCATGGAGCTCGTCCCGCGGGACGTGTTCGCACCGCGGCGCTTCCGTGACTTGTCGCGCACGGACATCGCCCTGCCGCTTCCCTGCGGACAGACGATGACGGCGCCCGGCACGGTGGCGGCCATGCTCCTGGCGTTGGGCGTCGCGCCGGGGCAGCGCGTACTCGAAATCGGCACGGGCACCGGCTATGTGAGCGCGCTCATGGCGCATCTCGGAGCGGAGGTGACGAGTGTCGAGCGGTTCAACACCCTTGCCGACGGCGCGGTCCAGCATCTGAAGATCGTCGAGGCGGGCAGGGTGCGCGTGGAGGTCGGCGACGGCCTCGCGGCGCGCGTGCGCGACCGGTTCGATCGCATCCTGCTCAACGGAGCGCGGCCGGAGATTCCGGCGGCGCTGACGGCGCTGCTCGGCCCCGGAGGGCGTCTCGTAGGCGCGCTGGCGCAAGAAGACGGACCGCGCCTCATCCGGATCGACCGTCTGCAGGATGGCGAATTCAGCGAGACACTCGGTGCGCCTTTGCGCATTTCCCGGCTGGTTACCGGCATTGCGGCAACACTCTGATCGAATCGAAAAAATTTCGCGACACGGTTACGACATTTTTCATGGCGTCAACCGTTGCTTAACCTGAACAGCGTTTTAATGGCCTCATCAAGTTGCGTGCGGTTGGGGTAATTGAGTCATGCGTTTGCGTGTGTGTTCTGGTCAGTGGGGTGCGGCGTCGCGAATCGCTTTGGTGAGTTTGATCGGCTCTGCGGCGGCGGCCTGTAGCGGCGACACCATGCGGTTTGCGGAGAATCCGTTCTCCAATCCGTTCGCCAACAGCGAGCGCATCGCGCCCGGTACGCCCACTGCATCCCAGAATGCTCCGTCCTATGCCGGGGCTCCGTCCTACGCGGCGGCTCCGTTGCCGACCCCTTCCGTTCAGGCGCAGGCGCTTCCGCCGGTGCAGGCTCAGCCGCTGTCTCATTCCTCGCGCATGGCCGCCGCCCCGGTCCAGCAGCCGCGCCCTGCGCCGCTGTCGCCGCCTCCCGCTCAGCCGAAGATGCGCTTCGTGGATCAGACGAAGGTCGCCACCTCCGACCAGCCTGTCCCGGTCGAGCCGGTCCGGCGTACGCGCCCCGGCATGCAGACGGCGGCTGCTGCTCCCGCTCCGGTCCAGACGAAGCCGGTTCCTGTCCAGCAGGTCGCCTCGGCCACGGACGAGCCGCTGGTGTCGCCCGCGCGTCCCCTGGTGTCCCCGGCACGTCCCGTCGAGTCTCAGAAAGTGGCCGCCATCGAGCCCCAGCCCGTGAAGTCCGCTCCTGCCGCCACGCAGACGGTCGCTCCGGCTCCCGAGCCCGCTCCTCAGCCCCAGACCGTTAAGGCCCCGGTGAAGGAGCCCGAGCAGACGGCGAGCCTGTCGCCCGGCAATTTCCGTTGGCCGGCCCGCGGCCGTGTCATCGCGGGATTCGGCGCCAATGGCGGCAACGAGGGCATCAACATCGCCGTTCCCGAGGGTACGCCCGTGAAGGCCGCCGAGGCCGGCACCGTGACCTATGCGGGCAGCGAGGTGAAGGGCTACGGCAATCTCATCCTAGTCCGCCACGACAACGGCTACGTCACGGCCTACGCCCACAACAGCGCACTCAATGTGAAGCGCGGCGATCAGGTCAAGCGCGGCCAGGTGATCGCCATCGCGGGCCAGACTGGCAACGTGACCTCGCCGCAGCTGCATTTCGAGATCCGCAAGGGCGCAACCCCGGTCGATCCGATCAAGCATCTGGCCGACTGACCTCAGCTCCAGTTTGGATTGGCTTTCGAGACCCGAGGCCGATCAGCGAGGGGACGGTGGAGCTCAGCCACCGTCCCTTTGACGTTTAGGTTATGTCAGATCCCGCAAGGTTGCCCCGCCCCCTGCGGTGGGTGAAGGGCGGGGAGACCGAATGAGGCCCCCAACGGGGCGTTCCTCGTCATCCCCGCCTCGTCATCACCGGACACCAAGGCTGATGATGACGGTCCACTGGAGCGCTTGCGCTCTTCGCATCGGTTTCTCGGGACGAGGCCAGCCCCGACATGGAGCGCTGTTATTCGCTCCGAAGGGCGCTCAGATCGCCTTCCCCATACGCCCGGCGAGATCCTGGATGAACTGCCAGGCCGTGCGGCCGGAGCGCGCGCCGCGAGTCGTCGCCCATTCGAGGGCCTCGGCCCGGATGGCGTCGCGGTCGCCGCCGAGGCCGAGATGGTCCACATAGCCGAAGACCATGTCGAGATATTCGTCCTGGCTGCATTTGTGGAAACCGAGCCACAGGCCGAAGCGGTCGGAGAGCGACACCTTCTCTTCCACGGCTTCGCCCGGGTTGATGGCGGTGGAGCGCTCGTTGTCCACCATGTCCCGGGGGAGCAGGTGGCGGCGGTTGGACGTGGCATAGAAGATCACGTTGTCGGGGCGCCCCTCGATGCCGCCCTCCAGCACCGCCTTGAGGGACTTGTAGGAGGTGTCGTCCGTATCGAAGGACAGGTCGTCGCAGAAGACGATGAAGCGATGCGGGTCGGAGCGCAGGAGGCCCATGAGGTCGGGCAGGGTTTCGATATCCTCCCGGTGGATCTCGATGAGCTTCAGCGGGCGGGCGTCCGCCCCTTTCGTGGTGTTGATCTCCGCATGGACCGCCTTCACCAGGGACGACTTGCCCATGCCCCGGGCTCCCCAGAGCAGGGCGTTGTTGGCGGGCAGCCCCTTGGCGAAGCGCGCGGTGTTCTCCGCCAGTTGATCGCGAACCCGGTCGATGCCCCTGAGCAGGTTCATCTCGACCCGGTTGACCTTGGGCACGGGGGAGAGCCTGCGGCCCGCCGCATGCCAGACGAAGGCGTCCGCCGCCGTGAAATCCGCCACCGGCGCCGCGACGGGGGCCAGACGTTCCAGTGCGTCGGCGATGCGCTTCAGGAGGGAGAGGGACTCGGAGGAGGTGGGATCTGCGGACATCGGCGCCTGACTTCGAGAAAAGGTGAAAAAGAAATCTCGAGGCCGTGCTTAGCGCAAAAATGGCTCCCCGGTCCATGGACGGACTCGAAAAGGCCCGCAGGAGCCTTGGGAAAGGCTTTCAACTTCATTGATTTCGTGGAGTCGATCGGTATAGTCCGCCCACTTTCAGTCCCGTATGGCGCGGGTGGGCTCTAGGAGAGGGCCTGCCTCGCGCCTTTATCCATGGAGAGCCGCTTGTTCATCTCACCTGCTTTCGCACAAGGGGCCCCCGCTGCCGGGGGCGGAATGGATGCCATCATCCAGTTCGTCCCGTTCATTCTCATCTTCGTGATCATGTGGTTCCTGATCATCCGCCCGCAGCAGCGCCGGGTGAAGGCGCACCAGGAGATGATCAAGAACGTGCGCCGCGGCGACACGGTCGTCACCTCCGGCGGCATCATCGGCAAGGTCTCGAAGGTGCTGGAGGACTCGGCCGATATCGAGGTCGAGATCGCCGACAACGTGAAGGTGAAGGTGGCCCGCACGATGATCGCCGAGGTCCGCTCCAAGACCGAGCCGGTGAAGGCCTGAATGGACGACCGGTCCTGGGCGCAAGCCTGGGGCCGGTCAGCTGCACGGTACGTGTGGCCAGAGCGTTTGAGAAAGGTTGAGCTGACGATGCTGCGCTTCTCGAAGTCGAAGATCATCGCCACTCTGGCGTTCATCATCATCGGACTCCTGCTGGGAGTTCCGAGCCTGATGTCGTCCGAGCAGCGCAAGGCGTATCTGGACGCGGTTCCGAGCTGGGTTCCGTCCTGGCTGGTGCCTTCGCGCGCCATCGTGCTCGGCCTCGACCTCCAGGGTGGTTCCCACGTTCTTCTTCAGGTGGACGAGGCGGATCTCGTGCGCGGCCAGGTCACGCTGTTGCGTGACGACGTGCGCCGAATCCTGCGCGACACCCGCGTGGCTTCCCAAAACGGCATCCAGACCATTCAGCGCGGGGTGCAGATCCGCGTTCCGGACGCCGCCGACCGCGAGCGTCTGATGCCGCGCCTGCGGGAGCTGGCTCAGCCTATCAGCAACGCCGTTCTCGGCCAGACAGGCGATTCCAGCATCGCGCTGAACGAGGGGCCCGATGGGGTCATTACGCTGACCCTGACGGATGCGGGCATCAACGACCGGGTGCGCCGTGCCGTCGATCAATCCATCGAGGTCATCCGCCGCCGCGTCGACGCCACCGGCACCACCGAGCCCAGCATCCAGCGCCAGGGCGCGGACCGGGTGCTCGTCCAGGTTCCGGGCCTTCAGGATCCGCAGCAGCTCAAGGCCCTTCTCGGCGAAACCGGCAATCTGGAATTCCGCCTGCTGGCGCAGCCGGGAGCAACCGATGTGGATATGCTCCCCATGCGTGAGGCGGGCGGCCAGCGAGTTCCCGTCGAGCGCCGCGTGATCGCCGAAGGCGGCGACCTGACGGATGCGCAGGCCGCCTTCGATCCGCAAACCAACCAGCCCATCGTGAATTTCCGCTTCAACATCCGCGGCGCGCAGCGCTTCGGGCAGGCGACCACGGAAAACCTCGGGCGGCAGCTTGCCATCGTCCTCGATAACGAGGTGATCTCCGCGCCCACGATCCAGTCGCCGATCACCGGCGGCTCGGGCCAGATCTCCGGCAGCTTCACGGTCGAGCAGGTGAACAATCTCGCGGTGCTGCTGCGCTCCGGCGCGCTGCCCGCCAAGCTCACCATCGTGGAGGAGCGTACCGTCGGCCCCGGTCTCGGTCGCGACTCCATCGAAGCCGGCAAGATAGCGACCTACGTCGCCGGCATCTTCGTTGTGCTCTTCATGTTCGCCACATACGGCGTGTTCGGCCTCATCGCGAACATTGCGCTGCTCGTGCACGTGGGTTTGATCTTCGGTCTCATGTCCGTGCTCGAAGCGACACTGACCCTGCCCGGCATCGCGGGCATTGTGCTCACCATCGGCACAGCCGTGGATTCGAACGTTCTCATCTACGAGCGCATCCGCGAGGAGGTCCGTTCCGGGCGGTCCATCGTGTCCGGCATTCAGGCCGGTTTTGACCGCGCCTTCGCGACCATCGTGGATTCCAACAGCACCATGGCCATCGCGGCCGTAATCCTGTTCTTCCTCGGTTCCGGTCCGGTTCGCGGCTTCGCGGTCGTGTTCATTCTCGGCATCCTCACGACGGTGATCACCGCCGTCACCCTGACGCGCATGATGATTGCGCTCTGGTATCAGTGGATGCGTCCCAAAGCCCTTCCGTTCTAAGGAGTGCGTATCGTGCGCCTCGTTCGCCTCTGGCCCGAAAACTCCCGCTTCGACTTCATGCGCTTCAGGCGCTTCTCCTTTCCGCTGTCGGCGCTGATCTCGATCGCGACGGCGATCATGCTCCTCACGGTCGGCCTCAACTTCGGCATCGACTTCAAGGGCGGCACGCTGATGGAGATCCAGGCCAAGTCAGGCCAGGCGGATGTCGCCCAGATCCGCCAGACTGCCGAGGGCTTCGGCTTCGGCGACGTGGAGGTTCAGGAATTCGGCTCTGCGGGCGAAGTCTCGCTGCGCTTCCCGATCCAGCCCGGCGGCGAGGCCGCGCAGGCGGGCGTGGTGCAGAAGGCGCGCGACACTTTCAGCAACGAATACGATTTCCGCCGCGTCGAGACAGTGGGGCCGCGCGTATCGGGCGAGCTCGTTCAGTCCGGCACCATCGGCGTCGTGCTCTCTGTGCTCGCGGTTCTGTTCTACCTCTGGTTCCGGTTCGAGCGCGAACTGGCTGTCGCGTCGATCATCGGCACGCTGCACGACATCGTGCTCACCATCGGCTTCTTCGTGATCACGCGGCACGAGTTCAACATGACCTCGATCGCGGCGATTCTCACCATCGTGGGCTATTCCCTCAACGAGACCGTGGTGGTTTTCGACCGCACCCGTGAGCTCATGCGCCGCTACAAGACCATGCCGACCGAGGAGCTGTTGAACCTCTCGATCAACCACACCATGTCCCGTACGATCATGACCGCGGCGACCACGGCGCTTTCGCTGCTGGCTCTTGTGCTTTTCGGGGGGCAGGCGATCCAGGGCTTCGCCCAGGTCATGCTCTACGGCGTGGTGATCTGCACCTATTCGGCGATCTGCATCTCCTCGCCCATGCTGATCTATATCGGCCTGCGCGGATCCGAGGCCGTGAAGGTGCCGGAGGGCAAGGCCGCAGCCGCGGAGTGATGCGATGAGC
The DNA here is from genome assembly GCF_009830105.1 of Microvirga makkahensis. Taxonomy (GTDB): domain Bacteria; phylum Pseudomonadota; class Alphaproteobacteria; order Rhizobiales; family Beijerinckiaceae; genus Microvirga; species Microvirga makkahensis. Next base: position 95,880 of record NZ_WURB01000014.1, read on the forward strand.
GATGGCCGCCTGTATGACGGTTTCGTCCCGGGACGCCACCAGATCGATGCGTACGGCAATGGCGGCTTTCGCTTCGCGGACATGTCCCATCGCGGCTCGATCCTCGCGCTGCCCTCGGGCATCAAGGCCTGGCCGGTCGGCTCCATGAAGGAGCTGAGCGGCGAGGCGCTCGACCCCATCCTCGCCGAGGCGGAGGAGATCGATCTTCTCCTCTTCGGGACGGGGGCCGACATCGCGGCGCTTCCGGGCGCCTTTCGCACGCGGTTCCTCGAGGCCGGCATCGGCCTCGACGTGATGCAGACCGGAGCGGCCGCGCGAACCTACAACATCCTGCTGGCGGAGAACCGCAAAGTTGCCGCAGCGCTCATCGCCGTAGGCTGACATGGCCGATCCGCAAGCCAACTTCGCCCATTGCGAGGCGCTCGTCCGAGAGGCCGACCCGGACCGGTATTTCGCCAGCCTTCTCGCGCCGGAGGACAAGCGGCCCTATCTCCACGCGCTCCATGCCTTCAATTTCGAGATCGCCCGGGTGCGGGAGTCCGTGCGCGAGCCGATGCTCGGCGAAATCCGCCTGCAATGGTGGCGTGACGCGCTGCAGGGCGAGGCGAGGGGCGACGTGCGCGCCAATCCCGTCGCGGCTGCCCTCGACGACGTCATCGTCAAGTTCCGGCTGCCCCGGCAATCGCTTGTAGACCTGATCGATGCCCGGATGTTCGATCTCTACGACGATCCCATGCCGAGCCTGAACGATCTCGAGGGCTACAGCGGCGAGACCTCGTCAAGCCTGATTCGACTTGCGAGCATCATCCTTGCCGAGGGCAAGGATCCCGGAACCGCGGATGCCGCGGGCCACGCGGGCGTAGCCTATGCCATTGCGGGGCTGCTGCGCGCCTTTCCGCTCCACGCCCGGCAGGGACAGCTCTACATGCCCGTCGATATCCTGGCCCGCCACGGGGTGGTGCGCGACGACATCGTCTCCGGGCGCGGCGGGCCGGGTCTCATGGGCGCGCTCGCCGACATGCGCGCCATTGCCCGCCGCCATCTCGAACAGGCGAGAACTCTGCGGCCGACGATTCCCCCCGCGGCCGAGCCCGCCTTCCGTCCCCTTGCGCTGGTCGAGCCCTACCTCAAGGTCATGGAGAAGCGCGACTACGATCCGCTCCACACGCCCGTGGATCTCCCGCAATGGCGAAAGATCTGGGCGCTCTGGCGCGGGCCGTTCTAGAAGGAACGCTCACTCCCACCCGGTCTTTCCTTCCCGCGCCGTTTCGCTCTTCCGATTACCGGCCCTGGGCCAGTGACCCCAATTTCTTGAAGCGCGGCGTTTTTCGCGTCGGGATGGCCGGGGCGAGCCCGGCCATGACATGGACGGATATCATGTGAGGAATGTCGTCCCTTTCATTCCGCTGCGTAATCCCGGAATGAAAGGGATGAGGTCCCTTACTCCGCAGCAGCGGGCATGTTCGCGGCGGCAAGCCACGCCGCGAGATCGGCGCGGGCGCGGTCGGTCAGCATCTTCTTTTTGGCGATGGCCTTGGCCGAGCCGCGCAGGCGCTTGCCGTCCTCCGCCTTCGGCGCGCGGTCCAGCGGCGGAAAGAGGCCGAAATTCACGTTCATGGGCTGGAAGGAGCGCGGACCCTCGTCGATGGTCTCGATGTGCCCACCCGTGATGTGGTTGATCAGGGCGCCGAGGGCGGTCGTGTGCGGCAGCGGCTGAATGGGACGGCCCAGCCGCTCGGCGGCCGCGAAGCGGCCGGTCATGAGGCCCACCGCCGCGCTCTCCACATAGCCCTCGCAGCCGGTGATCTGGCCCGCGAAGCGCAGGCGCGGCATCGCCTTCAGGCGCAGGGTCGGATCGAGGAGCTTCGGCGAGTTCAGATAGGTGTTGCGGTGAATGCCGCCCAACCGCGCGAACTCGGCGTTCTCCAGGCCGGGGATCATGCGGAAGATGCCCGTCTGTGCGCCGTATTTCAGCTTTGTCTGGAAGCCCACCATGTTGAACAGGGTGCCCAGCGCATTGTCCTGGCGCAGCTGCACAATGGCATAGGGCTTCACGTCCGGGTTGCGCGGATCGGTGAGGCCCACGGGCTTCATGGGGCCGTGGCGCAGGGTTTCACGGCCACGCTCGGCCATGACCTCGATGGGCAGGCAACCGTCGAAATAGGGGGTGTTGGCCTCCCATTCCTTGAATTCGGTCTTGTCCCCCGCCAGCAGGGCGTCCACGAAGGCCTCGTACTGCTCCTTCGTCATCGGGCAGTTGATGTAATCCTTGCCCGTGCCGCCGGGGCCGACCTTGTCGTAGCGCGACTGGAACCAGGCGACGTCCATGTTGATGGACTCGCGATAGACGATGGGGGCGATGGCATCGAAGAAGGCGAGCGAGGTCTCGCCCGTGAGCTCGAGGATCGCCTCGGCCAGGGCGGGCGAGGTGAGGGGGCCGGTGGCGATGATGACGGAAGACCAGTCTTCCGGAGGAAGGCCTGCGATCTCGCCGCGCTCGATGGTGACGAGCGGATGCGCTTCGAGGGCTGCCGTCACCGCGTCGGAGAATCCGTCGCGGTCCACCGCGAGCGCGCCGCCCGCGGGCACCTGGTTGGCGTCGCCCTTGGCCATGATGAGGGAGCCGAGCGTGCGCATCTCCTGATGCAGCAAGCCGACGGCGTTCGTCTCCGCGTCGTCCGAGCGGAAGGAGTTGGAGCAGACGAGCTCGGCCAAGCCCTGCGTCTTGTGCGCGTCGGTTCCGCGCACCGGGCGCATCTCGTGCAGAACGACGGGGACGCCGGCCTGCGCGATCTGCCAAGTGGCTTCGGATCCTGCAAGGCCGCCGCCGATGACGTGAATGGGATCGATCTTGCTCATGGTCGTTCTCCTAGCGCATCGCGCGAAAAGTGGTCCGGTTTTTCGCGCCGAGCGGTGCGCCGTTTAAAGACTTGAGTATCGGACGTATCCCCAAAGTGCAGTCCGCTTCTGGGCCCGATGCTTGCGGTCTTGTTGACTCCCATGGGAGCCCTGGTCAAGGTGAGCCGTTGTTCTTGAAGAGGTTGGCGCCATGCAATCCAAGCGGCCCGTGGTCCTTATTACAGGCGGCAGCCGGGGCATAGGGGCCTCGGTGGCGCAGTTGGCGGCCTCTCGCGGCTATGACGTGGCGATCACCTATCGTTCCGAGCGCGAGGCCGCCGAGGCTGTGCTTGCCGTCTGCCGCGCCTCCGGCGCACAGGCCGTCGCCTGCCAGGGCGATGTTGCCGTTGAAGCGGACGTGCTGCGCATGTTCGACGAGGCCGAGGCAGGCTTGGGGCCACTCTCCCATGTCGTGAACAACGCAGGCATCACCGGTCGGTCCGGCCGCCTGGAGGACACCCCTGCGGAGGTCCTGCGCAGCTGCGTGGACATCAACGTGACCGGTGCCCTCTTCGTGGCCCGCGAAGCGGTGCGGCGGCTCTCGACCCGACGGGGTGGCCAAGGCGGCTCGATCGTCAACGTCTCGTCCGTCGCCGCCAAGCTCGGGAGCCCGGGCGAGTATGTCTGGTATGCGGCCTCCAAGGGCGCCATCGACTCGCTGACGATCGGGCTTTCCCGGGAAGTGGCGCTCGACGGCATTCGCGTGAACGCCGTCTCTCCTGGCATGACCCGCACCGACATTCACGAGCGCAGCACCCAGGACCTGGGGCGGCTGGAGCGACTGAAGCCCTTCATTCCCATGCAGCGGATCGGGGAGCCGGAGGAGATCGCCGAGGCCGTGCTGTTCCTGATGTCCGACGCGGCTTCCTACATCACCGGAGCGGATCTGCCGGTATCGGGCGGGCGCTAATCCACCCCCGGCCACAACCGGCCATCTCCGTCATCACCGGCCTTGTGCCTTAATCTCGATGGGAGAGGCGCCACGTTGCTCCTGTCGGGGGCGGGCACGGCCACGACGCGGCCGTGCTGAAAACTGCAACAGTCCAAAAAGAAAACGCCCGCTCGTGGCGGGCGAGAATCTTTGGCTTTACTGCGGTGCAGCTATTTTTACGCGACAGCGTGCTCGCGGGCGATGCTCTCGATCTGGAAGCGGGAGATGCCGAGATCGTCGAGCTCGCGGTCCGAAAGCAGGGAGAGCTCGCGGACGGTTTCGCGATAGCGCAGATAGGCGCGGACTTTAGCGAGGATGTAGGACACGAACATTGGGAACTCCTGTCAGTTAGCCGGCCCCTGTGACCGGCGGCCTTTGTTCTTGCGTGTGCAATGCAGCATATAGTCCTGTGCGCCGCAAAAGAGGAGCGGTAATAATGTAGGTCAGTTATGCTTTAGTAGCATAGCGTCTTAAGCTCGCATTAATGTGGCCGAACTCCCGCCACAGTCTCCGGACGAGGGCTCACGAATTCAGTCCGAGTGCGGGGGAGCGCCTGCGGATATGCCTCCAGAAGCCAGGTGATGAGCTTCTCCCGAACCTCGTTGCGAAGGTCCACCGAGGCGCCCGAGGAGGCTGCGCTCATGAGCCCCCTGATCTCGATGGTGGTCTCCTTGGCGTCGGTGACGTGCAGGACGCCGACCTGCCCGTCCCAGAGTTTCGATTCCTGCAGGATCTCCATGAACTTGGTCCGCACCTTTTCGATGGGCGTGGTATAATCCACATACCAGAAGACCGACCCGAGAAGGGAATTCGACTGCCGTGTCCAGTTCTGGAACGGCTTCTCCATGAAGTAGGAGAGCGGGACGACCATACGCCGCCAGTCCCACAGGCGGATGACCACATAGGTGGTCTGGATCTCCTCCACCGTGCCGAACTCGCCTTCAAGGAGCACCTCGTCGCCGAGCCGGATCGGCTGGGCGACGGCGAGCTGCACGCCCGCGATCAGGTTCGAGAGCACCGGGCGCGCCGCCAGGCCGACCGCCAGGCCCGCGACGCCCGCTGAGGCGAACAGGCTGACCCCGTATTGCCTGACGGCGGGAATTGTCATGAGCATCGCCGAGAAGGTGAGAAAGCCGAGGCCGAACACGATCGTTCGGCGCAGCAGGCGCACCTGGGTGAGGAGCTTGCGGCTCAGGACACTGTCCTCGGAGCCTCTCAGCGCCCGGCGCAGATAGATCTCCGAGGCGGTGTTCACGATGGCGATCGCGCTCCAGCCCAGGAAGATGATGAAGCCGAAGAGCAGGCCCCGCTCGAAGAGATCGAGGCTGGGGCTTCGCCTCGGCAGGGCCTGAAGCACCAGGCCGAGGCCGAGCACCAGGATGCCGAGCCTCGCCGGCGGGCCGATTCTGTGCAGCAGCTTGCGGCCGAACTCCGCGAGCCTTCCTCTCAATGCCAGGCGCAAGCCGTTGAAGAGGAGGGAGTGGAGGAAGAGAAGCAGAAGGGCTGCGACGGCCAGGAAGGTGATGTTAACAAGCCAGCTCGGCCACAGGCTCTGCCAGCGCTCAAGAGCGGTGGTAAGGGTCAGCATGATGTCCTGCATGGGATCGCAACGCCAAGCCGGGACAGGTGTTCCCTGAAAGAAGAGCCCCGGTCCGACCGGGGCTGAGACTCGTCTGGCTGCCGCCGAGACTTAGAGCACGTAGAAATCGGCCTTCGTGACGGCGAGCCCCGCCTTCACCTGAGCGAACTTGACGGCCGCCGCGCCGCCGAGTCCGTCGGGATCGTAGAGCAGGGCGCCGGTGCCCTTGTTGTAGACGATCCGGTCACTGGAATCCGCCGCGGCCGAGCCGGTCCGGAACGCGGCCGAGGAGAGCCAGCCGTCCGGCCCAAGCCTCGTGAAGATCCTGTTGTCGAGCATGATCGTGTCGTAGACAGGGCTGAAATCCGTGATCGTGTCGATATTCGTGCGTGAGGGCGTCGCATCGAAGACGAAGTAGTCCCGTCCGCCGCCGCCGACCAAGGCGTCGCTGTCGAGGCCGCCGCTGAGATAATCGCTGCCGTAGCCGCCGCTGAGATAGTCCCGGCCGGTGCCGCCGTAGAGGTCGTCGTCTCCGTTCATCCCGTACAGCTTGTCGCTCCCGGCATCGCCGAGGGTAATGTCCGCCCCGCCGTAGGAATAGACAATGTCGTTGCCGTAACCGCCACGGATCACGTCCCTGTAGTCGTTGCCGTAGAACGTATCATGGCCCCTGTTGAGAGCCACGTACCAATCGTAGGCGCTCAAATCGTCGACGGTCGTGTAGAGGTTGAGGTTCTGGATCGAGAGAACGGCATAGCCGTTGTTCTCATAGAGCAGGTCATCGATGATCACATCGTATCCGTTGCTCCAGTACCAGGCCGAGTATCGGTCGACGAGGGAACTGCCGTACACGTCGAAAACGGCAAGATCGCCATCATCATAGATGTTCACGGTATCGACATACGGATTGGCGCTGACGAACGACCAGCCGGAAGGGCTGGTGCTGGACATGTTGAAGCCGACGCCTGCTGCATTGAACGCCTGAAAGATTGCCATGACGGCGCATCCTGGTTTGTTACTCGATAACGGCAATCTATGCGAACCATTCTGAATGTAAGCTGCATAGGTGCGGAAAAGATTTGGTGTGGTTAGTGATTCGTAAACGGCGAGGGAGTGCGAGATGAACAGCCGTTCACCAAGTTGCCTAGAGTGTTGCCTAGAGTATTGATGCCGTTTCTTGCTCAAGCAGAATGCGACTGAATTTGGCGTCTGCGTACATGATCCGCGTTTTAGTCGAGTGGAGATCAGTCCATGAAGAAACTGGTCCTTCTGCCGTTGAGCAGCACGGCTTTTGCGCAGGCCGCCACGAATACGAATACCTCATAGTCGTCTCCTTACGACGGCAGAACAAACCTGCGCTTCCTATGCCAATGCAAAGGGACCGGAAACCGGCCCCTCTGCATTGGCGTACAAGGCTCGGCGCGCCACGGCTAATGGCGGGCGCCCATGTTGTTCAGGGCCTGCTGACAGGCCTGTTCGCAGCGGCGGCACGCATCGGCGCAGACACGGCAGTGCTCGTGCATTCCGGCATGGCGTTCGCATTCTTCTCCGCACAATCGGGAGGCTGCCATGCAGGCGTTGAGCATGTGGCGGATCACGTCCTCATTGGACCCGGTCCGGCGGGTGGCGATGGGTGCTGATCATCTCATGGGCGTGCATCACGGTATCCTCTGCTGTTGTGGCTGTTCCGCCGAGAGCCAGGCTGGGCTCCCGGGCCGCAGGCTCTCAGTGCAACAGAGGATCGTCGAGATGGTCCCCCTGGAACGTGTCTTCAAGAGATCGGCAACTCAGCGTCGGACGCCCTCCACGCTGATGAAGGCGCGAAAGGGGCCGTAATCCGTTTGTTTCCTGACGTCCATCTGAACGCGTCCGCTCGCCTGGCTCGTCCCGGTATCGGCTTTGCGGGTGCGGGAGGAACGGACGATGGTCTCGGCACGGACCCGGCCGCCGATGCGCACGCATGTGTCCGAATCCTGAAGCATGGCGAAGCCGGGAGGGCAGGAGGAAGCCGCCTGGGCCGGGTTGCCCAGGCTGAGCAGGAGTGTCGAGAGAATAAGGGCAGAGTGCTTCATGAACCCCACTCTAGCCGCTGGAAGCCCGGCGGCAAAGATGGAGGCGGGAGTTTAGAGGGGGCCCGTGCCGCTGCGGCGGTTGACGGCCTGGGCTGTCCCTGTGCGGTTAACCTCCACATGGAACTGTTCGGCTTTCGGGCTGTCGTCCTGGATCGCGCCGATGCGATAGCGGTAGGCCATTTCACCGCCGAGCCAGCCGCTGAAGAGCAGCAGCAGTGTCTGGAGGCCCGAGAGCCAGAGCCCCCATCCCTGAACGCCCGCCACCGGATCGTCGAGGCGGACGCCGACGTTCACGAGAGCCAGGCCCACTACCACCAGGTTGGCGACCATATGCGCCCAGGATATCCAGAGACTGCGCACGCGATCGATGGTCACGAAATCAATGAAGCCCGGGACCGCCGCCACGAGCGCCGTGACAATGCCTGCGATCAACAGCCAGTAGGATGCCTCGGCCCAGAACGGATTGTTGGTGCTCACGAAGGCGATATCCGTAGCCAGAGCTCCGATCAGGAAAGCTACGGGAAAGACAATCAACATATGGTGGAGGGGATGTCCGGCAATCGCTGCCGTGCTTTCTACCCCATGACGGTGATAGCGGCCCATGAAACTCTCCATCGAATGCAATATGAAGAAGAATGCAGCGGCCAAGGCTTCGTTCCTGGGCTTCGTTCCTGGGCTTTGTTCCCGCTTTCATTTATGCATTGCCTGTGTGGCGCAGCTGCATATTGTGCGGGGGTGGACATCAGATGGCCAATCGAGGATAGCACTAGCAATCATTACCTAGGGTAAGGGGTGCGCTGGGGCTCCTCTACTACTGCATCAGACCAGCCGAAGTCTTGCCACCGCCACGATGACCCTGGATCCAGCCACCCTCAATGTTGCCTTTGTCCTTCTCGCCCTGGTTCTCGGCGGGCTGCTGGTATTCGCCTGGACGGTCAATCGGAATGTCCGCGCGCTGCTGTCGTGGGGAGCGGCTTTTTGTCTTGTCGCGACCGGCTTCGCGGTGGCCAATCTCGGACGATCCAGCGGCTCCTATTCCGCCCTGCTGATAGGGAACGTATTCGGACTGCTGTCCTACGTGGCTCTCTATGCCGGGTGCCGGATCTTCAATGGCCGCAAGGGGGTCCCCCTGGTGGCTCTGACCGGTGTCGTACTGTGGAGCGCGGCCTTCCCCTTCATCTATGAGAGGCAGGACTACCGGCTGATCCTGGTCGCCCTCACGACAGGCGTATATTCTCTGCTCAGCGCGTGGGAACTCTGGCGCTATGCCGGGCAACCTCTCGCATCGCAGCGGTTCGCCGTGGTTCTCCTGGTTCTTCTGGCGGTCTTCAACACCGTGCGGATCTGGCCGGCGGTTTCGTCGACTTCGATCTCCTGGTTCGATGCGCTGGCCCATCGCTGGTCCTCCGAGATGGCCCTTTTCCTGGTGGTGTTCACCCCAAGCCTCGCTTTCATCTTCCTGTCCATGGCCAAGGAGAGCGTGGAGCTGGGTTACAAGCTCGCTGCCCTGGTCGACCCTCTGACGGGAATCCCCAACAGGCGCGCCTTCATGCAGAATGCCGGCGAACTGACCGCGTCCATGCATGGCAAGCCCGTCAGCTGCCTCGTCCTCGATCTCGACAACTTCAAGAGCATCAACGACCGCTATGGCCACGATGTCGGCGATGCCGTCCTCACACTTTTCGGGCAGGTGCTGAGCCGGCATCTTCCGCCGAAATCCTTCGGACGCCTCGGGGGCGAGGAATTCGCCGCGATCCTGCCGATGAACATGGAATGTGCCGCGGCTCTCGGGGAAGCCGTCCGCGACGAGTTCTCCAGGGCCGGCAAGGCCGTGCTCGGTGCCGGTGCCGAGGTCACCGTCAGCGTCGGCTGCTCGGCATCCTCTGACGCAACCGTGGAAATGCTGCTTCACGAGGCGGATATCGCTCTATACCGGGCGAAGGACAGAGGCCGGAACATCGTAGTCTCCTCCGCCGGCTCCCGGGTCAGTGCCTGACGGGCCGCCCGATTTTCCGCGGCACTCCCGCGCGCGGGAGCGACAACCTTGTCCGGGAGCCTCAGCGCAGCGCCGTGACGACGAGCGCCCTCATGCCGTGCTCGATGGGCCCGTCACCGAACCGACCGGCAAGAGCCTGCGCAGCTTGATCCGTAATCTCTTCGAGGCGGCCCGGCGCGCGGGCCTCGATTTCCCCGCGGAGGGGCGTCCCCTGCGTCAGACCTATCGCTGCTTCGCGAGCCGTGGGGGCCTGACCCACCTTGTCGACAGGCTCGATGGCGATGCTTTCGAACCCGGCCAGCTGAAGCTCTCCTTCAATGCGGTCCTCGTCGAAATAGCCGAAAGGTATGCGTTCGATGAACCGGGGCGGGTCCTCTGGGAACATCCCGATGATACGGTCCGAGACGATCTTGCTCACCGGGTTTGCGTCCAGCCTGTCCCAGACATTGAACAGGAAGCGCCCGCCCGGCTTGAGCACCCTCAGCGCCTCCCGATAAGCCTTCTGCTTGTCGGGGAAGAACATCACGCCGAACTGACACACGACGGCGTCGAAGGAAGTATCCTCGAAGGGGAGGGTCTGCGCATCGGTCTGACGCCACGTCACGTTGGGGGCCTGAAGCTTGGTTCGAGCCTGATCGAGCATCTCCTGGTTGAGATCGGTGGCAATGATTTCAACCAGGGGTGGGAGGGCGGCCGCCAGCGCACGGGTCGCAATGCCCGTCCCCGCCGCTGTCTCCAGAACTCGGCCGGCAGTGACGTCCCTCAGGCGTGCCGCGAGGTCCTCGGCAAAGGGCCTAAAGAGAAGGGATCCGAGATACCGCTCATAGAGGGCAGGAATCGAACCGCCAAAGGCCGCATCGGTGGCGTTCATGGCCTCCTCCACCGCGAAAGTCTGCAATCATCCTGCCGACGCCGTGATGTGGCAATAGGCACAAAGAGGGTAGGCGACGGTATCCGGTTCCCCGGGCGCTCCGAGCGAGAGCCGAGCTTAAACGGCGGTCCGATACGCCCGAAAATCCGTGGCAGTGCACGGCGCGACGTGCTCTCCTTGCGCGCACCGGCGCCGGAAGGTACGGGGGCGCCGGCCAGGAGGAAAGCATGGCGAACCTCTTGCAGCTTCCGGTTTGGCTGGGAGCCACCATGGCGATGGCGGTGGCGGTTGCCGCCTCGGCTCTGCCTTTCGTCGTCGTCCGCAGGCGGTTGAGCGACGAGCTCCCGACGAAGGCACGGGACGTTGCCGAAACGGTCGCCGTTCGGATCGGCGCGATCCACGGCCTTATTCTCGCGCTCGTCTTCGCGGAGGCTCAATCGACACACACCAGTTTGCAGCGGGAAGTTGCGAAGGAGACTTCCACGATCGAGCAGATCGCTCTGCAGCTGAAACTGTGGAACGGGTCCGAGGCGGGACCCCTGCGCGAGCAGCTTGCCGCCTATGTCGGAGCCGTTCTGCAGTCGGAGTGGCAGGAGCCCGGGCGCCGCCCCCAGGGCAGCAGCGACGTGGGACGCGCTTATTACGACCTCGATGAGGGAATTCTCGATCTGCGAGCCGATACATCGCGGCAGCAATCCCTTCGCAGCCGCTTGATCGCGAATATGGACAGCCTGCAGGATCATCGGAAGGAACGGCTGGCACTGCTGCATCGCGGGCTTCCCACCCTGTTCTGGTGGATGGCCATCGCGGGCTTCCTGATTATCGTCGGGTTCTTCCTGGTATTTCCGGCCTCGGCCCTGCACGCCGCCATCCTCTCCATCTACGGCGCGTATACGGGGCTCACGCTCTATGCGATCCTGGCTCTGAGCCATCCCTATGCGGGTCCTGCGATTGTCGACACCACGCCCTATGAGACGGCCCTCGACGAAATCAAGAAGGCGCCCAAGGTCGCTCCGACGCCCTGAGAGGCCGGCCGCTCCGGCCCGATGCTCGACGGTTCCGGGAGGCGGCTATTCCGCCGCCTCCTGTCGCGTCACCCTCTTCGGCCTCTTCGGGGCGTCCTTGGCCGGGGCTTCCTTCTTCAAAGGACGGCGCTCCAGCACTTCCTTGAGGAAGCGGCCGGTGTGGCTGGTTTTGGACCTGGCGATGTCCTCGGGCGTGCCCTCGGCCACGATCCGGCCGCCGCCGCTGCCGCCTTCCGGGCCCATGTCGATCACCCAGTCGGCGGTCTTGATCACTTCGAGGTTGTGCTCAATCACCACCACAGTGTTGCCCTGGTCCACCAGCTCGTGCAGCACCTCCAGGAGCTTCGCCACGTCGTGGAAATGCAGGCCCGTGGTCGGCTCGTCGAGGATGTAGAGGGTGCGGCCGGTGGCGCGCTTGGACAGCTCCTTCGACAGCTTCACGCGCTGCGCCTCGCCGCCCGACAGGGTGGTAGCCTGCTGGCCCACATGCACGTAGTCGAGGCCGACGCGGGCGAGCGTCTGCATCTTCTCGCGGATCGAGGGTACCGCCTTGAACAGATCGCGGGCCTCCTCCACCGTCATGTCGAGCACGTCGGCGATGGACTTGTCGCGGTACTTCACCTCCAGCGTCTCGCGGTCGTAGCGCTTGCCCTTGCACACGTCGCAGGTGACGTAGACGTCGGGCAGGAAGTGCATCTCGATCTTGATGACCCCGTCGCCGGTGCAGGCCTCGCAGCGGCCGCCCTTCACGTTGAAGGAGAAGCGGCCCGCCTGATAGCCGCGCGCCTTCGCCTCGGGGAGTCCTGCGAACCATTCGCGGATCGGGGTGAAGGCGCCGACGTAAGTGGCCGGGTTGGAGCGCGGCGTGCGGCCGATGGGGGACTGGTCGATGTCGATGACCTTGTCGAGATGCTCCAGGCCCTCGATGCGCTCGTGTGGGGCAGGGTGCTCCAGCGCGCCGTTGAGCTTGCGCGCCACCGCCTTGTAGAGCGTATCGATGACGAGCGTGGATTTGCCGCCGCCGGAGACGCCGGTAATGCAGGTGAAGGTGCCGAGCGGGATCTCCGCCGTCACGTCTTTCAGGTTGTTGCCCTTCGCGCCGACGACCTTGAGCATGCGCTTCGGGTCGCGCTTGCGGCGCTGCACCGGCACCTTCACGGACATCTCGCCCGTCAGGTACTTGCCGGTGAGCGACTTCGGATTCTTCATGATCTCGTCGGGTGTGCCCTCGGCGACGATCTTGCCGCCGTGGATGCCCGCGCCCGGGCCGATGTCGAACACGTAATCGGCCTGAAGGATGGCGTCCTCGTCGTGCTCCACGACGATCACCGTGTTGCCGAGATCGCGCAGGCGCTTCAGGGTTCCGAGCAGGCGGTCGTTGTCGCGCTGGTGCAGACCGATGGAGGGCTCGTCGAGAACGTAGAGGACACCCGTGAGGCCGGAGCCGATTTGGCTCGCGAGGCGAATGCGCTGGCTCTCGCCGCCTGAGAGGGTTCCGGAGGAGCGGGCGAGCGTGAGATATTCCAGTCCCACATCCACCAGGAAGGTGAGGCGGTCGCGGATCTCCTTGAGAATGCGGCCGGCAATGTCGTTCTGCTTCTTGTTGAGTTTCTTCGAGAGGCCGCCGAACCACTCGTGCGCATCCTTCACCGACAAGGCGGTGGCGTCGCCGATGTCGGAACCTGCGATCTTCACCGCGAGAGCCTCGGGCTTCAGGCGCTTGCCGCCGCAGGCCTCGCAGGGCGTTTCGCTCATGAAGCGGCCGATCTCCTCGCGGGCCCAGTCGCTCTCCGTCTCCTTGTAGCGGCGCTCCAGGTTCGGGATCACTCCCTCGAAGGGCTTCTTCACCTCGTAGGCGCGCAGGCCGTCGTCATAGGCCATGCGGATGGGCTCGCCGTCCGAGCCGTAGAGGATCACGTCGCGGACCTTCTCCGGCAGCTCGGTCCAGGGCTTCGTCATGGAAGCCTTGAAATGCTTGGTGATCGCCTCCAGGGTCTGGCCGTAATAGGGCGAGGTCGACTTGGCCCAGGGCATGATCGCGCCGCGCTTCAGGGACAGGGTCTCGTCCACCACCAGGGCCGGGTCGATGCGCATCTCGTGGCCGATGCCGCCGCAGGTGGGGCAGGCGCCGAAGGGATTGTTGAACGAGAACAGGCGCGGCTCGATCTCGGGGATCGTGAAGCCGGAGACCGGGCAGGCGAACTTGGAGGAGAAGACGATGCGCTTTGCCTGTCCCTTCTCGTCCTTCTCGTCCGCGTATTCGATGACGGCGATGCCGTCGGTCAGCTCGAGCGCGGTCTCGAAGGACTCCGACAGGCGCGCGGCGATGTCGGAGCGCACGACGATGCGGTCCACCACCACGTCGATGTCGTGCTTGAACTTCTTGTCGAGGGCAGGGGCCTCGTCGATGGCGTAATATTCGCCGTCGATCTTCAGACGCTGGAAGCCTTTCTTCTGGAACTCGGCGATCTCCTTGCGATACTCGCCCTTGCGCCCGCGCACTACGGGGGCGAGCAGGTAGAGCCTCGTCTTCTCCGGCAGCTCCAGGACCCGGTCCACCATCTGGCTGACCGTCTGGCTCTCGATGGGCAGGCCCGTGGCGGGCGAATAGGGAATACCGACCCGAGCCCAGAGCAGGCGCATGTAGTCGTAGATCTCGGTCACCGTGCCGACCGTCGAGCGCGGGTTCTTCGAGGTGGTCTTCTGCTCGATGGAGATGGCGGGCGACAGGCCGTCGATCTGGTCCACGTCCGGCTTCTGCATCATCTCCAGAAACTGGCGGGCGTAGGCCGAGAGGGATTCTACGTAGCGCCGCTGCCCCTCCGCATAGATGGTGTCGAAGGCGAGGGACGACTTACCCGAGCCGGACAGGCCCGTGAACACCACGAGCTTGTCCCGAGGCACCATCAGGTCGACGTTCTTGAGGTTGTGCTCCCGCGCCCCGCGCACGGAGATCACGCGCGCATTCGGGTCACCCGCCCTGGCGCGGTTGAACAGCTCGTCGAGTTTAGCCATGGCCTTCAAGTGCCTTCAAAAAGGGGGAAACGGCCTTGAGCGGCCGAGCCCGGCATATGTGACGTCTCACCCACGGATGCAATGCGGCGGATGATTCCCGCAGGAATTTAGAACAAAGAGGGTACGGAGGGCAATGGGGCAGGCGTGGGCAGCGAGCAACCTCACAGATTTGCCAACCGGATCAGCGCCGACGGGCGTCACGTGTTCTTCCAGAGCGATGCGACCCTCGTTCCCGGCGACACGGGGACTTTCGACATCTTCCGCAAGGACCTGACGGACGGTTCGATCGTCAAGGTCTCGGCCAGCGCGAGCGGCGAAGGGGGAAACGGCAATAGCTTTTTCGCTTCCGTCAGCGCCGACGGGCGTTACGTGACCTTTACGAGCCAAGCCACCAATCTGGTGCCAGGCGACCCGTCAGGCTTCCCGGGCGACGAAGGTGACGTGGACGGACGATTGCGGGTTCCTCATCATCTGAAGCGGCGTTCGGGGGCCGTCGTCTCCCTTGTTGATCGGCTGCGGACTGGCCTGGGCTTTCTGGGGACAGGCCGATCCCGGGCTTGTCCTGGTCCCTGTTTGGGCCCAGAACAGGGCCATGTGAACAGGAGATGGTCCGATGGCGGGCAGCGTGAACAAGGTGATTTTGGTGGGCAATCTGGGGCGCGACCCGGAGGTGCGCCGCCTCAACAACGGCGAGCCGGTGGTGAACCTGCGGCTGGCGACCTC
>NZ_WURB01000015.1 GCF_009830105.1 Microvirga makkahensis
ACGACGGAGATGTCCGCGCCCTTCTCGACCGCCTGCTGCTTGAGACGGATCGCCGTCGCCAGGCCCGCAGGGCCAGCGCCCACAATCACGACGTCGAACTCCATCGATTCACGGGCGGGAAAATCGGGTGGGAGAATATTGGTTTGGGTCATCATCACTCACAAACAGCCTTGATCCCGAACACGGTACGGGGAGCAGGGACGCGCCAGACTCCGATATGGAATCCGGCACCGTCAGGGCACCAGGATTCGTCCGGGAGCGAGGCAGTCCGTGGGATCGAGAAGCTGCTTGACGGCCCTTACCAGCTCCCGTTGCGGCCCCTGCAGTCGGCTATCGAGAGCGGCACGCTTCGACAGGCCGATCCCATGTTCTGCACTGATGCTGCCATCGAATGAATCCACGACCTCGTTCAATTTCTCGACAAGCAGGGGCAGGTACGGCTGGAAGGATGATCCAGTGAGGCCTTCCGGCGGCAGCGCATTCACATGGACGTTGCCGTCGCCCACATGGCCGTAGCTCAGCACATTGAGTCCCGGCAGCTCTGCGGAGAGAACCTCGGTAACCTTGGCGATGAAGGGAGCCATGGAGGAAATCGGAACCGAAACATCGGACCGGAGATGAAGTCCGCGCCTTTGCTGCGCCTCGACCATCAGCTCCCGAATCCGCCAGAACGACTTCGCCTGCGTATCGCTTTGAGCCATGAACCCGTCTGCCGCCAGATCGCGCTCGAAGGCTACGGCTATCAGATCCTCCACCCATTCCTTCAGATCCGGGCCGCCGCTTGACGAAATCTCCACCAGGGCATGAGCCGGGTACTGCGCCGTCTCCTTTGAGATGCTCTGGTGATCGTCGAGCTCGAAGGCCAGCTCGAGGCAGGGAGCGGTGATCAACTCGAAAGCCGATAGAAAGTCGCCCGCCTCGTGCTGGAACAAGGCGTAGAGATCCATGACCCGGTCCACGCTGTTGCAGCACAGCCAGACAGTCTCGATATGTTTCGGCTGCGGATAAAGCCGAAGCGTCGCAGCCGTGATGACCCCTAGGGTGCCCTCGGTTCCCACGAAGAGCTGCTTGAGGTCGAGACCGGTATTGTTCTTATGAAGGGCGCGCAGATCCGACAGGATGCGACCGTCGGGCAGAACCACCTCGAGGCCCAAGACGGATCGTCGCATCATGCCATAGCGTAGCACGTTGAGGCCTCCCGCATTCGTCGCGATGTTGCCGCCGATCTGGCAGCTTCCTTGCGCACCGAGAGCGAGCGGAAACAGCACCCCCTGCGCCGCTGCGGCGTCCTTGACATCCTGGAGGATGCAGCCTGCCTCTACGGTCATGGTCATGCCGAGAGGATCGATCGCCCGGATCCGGTTCAATCGCTCCAGGCTCAGCACAAGCTGAGCCGCGCAATCCGGTGTCCCGCCCCCGACCAGGCCGGTGTGCCCTCCCTGAGGGATGACGGACAATCCCGCATCGCGACAGATGCGGAGCGCGCCCGCCACCTCGTCAACGGTGGATGGGCGCAATACCGCAGACGGAGCGCAATGATAATCACCGCTCCAGTCGCGGGAGTAACGCTCCGTGATGTCGGTACCAACCAGCAGACCGGAGGGCCCGAGCACCTCTCCGAGGCGTGAGATCGTATCCTGCCCCATCTTCTTCATCGTACCCTTTCCACTTTCCGTCGAGGATTGTCGTCGCGAAGCCGGCCAGTGAGGCTTTGGGCGGGTCAGCACGCCGCGCACCGTCGCACCTCGGCCGGCAGGTCGCCGAGACGCACGCAGGCTCGATCCGCATGATCATTCGTTCCCGTGAGGATGGACATCCCGACGCCGGCCGAACCTCAAAGCGGCGCCTGGCAGTGCCATGAGGGGAGCCTTGAGCTCCCCTTCAAGCTCTATGCGAAATAGCGAACCCGGATCGCATCGATGGCCACGGCGATGAAGATCATGAAACCGCCGATCATCCCGACGTAGAAGGAGGGAACATTCGTAATGGCAAGCCCCACCTGAATCACCGTCAGAAGCAGGACGCCGCCGAGAATTCCGGTCACATTTCCGCGGCCGCCGAACACGCTGACGCCACCAATGATTGGAGCCGCGATGGCATAGAGCAGGTAGCTCGATCCCTGGTTCGATGTGATCGCCATCTGCCACGAGGCCAGCAGGAAGCCCGCGACGCCGGCAAGAAATCCGGAGACCGTGTAGGTGATGATCTTGATCCGATCGACCCGGATACCCGCGGAGTTCGATGCAGCGGGGTTTCCGCCGACCGCATAGATAGAGCGCCCGAAAACGGTCATGCGCAACATAATGCCGATCAGGACGAGAGAGAGGATAAAGATCAGGGGCATCACCGGCCACCCAGCGACGGAGGCCTGACCGATCCAGACGTAGCCGTCGGACAGGTTGGTGAGCGTCTTTCCTTGGGTCAGGGCCAAAAGGGCGCCCTGCAGGATGATCATCATCGAAAGGGTCTGGATCAATGAAACCATGCGCAGCTTCGTAATGCAAAGCCCATTGAAGAATCCAATCAGTGTGGCGACGGCAACCCCGACCATCATGGCGGGAAACCACGGCATCCCCAGATCCGAATAGGCGAGAGCGCCGATCGCCGACGAAAATCCGAGATTGGCGGGGATCGATAGGTCGATCTCCGCGACGAGGAGCGGCAGCGCCACGGCCAGGCCCAACATGCCGAGTACGGTCGCCTGCACCATAATGTTCTGCATGTTCATGACAGTAAGAAAGAACTCGTTGAAGAGCCCGAACCCCACGACAAGTGCAAAGAGCCAGATCCACACGACGTTATGAAGAACCCAGCGGATCGTCTGGTGCAATTTATCGCCTTTCGGGGCTGCCGATCCTTTGGCGGTCGAAACGATTGCAGTCATTGTCTTATCCCTAATACAGGCAATGCGCCTCAGGCCTGTGACAGGTTACGCAGATTGCCTGTCGTAATATCGCCGCCCGTGACGACTTCCTGAACCGACCCGCTGCGAAACACGAGGACCCGATCGACGGCACGAACCAGTTCGTCCGTATCGGTCGAAACGATAATCACGCAAACGCCGGTTCTGCTGAGTTGATCGATGATGCGCAACACGTCCTGCTTAACTCCTATGTCGATGCCGCGGGTTGGCTCGTCCAGGATCAAGAGACGTGGTCTGGTCGCCAGAACGCGACCGAGACAGACCTTCTGTTGATTGCCGCCGCTCAATGTATCTACCGCAACCAACGGGCTGGGCGCCTTGATACCCATGCTGGCGAAGTAATCGTCGCACAAGCGCGCTTCGCGTTTGGAATCGATGAAGCCCATCCACGATCTTTCATCCAGCGACGACAAGGCTATATTCGCGGCGATCGACAGGTGCCCGACAACCCCGTCCTTCCGCCGGTCGTCGGACAGATAGGCAATGCCGCGGTCCAGTGCATCGCGCGGATGAGTCGGCAGCCTTTCCCCGGGTCCGCCATCGAACGAAATCGTCCCTTCCCTGGCGGGGTGGAGCCCGAAGATCGTGCGAGCAAGCTCCTTTGCTCCAGCACCTGGAAGGCCTGTGAAACCAACCACGTCGCCAGCACGCAATTCGAGGCTGTCGACCTGGACATGGGGTGCTATGACGTTCCGCAACTGGATGGCAACCGGCCCCTCGGCGGCGCGGCGGTCGCGCTGGAACAGGTCCAGCCCACGCCCGAGCACAAGCTCGGACAATTGCTCTGATGTCAATGACCTAACGTCGTCCGTGCCGCCCGCCAGCGATCCGTCCCGCAGCACCGAAACCGCATCGCAGATCTCGAGAATTTCCTCATTGTAGTGCGAGATGAAGATGAAGGTCACGCCCTTCTGCTTCAGCTGGCGCATGAATTCGAACAGCTGACGCCGGTCCGGTACCGTCAAAGCGGCCGTCGGCTCATCGAGAATAATGACTTTGCCACCCGAGAACATGGCGCGCAGGATGTTCAACTTGCGCCGCGCAACGGCGTCGAGGGATCCGGCCCTCGCTTCGGGATTGATGTTTGATCCCTCCAGCATGCGGGCAGCGTCGGCTTTCAGCTTCTTCCAGCGTACGAAGCCACGGCGTGAGGGCCAGATGCCCAGCATCAGGTTCTCGGCTGCCGAGATGTGATCGATGATCATCGGCTCCTGCGTGACGAGAAACACGCCGGCTTCTTCCATGGAACGCACGTCCGCATGGAAAATTTCATGGCCGTCAAGACGGATTGTGCCGCTGGTCGGGCTCTTCTGACCGGAAATGATGCCGACGAGGGTACTCTTGCCTGCTCCGTTCTCGCCGAGGAGACCGTGGATGGTGCCGCGGCGGATATCGATGGTGACGTTGCGAAGTGCGACGAGTGAACCATACGTCTTGCGAATGTTTTCCACGCGCAGCACGATGTCCGCCGCTTCACGCCGGTTATCTGCTGAGGCATTCATCTGAACAGGCATAACACTGAGTCCTCGCAACGACCTCTTGGATCCCGCCCGGGCCCTTCGGACGGGCGTGCGTGAAATGGCACCCGGTTGCGCGGGAGAGAGCGCAACCGGGCTTGCCTCGGATCAGGTGTAAGGTACGCCCCATTCCTTTTCGGCCACATGACCCCAATGGCGCTTGTCGGATGCGTTCTCTCCGTTGATGACGAAGGGCGGGATGATCAGTGTAGGCCCGGTCTTGCCGTCGACGATCTCGCCCTTTTCCCAGAAGTACTTTGCATTCTTATAGGTGCCGAGAGGAACGTCGTTGCCCTTCAGGGAATGCTTGGCGAGCATTTCCACTGCGATTTCGCCGTAGGCAATCGGATCCTGCGACACACAGGCGTCCATGTAGCCATCCTGGATCCACTTCAGAGCCACCGGTTCACCGTCGATCGTGACAAAAATCACGTGGCCATCCTCACCGGCCTTTTTCCAGCGGCCCTTCTGCTGCAGAGCAGTTGCGATGCCACGAGCTGGAGAATCACTCGGCGCGTGGACCGCGTCGAGGTCCGGATGCTCGGACAGGGTTCCCAGCGTTACCGAGAGCATCTGCTCGAGTTGGCCTTCGCTGGGACGGGCGATATAGGTGATTTCCGGATACTTGGCGAATTCGGCATCCATGCCCTCCTTGCGCTGGCGCCATGCCACGCTGGCCAAGGCGCCGTAGCAGTTCAGGACCTTGCCGCGCGGACTGCCGTATTTCTTGGTCAGGCGATCGATGATCTCGCGGGCCGCCATGACGCCGCCCTCGCGGTTGTCGAAGCTGACGGTAATCGCCACCTTGCCGCCGTCTGCGGGCGTATCAATGATCGCGACCGGGATCTTCTGCTGATTGTAGCGGCGGATCGCGCTGACGATCGCCTGGCTGTCGATTGGGTCTGAGACGAGCGCTGCCGGCTTCGAGAGCATCAGGCTTTGCCACTGCTCAAGCTGTTTGGTGTTGTCGAAATTAGCATTTGTAGCCTGGAACGACCACTTGTTGGCTTCGACAGCCCGCTTTACGGCCTGCTCCTCGATGACGAAGAAATAGTAATCCAGGCTTTTGTTGCTGAATGGCACGAACACACGGTCCTGGGCGAATGCCGCGGGCCCGGCAAGTGTGCTTGCTCCTAGCGCCAACCCGCCTGCGAGAACCTGCCGGCGATTCATTCTCGGATTGATGGTCATTCTTTCCTCCCTTACAGATTTGGTTGAGATAGTTTCACTACATGGGTTGGCGGATTGTCAAGCCCAAGATCACCGGACGCCTGAGAGACAGGTATACTTTAGCATTATCAAATACTTATTCTTCGATGTCGGCACACGTCCGGCAACAGCGAACCTCAGTATCGCACCTTCAGTTCGAAGGCGTGATACAGCGGGAGGCACACGGATGTAAGTTTTACTACGTCAGCGCATGTGCACCTGGGATGTTCCGTCGAAGCAGCCCACGACCATGCCGACGGACTCACGCGTGAAAAGCCCGTTCTCCACAACGCCCGGAATGCGGTTGAGCTCGATCTCAAGCGACACAGGATTTTCAATGACGCCGCATTTGCAGTCGAGAATGAAGTTTCCGCTGTCCGTTACTACGGGCTGGCCGTCCCGCATGCGGCGGTAGATCTCGGCCTGGATTCCATGCTCTTTCAGCACGCGGTCCACCATCCGCTCGGTCTGCTTCCATGCAAACTGCACAACCTCGACCGGGAGAGGAAAAGCGCCGAGCGCATTCACGATCTTGGTTTCGTCGCAGATCGTGACCATTTCCTTGGACGCGTGCGCGATGATCTTTTCCCATAGCAGGCACGCGCCTCCGCCTTTGATCATGTGGAAATTGCGGTCGATCTCGTCGGGACCGTCGATCGTGAGGTCGATCTCGCCAATCTCATTGGGATCCGTAATGGCGATGCCGACCTCGCGAGCCACATCAATGGTCGACCGCGACGTCGTGGTGCAGGTGAGCCTCATTCCATCGGCGACGTACTTTCCGAGCTCCCGGACGAAGAAATGCGAAGTCGTGCCGGAACCAAGACCTAGTTTCATGCCGTCCCGGACAAACTCCTGAATCACGCGGCGCCCTGCAACTTTCTTTGCTTCATCCTGCTTCGTCGACATCTTCAATCCTTACTTTGCCTGAATGGGCGCCGGCGCCTCGGGAGCCGTGCGCCGACTGAGATCGTCTTGATGGACGATCTCAGATTTTGTCCGTCAGCCAGGAGTCCAGTGCTGGCAGCTGATCCGGAAACTCGCTTCCGCTTGAAACCGCGATGGCCGTCACAAGCATGTTGATGACGAGGTGGTGGTTGAGGCGCGAGGCAAGTGGCGTCATCAGCTCTGTGCGGTCATATGGCAACACAGCGACTAGGACATCGGTCACACGCGCAAGGGGGCTTTCAGCAGCAGTTACCGATACGACACGCGCGCCGCCTGAGCGGGCTGCGATCGCCAGTTCCACCATCTGCTTCGTGTGCCCGGACTGAGAGAAAATCAGAGCAACTTCGTTGGGCCGTGAGCTTTCGGCGTGCATCCACTGCTTCTGCCGTCCTATGACCGCCGCGCAGCGCATCCCGAGACGCTGAAACTTGTGTTCCGCATCAATGGCCGTGATCTCCGAGATGCCGCTGGCGTAGATTCCGATCCATGTTGCGCCACGCAGAAGCTGCGCTGCGGCTTCGATCTGTTTGGGAACGAGATCCTCCAGTGCCCGCTGGATGGCGTTCAGCGAGTTGCGGCAAGTCTTACGCACGATATTCTCGACGCTGTCGCTCGACACAATCTGCTCATATGCGAAGGGCGCGGACGGGACTAGGCTTTGCGCCAGATGCAGCTTGAAATCCTGATAGCCGTCGAAGCCAAACCTGCGGCAGAACCGCATGATCGTAGGATCGCTGACGGAGCAGCGTTCCGCCAACTTCGCCATACTCATATGGATGACTTCGCCCGGTGACGAGTTCACAAAGGCGCCGATGCGTTGCTCGGCGGCTCCCATTTCACCCATGTCCTGCAGAATACGCTGCAGCAGACTCACCGCCATGAGTTAAACTCCTCCCGATCCCTGACCGCCGTTGTCACCGCCGATGACCTAGGAGGTCCGTCAGCCGTTCAAGCCTCTGATGCGGTTCAACGGGAACATCTCCCCCACCCCCCCAAGGCACCACATAAAAAGGCGCATTGGCCGCCTCCGCCGTCCTTTTGTCGACCTTGGTGTCGCCGATATAGGCCCAGGCGCCCGGCTCAAGCTCCATTTTTTCGACCACGGCCAGCAGATGCCCGGGATCAGGCTTGCAAGCCGGCACGGCATCGGCCCCCATGGCCACGTCGATGATACTGTCGAGCTTGAGAATTCTCAGAATGTCCTGGGTCAGGCTATGGGGCTTATTCGTGCAGATTCCGAGGCGAAATCCAGCTTCATGCAGCCTGTACAGGTCCTCCTCGACATGGTTGAAGAAGCGCGTCTTGCCGGCTGGGTTACGGCGATAGCTCTCGATGTATCGCTGGACAGCCTCTTCGACGGCTGCGTCGTCGGCGGGAAGCCCCTTGTCGATGAAGATGTCGAGCAACAGCCGGCGCGGCCCGTTGCCGATAAACTGCTCGACATAGTCAACGTCCAGTTCGGGCCAGCCGCGCTCAGCCATGCAGACGTTGACCGCGGCCGCGATGTCGGGCGCGCTATCGATCAACGTACCGTCCAGATCAAAGATGAGAGCCGAATACCGGTTCATGCGAAGCGCCGTTCCTTTGTTCAACTGATATCGTTCGTGGGCTTGAAATAGGTCCCGCAGCGGCAAGCCTTTCGACAGGTCATCGATCGGCAAAGACGGGGTCACTCAGCGCACAGAAGCTCTCGCTCAATGCTGGGTAGAGACCACGATAGATCGTGTGAGCTTTCCGATAGACCGTGCCGACTGCCGCATCGGGATGCTCGCGGGTGAGCTCGCGGATCGTGGCCGCCGCCTCAACGACATCCTTCCACACGCCGACGCCCACTCCGGCGACGAGGGCGGCCCCGAAGGCGGCACCCTCAGCGGCTCCCTCCGTCGTTACGACGTCGCAGTCGAACAGGTCGGCCTGGATCTGGCGCCAAAGCGCGGATCTGGCACCGCCGCCTGAGGCTTTGATCAACTTTCCCGAGATGCCCATCGGCTGCATCAGCGTGCGCATATCGTAGAAGGCGTGTATCACGCCCTCCATGACGCTGCGGGCCAGATCACCTGCTGTGTGGCGCGCTGTCAGCCCGACGAAGGCGCCGCGCGCGTCCGTATCGGGGTGCGGGCAGCGCTCGCCATTCAAATAGGGGAGGAACAGCAACCCTCGAGCGCCAGGCTGGCTAGTCTCGGCGGCAGCGACGACTGTGTCGAAGTCGAGCGTGTCATGTCCCAACCCCCGCATGACGGTTCGGAACCAGCTCATCGCGCCGCCCGCGTTCAGCGACACGCCCATCGCGTGCCATTTGGATGGGCCGACATTGCAGAACAGTTGAATGCGCCCGTCAGGGCTCGGCGACGGCCCGTCCAACGCCGCAGCAAGGATCCCCGCAGTGCCGATGGTCGTTTGCAGTTCCCCCGGTGAGATCACGCCAGAGCCGATCGTCTGAATCACACTGTCGCCGCCTCCGCCAGCAACGGGAATTCCGGGCTGAAGCCCAAACAGCGCTGCACCGGAAGCGCTCACACGCCCACTGATCTCGTGGGACTCGAAACAGGGGGGCAGCAGCGCCGGATCGATCCCCACCCGTTCAATCAGGCTTGAGGCCCAGCCGCGCTCCATGACATTGAAGAGACCCGTGCCGGATGCATCTGATACCTCCGTCGCCACCTCTCCGGTCAGAACAAGCCGAAGATAGTCCTTGGGATTGAGAACGTAGCGTAGGCGCCGGTAAAGATCGGGCTCGCGCCTTTGCATCCAGAGGATTTTACCGCCAGTGTATCCGACGAGCATGCGGTTGCCGGTCTGCGCCAGAAGTGCTTCCAACCCTCCTGCCTGCTCCGTAAGGTCGGCCGCCTCGGCAGCATTTCGCTGGTCATTCCACAGGATGGCCGGTCGCAGCACCTGCTTGCCCGAGTCCAGCGGCGTCAGCCCGTGCATCTGTCCGGACAGCCCGATGCAGAGGAGCTCGGTATCCGGGCACTTCCGCATCACCGCCGCCACCGCCTCGCGAGCGCCGTCGACCCAGGATTGCGGATCCTGTTCCGTCCAGCCAGGGCGGGGCTGCGACAGGCCATAATGCGCCGTGTGAGCCGCCAGAACCTCTCCATCCGTGCCGATCAGCAGGGCCTTGCAGCCGGATGTTCCGATATCGATGCCAAGAAGCGCGGACGTCATGGCTAGGCTCCGACCCCGTGATAGAGCCGGACATGCTTGAGATTGAAGTATTCCAGCAGTCCCTCGCGGCCGTGCTCGTACCCGATTCCGCTCTGCTTGCGGCCGCCATACGGGGCATTCATGATACCTGCGTCGACATTGTTGATGGCCACATTGCCGAAGTCGAGGTCCGCCGAGAGCCGATAGATCTCCTGCACATCGCGTGCGTAAACATAAGATGCCAAGCCGTAGGGCGTGTCATTCGCCAGCGAGACGGCCTCCGCAAGATCATCGAACGGCGCCACGCCGACCAGCGGACCGAACGTTTCCTCCGTCATCACCTTCATGGCGTGAGTGCAATCGGCAACGATGGTCGGGCGGAAGAAGAAGCCGCTCGCAAATTCCTCACCTTTTGGCGCCCCACCCCCGGCGACGAGGCGCGCGCCCTTGTCAAGCGCATCGGCAAGATGCTCGCGCATCTTGGCCAGCGGCTCGGCCGAGGCCATCGAGCCCACATCGGCATCCGGACGCAACAGCCCGTCGCCGACGCTCAGTGCGTCTGTGGCCTTGGCGAAGTTTTCGAGGAAGACTTCATAGATCGGGCGGGCCACATAGATGCGGTTAATGGCGATGCAGATCTGCCCCATATTGCGGAACGAGCGGCGAGTAGCACCTTTGACGGCGGCATCCAGATCGGCGCTTGCCGTTATGATCAGCGGGCAGTTGCCACCCAGCTCGAGCGACAAACGCTTGATGCTTGGGCACGAGCGCTGGATCTGCAATCCCACCGCGCTGGAACCCGTGAAGGCAATCTTGTCCACGCCCGGGTGCTCCACCAGGGCTTGGCCGACGATCGAACCCTTGCCGGTCAGAACGTTGACGACACCGGCCGCGATTCCTGCCTCGGCGACCTTTTCGGCAATTGCAAGCGCGGTGAACGGCGTGAGCTCGGCTGGCTTGATGATGATCGCACAACCTGCGGCAAGGCTGGCGCAAAGCTTCCAGCCGATCAGTTCCGCAGGGTAGTTCCACGGCGTGATCGCGCCCACGACCCCGATCGGCTCGCGGACGACCTGACTCTGGAAGCCGTTCTGATCGTTCGGCACGATCTCCCCGAGAATGCGAACCGCTTCCTCGCCGTAGAAATGGCAGGCTTCGGCAAGCTTCAGAATTTCGCCCTTGGCCTCGTTGAGCGGCTTTCCCTGCTCCATCGTCATGATTTCGGCCATGCGGCCCGCGTCCGCCGCGATCAGGTCGCCCAGCTTGTGCAGAGCCTGCGCGCGGACTTTCGCCGGGACACGCGACCAGGACCGGAACGCCTTGCGCGCGGCCGCCACGGCCTGCTCGATCTCATCCGGGGTCGCGCCGGCGATCTCGCCGATGACTTGGTCGCGCGCGGGATTCTTGACGCTCATGCGCGCCCCGGAACCTTCGACAAAGCGTCCTGCAATAAACAGAGCTCCGTTGAATCGGGACACTATCGCTTCAGACATTGGCTCTCCGCATCATTTCCAAATCGTACATTCGCCTCTACGGCCACGGCCGGGAGAATATAGCAATACTACATAAGTGCAAGCTCGCAGAAGGGAAGCTCAGAAAGAACCGACTCCGCGGACCTGTTGAACCAAAATCCCCTTCCCGGCTAGTGTTTTAGCCTCGTCGATTGGCGTCTCCCTTGTCAGAAGCACAGGCCAGATTGATCGATCATAGGCTCTATTCCACCGCGGCTTGGCTTTGTGTCTTGACGAAACGGAAACCGGCTGCGTAGTTTTGCTACGTACACAGGAATAATATGAATGCTTCCCGCACGCTACGAACGCGCCCGGCTCGTTGGCCGCGTATGGCGCTCAGACATTTCAGCTCCATCGGTGGTGATTGTTCGCGACGCCCAGGTGATCGATGTCACGCCCTCGGTTTCCTCGATGGCCGATTTCCTCGACGAGGATCCGGCGGGCCGCTTCGATACGCTCGAGGGCGAGGTTCTCGGCATACCTGATGATCTCGTTCTTGCGCCTGAGGAGATGGGGACCCGCGCCGCGCGTCACTGCCTGCTCGCTCCATGCGATTTCCAGGCTCTCAAGGCCTGCGGCGTCACATTCGCGCAGAGCATGATCGAGCGCGTGATCGATGAGCGCACCCTGGGAGATCCGGCCAGAGCCGATGAAATCCGCCGGCGGATCGGCGACCTGATCGGCGGCAGCCTGTCCAATATCCGGGCCGGCTCGGAGGAGGCAGCGCGCGTGAAGGCGGCGCTCGAGGCCGAAGGCCTGTGGTCGCAGTATCTTGAGGTCGGGATCGGACCGGACGCAGAGGTTTTCACCAAGTCGCAGCCGATGTCGGCTGTCGGCCACGGCGCGCAGGTCGGGGTGAACCGGATCTCGCGATGGAACAACCCCGAACCTGAAGTGGTGCTCGCGGTCGACAGCCGGGGCAATATCCGCGGCGCGACGCTCGGAAACGACGTCAACCTGAGGGACGTTGAAGGCCGCTCCGCCCTGCTCCTCGGCAAAGCCAAGGACAACAATGCCTCCTGCGCCATCGGTCCGTTCATTCGCCTGTTCGATACGGATTTCACAATCGAGGACATCGAGAATGCCACGCTGACCATGTCCGTCACGGGCACGGATGGCTTCGAGATGTCCAGCACCTCGAACATGGCGGATATCAGCCGCAAGCCGACCGAGCTCGTCGATCAGACGATCAACGCCTCCCACCAGTACCCCGACGGTTTCATGCTGTTCCTCGGCACCATGTTCGCTCCCACAAAGGACCGCGCGGAGAAGGGCAGCGGCTTCACGCACAAGGAAGGGGACGTCGTGGAAATCTCCACGCCCCTGCTGGGCACGCTGCGCAATACGGTGACGACCTCCGACAAGGCCCGCCCGTGGGATTACGGCATTCGGGCTCTCGTTCGCGACATGGCCCGGCGAGGGCTGCTGTGAGCGGGAGGGGCCGGGCGGGCTGTCGTCGCCTGCACGGCCCGCCATAGCTCTCACAGGCACGCCGCCTTCCTGACCGGTTGCCGCGTCGGCTATGCTCGCACCGAGCCCCATGAGGCGCGGAGCGCGAGATACCAAGCCGATGCTCGACCTGTCCTCCCCCCCTTATCCAGATCTGGAGTAAGTCATGTCCTATCGCGGGAAACTAGATTTGAGCGGACGCCTCGCCCTCGTGACGGGCGCCGGTCAGGGAATTGGAGCGGCCTGTGCGCAGGCTCTCGCCGAGACCGGAGCGACCGTCATCTGCACCGACATCGATCTCGCGCGCGCGCAAGATATCGCGAAATCCATCGGCGGCTCGGCGCAGGCGGTGCGACTTGACGTGACGGACAGCCCGCAGCTCAGCGCCTTGGCGGAAAGATTGCCGGCTCTGGACATCCTCGTTTGCAATGCGGGCATTGTCAGCAATGTTCCAGCGGAAGACATGACCGACGAACAATGGGACCGGGTCATCGAAGTGAATCTGACCGGAGTGTTCCGGACCTGCCGTACATTCGGACGGCGCATGCTGGAACGGGGCAAGGGATCCATCATCAATATCGGCTCGATGTCGGCCCATATCGTCAACGTCCCGCAGCCTCAATGCCACTACAATGCCTCGAAAGCGGGCGTCCATCATCTGACCCGCTCGCTCGCGGTCGAATGGGCCACGAGAGGTGTGCGGGTCAACGCGGTAGCGCCGACCTACATCGAAACGCCGCTTCTGCAGGGACTGGAGAGCCAACCTCACCTCAAAGATCGCTGGCTCGATCTGACGCCGGCCGGTCGCATGGGCAAGCCCGAGGAGATCGCCTCCATCGTCCAGTTTCTGGCCTCCGACGCGTCGAGCCTCATGACGGGATCGATTGTCACGGCGGACGCGGGTTACACCAGCATCTAGATCCTGTCCGAGGGCCTGTGAAGCGGCACGACCTGAGCGATGCTCAATGGGGGCTGATTGTCGATCTCATGCCCAAGCCCAGCCGCCACGGCGGCGGGCGCTGGCGGGACACCGACAGGTGGTGAACGGGCTGATGTGGAGGCCATGTACCGGAGTGACCTGACTGGGTGGAATTGGACCAGGTTGATTGAGGGAATCGACCTGGAGCCAAGGAGACGTCCATGTCGAAGAAGAGGTTCAGTTCGGAGCAGATCATCACGAAGCTGCACCGGATTGGGTGCGACTGGCCCAAGGCAAGAGCATCACGCTCGCCTTCAAGGAGGGCGCCATCTCGGAGCAGCGCTCAGGGATGAGTGCCTCAAGCTGGACATCCTCTACAGCCTCAAGGAGGCTCAGGTCATCATTGGCGTCTGAAAGGACCACTACAATCGCGTGCGGCCTCACCCATCATTGGGCTACCGGCCACCCGCACCCGCTACACGGGAGGTGATCGCACAGCAGCTGCCGACATCCGCAATCATGCAGTAGGCTCGCAACTCGCCTGGTTCAAATTTCCGGTCGGGTCGGATCTCCGGTGGGCCATTTCGCCACAGCTCCTTCAGCTATTGACCGACTTTGGCCCCAGAGATAATGTTCCCTTTATGTTCTAATTGAAGCCGCTTAGGTTATGACCGCTCAATCCGCCTCGCGCACGCTGTTCTTCTTCGAGAAGCCTTCGGCCATGCGCCAGCTGCAGCGGTTTTTCAAATCGCCCAGCACCCTCTGTGTCTCGGCCGAGGGCCACCTCCTGACTGCTGAGGAGCCCGGCAATCTGCGGGACGAATGGAGGCCCTGGCGCTTCGACACGCTCCCCATCGTCCTCGATCGTATTCCTGTCACATACGCCACCAGCCGCTCGGGCCAGTCGCACAAGCCCAAGATCGAGGCGATCAAGCAGGCGCTCCAGGGCGTGGACAGGGTCATCATTGCCACCGATCCGGGTCGAGAGGGCTCAATGATTGCCTGGGAGGTGCTTGAGCATCTCGGATATGAGGGTCGCGTCGATCGTCTGAAGCTGGGTGCTCTCGATGAAGTCTCGGTCCGCCGGGCTTTTGCCGCGCTCGCCAAGGAGCCAGATTCCGGCGAGCGGGACTATGCTGCCTACCTTGAGGCCCTCTGCCGCCAGTATGAGGATTATCACCTGGGTCTCAACGGCACCCGCGCCATCTCCCTACGGCTTCGCCCACCTGCGTGCCGGGAGCCCTGGCGCTTTGGCGGGGTGCAGACCCCTACTCTCGCCATCCTGGCTGACCTCGAACAGCGCATACGCGACTTCGTCCCGCAGGACTATTTCAAGATCGCTCTGACGATTGCGACGGACAGGAGAGCGGAGATCACTCTCTGGCATACCCCCAAGGATAGAATCCTCAACAAAAAGGTTGCCGAGACGATCCAGCAAGCCGCCGCCTCCTGGTCGGGACGGCTCGGTGTCGAGCAGAAGGATGTGCGCCGCTCACCCCCTCGCTTGTTCTCGAAAGATACCCTCGCCCGCCGCTGCGCAAAGCGGTTCGGCTGGGATCCGCAGCACACGGCGAAGCTCGCCCAGGATCTCTACGACCAAGGATATCTGACTTACCCCCGCACCGAGTCCGAGCACCTGCCCGAGAGTCAGACAGGCGACGCCAGCGCAGTGATCGGGAGCGTCATCGAGGTCCTTACCGATCTTGCGAGTCTCGTGCCAGCCGCGGGTGACCTCGTGTTCCGCAAGGGCAGCAAGGGGCACTACGTCAAGGATCCGGGTGAGCACCACGCCATTGTGCCGCTGCGCAAGGTGCCCCAGCCGGACAACATCAGCGGGGATCACCGGCGCCTCTGGGAACTGGTCGCCAAGAGCTTCCTGGCAGCCCACCTGCCCGACGGCATCGATGCTCGCACAACGGTCGCCGTGCAGGTACCGACGCCGCTTGGCGCGAAACGCTTTGCAGTCAGCGGCAGCGTGATCAAGTCCCCAGGTTGGCGCGCTGTCTATGGAGCTGAGGCTGACGAGGAGAACGAGGCTGTTCCAGGCAAGGCCAAGCCGGACGAGGAGCCCACCACCGGACGCCTGCCGCCCGTCCAGGACAACGAGCCTGGGACAGCAACCGACGCCCGGATCGAGACGTCCAAGACCGAGCCGCCGCGCCGGATCACCCGCGGTGAGTTGCCGGTCGTTATGGGGAGGCTCATCGATCAGGTGGAGGACCCTGCCCTCAAGGCAGCTCTGGAAAATCCGGTGAGCCCGAATGAGCCCAAGGGCCTCGGAACTGCCGCAACCCGTGACACGATCCTGCCGAAGCTCCAGAAGAGCCAGTATGTTGAACTGCTGAAGGGCAAGGATCCCACGATCCAGGTGACCGAGGTCGGGCTGGCGTTCATTGCAGCCGTGCGCCGTGTTTTTCCCAGCTATGGTGATCCTGTCGGCCGGGCCATGTTTGAGGCCGATTTGGCCGAGATCGGGCGCGCCGCCACACGGGATGAGGCGGTCCGTCGAGCCGCAGCCTATCAGGAGCGGACTCGCACCCGCGTGCAGGAGCTGATCGGGGCCATCGCCCAATCGCAGACTGTTGCCGTCGATCCAACGACGGTTTCAGCGAGTCCTGCCGCGCCCGGGAGACCGCCGACCAAGGCGATGATTGCCTTCGCTACCTCACTTGCAGCACGGAAAGGGGTGAAGCTGCCGCGTGGTCTGAAGAGCAATGGTGCCATCTGCCGGGTTTTCCTGGACCAGCATGCGCCGGCACGATCATCTGGATCAGGAGAACACAGGCCCCGGAGTGGTCCCCGCCCTCCAAGTGAGGCGATGGTGCGCTATGCACGCGCGCTGGCCGAAGAGCATGGAGTGGCGTGCCCCCCGGAGATCGCGACGGACTTTGCAGCCTGCAGGGCTTTCCTCGACGAACACGCAACACGCAGGGCCGTGCAGCCTGAAGTCATAAACAGGGCTGCAATCCGCAAGGACCGTTCACCTGCCGCCGCGAATGGTAACCCGAGCAAGGACCGCGCTAGCACCCCTGCACCCAAGCAATCCGTCGAAGCCAAGGCGGGATCGGCCCGCGGCCGTACACGAGCACGCCCTGCTCACCCGAGTCGATAAACCGGACAACAGATGCAAAGAGACAGCGGACGGGTTGATTCCAGTGTCAGTCGATGCTCCGTGATACTTTGGATGTTTCGGCCTCAGGCCCCACGATGAGGAAACAAACCTAAGAACGGGTTCGGGCTATGCGCGCTCAGCCTTGGTTTCTCGCTGGAGGCTGGGGAACGAAATGAACCGCGAGCCAGAGCGTCGGCTCGGTCGCATCTGTCCATTCGACGCGGTGGCGTCTGCCTGCCGGGATCAGCAGGTAATCCCCTCTCTTCAGCTCTCGGGGCGTCGGTTCATCCTCAAGCAGGAGGCCCGCCGATCCGGAGAGCACCAACACCCACTCCGACCAGGCCTGATCGTACCAGAACCCAGGCGGGCTTGCTTGCCCGGTGGAGACAATGCGCTCGATCATGAGTCCCTCCACTGCCAAGAGATTTGTGAACTCCTCATCCAGTGCCCCACTGGATACGTGCTCAAAAATATTTCCTGTGACGTCCATCATCGGCGACTAACTCCCGTGCGCTGGAACCAAGGAGCCAGACGTCATGTGCTGCTTTCCTGACGGTGCCGCGGCAGGCGCAGCGCATTCTCTCGATCCATGATCCGATCAGCAACCTGTTTCACCTGCGGCGCCATCGCTTGACTACGGCTGACTACCGTAGAGCGCGAACCGCAACCTTTGAGACATGGGCGGACGTCACCTCTATGGCGCTCGGCGCCTGAAACCAATCTCTTCCGGCCTGAATTCCGTCCGTCCCCACTGATGTGGCGACGCCAGGTCCGATGGAACTATCCGAAAGCCTCCCGCCAAGGTCCGCTGAGTGTCAGCTCTGGAGCATCACGAGTTCCACCCGATCCGCCAAGAACTTGGTTCTGATAAACTGCACCGGCTGTCCTTCAAGATCCACATCGATCGCCCTACTGATCAGGACGACTGCATCGGCTGCGCAGCTCATTAGCTCGGCGTCCCTAGCGGAAACGCGCTCTGCTGTCAGGCGGGTCTCCCGGCGGCGATAGTCGACAACTCCTTCGCGCCGCAGCGCTTCGGTGATGGAGCCGGTTTCGGCATAGGCCTCAATGATCCCAGGAAACCGCTCTGCCGAAAAGTATGAGGTCGAGCGTGACAGCGGAATGCCATCGGCTACCGCGAGGCTGTCGAGACGGTGAAGTCGTGTGCCGACGCGGCACTTTAGCAAGGCCGCCATCACCGAATCGGACAAAACATAGTCGGATTTGATGAGCCGACCTGAGGGCTCCAGCGATTGCTTCAGCATGTTTTCGGAAAAACGTGTCCGTGAGCCGATAGGATAGACGATCCGCTGCGGCTTGTTGTTCACGAAGGTGCCGCGCCCACGCTCTACGCGTAACAATCCATCCGCCGTCAAAGCCGCGATGGCACGACGGACTGTATGGCGATTGACACCATAACGCGCTGCCAATTCGAGCTCGGATGGCAGGGCATCCGAAATGGTTCCGTCACCGATATTGCTGCGGATGTCGTCGGCTACCCGCCGCCAGAGTGTGACGCCATCTCCGTCTGGACTCATCAGCACTGTCTCTCGCAAAACGTCATCAGGTTGTCACGGCCGGTACGGTAAATCACAGTCATGGTCAGTTGTCTAGACAGGTAGACATGTGAGTTACCGAATGCACTCTCCCGATGAAGCTCGTAAGAGGAGGCTAGATGCTCTGGCCTCCGGCGACCCGACGACTCTCGCCGAACGATATGCTGCACTGGAGCCTTCTGCCCCTGCGGCAACACCCATTCGTGGTCCCGAAATCGGCATGGTCATGCTTCGCGGCCGGGCCGGCGGCGGTGGCGCGGTCTTCAATCTCGGCGAGGCCACGGTGACCCGTGCCACCGTGAAGCTCGCAACTGGCGAGGTCGGTCACGCGATTGTTCTCGGCCGTCACCTGCAGAAGGCGGGCATCGTCGCGCACCTCGATGCGCTGGCCCAACTTCCAGACTGGGTCCAAGTGATCGAAACCGGTTTCGTGACGCCCGCGCTGGCGGAACAAGACGCAGCGCGGATACGGCAGGCTGAAGAGACGGAAGCCACGCGCGTCGACTTCTTCACCATGGTTCGCGGAGAAGACTGATGGCTGGTACAACTCTGTTGGACGGCGGGTTCACTGCTCCCGTCTTTCAATCGCAGGCCGCATTCCGGCTGGTGATGGATGCGATGGCACAACCGGGCCGCATCGTCGATTTGGGCCATGCGGTCCAGCCGCCCGCGCCGCTCGAGCCTGCGGCAGCGGCCTTCCTGGCAACGCTCGCCGATTATGACACCCTGGTGTGGTTTGAAGACAGCGGTGCGGACACAGCCGCATCGTGGCTGACCTTCCATACGGGAGCCGCAGTCACCAGAGACCCTTCGATGGCCAGCTATGCGGTTCTGTCCCAGAACAGCCCGGTCAGTAGTTGGCGGAACTTCGCAATGGGCTCACTCTCCTATCCCGACCGGTCCGCGACGTTGCTTTTGCCGGTGGAAAGCCTGCGAGACGGCACGCCGCTGACCGTGCGTGGCCCAGGTATCGAGACTGTTGCCGTTATTTCTCCACGTGGGCTGCCGGACGGATTCACCGAGACAATGGCGATCAATGTTGCCCGCTTTCCGCAGGGCTTCGACCTGCTGATGACCTGTGGCAGCGAACTCCTCGCGCTGCCGCGCACCACCCGTCTTGTGGAGACCTGAGCCATGTATGTCGCAGTTAAAGGTGGAGAGGCGGCAATCTCAAATGCACATCGTCTCATGGCCGATCGCCGGCGTGGAGATCGCAATGTGCCCGCCCTCTCCGTCGAGCAGATCGTCAACCAATTATCCCTTGGTGTGGATCGCGTGATGGCTGAGGGCTCTCTTTATGATCCCGAACTCGCGGCCATGGCCGTGCGTCAGGCACGTGGCGATCTGATCGAAGCGATCTTTCTCCTGCGTGCCTATCGCACCACGCTGCCGCGGTTCAGTAACGCATGCCCCATCAACACGAGCAGGATGCGCATTGAGCGCCGTGTCTCCGCGACCTTCAAGGACATCCCGGGCGGCCAGCTCTTGGGACCGACCTTCGACTACACGCACCGCCTGATCGACCCGTCCATGGCCGGTGACGAAGCTGTCACGCCCCCCGTCAAGCGGGAGCGCCCCACGGAGGAGAGCTGCCCGCGCGTGACTGATCTTCTCGATGGCCAAGGGCTGATCGAGGCTGATGTCCCAAGCAACGATAAACCGGGTGATCTGACGCGTGAGGCGATTGCCTATCCTGTTGGACGCGAAGTCCGCCTGCAGGCGTTGACGCGCGGCGACGAGGGCTTCCTGCTCGCCCTCGGCTACTCGACGCAGCGTGGCTACGGTCGAACTCACCCCTTCGTCGGTGAGATCCGCATCGGCATGGTTGATGTCGAAGTGGACGTGCCGGAACTCGGCTTTGCTGTATGCATCGGCGCGATTCGGGTCACGGAATGCCAGATGGTATCGCAGTTCAAGGGAAGTGCGGATAAGCCCCCGCGTTTCACACGCGGTTATGGACTGGTCTTCGGGCAATCCGAGCGTAAGGCAATGGCCATGAGTCTCGTTGACCGCGCAATGAGGGCCGACGAGTTCAATGAGCAACGGCTAGCTCCGGCGCAAGATGAGGAATTCGTGCTGGAGCACTGCGACAACGTGCAGGCCACCGGCTTCGTCGAGCACCTGAAGCTGCCTCATTATGTCGACTTTCAAGCAGAGCTCGAATTGCTGCGAACGCTACGTCGCGAGGCCGAGATGGCGAGTGCTGACACACCAATGAACGAGCCAGCAGAATGAGAAACCCCTCCCTGCCCGCCTATAACTTTGCATATCTCGACGAACAGACCAAGCGGATGATCCGGCGCGCAATCCTGAAGGCGATCGCGATCCCTGGGTACCAGGTGCCGTTTGCCTCCCGTGAAATGCCCATGCCTTATGGCTGGGGCACGGGCGGAGTGCAGGTCACCGCATCGATCTTAGGTCCGGATGATGTGCTCAAAGTCATCGATCAGGGTGCCGACGATACCACCAATGCGGTGTCGATCCGGGCCTTCTTCGCCAAGGTTGCGAATGTGGCAACGACGACCCGGACAGCCGATGCAACGATCATCCAGACCCGCCACCGCATTCCTGAGACTCCTCTCGCCCACGGCCAGATCATTGTCTATCAGGTGCCAATCCCTGAGCCGCTTCGCTTCCTCGAGCCACGTGAGACGGAAACGCGTGTGATGCATGCGCTGGAAGAATACGGCCTGGTACATGTCAAGCTCTACGAGGATATTGCGCAGCACGGCCATATCGCCACGACCTATGCCTATCCCGTTAAGGTCGAAGGCCGGTATGTCATGGACCCGTCGCCAATCCCCAAGTTTGATAATCCCAAAATGCACCGCTCGCCCGCGCTGCAGCTTTTTGGCGCCGGCCGCGAGAAGCGGATCTACGCGCTGCCGCCCTTCACCGATGTGGTCAGTCTCGATTTCGAGGACCACCCATTCACGGTTCAGCGCTTCGAGGCCCGCTGCGCACTTTGTAACGCCCAGGAGGTTTATTTGGACGAAGTCATCACGGATGACCGCGGCGGGCGCATGTTTGTTTGCTCCGATACAGACTATTGCGAAACCCGCCGGTCAAAGGGGTCTCAGGTAGGAGGCCTGCCGCAGCATGGCGCTGCGAAGGCTGATTGGGAGGCCGCAGAATGAACAGCGAACCCATCCTTTCCGTCCGCAAGCTGGAAAAGCGCTACGGCAACTTCATTGGCTGTACCGACGTCTCCTTTGATGTATGGCCGGGCGAGGTCGTCGCGATCGTCGGTGAGTCCGGCTCCGGCAAAACCACGCTGCTCAACTGCATTTCCACTCGCATGGAGCGGAGCAGCGGCGAAATCCGCTATCGGATGCGTGACCAGCGGTTCCCGGATCTCGCGGAGCTGGGCGAGGCCGAGCTCCGCTTCCTCATGCGGACGGATTGGGGTTTCGTCCATCAAAACCCGGCAGATGGATTGCGGATGCGCGTATCGGCAGGCGCTAACGTCGGTGAACGGCTGATGGCGATTGGTGACCGCAACTACGGCGACATCCGGAGCCGGGCGAGCGACTGGTTGGAACGCGTCGAGATCGCAGCCTCCCGCATCGACGATATGCCGGTGTCCTTCTCGGGCGGCATGCGGCAGCGTCTACAGATTGCGCGCAATCTCGTTACTCATCCCCGCTTGATCTTCATGGATGAGCCGACCGGCGGCCTCGATGTATCGGTCCAGGCGCGTGTCCTCGACCTGCTGCGAATGCTGGTCTCGGATCTTGGTCTGTCGGTGATCATCGTCACCCATGATCTCGGTGTCGCCCGACTCCTCTCACAGCGCATGATCGTCATGAAGAGCGGAAGAATTGTCGAGCAGGGACTGACTGATCGCGTGATGGACGATCCAAGCCATCCCTACACCCAGCTTCTCGTCGCCTCGATCCTGGAGAACTGAGATGGTGACCGACAATCCATCTGTTATGGCTGGCGCTCCGCTGCTTTCAGTCGAGGATGTATCCAAATCATTCACGATTCACCTTCGCGGCGGTGTCCGTCTTCCCGTCGTGGCCAATGTCACGTTTGAGGTCTCTCCCGGCGAATGCCTAGTACTGGGCGGCCCGTCAGGTATCGGTAAGTCGTCCATCTTGCGCATGATCTTCGGCAACTATGCTGTCGATACCGGCCGGATCCTTGTGCGGGACCGCAGCACCGGAGACGTCGCAGACCTCGCATCGGGCGATCCCCGCCTGGTACTCAGTCTCCGGCGCGATCACATAGGCTATGTCAGCCAATTCCTCCGGACGATCCCGCGGGTTTCGGCTCTCGATGTCGTGGCCGAGCCGCTTCTCACGCGTGGAGTGGAGCGCAAGGCAGCGTCAAACCGTGCCGCCGCCATGCTCGAGCGGCTGAACCTGCCATCAGCCCTCTTCAATCTCCCTCCGGCAACGTTCTCTGGCGGTGAGAAGCAGCGGGTGAATATCGCCCGTGGCTTCATGATTGATCACCCAATCCTTCTGCTCGATGAACCGACAGCGTCGCTCGACGAGACCAACCGAGATGTCGTCGTCGGCATGATCCGGGAGAAGCTAGCTGCTGGAACAGCTATCCTCGGGATCTTCCACGACATTCCGGTCCGCGAGGCGGTTGCGACGAGTATCCTCGACGTCGCCGCCTTCTCGACGCGGGAGGCCGCGTGATGCCCAAGCTCAACGAACATAAGGCGCTTATCCACGCGACGGCCGATGTTGAGCGGTGCACGCTCGGTCGCTTTGTCGAGATCGAAGCACGTTCGCGCGTGAGCGAGACGGCACTGGGAGATTACTCTTATATCATGCAGGATTGCTCAATTTGGTGTGCCAGGATAGGCAAATTTGCCAACATCGCGGCCGCCGTGCGGATCAATGCCACCAATCATCCCATATGGCGCGCTACGCTGCATCACTTCACCTATCGCGCAGGCGATTATTTCGACGGTGCCGCAGATGAAGAGGAGTTCTTCGGATGGCGCCGCTCCCAACCGGTTACGATTGGCCATGATGTCTGGATCGGCCATGGAGCGACTATCCTGCCCGGCATCAGTATCGGCAATGGCGCTGTTGTTGGAGCTGGAGCCGTCGTCTCACACGATGTCGCGCCCTACACCATCGTCGGCGGAGTTCCAGCCCGCCTCATCCGAGAGCGATTCCCTCCTGAGATCGGAGGGCGGATGGATCGCCTGGCATGGTGGGAGTGGCCGCATGACAAACTTTTCGCGGCACTGGAGGACTTCCGGACGCTTACGGCCGAGGCTTTCGTTGAGCGCTATGAAGCGCTGACTCCAAACCGTCATCGAACTGACATCGAACCGTCGCCAGCAAGTTATCCTCGATCAGTAGGTTTGGACGAACGGGGATGATGCAGATGATAGCAATCAGCGTTTCTAACCTCTCGAAGCGTTACGGGCAAACCCGAGCTCTCGAAAATGTCAGCATTGATGTCCGACGTGGCGAGATGGTCGCTCTGATCGGCGCATCAGGTTCCGGCAAGAGCACACTCATCCGTCATATCGCAGGGCTTGAGGCAGGCGATGGAGAGACGGGGAAAGTCGTGGTTCTCGGGGAGGTCTCGCAGACGGCGGGACGGCTGTTGCGTGGGCGCGCGGCCGGTCGCGTGGCGGTCATCTTCCAGCAATTCAATCTCGTTGGACGTCTTTCCGTCCTGACCAATGTGCTCATCGGCAATCTAGGCCGGGTTCCCCGCTGGCGCGGCACGCTCGGCCTGTTCAGCCGGTCCGAGAAAGAAAGGGCTGAAAGCGCCCTGGCCCGCGTCGGCATCCCCCACGTGGCTACCCAGCGCTCGTCGACCCTTTCTGGCGGCCAGCAACAGCGCGCTGCCATCGCGCGCACTCTTGTTCAGGAAGCCGAAATCTTGATCGCCGACGAGCCGATTTCCGCGCTCGACCCGTCCTCCGCACGGCGCGTGATGGACGTGCTGGCCACGATCAACACCCAAGACAACATCACTGTACTCGTGTCACTGCACCAGGTTGAGTACGCGCGACGCTACTGCAAGCGCACGATCGCCATGCGCGATGGGCGCATTGTTTATGACGGGCCTTCGACAGCCCTCTCCAACGGTTTCCTCGCGGAGCTCTACGGCGACGCTTCGGAAGAACTGGTTCTGCCGGAAAGCACGGCAGAACTGGTGCGAGCTTTGCCGGTCCGGCCGAGCGGTAACGAACCAGTGCATATGTTAGCCTAACTAAGTCCAGGAAAATAAGCGGAGAATATGGAATGAACACGATGCTCAAGTGGGCAGCGACGGTGTCGCTCGCCTGCACGATGTCTACGGCAGCCGTGGCCCAGGGGGTCATCAACTTCGGCATCATCTCGACGGAGTCTCAGCAGAACCTGAAGACCAGTTGGGAGCCGCTGCTCGCAGACCTGAAGAAGAAGACCGGCCTTGACGTGAAGCCGTTCTTTGCCTCCGACTATGCCGGCGTCATCGAAGGCATGCGCTTCGGTAAGGTGCAGTTAGCTTGGTATGGCAACAAATCCGCCATGGAAGCTGTGGATCGCGCCAATGGTGAAGTGTTCGTCCAGAGCGTGCCGGTCGGCGGCGAGCCAGGCTACTGGTCCGTTGTGATCGTACCTAAGGACTCCCCAATCAAGTCAATCGATGATGTCCTGAAGTGCGACAAGTCTCTCAACTTCGGCCTCGGCGATCCGAACTCGACTTCGGGCTACCTTGTCCCGATGACCTTCGTGTTCAGCGCCAAGGGCATCGATCCAAAGGCCTGCTTCAAGAACGTCACCAACGCCAACCACGAGACCAATGCGATGGTGGTTGCCAACAAGCAGGTCGACGCGGCGACCAACAATACCGAGAACATGGCGCTAATTCAGAAGAATCAACCCAAGGCATTCGAGAATATCCGCGAAATCTGGCGCTCGCCCCTGATCCCGTCAGACCCGATCGTGTGGCGTAAGGATCTTCCGGCAGCACAGAAAACCAAGATCCGCGAGTTCTTCCTCACCTACGGCACCGACAAGTCGACGGGAGACATCGCCGCCGAGAAGAAAGTTCTGGCCGGCCTGAAATGGGCGCCGTTCCGCGCCTCGTCCGACAGGCAGCTGCTGCCGATCCGCATCATGGAACTCACCAAGTCGATCGCCCAGATCGAGGCCGACGCTTCGCTTGCTGCCGATGCAAAGAAAGCCAAGCTCGACCAGTTGAAGGCGCAGAAGGCCAAGTACGAGGCCGAACTGGCTGCCGCCGGCTGAGCCAATGCAAAGGGAGTGGTCTGTTCCAGGCCACTCTCCCAACCGGTGATCATAGAACCTTGTTGTACTCCATGAATCAGACAGCATCGACTCCCGGAACTACGGCCCTCAGGTTTGTAAAGGCAATCGGGGGTCGCTCCACTTTAGCGCCGGAAGCTGGGCACAGATCTGGCGGGCGCCGTAACCTATTTCTATTGGCTCTGCTTGTGGCAGCGCTCTCCTGGAGCTGGGGACCGGCCGAAATAAGCCGCTGGACCTATCTTTTTACTGATTCCGGAAACATGGCTGAATATGCGGCCGGGTTCCTGCGTCCCGATTTCAGCGACTGGCGCCATTATCTCGCGGAGATGCTGGTCACGATTCAAATTGCGCTCTGGGGAACCTTTCTGGCCGTGGCCCTTTCGGTTCCTTTCGGAATCCTGTCCTCGCACAATATGGTCCCTTGGTGGGTCCTGCAGCCTGTGCGCCGACTCATGGATCTTTTTCGAGCCATTCATGAGGTTGTATTTGCTGTCCTGTTCGTCGTGGCGGTCGGGCTTGGCCCCTTTGCCGGTGTCATGGCTTTGTTCATTCACACGACCGGGATTCTGGCGAAACTGTTTTCCGAGGCGGTCGAGGCGATTGATCCGCGCCCCGTGGAGGCGATCCGCACAACGGGCGCATCACGTGTCCAACAGATAATTTATGGCGTGATCCCGCAGGTCCTGCCACTTTGGATTTCGTATTCTCTCTATCGCCTTGAATCGAACGTTCGGTCCGCGACCGTTCTCGGCATCATCGGGGCCGGTGGCATTGGCCAGGTACTCTTCGAGTCGATACGTGCCTTCTATTACCCCGAAGCCTCCGCAATCCTGATCATCGTCGTGATCACGGTCACGATCATGGACCTGATCTCACAGCTTCTCCGCCGGCTGGTGATCTGATGCGGGCAGCAATCTACTTCACTCCGTCCAAGAACGATCCGCTGACCTTACGAGCAGCCGAGTGGCTCGGGCGCGACGCATTCGACGATCGCATCGTGCGTGATCCCGATCCAAAGATAGATGTGCTCGTATCCGAGCCAGTTCGCTACGGGTTTCATGCCACACTTAAGGCACCATTTCGGCTCGCCGATGGCACGACGCTCAACGATCTGGATCGTGAACTGGCCGCTTTCGCGCAAAGGACTCAGGCTGTCGCTCTCGGAACGCTCGCAGTCACACGTCTGGACAGCTTTTTCGCGCTCACGGTTCAGACTGCGCATCCGCGATTGCTGCAATTCGAGGAGGCAATTCGGATTACCTTTGAACCATTCCGTGCTCCACTGACCGAGCAGGAGGCGGCTCGGCGCAATCCACAAAATCTGTCGGAGCGCCAGAAAGCGAACCTGTCGCGCTGGGGCTATCCGTATGTGGGTCAGGACTTTCGCTTTCACATGACGCTGACTAACTCGATTGTTGACGAGGATGAGGCAGCCCAGGTCGCGAAGAGGCTGCATTCCCAGTTCAACCCCATTCTTGAGACCCCTGTTGTCATTGATGCGCTCGCATTGTTCGTCGAGTTGGAACCGCGCGCACCCTTCTATGTTCATTCGCGCCATCCGCTTCAAAGCGGCATGCCATCCCAAGGCCTAGAGCCATGACCCCAGAACTCGTATTCACCAATGCACGCATCGTACTTGCCGACGAGATCGTTGAAGGCACCCTTAAGATCCAAGACGGCAATATTGCCGATATCTCGAGCGGAAACTCGAGGACCGGCGAGGACTGTGCTGGAGATGTGTTGATCCCAGGCTGCGTCGAGCTGCACACTGATCACCTTGAGACCCATCTGCAGCCACGCCCAAAGGTTCGCTGGAACATGGACGCGGCACTCCAGGCGCATGACGCGCAAATCGCAACGTCAGGTATAACGACGGTTTTTGACGCGCTTCGGGTTGGCTTGGAGGGCGACACCGAGTTCGGCTCGCAGGAGATGTCGGCCATGGCAGACGCCATCGCGTCGGCGAGTACCGATGGGCGCCTGCGTGCAGAGCACTTCATCCACCTGCGTTGTGAGGTTTCTGTGTCTGACGTGGTGGAACATTTCGACGAGCTTCGAGGGAACGAACGGGTTCGTCTGGCCTCGCTGATGGATCACGCACCCGGTCAGAGGCAGTTTGTCAGCCTGGAAGCCTATCGCATCTATTATCAGGGCAAGAAGAAGCTCAGCGATATCGAGTTCGCCGCCTATAGTGAGCGACGTATTGCGGAATCGGCTGCAAATTCCCAGCGCAACCGCCGACTTCTTGCCGATCGCTGCCGCACGAGCGGTATTTCGATAGCGTCGCATGACGATGCGACGCGCGAGCATGTGGAAGAGAGCGTTTCGCTTGGAGTTGCCCTGGCAGAATTCCCGACCACGGTCGAGGCTGCAACGTTGTCACGAGATGCAGGCTTGCATGTACTCATGGGCGCGCCCAATGTCGTGCGCGGTGGCTCTCACTCGGGCAATGTTTCGGCCATTGATCTGCTGCATGCCGGGGCACTTGATATCCTGTCCTCGGATTATGTGCCGTTCAGTCTCGTCCAAGCGGCGTTTCTTCTCGCCGATCGAGCCGACATCGACTTGCCCCGCGCGATAAGCCTGATTTCAGCCAATCCGGCCGATGCCGCGGGCCTGACTGACCGCGGCCGTATCGAAATTGGGAGGCGTGCCGATTTGGTGCGAGTCCAAGCCACCAGCGGTCGGCCACCCCGTGTTTGCTCGGTCTGGCGGGAAGGGTTTCGCGTTGCATAAGGGAGCGCTCGTTGCGATCGTCGGCCCCAGTGGGGCAGGCAAGGATTCGGTTATCGGGGCCGCTGCGCAAGCGGTGCGCGATCAGCCTGACATCGTTTTCGTGCGCCGAGTCATTACCCGTTTGTCAGACGGCGTCACCGAAGATCATGATACGATGACTCCGGAAGCGTTTGAAGCAGGACGTGCTGCCGGCATGTTCTGTTTGAGTTGGGGGGCACACGGTCTCTTCTATGGTCTTCCTCAGTCAGCACTTGATGCAGTTAATCGAGGCAAGATAGTCGTGGCTAATGTTTCCCGCGCTGTTCTTACCGATGCGGTGAGAACCTTCGGCCGGGTTGCTGTCGTCGAGATCACGGCGGCCCCGGAGATCCTGCTCGAGAGAATCATGGCTCGCGGTCGAGAGAATGCAGAAGAAGCAAGAAGGCGCATCGCGCGATCGGTGAATTTCCAACTACCACATGCCGCATGCAGTTACGTGCGGATCGACAACTCCGGCCCAATCGATATTGCAAAGGATCAATTGATCAAGATACTGAGCTCATCATCAGTCTGATGCTGTGCGTCCATTTTTCGAAGTGCAGAGTATTCGGGGAGCATCGTCAACTTAACTGACTGGGTCGGGACCGGCCGCCCTGGACGGTCGGATCAGGGTTCAGCCGCAGCACCTGTGATGTTCGCCCAGGTTATGAGAGCACCGGCTCGCGCCGTTCGATAATCAGCAGGTTGGTGTTCGCGGGGCGGC
Source organism: Microvirga makkahensis (assembly GCF_009830105.1). Classification (GTDB taxonomy): domain Bacteria; phylum Pseudomonadota; class Alphaproteobacteria; order Rhizobiales; family Beijerinckiaceae; genus Microvirga; species Microvirga makkahensis. The sequence goes on from NZ_WURB01000015.1 coordinate 29,008, forward strand.
GGAAAGGGTCTGCGACATGATCATGAACCAAGAGGAAACGTTGCGCCTGCCCTGCTGATTTGATGCGCTCCCGTCGTCGAGTTGGCTGATGGCTGTTTTCCGCTCTGTTGTTCAAGGCCCGATGCTGCCGATGCTCAAGGCCGGGCATCACAGCCCTCTTTGCACCGGCATAGCTGGCCAGTTTATCCGTTATCATCACGCGAGGGGCGATGCCCTGCTTCTTGAGCAGCTTGCGCATCAGTCGCTTGGTGGCTTTGGCATTGCGCCGGCTCTGGACCAAGATGTCGAGCACGGTCCCGTGTTGGTCCACGGCGCGTCAGAGCCAGAGCTTCCGGCCCCCGATGCTGATGACGACCTTGAGAAACGTGGCCCTGCCGATCAGCGGGGTCACATTGGCTTTAACCTGTGCGTTGTTGAAAGGCTCCCAGTCGTCGAATTCGACGGCCCAACATGATATTGGCATTCGGGAACGTAGGCGCGTCACCTCGTCTGAGACCACCAATGTGATCCTAACGGAGGCGGGTCAGCACTACAAGAGCAACCACCTGCTTCGCTTTCAATCCTGCCGCTTCCAGCGCTGGGATCAGGCCGTCAGCCGAGATGCCGGTGTCGAACAGGATAACTTCTGTGCCCGCATTGGCCACGACCGGAGCCAAGGCGCTGAAGCTCTTGGTTGCAACAGAATCCCGCGACGCGCATACCAACCCAACACACTGCCTTATGCTCTCCAAGACCGGTCGTTTAGGTGCAAACCCATTCACGCACTTCGCATTGCTCGTTGCCGGATATGCACGCCGTTAGGGCAAGATCCTCGGTGTCATTTCTGGTCTTTGCAGACACCGCTCCCCACCGGGCAGCCCCAGGAGACCGGCTCTTTCCCACTGCAAGGGCACCACAGTGATCATATGGGGAGCCTGTGGCGTCGTTGTCATCCCAATGACGGTCGTTATGAAGCGTAATCACGACAGCGCATTGTCGACCGCCAACCCGTTCACAGTGCTTCAGAGCATTACTCTCCGCATCCGGCCGATCAGCGGTTCCGTTGTCTGCGTCCCGACACTTCGTATCCGAGGATTGTGACCGTCGGCGCGAGCATGAGGATGATCAGGCAAATCGCGATGTTCATGATCGCCGAGCACAGGAGTGGAGGCACGCCCATCATATTGTCGAACGCCACGGCCTGTTCGCGATCATCGCGCTCGGCGAGGGCTCGTGGGCACGCTGGCAACCCTGTCGGCCGTGACCGAGGAGCAGGGCTGGACCATGGACGCCACGCTGGTCTGTCTCGCGGGCGTCGGTCTCACCTTCGGCATGTGGTGGATCTATTACATCTTGCCATCTGCGCAGGTGCTCCATGCCCACCGCAACCGGGCCTTGGTGTGGGGTTACGGTCAGATGGTGATCGTCGCTTCGATCGTGGCAACGGGGGCCGGTCTGCACGTTGCGGCGTACGTCATCGAGCACGAGGCCCATATCGGCGCGCTCACCACGGTGCTGTGCGTCGCTATTCCGGTCGGCATCTTTCTCGGCGGGACTTATGCACTTTACACGTATCTCGTCGGCCGCTTCGATCCCTTCCACGTTTGGTTGCTGGTTGGGACGGTTGGTGTCGTCGTACTCGCGGTTGCTGCAACATTCGCCGGGACGGGGCCTGCCAGTTCGACGAACGCGAGGAGGACGGCGAATGCCAGGACCAGCACGCCGATCATCTGGACCATCGTGACAAGACGGAAGATCCAGTCGTCCGTGTCATAGGCCCACGCGAACCAAGAGAAGTTGACCCAGGCCTAGCAGATACAGAAGCTCGCGAAGGCGAAGCCGTTCAGGGCGGTAGCGTAGTGGCCCTCCGCCAGAGCATGGGCAAGCTGGGAAGCCGCGAGCCCGAAGCTGACGACGAACATCAGGTCGAACAGCAGTTCGAGCGGAGTCGCCCCGCGATGGGCCTCGCGCGGGTCACGCCTGGCCATCGGCCGGGCATGATGGTGAAGCGTCTCGGAGCCCGCCGGCATAGCGCTCATGAACATCCTTCAGACGGATACGAGAGACGGTGTGCAGTGTTCGCCTCGCCACGCTTGTTCGCAAGCGGTGCGAGTGCTGCGTTTTGTATGAAAGTGCCCGCTTCGCCTAGTCTGCCAGTGTCACAATCTTGCTGTAAAGGCGCGCTTCCATTCAGTCGCCGAATCGATTCCGAGGAACGGGACGTGGCTGACGTATCCGGACGACGCCTGGGCAAGTTCGCGGGGCTCGATCAGCCCCCCACCCTCATTGCCCGCGCCCTGCCGCTGGCGGAACTCATGGCCGCTCGCGTCCGCTGGAGAGATTCGGGGTCCGGTACGCCAAGCCGGCTCGATTGCAACAACGGCTATCTGGTGTGCTTGCAGCGGCGTGATCTGCCTGCCGGCCCTTACTGGATCGATGGCCGGCCCACGCCCCGGATGCCGATCAGCAGTGGCCAGTTCCTGTTGCTCGACCTCAACGAGGAGCACGCATCCCTGAACTATGCCTCCGTCGACTGCGTCTCCATCTACTGCTCGCGAGATGCGTTGAATCGGTTCCAGGAAGAGCATGAGTTGCCTCCGATCGGACAGCTTCGATCCGCGCGAGGCATCGCATTCGAGGACGATGTCATCCGTAATCTGGGAGAGTGCCTAGTGCCGGCCTTCGAGTGGCCCGAGACCGCGAACCAGCTCTTCGTCGATCATGTCGCGCTGGCCCTGCTCGCACATCTTACCGGGCTCTACGGCGAGCAGCCTGCCGTCCTGCGGCCATTCAGGGGAGGATTGTCGCCCTGGCAGGAGCGCCGGGCCAAGGACATCCTGCTGACCCATATCGATGGAAAGGTCGGCCTCGTCGAACTTGCACGGGAGTGCGGCCTCTCCCGCAGCCACTTCGCACGGGCGTTCCGGACGGCGACGGGACTGCCGCCGCACAAGTGGCTCCTGGCGCGGCGCATCGAACTTGCGCAGGAACTGCTCCGGAACCCGAAGCTGTCCCTTAAGGAGATCGCAATCCGCTGCGGCTTCACCGACCAGAGTCACTTCACCCGCGTATTCTCGAGGCTCATGCACGCATCGCCCGGCGACTGGCGACGCCTTCGCTTGTAGTACGGGCAAATGAAGGACGTATCCCGTCGAAGGCCTACTGCCCGCTGAGTCCTGTCAAGCACCGAACTCATTCGGGTGTGCCTCCGAAGCGCTCGACAAGGGTGTCGATCAGGACCCGGACCTTGCCCGGGACATGGGAGCCCGGCGGCCGCACGACGTGGATACCGTATTCGGGCCTCGGATGATCCGGCAGGAGGGGTTCGAGGGCGCCGCTCGCAATGGCGTCGGAGACCAGGAACGATGGAAGGTCGGCGATCCCCAGCCCTGCGATTGCCCATTGAAGAATGGCTTCCCCGCTGTCCGACCTCAGGCGGCCCTCGGGCCGGATCGACACCCGGCGCCTGCCGGTCTCGAACTGCCACTCCGGAACGAGGCTACCCGTGTAGATCAGGCATTCGTGCGCAGTGAGATCCCGCGGCGTGCTTGGTCGCCCGTGACGGGACAGGTAGTCGGGACTTGCGACCAGTACCGCATGGACAGGCGCGATCCGGCGAACGACGAGGCTGGAGTCGCTGAGGGAGCCGATCCGGATCGCGGCGTCGAATCGCTCCCCGAGCAGGTCCACAACCCGGTCGGTGTACGAAACGTCCAGCTCGAGAGCGGGATGGAGCCGCGCCAGATCCCCCAGGACCGGCACCAAGTGCCGCACGCCGAACACCAACGGGGCGGAGAGGCGAAGGCGCCCGCGCACCGACCGCCCTTGCTGCGCGACGGCGTCGCGCGCTTCCTCGATCTCACTCAGGATCCGATCACATCGCGCCTTGAACTCGGCACCGGCCTCCGTCGGACTGATGCCGCGCGTGGTTCGGGTGAGCAGGCGCGTGCCGAGCTCCGCCTCCAGGCGGGTGATCCGCCGGCTGACGATCGACTTGGAGACCCCCAGGCGGGCCGCGGCACGGTTGAGGCCGCCACTGTCGACGACCTCCACGAAGCTCCTCAGGTCTTCCAGCTCGGTCAAGGCGGTGTTCCTTCCCAGGCAACAGCATGGTGCGGAATATGCGTCTTATGCAGCATGTCATGAACCACTAAATCGGACGCACCGCAATGACCAAAACCCCTGGAGGGATTGTCGTATGTCCACAGCTCTCGTGATCACCAGCAGCGCGCTCGGCGAGGCCTCCGTGTCCAGCCAACTCGTCGAGGAAACCGTCGCCCGCCTGCGCTCCCACGATCCTGCCCTGCGGGTCATCGCCCGGGATCTCGGACGCGATCCCGTTCCGCACCTGACCACCGACTCGGCCACGGCGCTGCGCGGCGGGGAGCCCGGCAACGAGGCCCAGGCAGCCGCCCGTACCCTGTCGGACGGGCTGATCGCCGAGCTCAAGTCCGCCGATACGATCGTCATCGGAGCGCCCATGTACAACTTCGGCATGCCATCGACCCTGAAAGCCTGGTTCGATTACGTGCTGCGGGCCGGCATCACCTTCAGCTACAACGAGAGTGGCCCCGAGGGCCTTCTCAAAGGCAAGCGCGCCCTTGTCATCGAAAGCCGCGGCGGCCTCTACAGCGAGGGAACCGCGCAGGCAATGGATTCGCAGGAGCCCCATCTTCGCAATCTTCTCGGCTTCATGGGCATCACCGACGTGACCTTCCTCCGGGCGGAGAAGCTGGCTTTCGGACCGGAAGCCCGCGATCGGGCCATCGCGACCGTACGCCGGCAGATTGCGGAAACGGTCGGTGAGGCCTGCCGCAAGGCGGCCTAGCCGCCGTTCGGCTCCGAAGTGAGATACGGTCATACTCCGTCGCTCGAAGACCCAGACGTATTCCCTTCCCGATGACACCGCTAGGCGACCAGCAGACACTCATGGCTGATCCGGGATGTCGCCAAGGGACGAAGCTGCCCTTCTGACGGGGTCTTCGATAATCCTTCACACCGGCGCGTCCGCCGCTTTCCACGCGGGATCGCGCCCGACCTGGATCGAGCATGCATCCCGGGCGGACAACCTCGGCCGTAGGGGCAGAACACGAGACCGCCCCTGGGGGCATGCTCAGCAGCACGGCCTTGTCCGGTGCCCTCAACCGCACGGAGCCGTGCTGCCATTTCGAGGTGCCGAGTGCATCGACGGGACACCCCCGATGAGCAACGTAGCAATCGATCACGCTCTCGCGGACGGGCAGGATGAGGCAGCCAGGGCGTACGAGTCGGGCATCAGAGGCTCCAACGTGAGCGGAAGGGCCGCATCCGGCACCCGGCACCGGGCGCGGATGCATCCTGATCGTCGAGACCGACGAGGGGCTTGCGGACAGCCTCGCTCAGGCGCTCCGCCGAGCCGGACACGACGTGCTGACCGCCACCGCAGGCGAACAGGCGTTTCGCCTTCTGCGCGACTGGCAGCACCTGACCGGCTGGCTCTACACCCGAGCTGCCCTGCCTGGCCTGATTGACGGCTGCGCCTGGCTGACCAGCATCGTGACAACCATCCGGACCGGCCTGCGATCATCGGCGTGCGCGAGGCCCGGTTCTCGGCGCGGGACGACATCGTTCTGAGGGAGCCGGACGCGGCGGACATCCTTTCTGCCCTTCGCTCGGTCACCGGATCGGCGCGGACCCGGACCCTGGCAGATCCGGCCGGCAACGCTCTCCGAAGCCTCACCGTAGAGGAAGCCGGCAGCTCCAGCGGGAACCCGGAAACGGGTTCCGAAACCGCCAGGCCTTGCCATGGCAAAGGGACAAACGGCGGCTCGCTTGTCCGTCACGCCCATCAACGCCCCGATCGGGCGGGACGACGAACCGCAGGACATCGAGCGGGGTAGCGGCGTCGGCAGCCGCCAGTAGTCCGGGGAGTCCGTCGGGCTGGTCATCGACCCAGATGGCAGGAGCGCAGTGCAGCATCGTTCATCCCAATCCCATGAGCAGGTCGGCTGTACCCTAGACCCATCGACCACCCACCGCGGCGGTCCCGCCTCAAGCGGTCAGGACGTCCTCGATGCGGATCGGCAGGTGACGCACACGCTTGCCCGTCGCATGGTGGATCGCATTGGCGATCGCCGGGGCCATTCCGACGAGGGCGATCTCGCCCAAGCCCTTCACCCCGAGCGCGTTGACGTGCGGATCATCCTCGTCGACGAACAGCGCCTCGAGCTGCCCGATGTCGAGGTTCACCGGCATGAGGTAATCGGCCATGTGGGCATTGACCGGACGTCCATCACGCGCGTCGAGGGCCGTCTGCTCCATCAGGGCCATCCCGATGCCGCCGATCATGCCGCCGGTGCACTGGCTTGAGGCCAGGAGCGGATTGACGATGCGGCCCGCCCCATAGGCGCCGAGGGCCCGCCGCACCCGGATCGTACTGACGTCCGGGTCGATCGCCACCTCGGCGAACACGGCCCCAAACGAATGCATGGAGTAGCGCTGGGCGGCTTCGGGGTCACGGAAGTTGGAGGCATGGGCTTCGATCGGCTGTCCGCTGCTAGCGAGGATGTCGCGATAGGGCTGTCCCGCGGAGGCGTCCCCAAGCCGGCGTACGTTTCCGCCGATCCACTCGACCCCCTCCAGGGCTGCGCCGAACACAGGTGAGCGCTGGTCGGCGATCGCACGCCGCGTGACCTCATCCCGTGCCGCCAGGCAGGCGGCGCGGACCGCCGAGCCGACCGAGGCCATCGTCATGGAGCCGCCATGCGGGGGCGCTGGCGGGAAGTCCGAGCGCCCGATGCTGACGCGGACCTGCTCGACCGGGATGCCGAGCGTCTCGGCCGCCACCTGCGTCATCGAGGTGTAGGTGCCCGGCCCCATGTCGCTTGCGGCGACCTCGACCGCGGCGGTGCCGTCTGGATGCAGCCGGACGCGTGCGCTCGTAGGAAGGTACCAGACCGGGTAGGTGGCGGAGGCAACCCCCATGCCGACCAGCAGCCGGCCGTCCCGCATGGAGCGGGGCGCCGGAGTGCGCCTGGACCAGCCGAAGCGCTCGGCTCCACGTTCGTAGCACTGCACCAGGGAGCGGCTGGAGAACGGCTTGTTCTCGCCCTCGTCGATGGTCGGCTCGTTGCGGCGGCGCAGCTCGATCGGGTCGATGCCCAGCGCGTAGGAGAGTTCGTCGAGTGCGGACTCGAGGGCGAACATCCCGCTTGACTCACCCGGCCCCCGCATGTGGTTGGGGGTGCCGATATCGAGCGGCGTCAACCGGTAGCTCGTCCGCACGTTGGGGCACGAGTACATGTAGCTCGTGGCGGAGAGCAGTGCCTCGGTGAACTCCTCGTAGCGGCTCGTCTCGCCGTTGCCCTCGTGGATGATGCTCGTGATCCTGCCATCCCGGGTCGCCCCGATGGCGACGCGTTGCAGGGTGCGCGGCCGATGTCCGGTGGTGAAGAACATCTGCCTGCGGTTCAGGACAAGCTTGATGGGCCGCCCGACCTGACGGGCCGCGATGGCCGCGAGCGTCACGTGCGGCCATGTCCGCAGGGATGTCCCGAAGGCTCCGCCGATGAACGGGCAGATCACCCGCACGTTCTGAAGCGGCAGGCCGAAGATGGCCGCAATCTCAGCCTGCTCGTTCACGACGAACTGACTCTTGCTCCACAGGGTCAGCCTGTCGCCATCCCAGGCGGCGACGACCGCGTGCGGCTCCATGGGGTTGTGGTTCTCGCGTGCCATGTCATAGGTCACGTCGACCTTCACGGGGGCATCCGCCAGCGCCCGATCCGCGTCTCCGCGGGCCGCGTGGGAATGGCCCCTGGAGCCCGAGGGTTCGACCGCCTGCGCCTTCGGATCGCGGGGGTCGACGACGGGCCGCTCGGCCGCATAGCTGATGCGCAACGCGTTGGCGGCACGCTCCGCGCGGTCAAGCGTGTCGGCCACGACAACCGCAACGGGCTGGCCGTAGAACCGGACCTGAGCGTCCTGGAGCACATGCAGCCGCTCCCCGACCTCCGGGTCGATGAACGCCTTGTGCGGGCCATAGGCCAGGCGTGGAGCATTGAGATGACTGATGATCTCCACGACACCCGGCATGGCCCGCACCGGGGCCTCGTCCAACGCTGTCACCCGGCCGAGGCCGGTGGTGGCACTGACGATCACAGCATAAAGCTGGGCGTGCTGGTTGAAGTCGGCTGCATAGCGTGCAGCGCCCGTGACCTTGGCCCGCCCGTCGACGCGGGTGACCGGTTTTCCAATCAACGTAGTGGTCATGCCGTCCCTCCCGCCATCTCAAGCGCCCGGACGATGGTCCGCGGCAGCAGTTCGACCTTGTAGTGGTTGTGCGACAGCGGGCGCGTTCCCTCCAGTGCGAGGTGAGCGGCCGCCGTGAAGGTATCGCGGCCTACCGGCTTACCCCTGAGTGCCTCCTCCACTGCCCGCATGCGCCACGGGCGCGTGCCGACGCCGCCGACCGCGACGCGGGCTTGGCGGATGGTGTCGCCTTCCGTCTCCAGGGCCACGGCGGCGGAAACGAGCGCGAACTCATAGGAGGCACGGTCGCGCACCTTGAGGTAGCGGGCCTGCCTGGCATAGGGGCCGCCCGGCACCCGGATCTCGACAATCAGCTCGCCTGGATGCAGGGTGTGCTCGAGATGCGGCGTGTCGCCAGGAAGCCGGAAGAGTTCCTCGACCGGGAAGGCGCGCTCGCCTTGGGGACCTCGCACCCGCATCGTGGCGCCGAGGGCGACAAGAGCGACGGCAACATCCGATGGATGCGTAGCGACGCAGTGATTGCTGGTCCCGAGAATGGCATGTCCAGCATTGAGGCCATCGATGGCCGAACAGCCCGAGCCAGGATCGCGCTTGTTGCAGGCCGCGTCCAGCATCCGGAAGTACGGGCAGCGCACGCGCTGCAACAGGTTGCCGCCCATCGAGGCCATGTTGCGCAGTTGCGGCGATGCCCCCTCGATCAGGGACTCGGCGATCAGGGGCTGAAGGCGTTTTGTTTCCCGATGGGCCGCGACATCGCTCATGCGGGCGAGAGCGCCGATCACGAGATCGGCCCCATCCGCGCGGATGTCGGCCATCGGCAGGGCATTGATGTCGACCAGACGCTCGGGACGCTCGACCTCGTCACGCATGAGGTCGATGAGCGTGGTACCGCCTGCGATGTAGCGGGCGCCCGCCGCGGCCGCGCGGATCGCGTCCTGCTCGGTCCGCACCTTCTCGAAGCTGAATGGAAGCATCTTCAGGTCCTCCCTGCCGCATCGGCCACCGCCGCGACAATCCCGGGATAGGCGGCGCAGCGGCAGATGTTGCCGCTCATCCAGAACTGGATCTGCTCGGGCGAGGTGGCGTGGCCCTCGGCGATGCACGCGACGCCCGACATGATCTGGCCGGGCGTGCAGAAGCCGCACTGGAACCCATCGTGCTCAATGAAGGCGGCCTGAAGCGGATGCAGCTCATCACCCCTTGCCAGACCCTCGATCGTGGTGATCTCGGCACCATCATGCATGACGGCCAGCGTCAGGCACGAGGTCACCCGCCGTCCGTTCACGAGTACGGTGCAGGCCCCGCAGGCACCCTGGTTGCAGCCCTTCTTCGTTCCCGTGAGGTCGAGCGTCTCACGCAGGACGTCGAGTATCGATTGACGGGGATCGATCTTGAGATCCCGTGCGCTGCCGTTGACGACCAGGCGGACGCGCGTCGTTGGCGCGGTTGGCGGACCCTCCGATGAAGCGGGTTGCGCGATTGCTGCGGGGGCGGCGGCAAGGGAAGCCGCTCCTCCGGCCATTTGCAGGATCGAGCGGCGGGAAGGTCCGCGCTGGGGCGCGTCGTGTCCGGACAACGATCGTTCGTTGCCCGAGGGGGCATCATGATTGGTTTTGGTCATGGTGGCTCCTGGTCGGGATGCCGGCCGTGCATGGCCGACGCTGTGTCGACACCTGGGGAACTACGCGCTAAGCTTCCGTGACCCTGATCGAGTTCGCCAGTGTCGGGAGTGCTGCGTTTTGTACGTTAGTGCTCGATTTTGGGCTCTCACCCATGACCCACAGCCTCAGCCCTCACGGGCATGTGATGTGAATGGAACTCGCAAATGGCGACCGGAGCCTATGGCCAGCGCTTGGGCAAGTCCGTTGGGGCCGACGACCCTCCGACCTTGACGGTGCAAGTCCTTCAAAGGGCGACCTTCGCGGCCACCCGCATCCAGTGGGACGACAGGGGAGACGGGGTTGCAGCGCAGATCCCGCGGGAGGATGCGCATCTCGTGTGTTTGCAGCGCCGCGATATCCCGACGAATCCGTACTGGGTGGACGGTCGTCCGGTGCCGATGAGTCCGGTCAGGGGTGAACAGTTTACGCTGCTTGACCTGAACCTCGGGCACGCCTCGTTCCTGCGCGATCCCATAGACTGCGTGGCGATGTATCTGCCGCGCCAGGCCCTCGATGGGATTGCGGACGAGCACGGGCTGCCGCGGTTCGAGTCGATCAGTACGCCGCTCGGCGTTCCCGTCGACGACGCAAGTGTCCGGAGCCTGGGAGAATCCCTGCTGCCCGCGCTGGAGCGGCCTGAGCAAGCCAACTCCCTGTTCGTGGAATACGTGGCGCTGGCCCTGCTCTCGCACCTCGCAGGCACGTACGGCAACGCGCCGATCAGGATCCAGTTCAAGCGCGGTGGACTCGCGCCTTGGCAGGAGCGTCGTGCCAAGGAAATCCTAACGGCACATTTGGACGGCAACATCGCGCTTGATCGTCTCGCCAGCGAGTGCGGCCTCTCCCGCAGTCATTTCGCCCGTGCTTTCCGCATGACGACTGGCATGCCACCGCACAAGTGGCTCTTGCAGCGGCGCATTGAGGTCGCGCAGGGTCTGCTCAGGGCCACGACGCTTCCCCTCGAGGAGGTCGCGAGCCAATGCGGGTTCGCCGACCAGAGTCACTTCACCCGTGTCTTCACTCGGATGATGCAGGCATCGCCAAGCGAATGGCGGCGATCGCCCTCAGGTTTGGTTGTGCGGCCTGAGCGATAGCACCCTTGCGATGCTTACCTTTGATTCCTGTGTTCACACAGGATGCAGGGAATGTCCGCTTGGGGTCAGGCAGTGACATTCGTTCACTGACGGAAACGTCCGGTGTTCCTGTTCCATGCGGAAGTTCGACCCACGTCCGAGATGTGCCAAAACCAGACTTACTGCCCGCAGCGATATTTGCCGTCACTGTCCTTCATAGGAGGCCATGAGAACGGACTCGATCCGGCGCCAGCCTGAGAAGAGGCGAAAGCCGTGGTTTCCATTAGAAACTCACAACGCAAAGGTCTTGTGAAAAGGCATCTTCCATCCTGGATGATCGATGCGCACGGTTCGGCTTGCACGATTGACCCAATTAAGGCCTGTTAGGTCTTGAGTCAGTCGAGGGTGGCGGCGAGGCAGAGGGCGCCCATGAACGATGAGGCGGTCTTCTCGTAGCGGGTTGCAACAGCTCACCACTCCTTGAGCCTCGCCCAGAGCCGCTCGACCACGTTGGGGTTGTTATAGATTCAGTCCGGACAGGCGACCGGCGCCTCATGGCGCTGCGGCGGGATGGCCGGTCGGGCTCCCATGCGTCAAACATGCTCGCGAAAGGCATGGCTGGTGTAGCCGCGATCCCCCACCGCCCACATGGGTACGCCGGGCAGGCTGTCCAGCAACGGAACGGTTTGCGGCAGTTCGTGCACCTGACCGGGCACGATGCGGAAGGTGGTGGCCCGTCCGAGCGCGTCGGCGATCACGCAAGCCTTGGTGCCATAACCCTCCACGAAACCGGTCAATTGCTTCACGATTGTCTCGTTGAGCTTGAGAGCCCCTTTTCGGCGAGCCCCAGCGGCCTTCTGATGCGCACGCGCTGGTGCCGTCGAGGCACGTCATTCCGAGTTGGATGGCATGCTCCTGCACCAGGTTGAGCAGACGCTCCCAGACACGCAGGCGAGCCCAGCGAATGAAGGTCTGGGCCGCGCGCCACTACGGCCCAGTTCAGCGGGGACAGCCCGCCATTTGGCACCATTCTCATGCCGCCAGGGAATGGCCCCAACCGTCCGCCGCAGGACCTGCGGTGGTGTCTTGCCTTTGGGACGGCACTGTTCCACCAAAGACTCCAGCATCGCCCATTGTGCGTCCGTCAGTATGACTCCTCCTCAGATCAGGATGAGCAAAACGCCCTCAGACGCAATGAGTTCAAGCGCTAGCAGGCCTTAGTCATATCGTTGAACCTGGCGGGCGCTTTTGGGCGCGGATCGTGGTTCCCGTCGAGCTCCGGCCGATTATTGGCAAAACTGAGTTGCGCAAGCCCCTGGGAGCGATTGGCTGGAGGCTGGAAGAAAGGTTCACGCCGCCGTTGCGCGCTTTCTTGACCAATTCGCCGAAGCTCGTGCAAAGCTCAAGCAATCCGATGTTGTCCCGCTTTCGTCCGCCCGTGACCGCTCGCGCACCGCGTCTGTGCGATAATTGGCGAAGATGCACTATTCAGGAGAGCTGGAGATCGACTCGCTGGTGCGAAACGGCACCGATGAGGACGGATCCCCCTGCTTACGGATTTCGAGATCCTTGCCAGGCCCGCTTATCAGGAGGCGCTCCGCAGGGTTGCCAGCGGGCGAGCGTCCAAGGACGAAATCGCAGCCACGATAGGTTGGGCCATCGAAAATTTCGGCGATCGGGGCAGCATATCCGTGGAGCCCGGCGGTCGCGAATGGCGTGAGCCTGCCCGCACCCTCGCTAGCGTGCAACTGGCAGCAGTTGAGGCAGCCTTGGGGAACTGTTGCATTCACCTCGACCGTATAGCGAGGGGCGGTTCGTCAAGGAGCCGCTCTGTTGTCCTTGTTCAAGCGCCGTCGCTTTCCGGCCGAGATCATCCTGCTGTGCGTTCGCTGGTACTACAAGTACGGCATCAGCTACCGTGATCTTGCCGAGATCATGCAGGAGCGTGGTGTTGCGGTCTATCCACGATCCTTCGTTGGTTCAGCGTTACGCGCAGGAGATTGAGAATCGGGTCCGATGGGCATCAGGGTTTCAGGGTTCCCGTTCCGGCTCGTGGCGTGCGGATGGGACGTACGTGCGGGTCGGAGGACGCTGGAAGTATCTGTTCAGGGCGGTCGACAAGTATAGGCAGCTGATCGACTTCATGCTCTCCGACCGCTCGGAACACCCAAGCCGCTTATCGCTTCTTGTGCAAAGCCCTCTCGCTGATGAGCGACTATCCGCCATTCCCAATTACGACCGATAGACTGGCCTCTTATCCGAAAATTATCCGACGCTTACAATGCGAGGGGCTGCTGTCGAAAGATGTCGAGCATCGGACCTCGCAATTTCTCAACAATATCATTGAAGCGGATCACGGTGCGCTCAAGCGTGTGATCCGGCCGACGCGCGGCTGCGGGGTAAGGCGGTGACGCTCGCGGCCGCTGGCCTCTCCTCCGGACGGACCACAGCCATGACGTACGAGGATCGCGTCGGTACGTCCATCTGGGACAGCAGGCTGCGGAGGATCAGGAGTCCAAGGCGATCCAGACCGTCGGCGCGAAGGCCGTCAGGATCAGGAAGATGCTCGACGGCAGATGCGTGAACACCATCGTGTTGATCAACCCGAACCGCTTGGCCAGCGGCACGGCGGCAAAGTACGAAGCCGCAGAGCACAGGCTGGTGACGAAGAAGATCGCTCCGACGGTGCCGACGCCGATGCCGAACCGCTCGCTGAGCCAGAGCGCCGGCAGCGCGTTGATGACCAACCCGCCGCCGAAGGCGCCGACCGAGAATAAGGCCGCGAGGCGGTAAGCGATTCCGCGCGACCGCCCGAGTGGTGCGGGCGGGCTGTCGAGGCCAGCCTCGACCTGCGGCGACAGCCGACGGTAGAGCAGGAACGTGAGCAGCCCAATGCCCCCGTACAGACCAAACAGGGCGGTCACCATGGTCGAAGGCGACATGACCGGGGCAAGCCAATCGACAGAGCCCGCCGAGAGCGCTCCCAGGGCACGAGGAGCGTCCCGACGAAGGCGATCAGGAGCAACGGCCAGAAGCCTTCGAGCCCGGCGAACCCGATCCCCGTCGCGACCATCAGGAGACATGCGGCGAGCAGGCTGCGGCGCCGGGGAACTCGGTAGGCGACCAGCCCGATGGCCAGCGTCAGCAGGACCGAACCCAGCAGGGTCGCGGTCGAGATGACCCCAACACCGAAGGCATCGTAGCCGAGGCGCGAGAGATGGAGCGGCAGCAGGATTGCGACGTAGCCGTCGCCGAAGGCCGCAGGGATCGAGCCACGAGGACGAGCCTGACGGCGGGTGGGAGGCTCTTCGCCCGTGTCTCCTCGATCGTCCCTGTCGCACCTCGGCCCTGGAGCACCGGACTCCCTCCGGCGATCATCAGATCATCCCCACAGCGTACCGGACGATGCCTGCGGCCGAGCAGGCGGCGAGCGTCGGGATCATGCCGGCCTTGAAGCGGAACATGGTGATGACGGCGGCCGCCGACAGCAGCAGCGCCCAGACGTCGGCGCTCGCCAGCACGGGTGCGTCGAAGGACAGGCCGAAGCTCCGCACGGGCCAGGTCTCGCGGAACACCGTGTGGATCGCGAACCAGATCGCGAGGTTCAGCACCACGCCGACGACGGCCGCCGTGATGGCCGACAGGGCACCATGCAGGGCCTGGTTGCCGCGCAGCACCTCGATGAAGGGCGCGCCCAGGAAGATGAACAGGAAGCACGGGACGAAGGTGACCCAGGTGGCGAGCAGTCCTCCGAGCACGCCCGCTGTGAGCGGCGACAGCGCCCCGGGATCGCGGAACGCGCCCAGGAAGCCCACGAACTGGAGGACCATGATCAGGGGACCCGGGGTGGTCTCGGCCATGCCGAGGCCGTCGAGCATCTCACCCGGTTGCAGCCAGCCATAGTTCTCGACCGCCTGCTGGGCCACGTAGGCCAGCACCGCGTAGGCGCCGCCGAAGGTCACGACCGCCATGGTCGAGAAGAACGTGGCGATCCGGCTGAACACGTTGCCGGAGCCGAGCGTCACGAGGAGGGCGCCGACGGGCACGAGCCAGAGCGCGAGACAGATCGCCGACACGTGTAAGGCCCGTGCGGCCGTCGGGCGGGCGTGCTCGGGCAGCTCCTCGCCGAGCAGGGCATCGGCGTCGGCGACCTGCTTGCCGCCCTTGGCCGCACCGTGCCCGCCTCCAACTTGGAAGGCCGGCACACCCGCGCGGCCGCCGAAGAACCCGATGATCCCGGCCGTCAGGACGATGATCGGGAACGGCACGCCGAAGAAGAAGATCGCGACGAACGCCGCGGCCGCGAGGCCGATCATGATCCGGTTCTTCAGGGCCCTGCCGCCGATGCGCACCACCGCCTGGAGCACGACGGCAAGGACCGCAGCCTTGAGGCCGAAGAACAGGGCCGAGACGATGCCGACCTTGCCGAACAGGGCGTAGACGATGCTGAGTGCCATGATCGAGATCACGCCTGGCAGGACGAACAGCACGCCGGCGATGACGCCGCCGAGGGTGCGGTGCATGAGCCAGCCTATGTAGGTGGCGAGCTGCTGCGCCTCGGGACCCGGCAGCAGCATGCAGTAGTTCAGGGCGTGCAGGAAGCGGTTCTCGCCGATCCAGCGCTTCTCCTCGACGATGATGCGGTGCATGACCGCGATCTGGCCGGCAGGCCCGCCGAAGCTGAGCATCGCGACGCGTGCCCAAACCCTGAAGGCCTCAGCCAGGCTAACGCCATGCCGTGCCGCCTCATGGCGTCCAGGCGCCTGTGCAACGGTTGATGTCTCGGTCATGTCACGCCCCTTGCTTTCTTACAGGCCAGTTGTGGATCTCATCGGTGGCGTCGCGGCACCAACGGTAGAAGGCGTCGTAGAGGACCATCCCGGCCTCGAGCTGTTCGAGGTCATCGGCATACATCCGCGAGAGGCCGAGCGAGGCAGCGAGCAGGCCAGGGGCCTCGGGGGTGAGGTCGGGACGGGCCGTGTCGGCACCGCGCACGATGGTGGCCAGCCGCAGCAGCGGCTCCGTCGCGAGGCCGAACTCCTCGACCATGGTGTCGAACGTGCACCTCTCGCCGCGATGGCTCCAGAAGACGTCCTCGCCTTCGATGTCGAACGGAGCCGCCCCGAAGCGCTGCGCGACGGCCGGGACTTCGGATGCGGCCACGAACAGGAACACGGCGCGCGGGTCGACGAAGCGCCGGATGAGCCAGGGACAGGCGATGCGGTCGACCTTGGGGCGGGCGCGGGTCACCCAGACGGTGCGTCCCTGCCCGTCCCGCGGTGGCAGCACGGCCTCGGGCACCATCGGCAGGCCGGTCTGCGCCCAAGCCAAGGCACCGCCCTCGAGGGAGTCCGCCGGAATGCCCGCGTGCCTTAACCAAGCGGCCACGCCCTGGCTGATCTTCAGGCCCTTCTGGCAGATGACGATGGCTGACTGGCCCGCGAATTCTTTGGCCCATTCGTGGACCTGGGACCAGGGTCGGCGGAGCGCGCCGGGGATCAGGCGCGGGTCGGCGGCGAAGTCCTCGTCGGTCTGGACGTCGATGAGAACCGGGCACTTGGGCGTGCCGACCAGACGGGCGAGCTTGTCGACGGAAATGGCGTTGATTGACGGCATGCGGATGCGTCCTTGCTGAAGGAGAGCTGGACGCGATTCTTGGGCATGGCGCCTCGTGAGGGGATCGCAGCCCCCATGGGCTCAGTAGGTACCAGTCGCAGGAATCTGTCAACACCCCCCGCTTGGCGGACGGAACGGGCAGCGGGCGAGGATGGAATGTTCTTACGACCACGACTGCTGTCGTCAGCGGATAAGTAAGTCCGCTCAAGGTTCGCTCAGGGTCAAAATGTAATGTAGAGCAGATCGAATGCAGGTCTGCTCAGCCTGCAAGCGCGGAAACTAGGATAAGGTCATCTCCGTGCCTGTATGAGGCGTTCCCGGTTCAGCGACGAAGCGGCCGCTAGTGCAAATGTTGGCGACAAACCACCCGTAGCGAGCTCGGATAGATCTAAAGCCCGCCTCGGAGCGCGAGGCGGGCTTTCTCAGCGTTGGATGTGCAATGTTAGTTCTCAGATTACACGCCTACTTTGATAGGTTCTCACGCAGAACTGGCGTCAGGGATGCCTTCCAGACACAGCCACCGGTGCTTCCTTTCGGGCCAGTGGAGAACTTGTGGTGCAGGAAGCTGCTCATCCTCCAGACAGCCCGCCGACACGGAAAGCGCGTCTTTCAGGGCTTCTGCCCGCATGAACACGACCGATCCGCACGTGGGACAGAAATGTTGCTCAAGCCATTTTCCGGATGAGCCGCTTCGCCGCCAGGATCGCGCTTCTCCCTTTTGACTGAGGATGGCTGCATCCGGATAGATCGCCCGGTATGAGAACGCCGATCCGGTGCAGCGCTGGCACTCCAGGCAACTGCATGCATAGACGCGCCGGGGCTCGCCCGCGAGGACCAGTTCGACGCTCCGGCAGGAGCAGGCCGCCACTCGTGTCTGTCGTGCGTCATACATTGGCGAGTCCCGCGGGCAGAGCGACGGTGTGGCCCTTCCGGAACAACGGGGCCAGCGCGGCAAGATCACTCTCCGGGCCTCCTTGGGAGAGCCCCTGACGGAAGAACCTATCCATGGCCTGGGGGAGAGACGCGTCAAGGCCCTGCTCCTCACAGGCTTCGAGCAGATGTTGAAAAGCACTGTAGTGGGCGCCCAGCGATGCCAGGGTGGTCTCGTCACCGGAAAAGCGCTGAGCTCTGGTCCGATCGATCAGATTGTAGAGCGCAGCATCGACGACCGGCTTGAACGCGGTAAGTTGGTTCCGGAATATCTCAAGATTGAGGTTCTCCGCCTCAACGACAGCCATGCCTTGAAGGGCGCCGAAGAGCCCACCCCACATCTGGGTCAGCAGAGCGGTATCGAGCGCGGAGGCTTGGCCCGGAACGTCCCCAACGTAGGTCGTGCCTCCACCGAGAGCAGACAGCAGGCCCCTGTGCTCCTCGAACACCTTTCGTGGCCCTGAATAGAGTAAAGCCGCCTCGGGCCTGCCGATAAAGTCGGGTGTCGCCATGATCGCCCCATCCAAGTAGGAGGCCCCATGCGCTTCCACCCAGGCGGCCTCCTCCCTCGCTAGGCGCGGCGAACCCGAGGTGAGCTGCACGACCGTTTTGCCAGGCAAAACGGAGTGGAGGCTATCGTGCTTCAGCAATGTCGCGCTGGCAGCATAATCAATGACGTTAATGATGACGACGTCCGCCGCCTGGATTCCATCTGCCACAGAAGGGGCTATCTGCGCCCCCTGCGGCGCCAGCGGCTCACACTTCGCCGGGGTGCGGTTCCACACCCATGTCTCATAGCCGCGGCTCAGAAAAGTCCGGGCAATAGACGAGCCCATCCGGCCCGCGCCAAGAACGCAGACTGCCGTTTTCATGGCAATTTCTCCGATTGTTGAAGATCGCTTCGACAGAAACAGTTTCGGTTTGGCCGGCCGGATTCGAAGATATATGTTCCCGGATTGTTTTGAAGTACGCACCTTCAGGTAAGCTACCCTGAACTTAGACAGGAGCTATCGCATGCGGAGCAAGGAGCCAGATAATTGCGGTTTTGCGGCCGCTCTCCAGGCGATCGGGGGCAAGTGGAAAATCTCACTGCTATGGGAATTGCATCTGCGGCCGCACCGGTTCGCGGAGTTGCGCCGGCTCTTGCCTGGCGTCAGCGAGAAGGTGCTCACCCAACAGTTGCGCCAGATGGAGGCGGATGGCTTGATCGCCCGTCATGATTACGCGGAAGTGCCCCCGCGAGTGGAATATTCTATTACGCCGTTGGGCCTGAGCCTGAACGAAGCGGTAACCGCGATGTCGAAATGGGGGAAGCAGCACGAGGCCTGGAAGTCGCACCGGAGCGCGGCTGCGTGAGGAACAAGAAGGGAGGGACTGAGTGCCCCCGCGTCAACGAAGGTCATCTTTGGGTCGAGCCTGTGTCAAAACGCGAATGGGCTGCTCTGTGGAGCAACTTGATTTCCTGTAAACCCAGGAAGACCGGGAAATCTCCGGTACAGGTGCACGAACTTGTACAAATCATTCGTCACGGCCGAGCCTGTTCGAGTTTTGACACAGCCATCGGTCAAGATGGGCCCTGACGTGTAGCTGTCTGAGGGTCCGCCTGCCATAGGAAAGCGGTTCCTCGGCTTACCTCCCCATCGTGTCGTTAACAGACCTTCCCGACTCAGATGTGGAATCTCGCAGAAGGCTATATGGCATGGCTGCTTAGGATGACGAACGCTTAGCGAGCAGCCTTCCTTTGCGCAGCGACCTTCTCGTATGCGGCCTGAAGCTCATACAGCACTGAGCGCTTCGGAGCAGGCGCGCCGAGATGCAGCGCACGGAGCTCCGCCATGAACGCATCCCACAGCGACGGACCGCCTTCCTCCAGCAACTGCGCGCGGATCGACAGCTCCTCCGAGACAGGCCTGTGACGCCGCCCCCAGGTCCCCATCTGCACGAGCAGGGGCACGAGCTGAATGGCAGGCTCGGTCAAGCTATAGATGGCCTTCTGCTGATGGCTGGGATCATCACCTTTCGTGAGCAGTCCGGCCTCCATCAGCCGCTTGAGCCGAGCGGCCAGAATATTGGATGCGATTCCCTCCTCTGAGCGGTTCAGCAACTCGCGGAAATGGCGCCGATTCCCGAACATGATGTCTCGGATAACGATCAGGCTCCATCGGTCGCCCAGAACCTCGAGTGTCAGGTTGATCGGGCAACTGGAGCGGTGCGCATCGTCCATGGCGAGGTCCTCATCAGAGACTGCTTGCAAAATAGGATCAGTCGAGCTACCAATCAACCAGTTGCATTTTGAAACCAGAGACTCCGCGCGTGAGGTGACGATGACATTGACGCTCTATGCCCACCCCTTTTCGTCTTACTGTCAGAAGGCACTGATTGCGCTCTACGAGAATGGCACCCCATTCGAATACCGGATGCTCGACGACGAGCAGACGAACTCGGAATTGGCAGCGCTCTGGCCGATCAAGCGGTTTCCGGTCTTGGTGGACGACGGCTGCACAATCGTCGAGACGAGCATCATTATCGAGCATTTGGACCTCCATCACCCAGGATTGATGCGCCTCGTTCCTGAGGACGCCCGAGCCGCTCTCGACGTGCGAATGATGGACCGCTTCTTCGACAACTACATCATGGCACCGGTGCAGAAGGTTGTATCTGACAGCCTGCGATCCGCGGAGGCGCGAGATCCACAGGGCGTGGCTGAGGCCCGGGAGATGCTCGATAGATCCTATGACTGGCTGAATAAGGTCGTTGATGGCCGAGAATGGGCGACAGGTGAGGCTTTCAGCCTCGCCGATTGTGCGGCAGCCCCCTCTCTCTTCTACGCTGACTGGGTGCACCCGGTCAGCGGGGCGTTTGGCAATGTGCGGGCCTATCGCAGCCGATTGCTGGTGCGGCCGTCATTCGCACGGGCTGTGGACGAGGCACGGCCGTATCGCCATCTCTTTCCACTTGGCGCCCCTGATCAGGATTGAACGGGATTATGCACTCCTATCCGACCACAGATGCCAAGGGAAGTTCACGGGCCATTCTGTGACAGCACTGCGGCTACGCTGCGAGTCAGACGAAGGGCAGATGCCGGTAACCCTTTGATGTTGTTGGTGAGCGCGCTGGGACTCGAACCCAGGACCCTCTGATAAAAGGCATATGCTCTCTCGGCTCTCTGGTCAGCGGCCGCAGCTTGCAGGTCTGGTCTGAGGCGCGGGAGTGAATCAGCAGCCCAACCAACGGACCGGCAGGGCTTTCCGGCTACAGGACAGGGACCGGAACAAGATCTCTCAACGATGGGGTGGATGGCTCCCGCTCCCGACGATGCCATGATGAACACCGTTTAAGGCGGACGGTAAGGAGCGGAGATCCTTCAACCAAGATGCGATTCGCACAGGCGTCGCGTTTTGGGCCGCACTCGTAGAGCAGGAGCTTGCAGCTTAGGACGGCCGCCCGCGGACACGATGCTGTTTCACGTTGCCTGCATCCGCATCCATCCAGCTCCGCCGCTTTTTCCCCGGCCGCTGCGGCTTCGCGCTTCTGTCCCGTCGTGACCTCTCTTCGGGGCTCCTGCGCTGGGACACAGAGCTGGCAACGAGCTTCTCCTCGATTTTCGCATTGAGATTTGCCCGGAGGTCCACGACTGCCCCCATATCCTCGAACACACCCGGATGACGCTGCGCCAGCCAGAGCCAACTGGTGGCGATCTTCACCCGTGCTTCCAGCTTCAGAAGGTCGGTGTTGACGCCGAAGTCCGGCGCCTGGACGCGCCCGTCGCGCGCGTGCTGCCGAGCCCAGTCGAGCAGCAGTTCGACCGCCATTTGCTCCCGTCCATCGACGGGCGCCATTGAGTACGATAGGCGGTCAAGGATCGGCAGATCCACGGTGTCGAGGAGCGTCGCCAGTTCAATCATCTCCTCCATGTCAGCCATGCGAAGATCCGGATGGCCGGCAACCAGGGTATCGTTCAGGTGCCGGAGAACACGACCGAGCCGGTCGGTCTGTAGCACTTCGCTTGCGGACAAAACCGTCTCCTGGTTGGGGCGGACATAGGCCTTGCCTCGCAGCTTGCCGGCATCGCCCTTCAGGGCGTTTCCAATGATGGTCTCGACCTGCGCATACCCTCCCGCTTCCGGCAGGGCCGTCACAAGCCCTTCGTCATGGTGACCGAAGCGCCCTGCCCGGCCGGCGATCTGCTTGATCTCCATGGCCGTGAGCTGCCGCTCGCGCAAGCCGTCGAACTTGCGCAAGGTGGAGAACACGACGCGGCGCAACGGGCCGATGTTCAGGCCCATGCCAATGGCATCCGTCGCCACGAGGATTTCAGCCTCGCCGTTGCGGAAGCGCGCCGCTTCGGCTCTGCGGACTTCCGGTCCGAGGGCGCCATAAACGGTAGCAACCGTGCGCCCTGCCTGCACCAGTTGCGCCCGGAGATCGTGAACATTCTTGCGGGTGAAGGCCACAACCGCATCGCCGCGGGAAAGCTTCTTGAGATTGGCCGGAACGCCTTCGACACGCAGCTTGCCCTTTCGCTTAAGGATCTTCACCTCCAGAGGTTCACCAGTCATCGCGAGCAGGTGCTCGACCAGCGGGATCGCCTCCGGTGCGCCGGTCAGAACTACCAAGCGCGCGGGAGCTCCGATCATGGCCTGCGTCCATGCCCAGCCCCGGTTCGGGTCGCCCAGCATCTGGACCTCGTCGATCACGCAGACATCAACCACCCGGTGCAGATCCAGCGTCTCGATGGTGCGAGCGATATGCGTCACACCTTCGGGCAGAACTCGCTCCTCGCCTGTCACCATGCCGGCGGCCATGCCCTCCTCGCTCATGCGCTCGTAATGCTCCAGCGCGAGGAGACGTAAGGGGGACAGGATCTCGGCCGTCTTGGCGCCGCCGGCGAATTTCAGGGCCTCATAGGTCTTGCCGGAATTGGTCGGTCCGGCCAGGAACAGAAACCTGCGGTCCAGGGAGCGAGCCACGGGAAAGATCCCGGCATAGCGCTCATAGCCGGAGGCCTCGCGGATCTGCGCCTCGCGCAGGTGCCGGAGCCGTCTGGCGGCGGCCTTGGAGCGGAGATCATCGAGCTTCTGCCGAAGCCTGCGCCCGGCACCGGCTGGGCCGCCCTTGTCAGAGGCATGGATCCGGTCGAGCTTCTCGATTGCAGCCTGGATGCCGTCCAGGATGGCCTGACGCTCTCCGGCATCTTCATAAGCGGCAAGATAGGTCTCAAGCTCATCGCGCCAGCTTGCCAGCTCCGCCTCGCAGATTGCGAAGGTGGCATCCCGCAGCTCGATCAGCCTAGCCTTGAGGGTATCAGATGCAGCGGCAATCGCAGCCCGCTCGACGCGGGCCGGATCCAGGACAACGGCCGCTACGTCCAGGGGCTCGGCAAAGGCGAACTCGATGACGATGTCCGTGGAGCCGCCGTCCGGCAGGATCTGCATCGGCTGGCTGAACACCGCCCGGTAACCGGCAAAGACGCGCTCTGGCTTCCACCGGCCGCTTTCGATCTTGCGGATATCCTCCGCCACATAGATGCCCGTGTTCTTCCGGACAGGGGCGAGGATGCTCTGCCGCCGGCGATGGGCCGCATCATCAATCGGCTGAACTGTAGGGTTATCGGCTCCCTTGGGATTGGAGCGCGCATGTGTCTCGGCATCGCCACTCTCCCCCTGCATTCTCCACGCCGGGACCTCGGCCGCCAGTTGAGCCACGGTTTCCGCATCGAACATGGGAGCTTCAACAACGCGCCCGCGCTTCTGGAACGTCCTGTACTCGGCAACAGGGATCAGCCCGGCCTCGATCCAGCGCTCGCACTCGGCCGCGCTGGCAAGCAGGATTCCGGGCAGGTGATTGATGCTGACGAAGGCTTTCGATTTCTTGGACATTCATAATTCCGCAGGGCAGAGTACGTTTGCCGTTGCTCCACACTCGTTGAACGGGCGCCTTCTACCGCAGCAGCGGCCATATGCCGGAGTTCAACTCCGGAAGAGCGCAATTGTTTTTCAGGGGGCAGTGTCGGGCGATGGTGCCCGGAGCTTTCGGAAACGCTCCTGACCTAGCATGGATCTCGAGGTTTATGTCTTGAGCTGTCAGGTTTTTCCTTGATTTCATATGTCGATGGCGGACACCAATATCAAGGGGTCTGCCGTTGCCGTCGGATCTTATTCTTACTATCTGTTCTAAAGCAAAGCCGTCACCTCTGCAGGTTGCGCCAGGGCGTCACGTGCAGCCGCGAGGATTTCGGCACAATCTTCCCCACATCGTTGCGTTGCGGAGACCTGAGAACGGTGGAGCGCTCGCTTGGGCGCCTCCGTACCGGCTTACTTTTTCAAGCCGGATCGGTTGCTCGCTGCGGACGATGGGCCACCCTGCCCTTCCCTGCGGAACGACAGCGTGCCGGCCACACGCTTGAGCGCATCCGAGAGGTTGTATTTCAGCTTATTGGTGATCTCCGGCATGGTCATGGCGAAACCTTATGAGGTTCGGCACACTCTCCGTGCCACCCTCATAATGCAGAGCTCGGCTCTTCATTTCCGGGATAACGTCGCTTTCAAAACATCAAGTCGAGCCAGGGCTGGAGGGGCGGCTTGACAAGCGCGGACTGCCGCATGAGGCCCTGATGCGGGACGGCGCAGCGCTCACTGGGTCGGCAGTCCTCGTGTGGGGAGAGCCATCTTCTGAACACCGCTCCATTTCCGACTGCCCCTCAGATCCTTGTGCTCCCATGTTCGCTCATTACAGCACGTCTGCTTACCGATGGACGTGCTGCCTGGAACAGGCGCTCGCCAGGAAAGCGAAGGTGAAAAGCAGATGGACAACCAGAAATATCTTAGCGATATCCCGCGCTTCGCCGCTCGCAACGCCCCAGATGTCATTGGCTGCCACGGTTCCGAATCCCACAATATTCGCAAGCACAACCGGGCGGTGCGCCGATGCCTCGACATCCCTCGACAGCCAGTTCAGCACGGCTATCCCGAGAAACGGTCCACCTAGCAAACGCAGGAGCGCAAGCAGCTCGGGCGCAGCATCCTTCGGCACCGCGCCCGTCCCGAATTGCAACGGGAAGAACATCAGCGCCAAGCCGACGGTGGCAAGGTACAGGGCAGAGATCGTGAACGTTAGTTTCGCCATTGGGTCACCTCAACCGCTCGCCGGGACCGAGGTTCGCAATTCGCCGTCGAGCGCGCTCAAGGTCCCTAGGGCGGCTGCAAACCCGAAATTTCCCGAGAGCCGCCCAAACGGTATCGGTCCGGTCCACCAATCCATCAACGGCGTCGGGGATTTCGGCAGCTTCGATCAATGTCCCCTTTTCGTTAATCAGATAACGCCGGTTGAGCGCGAGCAAGGCCTGCCCGACACGGCCCAATGCGCGATAGCCAAATCCCGCGATGTGAGTCAGGGGCTTGGACTTGACCTGGGTCAGCCGAAAATCCCGCCGCTCGCCAACCTCGTGATCCAAATTGTCCCTCATCTGCCCTGCTTGCCCCAAAGGCTACCCTTTGATGAACTGCTAAGTTCTTGAGGTAGACCGCCAGGACTGAAACAGAAGAAGCTAAATAGCGGCTGGCTACGGTCTGACGGACGTTTGCACGCTGTTTTACCGGGCTGCCGCACGAGCCACTTCATCTGAGGTGCCATCACGGTCGCTCAGGCAGGTCATCAGGTGGCTGAAAGGCCTCAGAATCCTGTGTTTCAAACCATTTCAGCGGGCCTGAGGGAGGCTTGCCTTCTTTGGGTGCTTAACAAAATCCCTTGCCGATTGTTTGCAAACGACCGTTTGCTCGCATGACGTGAAAGTCGCCGAAGGATCCTCACGGGCTTCGAGAGCGTGGTCATGCCCTCTCGTCCACGTGAATATGCCGGTCGTCAGCGCCCGTGTGTACAGGAGCAAGCCAGGCGGAGGCCCACATTGGGAAAGGCTGCGGTGTCGACGCTGCCGAATTCCGTCAGGAGCATGGCTCCAGCGGGCTCAAGCCTGTTCAGTCCTGCACGACATGTTTGATGGTTGGGGAGGAAAAGTCCTGATTATGAAGGTCTCGATCGGCTGCTTCGTTCGGCGGGTCATCCGTTCACGGATGGTTAAACGTCAAAGATTGCTGCGGGCCCAGAAGGACCCGAGCGGAGCTTCGATACTGCAGAGCATTTTTCAGCCTCGCCTATGCCGGAATGCCGCTCGAGCGCGCCTCGCTCACCTGACGAAGCAGATATCGAGAGCCGCCGAGGCTTGAGGCAGGGAGCGTGCGAGATCCGGAATGCGTGAGCGCCGGGCGCATGTCATCTCAACGACCATCGTGCTCGCGAGAAGGCCAATCTTGATGGAATGAAGGCTGGCGCGGGCAGATGGATGCCGGCAGCCCCCGAATACGACGATAGCCACCTCGGGACAACGTTGCGCGAAAAGGGAGAGCGGACAGTCGCTGGACGTCACGGGCTGGAGCGGGATGTGGCCCATGTCGTTTGGCGGACCATGGCGGACCAGCTTCTTTCCGGCTCCCCGGCAAATGACCGGGATGTCCTCATGACGGAGGCCCATCGGTCAGGACGCGGCAGGATTGCCCCCTGACGGCAAGCCCGGATCATGCCGCCGATACCCGCCTCTTCTGACGCGAAGCAGTTCGGCAGAACATGTGGATGCGGATGCACCGTGTCGACGCACCCGTAGAAACTCGCCTTATCGCCTGTCGGCCGGCATCGCCGACCGCGAAAGGATCAGGGCACGGCAGGGAGACATTCTATAGCCCATCGGCGGCGGCGATCATGCCATGAGCAGGGCGCTCCTAGCCTTGGCCTCTCCGCGCGCCAAGTGCGCATCTGATCCCTAGCCCCCCAGAAAGCTCCCGCAACCCGGCGCCGATGCGCTATAGCCCCCTTGCCCAGACCTCTGCCCCCGGCCCACCTCGGCTGCTATATGACAGATGGAATCCGGCCATGCGCCAGCCGGCTTGCGGCCACTTGCCCTGGTGTGGCGGGAATCCTGCTCCCCGCCCCTTTCTGACCTCGTTGAAGGCGGGGGAACACGGGACGCCCCTCATCCGGAGCCACACGGTGATTGTGGCGCCACAGATCCATGCAGGAGTTCGGCGGCTCATGATCGAGCCCTTCTTGGGCCGGACCTCCCTCACGCGGAGGCAAGCGTTTCTCACGTGAAAAGCGGCGCCCATCATCGGCCCGAGCCCCCTGCTCCGACACCTTGCACCGCCGTCCCACCGGCTCTGCGGCGAGGCATCCTGATATCCTGCACCCACCGAAGCTCCCGTCCAGCACGAATCGAACGATGCAGACACCTGCTGGAATCTTAGACCTCAGCCTTCAGCCCCCCGCGCAGAGGCGGCGCCCGGCTCGCAAGCCTGCCACGAGAGGGCAAAGGCTCGAACGTCCCACGCCGCGCAAAGCGAGGCTGGCACGGCTGCTCCTATCGCGCAGGGGCGCTTATACGGGCTGCGCTGGCAACCCCACCGCAAAGAAGATCGGCCGGACTCTGGATCGGTGGCTGAGCGGTTTATGGATCCGCAGGCCGGGATCACCCCTGGCGCTTCCGGCTCTTGGAACGGCGCACCGGTTCATGAGGCCGCGTATCGTACGATCCGCTGGACCTGCTTGGGTCCAACCATCGCCGAGGGCGGACAGGAAGAATGGTTTCGGCAAGGAGACTCGATAAGCCTGGGCGACCACCCGGTGGCGCCCTGCACTGCGCCAGTTGGGAGCTGCCAACTCCAGCTACGGCCCACGTCATTGGAGGCGCGCACCCCCTTTTCGATCCGTCCGGCTCGGCGGGCAAAAGCGGGCGGCCTGCTCAGGCCTCATCGCCAGCCTCCCCGCCCCCGGCACTCCTGCGGCGACAGGGTGCCTGCGCACTGGAGGATCCGAGACGAGCGCCGGCCTGAACCTCTTTCGCCACGATCGACGCGAGCCGCCAACGGCTGCTTGGATCTGCAGCAGTCGGCGCGATCAAAGGCACTCGGCGCGATGCAGCCGGCACACTTGTCACGAGCTTGGTCATGGTTCGGTCTGGGCGTCGGTCGCGGGCGCTCCCGTGCGCTTCACCGCAACGTGGTCGGCTGCCCATGCGCCGCATCAGGACGAGGACCTCCCCAGCCGCCTGCGGGTTGGGATTTCCCAACGCCCCAATCGATTCGACTGCCCGTTCCAGGCCGTTATCCGCAGCGCCCGGGCCCCCCATGCAGCTCGATCTTCCGGCGGCCGGGCGCGCCGACACAGCCCCGTTCATGGACCAGCGCAACGTCGCCGGAAATGCTTTCCTCGATCGGCAGGGCGGAGAACCGGACCATGTTCACGGCCGCCCCCCGCTGATGGAGAATCAGGCGACGGATTGCGTGTTCCAGCAAGCAGGCAATGTCGCCCACGCAGCGAATCTGATCCAATGCAAAGATGGAATCGGCACAGCGGCAACGGCTTCGAGCTGTCGATGGGCCTTGGTTCTCAACAAATAAATAGAGTTGGGACCTCCCAACCGACTCGACTCTCAGGCCGAATCGAAGAATCCATTTACCTTTACGGTAATAGACCTGTATCTGTCGATTTGCCGTAAACGAAAGGACCGCCGTGAAACAGCAAGCTGCACGACTAGACGCTGCAATGCCGTCCTCCGAACCGGGCTCAGCCATTGGCGAGCACGCTGCGATCCTGCGCTCGCAACTGCAAGCGATGGCAGCGGCCTTTTACCCTCCCAGCGCCGAGAAAGTTCTGCGTCGGTTTTCCTCCGGTGAGGCCGCGAAGATCCTCGGCGTCTCCGACAGCAGGCTTCGCCAGCTCTCCATCGAGGGGCAGGGGCCGCAACCCGAGGTCACGCAATACGGGCGGCGATCCTATTCGCTCGCCGACATTCACGCGTTGCGCGAGTTCTTCGACGAGACCACCAAATCGGGGCGTAAGTTCTCACCGCGCCGCCAGAACGGCGAGCACCTTCAGGTGATCTCCGTCGTCAATTTCAAGGGAGGATCGGGCAAGACCACGACCTCGGCGCATCTCGCCCAGTATCTCGTTCTCCGGGGCTACCGCGTTCTGGCCGTCGATCTCGATCCGCAGGCCAGTCTGTCGGCCCTGCATGGCGTTCAGCCCGAAATCGATGTCGGCCCCGGGGAAACCCTCTATGGCGCGATCCGCTACGGCGAGGAGCGGCGTCCGCTCTCCGAGATCATCAGGCCGACCTACTTCACCGGTCTCGATATCGTGCCCGGCAACCTCGAGCTCATGGAGTTCGAGCACGAGACGCCCAAGGCCCTCACGTCGCGCCAGCGCGATGAACTCTTCTTCGAGCGCGTCGCCAAGACTCTCGATACCGTCGCCGACAACTATGATGTGGTCGTGATCGACTGCCCTCCGCAGCTCGGGTTCCTGACGCTTTCGGCCTTGTGCGCGGCGACCTCGCTGCTCATCACGGTTCACCCGCAGATGCTCGACGTGGCCTCCATGTCCCAGTTCCTCGCCATGACGGATGATCTTCTGGAGGTGGTGCGCGGAGCGGGCGGGCAGATCCGCTACGACGCGCTGCGCTACCTGATCACGCGCTATGAGCCCCAGGACGGGCCGCAGACGCGCATTGCCGCTCTGTTGCGGAACCTCTTCGGCGAAGCGGTTCTCACCAATCCGATGGTGAAATCATCTGCGGTGTCGGATGCAGGTCTCACCAAACAGACCCTCTACGAAGTCGGACGGGAATCCATGCACCGGCAGACCTACGATCGGGCGGTCGAGGCGCTTGACGCGGTCAATGGCGAGGTCGAGGCGATGATCCGTAAATCATGGGGGCGTGCAGCATGAGCCGTAAGACAGCAATGGATGCCATTTTCTCGGCTCCCGTAAAGGCTCCGGAGAAGTTGGGAACTCCCAACGCGCCTTCTCAGGCGCCGTCACCGCCGCGCATTCGCAGCGGCGCGATTGCAGCCATGGGCGCCTCGCTCCAGCAGCTGACGGAAATCCGCGATCAGGTCGAAGCCGGCTCTGCGATCGTCGAGCTCGATACCGATCTGATCGATGGATCCTTCGTATCGGACCGCATGGCTGACGCCACGGATGCGAGCATCGAATCCTTGGCGGAGAGCATCCGGGAAAGCGGCCAGCAGGTGCCGATCCTGGTGCGCCCGCATCCGGACGGCAAGGGGCGCTATCAGATCGCCTTCGGCCACCGGCGCGTGAGGGCGGCAACCCGGCTGGGGATCAAGGTCCGGGCCGTCGTGCGGGACCTTTCCGATCAGGAACTCGTCGTCGCGCAGGGCAAGGAGAACCTGGACCGGCGCGATCTCTCCTTCATCGAGAAGGCCTTTTTCGCGCTTCATCTCGAAGCCCTCAATTTCGACCGCGCCGTCATCATGCAGGCGCTGTCGACAGACAAGGGCGATCTGAGCCGGTACATCGCCGTCGCCAAGGCCATTCCCGAGAATATCGCGCGCGTCATTGGCCCAGCCCCGAAAGCCGGCAGGGCCCGCTGGATAGCTCTCGCGGACGCATTGACCAGCGGTCCGGCGAGGCGGGCGGTCGAGTCGGTGATTTCCGAGCCGGACTTCCCGGGCCTCGACAGCGACAGCCGGTTCGCCCGCGTGCTGTCGGCCGCGACGAGGAAGCCGCCCGTCGAGAACGCTCCATCCGGCCGGAGAGGGACGCAGACCATTTCAACCGCTTCTGGTCGGAAGATCGCCAGGGTCAATCATACCGGACGCGATCTGAAGATCAGTGTCGACAAGGGATTCGACGCGGATTTTGCGGCATACCTTGTCGAACAACTTCCGGCTCTGGCCGAGGCCTATGCCAAGGCGAGAGGGGAGGGGACGTCGTGATGTAACCGCGGCAAAGCAAAAGGCCCCGAGGTTTGGCGACCTCGAGGCCTTTGGATCTCACCACTGGGTGGCAAGGATAAGTCACACCATTCTTATCCACCCAGACGAATCGAGTGTCAAGACACCGAGTTCGGTGAACGATCCCGCTTTGCCCTCGAAGTGGAGGGTATGGTGCATATCGCATCGACAGGAGGCCGGCGGCTGAGACATGCCGCTCTGGCCGCGAAGAAGCTCGCCCTGGAGGCCGGGCGAACGGTCACGCGTAAAGAGCTCTCGGCCGCCGCCCGGGACGCGGAAAAGGCGCTTGCCTTGCGCCCGGCCCAGCGCCTGGTGCTGTCAGAGCTCGTCGCCTGCTGGGGCGAGCAGGAATGGGAGAAACTGCTGGTGTGGCCGTCAAACGCCCACCTGGCGAGCCGTACGGGGCTCAAGGACCGCTCGATCCGGCGCATTCTGGCGCAGCTTACGGATCTCAAGCTGATCATAGCCAAAGACTCTCCCAACGGGAAACGGTTCGCGATCCGAAATCCGGCCGGCGACGTCGTCGACGCCTATGGCTTCGATCTGACGCCGATCTACGCAAGGCGGGGGGAGTGGACCGCGATGCTGGCCGAACAGAAGATCATGCGCGAGATCCGCAAGCGGTCCTATGACGAGGTAACCGTAGCCCGGAGGGCCACAGAGGAGGCCCTCAATGCCCTTGCCCAGCATTTCCCGGCGGTGGATCGTTCCGGCCTCGAGGAGCGCTATAACGAGCTCCTGGGCCGCACACCGCCCCGATCGACGGCCGGACTTCCTGCTGGCCTGCTCGGCGATTGGCAGGATTTGAGAACTCTTGCAGAAGCAGCGTTCAACGAGACCGGCAATGGCGGACTCTCTGACCGCCACATAGAAACATATACCGGATCTTCCAGGGAATCTTGTACAAAAGACCTTCCCAGGAAAGCTGAAACCGTTCCTCCAAAAGAACCTGCGGCCGGGCATCTATCGCCAGCTCTGATCGTCGAGGCTTGCCCGGCGATCAATGATTACGGGCGACCTGTCCGGGACATCGCCGATGTCGTTGCGGCAGGACGGTACCTGAGAGCATCTCTTGGGGCGCATGAGAGTGCCTGGAGCGAAGCGGTCGCGGAAATCGGACCCGTCGGCGCAGCGGCAGCGGTCATCTATGTCCTCCAGCTCTACGACGACGATGTCTCTGCCGGAGGATCCCGTATTCGGAACCCTGGCGGCTACTTCCGGGCTCTCGTCCGCATGGTGAAAGCCGGCAGGCTCAATCTCGTGGCGGAACTCCGGACCATGCGCCGGAAGAGAATGAGCTGAGACATGCCGATTTCGGGAACAACTCAATTTTGATCCACATGGGACTGCATGTGCAGGATCGGAGCGGAGACGAGATCGGGCGAGATCGGGCCTGTCTGCGGAATGGTTTGTCCGTTCTCGGTCGTTTGCTAGACCGTAGTGAACAGCGACTTCGCTACATGGAGCGAACCTGAGCTGCAATGAAACAATGGCTTGGCCGTACGATGCGAACATGGCGCTTGGGGCAGGAGGCTGATCTTCAGGATTCACCATGGAGTGGGGGAGGGGGCGAAAGACCGGGATCGACAGGTCAACGATCCTGTGTCGCCGTTACGATCCGTTGCGAACAATCACACAGACGCGCCACACGGCTGTGACATTCGCCTGCTTTGGCAGGGGCGGCGAGCAATTCCGACCGGAGCCTTCCATGTACACTTCCCGTCCTGCCCCCGCATCCGACCATGCTGTTCTTCCGGCATTCGGCTTTTCGTCGCGTGTCTTGAGCTTGGAGAGCCCGTTCCCAGCCCGGCCCGCGGCCGAGCTTGGGACGATGCACCAAGGAATGAAGAACGCATCGGATCGATCCCGGAAGCGGGTTCCCCCTTTTGGTCCGATGCTGCGCAGGATGGAGGCAAAGACGGAAGGCGGCCATCAATGAGTGGAGGAAAAGCCTGGTCCTTCTGAGACCGGGTCAAGACACCTCAAGGGTGGAGTGGGCGAGCGCAGGAACCAAGGGGATGCGGACTTCCGCTCCGGAGAACCACTCGATTCAACATCATACCGGATCGGGCACGGCGTCTTTGTGAAAAACCAAATCGGCCGAGACCGAGCGGCTGTCAGCGGGAATCGTCTTCCTGGTCCGAAACCTGCTCGTCACCGGGTTGAAGATATTCGATGGAATATCCATCCCGTGCAGGTCTTCAGGATCGGCTCCAGACAAGCGCAGCTGCCCTGAATCTCCACGACGCGGCAGGTATAGGCCCTTCGGTCGCTGGGAGAGCGACAGATCACGGTTGCTCCGGCTCGGACGAGATTGGGCGGCTGGTGGGACGGCGGCGTCGCAAAGGATCCTTGCGGCACCCGCCGATGGATGTCCCGGCCGCGAAAATGCCGCTGCGACGCCCGGAAGCGATCAAGAGCCGCAATGGCGGCACGGGCCCGGTCGCGGTAACGGTTGTGACCGCCCGCACGAAAGGCCCTTCCTGGCGTCCGGGATACCAGGACAATCGACCGATTTTGGCCAGCTCCTCCGCAACAACCTCGACTTCCTGGTCCGTCATCGTGCGCAGCCCCTCCTGGAAATACCCGAGCCTCAATGCCATCCGCTTCGGAGACGATCCTCTCGCTTGACGAGCTTCTCGAGACAGGGGGCGCGCCGCTGGCGATGCCGTTGCGCGAGCCTCCTCAGAGCCCTTTTCCCATTCGTGCGGATCCTCAAGGCTCGCGCTGAGGCTGTCCCGCTCCCGCTCGTACTCGAAATCCATGTTCACCAGGACTTCCAGCAGCGACTGGAAAAGCGGTTCGAGAGCGGGGGAGGAGGGGGCAACCGCATCTCCAGGGAGATGGACCCATCATGATCGACCATTCATGCGTGCCAACCCACCGGACGGCTCAGGCGGAGCCGCGACCCTGCTAGCCGGTGAGGCCTGCGACAGGAACGCCATGCGCGAGCGGGCCCAGGAGCAAGGTGCATGAGCCAAGATCCTGCCGAAGGGGAAAACCCCAAGGCCTCGTCGGTCTCCAGCGGCTTAGAAGCCCTGCACGCCGCCGGGCGATCCGTTCCAGCGCATCAAGGTACCATTGAGCTCCTCACCTTCTGCTCCCCACACCCGGGGCGGGAACATGAGCCGGCCGCCCTGCGTTCGCTCGAGAGAAATTGCAAATCATTCTCAGTTGCATTGACTCTTGCAAATCATTTGCAATAGCATCCCTTAGTCACGACGCCGACGCCGCCCCTCGCGATTCACCAGCTGGAGAGCAACAGAATGTTCCGAACACCTCCGTCGAAGCGCCGTTTTCTGGGCTTGGCCGCGGTGCTCGCCGCCTTTGTGGGCCTCATGGGACCCGGCTCGGCCATCGCACAGAGCGGCTCGCTCAAAGTCGTCGCTACGACTGGCATGATCGCCGACGCGGCTCGCCAGATCGGGGGCGACCTTGTCGAAGTGAAGGCGCTAATGGGACCTGGCGTCGATCCCCATGCCTACCGCCAGACGCGCACCGACATCGTGGCCATGACCCAGGCTGATCTCGTCCTCTGGCACGGCCTCTATCTGGAGGCCCAGATGGAGGGCTTCATGCATGACCTCGCCAAGAGGCGGAAGGTCGTCGCCGTGGCGGAGGCGCTGCCAAGGAATATGCTGCTCGCCCATGACGATTATGCCGACAAGTTCGACCCTCACGTCTGGATGAACCCGAATCTGTGGTCGCATGTGGTGAGCGCCGTTCGCGACGCGCTGATCACCGCCAGACCGGAGGCGAAGGCCACGTTCGAGACCAACGCGGCGGCACACCTGAAGGATCTCACGGAACTCGCCGATTACACGACCAGGATTCTCTCCACGATTCCGGCAGAGAGCCGCGTCCTTCTCACGGCTCATGACGCCTTCAACTATTTCGGCGTGGCCTATGGATTCGAGGTGCTCGGGATTCAGGGCATCTCCACGGAGAGCGAGGCGGGGCTGAATCGGGTTTCAGAACTGGTGGAGATGCTGGTCTCGCGCAGGATCCGCGCCGTCTTCGTCGAGTCCTCCGTCTCTGACCGCAACATCCGTGCCCTGATTGAGGGGGCCGCCGCCAAAGGTCATACCGTGACCATCGGTGGAGAGCTCTTCTCCGATGCCATGGGAGAGCAGGGCACCTACGAAGGCACCTATCTCGGCATGATCGACCACAATGCCACCACCATCGCACGGGCGCTCGGTGGCGAAGCTCCGGAGCGTGGCATGCGCGGCGCGCTTACGGCCAGGCGCTGAGGAGGACCCGATGACGCCAGCCGCTGTGCAACTTGCTGCAAGCGACGGCCGGGCCTTGCATCCGGCCGCCTCCACAGACAATCCGCTCGCCATTCAGGGAATGACCGTGTCCTATGGCGAGAAGCCAGCCGTGTTCTCCATCGATGCGACCGTGCCGCCCGGGAGCATGGCAGCCATCATCGGTCCGAACGGCGCAGGCAAGTCGACGCTCCTCAAGGCGGTTCTCGGCGTTGTCCCGGCGCTGTCCGGGACCGTCGCCGTCTTCGGCGCGCCTCTCGCCAGGGCCCGGCACCGCATTGCCTATGTGCCTCAGCGGGCCAGCGTCGATTGGGACTTCCCAACGCGGGTGATCGACGTGGTTCTCATGGGGCTCTACCGCGAGCTCGGTCTCCTGCATCTGGTCCGGCGGCACCATCGCGAAAAGGCGCTCGCCTGCCTTGAGCGGGTCGGCATGGCCGATTTCGCCGGGCGTCAGATCGGCCAGCTCTCGGGCGGGCAGCAGCAGCGCGTGTTCCTCGCCCGCGCATTGGCCCAGAATGCCGATCTCTACCTGCTCGACGAGCCTTTCGCCGGCGTCGATGCGGCAACCGAAAAGGCCATCATCGACGTGCTCAAGTCGCTGAAGGCGGAGAAGCGCACCGTGGTCTGCGTCCACCACGACCTGGCGACGGTCGTGGATTATTTCGACCATGTGCTGCTCATCAACGTGCGCAAGATCGCCGAAGGACCGGTGGCGACGACCTTCACGGCCGAGAACCTGCAGGCCACCTACGGGGGGCGCCTGGCGACGACGCATATCGATCAACTCATGCTGCCGGTGGCCTGAGGCGATGCTGAAGCCCTTCACGAGCGCCCTCCTGCTGCAGTCCGGCTACAACGCCGCGCTGGTCGCCGTCGGAGCGGCGCTGCTCGGGTTCGCCGCCGGAAGTGGCGGCGCCTTCATGTTTCTGCGCAAGCGGGCGCTCGTCAGCGATGCCGTCGCGCATGCCACGCTGCCAGGCGTCGGGATCGCGTTCATGGTTATGGTGACCTTGGGGGCGGATGGCCGGAATCTCCTGGGGCTGCTTCTCGGCTCCGCGCTCTCGGCCGGCATCGGCCTGCTCGCCGTCGAATGGATCACCCGCCGGACGCGCCTGGCCGAGGATGCCGCCATCGGCGCGGTGCTGTCGGTGTTCTTCGGCTTCGGGATCGTGCTCCTGACGATCATCCAGACCATGTCTCGCGGCAAACAGGCGGGGCTTGAGGGGTTTCTGCTCGGCTCGACCGCGGGCATGGTGTTTGAGGATGCCCTCATCATCGCGGTCGGGGGGGCCTGCACCATCGCCGCCCTCGTCCTGCTGCGCCGGCCGATGACGCTGGTGGCCTTCGATCCGGAGTTTGCGGCGGCGTCCGGCGTTTCCGTACGAACGGTTGATCTGGCGATGATGGGTCTCGTCCTGGCCGTCACGGTGATCGGTTTGAAGATCGTCGGCCTCATCCTGATCGTCGCCATGCTCATCATCCCCTCCGTGACCGCCCGATTCTGGACCGACCGGACCGAACGGCTCCTGGGTATCGCGGGGCTCGTTGGCGGTGCCTCCGGCTATGCCGGGGCGGCCATTTCCGCCTCCGCGCCGGACCTGCCGACCGGACCGATCATCGTGCTCGTCTGCTTTGGCCTCTTCATCGCCTCGCTCCTGCTCGCGCCCAACAGAGGCGTGCTGGCCTCGATCCTCCGCCACCGGCGCTTCCAGGTCCGGGTGCATCGTCGTCAGGGTCTGCTGGCGCTGGCCCGCGGCGAGCCGATCCTTGATCCGCTGACCCTTGCCGTGCTGCGACGGGCCGGCCTGATCCGCAATGACGGCGTCGCTACTGAGGCAGGCCGCGCACAGAGCGCCAAGGTGCTTCGGGATGAACGACGCTGGGAGATCGTGCGTCAGATCCACCAGAATGAGGCCGTGTCCGGCCGCTATGATGGACTGACGCCGATCGAGGCCGTGCTGACAAGGGACGAGATTGCGGAGATCGATCGCCGGATCGGCAGGCCTGTGCCGGCGGAAGGAGCGGCCTGATGGGTGCCGAGTTCGTTCAACTCAGCCTGACGCCGCTGGCGATCGGCATTCTCGCCGCCGTTGCCTGTGCGCTGCCGGGCAATTTCCTGATCCTGCGACGGCAGGCGCTGATCGGCGATGCGATCAGCCACGTCGTCCTGCCCGGAATCGTCGTTGCCTTTCTGATCACCGGCACGATC
Organism: Microvirga makkahensis; assembly: GCF_009830105.1. Taxonomy (GTDB): domain Bacteria; phylum Pseudomonadota; class Alphaproteobacteria; order Rhizobiales; family Beijerinckiaceae; genus Microvirga; species Microvirga makkahensis. The sequence continues at coordinate 65,806 of NZ_WURB01000015.1, forward strand.
TCCACCTGGCCGATGATGCTCGGCGCAGCGGGAGCGGCGGTCGTGGCCGTGGTGCTGATCGAGGCGATCAGGCGGCTCGGACGGATCGAGCCGGGGGCGGCGATGGGTGTGACGTTCACGTCCCTGTTCGCGGCGGGGGTGCTTCTGCTGGAGCAGAGCGATACGAGCAGTGTGCATCTCGACGTGGAGCACGCGCTCTACGGCAATCTCGAGAGCCTGATCTGGCTCTCAGCGGACGGATGGGGGTCGCTCCTCGATCCGCAGGCGCTCGCCGATCTGCCGCCGGAACTCGGACGCATGGCCGTGGTGACTCTGCTCATTGCCGTCCTGACGGCCGTGTTCTGGCGCCCGCTCAAGCTCTCCACGTTCGATGAGGGCTTCGCCAAGACGCTCGGAATTCCGACGGGGGCCTTGAGCCTTGGCCTCGTGGTGACGGCCGCGTTGGCGGCGGTGGCCGCCTTCGATGCGGTCGGGTCGATCATCGTGATCGCGATGTTCATCTGCCCGCCTGCCGCGGCGCGGCTGATGACCAACCGGCTGGAGGTGCAGGTCGCATGGAGCATCGCCTTTGCAGCGGTCTCGGCGGTTCTGGGCTATGTATTTGCCGGCTACGGCCCCCTCTGGTTCGGCGGCAATGACGCCGTGAGCGCCGCCGGGATGATCGCGACGGTCTCGGGCATGATCCTGGGATCTGCGTGCCTGTTCGCGCCGCACCGATCCCGCGTCGGGGTCCCGCCGGAACCGGAGCAGACATGATCGGACAGGCAGGCGACACACGTTGAAGCTTCGACGTTGGGTGTGTCGCCGAACGAGGCACGTCATCACTCCCAACGTCGCTCAAGCGGTACTTGATCGCCCGACCGGTCTCAGGCCTATGATGCGGCTTGGTTCCGGGGCGCCTCTTGATCGATGTTTCGTATTGTCTTCATCCACCTCATGGCTTTGCTGGCTCTCTCGGCGGGAGCTGCCGGTGCAAGCGGGAAAGTGCGTCCGGTCCGTGTCCTCACGTCGTTTCCGCCTCATTTCTTCAAGCCGTTTCAGGACGCGTTCGAAAAGCGCTATCCCGGCATCCCCGTCGAGTTCGTGCAGCGCAAGACGACGGCGGCGGTGGCAAGTGTCATGGGAGAAAGAGGGCCCGACATCTTCTGGGCATCGGCGCCGGATGCTTTCGAGATCCTCAAGCGCGCCGGCCAGCTGGCCCCCTTGAAGCCCCGCCCGACCGGTGCGCCATCCCTCATTGCCGGGTATCCGGTGAACGATCCGGATCTCACCTATCTCGGTTTCGCGCTCTCCGGCTACGGCTTCGTCTACAATCCACGCTACCTCGAGGAGAGGGGGCTGCCCGTGCCGAGGGCGTGGAGCGATCTGGCGGCACCGATCTATGCGGGGCATGTCGGCATCAGCTCGCCGTCGCGGTCGGGCACGATGCACCTCATGGTCGAGGCCATCCTGCAGGTCTATGGCTGGGACCGGGGGTGGGGGATCTGGTCGGAGATCGGCGGCAATCTCGCCACGGTGACGGCCAGGAGCTTCGGCGTCTCGGCGGGAGTCGCCCGCGGGCGCTTCGGGATCGGCCCGACGATCGACTTTCTCGCGAATCCGGAAGGCGTTCCGAAGGGATCGACGCGGTTTTCCCTTCCCGACGAGACGCTGTTCGTGCCCGCGAGCATCGCGATTCTGGCCGATGCCGGCAACCGGGAGGGGGCCGAGCGATTCGTCGATTTCGTGCTGTCGCCCGAGGGGCAGGCCATTCTTCTCGATCCCGCGGTTGCCCGCCTGCCGATTTCCCCCACCGTGTACCCGGCCGGCGAGGCCGCAGAGGGCAGCCCCTTCGAGCGTGACGGGCTTTTCACAAGGGGCCGGTTCGACGCGAGCCTATCGGCGGCACGGTACGAACTGGTCAACATCATCTTCGATGAAATGATCACGTTCCGCAGGTCGGAGCTGGGACGGCTGTGGCGATCCGTTCAGGAGCTGGAGGCGGCTCTGTCCCGGCACTCCGAGGCGGATGCTGCGAAACTGGTCAGCGATGCGCGGAACGCGCTGACCAGGTCGCCCCTGAGCGGCGCGGAGGCCATGGAGCTCGAGCGCTGGAAAGGCTTGGTTCGCGTGCGGCGAGGGCTTCCCACTCCCGAGCCGCAAGCCCGTCTCGAGGCCCGCATCAAGGCGCAGATCGATGAGAACATGCGGCGTGCTGCGCAGGCTCTGGCGGATGCGGCCGCGAGACTGGGACGGTCAACGCCCGATCGGGGCCCCCACGCCTCGAAGGTCGGGCGTCCATGATCCGGGGAAGGAGATTGGGAATCGGGGGGCGCCTCATTGCCGCGTTCCTCGGCGTCGGCGGGCTTGCGGTCGGCGCATGCATCGTCGGATGGCTCTCCTATGCCCGGCTCAGCGAGGAGCTGAACTCCGTCGCGACGGCTCATCTGCCGGCCCTGGCGTTCTCGGCGCGCCTCGCGGAAGCGGGGGCGGGCGTGATCGCAAGCACGCCTGATCTGGCGGTCGCCGAGAGGCGCGAGGCCTACGATCGCATTCGCGGAACGCTCGTCGAGCGTCTGTCTGTTCTCCGCCTCGTCCTCAAAGAGCGCAATGACGAGCACTCGCTGTCGCCGGAGCTTCTCGTCGTGACTGACGGCATCGAGGCCAATCTGAGGGCCATCGATCAGGTTGCGGAAAGGCGCTTTCCCCTGCATGAGCGCTCGCGGGAGATCAGCGAGGAGCTGCGATGGCTGCAGGCCGACCTCATCGAGGAGGTCGAGCCGCTGATCGACGACGCCCGCTTCAACATCGAATCGGCCATCGGCAGGGTCGCGCCGGGGGAGGCGGCGGAGGCCGGACGAAGGACCTTGCGGGAAGAGAGCCGCAAGAGCGAGGCCCTGCTCACCATCAACGCCCACGCGAACCTCATCGTTGGCCTGCTGGGGCGGCTCGGAACAGTCCCCACGATCGAGGATCTCCGGGATACGAGCAACTTCCTGGGCGAGATGGCGGACCAGCTCGAGGTGGAAACCAAGGCCCTCGCCAGCTGGACCGATACGATCACGATCAGCCAGATCGCCGCGCGTCTGTTGGCCCTCTCCGATCCGAAGGCCGGTCTTGCCGCCGTGAAGCAGGCCGAGCTCGAAGCGATCGCCGACGCGCAGGCGCTCCTTGCCCAGAACAGGCGGCTCGTCACCCAGCTCGGCACGCTCGTCTCCCAGGAGGTCAGCCGCACGGAGGCGATCGCACGCCGGGCGGCGGAGCGCTCCGCGGATGCGATCGTCGTCGGGCGGAATCTTCTCCTGGCGATCGCAGTCGCATCCCTGGCGATCACCGTCGTGGTCGGCTGGTTCTACGTCCGCCGCAGCCTCGTGGCGCGGCTTCAGGGGTTGACGCTCGCCGCGACGACGATTGCAACCGGTCCGACGATGCCGGTCCTGCCTCCTCCCACGGACGACGAACTGGGTGATCTCGCCAGAGCGCTCGCGGTGTTCCGCCAGACCCGGGACGATCTCGTCCAGGCCGCCAAGCTCGCTGCCCTCGGGCAGATGGCCGCGGGCATCAGCCACGAACTCAATCAGCCGCTCGCGGCGATCCGCTCGCACGCCCATAATAGCGCCGTTCTGCTCGACCGCGGCCGCATGGAGGAGGCGAGGGCGAGTCTGGACCGGATTCAGGGCCTGACCGCCCGGATGGCGGAGCTGATCAAACACCTCAAACGCTTCGCACGCCGTCCGGCGGCCACTCTCGACGCGGTGGACCTGCGCGATGTCGTGGAGGGAGCTTTGAGCCTGTTCGAACAGCGTCTCGACGAGGAGAATGTCGACGTGAGGATCGACTTCCCCGGTTCTTCCGTGACCGTTCGAGCCGAGGAGGTCCGGCTGGAGCAGGTGATCGTCAATTTGATCGCGAACGCGCTCGACGAACTCGCCGGACAAAGCGACCGGCGGATCGAAATCCGCGCCGAAATCAGGGGCGACCGGGTTCGCCTTGCCGTGACCGACAACGGTTCCGGCATCGACGAGAAGCACCGCGAGGCCGTCTTCGATCCCTTCTTCACCACGAAGCCCGCGGGATTAGGGCTCGGACTCGGCCTCTCGATGTCCTACAACATCGTCAAGGATTTCGGGGGAGACTTGATGTTGGCGAATACCGGGCCCGTGGGGACAACCTTCGTGATCGATCTGGCGGCGGGGCAGGCATGAGCGCCGAGCCGAAGATCGTTCTGGTCGACGACGATCCGGAAGTGCGTGACGCATACCGGCAGACGCTGGAGCTCGACGGATTCGGAGTCGCCGCGGTCAGCTCCGCCAAGGCGGGCCTCGACAGGCTCTCGCCCGATCTTCCGGTCGTCGTCGTGAGCGACGTGCGAATGCCGGATTTGGACGGTTTCGGGCTGCTCGAGGCCGTCCGCGCGGTCGATCCCGAGATTCCGGTCATCCTCGTGACGGGGCATGGCGACGTGCCGATGGCGATCAAGGCGGTCCGGGCGGGAGCCTGGGATTTCATCGAGAAACCGGCGGATCCGATCAGGCTCGTCGAAACGGCGCGGCGAGCCGTCGCGCATCGCAGCCTCATCCTCGAGAACCGGGCCCTCAAGGCGGGGTCGGTCGATCAGGATCCCTTCTCCGGCCGTCTGATCGGCCGCTCCGCGGCCATAGAACGGCTGCGGCGAACCCTGAGGACGCTCGCCGAGGCCGAGGCCGACGTGCTGCTTCACGGCGAGACCGGCACCGGCAAGGAGGTCGCCGCACGTGCCCTTCATGATTTCGGGCTGAGGCGGAAGGGAAGGTTCGTGGCCGTCAATTGCGGCGCGATGCCGGAGACCATCATCGAGAGCGAGTTGTTCGGCCATGAGCCGGGCGCCTTCACCGGCGCCCGTGAACGGCGGATCGGGAAGATCGAGCATGCGAGCGGCGGCACGCTCTTCCTGGATGAAATCGAGTCCATGCCCATGGCGGCGCAGATCCGGCTGCTGCGCGTGCTTCAGGAGAGGACCATCGTGCGCCTCGGATCGAACAAGGAAGTTCCCGTCGATATCCGCGTCATTGCCGCCACCAAGGCCGACCTGACCGAGCGCGCGGCCAAGGGCGCATTCCGCGAGGATCTGGTCTACCGGCTGAACGTCGTCACCATCCGTCTGCCGCCCCTTCGCGAGCGTCGGGACGACGTGCCCGTGCTCTTCAACCACTTCCTCAATCTCGCCGCCGCGCGCCAGGCGAGGGCGGTGCCTGCGCTGGACCCGTCCTTCCAGGAAAAGCTTCGGCAGCAGGACTGGCCCGGTAACGTGCGCGAGCTGCGCAACGCGGCCGAACGCTATCTCCTCGGCCTGGATGACGACGATCCGCAACAGACGGAGCAGAGCCCCAAGGGCGTTCTCACCCTGGAACAGCGGATGGAGGCGGCTGAGCGGTGCGTGATCGAGGAAACCCTCGCCCTCATGGGCGGACGCGTCGGCGCCACCGCCGAGGCGCTCGGGATCACCAGAAAGACGCTTTACCTGAAGATGAAGAAATACGATCTCGGCCGCGCCGACGGCGCCGACGGCTGATGTTACCGCGCTGACCCATCGGTCACTCTGATCCGTTACCCTTCTTTCCCTCGTTCAGGCGCCTGAGCCGTCGTCGTTCCGGTTTCGCCCGTATCGCGGCAGCGGACGATCGCCCGGAGTGGGGTTGGCACGGCCATTGCATGAATGGTGGCTGGACGCCTTCGGGCGGACCCAACCATAGAGCCATCATGTTGGAGGAAACTGATGCTACGCCACTCTGCCGCCGCGGCGGCCCTGATCGGTGCTGCCCTGTTCACGGGAGCAGCCTTCGCCCAGTCCGGTAAGGTCACCGTCGTGACCTCGTTCTCGAAGGACGTGACCGATCCCTTCAAGCAGGCCTTCGAGAAGGCTCATCCGGGCGTCACCCTGGACGTGCAGAACCGGAACACCAACGCCGGCGTGAAGTTCGTCGAAGAGACGAAGGCCAACAATCAGATCGATGTCTTCTGGGCTTCGGCTCCGGACGCATTCGAGGTTCTCAAGGGCAAGGGCCTGCTGCAGCAGTACAAGCCGAAGGCCGAGGGCATTCCGGAAAAGATCGGCTCCTATCCGATCAACGATCCGCAGGGCTTCTACTCGGGTTTCGCGGCATCGGGCTACGGCATCATGTGGAATGACCGTTACGCCAAGGCGAACGATCTGCCCGAGCCGAAGGACTGGCAGGATCTCGCCAAGCCGGTCTATTTCGACCACGTCGCCATGGCGGCGCCCTCGCGCTCCGGCACGACCCACCTGACGATCGAGACGATCCTCCAGGGCGAAGGCTGGGACAAGGGCTGGCGTACCCTGAAGGAAATGTCCGGCAATTTCCGGCAGATCACGGAGCGCTCCTTCGGCGTTCCCGAGGCCGTGAATTCCGGTCAGGTCGGCTTCGGCATCGTGATCGACTTCTTCGCCTTTTCGTCGCAGGCTTCGGGCTTCCCGGTGAAGTTCGTCTATCCGACCGTCACCACGATCGTGCCGGCGAATGTCGCCGTGGTCGCCAACGCCCCGAACAAGGCCGGCGCGGAGGCTTTCGTCGATTACCTGGTCTCGCCTGCGGGCCAGGAGGTGCTGCTCGAGCCGAGCATTCGCCGTCTGCCGGTCAATCCGGCCGTCTACGCCAAGGCTCCGGCCGATTATCCGAATCCCTTCAAGGATCCCTCCCTCGGCGCGCGCGTGAAGTTCGACGTGGACGTGTCTGAGAAGCGCTCCAACGTCGTCGACGTTCTCTACGATCAGACCATCACGTTCCAGCTCGATGCGCTCAAGGCCGCGACGAAGGCCATCCACGACGCCGAGGCCGCGCTCGCCAAGAAGGACAACGCGGAAGCCAAGGCCCTCGTGAAGGAGGCCCGCGATCTGGTGGCGGCCATGCCGATCACGGAGGAGCAGGCCGCATCGCCCGAGATCGCCGGTGCCTTTACCGGCGGCAAGCAGAAGGGCGCACGCCAAGCCGAGCTCGAGCAGCAATGGGCGGCCTTCGCCAAGGAGCGTTATCAGCAGGCCCTTGCCAAGTCCGAGCAGGCGCTGAAGCTCGCCCGCTGATCTGACACTCGTCGGGCGGCTCGTGAAGGTGAGCCGCCCTTAAAGCCCATTATCGGATTCAGGAGAGCGTCCATGGCCGGCGCCACGACCGCCGGGCGAGCGCATGCGCCGTCCAGGTCCCTCAGGCATCTCACCATATCGGCTTCCCCGGGGCAGCTTGCTCTCGCCCTCGGAATAGCCGTCTTTCTGGCCCTGTTCCTTGTCATTCCCGTGGGGACGGTGATCTACGTCGCCTTCACGGAAAAGGGGACGGGCGCATTCACCCTCGTCAATTTCCTCGACTTCGCGCGCACGGATCTCTTCATCCGTTCCTTCTGGAACTCCGTCTATGTGTCCGCGATGTCGGTGGTCGTCGCATCCATCTTCGCCCTGCCGCTCGCCTATATCACCACGCGCTTCGAGTTCCGAGGCGCCATGCTGATCCAGACGCTGGGATTTCTGCCGCTGATCATGCCGCCCTTCGTCGGCGCGGTCGCGATGCTGCTCCTGTTCGGCCGCAACGGCACCGTGAACCTTCTCCTGAACGACTGGTTCGGCTTCAGGATCCCGTTCATGGAAGGATTGAACGGGGTGATCTTCGTTCAGGCCGTCCACTATTTTCCCTTCATTCTGATCAATCTCTCGGCCGCTTTACGCAATATCGACCGGTCCATGGAGGAGGCGGCGCAGAATCTCGGCAGCTCCGGCTTTCGCCTGTTCCGCCGCATTGTCTTCCCGCTGGCCATGCCGGGCTATATCGCGGGCGCCTCGCTGGTGTTCGTGAAGGTGTTCGACGATCTCGCGACGCCACTGCTCCTGAACGTCAAGGACATGCTCGCGCCGCAGGCCTATCTGCGCGTGACGTCCATCGGCATCGCGGATCCGATGGGATACGTGATCTCCGTCGTGCTCATCTGCATGTCCATTCTGGCCATGTGGATCTCGGCGCGCGCCATGCGGGGCAAGGACTACGCCACCGTGCAGCGCGGCGGCGGCGGCTTGTCGAAGCGCCGGATGCGGCCCTGGGAGAGCGCTGTCGCCTATGGGGCCGTCCTGCTCATTCTCCTCCTGGTGCTGGCGCCGCATATCGGATTGCTGCTGCTGTCCTTCGCGACGATCTGGTCCTTCAGCCCTCTGCCGGATGCCTATACGCTGGCTCATTACGGCCGCGTGTTCGGCGAGAGCTTCGTCTATGTGAAGAACACGCTCGTCTATGCCTCCATTGCCGGATTGATCGACGTCGTTCTCGGCACGGCCATCGCATATCTCGTGCTGCGGACGAGGCTCGTCGGACGGGAGTGGCTCGACTGGGCGGCCACGGCCGCGCTGGCGATTCCGGGTGTCGTGCTCGGTATCGGGTATCTGCGGACCTTCTACGGCGTTCAGCTTCCCGACGGCACTCCGCTCGCTACCCTGTGGATCACGATCGTGCTGGCGCTTGCGATCCGGCGCCTGCCGTACGCTCTGAGAGCCTGCTATGCGGCTCTCCAGCAGATCTCGGTCTCGCTTGAGGAGGCGGCGGAGAATCTCGGGGCCACCAAGGTGCGCACGGTCCGGCGGATCGTCCTGCCGCTCATGGCGGGCGGCATCCTGGCGGGTTTCGTCACGAGCTTCGCCACGGCCGCCGTCGAGCTTTCGGCGACCCTGATGCTCGTCCAGTCGAACGCGGACGCGCCGCTCGCCTATGGCCTCTACGTCTTCATGCAGTCTCCCGCGGGGCGTGGTCCGGGCGCGGCGCTTGGCGTCATCGCCGTGCTGCTCGTCGCCTTGTGCACCTTCGCGTCGCACCTGATCATCGAAAAGAGCCAGAAGGCCAAAGCGGCCGGGCGCTGATCGCGTCCCGAGCCTGAGGAAACGACATCCATGAACCAGCCTTTTCCTGTCGCATCATCCGGCGCCAACGCCATCGACGTGGACATCCGAAACGTCGACCTGTCCTACGGCGCCAATCACGTCCTCAAGGGCATCAATCTCCATATCAGGCCGGGGGAATTCTTCGCCTTTCTCGGGCCTTCCGGCTGCGGAAAGACGACGCTGCTGCGCCTGATCGCAGGCTTCAACCATGCCGATGGAGGCGAAGTGCTGGTCGGAGGGCGGAACGTATCGCATCTGCCGCCGTGGAAGCGCGATGTCGGCATGGTGTTCCAATCCTATGCCCTGTGGCCGCACATGACGGTGAGGCGCAATGTGGCGTTCGGCCTCGAGGAGCGGAAGGTCCCGAAGGCAGAGATCGACAGGCGCGTGGCTGCTGCCCTCGAGCTCGTGGGGCTCGCTCACCTTGCCGACCGCCGCCCCTCGCAGCTCTCCGGCGGTCAGCAGCAGCGGGTCGCCGTTGCCCGCACCATCGCGATCGAGCCGAAGGTGCTCCTTCTCGATGAGCCCCTCTCCAACCTCGACGCCAAGATGCGCGTCCAGGTACGGCGGGAACTGCGCGATCTCCAGCAGCGGCTCGGGCTGACGACGATCTTCGTCACGCACGACCAGGAGGAGGCCAACACGATCTGTGACCGCATCGCGGTGATGAACGACGGTGTTGTCCAGCAGGTCGGCACGCCCATGGAGCTTTACGAGAAACCCGCCAATCTCTTCGTGGCGAACTTCCTCGGGACGGCCAACATCGTTCCGGGCCGCGTGGTGTCCGAGGGAGGCGCGCGCTTCTTCGACATCGAAGGGGGCGTACGTCTGCCGATTCCGGCTCACGTCGCCCTGTCGGAGGGTGCGAAGCTCGTGTTCAGGCCTCAGCACGCGTCTCTGGGCAAGGGCGGGGCGGACGATGTCCTGCTGCCGGGCACCATCGTACACAGCGAGTTTCTCGGCTCGACGCTTCGCTATGGGGTGAAGGTCGGAGCGGCGGAGGTTTCCATCGATACCCCGTTCCAATCGGGCGAGGCCCTCTACCAGCCGGGCTCCGCCGTCGAGCTCGGCCTCTCGCTGCGCTCGGCCCTTTGGCTCGCTTCCTGAGGCGAGATGTGGCACTTGGCGCAAGCCGCATGACATGTTCTTTCGGCAGGAGGACGGGAATTGCCGCTCCTCCCGCCGCGGACGCTCGATTCCCTCCCTTTCCAGCAGCGATTCATGATTCCCTTGAAAGCCATCATCTTCGATCTCGACGGAACTCTCGTCGACAGTGCGCGTGATCTCCAGAACGCGACGAACGCCCTGCTGGCTGAGGAAGGCCTTCGGCAGGTCAGTCTCGCCGAGGTCAAATCCATGATCGGGGACGGAGCCGCCAAGCTCGTGGAGCGCGCCATCGTCGCGACCGGAGGAGATCCGGCGCGACTGCCCGAACTGGTTGCCCGCTTCCTCAAGATCTACGCAGCCAACTCTTCCTGCCACACCGAGGCCTATCCCGGCGTCCCGCAGACGCTGGAGAGCCTGAAGCGTCTCGGGCTGCCGCTGGCCGTCGTCACCAACAAGCCCTATGCGGCGACGATCGACATTCTCGAGAGTCTCGGACTGCGCGGTTTCTTCGATACGGTGGTCGGAGGCGATACCCTGCCCGAGCGCAAGCCTCATCCGGCTCCTGTCCTGATGGCCTTGCAACGCTTGGGAGTGGAACCCGAGGCCGCGCTCATGATCGGGGACAACTACCACGACGTGCAGGCGGCCCGCGCCGCCGGCGTTCGCGCCTGTGCGGTGACCTACGGCTACAGTCACAAGCCCCACGCGGAACTCGGCGCCGATCGTCTGATCGATACGATGCCGGATCTTCTGCCCATCATCGAAGGCGCGACTGCCGCATGACGTATCATTTCCCGGAAGCATGATCCATGAAGCTGATCCTGGTCCGTCACGGCGAGACCGTGTGGAACGCCGAGCGCCGCCTGCAGGGGCATGCGGATGCTCCCCTGTCCGCGCGCGGGATCGAACAGGCCAAGCGCGCCGCCGAGTTCTTCTCCAGCGGTCCGCCTCCGGATCTCGTCGTTTCGTCGGACCTGAGCCGGGCGCAGCGGACGGCTGAACTGCTCGGCTTCTCCAGCTTCGATCTCGACGCGCGCCTGCGCGAAATGGACCTCGGCGACTGGACGGGACGCTGGATCGAGCAGATCGAAGCCTCCGACAAGGATGCCTATCGCAACTGGCGTCTCGGATCCTTCACTCCGCCCATGGGAGAAAGCTGGAAGGACTTTTGCGTCCGCGTCGGAGCGGCGCTCGACGATGCTCTCGCCAGATCCCAGGGAGATGCGGTCATCGTCGCCCATGAGGGCGTGGTCCGGGCCGCCTGCAATGTCCTGATCGGATTGACGCCGCTCAGCCTTTCTCCGATCACTCCTGCCGCCATCACGATCTTCGACGTCGATCGATCGGCTCAACCGCGCGGAGTGCGCCTTGCCGCATACAACTTCGCCCCTTCCCCGGAGGGTCTGAGAGCGCGCGGCCTTGACCACGCTCCGGTCTAGCGCGTCGTGCGACACAATGGACCCGGTCATTTCGGGTTCGAACCGGCAGGAAGATCGAGTGCCCGGGTGACGGCCTTGCTTTGCCCCGCCCCGGCTCCAATCTAAACAGGCGGAACGCGCCAGCCGTATTTCTGCCCGTTTCCGTCCGATTCCCACCCGATCCCGATCGGAGCCTTGCGTGTCGATGTCCTCAGTCCGTCTGCACCGGCTGCTGCTGGTGGCCTCGCTGCTCGTCCCGGCCGTCGTGTTTCTGGCTGCGGCGGCCTGGAACCGGGCGGAGGTCCTGCGCGACAACGAGGAGACGATCACCCGCACGACGGCGATCCTGCATGAGCATGCCCGCAAGGTCCTGGATACGGTGGAGCTCGTTCTCGGGCGGGTGGAGGACCATATTCAGAACATGACACTGGAGGAGATCGCCTCTCTCGAGACAAGCGGTTTCCTTCAACGGTTGAAGGTTCCCCTAGAGCAGGTAGTCTCGATCTGGATCGCCGATGCTGCCGGGAGGGTGCTCGCTGGCAGCCAGCATTGGGACCCCGCCATCACCATCGCAGGGCGCGAGTGGTTCGAAGTTCACCGCGAACGGGATGCCGGTACCTACATCAGCGCAGCCTTCGAGGGCAAGGCGACCCGCACCCTTTCCTTTGCCATCAGCCGCCGCCGATCGACTCCTGAAGGGCATTTCGCCGGCACGATCCACATCGCACTCAGTCCCGAGTATTTCAGCCGTTTCTTCCAGGAAGTATTTCCGCCAGGTACTCACACCGCAAGCCTGATTCGCCAGGACGGCACCATCCTGGCGCGATCTCCGATGTCGTCTCTCAACATGCGCCTGGGGCCGGAGAGCCCCCTGATGCGCAGTATCGCTACCCAGCCGGACGAAGGGACCTTTTCAGGGATCTCGACGACCGACGGAGAGGACCGGTTCTATGCCTATCGCCGCGTCGCTCCCTACCCCGTTTACGTCATCTCCGGCGTTGACGTCGACGCGGTGTTCGGGCGCTGGTACCGGAACCTGGCGGTTTATGCCACGGTAGCGGGCCTCTCGGCACTGACCCTGCTGCTCGTCTCCTGGCTGGCATTGCGGCGGGCCGAGGCCGAGCAGGTGGCTCTCGTCCAGTTGCGTCACGAAAGCGAGCAGCGGCTCGCTGCGGAACAACGGCTGCTGCAGGCTCAGAAGATGGAGAGCATCGGTCAGCTCACCGGCGGCATCGCACACGACTTCAACAACCTGCTGGCCGTGATCCTTGGAAATCTGGATCTCCTGCGCAAACGCATCACGGACGAGCGGGCCAAACGGCTTCTCGAGGGAGCCATTCAGGGAGCACAGCGCGGCGCCGCCCTGACCCAGCGGCTGCTGGCCTTCTCCCGCCGCCAGGATCTCACTCCGCAGGCCGTCGACGTGCCGCGGCTTGTCGCCGGCATGACCGACCTGCTGTCGCGTTCGCTCGGCCCGAGCATCAAGATCGCAACCTGGTTCCCTGCCGACCTGCCGCCGGTCAAGGTCGACCCGAACCAACTGGAAATGGCACTGCTCAACCTGGCGGTGAACGCCCGCGACGCCATGACGGTCAGCGGCAAGATCACGATTTCGGCCCGGGCAGAAGACGTCGAACAGGACAATGTGCTGAGTCCGGGAGCCTATGTGTGCGTTTGCGTGAGCGATACCGGGATGGGCATGGATGCAGCAACCCTTGCCCGCGCCATCGAACCATTCTTCACGACAAAGGGAGTCGGGAAGGGTACGGGGCTGGGGCTCTCGATGATCCATGGTCTGGCGGTCCAGTCAGGCGGGACGTTGCGGCTGAAGAGCGAGGTAGGGAAGGGGACGACCGCCGAGATCTGGCTGCCGCAGGGCGAGCCGGTCTCCGAGATCCGTCCGTGCCATGAGCGGGAGCGCCCGGCCCGCCGCGCCTGCACAGTGCTTCTGGTCGAGGACGACCCGCTGGTGATGATGGGGACGGCCGCCATGCTGGAGGATCTCGGTCACACAGTCGCAGAGGCATCCTCCGGAGAGGCAGCCCTCAGCATCCTGCGGACCGACGTGTCCATAGATCTCGTAGTGACCGATCATGCCATGCCGGGCATGACCGGGCTGGAGCTGGCGGAACGAATTCGGACGAAGTGGCCAAGCATGCCGATTCTGCTGGCCAGCGGCCATGCCGAGCTGCCGGAGCGAGCCGGGCTTGCCATCCCCCGTTTGACGAAGCCGTTCCAGCGCGACGAGTTGGAGAACGCAATCGCATCGATGGTCACACCCAATTGCAAGCCGTCGAATGTGGTGTCGTTTCCGCGTGCCTAGAGCATCGGACTGGATCAGGCAGAGCGAATTCTCACCTGTCAGCAAGGCCCGAACCGGCGGTAGGGGAGGCCGGAGCCGGGCGACGGGACCCCTCCAGCACCAGACGCCACGGGCTGGATGCTGGTCCGGGCGCAACGAACTCCACTCCGAAAACCTCGGCCATTCTTTGCGGCGTCAGCGCCGCGTCGGGTTTTCCCCGTGCGACGAGCCGGCCTGCCTGCATGACGATCAGTTCATCAGCCGTGCCGCAGGCAAGCTGCAGGTCATGCAGCACGGCGACGACCGTAAGCCCGTCCTGGGCGAGCCGCCTGGATATCTGAAGAAGTGAAAGCTGGTGCTTCAGGTCGAGACTTGCGATCGGCTCATCGAGGAAGAGCACCTGTTGTCTCTCGAGCGACTGGCCGGCTTTCAGCTGCGCGAGAACACGGGCAAAATGCACCCGCTGCCGCTCACCGCCCGAAAGACTCTGGTAGTTGCGCAGGGCAAGATGCGCCACATCGGCCTCTTCGAGGGCGTCGAGCGCGAGACGCTGACGGTCTTCGCGCGTCAATCCGCGGCCTGTTCCCTCGACGCCGAGGCTGGCCACTTCAAACACGGTGAAGGGAAAGTTGAGATCGGAAGCCTGAGGCATCATGGCCCGGCGATGGGCGAGACGCCATGCCGGGATGGAATGCAGAGGCTCTCCGTTCCATCGGATCGACCCAGTGGTCGGGTGAAGTTCGCCGCAGAGGATGCGCAAAAGCGTGGATTTGCCGGCGCCGTTGGGGCCGATGACGATGTTGAAGGAGCCGCTTGCGAACGAGAGGTCGACATTGTCGACCAGTATCCTGCCTCCGCTGCGGTAGGAGATGGCTTCGGCCTCCAGGAGTGCGGTCATCGTCCCAGGCCTCCCGGACGGCGCAGCAGGAGCCAGAGGAAGAACGGCGCGCCGATGGCGGCGGTGAGAATGCCGATGGGCAGTTCCGCCGGCGCGACGACGGTTCGGGCCACCGTGTCAGCGGCGACGAGCAGGGCCGCACCGAGCAGCGCGGAGGCCGGAAGCAGCATCCGGTGGTCGGCACCGGCCATGAGGCGCAGCACATGCGGCACCATGATTCCGACGAAGCCGATCATGCCGGTGGCGGCGACCGAGGCTCCCACTGCAACCGCCACGAGCATGATCGTCAGAGCCTTCACCCGTTGCACCGACACGCCGAGATGAAAGGCCTCCGCCTCGCCGAGAGAAAGTGCGTTCAGACCGCGCGCGAGAACGGGCATGGCCAGGAGCGTCGGCAGGATGAAAGGCGCTGCGGTCAGGACCTTCGTCCAAGTCGCGCCGCTCAGCGAGCCGAGGGACCAGAAGGAGAGATCGCGCAATTGCCGGTCGTCGCTCAGATACGAGAACAGGCCCATGATCGCGCCCGAGAACGCGCCGAAGGCGACGCCGGCCAGCAGCATGGTCGGGATGGATGTACGCCCGTCGCGAGTGGCAATCGCGTAGAGCGCGAGCGTCGTCAGCAGGCCGCCTGCGAAGGCGCCGACGGGCAGGGCCATGAAGGGCAGGGGACCGGTGAGGGGCGCCAGAAGCGCGTCGCCGAGCACGATGGTTGTCGCGGCCGCCAGAGCCGCTCCCGCCGAGACGCCGATGAGGCTCGGATCGGCGAGCGGATTGCGGAAGAGGCCCTGCATCAGAGCGCCCGAGGAGGCGAGCGCCGCGCCGATGAGAAGGCCGAGCAACAGACGCGGCAGCCGTATTTGCAGGATGATGAGGGCGTCGCCGCTCCCCAGCGCCGCGGAGTCGGCGAGAGCATCGGTCACGATACGCAGAACGCGCGCCGGAGGAAGACCGGTCGCGCCGAGGCCCAAGGCGACGAAACTCGCCAGCAGCACCAGGGCCGCAAGGGCCGCCAGCAGGAGCGGTTTGCCGGGATGCGGCCCGAAGCGCATCCGATGGGCATGCAGAGCAACGGAGGTCATCGTTCTGCTTCACCCGCCTGATCGGGATGGAGCGCCGCCAAGAGATCGCGCGCAGCCGCGGGCGTGCGCGGGCCGAAGCCGAGGAGATAGAGCGTGTCCATAACGACGAGCCGCTTGCCGTTTGCGGCCGGGGTCATGGCGAAGGCCGGGAACACGAAGGGATCGGAGGTTGCGCCTCCGGGACCGCGATCCATCATGACGATGGCTTCCGGCGCCGCGGCGATCAGGCCCTCGTCCGAAAGGGGCTTCCAGCCCGTGAGAGATGAGGCCGCGTTGGTCGCGCCGGCGAGCGAGAGCATGGCATCCGCGGTGGTTCCCACTCCGCCGACGAGCGGCCGCCCGTTCTGGAGCGACAGGACGAAGAGAGCCCGCGCGGGTCGTGACACGCGCGCCCGGGCGTCGGCGAGTTGCGCAAAGCCCGCTTCGATTTCCTTCACGAGGGCGGCTCCCTGTTCGGTTGCGCCCACGGCCTGCGCGATCGTCTCGACCCGCCTCACAATTCCGGCCGGGCTCGGCTCGTCGGGCACGCGGATGATCGGGACGCCGGCCTGTTCGATCAGTTTCAGGGTGTCGGGCGGGCCTGCTCCCTCGGAGGCGATGACGAGGGTCGGGTCGAGCGAGAGCACACCCTCCGCGCCGAGCGCACGGACATAGCCCACATTGGCCTTCGTCTGGAGGGCCTCGCGGGGAAAGAGGCTCGTGGAATCCACGCCCACGATCTCCTCGGCCTTTCCGAGGCGGTAGAGGATCTCCGTCACCGCTCCGCCGATGCTGACGATGCGGAGCGCCGGGCTGGCCCGCAATCGGGAGGCGCAGAGAAAAAGCGGCGGAACGAGAAGCAGCGCGCGACGGGACAGCATCAAGGGGCAACCTTCTATTTTGTGAGGATCAGCTTGCCATTCGCGGTGACGCGCAGGCGGTAGCGTTCGCCCCTGTGGAGCAGCACCACCTCGCGCCCCGTTCCGATCAGGCTCGCGACTTCGACCTCCTTTATGGAGTCGGCCCTGTCGGCCTTGGGAGCCGGAGGCTGCGGTGGACTGCGCACGATCATTCCCAGTCTTTACTTGTTCTAAGTTGGAGCAAGTCTAATCTGACTATGTATTCGCAGTTTAGAAACATGTAAAACTACGTTGTAACTAGTCAGTATTGACGCAGTTACTTGATTTGGCTATCGGATGTAAACCCCTCTCTTGGGGAGGGGCGGAGCAGCCAGCCAGCGTGAGATCGATTTCCACGCGAGCCAGCCAGTCATCAAGAAAAAGCATCACGAAAGACTGGAATCGTCAGGATGATTACCTTCCTGCGCGAAGGACTTCGCGCGTCTACATCACCCGTTGCTCTCCTCGTTCTGGCGCCTCTGCTGGGTGCCTCGCTCTCGAAGGCGCAGCCCGCGCAGAAGGAGGAGACCGTGCTGGAGCTCGACACCATTACGGTGACTTCCGGCAAGACCGAGGACAAGGTGATCGACGATCTGGCGGGATCGAGCGTCGTCACGCGCCGGCAGATCGATCTGCTCCGGTCTTCCCGCGTCTCGGACATTCTTCAGGGCGTGCCCGGCGTTGCCGTGCAGGAGACGGGCACCGATCCCGGGCAGGCGGTGAACATTCGCGGTCTGCAGGATTTCGGCCGCGTGAACGTGCTCGTCGATGGGGCCCGGCAGGATTATCAGGTGAGCGGCCACGGCGCGAATGGCACTTTCTATCTGGATCCCGAGCTGATCGGGCAGGTGGACGTGGTGCGTGGGCCCGTTTCCACCGTTTATGGATCGGGCGCCATCGGTGGCGTCGTTTCCTTCCGGACGCGGACCATCGACGACATCCTGGCTCCCGACGAGAGATACGGAGCGGTGCAGAAACTCGGATTCGGGACGAATGGGGCAGGCGCCGTCACCAACAGCATGGTCGGTGCGCGCATCGGCACGGCCGCGGACGTGTTCGGCCAGTTCGTTTACCGCAATGCCGACACCTACCGCGACGGGGACGGCAACCGCATCAAGGATTCCGATTCCGAGCTCATGTCCGGCCTGTTCAAGTTCAACGTCTCACCGGCGGACGGCCACACCTTGAGCGGCTCCGCCCTGCTGCAGAACTATACCTTCACCAACAACGGCGACACCGGCGCAGGAACCCGTTTCGGCAACGACGTCACCGCCAACACCTACACCCTCGGCTATCGTTTCAGCCGGCCCGACAATCCCTGGCTCGATCTGAGCGTGAAGGGCTATTACACCACGACGGAGAACAGCAAGCGCGTGGTGACGCCGAGCCGAACCTACGGTTTCCTGGGAGTCCGTCCGGGCGACCGCCTGGACTACAGCAAGGAGACGCTCGGCTTCGACATCAGCAACACCTCTCGGTTCGAAGCCTTCGGTCTCGCCCATGCTCTGACCCTGGGCATCGATGGCGCCCGCGACCAGGGCGCAACGGTCGATCGCGCGGGCGGATACGGATCGGCCTTCACGCCCTCCGGAGAGCGCAGCCTGATCGGCGGCTTCATTCAGGACGAGGTGCGGATGACACCCTGGCTGCGCGCCATTGGCGCCCTGCGCTTCGATACCTATGAGCTGGATGGCGGCGGCATCAGCTCCGACGGCTCCCGCGTCTCTCCGAAAATCACGGTGGGCGTGGAGCCGATCCAGGGCATCGAGTTCTACGGCACTTATGCGGAAGGCTATCGCGCACCGTCGATCACGGAGACCCTGATCCAGGGTTCCCACCCGTTCCCGGTCTTCAACATTCTGCCGAACCCGCTGCTTCGGCCCGAGGTCGCCCACAACCTGGAGGGCGGCGTGAACGTGCAGTATGACGATGTCTGGACGGCCGGCGACAGCTTCCGCGCAAAGGTCTCGGTATTCCACAACCGGATCGACGACTACATCGATTCGGTTGCGGTAGGGCCGGTCTACAACGTGCCGGTCGTTCCGGGCATGCCGGTCGAAGCCTGCGCCTTTGCTCCATACCTTTGCCTCATTGGTGTTCAGGATCAGCAGTACCAGAACATCGCGCGAGCCCGGCTCCAGGGAGCGGAACTCGAAGCGGCCTACGATTGGGGCGGAGGATTCGTGACCGTCGCGGGAACCATCATCGACGGCGAGAACGACGTCACGGGCGATCCCTTGAACTCCGTCATCCCGAACCGCGTCAGCACGACGCTCGGCTTCAGGTTGTTCGACAGCAGGCTCACGGTCGGCACGCGTCTGACTCTCGTCGACGGCAGCAAGGAGAGCGTCACGAACCCGGCGGCAGGCTACGGCCTCGTCGATCTGTTCGCATCCTACCGCTACGATGAGAACATCAGCGGCAACATCACCATCCAGAATCTCTTCGACCGGCAATACACGCAGTATCTGAACAGCGAGCCGAGTTCGGGCCTCACGGCCAAGTTCGGGCTGACGGTCAAGTTCGCCAGCCGTTGATTGTCGCTTCCCCAACCGATCCCAAGGAGATCCTTTCCATGTTCATTGCCATGAACCGCTTCAAGGTCCTGAAGGACGCCGCGCAGGAATTCGAGCAACGCTGGCTCACGCGAGAGAGCTATTTGCACGAACTCGAGGGCTTCGTCGCATTCCACATGCTGCGCGGGCCGGAGCGCGAGGATCACGTGCTCTATTCCTCGCACACCGTCTGGGCTTCGAAGGCCCATTTCGAGGCCTGGACCCGCTCGGAGCAGTTCCGCGCCTCGCATACCCGCGCCAGCACCGGCTCCAACAAGCCGCTGACCCTGGGCCACCCGGAGTTCGAAGGTTTCGAGGTGATCCAGACCGTCGAACCCTTGCCGAAGGCGGCGGAGTGAAGAGATGGCCTGATCCGCGAACGGACTCCTCCGCGCGGAGAGGGGGCGCGAATGGCCCCCTTTCAGACCTCGTCGCAGGGAAGGCTTGCTTTGCTTCGCCTCGACGAGCTATGCCTTGCCGGTCAAGAACTTGACGATGAGGGGCCGCATGGATTTCGGAGGCAGGGGAGGGGAGTTCGACGACGAGCGGCCGTCGCTTCGCGCCTACGATCTCCCGGATCTGCCGTGGGAAAGGGTCGCCGGCCGACTGGAGGAGATTTCCATCGCCATCCTGCGCTTCGACGCCCGGGTGGAGGCGTCCGGCCTGTCGGATGGCTGGCAGTCGCGCTGCGACATGACCGAGGCCGTGCGGGCGATCATCCTGGACGGACATCTCGTCGACGTCGGCGATCTCGTGCTGCACGACGCCGGCATGGACGTGCGCCACCCCACGCATGAGCTCACGCGCGCCGCCGCGGCTCTCCGGGCGAGGCGAACCGCCCTGGCCCGGCCGACACCCTGGCCTCTGTCGATCGACGGCCTGGCCGCCCTGCGCGGGATCGGCCCCATGCGAGGGGAGGTGGATCAGGGGCGGCGAAAGAGAAAACCGGATCCGCAAAGCGAGGACGACGACCTGTCCTTTGCCAACGATGCCGATCCGTGGAAGGCGCATTTCGCCGAGATCGATGCCCTGCTCGAGCGCACGGATCGGGTATTGGCCGGCGAGACCCCGCTGCCGAGGAGCCGCCCGCATTTCGTTTACGATCCGGATCACGATGAGGCGGAAAACGAGGATCTCTGGCTCGATGTGGTCAAGCGCACTTCCCACTGGCCGGCCGTGGCGGCCGCCGCCGTCGCCTGGAACGCTTGGCTCGACCTGAACCTCTACACCCGCCTGCCGTGGCTCGGCCTGATCGTGGCGGCTGCGATCCTGCGCGCGCGGGGTCTGACCAGCCGTCTGCTGCCGCTGGCCGCGGGATTCAAGCAGTCCAGGTTCCGGCCGCAGGGGAGGGAAGGGGTGCTCGAGAAGGTCGAGGGCTTCTGTGCGGTTGTGGAGGAGGCCGTCGCGATCGGCAACAAGGATCTGGACCGGCTGATCCTGGCCCGCGATCTGATGTCGCGCGTCACCGCCAAGTGCCGCTCGAATTCGAGGCTGCCGGACCTCGTCGAGCTGTTCCTCTCCCGCCCTCTGGTGACGGTGCCGCTGAGCGCCAAGCTCCTGAAGGTCACTCCCAAGGCCGTCGACCTGATGCTGGCGCAGCTGGGTGGTGCCCTGCCGCGCGAGCTCACCGGCCGGACCCGTTATCGTGCCTGGGGCATTGTATAGAAGTCGTATAGAAGTCGCCGGACGGCACTGGCAGTGCCTCGCTCTCGCCTTACTGCCATGCTTCAGGAAGATTGGACGGGGCTGAAGGGGAGGATGGCGGTTGTTTGAGGATCACGGTAGCACACGGATCGATCTGGTCTGTCCGCAATGCCGGAAGCTGTTCAAGGTCCGCTTGCGGAAGCTCCAGTTCGGGGCGGAGCTGACCTGCCGCCTGTGCCGACACGAGTTCCCGGCCCAGGATGTCTCCGAACGCCCTGAGGTTCAGGAGGCGCTTTCCCGAATGCGCCGGATTGTCGCACAGCGCATGGACCACGGGGCGGCCAGCGGAAGCCCGAGCGTCACCAAAGATCATGGCCGCCAGCCACCCGTCCACCCCAAGGCTCCCTTGAAGGCACCCGCCCCGCGCGAAAGCAGCGGAGAAGCGCCCGCTCGCGCTGGACCGGCGACGCCGCGGATCGAGGGCGTCTGACCTGACATCAGGGAAGCCGGGAATCGTGATCCGGCACGCTTGTCAGATTTCCGCGGTCGGTTGCCGGGACGGGGCCGATGACCATCGGTTTCTTGAGAATGCAGCCGATTCAGGAGGATTGCCCGGGCTGATCGGCTTTCCCGGCCGGCCTCTGCAGGAGGCCATTGAGCAGCAGATCCACTGCAATCTCGAAATGCCTTTCCATGTCGATGGGCCGGCGATCCGAGAACAGAAGCATCGAGATGTTCAGGGACAGGGCCGGCGAGAGGAGCAGCTCCGGAAACTCCAGGATCGATGAGCGGCGGATCTCACCTCTCTCGGCTCCGTCCTCCAGGCTCTGACGCAGGCGTCTGACCACGGGGCCCATGAAGTTCTGATGATGCTCGTCGATCAGTTCGGGGAAGCGGTTCGCCTCGGCGATCAGCAGACGGAAAATCTCCCGGCCTCGCGGGTCCGTCGCAAGGATCCGGTACAGAAAGCAAAGATAGGCGCGCAGGAACTCCGCCGTCGATGAGGCGCTGCTCTCGGCGAATTCTTCGGCCTGAACGTGAACGGGCCGCGAGAGTTCGCGGACCATGGCCACGAAGACCTGCTCCTTGTTCTCGAAGTAGACGTAGATCGTGCCCTTCGTGACGCCGGCCCGGGCGGCGACGTCCTCCAAGCGCGTGGCGGCATAGCCCTTCTGAACGAATTCCTCGAAGGCCGCCTCCAGGATCTCGCCCGGGCGTTCGGCTTTGCGGCGGGTCCTGACAGCGCCGGCCTTACCCGAATCCCTCGTCTCCCGCTCTTCGTCGCTCGGGTGCGTCGGCATTAGTGTTTCACCTCTTCCGGCAGGGATCACCAAGGTCTTACGGGCGCAGTCGATGCGTCAACAGGGATCGGTCAGGCAGTTCGGTCGGCCGCCCTCAAGCTCTACCGGAACAGCCGACAATTCGTTGATTTAATATTGACTAACCGGTCAGTCAATAATTATATGCGCTGCACCATTCTCAAGAGTCGTGACGATTCCACCGATGATCCGAACCAATTTCCCGGCAGCCGCTATCTCTCTGTCTGCAGCTCTGTTCCTCGGTCCGGTCGCGGCTGCGAACGCCCAGCAACCGGGAGGAGGCCAGGCTCCGCCGCCGCAGGTGACCGTGACCCGAATCGAGGCGAAGAGCGTTCCCGTCACATACTCGTACGCGGCCCGGATCTCGGCGTTCCGCGAGGTGCAGGTGAGAGCCCGCGTCGGCGGCATCCTGCTCAAGAGGAACTTCACCGAAGGCGCGCAGATCAAAGCCGATCAGGTGCTCTTCGAGATCGATCCCGCACCCTTCGAGGCGGAGCTGGCCCGGGCCAAGGCGCAGCTCCAGCAGGCTCAGGCGCAGCTCAGCCAGGCCAAGCGCGATGCCGAACGCGCCTTGCAGCTCTTTGCAAGGGGCGCGGGCAGCGAGAAGTCGCGGGACGATGCCATCGCGGCGAAGGAACTTGCGGAAGCGTCCGTCGCAGCAGCCCGGGCACAGGTCCAGACCGCTCAGCTCAACCTCGACTACACGCATGTGAGAGCCCCCATCGGCGGCATCACCAGCCTGGAGCAGGTACCGGAGGGCAGCCTGATCGGGACCAGCGGCGACAGCGGCCTGCTGACCTCGATCACTCAGCTCGATCCCGTCTATGTGAATTTCGCCTTCGCCGATCGCGAAGGCGCAGAGATCCGGCGCCTCCTGAAGGCGCAGAACGAGGGCGCTCCAGCGAAGGACCTCAAGGTGAAGATCGCCTTCGGGGATGGCGAAGTCTACGAGCACGAGGGCACCATCGACTTCACGTCGAGCAGCATCGACACCGAAACCGGAACCCTGCAGGCGCGCGCCGTGGTGAAGAATCCCGATCACCGCCTCGTGCCGGGCCAGTTCGTGCGGGCGACCGTCACCGGCCTGACCCTGAACGAGGCCATCGTGATCCCCGAGGCTGCCGTGATGCAGGGACCGCAGGGGCAGTTCGTCTATACGATCAACGGGAGCGGCAAGGCCGAGGTCCGCCCGGTTCAGCTCGATCGTCAGACCGAGGGCGGCTGGGTCGTGTCGTCGGGCCTGCGGGCGGGTGACAGGCTCGTCACGGAAGGCGTCATCAAGGTGCGTCCCGGAGCCCCTGTGACCGCCTCGGCCTCCACCCACACGAATGTCGCGGTGAAGTGATGAATTCCCGCTTTTTCATCGACCGGCCGGTCTTTGCGGCCGTGATCTCGATCGTCATCGTTCTCGCGGGAGCCTTGGCGATCCGGGCATTGCCGATTGCCCAATATCCCGAACTGACGCCGCCGCAGGTGGTCGTGAGCGCCACCTATCCGGGCGCCAGTGCCGAGACGGTCGCCCAGACCGTGGCGGCCCCCCTTGAGCAGCAGATCAACGGCGTGGAGGGCATGCTCTACATGCAATCCTCCAACTCCAGCAGCGGCACGATGCAGCTGACCGTGACCTTCGCCCTGGGCACGGATCCGGACCAGGCCACCATCGACGTCAACAATCGTGTCCAGCGCGCGACTCCGACCCTCCCCTCGGAGGTGACCCGCCAGGGCGTCACCGTCGCCAAGCGCTCGACGTCGATCCTGGGCATGGTCGCCATGTTCTCGACGGACCCGCGTTACGATCGCACCTTTGTGGGCAATTACGCGCTTCTCAACGTCATCGACGAGCTCAAGCGCATCCCGGGCGTGGGCGACGCCTCGGCGCTCGGCTCTCTCGATTATTCCATGCGCATCTGGCTGCGGCCGGACAAGCTCGCCCAGTTCAACCTGACGCCGACGGACGTCGCAGCCGCCATCCGCGAGCAGAACGCCCAGTTCGCCGCCGGCCGCTTCGGCGACGAGCCCACCGACAAGTCGGTCGCCTTCACCTACTCGGCCACGACCATGGGCCGCCTGCCGGACAAGGAGGCGTTCGAGAACATCATCCTGCGCTCCGACGCGAACGCCGCCGCGCTGCGCCTGAAGGATGTCGCCCGGGTCGAACTCGGCGCCCAGAGCTACACGGTCACGGCCGAACTCAACGGCACGCCGGCCGTTCCGATCGCGGTCTACCTCCAGCCCGGCGCCAATGCGCTGGCCACCATGGAGGCGCTGACCGCCCGCATGGAGGAGCTGAAGCAGGCTTTTCCCGAAGGAATCGACTATCAAATTCCCTTCGACACGACCAAGTTCATCAAGGTCTCCGTCGAGGAGGTCATCCATACCTTCATCGAGGCGATCATCCTCGTCGTCGCCGTCGTGTTCCTGTTCCTGCAGAACTGGCGTGCTACGCTCATTCCGGTGATCGCCGTGCCGATCTCGATCATCGGCACCTTCGCCGGCATGTACATGTTCGGCTTCTCGATCAACCTGCTGACCCTGTTCGGCCTGGTGCTGGCCATCGGCATCGTGGTGGACGACGCCATCGTGGTGCTGGAGAACGTCGAGCGCATCATGACCGCGGAGCATCTGCCCCCGCGTCAGGCCGCCATCAAGGCCATGGGCGAGGTCACGGGCCCGGTGATCGCCATCGTGCTGGTGCTCTGCGCCGTGTTCGTGCCCGTCACCTTCATGGGTGGCCTGGCCGGCGAGATGTACAAGCAGTTCGCGGTCACGATCGCGATCTCGGTGACCATCTCCGGCATCGTGGCGCTGACCCTCACGCCCGCCCTGTGCGCGCTGATCCTGAAGCCCGGTCATCAGCAGCCGGCCCTGCCGTTCCGCCTGTTCAACCGCGCCTTCGACCGGCTCACCGCCGGCTATACGGCCGGCGTGCGCTTCCTGGTCCGCCGCGTGGCGGTGGGCCTGATGATCTCGGCCGGCGTGGTCGGGGCGACCGCCTACCTGTTCATGACGATTCCGGGTTCGCTCGTGCCGGACGAGGACCAGGGCGTTCTGTTCAGCGTCGCGATTCTGCCTCCGGCGGCCTCGCTGAGCCGCACCCAGGCGGTGGTCGGCACGGCCAGCGACAACTTCCGGAACCATCCGGCGGTGGAGAATGTGTTTGCAGTGTCGGGCTTCGATCTGCTCTCGGGCGGCCAGAAGACCAGCGCCGGCACCTCCTTCGTGTCGCTCACGGATTGGGACGAGCGCCGAGCGCCGGAACTCGATGCCCGTAGGCTGGCGGGGCCGTTCATTGGCATGAATGCGGGCATCAAGGACGGCATGGTCCTCGCCTTCAATCCGCCCCCGATCATGGGCCTGAGCACCACGGGCGGCTTCGAGCTCTATCTCCAGGACCGCACAGGCAGCGGCGTCGCCAATCTCGCGGCGGCGACCGCGAAACTGGTCGAGGCCGCCTCCAAGCGCCCCGAACTCACCGGCGTGCGCACGACGTTCGATACGAGCGTCCCGCAGTACAAGATCGATCTCGATCGCGAGAAGGCGAAGGCTCTGAACGTACCGATCAACTCGGTGTTCGAGGCTATGCAGAGCACGTTCGGCAACCTCTACGTAAACGACTTCACCTTGTTCGGGCGCAACTACCGCGTCATGCTGCAGTCGGAATCGAACTTCCGTCAGACGCCGGACGATCTCAGGCACGTCTTCGTCAAGGCGGGGTCTGGCAGCATGATCCCGCTCAGCACACTGGTGAGCGTCGAGCGCGTCATCGGCCCCGATCAGCTGGAGCGCTTCAACGCTTTCAACGCCGCCAAGGTGACCGGGAATCCGGCCCCGGGCTACACCTCCGGGCAAGCAATCGCCGCCATGCAGGAGTTGGCGCGGGAGGCGATTCCAGAGGGGTTCCAGATCGCCTGGACGGGTTCGGCCTATCAGGAGCTGGAAACGGGCGGCACCGGATCCCAGGCGATGATCTTCGGCCTGGTCATGGTGTTCCTGATCCTGGCGGCGCAGTACGAGAAGTGGAGCCTGCCGCTGGCGGTGATCACGGCGGTGCCGTTCGCGCTGTTCGGCGCTCTCGTGGCGATCTGGCTGCGGGGGTTGACCAACGACGTGTATTTCCAGATCGGCTTGGTCACGCTCATCGGGCTGGCCGCCAAGAACGCGATCCTGATCGTGGAGTTCGCGGTGCTCCGGCGGCAGGAGGGGGTGAGCGCGGTCGAGGCTGCCATCGACGCCGCACGGCTGCGGTTCCGCCCCATCGTGATGACCTCGCTGGCGTTCATCCTGGGAGTCGTGCCGCTCGCCATCTCGACTGGTGCCGGCTCCGCCAGCCGCCATTCCATCGGGACCGGCGTCATCGGCGGGATGCTGGCGGCGACCTTCATTGCGACCTTCCTGATCCCGATGTTCTACCGCCTGATCGCATGGCGCCAGCCGAAGCCCAGGGACGAGGACGAGGCTCTGCCAGCCGTGACGCCGTCCGAGGCCTCATGAGCCGACAGGAGGGCTCTGTCGCAATTTGTGCATGCGGATGGAAAGCTCCTTGGGCGGCTCAGATTTGCTTATGCGGCAAGCCGATCGAACTGTTCAGCGAGCGACGTTTGATGAGTGCAGGCGTACTTCGCCTGTCCCTTGCGCATCATGTGAACCATCTCAATCCCACCCAGGATCACGTGGGCCGTGGTAGTCGACTTGAAGCCGAGCATCGGACGAATGCGCCTTTTGATAGCGCGATGATCCTGCTCGATGCGATCGTTGAGGTAGGTACTTTGGCGGATGCGAATGGATTCCAAATCACGCTGTGATCTGCTCTGAAGTCGATCTGCAGTATCGCAAGACAGGATCGCCTCGCGGTTCGTCTGGCTGCCGTCGACCACAATCCGCTCAGGACGGCTGTGGCGCTTCAGCGCCTTGCGCAGGAAGCGTTTGGCCGCAGCAAGATTGCGCTTCTCGCTGAACCGGAACTCGACCGTATCGCCGTTGCTGTCGATGGCGCGGCAGAGATACATCCAACGCCCACGGACTTTGATATACGTCTCGTCCATGTGCCATCTGTTCATGACCGGGCGCTTGCGCCGATTGAACCGCTCCAGCAGGTCGGGCGAGTAGCGAATGATCCATCTGTGAATGGTCGCGTGATCGACCGAGATGCCACGCTCGGCCATCATTTCTTCCAAGTTCCGCAGGCTCAGTCCGTAAGCGAGATACCACCGGACACACAGCAGGATCACCGAACGATCAAAATGCCTGCCCTTGAATATCGCGCACCTTCGGAGCCACCGGAGGCATAGACCGAACTGAGTTACTGATGAGTTTGCGACGGTTCCGTGCATGTTACTGATTTTGGTGCATGGCAGGCTCTGCGCAACGAAGGCCCAGGCTTGCCAAGTGATCCGTGTGACGGCAATCTCAGCCCAACGAGACGTTCAGCGGGTGGTTGCCGGAGCATTGTCTCGGCGGGCAACAGGACATGGGAAACGGCCAAATCATGATCATGGACAGTGGGAACGCCGATGTCGGCGAGACAGACGAGGTGGCTTTGCTCGGGCGTCGGTCGGCGCTTCTCAGCCGCCGGTCGTTTCTGGTCGGCTCGGCCGTCGGCATCGGCGCGCTGGGGCTGGCCGGTTGCGTGACCTCCGACGGCATGAGCGTCGCCGAGGCGGCGAGGGTCTACGGGCCGGTGCCCGATGAGAAATTCCCGATCCCGGCGATCGATGTCAGCAAGGTCGACCCGAAATACTATCGCCGGACAGTCCGCTACGACACCAAAGAGGCGCCCGGCACGATTATCGTCGATCCCGGCAACTATTACGTCTACCGCATCGAGGGCGACGGAACCGCCACCCGCTATGGTGCCAATGTCGGCCGCGACGGATTCCGGTGGAGCGGTGACGCTTATGTTGGGCGCAAGGCCGAATGGCCGACCTGGACCCCGCCCAAGGAGATGATCCGGCGCCAGCCCGAGGCGGCCAAATGGGCCCGCGGCATGCCCGGTGGCCTCGACAATCCGCTCGGCGCCCGCACGCTTTATCTCTACCAGAACGGCGCTTACACGCTCTACACGATCTACGCCAGCCTCGACGCCGAATCGATCGGTACAGGCATCACAAGCGGCTGCGTCGGCCTGCTCACTCAGGATATGATGCACCTGTACTCACGCACGCCGGTCAAGACGAAGGTGGTCGTCCTGCCAGCATAGCAACGGCGCCAACTCCGGTCCAGGCGCTGCCGGTGCGGGCAGTGCAAACAACAGGCCGGTTCTTGGAGCCCGAGCGATCGTGCGGGTGGCGATCCTTTGCAGGTCGACGACGCGGCCTTTATCGTCACGCACGACCCAGGTTGGCGACGCCAGCACCAGCGACACGCAGCTGTTCCCGAGGTCAATTGTGACGGCCATGCCCTGGCGAGGAATCGGGTGATAGGGAGCGGTTCCTGCAGCCCGCCAATGCATTGGCGTTTGCTGAGGGACCCGCGGCCTCGGACCACCTCTCTCTGCGGTCCAACCTAGTTCGCGCCGTGATGCTGGCACCCGCTGGCGCCACGACCGCACTGGTCATGCGGCGGGCCCGTCGTCTGATTAAGGGCGGGCTTTTGGAGAACCGACCTTCAAGGCATGTACTGGCCGCCGTTCAATTCGATGGTCTGGCCGCTGATGTAGCCGCTCATGGCGTTGCTCGCGAGGAACAGGAACACGCCGACTGCATCTTCAGGTGTGCCGATCCTTGCCATGGGAATCGTCTTGCGTTGCGCCTCGATCCATTCCGGGCTTGAGAAGCGCTCATGAAACGGGGTCATGATGACGCCGGGCGAAACGCCGTTCACGCGGATGTTGCTGGGCGCGAGCTCCTTGGCCATGTTGCGCGTGATGTTGAGCACGAAGGCTTTCGCACCTGCATAGAGACCTGCTCCCGGCCCGCCGCCGTTGCGCGCCGCAATGGAGCTCATGTTGATGATCACGCCGCCGCCTTGCGCCCTGCCGAGATAGGGCAGGGCGGCTTTCGAGGTCATCACCACCGAGCGGATGTTAGTGTCGAGAACTCGGTCGTAAAGCTCGTCGTCGAGCTCCTGCAGAGGCGACCGCTTGATCATTGCGCCTGCATTGTTGATCAGGATGTCGAGACCGCCGAGTTTGCCGACCGTATCCTCCACCAGCTGCGCCGCCGCAGCGGAGCGCGACACGTCCGCCTGCAGGACGTAAGCCTCGCCGCCCGCCTCTCGGATCTCCCGCCCGACGGTTTCGGCTTCGCCTGCGCTTGCGTTGTAATGCACGATGACGCGCGCGCCGTGCGCGGCGAACGCCTTGGCAACGGCCGCCCCCATACCTGTGCTCGATCCGGTGACAAGAACGCGCTTGCCTTTTAAATCTTCAAGCATCTTTTCAGAAATCCTTATTGATGCGTGTCTTCAAAGGCGGCGTAATCGCTCGTAAAGGAACGCCCAGCCGCTACCAATTCGATGTTGCCCGCGATGCCGGGCGCTTCGCTCCAAGGCTTGGCGAGGGACACCGTTAGGGCATTAATTTCGTTCATGTAGCGGGTCGCTTCGTGGTCGAGTTGCCGCTCCATGGCGGCGATGTCGGGGTAGTATCCGAAGGATGGCCACCAGATGGCGCGGCCGGCGAGATAGCCGTTCGCGCCAGCCCTATAGGCGAAGGTCAAAACGCGCCGGAAGACTTCCATGCTTGCGCCGGCGCTCAGCATCACCCAGGGCTTATCGATGATCTGGGAGATCTGGTTGAACTGAGCCTGCGCCTCACGGGTTTCCGGGCTGTCCACATCCGGATCGGGAAGTGCCGAGGCGACTACCGGGCTCTCAAGCTTGTAGATGTCGACGCCGAATTCCGGGCTCGCAAAATCCCTTAGGCTCTGCAAGACGAGTTCGGGATATTTCTCCTTGTCCTCGGTATAG
Organism: Microvirga makkahensis; assembly: GCF_009830105.1. Classification (GTDB taxonomy): domain Bacteria; phylum Pseudomonadota; class Alphaproteobacteria; order Rhizobiales; family Beijerinckiaceae; genus Microvirga; species Microvirga makkahensis. The sequence continues at coordinate 95,801 of NZ_WURB01000015.1, forward strand.
TCCGTGGTGTGCCCCTGGGATCCCTTGAACGGATAGACGAGAAGTTCGAGCAGGAAGGGAATGTCGTACTTGCGGCAGGCTTCGCCAACCTCGCGCACGAGCCTCTTCTGATGCGCAACGACATCCTGCGTGGCATCGGGCCGGTACCAGAGCAGAAGCTTCACACCGTCGGCGCCCATGCGCTTGATCTTGCCGACGCTCCAGTTCTTCATGAGGCTGGTCTTGCGGCCCTCCGATGTCTCGGCGAAGTTGAAATCCTCCAGCGTGATCAGAAGGCCTTTGCTAGGCTGGATCACGGCCTCCGCCTCGCTGAACCCGTAATCCGGGTCGATCAGCAGTGCCGAGCCGAGCGGCAGGAGCTTCTTGGCGAGCGTCGCCTTCGCTTTCGCGAGATCCTCGTATCCGGGCTCTCGCGGCGCCAGTTTCGGGGCGAGTGCTTTGAGCATTGGCGGACGCTGGTCGACGGCGACCATCTTGAAGCGTCCATCATTGTCGGCGAGCCTCCGCATACCGCGGAGCTTCCCTGCTGAGATCTTCATAACCGTTCCTTCATGCAGACGGCAGCCGTCCGTTGCGGTTGGCGGGTGCCGCAGATAATTCGAGCGTTCCAGCGTCAGCCGTTGACAACCTTCATGGCCTCACTGGCGCGCTGGCATCCTTGGTTCAGGAACATCACGTCGTTGCCGAGGATGATCATGTCGACACCCTTCTCAACGAGCTTGACTGCGTTTTCGGGTGTTGGCGGAATGCAGGGCGCCATCACCTTGATACCGCGGGCGTGGCACTTCTCGATGAGTTCGTCGAGTTTCTCGTTCACCTCCGGGTTCGACATGGAGTAGTCGATCGGGATGAGCCTAGAGAGAGAATAGTCTGCGGGTCCGAAATTGATGACGTCGATACCCTCCACATCGAGAATGGCGTCGATGTTGTCGAAGAACTCGAAGCTTTCCGCCATTGGGATCACGAGAGTCTCCTTATTGGCGCTCTGCGTGTAGGTCGACCACTTGAAGTCTGGTCCTGCGAAGCCTGCCGCGCGCACCGAGGCGTCGCCGCCCCGTCGACCGAGGGGTGGAAACTTCGCGGCGCGTACAATGGACTTGGCCTGTTCGGCGGTGTTGACCTGTGGAATGATGACGCCTGCCGCGCCGAGTTCGAGAGACTTGCGGATATCCCATTCGATCGTGCCGCGCGTGCGGATCAGCGGCGCGATGCCGGAGAGTTTCGCTGCGAGGATGAGCTTCTCCAAATGGGTGTCGACATTCACAGCCGTGTGCTCGGCATCGATGAAGGCGAAGTCAAGGCCCCAGTTTCCGGCAATCTCGATGGCAGCGTTCGAGCCGCTGTACATCGTCATGCCGAAGGTCGGCTTGCCGGAGCGGAGTTTCTTTGTGAGCGTTTCCTTCTCGGTCATTCTCTTTCTCGTCTTGAAGTGTTGGAGAAATGTGTTCGTGCGCCTGAACGTCAGGCCCTTTCGGTCATGAATCCGTCGAGTTCCTCGCGGGTCGGGATGCCGGCCCGGCCGCCCCAGCGCGTGCATTTTAAGGCCGCCGCTGCTCCTGCGAAGCGGCCCGCACCTTCGGTGGGATGCCCCTCTGCTAAGGCGAGCGCGAAGGCGCCATGGAAGACATCGCCTGCGGCGAGGGTGTCCACGGCTTCGATCGGGAAGGCGCGCACGCGGCGGACTTCGCCATGCTCCAGCCATGCGAACCCGTCCGCTCCCAGGGTGACGGAGACGATGCCTTTCGTCCGGCTCTGAGCTGCGCGCAAGCCGCCTTCGATGTCGTCCGTCCCCGCAAGGCGCCGTAGGGCCGGAGCGGAGAAGACTGCATGAGAAGCAAGACCGATGAGCCGCTCGACCGCATCGTCGTTGGTCAGGTCCGCGTCGAGGACGCTCGGAATGCCGCTTTCGAGCGCCATGCGCAGAACCTTTTCCGATGCAGCGGGCCAGCGCACGTCACACAGCACCGTGTCGATGTTCCTGGGCAGCTCACTGGGAAGCCACGACGGGTCGGTATCTAGCTCTCGGTCCGCGAAGGCGATGATGAAACGCTCGCCGTTATCGTCCACCATGACGGCGGAGACGCCCGTGCGACGACCCGGAACGCGGCGGATCGTGGACGTGTCAACGTTGTATTGGGCCAGCTCCGCGATAACGCCGGCCCCAATCCCGTCGTCACCGACTCGGGCCCAAAGGGAAACGTCCCCTCCGAGACGGGCGATGGTAACGGCTGCATTGGCAGCGGGGCCGCCGCCCACCTGCCGGAAATCCTGCGCGAAAACTTTGGTGGGCTCGGCAGGGAAATGATCGATGGCAAACATGTTGTCGAGAACGGCCACGCCCACGCAAAGCACACGGGCTGGATCAGTCGGTTTTCTCATTGCCGGACCTTAATTCCGTATTTCGGAATTCATGACTAATTGGTCCGTATTGCGGTTGTCAATCCCAGAATTATGTTTCCGTTCAGGATGTGGCGCGCTATAGGAGCTCGTCATAAGATTGCGACACGCTGTGTCTGCATGAGGAACAATGGCCAAGACTAACCAAAACAAGAGTTCTGCGGTTTCCGAAGTTCAGGTGAACGACCGGGGATCCCTGAAGTCGATGCACAAACTCATGGCGGTGCTGGACTGCTTCTCCCGGTACGACCGCTCTCTGACGCTTAGCGAGATTTCGGCCCGATGCGGCATGCCGAAGACCACTGTTCACCGGCTCGTCAGCAGCCTGAGGGAGGCAAAGCTCCTCGAACAGGACAAGGAGCGCGACCGTTACCGGATGGGCATCCGCCTTTTCGAGTTGGGCAGCATCGTTCTGGGCAACATTGACGTGTATCGCGAGGCGCGGCACTTCGTTGAGCGGCTGATGAGCGCCACCGGCGAGAATTCGCATCTATGCGTTTTCGACGGAACCAACATGGTCAGCATCGAGCACTTGGAGCCGGGCGGCAACAGCGTGAACTGGACTACGACCCTGTCCATTTCGCCATCGTACTGCACCGGGGTTGGGAAGGCGGCTTTGGCTTACCAGGATCCGTTCGCGGTGGAGAGAGTCATTCGCACTGGGCTTGTGCCCTATACACCCACCACGATCACGGATCCCGACCAGCTCCGCGAGGAACTCGCGCGCACCCGCGAGCGCGGCTATTCCATCGACGAGGGAGAGCATCAGCCGGGGATTCGCTGCGTGGCAGCCCCGATCTACAATTCGGCCGGCCGTGTCTTTGCGGCGATCAGCGTGTCCGGCCCCAAGGAGCGCGTGACGCACGATAAGCTCCCCGCCCTAGCGGCGCTTGTGGTCGCGACGGCCGATCAGATTTCCCGTCAGCTTGGCTTCGATAAGAAGGCTTGAGGGTTCAGTTTCCGGAGTTGTTCATGTCTGCCTTGCAGCTTCCCCGTGGTGTGCTGGCGCCTGTCACGACCTCCTTCGATGCCCAGGGAAACATCGATGAAGGAGCCTACATCGCGCAGCTCGAGTGGATGGAGCGGCAGGGCGTTCACGGCGTCGTCGTGGGCGGCAGCACGGGGGAGGGCTATACCCTCTCTGAGGATGAGCTCGCCCGTCTTGTTCAACTGACGACGGAGACCCTGAACGGGCGCTTGCCGGTCCTGGCCAGCATCATCGCCGACAGCACCCGGGCCGCGGTCGACAGGGCGAGAATCGTTGACAGGTTTTCCATCCAGGGAATTCAGGTCGCCCCACCTCACTATATCTTCCGGCCGTCCGATGATGGGATCGTGTCGTTCTACGCTGCCGTCGCGCAGGTCACGAAGCTGCCTCTGGTCATCTACAACGTCATTCCTTGGACCAACGTGACTCCAGCCTTGGCGGCGAGGATCATGGAGGCCGTGCCGCAGGTACAGGCAGTCAAGCAGAGCGACAAGGACTTCGGCACCTATGTGGATCTCGTGCGACAGGTCGGAGCCGAACGTGTGTTCGCGGCTATCGATGGGGGCCTCATGAGCTGCTACGACGTGGGAGCCATCGGGTCCATCGCGGCCATAGCCAGCGCCGCCCCACGCGCCTGCGTGGCTTTGTGGAATGCGGTCCAAGAGGGCGACCGGGAGCAGGCTCTTCTGCTGCACAGGCAGTTGCTTGACATTTGGATGGCGGTTTCGGCCCCGAACCTGCCGGCTCAGGTCAAGACCGCTCAGAGCCTCCAGGGCGTTCCCGTCAGCTTTCCCCGCTCTCCCATGATGGCATCGAACGAGACCCAGCAGACTGCCATCGCTCGAGCGCTCTCGCCCTTCCTTTGAGCGCCCAGCCATTCCGGCAGGCCGCCACGGCGATAGCGGGCCATCCCGCTGCCAAACACGTACGGGCCTTTACACTTCCTAAGCAAGCAGCTCGGGAGGATGGCTTGTAGTTTCTGCATGCCAGAGGAGACTTTTGCCGTCTCCCGCTCGGTTCCTCTCCCCCTAGGCTTGGCCATCGTTCTAAACGGAATTGACATCTGACATGTGGGGTGCATTATCTTTGCATTCCGCATTCCGGTCCAGAGTTCTCTATTCCGGGCTTTGGCGGTCAAGAAGAACATTACGGGAGGTAGATCGTGAACCTGTTTTTGAAGCTCCGCAGCGTCACGCTCGCTACGGCCTTTGCCGTCGCCGCCGGAACGGCTGCATCCGTGCCGGCAAAGGCCCAGACCCTAGGCGAGATTGCCCAGAAGGGTACCGTGACGATCGGTGTACTCACCGGCATCCCGCCCTACGACACGGTGGATGCCAGCGGAAAGACCGCAGGCTTTCTGGTCGATCTGGCCAATGACGTGGCCAAGAACCTTGGCGTGAAGGCCGAGATCGTGCCCGTGAACAATGCCTCGCGCGCGGCGGCTCTCGAATCCGGCCGCGTCGACATGCTGATCGCCCACATGACAGCGACGCCGGAGCGCGCCAGGACGTTTCTTATGACCAATCCCTACGGGGCGTATGAAATGCGCTTCGTTGCCCGCAAGGACATGCCGCTGAAGAAGCTCGATGACCTCGCCGGAAAGCGCGTTTCAGTTCCCAAGGGCAGTACGCAGGATGCGGCGGTGAGCGGCTTCGGCATCAAAGGTCTTGAGGTCGTTCGCTTTGACGACGACGCGCTTGCGATGCAGGCCCTCATCTCTGGCCAGGTCGACGCGACGGCGGCAGTGGCCGCTGTTGCCAACGACGTGATCAAGAAGAACAATCTAACCGATCTCGAAGTGAAGTCCGACGTTCCGATCTTCACGCTCTACTGGTCCATGGCCGTGCGCAAGAACGCCAACGAACTGCACCGGTGGCTCAACAACTACATCTACTACAGTGAAGTCAGCGGTTCTCTGGGGGACCTGCACCAGAAGTGGGTCGGCATTCCGATCCCCGGTGGCAAGCTGCCCACGTTCTGATCGGTTCGCGTCACGGGAGACATCCCGTGACGCGTCCGCTCCCCGCAGATGCATCTCGCGGGAGCATTCTCACGGTTGCCAACCTTTCTCTGTCCGGCGTTGCAGGCGCCCAACGTGAGCCGATGTGAATGGCCTACCAGATGAATTTCACGCCTGTGATGGCGCTGGCGCCCCAACTCGTGGAAGGAGCGCTCAATACTTTGATCCTTTCGGGTCAGGCCATCGTGGCAGGTCTCGCGATCGGCGTCGTAGGTGCTGTCTCGCGCACGGAAGGACCCCGCTGGCTCGACCGTGCCGTCGGCGTTTACGTCGAACTCTTTCGCAATACGCCGCTGCTGGTGCAGCTCTTCCTGATCTTCTTCGGGCTGCCTTATGTCGGCGTGCGGCTGTCAGCGAACATGGCGGCGATCATCGCCATCGCGCTGAACCTCGGTGCATACTCAACCGAGATTCTGCGGGCGGGTTTGCAGGCCATTCCGCGAACTCAGATCGAGGCCGGTCTGGCGCTCGGCCTGTCGCGCCTTCAGGTGGTGCGCTATGTTGTGATCATTCCTGCCCTCCAGATCATCTATCCCGCACTGACAGGGCAGCTCACGCTTACCCTGTTGGGCAGCTCGATCGCCTCGGCAATCTCTGCCACCGAGCTTACGGCTGCAGGAGCCAGGATCGAGTCGACAACGTTTCGCAGTCTCGAAACCTTCCTGTGCGTCGCTGTGATCTATATCGCAATGACTTTCGCGTTCAGGTTCGTCTACTGGCGCATCGGCATGTGGCTGTTCCGGCGCAAGGCGCCGCCCAAGCCGTCGCTTATTGCCGATGCCATCGAGGTTTCGAGGGCTGGCGCATGATCAGATCATTCGGTTGGGAGAGCGTCGAGTTCCTGATCCGTGGCGCAGGCTGGACCTTGCTTCTGTCGCTCATGACGTTCGTCATAGGCGGATTCTTCGCGCTGATCTTCGCGCTTCTGCGGACGTTGGGACCCAGGCCCGTGCGTCTTGCGATCGCCGGCTTCATACAGCTGGTGCAGGCGACGCCGCTGCTGATCATCGTGTTCCTGGCCTTCTATGGCCTGAGCTTCGTGGGGCTTCATTTCCCGCCCATGGTGGCAGCGGGTGTCTCGCTGGCGGTTTATACGACGGCTTTTCTGGCCGATATCTGGCGCGGCTGCATCGAGGCGATTCCGAAACAGCAATGGGAAGCGGCCGACGCTCTTGCGCTGACACGAACGCAGCAACTGCGCTACGTCATTCTTCCGCAGGCGTTCAAGATCTCGCTCGGCCCAACAGTCGGCTTCATGGTGCAGATCGTCAAGAATACATCCGTGGTCGCACTGATCGGTTTCGTGGAACTCACCCGTGCCGGACAACTTCTCAACAACATGACGTTCCAGCCCTTCCACGTCTTCCTGACGGTTGCCGCGATTTACTTCGCCATCTGTTATCCGCTGTCCTTCCTGAGCGAACGTTTGAAGGGGAACCGTCATGCCCGCCCTGCACATTAGCGAAATCAAGAAATATTTCGGCGCGCTTCTGGTTCTCGACGGGGTGTCGCTCGACATCGAACCGAGCGAAGTGGTGGCGGTGATCGGACGCAGCGGATCGGGCAAGAGCACCATGCTCCGCTGCATCAACGGTCTGGAGAAAATTCAGGCTGGCTTGATCGAAGTGGCTGGACACCGGATCGGCCCGCAAGGCGGCGACCTGCGCAGTCTGCGCAAGGAAGTCGGAATGGTGTTCCAAAGCTACAACCTCTTTCCGCACCTCACCGTCATGGAAAACGTGACCCTTGCGCCCAAGGTGGTCAAAGGAGTCGACCGCAAGGAGGCAGAGGCGATCGCACACGACGTGCTGCGTCGCGTCGGGCTGGCCGAGAAGAGCGGGGCCTATGCGGACGAACTCTCGGGAGGGCAACAGCAGCGCGTCGCTATTGCCCGTTCCCTGGCCATGCAGCCCAAGGTTATGCTCTTTGACGAGGTAACGTCCGCTCTCGATCCCGAACTGACCGGCGAGGTTCTGAAGACGATGGAAGAGCTCGCGGATGCGGGCATGACCATGGTGCTGGTGACACATGAAATGGGCTTTGCCCGCCAAGTCGCTGACCGCACCGTCTTCATGCACAAGGGAAAAGTATGGGAGCAGGGACCCTCGGAGGAGCTGTTTGCCAACCCGCAAACCCCTGAATTGAGAAACTTCATTGCCCCGAGCCTAAAGTGATCTCATCCAAAAGTCGTGGCTGTGTTGTTCCCAGGGCTGACGCAGCGGAATTGACAACGCCATTCGGTGGCTATTTACTTGTACGGTCCGAAATACGGAACGGTGATCCGAATATATGGCGCCGAAGCGCCAATAAGCAAACCGGTGCTGTAACCCAGCGCACCGGGCCGACAGAAAACTAAAGAGGTCGCTTCCCACCGAATGTGGCAAGGCGAACGACGTCACTGGAGGATCCCATGAAGCTAACCCGCCGCCTCGTTCTTGCCGCTGCCGCGGTGTTCACCCTCAGCACTCCGGTGCTGGCGCAATATCCCGAACGGCCCATCACGCTAATCGTGCCCTGGGCGGCGGGCGGCGGAACGGACGCGACGGCCCGCACAGTGGCGTCGCTCCTCGAACAGGAGCTTGGAAAACCGATCAACGTGGTCAACCGCACGGGCGGGGGCGGCATCATTGGGCATACCGAAATCGCCAATGCAAAGCCTGACGGCTACACCCTGGGCGTGATCACGACCGAGCTCTCCCTTTATCACTGGCTGGGGACATCGCCGCTGGACTACAAGAACTACACGCCGATCGCTCTCTATAATACAGACGCACAGAGCATCAACGTGCGCCCCGACGGGCCCAAGGACCTGAAGGAGCTGCTGGCCAGGGCAAAGGAAAAGCCCGGCTCCCTGAAGGCTTCCGGCGCCAATCGCGGCGGCGCGCCTCATCTCGCGATGGCGGGTCTTCTCAATGCCTCGCAGATGCCCGTCGATACGGTTCCGTGGGTTCCAACGGACGGCATCACGCCTGCGCTGCAGCTGCTCACGTCGAATGCAATCGCCGTGGTGGGAACCACGATTCCCGAAGTGCAGGCGATGGTCGACGCAGGCGAAGTGAGGACGCTTGCCATCATGCGCGCGGAGCGCGATCCCTCCTTCCCGAATGTGCCGACCGTCAAGGAGGCTGCTGGCGTCGACTGGTACCTGTCGTCCTGGCGCGGCATCGCGGGCCCGAAGGATCTGCCGGCCGACGTGGCGAAGCGGCTCTCGGACGCCATGGCGAAAGTCGTTGAGAAACCTGAGTTCAAGTCGTTCATGTCTGCCCGGAAGTTCGGCATGGACTACGCGGACGCACAGAAATTCGCGAAATTTTTAGCGGATGCGGACGAGCGTTTCGGTACGGCCATCAAGGCCGCTGGACTTGCGAAGTAAACCGCGAACGGAAGCTGTCCGTCATGAGCAAAGCTCCGTTTCTGGCAGGCGTGATCCTGTCTCTTGCGGGAGCAGGCGTCATCATGGAAGCAATGCGCCTTCCGGTGATCCCCGGCCAGACCTATGGGCCGGGTCTTTTCCCCACGGTGATCGGCATCGGGCTGCTGGTTTTCGGTGCCGTCTACGCCCTGAACGCGCGGCGCCCGACGGAGCCGGCGATCGTTCCGGAAGCTGAGTGGGCTGCGCCCGACGCGGAGGAGGGGAGCGCTCCGGAGCGCCCCTTCTATGGGGCGCTTGCATGGCTCATTGCCGGGCTCGCGGGAACGATCCTTCTGTGGGAGACCGCAGGCTTCGTTCTGCTGATGTCGGTGGTTCTGATGGTCTTCATGATCCTGCTGGGCGTGCGACTCTGGCTTGCGGGTCTCGTCGCCGTCGCGTCCACGATCATGGTCTATGCGATCTTCATCAGAATCCTGACGGTTCCTCTTCCGTCCGGCCTGCTCGCGCCGCTGGGTTTGTGAGGCAGACATGCAAACGCTTCTTGAGGCCTTCGGACTCATCGCGGATCCTCAGGTCGTCGTCACCGTCCTGCTGGCTTCCATTTTCGGGCTCTTCGTCGGCGCCATTCCCGGGCTGACAGCCACCATGGCGACGGCGCTTCTCGTGCCGATGACCTTTTTCATGGATCCGCTGTCGTCGATTGCCGCCATCGTCGCCTGCACCGCCACGGCCATCACCGCAGGCGATATTCCTGGCTGTCTGCTGCGCATTCCCGGCACGCCCGCTTCCGCGGCGTATACGGACGAGACGTTCATGATGACGAAGAAAGGGCTCGGCGCGCAGGCTCTGGGCTCCAGTCTCGTGTCCTCCGTCATTGGCGGTCTGTTCGGAGCCGTCGTCCTGATGGTCGCAGCGCCCTCGCTGGCGCGTGTCGCCTTGAACTTCTCGAGCTTCGAATATTTCTGGCTCGCATGCATAGGCCTTTCCTGCGCGGCGCTTGTGAGTGCGTCGGGCCTTGTCGCCGGATTGCTGTCCTTGCTCATCGGCCTTCTGATCGCATGCGTCGGCATGGATGTGATCAGCGGCTCGCCCCGCTTCACGTTCGGGTCCGTGCAACTCATGGGCGGCGTTAGCTTCGTGCCGGCCATGATCGGCATGTTCGCCATCTCTGAGCTTCTTGACAGCCTTCTGAACGGAACGGCTCGGCAGCGTTTTGCGAAGCCCCAGAAGATCACTGGCATTTTTCATGGTATCCTTCCGCTCATCTCGAAATACCGCAGGAACGTGGCCCGTGGGTCCATCATCGGGACCATCATCGGCATTCTGCCGGGAGCAGGCGGTGATATCGCGGCCTGGATCACCTATACCACGGCGCGCCGGTTCTCGAAGGAGCCGCAGAAATTCGGCACGGGACATCCCGAAGGCGTCATCGAGGCAGGCGCGGCGAACAATGCGGGCCTGAGCGGCGCCTGGGTGCCGGCGCTGGTCTTCGGGGTCCCCGGAGACGCGGTAACTGCCATCGCCGTCGGCGTGCTGTTTATGAAGGGCATCAATCCCGGTCCGCGCCTGTTCGAGACGCAGGGAGCGATGCTCTATGCAGTCTTCATGATCTTCCTCATTGCCAATATCGCGCTGCTGCCGATCGGCTGGTTCGCGATCCGCGCAGCCAGCAAGATCCTCAGCGTTCCACGCCCTCAACTCATGGCAGTCCTCCTGCTGTTCTGCATCGTCGGCTCTTTCGCGATCAACAACACGGTCTTCGACATCGGCGTCATGCTGGTCTTCGGGGTTCTCGCCTTCGCCCTGTCCAAAGCCGGCATTCCCATCGCGCCCATCATCCTCGGTATCGTCCTCGGACCGCTCCTGGAGCAGAACTTCCTTACCTCGATGACGATTGCGGACGGCAGCGTGATCGCGTTCTTTGAGCGTCCGATTGCCGGCATCCTTGGCGTGTTCGTATTGCTGCTGTGGAGCATCCCGCTCGTGAGCGCTATCCTACAATTGTTCCGCCTCATGTTCGCTACAAAACCCGTGAAGCTGACCGGATAAGTCTTCAAGTCGGGTCATTCCTGCAAGGCGAACCATGCGCATCGATCATCCAAGATGGGAGATGCCCTTCCACAGGACCTCTGCGTTGTGAGTTTCTCAAAGAAGAAACGGCCGATGCGCATGCTGATCGTCGGCTACTGCTACGGCATCCGCTCGGAGCGCAAGCTGTGCGAGGAGGTCTCGCGTCATCTGGCCTATCGATGGTTCCGCCGGCTTGATCTAGATGACGCGGCGCCGGAT
>NZ_WURB01000016.1 GCF_009830105.1 Microvirga makkahensis
CGCCAGACCCAGGACCATGTTGTTGTAGACGCCGAGCATGAAGGCGCGCAGGCCCTGGTCGACCTGTGCCGCCGTCCGGGCAAAGCCGGTGCCATAGGCGGTTTGGTTTTGCTCATACGGTTGCATCGGAGTCCTTTCTCACGGTGTCCCGTCGATGTTCCCTCGAAAGGCTGGGAAGTCAGCCCTCGGCCGCCGCGATTCCCGGCGACACCCGAAATATGATGGGGCCTTCGCCAATACGCAAGAGAATGGGTCAAGCTTCAACTTTTCGTGAAAAGAATTTCGAGGAGCGGAGTAGCCGCTGCTCCTCGAAAATGGCGCCCCCTTCTCCATAACGCCGCCACCACGGCGCGGCGTTAAAGATTTCTCAAGTATTGCGCCGGCTTTTGACTCAAGATCCGCCAGGTCCCCATCAGGCCGAGACCAACGGTCACCAGAACGGCCAAGACCGAGGCCAGGAGAGCACCCGACAGATCTAGGCTAAAGCTTAAATTCATAAGGCGGGTGATGATGAAATAGGAAGCGACCCCGCCGGCCATGAGCCCGAAGAGCGCCGTGGCGAGGCCGAGCAGCCCGTATTCGAGCGCATAGGCCGAGAGCAGCCGCGCGCGGGTCGCCCCCAATGTCTTCAGCACCACCGCATCGTAGAGGCGGGCGCGATGGCCCGCGGCGAGCGCGCCTGCGAGCACCAGGAGGCTTGCGACGAGAGCGATCGAGCTTGCCCCGCGGATCGCCGTCACGAGCTGGGAGACCACGTCGTTCACGGCCTCCAGGGCATCCTTTACGCGCACGCTCGTCACCATCGGATAGGCCTGTGCGGAACTTCTCAGGATGCTGGCGTCGGTCGCCGCATCGGACCCGTTCGGGAAGGTGACTGTGGCCAGATGCGTGTGGGGGGCGCCGGCGAAGGTGTTGGGCGAGAACACCATGACGAAATTGATGCCGAGCGAGCGCCATTCCACCTCGCGCAGATTGGCGATGGTGGCCGTCACGTTGCGACCGAGCACGTTGACGGTGATCTCGTCGCCGAGCCCGAGCCCCAGGCCCTCCGCGATCTTGCTCTCGAATGAGACGAGCGGCTTGCCCCGGTAATCCTCCGGCCACCATTCTCCCTGGACCAGCTTCGAGCCTTCGGGCGGCGTCTTGGAATAGGTGATGCCGCGATCCCCTTCGAGCACCCAGGAGATGTCCTCGGGAGCCTTGACCTCGGAGACGGGACGTCCGCCCAAGGTGACGAGGCGCCCGCGCATCATCGGCACGCGTTCGATATCCGCTTCGCCTGCCTGGCTCTTCAGGAAGCCTTCGAACGCATCCGCCTGCTGGTTGGGAATGTCGAGGAAGAAGAAGCTCGGCGCCTGCGCCGGCAGGCTCTGGGTCAATTGCCTCGTCAGGTTGGAATCGATGAGCGAGAGCGTCACGAGAAGCGTGATCCCCAAGCCCAGCGACAGCACCAGCGAGGGCGTGAGCGCTCCGGGCCGGTGGATATTGGCGAGCGCGAGGCGCGGGGCCGTGCGCCGGGGGCGCGGCAATCGGCGGGCGAGCGCCATCAGCCCCAGCGCCACGAGGCGCAGGAGCAGGAAGGAGCCTGCCGCCGCTCCCACGAACATGAGCGCGATGCGCCGGTCATAGGCCGCGATCACCGCCAGCCCCACGAGTGCGACGACGGAGAGGCCCAGCGCCGCGAGATAGCGACGGCGCGGCCACCGCCGCTCCGGATCGATCTGGTCTCGGAACAGGCCCGACACCGGCACGTCATGGGCGCGGCCGAGAGGGGCTATGGCGAAGACGAGCGCCGTGAGCACGCCGTAGAGAAGCGCGACGCCGAGTTCCTGAAACGCGATTACCGGCTGGATCGGGATGGGCAGGAGATGGCCGAAGAGTCCTGTCACGACAAACGGAAGAACCGCGCCGACGGCCAGGCCGATGGCAATGGCGACGGCCGCAATCAGCATCACCTGCGTGAGGTAGAGCATTACCACCTGCCCGCCCGGTGCGCCGAGGCTTTTGAGCGTCGCGATGGAGGCGCGCTTGCGATCGACGAAGCCGCGCACCGCGTTGGCGACGCCGACGCCGCCCACCAGCAGCGCGGTGAGACCGACGAGAGTGAGAAACTGGGTGAACCGCTCGATGTTCCTGGCAAAGCGCGGATCCGCATTGAGCCGGGTGCGGATTCTCCACCCCGCCTCCGGGAGCACCCGGCTCGCCTCTGCCTCAACGCGCGTCATGCCCTCCTCGTTGGACAGGGCCGGCGGCAGGACGAGCCGATAGGTCCAGCGGACCAGACTTCCGGGCTGGATGAGGCCAGTCGCCTGCAACGCCTCCCGGGAGATCATCAGGCGCGGGCCGAAGCCGATGCCGTCGGCGATCTGGTCTGGCTCGCTCACGAGGCGCGCGCGCAGTTCCACATTCGCGCCACCCACCGTCACGCGGTCGCCCACCTTCAGGTCGAGCCGCGCCAGGAGCGCCTGATCGACGGCCGCGCCGAAGGCGCCGTCGCGCTCGGCAAAGAGATCGGCGGGCGCGAGCTGCGGGTCGGTTTCGAGCGCGCCGATCGTGGGATAGCCGGAATCGACCGCCTTCATCTCCACGAGGCCGGAGCCCTTCTCCCCCGCGACCGCCATGGCGCGCAGGGAAGCGATGACGTTCACCTGCCCCTTGGATTCCAGAAAGGCCCGCTCGGGTCCACTCGCCTCCCGCTGGATGAGCGAGAAGGCCATGTCGCCGCCGAGGATCCTGCGACCTTCGCGGGAGATGCCCTCGGTCAGCGCGCGCGACAGGGAGGACACGCTCGCGATCGCCGCCACCCCGAGGGCGATGCAGGCGAGAAAGATGCCGAAGCCCTTCAGGCCTGCGCGTAGCTCGCGCAAGGCCAGCCGCAGGAGGAGCGGCAGGCGCGAAACCGGAGCGTGCCGTCGCTGCGGGGTGGAGAGTGTCCCGTGCATGAGATTCCTTCCTTATGCCACGGCCGGGGCCGCATCGGCCTCGACCTGACCCGAACGCAGGCGCACCATGCGGTCGCAGAGGCGGGCGAGATTGAGATCGTGTGTCACGAGCACCAGGGTTGCACCGCGGTCGCGCTTGAGGGCGAAGAGCAGGTCGACGATGGATTGCCCTGTGGTCTCGTCGAGATTGCCGGTGGGCTCGTCCGCCACGAGGATCGCGGGGTTCGGCACGATGGCGCGGGCGATCGCCACGCGCTGCTGCTCGCCCCCCGAGAGCTGGGCTGGATAGTGATGCAGGCGATGGCCGAGCCCCACGGCCGTCAGTTCGGCCTCGGCCCGCTCGAAGGCGTCGTCCTCGCCCGCCAGCTCCAGGGGCAGCGCCACATTTTCCAGCGCTGTCATGGTCGGCACGAGATGAAAGGACTGGAACACGATGCCGATGCGCCGCCCGCGAAAGCGGGCTAGCGCGTCCTCGTCGAGGCCCGACAGATCGGTGCCGTCAACGATCACCTGGCCCGAATCCGGGCGCTCGAGGCCCGCCATGGTCATGAGCAGAGTGGATTTTCCGGAGCCGGAGGGTCCCACGAGGCCGATCGCCTCGCCCCTGTCCACGGCAAGCGAGATTCCCTTGAGGATGTGCACCCGCGCGGCCCCGCGCCCGAGGCTCAAATCGACATCGTGCAGCGCGATGGCCTTGTCCTTCATGCCCGTTCACCCGATCTGTTGGAGACTTGTCCGAAAGTCGCTGTTTAGTCCGGCATAGATGGGAAGCCTATCGATGAAGCGCCAATCCGGCCCGTTCATGACGATCATTTTTGCGTGTGCGGCGGCTGTTGCCGCCATGATTGCCCCCGCCTCCGCACCTCTGGCGCAGGAGGAGGCCTTGCGCCTCGTCGCCCTCGGGGACAGCCTGACCGCAGGCTACGGGCTGCCGCAGGAGGCCGCCTTCCCGGCTGTGCTGGAGCGCGCCCTCAGGGCCAAGGGCTATCGCGTCGAGATCGCCAATGCGGGCGTCTCGGGCGACACCTCCTCGGGGGGGCTCGACCGGCTCGACTGGTCCGTGCCCGACGGAACGGACGGGGTGATCGTGGAGCTCGGTGCCAACGACATGCTGCGCGGCCTCGATCCCACCCTCACGCGCAGGAACATCGAGACCATCGTGGAGCGCCTCAAAGCCAGGAACATCCCCGTGATGCTCGCCGGCATGTACGCCTCGCGAAACCTGGGCGCGGATTACATCGAGAAGTTCGATACCATCTATTCCGACATTGCGAAGAAGCACGACCTTGTGCTCTATCCCTTCTTTCTCGACGGGGTTGCCGGCGAGCGGTCCCTCAACCTGCCCGACGGCCTCCACCCGACGGCGAAGGGAGTGGAGACCATCGTCGAGCGCATCCTGCCCAGCGTCGAGACCTTTCTTACACGCCTGACGCAGCGCTGATCCCTTTCGGCGCCTTTCTGAAAATCCCATACTGAACCGCGGCGCGCGATCGCCGCGAGGAGCCTTGAAGATGCAATATCGCCGGCTTGGCCGCACCGACCTCGACGTCAGCCTGATCTGCCTCGGCACCATGACCTGGGGCCAGCAGAACACCGAGGCCGAAGGCCATGAGCAGATGGATTATGCCCTCGACCAGGGCATCAACTTCTTCGACACCGCCGAACTCTATTCCATTCCCCCGCGCGCGGAGACGCAGGGCTCCACGGAGCGGATCATCGGCTCCTGGTTCAAGTCGCGAGGCACCCGCGACAAGGTGATCCTAGCCTCCAAGGTGGTGGGCCGCTCCGAGAACACCTGGTTCCGCGACGACGGCTCTCCGGCCGAGCTCTCACGCCGGCAGATCGAGGAGGCCGTGAACAAGAGCCTCAAGCGGCTTCAGACGGACTATATCGACCTCTACCAGATCCACTGGCCCGACCGGCCGATGCCCTGGGGCGCGAATCCCACCGTCTACAGACACATGGAAGGCGATTCGCATCCCATCGCCGAGACGGTGGAGATCATGACGGATCTGGTGAAGGCCGGAAAGATCCGCCATTTCGGCCTCTCCAACGAGAGCGCCTGGGGCACCATGACCTATCTCAGGCATGCGGAGATCAAGGGACTGGCGCGGGTGCAGTCCGTTCAGAACGCCTACAACCTGCTCAACCGCACCTACGAGGTGGCGCTGGCCGAGGTGAGCACCCGTGAGCAGGTGAGCCTTCTCGCCTATTCGCCGCTGGCCCAAGGCTATCTGACGGGCAAGTATCTCGACGGGGCGCGTCCGGCGGGCGCGCGCAGCACGCTCTTCAATCGCGGCCAGCGCTACGAGAACGCGACGGCGGAAGCGGCGATCCGCAAATACATCGCCCTGGCGCGGGAATTCGGCCTCGATCCGGCCCAGATGGCGCTGGCCTTCGTCAATTCGCGGTCCTTCGTGACCTCCAACATCATCGGCGCGACATCGATGGCGCAGCTGAAAACGGACATCGCATCGATCGAGGTGACCATCACGCCGGAGCTGGAGAAGCGCATCGACGCCATCCACGTGGAGCATTGTAACCCCTGCCCGTAAGGACATCTTCCTCGTCATGGCGGTCCCCGGATCAAGTCCGGGGACCGCCATCCCGATGAGGAAAGGTGCGACGCTCCACGAGTCGGGATTACCGGCACGAGGCCGGAGATTGACGACGGGCTCGCACGGCAGGAACAAAGCCGGCCGTCCATCGTCTGTATCGTCAAGCATGAGCAAAGCTCGGGAGGTGCCGCATGCCACGTCTTTTCACCGGCATCGAGATTCCCCCTGAGATCGGCCTCGCCCTTTCGGCGTATCGCGGCGGGCTGCCCGGCGCGCGCTGGATCGATCCCGAAAATTATCACATCACCCTGCGCTTCATCGGCGACATCGACGAGCGCATGGCGGACGACGTGTGCTCGATCCTCGGCGATTCCCGCTGGCGGGAGCCCATCACCGTCACTATCGAGGGGCTCGACACCTTCGGAGGCGGCAAGCCCCGGGCGGTCTTCGCCCGCGCGACAGGCAACGGTGAACTCGCCGATCTCCAGGCCGAGCAGGAGCGTATGATGCGCCAGATCGGCCTGGCTCCGGAGACGCGCAAATTCATCCCCCACGTGACGCTGGCGCGGCTGAAGAACGTCTCTCCCATCGACGTGGCGGATTACATGGCTGCCCGGGGCCACTTCGCGAAGCTCACCTTCACCTTCGACCGCTTCGTACTCTATTCCTCGCGCGCCTCCGTGGGAGGCGGGCCCTACGTGATCGAAGCGGCCTATCCGTTGGGCTGACTCGACGGCCGGACTCGAGGCGGCTAGGTCAGTGAACCATGGCCTCACTGATTTTCCTCACCCACCCCGAGGTGGTGATCGATCCGCTCGTGCCCATTCCGCGATGGCCCCTGAACGACACGGGGCGCAGGCGCATGGAGCGTTTCGCCGATGCGCTCTCACGGGTTCCCCTCTCCTCCATCCACGCCAGCGCCGAAAGGAAGGCCATGGACGGAGCCGCCATCGTCACGGAGCGCTTCGGCCTGCCCTGTCGCGTCCATGAGGATCTGGGCGAGAACGACCGCTCGGCCACCGGCTATATCGCGCCACCGGAATTCTGGGAGGTCGTGAACGATTTCTTCGGCCGTCCGCACGAGAGCATCCGCGGCTGGGAGCGTGCCATCGACGCGCAGGCACGCATCGTGAAGGCCGTGAGCCGGATCGCGGCGGAGGAGACCCGCGATACCCTCGTGGTGTCCCATGGCGGCGTCGGCTGCCTGCTCATGGCGCACCTGCAAGGCGTCGAGATCGGCCGGGAAAGCCGGCCGCAGCATCCGGGCGGCGGCTGCTTCTTCGTGATGGATCGCGAGAGCTTTTCTCTCCGGCAGGACTGGCTGAGCATCGAAGAGGCCGTCTTCCCTCAGGAGTGATCCTGGCTGGTTCCGGGACTTGAAACATCGCCCGAGCGCCTCATCACTAATCGGGCTATCCCGGAGATGACGCAGCCCATGCCCCGACTGACCGATTCCGAACGCCAAGAGCTTCTTCCCGCCCTCGACGGCTGGACTCTCGTGGAGGGCCGGGACGCCATCCACAAGCGCTTCGTATTCGACGATTTCAACGCCGCCTTCGGCTGGATGACCCGCGTGGCGCTGGTGGCCGAGCCCATGAACCATCACCCGGAATGGTTCAACGTCTACAACAAGGTGGACGTGACGCTCTCCACCCATGACGCCAGCGGCCTCACGCGCCGCGATGTCGAGCTTGCGCAGCGCATGGACCAGCTCGCGGCCGGACTGACGAGGGCTTGAAAGCCATGGAGAACCAGAATGTTCTTACGGGCGGATGCGCCTGCGGCCAGCTGACGTTTCAGGTGCATGGAGCACCCAGGCGCGTAGGACTGTGCCATTGCATGACCTGCCGCAAGACGAGCGGCAGCGCGTTCAACGCCTTCGCGGTCTTTTCCGCCGACCGGGTGACGGTCTCGGGCGAGAGCCGGAGCTGGGAGGCCGCTCCCGGAGGCTGGTGTCATTTCTGCCCGCGATGCGGCTCACAGGTGTTTTACCGAGACGGTGGCGCCGAGATCGAGCTCATGCTCGGCGCCTTCGACGACACGGATCTTTTCAAGCCCACCTACGAAACCTGGACCAAGCGTCGCGAGTCGTGGCTCTGCACCCCGGATCTGACCGGCTATCCCGAGAACCGGGGTGAGGTGACCTCATGAGGTTACTTCGGCTGCATGCGCAGCGCGCCGTCGAGGCGGATCGCCTCGCCGTTGAGCATGTCGTTGGCGATGATGCTTTCGACGAGCTGCGCGTATTCCTCGGACCGTCCGAGGCGCGACGGGAACGGCACGTTGGCCTCCAGCGCCTTTCGGTAATCCTCCGCGATCCCCTCGAAAAGCGGCGTGTGGAACAGGCCCGGCATGATCGTCATCACGCGGATGCCGAAGCCTGACAGGTCGCGCGCCACCGGCAGGGTGAGGGCCAGCACGCCTCCTTTGGAGGCGGAATAAGCGGATTGCCCGATCTGGCCGTCCTGCGCCGCCACCGAGGAGGTGTTGACGATCACGCCGCGCCCGCCATCCGGCGTGACGGGTTCGAGGGCCGCCATGGCGGCGGCGCTTTTCGAGATCATCGCATAGGTGCCGATAAGGTTGATCTCCACTGTCCTTCGGAAGCTGGCGAGGTCGTGGGGAATCAGCTCGCCCGTCTCGCGCTTCTTCGTGACGGTCCGGCGGCCCGGCGCGATCCCTGCGCAATTGACGAGAATGCGCTCGGCGCCGTGCTTTTCGCGCGCCTTCACCAGTCCCGTGTCGATGGAGGCCTCGTCCGTGACGTCCACCTGGCAGAACAGGGCGCCCATGTCGCGGGCAACCGCCTCGCCGCGCTCCGCGTTCATATCGAAGATGGCGACTTTAACGCCGCGCGATGCGAGCATGCGCGCGGTAGCCTCTCCGAGGCCCGAAGCGCCTCCGGTGACGATCGCTGCCATCAATTTGTCGAGCTTCATCGGTTTTCTCCTCTTTCGGGGATGCTTCTATGCCATCCCGGCGCAGGCGAACACCTAGACCAACGAGGAGCAGGAAAGCATGAGCGAGCCTTTCATCAAGCCTTTCACCAAGGCCGAGATGGACGCCATGCGCGCGACCACCCGCGACGAGGAGGGCCTGAAGCGCCGGTTCTGGGACAAGCTCAGGCGCGTGGCGGGCAGGATTCCCTTCGCCGAGGATCTGGTCGCTGCCTTCTACTGCGCGACCGATCCCAAGACGCCGAGCCGCGTGAAGCTGATCCTCTTGGGAGCCATCGCCTATTTCGTCTTGCCGCTGGATGCGGTAAGCGACCTCCTGCCCCTCCTCGGCTTCGCGGACGATGCCGCCGTGCTGGCTGCGGCCATTTCGCAGGTCGCGAGTTCCATTACGGAAGAACACCGTGCTATGGCGCGGGAAGCCCTAGGTGAAGCGGTTTCCAAGGCCGGGTAGCCGGCCTGCTCCTCTGGAATAGATTCAGAACAAAGAATATTGACTTATTGCAACATTATAATTTTTCGCATACACCATTTCCCGTTCATCAGAAGTCATTTTAACTCCTCCCTTTGCAACAAGAAAACTTTTGAGAACCTTCAACTTACCAGGCCGCATCTGCGGCCTTTTATTTTGCCTCCGGCAACGCTGCCACGTTTCGACGCATCGCCAAGGATCAGGAACCGAAGCTACGGGATGGTGAAGAGTTCTTAACCATCCGCTCGTAATGTCGGCTCTCATGATTACGCCATCTCTCCAGCGCGGCCTTGCCGCGGGTATCCTTTCCGCTACCCTCGTGATCGGAACCGGGCCTGCAGCTCTGGCCCAGTCTCAGCGGTCCACGGGGCAGAAGCCTGCCGCCAAGCCCACGGCGGCTGCAACCTCGTCCAAGGCCAAGCCGGCGAGGGACAGGGCCGCCTCGTCTGCCAAGCCGGCAGCGGCGGCAGCCGCTGCGGCCGCCGCCAAGCCTGCCCAGGCAGCGACCGGCCCGGGCGGCGCATCCCTCGTGAGTTCCCACGGCGATTGGGGCGTCTATACGGCCCAGACCGGCCGCTCGAAAATCTGCTACGCCTTGAGCCAGCCGCAGGAGCGCCTGCCGAAGAACCTGAACCGGGATCCGGCCTATCTCTTCGTGTCCTTCCGCCCGGCGGAGAACGTCAAGAACGAGGTCGCCCTCGTGCTCGGCTTCCCGGCCAAGGAAAACGGCCCGGCTTCCGCCTCTATCGGCAGCGCCTCCTACGACCTCGTCACTAAGGCGTCCAATGCCTGGCTGAAGAACCCCGCCGAGGAAGGCCAGGCCATTACCAGCATGGCAAGAGGCCAGACCATGCTGGTGAAGACGCTATCCGCCCGCGGATCGAGCCTGACGGACCGCTATTCGTTGAGCGGATTCACCAAGGCCCTGGAGCAGGCCCGCAGGGAATGCGGCGTCTGAGCACCGCCGGCCCTTGCAAATTGCAAGCCGCATGAGCATTTTCCGGGCCTCGCGCCCGGAATTTTGCTTCATGGAGCTCACGGTTTCGGCGCAATCGTGTTATAGGGCACGTCCAATCCCAACAACGAGGCTCGAGATTTCCCATGGCGACGGCGCTCGACATCGCCAAGCGTAACCCCAATGCGGCCCCCCTGGCCGTGAGCGATGCCGCGCGCGCGGCGGGGCAGACCGCTTTATCCATCGAAAAGACGGCCGAGATGAGCGTGGCGGCGGGAGCCGCCCCCGGCGGCGCGTCGCTCATTGGCCTCACCCGCGACCAGCTGAAAGACTCCCTTGCGGCGATCGGCGTGGCCGAGCGCGAGCTGAAGATGCGCGTCGCCCAGCTCTGGCACTGGATCTATCTCCGCGGGGCGAAGGACTTCTCCGAGATGACCAACGTGGGTAAGGAGCTGCGCGCCAGACTGGCTGCCGCCTATACCCTCACCCGCCCGCAGGTGGTCTCCGAGCAGGTGTCGAAGGACGGCACCCGCAAGTGGCTGATCCGCATGGCCTCCACCGGCCCCCTCGACAAGGGCGCGGAGATCGAGTGCGTCTACATTCCGGAAGTCGACCGCGGCACGCTCTGCGTGTCGAGCCAGGTCGGCTGCACGCTCACCTGCTCCTTCTGCCACACGGGCACCCAGCGCCTCGTGCGCAACCTGACCTCGGCGGAGATCGTGGCGCAGCTCATCGTCGCACGCGATTCCATCGGCGACTGGCCCGACGCCACGCCGCCGGAAGGCGCCTTCGTGCCCACCGACGGCGGACGCTTCGTGTCCAACATCGTGTTCATGGGCATGGGCGAGCCGCTCTACAACACGGACAACGTGATCGACGCCATCGGCGTGATGTCGGACAACGAGGGCCTCGGCCTCTCGCGCCGCCGCATCACGGTCTCCACCTCCGGCGTGGTGCCGCAGATGGAGCGCCTGGGAGCCGAAGCCAACACCATGCTGGCGATCTCGCTCCATGCGGTGCGCGACGAACTCCGCGACGTGCTGGTGCCGATCAACCGCAAATACGACATCAAGCAGCTCCTCGACGCCTGCCGCGCCTATCCGGGTCTCTCGAACGCCCGCCGCATCACCTTCGAGTACGTCATGCTCAAGGGCGTGAACGATTCGGACGCCGACGCGCGCGAGCTCGTGCGGCTCTTGAGGGGCATTCCGGCGAAGATCAACCTGATCCCGTTCAATCCCTGGCCCGGCTCGAAATACGAGTGCTCGGACTGGGAGCGGATCGAGCGCTTCTCCGAGATCGTGTTCCGCGCGGGCTATGCCTCGCCGGTGCGCACCCCGCGCGGCCGTGACATCCTCGCCGCCTGCGGGCAGCTCAAGAGCGAGACGGAAAAACTGCGCGCCCGCGCCCGCATGATGGCCGAACAGGGCATCGGGGCGGAGGGCGTCTACGCGGTGGGGAACGGGGAGTAAGAGGCTGCTGGAACGGCGCCCCGTTGAAAGCGGCGCTGTTTGCCCCCTCCTCAAAGGTGATGTTGCGCCTCCGGGCTGGCAGGGGCTGGTTCGGAGAATTGCATGGATCGGCAAATCAAGGGGATCGTTGCCGCCACTTTGGCCGCCCCCTATGTCGCGAGCCTTTCGACGGCGTTGTGGATCGTTCTCTTCGAGCCCTGGGTTCCGGATCCTTCTTCACAGAGCGGCTTTACAATGATGTCATCGTCCTGGGCACAGTCGGATTGTTTTACGCTGGCCGTCCCACACTGATCCTGTCGTCGATCGGCGCCGGTGTTCTCGACATGCTGAAAGCGATCAGCAGTGGCATCTCTTCCCAGCGGCTCGGTTGTCGGCTTGATCTTCAGAACGTTTTTCAACGCCTCCGGCTTCAGGGAAAACATCCACCTGATGCTGATCTTCGTGGCGTCCGGCCCCACCTGCGGATGGATCTATCGGCGCATCGCCACCGGGCGGACACCTCGAAAAGGCCATGCTATAGAGGCGGAATGATCCGCTGGCTGCTCCTCGTTCCCTTCGCGCTCCTCATCGCCATCGGCATGAGCAGCGTGTTCTTCTTCATCGCCTCGATGGTCGACCCGCTCATGGCAACGCTGACCGGGGAGACCCTGTTCGTCGGGTTCTGGAACCTCGTGGATGCGGTGTTTTCCAGCGACGACCCCGGCCCCATCGTGGCCGAGGCCATGCTCACCGTCGGCCGCATCATGTTTACGCTGCTCGTGCTGCCGCCCCTGGTGATCGCCGTGACCGGCGAGGCGCTGAAGATGCGAAGCCTCTTCTGGTACGCCCTCGCCACCGGCGTTCTCACGGCCGCCGTGCCGTGGATCCTGCGCGGAGCGGCGCGCGTCGCCAACCCTGCCGAGCTCCATGTGAGCGCCATCCTCGGCCTCACCGGCGCGGTGGCGGGTTTCGTCTACTGGGTCATCGCGGGCCGCGACGCGGGAGGGCGCACCCCTCCTCCGCCCCCACCCGCATCGTCCCTCCCCTCCGCGGAGAAGGAATAAAGGGCAGGAACCACACAGGCGGAGCGCAGCGCTCGATCCAGGTGCCCGACAGTGTCATCGCCGGGCCTGTCCCGGCCATTCCGACGAGGAGAAGCGCTGCGCGTCACATTGTCCGGACCACCGGCCCAAGGCCGGTGATAACGTAGGAGCAACCATGGCATCGCCCATCCTGTCGCACTGCTCCTGGCTCTCTCCGGCAGGCAGCGAAACTGCACCCTCTACCGCGCCGACGCCGTCAGGATCTTGAGCGCGAAGGCGCCGAAGAGGCCCGCGAATGAATAATCGATGCCCCGCATTACCCTCGGGTGATTGCGCAGCAGCGCGACGACCCTCTCGGCGGCCAGAATCATCGCGGCGCCCATGGGAGTGGTGAGCGCGATGAAATAGAGGCCCAGGAACAGGAGCTTGTCGGCGGCGTGCGGATCGCCCGCATCGACGAATTGTGGCAGGAAGGTCACGAAGAACAGCACCACCTTCGGGTTGGTCAGATTGATGCCGACCCCCATGAAGAAGGTCTTCCAAAACGAGACCTCGACGCGCCCCCCCTCCTTCACGTGCAGCGCCGAACCGTGGCGCACCGCGTCCACCGCGAGCCACAGCAGATAGAGCGCGCCCACGATCTTGAGGATCGTGAAGGCGGTGACCGAGGCCGCCAGCAGCGCGGACAGGCCGAGGGCGGCGAGCAGGGTGTGGACGCAGCATCCCGTCATCGCCCCCAGCATCGAGGCCATGCCGGCCTTGCGCCCGCCAGCCATGGTCTTGGCGAGGAACAGGCTCATGTCCGGTCCCGGCGTGATGAACAACAGGAAACAGGCAAGGGAATAGGCGAGCAGAGTGCTCAGGTTCGGCAGGAAGGTCATGGACTTAGGCCCCGTTCGCAGGCTGCCGGATCATGCCTCAACCACCCTTTCTCGGCTAGAGAAAAACGTCTTGTACAAACGCCATGCTTGACCCATCTCTTGAACCCGGCAACGGTTCTGCAACCTTCGATCGCGAGAGGACAGACATGACGGCTTCGCCCCTGGGGACACGAATCAGAGCCGCCCTGACAGGACTGGCTCTCGCTCTCGGCCTCTCCGCCTGCGGCATCAACAACGTGCCGACCTTCGAGGAACAGGCCAAGGCCGCCTGGAGCGAGGTGCAGAACCAGTATCAGCGCCGGGCCGACCTGATCCCCAACCTGGTCGAGACCGTGAAGGGCTTCGCCCAGCAGGAGCGCGAGGTGCTCACCCAGGTCACGGAGGCCCGCGCCCGGGCCACGCAGGTGCAGGTCGATGCCTCCACCGTGACGGATCCGGAAAAGTTCCGCCAGTTCCAGGAGGCGCAGAACCAGCTCTCCGGCGCCCTCGGCCGCCTGCTTGCGACGGTGGAGCGCTATCCGGAGCTGAAATCGAACGCCAACTTCCTGGCCCTGCAATCCCAGCTGGAAGGCACGGAGAACCGCATCGCTGTGGCGCGCCGCGACTATATCGCGGCGGTGCAGGCCTACAACACGGAGCTGCGCACCATCCCCGGCCGCTGGATCGCGTCCATTGTCTACCCGGAAGCCAAGCCTATGGAGACCTTCACGGCCACGGCCGGCTCCGAGAGGCCGCCCGAGGTAAAGTTCTAGTCTCATGAGAGCCCCGGGCAGTTTTTCCTCCTCCGGAGGAGGGCAGGTGCTGTTGCGCCGTGCCGGGCTCCCTCTGGCGCTCCTCGTCCTGTTCGCGCTCGCAGCCCTCGCTCAGTCCTTTCCTGCCCTCACGGGCCGGGTGGTCGATGCGGCGAATCTCCTGAAGCCGGAGGAGCGGTCCTCCCTCGAGGCGAAGCTCAAGGCCCACGAGGACAAGACCTCCGACCAAGTGGTGGTGGCCACCATCCGCTCGCTCGAGGGTACGAGCATCGAGGATTACGCCAACCGTCTTTTCCGCACCTGGCAGCTCGGGCAGAAAAAGAACGACAACGGCGTGCTGCTCCTCGTCGCGCCTGCCGAGCGCAAGGTGCGCATCGAGGTGGGCTACGGGCTCGAAGGCGCGCTCACCGATGCGCTCTCGAAGGTCATCATCACCACCGCGATCGCCCCGCAATTCCAGCAGGGCGACTTCGCGGGCGGCATCGATGCAGGCACCGATGCGATTCTCTCGATCCTGACCGGCGATGCGGAGGAATGGCAGCGCCACACGGCAGTGCGCGAGGATGAGACGTCGGGCATCGACACCCTCGTCACCTTCCTGATCATCGCTTTCATCCTCTTCCAGGTTTTCCGCGCCATGCGCGGCGGGGGCGGCAGGCCGGGCTTCCGTCGCCGCCGCGGCTCGGGCCCCTTGATCATTCCTATGGGGAGCGGTTGGTCGAGAGGCGGCGGCTGGTCCGGCGGAGGAGGCTTTTCGGGCGGGGGCGGGTCGTCGGGCGGCGGCGGAGCCTCGGGGAGCTGGTAGATGATATCGGAACATGATCGGTACCGGATCTCGCAGGCTATCCACGAGGCCGAGAAGACCACCGCGGGCGAGATCGTCGTTGTCGTGGCGCGCCAAGCCAGCGCCTATCGGGCGATTCCCGCCCTTCTGGGCCTCTTCCTGGCGCTCCTCGTGCCCTGGCCGCTGATCTGGTTCACCGAGCTCGGATCTTCACGGATCTTCCTGATCCAGCTGATCGCGGCGTGCGGCCTGAATGCGGCGTTCGCCTGGCCTCCGGCCCATCTGGGGTTGATCCCGCGCGCGATCAAGCGGGCGCGGGCGCATGAAGCGGCCGTCCGGGAATTCACAAGTCACGGATTGTCGCGCACGCAGGGGCGAACCGGCGTGCTGATCTATGTGGCGGCGGCGGAGCATTATGCCGAAGTGATCGCCGATATAGGCATCGCGGATCGCGCAGGCCCTGCCGCGTGGCAGGAGATCATCACGGATCTGATCGAGGCGATCCGCCAGGAAAAGGCGGGCGACGGGCTCGTCCAGGCCGTGCGTCGGGCCGGTGCCATTCTCGCCGAGCATGCGCCGCCGGGAGCACGGGACGCGAACGAGCTGCCGAACAAGGTCGTGCTGCTCTAAGGATGAGAAGCTAAGGTCAGAGGCCAGGGCTCTTGGCGGCTCCCAGGATCATGCCGGGCCTGTCGTTTTCCTCCACCTGCAGAAGCACCACAAAGCCGTCCCCGCCGCGGCGGGCGGTCTCGGCAGGCAACTCGAAACGGGCAGGGCCGCCGTGCCATTCGCCGATGCGCTTCAGGCCCCGCACCACATTGGCGTAGGTAACCGTTCTACCCTTGTTCTCGCCCCGTTCGATGGGCACGGTCTGCGAACGCAGGACAGGGAGCACCCAGACCTCCGCGTTCCGGTGCGGGACCTCCCCCGTCTCCGTGATGGAGACGGTCACCGTGCCGTTCTGCTCGGCGATCGCCACATCGACCGGAAGGGTCGAGCGGCCCTTCCCGGTCATCTGGATCGCTTTTTCGATCTGCGCCCGGTCGGACCCGATGCAGGACTTCTTTCCGTTCACGATCATCTGCGGCGTGAAGACCTGACGGTCGCTGCGGGCGTGGGCATAGTCCTTCTGCCGGTTCGTGAACTCGGCATGGGCGAGCGTGTCCTTCCAGCCGAGATAATCCCAGTAATTCACGGGAAAGGAGAGGGCCACGATGTCGGGTCTTCGGGAATATTCCACCAGCAGCGCATCCGCCGGCGGGCAGTTCGAGCAGCCCTGACTGGTGAATAGCTCCACGACGGCGCGCGGAGGCTCCGCTAAAGCAGGCTGCAGAAGGACGGCCAAGCCGATGGCCGCCAGCAGGAGTTTCAGTCGAGATGCCATGATGCCTGTCATGAAACACCAAGGCCGGCTCAATGGGAACTCACTTTACCTTGAACATCGGCCTCAGGCTTGGCGGGAACCCGCCAGCGGCGGTGCATCCAGAGCCATTGCTCCGGGTATTCCCGGACCCAGGACTCCACCACCGAGGTCATGGCTTGCATCGCGCCCTGAACGTTGATCTGACCGTCGGGATCGCGCGGCAGGTCGAGGGGCGGCGTGAGCTGAAGCCGGAAGCGGTTCCCGGGCAGGCGGATCACACGCACCCCGTGGACCGGACAGTCGAAGCGGCGGGCGAACTTGCCGAGAATCGGGTTCACCAGGGCCGGACGGCCCATGAAATTCACAATCACGCCCCGGGTGAAGTGCTGGTCGATGAGCATGCCCAGATGCCCGCCCTTCTCCAGCGCTCCCTGCATGGCGAAGGCCGCGCCCTGGCGGGCAGCTTCCAGGTTGCCCATGGTTTCGCTGCGGACCTCGTGAATCACCCGGGCAACGGCCGGGTCGTTGGGCGCGCGGAACACCGCCGTGGTGTCGAGCCCGAAGCGGGCGGCGCAGATGGCGGGCAGCTCCCAATTGGCGAGATGGGCCGAGAAGACGATGCCCGGCCTGCCGTCGTCACGCAGGCTGAGGAAGTGCTCGATCCCGTCCACCTCCGTGCGGCCCGGCACGGGGCTGTCCGGGTCGAAATCGAAGAGCTGGCCCAGATGCGGATATTCCCCGCCCGTCCGGCCGAGATTGTCCCAGGCGGCGCGCGCCAGGGCCTTCACCTCGGCCTCGGATTTGTCCGGGTAAGCGGCCCGGATATTGAACAAGGCCGTGCGGTGCGCCTTCAGGAGCGGCCCGAAGGTGCGGGCAAGGGCCGCGCCCACCGCGCCGGAGCGCTCGGGGCCGATGGCACGCGAGATGGCGAACACGCCACGCACGACGCCCACCATCGCCGTCTCCGAGAGGCGCGAGAGAAGGCTGCGGGGGCGGTGGGGTTGCTGCACGATGGGGAAATCCAGCTTGGAAAGGAAAAAGGCTCCGCGTGTTTTTCGCGAGGAGCCCGTCTCGTCAAGATCTATGGATGAAGAACGGTTCGTTCCAGAGGTCAGAAGGTCACGATGACCTTGCCGAAGACCTTGCGGCCTTCCAGACGCTCCAGGCCCTTCTGGAAATCGTCCAGGGGGAACACCGAGTCGATGACCGGGGTGATGCCGGCCGCCATCTTCTCCAGGGACTGACTGATATTCTCCATCCGGCAGCCGAAGGAGCCGAAGATCCGGTACTGCTGCTGGAAGAGCTGCATCAGGTTCATGGTGGTGGAGACGCCCGAGGTGGAGCCGCAGGTTACAAGGCGTCCGCCCCGCTTGAGGCAGAGCAGGCTGCCGTTCCAGGTCTCCGCGCCCACATGCTCGAACACCACGTCGACGCCTTTCCGCTTGGTGAGTCGGCGCACCTCGCCCTCGAAGCGCTCCTCGCGGTAGTTGATCACGTAGTCGGCGCCCAGCGCCTTCGCCTTTTGGCCCTTCTCGTCGTCGCCCACCGTCGTATAGACCGTGCAGCCGATGGCCTTGGCCATCTTGATCGCTGCCGTGCCGATGCCGGAGCCGCCTGCGTGCACCAGGATCGATTCGCCCGCCTCCAGTTTCGCGTTGTCGAACAGCATGTGCTGGACCGTGCCGAAACCAATGGGAGCGCAGGCCGCCTGCTCGAAGGTGACCCCCTTCGGCACCGGAATGACGAGGCGTTCGGGGCGGTTGATCAGCTCGCGGGCGAAGCCGTCGATATGGAAGCCCAT
Organism: Microvirga makkahensis; assembly: GCF_009830105.1. Lineage (GTDB taxonomy): Bacteria > Pseudomonadota > Alphaproteobacteria > Rhizobiales > Beijerinckiaceae > Microvirga > Microvirga makkahensis. The sequence continues at coordinate 17,957 of NZ_WURB01000016.1, forward strand.
GATGCCGGCGACGTTCTCGCAGAGATTGTCGCGGCCTTCCCGGCAGGCCTTGCAGTGGCCGCAGGTCTCCGCACCGTACATGGTGACCGGATCGCCCGTCTTGAACCGGGTGACGCCCTCGCCGACCGCCGCGATCTCGCCGGAGGCCTCGACGCCGACGGCCTGCGGCATCTTGCGCTTGGCGAAGGCCATGCCGCGAAAGCCCCAGACATCCAGGTAGTTCAGCCCGAGGGCCCTGATCCGCACCTGCACCTCGCCTGCGGCGGGCGGCGGCGGGGCATCGATCTCGGTGATGCGAATGTCACGGTCGCCGAAGAGCTGAAGGGAGCGCATGCGTCAAATCCTGTTCGGCGTCACCCCCGGACACGGTCCGGGGATCCACGTCTCTGGGTCGTGAAAAGCGTGGATGGCCGGGCTTGTCCCGGCCATGACGGGGAAACTTTGCTTGCGCGGCTTAAAGCGCGAGCGGCGGAATGGCAAGGTCCGGCCGTTCCCGAGAGCGATGGCAATCCTCCGCCATGGCCGAGCCCGGTCCCGGCCATCCCATCCGCGAGGCTCGGCGCCTCGGTTCGCCGTCCTCACGGGCAAAGGGCCAATGGAGACGAGAGGAGGGTGACGGCTAGGCGTGCGATGCGAAGCGAAGAACGGCCCTGATTCCGGATCCGGGCCGCTGCCGGGAGGACGATCCGAGCACTACCGGTGCACGCCCAGCATCGCGGTGAGTCCGCCGTCGATGGGCAGGACCGCGCCGGTGATGTAGGCGGCGGGTTCGCTCATGAGAAACGCGGCGAGGCCCGCGATCTCCTCCGGCTTCGCGAAGCGTCCGGCCGGGATCTGCTTTTCCATGGTCTCGCGATAGGCTGCGTAAGGAGCCATCATGTCCGTGTCGATGAAGCCCGGCGCGATCACGTTGACGGTCACGTTGCGCTTGGCGGTCTCGACGGACAGCGTGCGGCAATAGGAAATCAGCGCCCCCTTGGAAGCGGCATAGGCCGCATTGCCGGGATTCCCCTGGAGCGCCGCCACCGAGCCCATGGCGACGATGCGGCCCGCCTTGGCGCGGAACATGCCGCGCATGAGGGATTTGGCGATACGCGTCAGCGACCAGAAGTTCACCTGCATGGCGGCTTCAGCCTTGTCCTGCTGCATCATGGCGGCGAGCGCGTCGTAGGGTTGGCCCGCATTGTGCACAAACCCGAAGAAACTCTCAGTTTCCAGCATCTCGCAGAAGGATTCGAGCGCCGCCTTGTCGGCGAGGTCGAGCTCATGCGCCCTGACGGCGCGGCCGGGGTTCGCCCGCATCGCTTCGTCTGCCAGCGCCTTTGCCGCATCTCCCGAGGAACGATAGGTGAAATCCACGTCGTGACCGGCCGCCACGAGCGAGCGCACGATGGCTGCACCGACACCTTTTCCGCCGCCTGTCACCAGAACCCGTGTCATGGCTTCATGCCCCCTTGGGCTCGGCCCCGAAGACGAGGCAGGTATTCTGGCCGCCGAAGCCGAAGGAATTCGAGAGCACGTATTTCACGTCTCCGTCGCGTGCGGCATTCGGCACCACGTCGAGCGGGATCGCGGGATCGGGCACCTGGTAGTTGATCGTGGGCGGCATGCGGCCGGTCGCGATGGTGAGCAGCGACATCACCGCCTCCACGGCTCCGGCGGCGGTGAGCGTGTGGCCGATCATGGACTTGTTCGACGAGATGGGCAGGCTTCCCATGCGCTCGCCGAACACGGCGGTGCAGCTCATCGCCTCCATCTTGTCGTTCTCAGGGGTCGAGGTGCCGTGCGCGTTGATATAGTCGATCTCGCCGGGCGAGAGGTTCGCATCGTCGAGCGCTTGGCGGATCGCGGCGATGGCCGGAGAACCGTCTGGAGAGGACCGCGTGCGGTGGAAATTGTCGCCCTTCTCGCCGCAGCCGAGCACATAGCCGAGGATCTTCGCGCCACGCGCGATCGCAGCTTCCGCATTTTCGAGAACGAGCGCGGCGCCGCCCTCCCCCATCACGAATCCGTCACGGTTCTTGGAGAACGGCTTCGACGCGCCTTCCGGATTCTCGTTCTGCGTCGAGAGCGCCGAGAGGAGGGAGAAGCGAATCAGCGATTCCGGGTTCACGGAACCGTCGGTGCCGATGCAGAGCGCCGCATCCGTCTCGCCGCGCCGGATTGCCTCCACGCCCAGCTGGATCGCGGTCGCGCCCGAGGAGCAGGCGGTAGAGAGCGAAATGGGCGAGCCTTTCGTGCCGAACCTGTCGGCGACGCGGTCCGCCACCGTGCCGAAGATGAAGAGATCGTGCCAGGCCTTGAAGCGGCCCGTAGCCGCGGCCTTGAGAAGATCCTTGTAGGTCACGTCCCCCGTCTGGCCGGAAGCCTCGGCGAGCGCCTGCCGCTGCGGCCATTCCATCTCGACCGGCGGCACGGCGATGAAGAGCGCGCCCGGAAAACCGCCCGATGCCAGTCCCGACTGGCCGACGGCCTCTTCGGCCGCCAGCACGGCGAGACGCTCGGAGAGCATCGGCGCGCAGAAAGGCTCCACATCGATGAAGTCGATGGTGCCCGCGATCGAGGTGCGCAGGCTTTCCGTGGGGAAGCGGTTGATGCGGTGAATGCCCGACCGTCCCGCCGTCAGCGCGGCCCAGGTGTCGTCCTTGCCCTGGCCGAGAGAGGTGACCACGCCCATCCCGGTGACGGCGACGAGCGGACGGCCCTGTTTGTCGCGAAGCGCCATGCCGTTCTCCTCTCAAGCCTTGGTGAGCCGCAAGGCCCCTTCGCCGCGCCAGTGACCGATCGAGGTCACAAGGGCGTCGGATGCCGTGCCGTTCGCGATGAGGCCGGCCGCGAGCGCCACGCTGGCGGGCGCCTGCGCTTCCATGGCGTGGCCGATGACGTCGCCGGTCGCATGAACCGCAGCCCCCGGAGCGACGTCCCTCAAAGCGGCCTGCTCTTCTTCCGTGATGCCCCTCAGGCCGGTCGCTCCTGAGATCACCACGTCGGGCTTTCCCTTGAGCTCTCTCGAGAGCCCATGAAGCGCCTGTTCGACGCTGCCGGACTGGCGGCGGGAGCGGTCGGAGGCGACGCCCGCGAGAGCCGCCAGCGGCGTTGCGCCCCGCGCCGCCGCATGTTCGCGGGATTCCAGCACCAGGAAACAGGCGGCCGAACCGAGGATCATGCCGCCGCCGTCGGCCGGGCGGCTCCAGACCGGCTGGTACGGCCTCTTCCAGAGAAAGCCGCCCATCTCGTAGATCAGGAGCACGTCGGGACGCTCGGCGTTGTAGGCGCCGCCCACGAGGAAGATGTCGTCCTGGCCAGAGGCGATGCGCTCCCTGGCGATGCGGATCGCGTCCACCCCGCTCGATTCCTCGCCCATGAAGGTGCGCGATCCGCCCGTGACGCCGTGCACGATGGAGATGTTGCCCGCGAGCAGGTTGGAGAGCTGCGCCAGGAACAGCGTGGGACGCAGGTCGCCCATCAGACGCTCGTTGAGGAACACGCCCGGATCCTCGGCCGTGCGGAGACCTGCGAGAATCTGCCCGTCGACCGCGTAATCGCGCTCGCCTCCGCCGGCGGACACGATGAGCTGCATGCGACCCTTCAGCTCCGCATCCTCCTTCACGCCGGCCGAGTCGAGCGCCAGGCCTGCGGCATAGCAGCCGAGCCTCTGCCAGGCCTCCATCTGCCGCTGATCGGATTTCTTCGGGATCTGGCGGTCCCATTCCAGGGCCGTCGCGGGATGGACAGGATGGGGCGCGAAGGTCTCGGCATCCGTATTGGGGACACCCGAGAGCGCGGCCAGATGCGCGTCGAGTCCCTCTCCCGCGCAGGAGACGATGCCGATTCCGGTGATGACGACGTCACGCATCCTGGATCTCCCGTATCAGGCCGATGCGCTTGGCTTGGGCCCGCATCTGACCGTCCATGCCCTCAGGAAAGGGCATGATCCTGAACCGCAGCTCAGCATCGCAGATCGGCTTGCCCTCGGCCAGGATCTTGGCCTTGGTCACGGCGTAGCCCGAGCCTTCGTGCTCCAGCTGCGCCTGGACGGCGAGCACCGTGCCCGGGCCCACGAAGGTGCGGAAGCGCGCCCTGTCCACCGCCATGAGGAACGGCATGTGGGTGAAGCCCATGAGGCCGAGCACGAGATAGCCGGAAGCCTGGGCCATAGTCTCGGTGAGAAGGACGCCGGGCACGAGGGGATGGCCGGGGAAGTGGCCCTCGAAGACGGGGCTTTCCTGCGGTACTGTGGAGGTTGCCTCGATCCGTTTCGCGTCGCGGTCGAGGGTCTCCACCCGATCGATCATTTCAAAATATTCGAGGCGCATCCCGGTCCTGGTCTCTCTCGTTCCCGGCGGCGGCACAGGAAAGGGAATCCATGAGGCGGGGCTCTTGAATGGATCGCCTCTCCGGACCGGCCCAGGGAGGGCCAGTCCACCGGAATGGATGTCTGAGGGTGTCTATCAAGCCTGCTTGGCGGCCACGAGCGCGTCGATGCGCGCCACGAGGTTCTTGAGAACGAAGTATTCCTCTGCCGGGGCCTTGCCCTCGTTCACTTCCTGGGTCCACTGCTCGAGGGGCAGCTTGATGCCGAAAGCCTTGTCGATCGCGAACGCGATATCGAGGAAGGCGAGGGAATCGATGCCCAGGTCCTCGATGGCGTGGCTCTCGGGCGTGATCTGCTCGCGCGGGATGTCGGCGGTCTCTGAAATGATGCCGGCGACGGTCTCGAAGGTGGACGACATGACGCCGCTCTCCTGAAGTGATTGGCTCTTAACGATTCCGCCGCTGCCGGAGCCCGTCGGGTCCAGAACCAGCCGCTCTTCTCGTCAAGGAGGGTTGTATTGGAACGCTCCCCTTACACGACGGGGATCTCAGCGGCAACCGATTGGTTGCGTTTCGCTCCTTTCCGGAACGCCGCACCGGTGCCGGATCCGGCGCCTGATCCGTGGTAAAGCTGAAGAAGCGTCGGATTGATTATTCCGATCCCTTCGCCGATAAGGGCCCACCCAACGCCATAAAGGCTCCCGATTTCGCCTCAAGAATACCTCCTCGAGACTGGATCAACGTGCTCAACAGGTTCCGCAGACCTGCCGTCCGTCGCGCACGACGCATGGCCCGCATCGCCCGGTGGGACAAACCCGTCCAGGGCCCATTCGGCCGCTTGGCCGCCTGGATCAACATGCTGCTCGTCGACCACGGGGTCTTCCGCCTCGTCTATCTGAACAAGCACCAGGTGACTGACCGGCTGTGGCGCACCGCCCAGCCGGCCCCGCACCAGATCGAGGCGCTCAAGAGGAAAGGCGTGCGGACCATCGTCAATCTCCGCGGCGGACGCGAGCACGGCTCCTGGCAGCTCCAGAAGGAGACCTGCGAGCGCCTCGGCATCAACCTGGTGGAATTCGTCATCCGCTCCCGCGGGGCTCCCGACCGGAAGACCCTGCTCAAGGCCAAGGACTTCTTCGAGAACATGGAATATCCGGCCGTGATGCACTGCAAGTCGGGGGCGGATCGGGCGGGCTTCATGGCGGCGCTCTATCTCATCCTGCACGAGGGCCGCAGCGTCGACGAGGCCCAGCGGCAGCTTCACATGCGCTACGGCCATTTCCGGTTCTCGAAGACCGGCATTCTCGACGCCTTCTTCGACGCGTATCGCCGGGACGGCGAGGCCAAGGGCATGCCGTTCCTGACCTGGCTCGAGACGGTCTACGACGCCAAGACCCTGGAGCGGGAATTCCGCCCCGGCTTCTGGTCCAATTTCCTCGTCGACAGGATCATGCGGCGGGAATAGCCGGTGCTCCATGCCTTCCCCCGTCGTCGCCGCACACTCTCCCGTCATCACCGGCGCGGGCCGGTGATCGCACTCAGGTGACCCGCCGCGTCTTTCCGATCGGGATGGCCGGAACGGGCCCGGCCATGACGAGCCGGCAAGATCAGGAACCCGCCGCCCAGCTCGGCTCCAGATCGTCCGACAGCTGCAGCCGGTGCAGGCGGGCATAGGTGCCCCTCCTGGCCATGAGCGCCTCGTGCGGACCCATCTCGATGACGCGTCCCGCCTCCATCACCACGATCGTGTCCGCATCGCGCACCGTGGAGAGGCGGTGGGCGATGACCAGGGTCGTGCGGCCCTTCATGAGCTTGCCGATGGCGGCCTGCACGAGGCGTTCGGATTCCGAATCGAGCGCGCTCGTAGCCTCGTCCAGCAGCAGGATCGGCGCGTTCTTCAGAAAGGCGCGGGCCAGGGACACGCGCTGGCGCTCGCCGCCCGAAAGCCGCCCGCCGCCGGGGCCGACCATCGTGTCGTAGCCTGCCGGCTGCCGCATGATGAAATCGTGCGCCGCCGCGGCCTTGGCGGCCTCGACGATCTCCTCCTCCGAGGCGCCGGGGCGGCCGAAGGCGATGTTGGCGCGGATCGTGTCGTCGAAGAGCACTACGTCCTGGCTCACCACGGCGATGGACTGGCGCAGGCTCGCCAGGGTCACGTCGCGGATGTCCTGGCCGTCGATGAGGATGGCGCCGCCGGTCACGTCGTAAAGGCGCGGCACGAGGGAAAGCAGGGTCGACTTGCCGGAGCCGGAGCGGCCCACGAGCGCCGTGGTGCTGCCCGCCTCGGCCACGAAATCCACGCGGTCGACGGCCGCCCTTTCCCCGTTATAGGAGAAGGACAGATCCGAGAAGCGGATCTCTCCGCCCGTCAGGACAAGCGGCTTGGCATCGGCCTTATCCCGGATCAGGGGCTCCTCGTCCATGACGGCGAAAGTGCGCTGCAGGGCGGCCGCCGCCTCCTGCACGATGGCGTTGAGGTTGCCCAGGGCCCGGATCGGCTGAGCCGCTAGGAGCAGAGCGCTGACGAATCCGGTGAAGTCGCCGACCGTGCTGCTGTTCGAGAGGATGCGCTGGCCGATCAGCACGAGCACCGCCGCCACGGCGGCGCCGCCGCCGACCTCGAGCAGCGGATCGAGCCGCCCGCGGGCATTCGCGCCCTTCATGCGCAGGCGGCGAATCTCGTCGAAGGTGTTGGCCGCCTTGTTCTTGAGGTAGCCCTCCAGCCGGTAGGTCTTGGCGAAGCGGGTGCCGGCGAGGCTCTCGGTGATGAGGCCCGCCATCTGTCCGGTCTGCTCCTGGGTCGAGGTGGCGACGCGGCGCAGCTTGCGGCCGATCTTCTCCACTGGATAAATGAAGAAGGGCATGGTGATGCTGGCCACCAGCGTCATCATCGGGTCAATCCAGATCATGGCGGCGACCAGCGCGATCACTGTGGATATCTCGCGCAGGAACACGGTGGAGAGGCGGGTCAGCGCCTCCTTGATGAACATGAAGTCGGTGGTGAAGCGCTGGGTCAGCGCCGCCGGGCTCTCGCGCCCGATCTGGGCGAGATCCGCCTCGATCATGTGACCATAGAGCCTGGTCTGCATGTCCGCCTCGATGCGCGTCACCACCCGGTTGGTGAGAATGGTGAGCGCGAGCAGGGAAAAGCCCTTCACGGAGGTGACCGCGATCACGAAGAGCGGCGCGAGATAGATCGCCGTGACGTCCTTCGTGTCGAAGGCGTCGAAGGCCGCTTTGATGAGCACCGGATAGAGCCCCGTCGCGCCCGAGACCAGGCCGACGAACACGAGCACGGCCACCAGCGTTCTGGAATGCGGACGCATCCAGTCGCGCCAGAGGCGCTTGACCAGGGGCAGGGTATTGCCGCGGAGAGGACTTTTGCGGGCCATGGCGGTGCTTGGGACTCTTGTGACGATGCCCGCGAGTTAGCATGCGAGGCCCATGACCGGCAAACCCTTCTGCCGTAACGGCGCTTCCTTGCCGCGCCCGCAGAGGCCGGCCCTGCCCTCGACACGCCCGCGATTCTGTGGCTGAGTTCGCGTCTCCGAGAGGATAATGCCGTGCCCTTCGAGACCTGGCTCGCCTTCACCGCCGCCGCCGCCGTGCTGCTCGTCATTCCGGGTCCGACCATTCTGCTGGTCGTCTCCTATGCGCTCGGACAGGGCTGGCGCACCGCTCTGCCCATGGCCGCGGGGGTCGCGCTCGGCGACTTCACGGCCATGACGCTGTCCCTGCTGGGCCTCGGGGCCCTGCTGGCCGCCTCGGCGACGGTGTTCACGCTCCTCAAATGGCTGGGAGCCGCCTATCTCGTCTGGCTCGGCGTCAAGCTCTGGCGCGCGGGCGGAAGCCTTGATGTCGCACCCCGCCAGGATGTGGTCTCGTCCCTCAGGATGCTCGGTCATGCCTGGCTCGTGACCGCCCTGAATCCAAAGGGGTTCGTGTTCTTCGTGGCCTTCCTGCCGCAGTTCATCGACCCGAAGCTCGCCTTCCTGCCGCAGGTGAGCCTGTGCGCAGCAACCTTCCTGATCCTGGCCTTCGCCAACGCCTTCGCCTATGCGCTCGTCGCCGCCCGGGCGAGGCGGGCCGTACGCAACCCGCGCGCCATCGGCTTCGTCAACAAAACCGGCGGCGGTCTGCTGATCGGCGCGGGCATCGCCACCGTCGCGTTGAGGGCGGGACAGTCCTGAAGCCAGCTCTCTCCCTGTCATCACCGGCTCTGTGCCGGTGATCCCGATTGGTTGAGGAACTGCGCCCGTCCGGCCGGGATGGCCGGGACGAGCCCGGCCATGACGACGTAGGGCGCCTGATCCTCCCGCGAGACAAGGGAAGAAACCGGCGCCTCACACCGCCTTCAGGTACCGCATGGGCTTGCCGGGCGCGATCATTTCGGCGGCGGCGATGATGCCCTGCGCGTCGATACCGAAATGGCGGTAGAGGTCCTTGATCGTGCCCGTCTGGCCGAAATGCTCCACGCCGAGCGGACGGGTGCGGTGCCCCATGACCGAGCCCATCCAGGCAAGGGCCGCCGGGTGCCCGTCGATCACCGTCACCAGCCCGCAATGGGGCGGTACGTCGGCGAGAAGCCGCTCCACGTGGGATCTCGCATGGACGAGGCCGCGCTCGCGGGCTCGCTGCGCCGCCGTCCAGCCTGCGTTCAGCCGATCCGCGGAGGTGATGGCGAGCAGCCCGATATCGCGCCGGTCCTCGGCCATGAGACCCACCGCTTCGATCGCCTCCGGCGCGACCGCGCCCATATAGGCCACCACGACTTGAGCGTTCGGTCCGGGTTTCCTGAGCCAATAGGCGCCGGCGATGATGTCGTCGGCCAGGTCCTGCGTCATCTCGCGCTGCGGCTGCTCGAGGCTGCGGGTGGACAGGCGCAGGTAGACCGAGCCGCCGGTCTCGTCGCGCAGCCACGTGGTCTCGTTCGGCTCGCCCTCGCCGTTGCGCTGCATGTAGTCGAAGGCCCAGCGCATGATGATGGCGAGTTCATCGACGAAGGCGGGCTCGAAGGACGCCAGGCCGTCCTGTGCCAGACCGACGAGCGGCGTGCCGATGGATTGATGCGCGCCGCCTTCCGGAGCGAGCGTCACGCCGGACGGCGTCGCCACCAGCATGAAGCGGGCATCCTGGTAGCAGGCATAATTCAGCGCATCCGCGCCGCGATAGATGAATGGGTCGTAGAGCGTGCCGATGGGCAGGATCCGCTCGCCGAAGAGCGAATGCGAGAGGCCTAGAGCCGAAAGCAGGATGAAGAGATTCATCTCTGCGATACCGAGTTCGAGATGCTGGCCTTGCGGCGAGAATTCCCAATTGTAGGTCGAGGGAATCCGCTCCTTCTTGAAGGTATCGACAAGGCTGTTGCGGGCAAAGAGCCCGCGCCGGTTCACCCAGGCGCCGAGATTGGTCGAGACCGTCACGTCCGGCGCAGTGGTGACGATGCGCTCTGCCAACGCATGATCGGACCGCGCCAGCTCGTTGAGGATAAGGCCGAAGCCCTGCTGCGTGGACATGGCGGGATTGGCCGGGAAGGCGAGCTTTTCCGGCACCGGCACCGGCGGCGCGGAGTAACGCCGCCGCCCCTTCTGTACGAAGGGCGCCCTCTTCAGGAAATCCTCGAGTTCCGCCTGCGGGATCTTCACGCCCTCGAACTTGTCCCATTCATGGCCCGGGCGCACGCCCTGGGCCGCGCGCCACGCGTCCATCTGATTCGGGGTCAGAAGGCCGGAATGATTGTCCTTGTGACCCGCGAGCGGCAGGCCGAATCCCTTGATCGTATAGGCGATGAAGCAGACCGGCTTGTCGTGACGGCGGGCCTTCTCGAACGCATCGAGCAGGCTCGGCAGGTCGTGCCCGCCGAGATTGGACATGAGGCGTGCCAGCTCCTCGTCGGAGCGCTTCTCGATGAGGCGCGTGACGGGCCCCTGGTCGCCGAGATCGTCGAGGAGGCGCCTGCGCCAGGCCGCTCCGCCCTGGAAGGTGAGCGCGGAATAGAGCTGGTTCGGGCAGCGATTGATCCAGGCCTTCAGCTTGTCGCCGCCGGGCTCGGCGAAAGCCTGCTTCATCAGCGATCCGTATTTGAGGATCACCACCTCCCAGCCGAAATTGTGGAACAATGCCTCGAAGCGCTCCCACAGCCCCTCGCGGATCACCGCGTCCAGGCTCTGGCGGTTGTAATCGACGATCCACCACGTGTTGCGCACGCCGTGCTTCCAGCCTTCGAGCAGCGCCTCGAAGATGTTGCCCTCGTCCATCTCCGCATCGCCCACGAGGGAGATCATGCGGCCTTCGGGCCGATCTTTCGCCCAGCCATGGGCCTTCACGTAATCCTGCACGAGACTCGCGAAGAGCGTCTGCGCGACGCCTAAGCCCACCGAGCCCGTGGAGAAATCGACATCGTCTCCGTCCTTGGTACGGGACGGATAGGATTGCGCGCCCCTGTAGCCGCGGAAGTTTTCGAGCTTTTCGCGGGTCTGGTTGCCGAAGAGATACTGGATCGCGTGGAAGATCGGGCTCGCATGGGGCTTGACCGCCACCCGGTCCTCGGGCCTCAGGCTCGAGAAATAAAGCGCCGTCAAGATCGTGGAGAGCGAGGCCGAGGACGCCTGGTGACCGCCGATCTTCAACCCGTCCTCGTTGGGGCGCAGGTGATTGGCGTTGTGAATCGTCCAGGTCGACAGCCAGAGCACCTTGCGCTCGAGTTCTTCCAGAATGCTCAGGTGCCGTGCGTCGGCCATGGAATCCTCCTGGGTAATGCCTTGATTCTAGAACCTTGTCTCACGCCTTTCGAGGCCGAGGCGAGGCTGCAATCAAAATTCTTGTTGGGCTGGAGCATCGGATCCAGAAGCGGACCCGCTTCTGGATCCGATGCTCCACTCTCTGAACAGCGCATCGTGCGAAAAACCGCGTCCACCTTTTCGCACGATGCGCTAGCGTTAGCAGAGGCACGCTCGTCCATGCCACCGGACCGGCTTCATGCCTCCTCATTCTCATCTTCCGCGAAATCGCCGCTCAGGCGAAGTCCGTCGATCCAGGTTTCCCCCTTTTGCTTGACGACTCGCCGCGGCGAGACGCCGCCATGGCGCGCGATCGCATCGGCGAGCGGCTCGGAATGGGTCACGAGCCACACCTGCGTGCGCCTCGAAGCCGCCACGATCATGCGAGCAAGCGGCTCGAGGAGATCCGGGTGCAGGCTCGTCTCGGGCTCGTTCAGGGCAATGAAGGGCGGGAGGCGATAGGACAGAAGCGCTCCGGCGAGGGCCAGGAAGTGCAACGTGCCGTCCGACAATTCGGAGGGCTGAAAGACCCGCTTCGGGTAATCGGGAAAGACCACGCCGAACGTGGCGAAGCGATCGGGTTCGGGAATGACGAGCCGGGCACCGGGAAAGGCATCGTTGAAAGCCTGGTCGAGGTCGTCGGTATCCTCGCGGATATGGGCCAGTGTCGCGAAGACCGCCGCGAGATTCGAGCCGTCGGAGGCGAGTGTCGGCGAGGTCACCGCAAGGCAGGGCTGGCGGAGAACGGACCCGGCATCGGTGCGAAAGCCATGGAAGAAGCGCCATTCCAGCATGGTGCGCCGGGCGAGATGCAGGTCGGGAAAGGCGGCGGCGTCCTGCAGGGAGTTCAGAGCCGTCTCCGACGGGAGGATCTCGCCTCCCAGCGGGCGCTTTACGCCCTCCTCGTCCAGGCAATGACCGCGCGGACCTTGCCGGTCGAGGAGCTTTTTTGGACGCCGATGCGCCTCGTAGACGAGCGTCTCCGCCTTGACCTGCGGCTCCAGCTTGAAGCCCGCCCCGAGGACCACGCCGCCAGCCGCCTGAACCAGCCCCGTCTCGACCGCATATTCGAGATTGTAATCGCCGGCTCCGTCTCCCGACAGGCAAACGCCGAGCCTGACCCGCACCGGCTCCCCGGCGCTGCGCCGCCCCGCCCAATAGACGGAATCGAAGCCGCCCTCGGCGGCAAGGTCGTGGGTAAGCGTGCCGGAGGCTGCCGATTGCAGGAGCTGGAGCGAGCGGTAGAGGTTCGTCTTGCCGGTTCCGTTCGCGCCCACGAAGACGGACAAGGGCCCGACGGGGAAGCGGATATGCCTCAGCGAGCGGTAGCCTGCGGCGATAACTTCATTGATGGCGAGCATGGACTAAGCGGACCGGCGGCCGAGAGGGAGAACGTGACCTTACCCGTTCCGGCCGGCGGCCGCAAAAACGAAAAGCCCGCCTGACGGCGGGCCTTCGCGACACTCTCAAGACTTGAGAGAAATTGGAGCGGGCGAAGGGATTCGAACCCTCGACCCCAACCTTGGCAAGGTTGTGCTCTACCCCTGAGCTACACCCGCGCTCCGCGATGCGCGAGGCATCGTTGCGAGGCCGCTGATTTGCCCCAAAAAGGTTCACTTGGCAAGGGGGTTTTCGCCAATCTTTTCGACGCGGTGCTTGAGCCCAACCAATGGGGTCGCTAGAAGCCAGGGACATACCGGCGTTTCAAGAAGGTTTCCTCCCCTTGGCCCATCTCTCCCCCAAAGAGCTCCTGGAGCGCCTGGATGCCCTGGGCATCCGGTCCGAGACGATCGAGCACGAGCCCGTCTTCACGGTGGCCGAATCGAAGCCCGTCAAGGCGAAGATCCCGGGCGCGCATTCCAAGAACCTGTTCGTGAAGGACAAGAAGGGGCGCTTCTTCCTGATCTCGGCGAAGGACGAAACGCCCATCGACCTCAAGCGCGCCCACGAGGCCATCGGGGCGTCCGGACGTCTTTCCTTCGGCTCCGCCGAGCAGCTTAAGGAGATGCTCGGCGTGGAACCGGGCTCGGTCACGGCCTTCGCGGTGGCGAACGACACCGAAGGCAAGGTGACCATGGTGCTCGACGCCAACCTGATGGAACACGAGCGGGTGAATTTTCACCCCCTGGTGAATTCCATGACCACCGGCGTGTCGCGGGAGGACCTGGTGAGGTTCCTGCGCTCCACCGGCCATGACCCGATCATCCTGAGACTGCCGGAGCCACCTGCGGAATTGCCAGACAACGGTTAAGCTCCCATCTAGGACAGAACCTTCCTCCCACGATCACCTTTCGAGGATCGCATGTTGACCGATAACCCCTCCCCCGGAATGCCGTCCGACGATCTCGTGAAGGACACCACCACCGCCAATTTCCGCCAGGACGTTTTGGCCGAATCGATGAACCAGCCGGTTCTGGTCGATTTCTGGGCTCCCTGGTGCGGCCCCTGCAAGCAGCTCACCCCCGTGCTGGAAAAGGTGGTGCGCGCGGCGGGCGGCAAGGTGAAGCTCGTGAAGATGAACATCGACGAGCATCCGCAGATCGCAGGCCAGCTCGGCGTGCAGTCGATACCCGCCGTCTTCGCCTTCCAGAGGGGCCAGCCGGTGGATGGCTTCATGGGCGCCCTGCCGGAGAGCCAGCTGAAGAGCTTCATCGAGCGCCTCGTCGGACCGCTCGGCCCGGGCGCGGCGGAGGAGCTGCTCGCGCAGGCCGATCAGCTCGTCGCGGCCGGCGACATGGGGGGCGCGGCCGAACTCTACGCCGCCGTTCTCTCGCAGGAGCCTGAGAATACCGCCGCGCTTGCCGCGCTGGTGAAGCTCCACGTGGAGGTGGGCGATCTGGAGGGCGCGAAGCGCTTCCTCGCCATGGCGCCCGCCGCCAAGGCCAACGACCCGGCGATCGCCGGCGCGCGCGCGGCCGTGGAACTCGCCGAGCAGGCGGGCACCCTCGGCGATACGGCCGAGCTTCAGCGCCGGATCGCTGCCGATCCGCTCGATCATCAGGCGCGGTTCGATCTGGCGATCGCGCTCAACGCCCGCGGCAAGCGCGAGGAAGCGGTCAATCACCTCCTTGAAATCGTTCGCCGGGACCGCAATTGGAACGACGATGGCGCGCGCAAGCAGCTCGTCCAGTTCTTCGAGGCCTGGGGCCCCATGGACGAGATGACCATCGCGGGACGGCGCAAGCTCTCCTCGCTCCTGTTTGCCTGACGCCTCGCGACGCCAACGGGGAGAGATCGGCATGGGAATGAACGCGGCATACCGGGGGCCGGACGATTGCCCATCGGTCATTCCGATCTTTCCCTTGCCCGGCGCGCTGTTGCTGCCGCGCGGGCAGATGCCGCTCAACATCTTCGAGCCGCGCTACATTTCCATGGTGGACGAGGCGCTCAAGACCGACCGCATCATCGGCATGATCCAGCCGGATGCCGACAGCGACCCCAATTCCATCATCCCGAAGCTCTATTCCGTCGGCTGCGCCGGCCGCATCACGCAATTCGCCGAGACGGGCGACGGGCGCTATCTCATCACGCTAATCGGCATCGCGCGCTTCCGGGTGGAGGAAGAGCTGCCGCCCATCGATCTCTTCCGCCGCTGCCGCGTGAGTTTCGCGCCCTATGCGAACGACTTCACCGCCCGCGCGGGCGAGAACGAGGTCGACCGGGAGGGCGTCGTGAAGGCGCTGCGCGACTTCGTGGACGCGGCCCATGTGAAGGTGGATTGGCGCGGCATCGAGGAGGCGCCCAACGAGGCGCTGGTGAATGCGCTTTGCATGATGAGCCCCTTCGGCGTCCGCGAGAAGCAGGCGCTCCTCGAAGCGCCGAACCTGAAGACCCGCGCGGAAGTGCTCATCGCGCTCACCGAGATCGAGCTCGCCCGCGGCGGCGTCAGCTCCGATTCGACGCTGCAATAGGATTGGACATGTCTGCGGAAACGAACGCTCCACAACAGCCCGACGCCCCCCAGCCCGTCGCGGCAACCCGCATCGACCCGAAGCTCCTCGAGCTTCTCGTCTGCCCCCTCACCAAGGAAACCCTGGAATACGACGCCGCGCGCCAGGAACTCATCAGCCGCCGCGCGAAGCTCGCCTATCCGATCCGCGATGGAATTCCGATCATGCTGCCAGAAGAGGCGCGGCCGCTGACGGAGTGAGAAACGGATTGTCTTGTCACGATCCGTGATGGCCGTCCCGGACATGATCCGGGGATCGGTCCCGGCCATCCACGTCCCCGTCCAAGCCCCATATGCGCTCCTCCTCCCGTGGAGGGAGGCGGCGGGGCGGATCGCGATCAGGTGGTTCCCGGGTGGCTCGACGGGTCTATCGAGGCGTGAGACATCGCGCAAGAGAGGAGCGGGCCATGTGGGTTGCAGGCGTGGACGGCTGCCGGGCCGGGTGGATCGCGGCTTTCATGAAAGTGGGTGATCCCGCCTCCGCCCGGATCGCGGTCGCGCCGGATCTCGCCGCCATCGTCGACACGCCGGAGCGGCCGGCAATCGTCGCCGTCGACATCCCCATAGGCCTGCCTGAATGGACGGAAGGCTCCGGCCGCATTCCCGAACAGCTCATCCGTCCGCTCCTCGGACAGCGGCAATCCTCCGTCTTCGCCATTCCCTCGCGGCAGGCCGTGTACGCGGCCGATTACGGCGATGCCTGCGCCCTTGCGCTCGCCACCTCGGACCCGCCGCGAAAGGTGTCGCGGCAGGGCTTCGGCCTTTTTCCGAAGATCCGGGAGATCGATTCGCTGCTGCAGGCAAGGCCAGAACTGGCGGACAGGATATTCGAAGTGCATCCAGAGCTCGCCTTCTGGGCGCTGAACGGCGGGCAGGCATTGGAGCAACCGAAGAAGGTGAAGGGCGCCTCTTTCGAACCCGGCATGCGCCTTCGTCGCGGGCTTCTGAGGCAATCGGGCCTCTTGGACGAGGCGCTCATCGCTTCCCCGCCGCCGCGGGGCGCGGCGGCCGACGACCTGCTCGATGCACTGGCGGGGTTGACCGTGGCCCTCGATCTCGCGACAGGTGGAGGGCAATCCTTCCCCGATCCGCCCGGCCGCGACGCCCACGGCCTGCCGGTCGCCATCTGGACCCTCGGAAGCCCGCCATGACGATCATCACCCGCGCCGATATCGAACAAGCCCATGCCCGCATCGCTCCCCATATCCGCCGCACGCCGGCGATGAATCTCCGGGAAGCCTTCGGTCACCCCGGGCCTGTGAGTCTGAAGCTGGAATTCCTGCAGCACGCGGGCTCCTTCAAGTCCCGCGGCGCCTTCAACACGCTCCTGTCGAACCCCGTCCCGGCGGCGGGCGTCGCAGCAGCCTCCGGCGGCAACCACGGAGCGGCGGTGTCCTATGCGGCCAGCATGCTCGGCGTGAAGGCCCGCATCTTCGTTCCCGAGATTTCCAGCCCGGCGAAGATCGCCGTCATCCGCTCCCACGGCGCGGAGGTGGTGATCGGCGGCGCGCGCTACGCGGACGCGCAGGAAGCCTGCGATGCCTACGTGGCCGAAAGCGGCGCGCTGCGCATCCATCCTTTCGCGGCAGGGAGCACCATCGCCGGCCAGGGCACGGTGGGGCTCGAATGGGAGCAGGATGCTCCTACCCTCGATACGGTTCTCGTGGCGGTGGGCGGCGGCGGGCTCATCAGCGGCATCGCGAGCTGGTGGGCGGAACGCCGCGTCAAGGTGGTGGGCGTGGAGCCGGAGGGCTCGCGCGCCCTGCATGCGGCGCTGCAGGCCGGGAAACCTGTCGATGTGGAGGTTGATTCGGTGGCGGCGGATTCCCTCGGAGCCCGCAACACCGGCGATCTCGTTCACGCCATCTGCAGCCGGACGATCGACCATGTGGCCCTCGTCACGGACGCGTCCATTCGGGAGGCGCAGGCGGCACTCTGGCGCGACTACCGCATCGCATCGGAACCCGGCGGAGCGGCCGCACTGGCGGCCCTGATCTCGAGGGCTTATAAACCGGAACCCGGCGAGAGAATCGGTGTGCTCCTGTGCGGGGCCAATGTCGAACTCACCAAGCTCGCAGAACTGACCCGTTGACAGCGAAGGATCCACTTATGTTTCCCCAGCGCCTGACTGATGGCTACCGCTCTTTCCTCGGCGAACGCTTTCCGCGCGAGAAGGACCGTTTCGAGGCTCTCGCGGAGAAAGGCCAGTCGCCGGAGGTGATGGTGATCGGCTGCTGCGACAGCCGCGTCTCGCCGGAGGTGATTTTCGATGCGAGCCCGGGCGAGCTGTTCGTAGTACGCAACGTGGCCAACCTCGTTCCGCCCTTCGAGACCGGAGGCGATTATCACGGCACTTCGGCAGCGCTCGAATTCGCCGTGCAGGCTCTGCGCGTGAAGCACATCGTGGTGCTGGGCCATGCCCGCTGTGGCGGCGTACGCGCCTTCGCGGACGAGACTGCCCCTCTCTCGCCGGGTGATTTCATCGGCCGCTGGATGAGCCTGATCAAGCCCGCGGGCGAGCGCCTCGGACCGCACAACGGCAATCTGGAGGACTACCTGCCGCGCCTCGAGCTGGCTGCCATCGAGAACAGCCTGAAGAACCTGATGACCTTCCCCTGCGTGCGCATCCTGGTGGAGCGCGGCAAGCTGCATCTGCACGGCGCCTATTTCGGGGTTGCGACCGGCGTGCTGCTGGTGCGCGATCCGGATACCGGGGAGTTCAAGCCCGCCGTGGAGGACGTGCCCCAGCGCGTCGCGATGTTCTCCGCCCGCAATGCGGGACCGCTGTAGGACAAAGGATTCAACACCGCGTGACGGGAAGGCGTCGCGGCGGCGCAAGCGGAACCACTCACCTCGCACGGGGGTTCACCCCCAACACGGATGTCGTGTTGGGAGTCGATCCGTGTCGTGTCGCGACAAGGCTCATTCCGGCACTTGTGCCATTGCTGTCGCCAGTCTGGTCTGCGGGTTGCATGCCGCATCGCCGCCACTGGCCGCGCAACCTTCGCCACTGTCGGCGGATCGACCGGCAACCGATGACGGGGCCAGCTTCGACGAAAGATTCTCGCCTCAGCTCAGGGCTCAGCCGGTTTTCACGCTTCCCGAGATCCAGGAGCTGCTCGCATCCCTGCCGCCAGCAACGGATGCGGCCGAGTCCCGTGCAGCCGAGGCAGGAACCGAACCGCGACCTGCGGAGAATACCGCTTCCGTAGCGGTCCGGGAGCCGGGTCCCGAGGCCGCCGCTCCTGCTCCGAACCAGGAGATAGAGCTGCCGGAGTTTCCGCCGCCGCCGGATCCTGCTGAGGTCGTTCTTCCGTCCGCCGAAGAGCTCGCGAAAGAGCTCGCGGCCGCAACCCCGCCCTCGCCCGCGAGTCCAACCGGCGCGGGTCCATCGGAGCTCCAGCGCCGGGCGCAAGCCTCGACGCCAGCGATATCCGAAACGAGTACCGGGGAGAAACCGCCTCCGAGCAGACGCGCGGAGCGGAGAGCCGGCACATCAAGGAAGCAGGCCGTAGCCCGAGAGAGCCCGGCCGCCACGGGTGCCATTCCCGGATGCAAGCCGGGAATGAGCTGCGTCTCGCGGCAGCAGACCTTCGCGATATTCTTCGGCTTCATCGCCGGCGCCCTTCTCGGAGGTCCGATCGGCGCCATCGCCGGCGGAGCGGCGGGAGCCATCATGACGGCGGGTGCTCCGCCGAGGAACGGCACGGGTCCCGCACCAAAGCGATAGGGATCGGAGGGACGGGGCATCCTGCTCCCGCATCAGCGCAATCAAAAAGGCGGCCAAGGGCCGCCTTTCATACGAGATCGACGCCGATGAGAATCAGGCCGCCTGCTTCTTCGCCTTCAGCAGGCCGCGATTGGCCATGGCTTCCGCGATCTGAACGGCGTTCAGGGCCGCACCCTTACGGAGATTATCGGAGACGCACCAGAAGGCGAGGCCGTTCTCGACCGTGATGTCCTCGCGGATGCGGGAGATGTAGGTGGCGTCCTCGCCCGCAGCCTCGTGGGGCGTGATGTAGCCGCCGGGCTCGCGCTTGTCGACCACCATGATGCCGGGAGCGGCGCGCAGGATCTCGCGGGCCTCGTCCGCAGTGATCGGCTGTTCGAATTCCACGTTCACTGCCTCCGAGTGGCTGATGAAGACCGGCACGCGCACGCAGGTCGCGGTGAGCTTGATCTTCGGGTCGAGAATCTTCTTGGTCTCGGCCGTCATCTTCCACTCTTCCTTCGTGTACCCGTCCTCCATGAACACGTCGATGTGCGGGATCAGGTTGAAGGCGATGCGCTTGGGGAACTTCTTCTCCTGCACGTCCTGCAGGGAATAGAGCGCCTTGGTCTGGCGGTCGAGTTCGTCCATGCCGTCCTTGCCAGCGCCGGAGACCGACTGGTAGGTGGCGACGACCACGCGCTTGATGGTGGCGCGGTCATGGAGCGGCTTCAACGCCACGACGAGCTGCGCGGTGGAGCAGTTGGGGTTCGCGACGATGCCCTTCTTGATGTCGCGGAGCGCCTCGGCGTTCACCTCCGGCACCACCAGCGGCACCTCCGGATCGTAGCGCCACGCGGAGGAATTGTCGATCACCACCGCGCCCTGGGCCGCGATCTGGGGCGACCATTCCTTGGACACCTCGCCGCCGGCGGACATGAGGCAGAGATCGACATCCGAGAAGTCATAGGTGTCGAGCGCCTTCGTCTTCAGGGTCTTGTCGCCGTAGGACACTTCCGTTCCCTGGCTGCGGCGCGAGGCCAGCGCCACCACCTCGTCGGCCGGGAAAGCCCGCTCCGCGAGAATGCTGAGCATTTCGCGGCCCACATTGCCGGTCGCACCCACGACGGCGATCTTGTAACCCATTGGACTTCTCCTGTTATCGCTCTCCCCGGAACATTGAGGAACCCTTGTCGGGTATCACCTCTCGCCCCGACGGGAGAGAGGACCGGGGACGACGAGGCTCATTCGGCCGTCGTTTTGACAGCCGAGGTGTTTCCACCCGTTTTGGCGGTTTTCGTTTTGCTCGTCGTGAGGGTGAGCAGCGCCATTGCCTTCGTCCATTCGCAAGCCCGATCCAGGCTTCGATCCCTTCACCAACACACCAAAGGCGCGCTTACGTCAAGCCTTCTCTGCAGGAATGCGACGGCGGGCGCGAGCCCTCAGCGGCAAGCCTTCGTTTACCTTGCTTAGCAAAACCTTTCGAGGCGCCTGTCCTGCTACGCTAGAACATGCTGAGGCAATCCAACCGGGGAGCGTGTGGGGCGCGATGGTACGGGCCGGTCATCCCGCCTGGGACGAGGACGAGGCATTCTTCGACGAGCGCCCGGTCCGTCGCGCGCGCAGGAGGCGGCGTTCCTGGCTGCGCATGATCCTCATGTCGTCCTTGATGATTGCAGGACTGGTCCATTTCGCGCAGCAGAAGAGCGACGAGGCTCAGGTTAAGGTCCGCAACGGCGTTCCCTCATCCGTTCTGATCGCGCCTGCGCCCGCCTGGACGCCGGTCGCTGCGATACCGGCTCTCTACTCCGTCGAGGGCGCCCCAGGCCCTCTGGTGATCGAGGCGCGTCGGCACACGAGCGGCGCGCGGGAGGACATGCTGACGATGGGTCGCTTCGGAGACCCCCGCTACGCAAGGCTCACCCTGGTCCAGGGCTCGCCGGAACCGGCCCACAGCTTCTTCGTCGACATCGCACGCCGCGCCGCCCAGGCCGGGCTCGCGGTAGCGCGAAATTCCCAGAGCCGGGCGATCGCGACCAAGTTCGGGCCCGTCGAGGCCGCCTCCATGACCCTTGTCGGCACGAGCGAGCAGGAATGCCAGGCTTTCCGCTTCTCTGAGACGGCTTCCGGCTTCGGCTTCCAGGGATGGATGTGCGGAACGGAGGCCGTCATCGACGACGCGCAGCTCGCCTGTTTCATCGACGGCATCACTCTCGGCCCAGCAGGAAGCCCTTCGCTGAAGGCACTGTTCTCGCGTGCAGAACGCAGTCGGACGGAAGCGTGCGGCGCGGCCTCCCGCACCGCCGCCATCAGCGTCAGGCCCCCTCCCCGACCCTGACGACCACCCGGTGCATGACATTGCAGCCATAGCCGTTCGGGTTCCAGTTGACGGCGCGGAACGGCTGGGCGCGGCCCAGCGAGTCGGTCGCGCGGGCAGCAATCTCGTAATAGCCGTCTCCGGGCAGTGCGATATCCGCCGTCCAGCGCACCCAATCGTAGGGGTTGCGCGGCAGCGTCATCTGCGCAGGCACCCAGGTGGCGCCGCCATCGATGGAACAGTCCACCCGCGCTACCGTGTCGTCCCCGGCCCAGGCGGCGCCCCGAACCGCGATGCGGCGCGTGCCCGCCGCGAGGCGAAAGCCGTCGGCCGGAGCCGTGACGATGCTGCGAACGGGCATGGATTCCAGAATTCGCGTCTCCACCTGCCCCGCATCCGCACCCGGCGCAAGCGGATGGACCGGAACGCGGTAGGACAGTCCCGTCATGCCCGGTCCGTCATGTTCCCGGTCGCGGACCCAGATCCGCGTCAGCCATTTCTGGCTGAGCGATCCCGGCCAGCCGGGCACGACGAGGCGCAGGGGACCGCCGTGAACGAACGGCAGAGGCTCGCCGTTCATGGCCCAGACGAGCAGGGTGTGCTCCTCCAGCGCCTTCGCCATCGGCATGCCACGCGACATGGCCTGCTTCTCGAAGCTCCCGGTGTTGTCCGGATCGGCCCCGAAATGGCCGGTGAACCGCGCCGTATCTTTCAGGCCCGCCGCCCGCAGGACGTCGCATAAGGAAACGCCCGTCCACTCGGCGCAGCCGGCGCCGCCATTGGTCCAGGCATTGCCCTCGGCCTGCGGCTCGAAGAAGGCGCGCCCGTTGCCGCCGCATTCGAGCACCATGCGGAACGTCTTGACGGGAAAACGACTCTTCAGCTCGGCAAGCGACAGGTCGAGCGGATGTTCCACCTCCCCGTCGACCGTGAAGCGCCAAGCGTCCGGATCCTCGATGCGCTCGGGAAAAAGACCGTTGTTGCGGATGAAGAAGCGCGAGATCGGCGTCGTATCGTCGTCGAGCAGTGATTCCGGCGTCTCGGCGACGAGGGGCGTTTTACCCAGCACCGTAAGGCGATCCTTCCCGAACAGATCAAGCGCGCTCATCTGATCCTGCATGCGGTTTGCCTCTCATCCGTCAGGCGATCCTCTCGATTCGAAGGAACCAAATTAAACAGGTCGCCTTGTTCTGACAGCCTTTGAAAGTCACGACGGCGCGGCAGCACCCGCCGGCGCCGGTATGGGAGATTTGCAAGATGCGTCGCCTTACCCTTCTCGGTCTGGCCTCGCTTGCGACGCTTGCGGCCGCCTCGGTCGCAGCCGAAGCGCAGGCGCAGGACCGCCCTCTTGTTTTCCGCGTTCAGCCCCGCAGCTTCCTCGATCCCGGTCGCGCCGCGCCGGTAGGCTCGCTCAACCGCTACGCCACACAGGGGCAGCTGTCGTACCTCACGAATCCGCCCTGGGGCCACCAGCGCGACCGCTTCGGCGAGGGCGTGCTGCCCGATCCCATCGGCGGACCTTTCGTGGGCGCGCGTAATCCCTTCCCCACCTTCGGCGTGCCGGATGTCGAGGCGACCGGCTCGATCCGCTGAGGGCCGGGCCGGCAAAACGCCCGGGTCACGCAGGTGCGGTGTGCCTCATCAGTGACATCTCACGTCATCACCGGCCTTTGCCGGTGATGACTCCTCCGTAAAGCGCCGCGCATTTACGACTGGGCTTCCAGCTCCCTGACGATGGCCTCGCCCATGTCCTTCGTGCCCACCGCGTTCGTGCCGGGCGCCGCGATGTCCTTGGTGCGCAGGCCGGAGGCCAGCACATTGGCGATGGCCTTTTCCAGACGATCCGCCTCCTCGACAAGGCCGAAGGAATAGCGAAGCGCCATCCCAAAGGAGCCGATCATGGCGATCGGGTTGGCGAGCCCCTTGCCCGCGATGTCGGGAGCCGAGCCGTGCACGGGCTCGTAGAGCGCCTTGCGCCGGCCCGTTGCCGGATCCTCCATCCCAAGGGACGCGGACGGGAGCATGCCGAGCGAGCCGGTGAGCATGGCGGCGATGTCGGAGAGGATGTCGCCGAAGAGGTTGTCGGTGACGATCACGTCGAACTGCTTCGGGTTGCGCACGAGCTGCATGGCGCAGTTGTCGGCGAGCACGTGCTCGAGCTCCACGTCGGCGTATTCCGCCTTGCCGACGCGCGAGACCACCTGGCGCCAGAGCACGCCGGTCTTCATCACGTTCATCTTCTCGGAGGACGAGACCTTGTTCCGGCGCTTCCGGGCGAGGTCGAAGGCGACACGGGCGATGCGCTCGATCTCACCGCTCGTGTAGACCTGCGTGTCCACGGCGCGCTGCTGGCCGTTTTCCAGCGTCACCAGTTCCTTCGGCTCGCCGAAATAGACGCCGCCGGTGAGCTCGCGCACGATCACGATGTCGAGCCCTTCCACGATCTCCCGCTTGAGCGAGGAGGCGTCGGCGAGCGCCGGATAGCAGATGGCTGGGCGCAGATTCGCGAAGAGGCCCAGATCCTTGCGCAGGCGCAGCAGGCCGGCCTCCGGACGCACGTCGTAGGGAACGCCGTCCCATTTCGGGCCGCCCACCGCGCCGAAGAGCACCGCATCGGCGGCTTGGGCCCGGCCCATGGCCTCCTCGGAGATGGCCTTGCCGTGTGCGTCATAGGCCGAGCCGCCGACGAGATCCGTCTCGGTCTCGAAGCCGAGGCCGCGCTTGCGGAACCAGCCCACGATCTTCTCGACTTGCGCCATGACCTCCGGCCCGATGCCGTCGCCGGGAAGAAGGAGAAGCTTGTGCGTTGCCATGATGCGGTGTCCCTGCTCGATGTGCTTCGTCATCCCCAGGCTTGCCCCGGGATCCGCGCCTCGATCGCTCTGCGTTTCGAGGACGGGATGGCCGGATCAGGTCCGGCCGTGACGGCAGGGTTTAGGCGTCCTACCCGCGCCTTGGCAAGCGTTTCCGCCTTGGCCGTTAGGCGAAGGGCATCAGCGACCGGGCCTCACTCCTCCTCCGGCCGCCGGTCGCGCGGAGTGCGCACCACCGTCACCGAGCAGGGAGCCTCCGCCACGACCCGGGACGAGACGCTGCCGAGATAGCGCCGGAACGCCGAGGAGGCGCGTGCGCCGACGACGATGTGGTCCACGTTGTTGTGGCGCGCGTAATCGATGAGGGCGGCGGCCGGATCGGTAGCCTCCAGAACGCTGTAGGTGATCCGCTCCTTCGGGATTTCGAGGCCCGCACCCCAGTGCCTGAGCTGGATGAGGCGCTGCACGTGGAGGCTGCGACCCTCCTCGTCCTCCAGCACGTCCACGGCGAGGCGCGAGAGCCTGAGGACGTTGACGCAGGCCACGCGCGCCTCCGTCTCCATGGATAGGATGCGCCCGAGGAGAACGCGCTGAGCCTCGTTCAAATCCTCGCTGCCCGGCGAGAGATCGATGGCGACGAGGATGATCGGCGCCTGCGAGAGCTGGCGGACGATGTTGGGCGTCTCGAGCGGCTGCGCCCTGCGCGCCTTCAGCCAGCGGCGGAAGGTCTTCATGCCGCTGTCGCGCTCCAGTCTCTCGGCGCGCTCGGTGAGTGTGACCTGATCCGGATTTTCCAGGTCGAGCGCGAGCTGCGCCGCCGTCGCGTAGCGGTCGTTCGGATCGACCTCAAGGCAGCGCAGGACGATCTCCTGCAGCCAGGGCGGGCACTCGGGACTCAAGGCTCGCGGCGGCACCGGATCGCGCCACAGGCGGCGGCGGATCTGGCCTCCCTTGGGAGTGCCGAAGGGGCGCTCCCCGGTGATGAAGAAATACATCATCACGCCGAGTGCGAAGAGATCGCTGCGCGGATCGGCGCGATCCTCCAGAACCTGCTCCGGGGCCATGTAGGGCGCGGTGCCGAATGGCTCACGGAACTCCTCTGCCAGGAGATCGGGCAGCTGCTCGTGCCGCGCGAAGCCGAAATCGACGAGCACCGCCTCGCCCGTCTCGCGGAACATGACGTTGCTGGGCTTCACGTCGAGATGGATGACCTTCTGGAGATGCAGGTCGTGCAGGGCGCGCGCGACCTTCGCGCCGATCAGGACCACTTCGTTCCATGGCAGCGGCACGTCGGACAGGCGCGCCTTCAGCGAAGGGCCCGGGATGCGCTCCATCGCGATATAGGGCTGCGGATCGAGGGCCCCCGCGACGATGAATCGCGGCACGTGTGGCCCGGAGAGGCGCGGCATGATCATCTGCTCGGTCTCGAAGCAGACGATGGGGATCGGATCGTCGCTGTCGATGAGCATGGGGAATTTCATGACCAGCGGCGTGGGATCGTCCTCCCGCTCTGCCGACCAGATCTGGGCCATGCCGCCGGTGCTCAAATGCTCCCTGAGGGCGAATCCGTCGATCGCCATGCCCGGCTCGAGGCGAAGGCGCATGCTCAGCGACCTTCCTCGAGACGCTGGGCGAGCTTTTCGGGCAGCCCCGCCTCGCGCACCTTCCGCGCCGCGGTGGCCGTGTCATAGGGCACGCGGAAATAGCGCAGGCTCTGCCGGGCCGTGTCGAACACCGCGTAGTTCGCAGCCGGAACGCCGTCGCGCGGCTGCCCGACCGCTCCGATCACGGCGAGCCAGGAACGGGTGGCCAGCAGCGGAATCTCGTTGTCGCCGACAGGCGAGAAGGACCCCACCTTTGCAGTCGTGCTCATGTGGTAGAGCATGGACACGTGCACATGCCCGCAGAAGGTGATGTGGGCGTCCACGCGGCTGAAATGCCGTGCCGCCTCCATGGTGTCCGTGATGTAGTGCCAGCCGCGCGGCGCGTAGCCGTTGGCGTGGACGTAGAGAACGCTTCCCTCCTCGTGGATCAGAGGAAGGTCTGCGAGAAAGGCGCGCTGCTCCATTCCCAGCTGACCACGGGTCCAGTGGAGCGACTCCCGGGCCAGGCTGTTCATGTCCTCGTCGGAGCCGTCGATGGCGGCGTCATGATTGCCGAGGAGCGCGACCGCGCCATCGCTCACGAGCGTCCGAACCGTATCGACCACCCAGGCCGGGTCGGCTCCGTAGCCGACGTAGTCGCCAAGCAGGATGAACCGGTCCACCGGGAGCGAACGCGCATGGGCGAGGCAGGCCGAGAAGGCCTCGCGGTTGCCATGGATGTCGGTCAGGAGCGCGATGAGCATGCGCGCACTAAACCCCTAACCATTCCTTAACGCAACATCGGCGGGGTGACTCGCAGCGGGTTTCCCCTTTCAAGCCGCTTTCCTGGTAAACAGCAGCGCGACGCCGAAGCCGATCATGGTGACACCGGAGAGGCGGTTCATCCAGCCGAACACGTTTCCGGTGCGGGAGAGCCGGTTGAGGCGGTGGCCGAGCACCGAATAGAGGACGACGGCGACCACCTCGAGCGCGAGGAAGACCGCGCCCAGAACCGCGAAGCTGAGCCAGTAGGCGCCGGGCTCGACGAATTGCGGAAGGAAGGCGGTGAAGATCAGGATCGCCTTGGGATTGCCGATGGCGGTCCAGAATTCCTGCAGGACGAGGGTTTTCAAGGGCCGCCCCCCGCCGGCCCTCGGCGCCTCGATGGCGGCGCTTCCCCTGAGGATCCTGATGCCGAGCCAGATCAGATAGGCCGCCCCCGCGAATTTGAGAACCACGAAGGCCGCCTCGGAGGCGGCCAGCACGGCTCCGACGCCGAGCGCCGTCAGGGCGATCATCACGGCGAAGGCCGCGAGGCGGCCGGTGGACGCCATCACGGCGGTGCGGACCCCCTCCTGCAATCCATAGGTCAGGGACAGCAGGTTGTTGGGCCCGAACGCCACGTTGAGCGCGAAGCATGCAGGGACGAACAGGAGCAGCGCGCCCGGGGTCACGGCCGCTTATCCCCGCAGGGCCTCCAGTACCTTGCCGCCGGGACGCCCGCGCGGCTCAAGGCCGATGCGGCGCTCCACGTCCTTGATGGCCTCGCGGGTCTTGGAGCCGATCTTGCCGTCCACCTCGCCGATATCGTAGCCGCGCGAGAGCAGCAGAGCCTGGAGCTCACGGCGCTGCGCGCGGGAGAGCGGCGGATCGTCCGTCGGCCAGGCGGTCTGGATGCCGGGCAGGCCCTTCAGGCGGTCGCCTAGCAGCGCGATGGCGAGGCCGTAGGATTCGGCGGCGTTGTAGGAATAGACCGCGTCGAAGTTCCTTGTGACGAGAAAGGCCGGACCGTTCACGCCTGCCGGAATGATGATGCCTGCGCGGTAGTTGCCCGAGAGCGGGCGCCCGTCGGCGCGGGTCACGCCCATGGCTGCCCAGGAGGACAGGGGACGCTTGCTCTTGCGGCCGGCCAGCTTGGGATTGAAGTTCTGGGGCAGGCGCACCTCGTAGCCCCAGGGCAGGCCCTTCACCCAGCCCGCCTTCTTGAGGAAGTTGGCGGTGGAGTGAACCGCATCCGGAACGGAGGCCATGATGTCGCGCCGCCCGTCGCCGTCCCCGTCTACGGCCAGACGCTGGAAGGTCGAGGGCATGAACTGCGTGTGGCCGAAGGCGCCGGCCCAGGATCCGCGCAGGTATGCGGGGTTGATATCCCCGTCCTGCACGATCTTGAGGGTCGCCATCAGCTCGCCCTTGAAATACTCGTTGCGGCGCGGCGCATAGCAGACGAGGGTTGTGAGCGACTGCACGAGAGGCCGCCCGCCGATATCCTTGCCGAAATTGGATTCGACCCCCCACACGCCCGCGATCACATGACGGTCGACGCCGAAGCGGGCCTCCGCCGATGCCAAGGCTTGCCCCCACTGGCGCATGGCGGCCTTGCCATCCTGCACGCGTTCGTCGTCCACCAGGGCGGCGAGATAGTCCCAGATCGGAGTCTTGAACTCCGGCTGATTCTTCATGAGGTCGAGGATGGACAGATCCGGTTCGATGCCGCGGGTGGCGACGTCGAAGGCCTGTCCCGAGATGCCCTTGGCGGCGGCTTGGCCGCGCAGGGAGGACAGGCAGGAGCGGAAATCGGCCTGGGCCGAGGCCGACGTGGCGCCCAGGGAGAGAGCGCCGAGGATTGCGGGAAAAAGGATGCGTTTCATACCCGCGACCTTGCAGGCAATTTGGTTAAACTTATGGAAACGGGGCCGCGGCGCCCCCGCCCCTGTCCTCTTTCCGTCGTCATCCCCGGCCTCGTGCCGGGGATCTCCGCCCTGGAAGCGTCGCGCTTCTCAAATCGAGATGACGGATCAGGACCGGCCATGACGCAGACGGTGTTTGCGAAGCGCTCAGGCCCAGGCGCGCTCGGAGAGCTTCTTCTCGAAGTTGTCGATGGCGGAAGCCTTCTCCATGGTCAGGCCGATGCCGTCGAGGCCGTTGAGCATGCAGTGCTTCTTGAACGGATCGATGTCGAAGGTGATCCTGCCGCCGTCGGGGCCGCGGATTTCTTGGGCTTCGAGATCGACGGTGAGCGTGGCGTTGGCGCCGCGGCTGGCGTCGTCGAAGAGCTTTTCGAGGTCCTCGGGGCTCACCTTGATCGGCAGGATGCCGTTTTGGAAGCAGTTGTTGTAGAAGATGTCTGCGAAGCTCGTGGAGATCACGCAGCGGATGCCGAAATCGAGCAGCGCCCAGGGAGCATGCTCACGCGACGAGCCGCAGCCGAAATTGTCGCCCGCGATCAGGATCTTGGCGTCGCGGTAGGCGGGCTGGTTGAGCACGAAGTCCGGGTTCTCCGAACCATCCTCGCGGTAGCGCATCTCCGAGAAGAGACCCTTGCCGAGACCCGTGCGCTTGATGGTCTTCAGGTATTGCTTGGGGATGATCATATCGGTGTCGATGTTGATGATCCGCAGCGGCGCCGCGACGCTTTCCAGCACGGTGAACTTTTCCATGGTCTTCCCTCCTCGGCCCGATGCCGGTTGTCCCTGGCTGCCTCTTATCAAAGCCGCAGGGAGAGCACTAGACCCATGGTGGTCGCGGCCCGGAACTGCGCGATCCTAGGCCCGGAAAACCTCCGTCACGCTCAGGATTTCTTCCCGAAACCATTGATGCGCCGGGTTCCTGTCGTGCCGCTTATGCCAGTAGAGCTGATATCGTGAGTCTTCACCGGAACCGGTAGGTCGTAGATAGCGAGATCAAGGCTCGAGGCCACAGCCTGGGCGAGTTGGATCGGAACAGCCGCGATCAAACGGCCTTGAGCCGCTGCGAGCGCCACACTTTGGAAATGGGGAAGCATCAGCACCACCTTTGTGCTGCGGCCAACCGTCGCCAGGCTCGTGTCCGCGACACCGGGCATGCCATCGACGGAATGGATGGCATGGGGCAGTTCGCAGAAGAGGTCGAGGGGAAACTCGCCCGTGGCCCATTGCCGCTTCGCGGCGGCCGGATGGCTTTTCGCGATGATGATGGCCGAAGGCGCGATGAACAAGGTCTCCGTCGAGATCCAGTCCGGCATGGCGGAAGAGGGCTCCATGGCGATTTCCATGAGCCTCAGCTTGACGTGAGGCGCCTTGACGGCAAGCCGCTCGCTGAGGCTAGGCATGAGCAGGGTCGAGAAGAAGTCGGCCCCGATCAGGGTGAAGGGTCGATCGGCCGAGCCGGGATCGAAGCGCTTGTCTCCGGCCAGAGCGGTTTCGATTTGAGCCAGAGCCTCCCGGGCAGCCGCGTCCAGGCCCTCGGCGCGCGGGGTGGGCACCATGTCATTGCCACGACGGACGAACAGTTGATCGTCGAGGAGGTGCCGGAGCCGTTTCAGGGCGGCGCTCGCCGCGGGCTGACTGAGGCCGATGATCGCCGGCCCGGGTGACGCTTCGCTCGCGCATGAGAGCATTGAAGACCCGCAGCAGGTTGAGATCGAAGGCAGCGAAATTCATGCTGTTGATGGGCCCCATACGATCAATCGATTTCCATTTTTCGTCCGGCTGCCGCAAAGACAGGAGGCGAGTTCGAGGAAGGCTCAAGGCAATCCTTGGGGAGCTTGGAGATGAGAGCATTCATTTTGAGACCGGCGGCGATCCCGTTCGGAGCCGCCGCCCTGAACACCAGGCAATATCTGTCAGCCGTGTTGGAGGATGTCCCCATCAGCGAGCATGTTTGGCTCAAGGCGGCAGCTGCCTCTCCGCCATCCGCACAAGCCCTCGGCTTCCGCACCGCGCTCAGGGCGGCTCTGGCGGGGATGCGCCGCGATCTTTCGGTGCTCTTCGACAATGCTCCCACCCCGGAGCATGCCTGGCTGAGAACGGCGGATTCACCGGTTCGGAAGATGCCCTCGCCCATGGGGGCTTTGAATGGGCGCACCCTCCTGAAGCCGAGGGGCATGCATTTCGCACTTTCCATCAGCTTGCTCTTTCTGCTCTGATCGTCGACGAGTTCCCAACATGCAGCGGCGGACTTTTCCGGCCCTTCAGCGTCAATATGAGACTTTGCTTTAGCAAGAGCCGGTCGCACGGGATCCCCTTAGCATCCGGGAGCGCCGCTGCCGCCTGATTGGCGTCGCCATGCCTGCCGCCCAAGCGAGCCGCACGATTGCCGTGCCGTCGGCATGGCGAAGGATTTCTCAGGCGTCGGTCACGAGGCCGCCGCCTCAATGGCTTCCATGTCCTCGTCCGAGAGGCCGAAATGGTGGCCGATCTCGTGCACCAGCACATGGGTGACGAGGCTGCCGAGGCTTTCCTCGTGCTCGGCCCAGTAATCGAGAATCGGGCGGCGGTAGAGCCAGACCATGTTGGGAAACTGGCCCGTCTGCATCGTCGCGCCTCCCTGGGCCAATCCGATGCCGCGAAAGAGGCCCAGGAGGTCGAAGGGCGTCTCGCAGCCCATCTCCGCCAGGGTCTCGTCGTCCGGGAAATCCTCGACGCGAATGACGACCCCCTCGCACAGCGCCCGGAACTCCTCCGGCAGCCGCGCATAAGCCGCCTCGGCGAGCGCTTCGAAATCCGCCAGCGATGGAGCGTGGAGAGAGACCCAATCGATCATGGTTCAGAGAATGCCGAGCTGGATCAGCAGCCACAGGCCGAGCAGGATGACGCCGACCAGCGACAGGGTGCGCCCGATGCGTCGCCCCCAGAGCTCGACGGGATCCGTGCGGCCATCCTCGGCGGCGCCCACGGCATCGCGGCCGCCGAAATGGTCCTGCGCCTGCCGACCCATGCGGGCGAGCGCGGAGGAACCGACGGATTCCGTGTCGCGCCGCACGCGCTCCAGAGCCTCGCGGGCTTCGCGTTCGCGCTCCTGCTCGTTCATAAAGGGCTCCCCAGGGGTTCACCTGTTCCAGACCATACGCGCTCCCGCGGGCCGGAGACAACGGAACGCCACGGCGGCTGCCCCGTTGACAGCCCTGAATAGGCAACTCGAAGTGAGGCAGCAATGCGTAAAATTCTTGGTGTCCTGGCTGCGGCCGGGCTGGCGGCTCTCGGCGCCGGCACGGCGTCGGCTCAGGGGGTGGGCGTGCATATCGGCCCCGGAGGCGTTCACCTGACCCAGGATCGTCCGGTTTATCGCGAGCGTATCGTCGAGCGTCGCTATGTGCGTCCCGCCCGCACTCGCACCGTCTGTCGCACTGAGTACCGCGAACGCGTCCGCCCGAACGGCGTCGTGGTGCGCCGCCCGGTCGAGGTCTGCCGCCGCGTGGTCGGCGCGCGCCGGGTCTATGTGGACTAGGACTTTCGGCCCCTGAACGAAAAAGGCGGCGGCTCACGCGAGCCCGCCGCCTCCTCGTTTGTGCTCGGAACCGCCGATCAGCCGAAGGTTCGGATGTCCACGAACCGGCCCGCGATCGCCGCCGCCGCCGCCATGGCGGGGGAGACGAGATGCGTGCGGCCCTTGAAGCCCTGGCGGCCCTCGAAGTTGCGGTTCGAGGTGGAGGCGCAGCGCTCGCCGGGCGCAAGCCGGTCCGCGTTCATGGCCAGGCACATGGAGCAGCCGGGCTCGCGCCAGTCGAAGCCCGCTTCCTTGAAGATCTTGTCCAGCCCTTCCGCCTCCGCCTGCATCTTCACGATGCCGGAGCCGGGCACGATCATGGCGTTCACGCGTTCATGCACCTTCTTTCCCTGGACCACCTGCGCGACGGCGCGCAGGTCCTCGATGCGGCCGTTGGTGCAGGAGCCGATGAACACCCGGTCGAGTTCGATGTCGGTGATCTTCGTGCCGGGGGTAAGGCCCATGTACTCCAGCGCGCGCCACTTGGAGAGGCGCTTGTTCTCGTCCTGGATGTCGTCCGGGTTCGGCACCACGCCGGCGACCGAGATCACGTCCTCAGGGCTCGTGCCCCAGGTCACGATGGGCGGAAGATTGGCGGCATCGAGCCTGATCTCGGTGTCGAAGAAGGCGCCCTCGTCCGTGCGCAGGCTGTCCCAGTAGCGCACGGCCGCGTCCCAGGCATCGCCCTTCGGCGCCTTGGGGCGGTCCTTCAGATAAGCATAGGTCTTCTCGTCCGGCGCCACCATGCCCGCGCGGGCGCCGCCCTCGATGGACATGTTGCAGATGGTCATGCGGCCTTCCATCGACAGGGACCGGATGGCCTCGCCCGCATACTCGATCACGTGGCCGGTGCCGCCGGCGGTGCCGATCTCGCCGATGATGGCGAGGATGATGTCCTTCGCCGTGACGCCGGGGGGCAGCTGCCCATCCACGGTCACGCGCATGTTCTTGGCCTTCTTCTGGATCAGGGTCTGGGTCGCGAGCACGTGCTCGACTTCAGAGGTGCCGATGCCGTGGGCGAGCGAGCCGAAGGCGCCATGGGTGGAGGTGTGGCTGTCGCCGCAAACGATGGTCATGCCCGGCAGGGTGAAGCCCTGCTCCGGGCCCACTACGTGGACGATGCCCTGTCGGGTGTCGAGCTCGTTGTAGTACTCGACGCCGAACTCCTGGGCGTTCTGCGCGAGAGCTGCAACCTGCGTCGCGGCCTCGGGGTCCTCGATGCCATGGGAGCGATCGGAGGTGGGCACGTTGTGGTCGACCACGGCGAGGGTCTTCTGAGGCTGGCGCACCCTGCGGCCGGCCGCACGCAGGCCCTCGAAAGCCTGGGGCGAGGTCACCTCATGGACGAGGTGGCGATCGATGTAGAGAAGGCACGTCCCGTCATCCTGCCGATCGACGACGTGGTCGTCCCAGATCTTGTCATAGAGGGTGCGGGCTTTGGCCATGGGTATCTTCCAACGCTGAAAAAGGTCTTCGGTCGTTTTAACGGCACCCGCTCGGGAGGAAAAGGCGTCCCGAGCGGGTGCCGCTTTGAAAGTATCGCATAGCTGATTGCCCGAAACGCGCAATAATATTTTTGCAGCGGGGACCATCAGCCGCGCCTGTCGCCATAAACAAAAAGCGCGGCCTTCAAGCCGCGCTTTTCGAAACATGCTGAATGGACGCCTTACTCGGCGGCCGCCGGAGCCGCGGTCTTCTTCTCGGCGCGCTCGGCGATACGGGCCGACTTGCCGCGGCGATCGCGCAGGTAATAGAGCTTGGCGCGGCGGACGGCGCCGCGACGCACGACCTTGATGGACTCGATGTTCGGCGAGTAGATGGGGAACACGCGCTCCACGCCCTCGCCGTAGGAAATCTTGCGGACCGTGAAGCTCTCCTGGAGGCCGCCACCGGAACGGGCGATGCAGACGCCTTCATAGGCCTGCACGCGGCTGCGCTCACCTTCCTTCACCTTCACGTTGACGATCACGGTATCGCCGGGCTGGAAGTCGGGGATCGTCTTGCCGAGCTTGGCGATCTGCTCCTGCTCGAGCTGCTGAATGATGTTCATGGATCTTACTCCTGCCGTTGCACGGTCCTGGGGGCTCGCCCCAAGCCAGCGGGATTTCGGCGTCCTGTTTTAAGTTGAGGCCGCGCCTATACAGGAGTTTCGGAGGATTGTCGAGCGGAATGCTGATGCCCCGGCGCTCCTCAGCTGCGCTCAACCGGGGCAATGTCCGCAAAGAGATACCGCTCGAACCAGTCCGGAAACGCCCGCACCAGTTCCTTGGGGCCCTCAAGGCCCAGGCCCATCCGCCGCGCTTCGGAAAAGCCCGCGTCCCCGCGCCACCAGGCCGTCAAGGCGGATAGGCGCCCCCGGACGCATATCGGCTCCGGAAACCCGGGGTTCTGCGTGCAAAGGGAAACCTCTCCCGCCTTCAACAACAGGAAACGGGGCTTGTGCTGCCCGTCAAGCTCGAAGCGGACGACGATCGGCCCCTTGGGCAACGCCTCGGGGCGAACCCGCCTTTGCATGTCGACCAGCAGGGGTTCCCAGTCGAAATCCTCTCCTTCCGCTTGCCGCGGCAGCCATCGCTGTCCCCATGTGCCGAGGGCGCCC
This sequence comes from Microvirga makkahensis, assembly GCF_009830105.1. Taxonomy (GTDB): domain Bacteria; phylum Pseudomonadota; class Alphaproteobacteria; order Rhizobiales; family Beijerinckiaceae; genus Microvirga; species Microvirga makkahensis. Next base: position 52,263 of record NZ_WURB01000016.1, read on the forward strand.
ACCAATCCTGCGAGCTCCCGACCCGCGTCGGTGAGCGCATATTCGGGGCCATGCCCGCCTTCGATGCGCACGACGGCCCCGACATGGACCAGCGTCTGCAGCCGTTCCGAAAGCACGGTGCGGGAAATGCGCGGGATGCCGCGGCGGATGTCGTTGAAGCGCCGGCTGCCGCAGAGGAGTTCACGCACGACGAGCAGGGTCCAGCGACCGCCGATGGCTTCGTGGGCACGCGCAACGGAACAGAACTGACCATAGCCAGACATGCGCAAGCGCTAGCACGAGTCCCGTCACCGCAGAAGTCCGAATTTCGGACCTGACAGGACGGTCGCGTGGACCTATCGAAAGCTTCCGAGCACGTTTCGAGGAAGGCGCAGGCCATGAGCGACAGGCAGCAGAGCATTCTGGACCGCATCGGCAACACGTCCCTGCTCGCCTTGCGCAGGATCGCCCCCTCGAACGGCACCCGCGTTCTGCTGAAGCTGGAAAACGAGAATCCGACGGGCAGCATGAAGGACCGCATGGCGCTTGCCATGATCGAAGCGGCGGAGGCGGATGGACGCCTGTCCTCAGGCGCGCCGGTCGTCGAATATACCGGTGGCAGCACCGGCGTCTCCCTGTCTCTCGTCTGCGCCGTGAAAGGGCATCCCCTCCACATCGTCTCGTCGGATGCCTTCGCCCGGGAAAAGCTCGATCACATGAGAATCCTCGGAGCAAAGCTCCAAGTCGTTCCGAGCGATTCCGGACGCATGACGGAGAAGCTCACCAGGGACATGATCGAGGCGGCCCGCGTCATCGCGAAGAACATCGGAGCCTTCTGGACGGATCAGATGAGGAACCGGGATCAGCTTGCGGCCTATCATGCGATGGCCGATGAGATCTGGATGCAGACCGGCGGCAGGATCGACGGCTTCGTCCAGAGCGTGGGCACTGCGGCCTCCCTTCGCGGCATCGCGAAGGGCCTGCGGCGGCATGACGAGCGGATTTGCATCGTCGCCGTGGAGCCCGCCGAATCCGCGGTTCTGTCGGGCGGCCCGTCGGGCGCGCACAGGATCGACGGAATCGGCGCAGGCTACGTGGTGCCGCTCTGGCGCGAGGGCATCGCGGATGCCGTCGAGCGGGTCTCGACGGAAGAGGCGGTGACCATGGCCTTCCGGCTCGCCCGAGAGGAAGGTTTCTTTGCAGGAACGTCAACGGGCGCCAATGTCGTCGCCGCCCTGCGTCTGGCCGAACGCCTGGGGCCCGGCGCCACCATCGTCACCGTGATGTGCGATACGGGGATGAAGTATCTGAGAACCTTCGGCGCCAGGCTCGCAGAGACTTCCGCTCCCTGAGGGAGCGGCGCCGCTACCGCTCCAGCAGATCGGGCCGCCTCTCGCGGGTAATGCGCTCGGATTCCTCGCGCCGCCAGCGCTCAATGGCGGCGTGGTTGCCGGAGAGCAGCACCTCGGGAATGGCGCGGCCTTCCCATTCGCGGGGCCGCGTATAATGCGGATATTCGAGGCGGTTCGATTCGAAGCTCTCCTCGGTGCCGGAGGCCTCCTTGCCCATGACGCCGGGGAGCAGGCGCACGCAAGAATCGAGCACGATCATCGCCGCCATCTCGCCGCCCGAGAGCACGTAATCGCCGATGGAGACTTCCCGGAGCCCCCTCGCCTCGATCACGCGCTCGTCGACGCCTTCGAAGCGTCCGCAGACGATCACGATTCCGGGACCGGCCGCGAGTTCGCGCACGGAGGATTGCGTGAGCGGCTTGCCGCGTGGGCTCATGAGGAGTTTCGGGCGCGGATCATCGGCGGGAACGGCGGCGTCGATGGCGTTGGCCAGCACATCGCAGCGGATCACCATGCCCGGCCCGCCGCCGGCGGGCGTATCGTCCACGGCGCGGTGACGGCCGAGGCCGTGATCGCGGATGTTCTTGGCCTCCAACGACCACACGCCGCGCGCGAGCGCATCGCCGGAGAGCGACAGGCCGAGGGGGCCCGGAAACATTTCGGGATAGAGGGTGAGGACGGTGGCGGCGAAGGTCACGAAGCAAGTCTCTTTACTTGAAGTCCCCGCCGCAATCGGCGCGGGATCCATTTGGGACGGCGCCTCAATGGTCCGGGCGAGACCGTCGCCCGCCACCGCTCCGAATCGTAGAAGGAAAAGGAGACCGTGCGAGGGCCTTCTATGCGCAGGTCGTGCAGATGGCCGGTCGCATAGGCGTGCACGATGGACTTCACATCAAGAACGATTTTTTCTGAAGAGAGAAGCACAATATTCAAGCCCTCCTCGTAGGGGCAATCGTCCACGGAGAAGACGAGATAAGCTCCGTTCGAAGCCCGAAAGACCGCCTCGAGCGATGCCCCGGGCAGCCATTGATCCATGACCTCGCCCTCCAAGTCGATCTGCATGACCGGCTGCTGACCGGTCCTAACGAGCCGCTGGACGAGGCGGGTATCGGCGAGACGTTCCATGGCCCCACTACGCTTCGTCCTCGCGACCGGGCTCGGGCTTGCCGATTTCAAAGAAATCGTCGGGAAGCGCAGCGACCACGCGCTTCCCGACAATGTCGACGACCGGCACGAAAGCCTTCGTGAAGGGAAGAAGCGCGGTCGGGCCCTTTCGCGCGGGCGCGATTTCGAGCAGATCGCCGCCGCCATAATTGGGCACGCCCACGATGGTGCCGATGACCTCGCCCGCTTCGTCGTGAACGGAAAGGCCGATGAGATCGGCGAGCAGAAATTCGTCTTCCTCGTCGGGCGGCGGGAGCTTGCCGCGCTCCACGTAGAGCTGCACGCGGTTGAGCGCCTCGGATGCCTCGCGCGTGGTCACGCCGTCGACGATGGCGATCAGAAGATCGGGAGCGCCTCCGGGGGCGGGGCGGACATTCTTGAGGGTATAGGTTTTGCCGTTCGTCGCGATGAGCGGCTCGTAATCGGCGATCGCCTGCGGATCGCCCGTATGGGATTTCAGCCGCACCTCGCCTTTCAGGCCATGGGCGCGACCGAACTCGCCCACGAGGACGAGATCGTCCCGCATGAACGCGGGGGGAGCCTCCTGCCTCTGGCGAGGAGGAGATTTGGATGAGGGTGTGGTCGCGCCCTTCGACAGGCTGACGCCAGCCCCCCCACCCCTGTCCTTTTCCGGACCGGAAAAGGAAGAAGTGGAGCGCTGAGTGAAGCGCTCCTTCTTCGTCATAATGCTTACGCAGCCTCGCCTTCGCCGGCAGCGGCCGCGGCAGCCTTGGCCTCGGCGCGCTCCTGGGCCTTCTTGCCAGGCACCGCCTTCTGCGGGTTGTTGCGGGCCGAACGCTTCAGGAGGCCGGCGGCGTCGAGGAAGCGCAGGACGCGGTCGGTCGGCTGGGCGCCCTTGGCGAGCCAGGCCTGGATCTTCTCGGCCTCGAGAACGACGCGGGTGGCGTCATCCTTCGGCTTCATCGGATCGTAGGTGCCCACCTTCTCGATGAAGCGGCCATCGCGCGGGGAGCGCGAGTCGGCCACGACGATGCGGTAGTAGGGACGCTTCTTCGCACCACCGCGGGTGAGACGGATCTTCAGGGACATTGGGTAACTCCTTCTCGTGTCCTGTGATCAACCTTGTGTCGCTCCGAACCAGTCGGAGCGACGAAACCTATTTCTTCTTCCCGAACGGGAAATTGCCGAGACCGGGAAGCCCCGGCATCTTCGGGCCGCCGCCGAGACCCGGCAGACCTGGGACTCCCTTCGGCATGGGCGGAAGGGCGCCGCCCGCGCCGCCGGGGAAATCGGGGAGCTTGCCGCCCATCTGCTTCTGCAGCGCCTCGATCTGCTCGGGCGTCGGCTGGGGCATGCCGCCACCGCCGATGCCGAACATTTTTCCAAGCGCGCCCGCCATGCCCTTGGCCTTGCCGCCGCCCATCATCTTCATGACATCGGCCATCTGGCGGTGCATCTTGAGCAGCTTGTTGATGTCCTCGACCTTCACGCCGGAACCCGCCGCGATACGCTTCTTGCGCGAGGCCTTGAGGATGTCCGGGTTGCGGCGTTCGGCGGGGGTCATGGAATCGATGATGGCGCGCTGGCGCTTGATGACCTTGTCGTCGAGATTGGCGTTCTCGAGCTGCGACTTCATCTTGGCGATGCCCGGCAGCATGCCGAGCATGCCCCCGATGCCGCCGATCTTTTCCATCTGTGCGAGCTGATCGCGCAGGTCCTCGAGGTCGAACTTGCCCTTGCGCATCTTCTCGGCCATGCGCTGGGCTTTTTCGGCATCGAAATTCTCGGCGGCCTTCTCCACGAGGGAGACGATGTCGCCCATGCCGAGAATGCGGTTGGCGACACGCGAGGGGTGGAACTCCTCCAGCGCATCGACCTTTTCGCCCGTACCGATGAGCTTGATCGGCTTGCCGGTCACGGCGCGCATGGAGAGCGCCGCACCGCCGCGGGCGTCGCCGTCCATTCTCGTCAGCACGATGCCGGTGACGCCGAGGCGCTGATCGAAAGCGCGGGCGGTGTTGACCGCATCCTGGCCGGTGAGCGCGTCCGCGACGAGCAGGACCTCGTGCGGGTTGGTGGCGGCGCGCACTTCGGCGGCTTCCGCCATGAGAGCCTCATCCACGGTCACGCGGCCCGCCGTGTCGAGCATCACCACGTCGTAACCGCCAAGCCGCGCGGCCTCCATGGCGCGCCGCGCGATCTGCGCCGCCGACTGGCCTGCCACGATGGGAAGCGTGTCGACGCCCACCTGTCGGCCGAGCACCGCGAGCTGCTCCATGGCGGCAGGTCTACGCGTATCGAGCGAGGCCATGAGCACCTTGCGGTTCTCGCGATCCTTCAGGCGCCGGGCGATCTTGGCCGTAGTCGTCGTCTTGCCGGAACCCTGGAGGCCGACCATGAGGATGCCGACGGGCGGAACCGCGTTGAGGCTGATCACCTCCGCGTCCGCCCCCAGCATCTCCACGAGCTGGTCGTGAACGATCTTTACCACCTGCTGACCAGGCGAGACCGACTTGATGACTTCGGCGCCGACAGCGCGGGCGCGCACCTTGTCCGTGAAGGAGCGCACAACTTCCAGTGCCACGTCGGCTTCGAGCAGCGCGCGGCGGACCTCACGCAGAGCTGCGTTCACATCCTCCTCGGTCAGCGCGCCGCGGCGCGTGAGGGAGTTGAGGATGTTGGAAAGTCGATCGGAAAGGCCTTCGAACATGATCAATCAATTCCTTTTGCGATGAGGGGTACATCGCGATCCGCAATGGCCTTTTCAAAGTGATTGATTGCCGCTTCGAACTTGTCGCGGCAACCGGGATTGCAGAAGCCGACCACCTCGCCGCGATAGAGGGTGAGTGAATCCGCCGCGATCGGCTTTCCCGACCACGGGCAGGTCTCGTTGACCGCGTTCTCGATATGCAATGTCGTGTCGGCCATCGCCTCGTCCACTCACCGCCAGACCCAAAGAGAAACGCGCCCGAGGGCGCATCGCGCTGTCGGACGTTGACCTCCAGCCTCTCGGGCTGGTCGGCGGCTCAAAGGGGCTCGCTCTACAGATTTGCGTCCAGGCGATAGAGGAAAGACGGCATCAAGTCAAGGAAAGGTGCTGTCGCACAGAGGTTTAGAGATGAGGCTGGCTTAGGCCCGGCCCGAGTTTGGGCCAGGGGACGGACCTCGCGGGCAGGTCATGGCTGCCTACAGGCGGGTTCGCCGCGGCTCCCGAAGGGGCTCGCCAGGACCAGATGGCGGCAAGAGCTTCGCGCATCCCCAAAGCCTCACGCCTGCCTCAAGCCCCGCTCTGCGACGCTCTCATCTGAAACTGTACCGAACCCCCAGCCGCACCTCGTGCGCGCCGATGGAATCGGCGCCGAGTCCGTCTCCGTTGCCGTAGGAGCGCGTCCTCACGCCGCCGAGGCTGACATAGCGGTAGCCGAGATCGAGCGAGAAGTTCGATGACAGCCGGTACCCGACGCCGGCCATGAGGGCCCAGGCGAGATCGAAATCGTCGCCGCCGGCCAAACGCTCCACGGTTTCAATCCCTGTAGCCCTGTCATAGGTCGTCAGCGTGTGATCGGAGAGGATGTTGTGCGCTATCCCGATGCCCGCACCGACATAGGGCGTGAGGCCCATGATGGGCCTGAAATCCAGGTAACCGTTCAGCATGAGCGTCGATGTCTGGAACGAACCTTCACCCGTGACAGTCGCCGTGGCGAGGGTCGGCGCAGGCGCGACACCCTTGAAGCGGGCCTGGAAGGTGTGGCCCAGCGTTACGTCTGCCCGGACAACGGGATTGAAGCGGTAGCCCAGACCGGCACCGAGGACGACGGCGTGACTCATGCTCTCGCGGGTGGGGCTGCTCGTGAGAGATCGAGTGGTGAAGTCCGCATCCGGCCGCTTGTAATCGACATAGCCGATTTCGCCCCGCAGGTACCAGCCGAGGGAACTCTCTCGCCTGCCCCATGTCACGGGCGCCGAAGGCAGCATGGCTTGGGTGATGTCGGCAGCTATGGCGGCCGAACCTATGGTCGCGTAAAGGCCGGCCAAGGCCGTGGTCTTGATCAGTCTCATCGAAGCTCTTCCCTACCCAGCGTGTGACACTCACCGCCTTAAGGCGATCGGTAATGTTATGATGTCGCGAATGCGTAAAGAGAACGTTAAGCCTGAATGTTCCTGAAGCCCGCTGCCAAAGCGGACCGGCGCGATCCCGAGATTTCATCCTTTGCGCAAGACCTTTTCACCATATGTCCGAACGTCCTTTTCGCGAGCGGTCGGCTTCGACACTCTGGTTTCCGAATCGGTCCCACGGCCCTGTCGCGTCTCTTCCGGAGGATGATCGGCCAAACTCGCGGGCTGATGCGGCAGCCGGCCGTCCACATGTGAACGATATTGCTTCGAGGCAATATGCGTATGCATTATTGCAAATTGCGAGCTGCAGGCAGGCTTGATCTCGTTAGGGAAAGCCTTCCTTGGGCTCCGCCTGGGATCTAGCAAGAAAATTTCCTTATTGAACTTGTAAGCCGCTGTTAAACGGAAGCAATTTTCCACGATCCCCTGTATCTGGTTTTAAACTCCCACACGCTGAGACTTAATCTGGAATTTTCGTTACAATATTTCGAGATCCAGCGTGTTGAACCACCGCAGGCGCATTCCCGATTCCAGGGTGCGATTGCAGGAACGGATGATTTGTTTTCCCCCCGGAGATGTTGCAACAATATTTCCAGAAAGTAGTGCAGACCCATCCATAGGGCCATGCGTATGACGCGGTCCCGGTGCTCAAGTCTGCTTTCCATGAGCGAATTGCGATTGCAACGATGCACAAGCATTGGAGAAGGCCATGCGTATAGGTCACGCCGCATCTGGTCCGTCCCGCCAAGCCGGGGCAGCCCCTGCGCACGCCGCTCGATGCGGCCAAGCCCAGCAACGATGCGGAATTCTTCCTGCTCGGGAACCTGGAGGTCAGCGGCGACATGCGCCGCCGCTTCATCGAGGGAACGGGCGTCGTCGGGCCCTACGGCCATATCGTCGAACTGAAGCCGGAGCAGAGAAATGCCCCTAAGAAGATCGTCAAGCGCTAAGGTCGCCCTCACCGCCTGCGCAGGGCTCCTGCCCCTGCTCGCTCTCGGCGCCTGCGCGGATTACGTGAAGCACAGGGATACGATCACGTCCTCCGCCGGGGATGCGATAGCGCACAACAAGGTCGTGCATATCGACGATCCCTGGCCGCGCGGCTCGGGGGATACCCGCGTCACGGGCAATGGCCAGCGCGTGGACAAGGTGACGAAGCGCTATCTCAGCGGTCCCGGCGCTACCCCGGCCCGTTCTCCGATCTCGATATCCGTCACGCCTCCCCCGCCCAACGCGTCCAACCCGGAAAGCTCGCCTCCGGCACAATAAGACTCCATGCTGAAGCTGGCAGGATCGCTTCGCCGAAGCGGTTCTGCCTTCGAGACTTGAATGATCGCCAGGGCAGCCTAAGCTCAGAACGGATCCCATCGCCCGGGACGCGATCGTTGCTTCCATGACGGAGATGCCGGTCGAACCGATGCCGTTGGCCCACGCTTCCCGCCCGAAGGTCTCCATGAACCGCCGCACTCTCTTGAAAACCCTGAGCGCTCCCGCCCTGGCCGCGACCGGCCTCTTCGGCTGGATGACGGCCGCGCGCGCCAGGAACCCCTATTATCAGGGGCCCGTCACCGATCATTTCGACGGGGTGCGGTTCTTCTCGCCCAACCAGCCGCAGGACAAGGGATTCGCCGAATTGCTGCGCTGGCAGCTCGGCGGCGGCCGAAAGGAGTGGCCGGAGAGCTACCCGAGCCCTTTCCAGGACAAGCCCCCGACCGAGGTGCCAGGACTGCGCACGGCGCTGATCGGCCATGCCTCCTTCCTGATCCAGGTCGCGGGGCTCAACCTCCTCGTCGATCCGGTCTTCTCGGAACGGGCGAGCCCGGTTTCCTTCTCGGGTCCGAAGCGGGTCAACCCGCCCGGAATCGCCTTTCGGGATCTCCCGCCCATCCATGCGGTGCTGATCACGCACAACCATTACGATCATCTCGATATCGAGGCTCTGGCAGGCCTCTGGCAGCATCACCGCCCCCGCTTCGTCGCGCCGCTCGGCAACGATGCGGTGATCCGGGCCGCGCACCCGGAGATTCCTGTGGAGACGCGGGATTGGGGCGGATCGGCCGATCTCGGCCACGGGGTCACCGCGCATCTGGAGCCCGCCTATCACTGGTCCGCGCGCGGCATCAACGACCGCCGCATGGCGCTCTGGTGCGCCTTTGTGCTCACCACGCCCGAAGGAGCGATCTACCATGTCGGGGACACGGGCTTCGGCGACGGCAGGATCTTCCATGCGGTGCGCGAACGCTTCGGCCGGATACGCCTTGCCCATCTGCCCATCGGCGCCTACGAGCCGCGCTGGTTCATGCAGGCGCAGCACATGAACCCGGAGGATGCGGTGAAGGCGTTCCGAATCATCGCGCCGGAGCAGGCGCTCGGCCATCATTGGGGCACGTTCCGCCTCACCAACGAGGGCGTCGAAGAGCCGCCGCAGGAACTGGCGGCGGCCTTGCAGGCGGCGGAGATCCCTCCGGAGCGCTTCAGGGCGTTGAGACCGGGGGAGGCATGGACTCCCTCAGGATGAGAATTGGCTCAGTCAGGTGGCACGGGCCCTGCGGGCGACGGGCTTCCTGCCGAGGGTCATGATCAGCAGTCTCAGGGCCGAAACGCCCTCGTCGAGCGTTGATCGGGGTTCCGGCGAGATCGAAAGGAGCGGTCAGCGCTTCGGCTGAACGTAGATGTTCACCTCGAAATCGGTGTCCTGCGAATCCGTGAACTCGCTCACATATTCCTCGATGAAGGCGTCCTCGGCGACGATTTCCTTGATGTCGAGATAGGCCGTGATCGTCTCGTAGGTGCCGTCGATCTCGTCGTAGGCATCCTTGTGCACGAAGCGGAGCGCCTTGCCCTCCGGCGTCTTGCCGAACTTGATGTCCGGCGTGAGCTCGGACTTGCCCTCCGGTACCTGCGCGACCGGGATCATCGTCTCGTATTTGAAGCCGTTGTCGTCCGTGTCCACGAAGATCGTCAGCGGGCGCCCCGCCGGAGGGATGCCGGCCTTCTTCAACTCGGCCTCGAGCTTGGCGACGGCGTTCTTGAGGTTGGTGAAGGCCTCGTCCCAGGTGCTGATGCCGGACAGAACGGCAGCGGGCTTGGCGGTGAGGACGCCTTCCTCGATGCCCGTGGGATCGCTCGGGTTGGGGAAAAGCGTCGTGCGGGCAGCCTCCTGCGCAGGTGCGGGCGCTGCGGGAGCCGCCGGAGCCGGGGCAGGCTGGGCCGTCGCAGGCTGCTGCGGCTGAGCCGGCGCCTCCGGAGGGGACGTCGAGGGCTCGGACGAGGCCGGAGCCGCCGGCGCGGGGTCGGCCGGAGACGGGCCGGGGGTCTGCGGCGCCTGCGCCAGAGACACGCTCGAGCAGAGGGCAAGCACAAGAACGATATGGGAGGAGCGCAGCCGCATGGGAGAGTGCCTCAAGCCTCGAATCACGAAGGGATCAGAAGCCGGAGCATAGGGAGGTTTTGATCCCGTCGCGAGGGACTCCGGAGGCTCCTGTGGAGGACGGATGGTAGCAGACTCGCGTCCCCCTCTCGCGGTTTTCCGAGTTTTCAGCCATATACGGCCTCATGAGCGTCCCAATGAGCCCCCTTGCGAACCACCGCTTCCTGAAGATGAACGGTCTCGGCAACGAGATCGCCGTGCTGGACCTGCGCGGCTCGCCCCACGTGGTGAGCGCGGCGGAGGCGCGCGCCATCGCGGCCGATCCCCTCTCGCGCTTCGACCAACTGATGGTGCTGCACGATCCGGTCTCCCCCGGCACGGACGCCTACATGCGCATCTACAACACGGACGGTTCGGAATCCGGCGCCTGCGGCAACGGCACCCGCTGCGTTGCCTGGGCCATGCTGAGCGATCCGGTTATGAGCCGCCCGGCGCGCGATACGCTGGTGCTCGAAACCAAGGCCGGGCTGCTGCCGGTGACGCCGGTTACCGACACGGTGTTCACCGTCGACATGGGTTCGCCGCGCCTCGATTGGAACGAAATTCCCCTGCGCGACCCCTATCCGGATACCCGGGTCATCGCGACCGACACGTATCTGCCGGAGGCACCCGAGCTCCAGAACCCGTCGGCCGTCGGCATGGGCAATCCGCACGCCATCTTCTGGGTGAAGGACGCCGCCGCTTACGACCTTGCCGCCATCGGCCCGAAGCTGGAGCACGATCCCGTTTTCCCCGAGCGGGCCAACATCTCCTTCGCTCAGGTCGAAAGCCCCGACCATGTGATCCTGCGGGTGTGGGAGCGCGGTGCGGGCGCCACCCGCGCCTGCGGCTCGGCCGCCTGCGCAACCCTGGTGGCGGGAGCCCGCAAGGGACTGACGGGCCGCAAGGCCACGATCACGCTTCCCGGCGGCGATCTCGTGATCGAATGGCGCGAGAGCGACGACCACGTGCTCATGACCGGCGCGACGGAGCTGGAGCAAGAGGGCTTCCTCTCGCCTGCCCTCTTTGCGGGAGCCGCGTGATGAGCGTCGAAGTCGTCACATTCGGATGCCGCCTCAACACCTACGAGTCGGAGGCCATGCAGCGCCACGCGGAAGAGGCTGGGCTCGGCGAGGTCGTCATCGTCAACACCTGCGCGGTGACCTCCGAGGCGACGCGCCAGGCGCGCCAGTCGATCCGCAAGATCGCGCGCGAAAAGCCCGATGCGCGCATCGTCGTGACGGGCTGCGCGGCGCAGGTCGAACCGGAAACCTTCGCCTCCATGCCGGAGGTTTCCCAAGTCATCGGCAACCACGAGAAGATGAAGGCCGAGACGTGGGGGGCCATGCGCGATTTCGGCGTGGGCGCCACGGAAAAGGTTCTCGTCAACGACATCATGGCGGTGAAGGAAACCGCCGTGCACCTCATCGACGGCATGCGCGGGCGAACCCGCGCCTTCGTGCAGGTGCAGAACGGCTGCGATCATCGCTGCACTTTCTGCATCATCCCTTATGGCCGCGGCAATTCCCGCTCCGTGCCCATGGGCGCGGTGGTAAGCCAGGTGCGGACCCTCGTGGAGCACGGCTCGCGGGAAGTGGTGCTCACCGGGGTCGACATCACGAGCTACGGCAAGGACCTGCCGGGCGAGCCGAAGCTCGGCACGATGGTCAAGAGCCTTTTGCGCCACGTGCCGGAGCTGGAACGCCTTCGCATCTCCTCCATCGATTCGGTGGAGGCTGATGATGATCTCCTCGACGCAATCGCCAACGAGAGCCGCCTGATGCCACATCTGCATCTCTCATTGCAGGCGGGCGACGACATGATCCTGAAGCGCATGAAGCGCCGTCACCTGCGAAACGATGCCATCGCCTTCTGCGAGCAGGTGAAACGGCTTCGTCCCGACATGGTGTTCGGCGCGGACATCATCGCGGGCTTCCCGACGGAGACGGAAGAGATGTTCGCCCGCTCCCTCGACATCGTCGACGAGTGCAATCTCACGCATCTCCACGTCTTCCCCTTCTCACCGCGCCCCGGCACCCCCGCTGCGCGCATGCCGCAGGTAGCGCGCGACATCGTGAAGGACCGCGCGCGCCGCTTGCGCAAGAAAGGCGAGGCCGCGCTCGTCAAGCATCTCTCGGAGGAAGTGGGCGCGAAGCGCAACGTGCTGATCGAGACAGGCCGGCTCGGCCGCACGGAAGGCTTTACGCTGGTGCGCTTTTCGGGCGAGGTGACGCCCGGAGAGATCGTGCCGGTCACCATCGCCGGCCATGACGGCAAGGAATTGCTGGCGGCGTGACCTTGAACGTAGCGCGCCTGGCGCTTACGGCCCCCATTCCCTCCTCTCGTCACGGCCTCCCGCGTCATGGCCCGGCCATGACGAACGGACACGCGCGACGCTTCGGTGAAGCGTCATCGCCGGCACGGGGCCGGTGATGACGCGAGAGAGGGGGATGACGAGAGTATGCCTCATCCCAGCTCGGCCGCGCCGCCCGGAACGACGCCGCACGCGGCTACCCGCTCGCGCATGTGTTCGGGCACCGGCGCCTCCACGAGGATCGGCGGCTTCTTCAGGTAAAGCGGCACGCTCACGCTGCGGGCATGGAGATGCAGGCCCGGACCATGAAACCGCGGAGCGGAGCCGTAGATGGGATCGCCCAGGATCGGGAAGCCCATGGCCGCGCAATGGACGCGCAGCTGGTGGGTGCGGCCGGTGACGGGGCAGAGCTCGACGAGAGTGAGACCTTCCGCACGGCCGAGCACCCGCCATTTCGTCAGCGAAGGCTGCCCCTTCGGGTCCACCTTCATCCACCAGCCGCGATCCGGCGATTTCGGTGCGAGCGGAAGGTCGATCTCGCCCTCCTCCGCTTCCGGTCCGCCCTCGACCACGGCCCAATAGAGCTTGTCGACCTCACCCTTGCGAAAAAGCTCGTTGAGGCGGGCGACGGCCTTCGGGTGACGGCCCAGGATCAGGCAGCCCGAGGTGTCCTTGTCGAGGCGGTGCGCTACTTCCGGACGGCGGGGCAGCCCGAAGCGCAGGGAATCGAGGTGATGAAACAAGGTCTCCCCACCCTTGGGGCCGGGATGCACCGGCAAGCCGGCAGGTTTGTCGATCACGAGCATCAGGGCATCGCGATAGAGCAATCGGGACACTATCTCTTCTGCTTTCATGGTGCCTCGGCTAGAGCATCGGACCCGAAAGTGGAACCCACTTTTGGGACTGATCCGATGTTCGAGCCTCGCGCAGGCGCATCGTTCGGAGCGGACCCGTAGAGCCGCGCCGGTGAAAACTGGATCCACTTTTCCGCTCGATGCGCTATGGAGGCATCGACGTGAAATCAAGCACACGCGTTGACGAGGCAAAGCACAGCATGGCCGAGAACAAGCCCGGTTTCTTCTCCCGTCTCTTCGGGCGCAAGGCCGAAACCCAGCCCGAGCCTGCGTCGCAAACGCCGCAGGCCGGAGGCGAGCCGGAGGCCATGCCCTCCCCGCCCGCGACCGGTGCGGACGATCTGGCAGCGGCTCCCTCCACGGTGACCACCGCCTCGCCCGATACGCCGGAGGCGCGCAAGACGCCTGCCGAACTCGCGGGAGCCGACCTGCAGCCGGTGGAGACGGTCGACCCCGAAGGCGGCAACCCGAGGGAGCCGATCCCGCGTATCGAGACAGAGAGTGGCCCCGAGCCGCGCCCGGACATGGCGGAGGCTGACAAGCCGACCCCGGAGGCCCTCGAGCCCGAGCCTGTTCTCGAGCGCGAGCCTGTCGTTGAGGCCCGGCCGGCTCCCGAGATGACAGCCCCGGCGGAGAAGCGCGGCTGGTGGCAACGCCTGACGGAGGGCATGCGCCGCACCTCCTCGTCCCTGTCCGAGAGCGTCACCGGGCTCTTCACGAAGCGCAAGCTGGACGATGCTACCCTTCAGGATCTGGAGGATGCGCTGATCCAGGCCGATCTCGGCGTGCCCACCGCCATGCGGATCACCGAGGCGATCTCGGCCGGGCGCTACAACAAGGAGATCTCCCCACAGGAGGTGCGCAGCATTCTCGCCAGCGAAGTCGAGAAGACCTTGCAGCCCGTGGCTCGGGCGCTTCAGATCGACCGCGCGAAAAAGCCCTTCGTGATCCTCATGGTCGGCGTGAACGGGGCTGGCAAGACCACCACCATCGGCAAGCTGAGCCAGAAGTTCCGGCAACAGGGCCTCAAGGTGATGCTGGCGGCGGGCGATACCTTCCGCGCCGCCGCCATCGAGCAGCTCAAGGTTTGGGGCGAGCGGGTCGGCGCGCCGGTTCTCGCCCGCGAGCAGGGCGCTGACGCGGCCGGTCTCGCCTTCGACGCTCTTCAGGAGGCCAAGGCCAACGACACGGACGTGCTGCTCATCGACACGGCCGGCCGCCTCCAGAACAAGGCCGGGCTCATGGCGGAGCTTGAGAAGATCGTACGCGTGATCAAGAAGTTCGACGAAAGCGCGCCCCATGCCACGCTCCTCGTGCTCGACGCCACCGTGGGTCAGAACGCGATGAGCCAGGTCGAGCTGTTCCAGAAGGTGGCGGGCGTGACGGGCCTCGTGATGACCAAGCTCGACGGCACGGCCCGCGGCGGCATCCTGGTGGCGCTCGCCGCCAAGTTCGGCCTGCCGGTCCACTTCATCGGCGTCGGTGAAGGGGTGGAGGACCTGGAGCCTTTCACCGCAGGGGATTTCGCAAAAGCCATTGCCGGGATAGAAGCAAATCCATGACCGACCAAAAGCGCCTTCCGCCTCTTCTCAAGCTTGCCCTCGAACTCGGGCCGCTCGCCCTCTTCTTCGTCGCTAACGCCTATGCGGACCGGTTCGGCTTCGCGGAAGGCCAGCGGATCTTCGCGGCGACCGCCCTTTTCATCGGCGCGACGGTCCTGGCCCTTACCGTCTCCTATGGCCTCCTGCGCAAGCTGCCGATCATGCCGATGGTCTCAGGCGTGGTGGTGGTGGTGTTCGGCGGGCTCACGCTCTTCCTGCAGGACGAGACCTTCATCAAGCTCAAGCCCACCATCGTGAATACGATGTTCGGCGCGATCCTTCTGGGCGGCCTCTATTTCCGCAAGCCCCTGCTCGAGATCGTTCTCGACAGCGTGTTCGAGCTGACCGAGGAAGGCTGGCGCAAGCTCACCCTTCGCTGGGCGCTCTTCTTCTTCGCGCTCGCCGCACTCAACGAGATCGTCTGGCGCACCCAGACCACGGATTTTTGGGTGAGCTTCAAGGTTTTCGGCATCATGCCGCTCACCATCGCCTTCGCCCTCGCGCAGACGCCGCTGCTGTTGCGTCACGAGGTGAAGAAGACCGAGGAAGTCTGATTTTCCTGTCGCCACCGGCCTCGTGCCGGCAATCCCGATCATCTGAAGCGCCGCGCCTTCCCGGTCGGGGACCGGGACGAGACCGGCCATGACGAGCGCGGGTGCGGCGATCCTCATCCGGCCGGCTTCATCAGAACCACGCTGCGGGTGACGCCGGGCAAGGGCTCGCACGCCACCTCGATCCAGGAGCCCTCCTCGCCCGCTTCCCGCACCGTCTCCGCCGAGGCCAGCATCTCGCAGCCGACGCTCTTGGTGGCCTGCTCGATGCGCGAGGCGATGTTTACCGTCTCGCCCACCACCGTGAATTCAAGGCGGCTTTCGTCCCCCACCACGCCGCAGAAGACCTCGCCCGTGTGAATGCCGATGCCGATGCGCACGGGCGGATCGAAACGGCGCTTGGCGTTCCAGCGCGCAATGAGCCGAAGCAGCGTTCGGCCGCAATCGAGTGCGCGCTTCGCATCGTCGTCGCCCGCGCCCGGCACGCCGAAGAGGATGAGCGCGCCGTCTCCGGTGAACTTGTCGATGACGCCGCCGTGGCGGCTCGCGGCCCTCAGGACCCGGCGGCGGAACGAAGTGATGAAAATGGCGAGCTGGGCGGGATCCATGGTCTCGCCGAAATGGGTGGAGGCGCGCATGTCCATGAAGAGAACCGTGACGCGGGCGCGCCGTCCCCGCCTCAAGGACGCGAAGGCCTGCTCGGTGAGAACGGGCGCGAGCTCGCGCGGCAGATAGCGGGTGAGATTGACGCGCATGGTGGTCTCCCGCACCGTCCGCTCCAGCAGAATGCGCCCCTGGCGCGCGACGAGGATGAGGATCAGCGCCAGCGACAGGATCATGGAGAGACGCACCAGATTGGCCTGATCGGAAAACACGGCGTTGATCTGGGACAGATCCTCCCGCCGCTCGTCGGGGGTCAGGGCCTCGCCGCCGAAGGCGAGAAACGACAGGCCGACCACGTAGATGAGCGCAACCATCACCTGAAGGCGCGGCTGATAGTGAATGGCCACCGCGGCAAGCGTGATGGGCACGACCCAGACCACGGGAAACACTGCAAAGAGCCCGCCGGGCACGCCCAACCCCCAATGGCTGTAGGCGAGATTTCCAAGGATCAGGAGCGCATCGAGCACCGCCGTGAAGACAGGAAGCCTGTCCACCGCCATGCGCTTCGAGGCCAGCCAGGCGCCTCCCCATCCGAGAGCGCCGAAGAGAGCCAGCGTCACCTCCGCCGCCGCGATCTGCTTGGTTGCCATGGGATTGACGGGCTGGACGCCGTGGGCCGCCAGCAGCACCGCGATGAACAGGATTCCCGCCACGACGATGCGGACCATTCCGGCCCGCTGGAGCGCGCCCGTATCCGCCTCGCGGATCAGGCGGGTCGTGGCATCGCTCGATTCCCAGACCCTGCGCCTTCTGCGGAGGGAGCTCCAGACCGATCGGATGGGCGAGGAATGGTCCACGGGGTTCTTTTCGTTTGGGCTTCGGTCTATCAACGGCAAGAGCCTGGCGGACAGCATTGTCCGTCAATTCAGGCCAAAGCATGCCCGCTGAAGGAATAAATGGCTCATGACCGAGACCTCTCAAGCCATCGTGATCTATGTGGATGCCGATGCCTGCCCGGTGAAGAACGAGGTCTACAGGGTGGCCGAGCGCCACCGGGTGAAGGTCTTCGTGGTGGCGAACGCTTTCCTGATGGTGCCGCAAAGCCCGTTGATCGAGCGCGTGGTGGTGAGTTCGGGATTCGACGCGGCGGATGATTGGATCGCCGAGCGGGCGCGGCGCGGCGCCGTGGTGATCACCGCCGACATTCCGCTGGCCCATCGCTGCGTGGGCGCGGGCGCGGACGTGATCGGCCCCACCGGAAAACCCTTCACGGAAGCCTCCATCGGCATGGCGCTCGCAACCCGCAACCTGATGGAGGACCTGCGCGCCATGGGCGATGCGAGCGGCGGCCCGAAACCGTTTTCGCAGAAGGACCGCTCGGCCTTTCTCTCGGCTCTGGACGTCGCGATCAACCGCCTCAAGCGCGCGGGATTTGCCTGAGGCGCTCCTTGAAGGCTTCCAAATTGTCCGGGGTCAGCGGACCGATATGCTTGTGGCGGATCGTGCCGTCGGGACCCACGATGAAGGTTTCCGGCACTCCGTAGACTCCCCAGTCGATGGAGGCGCGGCCGTTCGGATCGACTCCGACGGCACTGAAGGGATTGCCGAGAGCGCCGAGAAAGCGGCGGGCATTGTCCGGATCGTCCTTCTGGTTGATGCCCACCAGCCGCACGGACGGGTCCTTGGCCAGTTCCATGAGAAGCGGGTGCTCCTGGCGGCAGGGGGCGCACCAGGACGCCCAGACGTTCACGATGGTGATGCGGCCCTTCAGATCCTCGTTGGAAAAGCCCGGCACGGGCTTGCCGTCGGCCGTGAGGCCCTCGAGCGGCGCGAGATCGAAAGTGGGAACCGGCTTGTTGAGCAATGCCGAGGGAAGCTGGGACGGGTCTCTGCCGGGCATGAGGCCAGGAATGAACAATCCGGCCACGATGGCCAGGAAAATGACCAGGGGCAGGATGAAGATCAGCCGCGAGCGCGGCGCAGTTGCCTCAGCCACGGCGGGACCTCCGGCTGACGCCGCGGGATTCGAGCTCGGCGAGCGCGCGCACCTGCGCGCGATGATCGATCACGGCGCGCACGATCAGGCCTGCGATCACCAGCGCCGTCAACACATAGGAAGTGACGATGAAGAAGGTGTGCGTCATCAGGCGGCCCGGGCGTCGAGGCGCTCGGCCTCGAGGAGGTTGAGTGTGCGCACGCGGCGGCGCAGGATTTCCGTGCGGATGCCCGACAGATGCAGCGCCACGCCCATGAGGGTGAAGGCGACGGCCATGACGAGCAGTGGCACGAGCATGGAGGTGTGGATCGTCGGCCCCCCGAGGCGGAACACGGAAGCCGGCTGATGGAGCGTGTTCCACCAGTCGACGGAGAACTTCACGATGGGCACGTTCACGGCGCCCACGAGGGTGAGGATGGATACGGCGCGCGCAGCACGATTCGGCTCCTCGATGGCGCGCCAGAGGGCCAGAATGCCGAGATAGACGAGCAGCATCACCAGCATGGAGGTGAGGCGCGCATCCCATTGCCAGTAGGTGCCCCACATGGGCTTGCCCCAGAGCGAGCCGGTGACGAGGCAGATGAACGTGAAAGCCGCCCCGATGGGCGCCGCCGCCTTCTGCGACACGTCCGCGAGCGGATGCCGCCACACGAGGGTGCCGAGCGCCGACGAGGCCATGATCATGTAGAAGAACAGGGACAGCCATGCGGCAGGCACGTGGATATACATGATCTTGACCGTCTCACCCTGCTGGTAGTCGGCGGGCGCGACGAACCAGACGAGATAGAGGCCAATGCCGAAAAGAAGCACGGCCAAGCCCGCCATCCAGGGCAGAAGGGTGCCGCTGAGGGTCATGAAGCGCGTCGGATTGGCAAGCTCACGGATCATATGCACGATGTAGCGGCCTTGCATCGCGCCTGCAACGAGACAAAGCACGCGTCGAATAACGATTTCGCCAGGATGACCGATCTTTAAGCGCCGGGGACCGCTCCGGCAATCCGGTTCGTCCGTGCGTCCAGGGTGCAAGCATCGCGCCCGGCACGCCCTCCCCCCGCCATGGCCGGGACAGCCCCGGTCATCCCGATCCGAAAACTGCAGTGCCTGATGGTAGCGGGATCACCGGCACGAGGCCGGTGATGGCGGAGGAGAGGATAGGGATGGCGAGGTATATCGGGGAGACGAGGCGGATGCTTCCTCCTGCCGGAACGAGCCGATCATGCCTTTCATTCGGCATGGAACGAGCTATGGTTTCGCATCCGTGTTGCGGAGCACGCCATGCGCCTTCCAGTCTTCAGCCTCATCGCCCTCGGTCTCTCCGGGACAGCCCATGGGCAGGAGATTTCCTTTCGCCTGCCGGTTGCCTGCGACATCGGGCGCACCTGCTTCATCCAGCATTACGTGGACCACGATCCGACCCCGGAAGCCCGCGACCACCAATGCGGGACGCTCACCTATGACGGGCATGATGGCATCGATATCCGAGTGCCGACCATGGCGGCGCAACGGGCGGGCGTTGATGTGGTGGCGGCCGCTGACGGCAGGGTCCTGCGCACGCGCGACGGCATGGAGGATATCTCCGTTGCGGGGAGAGGCCGGGTCACCGTCGAGAACCTCGAATGTGGCAATGGAGCCGTGGTCGATCACGGCAACGGCTGGCAGAGCCAGTACTGCCACATGGCCAAGGGCAGCCTTCGCGTGAAGCCTGGCGACGCGGTGAAGGCAGGCGACAAGATCGGGCAGGTTGGCCTCTCCGGTGCGACCGAATTTCCGCATCTGCATTTCACCGTCCGCAAGGACGGACAGGTGGTCGATCCGTTCACGTCTGGCCCGGCGACCCAGGCGTGCGGCATGAAGCCCCCGGCCTCGCTTTGGGAGCCACTCACGCTGCAAAATCTCGGCTATCAGGCAGGCAGCGTGCTGAACAAGGGCTTCGCCCCCGGTCCGGTCACCATGAAGGCGATCGAATCGGGAGCGGCCGAGCAGGATGTCCCGACGGCGAAATCCCCGGCCCTCGTAGCCTTCGTGCGCGCCATCGGCCTGAAGGGAGGCGATGTGCAGATTCTCACCCTGTTCAACCCGGACGGGCAGCCGGTGGCCCGGAACGAAGCTCCGCCTCTCGACCGCGACAAGGCGCAATGGATGATGTTTGCGGGGTTGAAGCAGCCCCGGGGCGGCTTCCGCCCGGGCCTGTACCGCGCGGTCTACCGCGTGGTGCGGGAGGGCAGTCCTGTCATCGAGCAGGCGTTTGGAATCACCCTGAAGCCCTGATTACTCCCCCGACCGCAGGGCCGCCGCCGCTCCCACCGTGCCCACCACGGCCGAGATCAGCGACAGCGCAATGAGAATGAGAAAGGGCGTCGCGAAGGGAATCGTGCCGCCCAAGGCCGCGTTCGCCGCCGAGACCCCGAAGATCAAGGTCGGGATCATGAAGGGCAACACCAGGATCGCAAGGATCAGTCCACCGCGCCGGAGCGAGGCGGTGAGCGCTGCTCCCACCGCGCCGATGAAGGTGAGCGCGGGCGTGCCCGCGAGCAGGGTCGCCACCATGGCGAGCATGCCCTCGGGCGAGAGCGCCACCAGCAGGCCGAAGAGCGGCGTGGCGATGGCAAGCGGCAGGCCGGTCGTCAGCCAATAGGCGGTGACCTTGGCGAGCACGATCATCTCGAGCGGCGCGGGGGAAAGGCGAAGCAATTCGAGGGAGCCGTCCTCCTGATCCGCCTGGAACAGCCGGTCGAGGCCGATCAGGGTCGCCAGCAGGGCCGCGATCCATAGGATCGCCGGGCCGATCCGCGACAGGAGGTTGAGGTCGGGCCCGAGGGCGAAGGGAATCAGCGTCACGATCATCAGGAAGAAGATGAGCCCCATGACCCCCGATCCGCCCACGCGGGCGGCGAGCTTCAGGTCGCGAACCAGAAGCGCACGAAAGGAGCGAATCAC
This sequence comes from Microvirga makkahensis, assembly GCF_009830105.1. Classification (GTDB taxonomy): domain Bacteria; phylum Pseudomonadota; class Alphaproteobacteria; order Rhizobiales; family Beijerinckiaceae; genus Microvirga; species Microvirga makkahensis. The sequence goes on from NZ_WURB01000016.1 coordinate 73,100, forward strand.
GACATGTCTCCCTCGGCGCGCAGCCGCGAGCGCTCGATCCGGAGCTCCTTCGCCTGTGACAGGAACAGGGGCGAATGGGTGGTGGCGGCGATCATGCCGCCCGCCGACCGGTGAGTCTCCAGGAGCCCGCGCAGGATTTCCTGCGAGGCGGCATCAAGCGCCGAAGTCGGCTCGTCGAGGAGCCAGAGCGGGCGATGCGCCACGAGGAGACGGGCGAGCGCCACGCGGTGCCGCTGCCCCGCCGAGAGATAGGCGACCGGCAGGCGGGCTGCATGGGCGAGCCCCACCGCCTCCAGGGCTTCGGCAGAGGACAGGGCGGGATTCCCCAGGAAGTCCCTCGCGAAGTCCAGGTTCTCCCGGGCCGTCAATGCGCTCTTGAGGGCATCCCGGTGGCCCACGTAGTGCAGGCACTCGGCAAGGCTCCGCTCCCCCGCTCCTTCCCAGATGATCTTGCCGCCTACCGGATGGAGCCGCCCGGCGAGCATCTCCAGCAGGCTCGATTTCCCGGCGCCGTTGCGGCCGGTGATCACGAGGGCCTCGCCTGACAGAAGGATGAAGGACACGCCCTCGAAGATCCGGCGGCCGCCCCGGTCGCAGGCCAAATTGTTAACGCTCAGACGCAAACCTTGCCCCAAACTTGAACCCCTGCCCTCATTGCACCCCAGAACCGTTCTAAACCGTGTAGCGGGATGGTTGGAAATGATCTATAGCACCCTCGGCTGCGCCGCGCGCCAAGGCGTCCAATCCGCCTCGCGCGCTTCTTCCCTGTCCGGGCGCCCCCGGAGCGGCGCGCGCATATCGCGCTTTCGGCCGAACAAACTGTTCGTAACCCAAATGCACGCGAGGATTCGCCGTGACGCTCAACAACAGCTTCAATGCCCGCCAGACCCTCACGGTCGGCGATAAGACATATACCTATTACTCCCTCGTCGAGGCCGAGAAGAACGGCCTGAAAGGCGCCTCGAAGCTGCCCTTCTCCATGAAGGTGCTGCTCGAGAACCTGCTCCGCTACGAGGATGGCCGCACGGTCACCAAGGCCGACATCGAGGCCGTGGCCGCCTGGCTCGACAACAAGGGCAAGGACGAGAAGGAAATCGCCTATCGTCCCGCCCGCGTCCTGATGCAGGACTTCACCGGCGTCCCCGCGGTGGTGGATCTCGCCGCCATGCGCGACGCCATGAAGAATCTCGGCGGCGATCCGCGCAAGATCAACCCGCTGGTCCCCGTCGATCTCGTGATCGACCACTCGGTGATCGTGGACGAGTTCGGCACCCCGAAGGCCTTCGACCGCAACGTGGAGCTGGAATACGAGCGCAACGGCGAGCGCTACCGCTTCCTCAAGTGGGGCCAGACCGCGTTCGAGAACTTCTCGGTGGTCCCCCCCGGCACCGGCATCTGCCACCAGGTGAACCTGGAGTTCCTCTCCCAGGCCGTCTGGACCCGTATGGACACCGCCACGGGCGAGGAAGTCGCCTATCCTGACACCCTGGTCGGTACCGATTCCCACACCACCATGGTCAACGGCCTCGCGGTTCTCGGCTGGGGCGTGGGCGGAATCGAGGCCGAAGCCGCCATGCTCGGCCAGCCGGTTTCCATGCTCATCCCCGAGGTCATCGGCTTCAAGCTCACCGGCAGGCTGAAGGAAGGCGTGACCGCCACGGACCTGGTGCTCACCGTCACCCAGATGCTGCGCAAGAAGGGCGTGGTCGGAAAGTTCGTGGAGTTCTACGGCCCCGGCCTCAACGACATGTCCGTGGCCGACCGCGCGACGATCGGCAACATGGCGCCCGAATACGGCGCGACCTGCGGCTTCTTCCCCGTCGACCAGAAGACCGTCGACTATCTCAGGACCACCAGCCGCACAGCCGAGCGCGTGGCCCTCGTGGAGGCCTACGCCAAGGCCCAGGGCATGTGGCGCACGGCCGAAACTCCGGATCCTGTCTTCACCGACACCCTCGAGCTCGACCTCGGCGATGTGGTTCCCTCGCTCGCAGGCCCCAAGCGCCCGCAGGACCGCGTGACTCTCGACACCTCCAAGATCGAGTTCCTCGGCGCCATGGAGAAGGAGTTCCGCAAGGCCGGTGAGATCGGCAAGCGCGTGAAGGTGGAGAACGCCAATTTCGATCTCGGCCACGGCGACGTGGTGATCGCGGCGATCACCTCCTGCACCAACACCTCGAACCCGAGCGTGATGATCGGCGCGGGCATTCTCGCCCGCAACGCCGTCGCCAAGGGCCTGAAATCCAAGCCGTGGGTGAAGACCTCGCTGGCGCCCGGATCGCAGATCGTCGAGGAATACTTCAAGAAGGCCGGTCTCCAGGACGATCTCGATGCACTGGGCTTCAACCTCGTCGGCTTCGGCTGCACCACATGCATCGGAAATTCGGGGCCGCTGCCGGAGAACGTCTCGAAGGCCATCAACGACAACGACCTCGTGGCCGTGTCGGTGCTCTCGGGCAACCGCAACTTCGAAGGCCGCGTGAATCCGGACGTGCGCGCGAACTATCTGGCCTCGCCGCCGCTCGTGGTGGCCTATGCTCTCGCGGGCTCCATGCTCGTGGACCTCACCAAGGATCCGCTGGGCACGGGCTCGGACGGTCAGCCGGTCTACCTGAAGGATATCTGGCCCTCCTCCGCCGAGGTGCAGGAATTCATCGACCGCACGATCACGAGCGAGCTGTTCAAGACCCGCTACTCCGACGTGTTCGCGGGCGACGAGAACTGGAAGAAGGTCACCTTCGAGCCGGGCCTCACCTACGAGTGGCCCGCTGGTTCGACCTATGTGCAGAACCCGCCCTACTTCGAGGGCATGACCAAGGAGCCGAAGCCGGTCACGGACATCGTGAACGCGCGCATCCTCGGCCTCTTCCAAGACTCGATCACCACCGACCACATCTCGCCCGCAGGCAACATCCGCGCCGCTTCGCCGGCCGGTGAATACCTGCAGTCGCATCAGGTGCGGGTGGCCGACTTCAACCAGTACGGCACCCGTCGCGGCAACCACGAGGTCATGATGCGCGGCACCTTCGCCAACATCCGCATCAAGAACCAGATGGTGAAGGACGAGAACGGGCATGTGGTCGAGGGCGGCTACACCATCCATCATCCCTCCGGCGAGCGGATGTTCATCTACGATGCCGCTATGCGCTACAAGGACGAGGGCGTCCCGCTGGTCATTCTCGCCGGCAAGGAATACGGCACCGGCTCGTCCCGCGACTGGGCGGCCAAGGGCACGAACCTGCTCGGCGTGCGCGCCGTCATCGCCGAGAGCTTCGAGCGCATTCACCGCTCGAACCTCGTCGGCATGGGCGTCGCGCCCTTCGTGTTCGAAGGCGACACCTCCTGGGCGTCGCTGGGCCTGAAGGGCGACGAGACGATTACCATCAAGGGCCTGTCCGGCGATCTCAAGCCGCGTCAGCGCATGGAGATGGAGATCACCTCCGCCGACGGTTCGGTGAAGCGCGTTCCGTTGCTCTGCCGCATCGATACGCTCGAAGAGGTGGAGTACTTCCGCAACGGCGGCATCCTCCACTATGTGCTGCGCCAGCTTGCGGCGTAAGGCGAAAACGAAGACGCCCGCTCTTCGGACGAGGAGCGGGCGGAGTTTCTGAGTGCCGGGACGGTCCGCCGTCCCGGCTTTTTCATGACCATCGCGGTCCGATCGGATCCTGTCCGGTTCCGCTCCTCGGTCCCGCGGAACAGCGACGCGAGGCCCCTTGCGGCGTTTTGCGCATGCCGCAGGCGCCCGCATTGGCTTATGGAAACTCTGCCGCCGGATCGGTTCCTCGCGCCCGTTAATGGCCCGTTAACCGTAATCCGGCGAAGCTCCTGCCATTGCTACTCAAGACCTTGTCGTCCGCCATGAGCGACCTTCTCGTCAGCATCCGTCATGCCAAGCCCGGCGATGCCCCTGCCCTGGCCAGGGTGTTCGACGCCGCTTGGCGCGAGGCCTATCTCGGCATCATCCCCGGCGTGACCCTGGACAGGATGCTCGCCCGCCGCGGCGAACGCTGGTGGCGCTCCACGGCGACCCGGGGCCGCCCCCTCGTGGTGCTGGACATTGGACAGGGGATCGCGGGCTACGCGTCCTACGGGCGCTGCCGCGACCGCTCCCTTCCGGTCGAGGGCGAGATCGACGAGCTCTATCTGCTGCCGGAATATCAGGGAATCGGCCTCGGCCGGCGTCTGTTCAAGGCGGTCCTCAACGACCTGCGCCACGGCGAGATGCCGCAGGTGGCCGTGTGGGCCCTGGAGGATAACGAGCGCGCCTGCGCCTTCTACGAAGGCCTCGGCGGGCGCCGCGTCGCCCGGGTGGAGGAGCGGATCGGCCGCACGCTCCTTGCGAAGGTCGCCTATCTCTTTCGGTAAAAACGCGTTTTGGTTCTTGTTGGATGAGCGCTCTCCGGCTAGGAAGCGCGAAAGCCTTGGTGGGCGGACCGGCCGGTTTGGCCCGAGCCGCTCCAGAAGGCTTCTTTTTGCTGCATTGATCGGTGAAACAGTCTCTCCCTCACCGAGGTCGATGCCTCAAGCCTTGTTCCGGAGAACAGCTCTATGCGCCTTGACGCGATCCAGACTGGAAAGAACCCGCCTGAGGACGTGAACGTCGTGATCGAAGTGCCGCTCGGCGGCGAGCCCATCAAGTACGAGATGGACAAGGAATCGGGCGCGCTCGTCGTCGACCGCTTCCTCTACACCGCCATGCGGTATCCCGGAAATTACGGCTTCATCCCCCACACCCTGTCCGGCGACGGCGACCCCTGCGACGTGCTCGTCGCCAATACCCGCGCCATCGCGCCCGGCGCCATCATGAACGTGCGCCCCGTCGGCGTGCTCGTGATGGAGGATGACGGCGGCCAGGACGAGAAGATCATCGCGGTTCCTTCGAGCAAGCTCACCCAGCGCTACGACCGGGTGCGGAACTATACCGACCTGCCGGAGATCACCCTCAAGCAGATCGAGCATTTCTTCGAGCACTACAAGGATCTCGAGCCCGGCAAATGGGCCAAGATCATCCGCTGGGGCGACAAGGTCGAGGCTCACCGCCTGATCGTCGAGGGGATCGAGCGGGCCAAGCAGAAGTAAGAAACAGAACCGGAAACGGCCGAGGGTTTCTCCGGCCATCGCGCTTCGAGAGCCCGGCTCCTGCGAGCCGGGCTTTTGACTTGGCCCGATCAGAAGATGATGAAGTCCTTGTAGGTCAGGCCGAGATTCTTGGCGATCGTGGCGAACTGGACCGCCTTGGCGCTGCCGGTTCCGTCCGGATCGTAGAACAGGGCGCCGGCCGACTTGTGATAGATGACGCGGTCGTATTTGTCCTTCACTCGGTCTCCCACCACGAAGGCGCTGGCCGAGAGGGTTCCCTTGGCAATCTTGGTGAAGATCGCCCGGGACAGCTTGATCGTGTCGTCGGCGGGCCTGAAATCCGCGATATGATCGATGTTCGCGCTCGACCGTGACGCGTCGAACACGAAAATGTCTCTCCCGGTGCCGCCGAAAAGCGTGTCCCTGCCGGTGCCGCCGTAGAGGAGGTCGGTACCGTCGCCGCCGAACAGGCGGTCGTTGCCGGTGCCTCCGAAAAGCGTGTCGTTCCCGGTGCCGATCAGGCTCGCGCCGGATGTTCCATCGCCGCCGATGACATAATCGTTGCCGGTGCCGCCATCGAGAAGATCGTTGCCTTTGCGGCCAAAGACCTGATCGTTTCCGCCATATGCGTAGACCCTGTCGTTGCCGTATTCGCCAACGACCTGCTCGCCGGCATTCGTCCCTTTGCGGACGACGGCAGCGTTCTCGTATTCGTTGATGAGTTTGATGACGACATTTCTCTCAGCGGTGCCAGCCATTGCCCCATCACTGAGATTCTTGAGCCCGTCGCTCACCTTGATCTTGATGGTTAAGCTGGAGCGCGTGTCGTAATCGAGAAGATCCTTGTTCTTGACGCGGATAGTCTTGCCGTCGGCGTCCAGCTTGAAGACGCCTCCGGCATCGTCGACCAGGGTGAAGGTCAGCGCGTCGCCGTCGGCATCGATGGCCGACAGAACTCCGACGACCGCGTCGACGGCACTGTTCTCCCGGATGCCTGTACCCGAGATGCTCACGACGGCCGGAGCCGCTGAATTGCTGAGGGCATGGATCTCCTCGTCGATGGCGTCATCACCCATAAACTTCAGAAGACGCACGCCCTTCAGGGAGTCGACGCCGCCAGCTCCGACGATGGTGTCGGGGCTGCCCTCCTCGGCCGGTACCCTGTGAGTGACCGTATACTCCGTACTCTCGTCGCCGGTAGTCACGCTGATGTTGTAGTCGCCTCTCGTCCCTGAGAAGACGGCCATGTCATTGCCGTCGCCGCCGTCGAGCGTATCGTTGCCGTCGCCGCCCTGCAGCGTGTCGTTGCCGGCACCGCCGATGAGCGCGTCGAGGCCGAGGCCGCCGATGAGGCTGTCGCTGCCGTTGCCGCCGGTCAGATCGTCGTTGTCCCCGCCGCCGTCGAGGGTGTCATTGCCGTCGCCGCCGTCGAGGGTGTCGCCGCCGCCGTGGCCGTTGAGACCGTCGTTGCCGCTCCAGCCCCAGAGCTTGTTGGCGTCGTCGCCGCCGTCGATGGTGTCCCAGCTGCTGCTGCCGTTGACGTGCTCGATGTCCCTCAGCACGTCCCAGCCGGAGCCGAAGGTATTCTGCGACACGTCGCCGATCCTCAGATCGACCTTGACCGCGGCCGTGCCATGGTAATTGGCCGTGTCCTCGCCCGCGCCGCCCTCGAGCGTGTCGTTTCCCGCTCCTCCTTCGATCGTATCATTGTTGTCACCGCCCGCGAGCAGGTTGTCGGCGCTGTTGCCCCTGATCCAATCGGTGCTATCGCCACCGGTCACGTTCTCGATGTTGATCAACGTCTGAGAGGCGTAGCCTCCGCCGATATTCTGCCGCCCGGTCTGCGACAGATCCACCATGATGCCGCCGGTCGCGGCCGAATAATCGACCGTGTCGCCGCCTGCGCCGCCGTCGTAGAAGTCGTTGCCGGCTCCGCCCACGAAGATTTCGGAGCCCGCGCCGCCATAGGCCCGGTCGTCTCCGTCGCCCAGCACGATCCTCCCGATGACGGCTCCGGCGCTGCCGTCGTAGAGGTCGTCGCCGCTTCCCAGGTCGATGGCGATTCCTTGAGGTCCGGTAGAACGGATCAGGCCGCTATTGACGACCCTGTCGCTGGCGGAGCCGCTCTCGACGGCTTTTCCGGAGGTGGCGATCGTGCCGGTATTCAGCACCTCCAGCTTGCCATTCCCGCTCATCCTGATGCCGGATGCGCCGCCGATGGTGCCCTGGTTCGTGACGATGCCCTCTCCGCCCCCGGCGAAATGGATCCCGGCCCCCGCCACGGCCGAGATGAAGCCGCTGTTGAAGATCCTGTTCGGGTTCTCCGGCGTTCCGGCCGCCGCAAAGTTGATGCCGTCGTCCCGGCCGAAGACGGTCACGCCGGGAATGATCGTGACGTCCTGAATCCCGGCCGCGTTGATCGCGTCTCCTCCGGCCGTGCCGTTATAGATCGTCACGCCGATGAAGGCGGTCCCTTCCTCCAGGGTCACGCTCCCGTCGGGGCCGAAAACGGTGGGAAGGTTGTTGGGGTCGAAATAGTGGTTGGCCATGGGTCTGTTCCGAAGAGCAAAGGATTGTCGACCTTCATGGTTACGTTATTTCGTTAAAAACAGAAAGAGCCTAAAACCTCCCACCGCCGCCCGATGATTACGGGCGGCGACTTCCGCAAGGAAACCAGGATCTTCCAAGGGGAGAGCGGCAGCTCCTGAGCGATCAGGAGCCTTTCCGGAGCGTCAATCTGCCTGCCTTCCCTCGAAGACGGGATCCACCATGATCAGGCAGGCGGATCCCGCCCGCTCAGAGCGCCTCGCCCTTCAGGAGGCGCGGCACGTCGCTCCTTCTCATGCCCGCCGCCTCGCTGATGAAGAAGCGCTTGAGGCCCGGCATGCGGTCGACCAGACCCAGGCCGAGATCGCGGATCAGGCGCACCGGCAGCATGTCGTTCGAGAACAGCCGGTTGAGGCCGTCCGTCACGATACCCATGGCGGTGATGTCCGCCCTGCGCGCGCGCTCGTATTGCCTGAGCACGTCGGCGCCGCCCGGATCCATGCCGAGCCGCATGGCGTCGGTGACGATCTCCGCCAGCGCCGCCACGTCGTGCAGACCGAGATTCAGGCCCTGTCCGGCAATGGGATGGATGAGGTGGGCCGCGTCGCCTAAAAGCGCCAGGCGCTCGCCCACGAAGGAGCGCGCCACGCCGAAGGCCAGCGGGTAGGCCTGCGGCCTGGTCTCGAACGTGATCCCGCCGAGCTGCAGGCCGAACCGCTTCTCTAGCTCCGACAGCAGGTCCTCGGGGTGGGATTCGAGCAGGGCGGGCACATTCTCGCTGCGCTCCGTCCACACGATGGAGGAGCGGTGCCGGACGGTTCCGTCGGCAAGGACCTCATCCTTCAGAGGCAGGATCGCGAAGGGCCCTGCGGGCAGAAAGTGCTCCACCGCCCTGCCCTCGTGGTCGCGCTCGTGCGAGATGGTGGCGACGATGCCGGATTGCCGATAGGGCCAAGTGATCCAGCCGATGCCCGCCTGCTCCCTCAGGCGCGAGCGAGCACCATCGGCGGCGACGAGAAGAGCGGCGGAGATGGTCCCGCCAGCCGCCAGCACGACATCGGCATGCGCGCCCTGCACGGAAAAGCCCTTCACCCCGTCGGGCCTCAGGTCCACGCCGCTGTCCCGGCAGGCGTCGAGCAGGAGCGCCATCAGGTCGCCCGAGGTGACCATATGGGCAAAGGGCTCGCCCTCCACGGTGCCCTCGAAGGTCAGATAGGTGGGCCTGACCGGATCCTGCAGACTCGAATCGGTGATTACCATGTCGAGGATCGGCTGAGCCTTGTCGGCCACCTTGTCCCAGAGGCCTAAGGCCTCGAACATCCGCCGCGCCGCCGCGGCGATGGCGAAGGAGCGCCGGTCCCCGTGCGGATCGCGGGTGAGCGCCGGGTCGCACATGACCACGTCGAGCCCGTCGCCGAGCGCGCGCTTGAGGGCGAGAGCCAGGGAAAGGCCGGCAAGCCCCCCGCCTGCGATGACGATGCGCGCCCGCTCCGTGCCTGCTGCTGCAGCCATGCCGTTCTCCTCACTCTCGAAGCGATCTGCCGGAATGCGCCGCTTCGTCCCGCCTCGCGTTGACTCTATAGGTGGGTGTCAGCGATCCATTGGCCAGCGTCAAGCTTGACCTTCTCGCGAGGCTCGCCGATGGATGGCGCTTCCCCGTTTTGAGGATGACCGATTCATGTCCCGCGCCGTGACAGACCTTCTCTCCATTCTCGACCTCGAGCAACTCGAGGTGAACCTGTTCCGCGGCCAGAGCCCGAAGAGCGGCTGGCAGCGGGTCTTCGGGGGACAAGTGATCGGGCAGTCGCTGGTCGCCGCTACCCGCACGGCGGACGGGCGCCATCCCCATTCGCTCCATTGCTATTTCATGCTGCCGGGCGACCCCAAGGTTCCGATCATCTACGAGGTCGACCGCATCCGCGACGGCAAGAGCTTCACGACCCGCCGGGTGGTGGCCACCCAGCACGGGCATGCGATTTTCTCCATGTCGGCCTCGTTCCAGGTGGACGAAGGCGGCTTCGGGCATCAGGCCGAGATGCCGAAGGTTCCGGGTCCCGACGAGCTTCCCTCCGAGGAGGAGGTGAAGGGCGGCCTGCTGCTCCAGATGCCGGAGCCCATGCGCACCTATTACGAGCGCGAGCGGCCGCTCGAAATCCGCCCCGTGGAGATCAAGCGCTACACCTCCCGCGAACCCGGCGAGCCGCGCTTCCACGTCTGGATCAAGACCACCGACCGGCTTCCGGACGATCCCGCCATCCATCAGTGCGTCCTGGCCTATGCGTCCGACATGACGCTCCTCGATACGTCCCTCATCCCCCACGGCCGGACGGTGTTCGATCCGACCGTCCAGGCGGCGAGCCTCGATCACGCCATGTGGTTCCACCGCCCCTTCAGGGCCGACGAATGGCTGCTCTACGCCCAGGACACCCCCAACGCCTCGGGCGCACGCGGCTTCTCCCGCGGCCTGATCTTCAGACAGGACGGCACCCTCGCGGCCTCCGTCGCCCAGGAGGGGCTCATCCGCGACCGCTCCGCTTGAGATCTGCCCGACACGGGGGGGGGGCTTTCCTCCCTTGCTGGGAGGGCCCGGGCGTAGGAATCGCGAAGCCCCCGGGCAGTGCAGATTCGCAGCGCTTACAGCTCTCCAACATCGTGGCCGCCCCTGTGCGTTTCTCCCTCCGTCATGGCCGGCCCTGTGCCGGCCGCCTCGATGTGAATGGCGCGGCGCTCTATTGAGGGGGGCACCGGCACAAGGCCGGGGCCGACGGGGGTGGGAGCATGACGCTCCTTTCTGTCAGGCCGCGCTTCTTTCGGGAACTCTCGAAGCCACCTGCCTAAGAATTCATCAAACAGGGCTTTTTCTGGCCATTTGCGGCCTGCCCAGGAAAGAGGCAGGGCAGCCGCTCCCTGGCGGACTGACCTGCCGGACTGACTTGGCACGATCATTGCTTATCCCCCTCCCGACACCTGCCCCGAGCGGCGGGTTCATGTAGAAACCATGGCTCGACGATCTCGGGCCAGCGTCTCAAAGGGGGCCAACCCATGAAAATCGTGATGGCGGTCATCAAGCCGTTCAAGCTGGAGGAGGTGCGCGACGCCCTTACCGCTCTCGGCGTGCACGGGCTCACAGTGACCGAGGTGAAGGGATACGGACGGCAGAAGGGCCACACGGAAATCTACCGCGGCGCCGAATACGCCGTGAGCTTCCTGCCGAAGCTCAAGATCGAGGTGGCGGTGGCATCCGACCTCGTGCCGGAGGTGATCGATGCGATCACCTCAGCCGCGCGCACGGGCCAGATCGGCGACGGCAAGATCTTCGTCACCTCCCTCGAAAAGGCGGTCCGCATCCGCACGGGCGAGACCGATTCCGATGCCCTGTGATCCCTTTCCCGCTGTTTTCCGGAGTTTTGATCCGATGAAGTCCCGTCATTCCATTCTGCCCGCCCTTCTGCCCGCGCTCGGCGCGCTGGCTCTGGGCCTCGCTGCCGAGCCCGCCCTCGCGCAGGAGGCTGCTGCGGCGGCTCCCACGGTCAACAAGGGCGACACCGCCTGGATGCTCGTCTCCACGCTCCTGGTGATCCTCATGACGATCCCGGGCCTCGCCCTGTTCTATGGCGGCCTCGTGCGCACCAAGAACATGCTGTCCGTGCTCATGCAGGTCTTCGCGGTGTTCAGCCTCGTGGCCATCCTATGGGTGATTTACGGCTATTCGCTCGCCTTCACGTCGGGCGGCGAGGGAGCCCTGGGTGCCATCATCGGCGGCTTCTCCAAAGCCTTCCTGGCTGGCGTGACCACGGATTCCACCGCGGACACCTTCACCAAGGGCGTCGCCATCCCTGAACTCACCTTCGTGGCGTTCCAGCTCACCTTCGCGTGCATCACCCCCGCCCTGATCGTGGGCGCCTTCGCCGAACGCATCAAGTTCTCCGCCGTGATGCTGTTCACGGGTCTGTGGGTGACCTTCGTCTATCTGCCTATCGCCCACATGGTCTGGTTCTCGGAGGGCTATCTCTTCGGACTCGGCGCTCTCGATTTCGCGGGCGGCACTGTGGTTCACATCAATTCCGGCGTGGCCGGTCTCGTCGGCGCCCTCCTCGTCGGCAAGCGCATCGGCTACGGCCGCGACCTGATGGCCCCACACTCGCTGACCCTCACCTTCGTGGGCGCCTGCCTCCTGTGGGTCGGCTGGTTCGGCTTCAACGCCGGCTCGAACCTCGAGGCCACAGGCGGCGCGGCCCTCGCGCTCCTCAACACCATCGTCGCGCCTGCCGCGGCCGGCCTCGCCTGGATGACCGTCGAGGCCATGGGCAAGGGCAAGGCTTCGCTGCTCGGCATCGCCTCGGGCGCGGTCGCGGGCCTCGTGGCCATCACCCCCGCCGCCGGCCTCGCTGGCCCGATGGGCTCCATCGTGCTCGGCCTCGTGGCGGGTGCCGTCTGCTATTTCGCGGTAACGGCCGTGAAGAACGCCCTCGGCTACGACGACGCGCTCGACGTCTTCGGCATCCACGGCGTGGGCGGCATCATCGGCGCCATCGGCACCGGCATCGTGGCGGCTCCGTCCTTGGGCGGTTACGGCGCGGGCGAATACAGCATCGGCGGTCAGGTGTGGACTCAGATCGTCGCCACCGCGGTGACGCTGGTGTGGACGGGAATCGGCTCGCTGGTCCTCTTCAAGATCGTCGACGCGATCGTTGGCCTGCGCGTCACGCAGGACGCCGAGCGCGAGGGCCTCGACCTCGCGGACCACGGCGAGCGCGCCTACAACTACTAGAGAACAACCCGCCTCGCCCGGCGGCCGCGACGTCACCGGGCGATGCGTCAACGAAGCCTTCCAGAGGCTCGCAAAGGAAAGCCCCGGCTCGCGCGGCCGGGGCTTTTCCCGTGAAGATGATCGCCTTCCGATCCTTCGCCGTCATCCCCGGCCTGGCCGGGATCCAAGTCCTTCCACGCGGCGCTTCCCGCAGACGTGGATGGCCGGGTCAAGCCCGGCCATGACGGTGGAAGAGCATCACCTGTTCTTGATCAGCTGCCTCAACTTTTCACGGCGGATCTCGGCGGATTCCTGAAAATTCGACGTGCCGTAGAAATCACCCTTGCTGTCCATGAGGAAGATTGTGGCGGAGTGATCCATGGTGTAGCCGGAATCGGTGGGCACCTTGCGGTGATAGATCTTGTAGGCTTTCGCCACCGCGGCGATCTCATCCGTCGTTCCGGTGAGCCCCACGATGCGGGGATCGAAGGACGACAGATAGGTCTTCATCAGTTCCGGCGTATCCTGCTCGGGATCGACGGTGATGAAGGCCACCCGCAGCTTGTCCGCATCGGGACCCAGCGCCGCGAGATCCTGCGTGAGATCGTAGAGCGTAGTCGGGCAGACCTCCGGGCAATGGGTGAAGCCGAAGAACACCGCGAAGGGCTTGCCCTTCAGATCCGCGTCCGTGAACGGCTTGCCCTCGTGCGACGTCAGCCGGAACGGCCCGCCAATCGGCACGCGGGAGGCGCTCTGCTGCTGTGCCGGGGGATAGACCACCAGCCAGAACGTCGCGCCCAGAGCCAGCAGCCCAAGAGCAAAGGTGATGAGCGGAATGAGAAGAGAGCGCTTGAGAGCCATGGTTCACACTCCCTCTCAGTGCCTGTGTCCGTTCGCGGCGGGTGCCGCGCCGCCCATGCCGCGCACGGTGAATACCACCTCGACCGGTCCGGCCTTCTCGAACACGAGCGTGCCTTTCACCGTCTGGCCTTCCTTCAGGGGCTCCTTCAGGTCCATGAGCATGAGATGATGGCCGCCGGGCTTCAGGTCGACGGTGGCGCCGGGCTTGATCTCAATCCCGCCCTGAACCGGCCTCATGCGCATGATGTCCCCCTCCATGGCCATCTCGTGCGCCTCGACGCGCGATGCGCCCGGGAAGGAACCGCCGATCAGCCGGTCCGCCTCCTGCCCGGTGTTGGTGATGCGCAGGTAGCCGCCCCCCACCTTCGCACCGTCCGGCGTCGCGCGCGACCAGGGCTGCTCGATGGTGAGCGTTCCCGCCTTCTGCGCAACAGGGGCCGCATTCGCCGCCGCCGCGATCCTCACGCCGGGCGCGGGCGAGACGAGCTGATGCGGGTCCTCGCCCGCGCCGGGCACCTGCACCCATTCCGCGACGCCCTTCTCGCATTCCTGCACCACGGGGAAATAGACCGTCGCGCCCGGCTGATAGGCATCGGTGAAGTACGCCCGGAACACGAACTCGTCATAGTAGGCGTCGTCGAGAGACCCGGACCAGATGATGTCGGTCACGCCTTCGGAGACGGCCTCCCCATGCACCTGATAGGCGCGCACGTAGGCGCCCCTGCTCGTCTCGAGTTTCCATCCGGCCTTCGGCATGGGTTTGACGTCCACGACCCCTTCGGGAATGCGCACGCGCACCTTCAGGGTCGGCTGGCCGTCGCAGCCGTGGGGAACGCGCAGGACGGCCTTGTAGGTGGCGTTGGGAGTGGCCTCGGCCGTCTCGAAGGAGACATGGGCGAGAGCAGGCATGGCAAGGGCGGAAAGAGCGGCGGCGAGTGCACCGCGCATGCGGAGTGACATCATGGATAGGCGTCCTGTGAGAGTTCGGTTGGTCGGTGGAGAAACGATCAGCCGAGACGCGGCGGCGCGCGCGATCCGACAGGAAGGACGGTGGAGAAGAGATGGACGGCCGACGGATCCGCCTGAACATGCTCGTCGAGAGTGACGGGTGCGAGGCGCACGGCTGGAACGAATGCAGGAGCGGGTCCGGCCGCTCCCCCGCCATGGCAGCTCAGGGTGCAGCACAGCCCGTCGTGGCCGTTGGCCGGGGCGGGATCGGGCCGGGTCTGGCCGTCTTGCAGGCAGAGGATTCCTCCAGGCCCGGCGGCCTGCGCCGCATGGGCCGCGCCGCCGAACGAGGCGAAAACCGTCTGCAGCACGAGCACATAGGCCGTCAGCGCCGTCAGAACGGCGCGTCTGAAAGAGGTGATGGGGGCCATGCGCGTCATGGCCGGGACACTGATCCGTCCGCCCCCTTCCGTCAACAGCGCAAAAAAGCCCACAGGGTTAAAGGACCCTTAACCCGCCGTGCCTAGGATCCGGGCACGTTCGTCTCTTCCTGTCCGATTTCCAGAGTGGTCTGATGCGTACGGCACGCCGTTCCTCCTCTTCCGCCTATGACGGTCTTTTCAGCGGTCTGCAGACGTTCCTCGCCCGCCGGACGCAGGAACTGACGGGCCTGTGCCTCGTCGCTGTGGCCGGAGCGGTGGCGGTGGCGCTCGCCACCTGGTCGGTGGACGATCCGAGCCTCAACAACGCCACCGATCGTCCCGTTCACAACATGCTGGGCTGGCCCGGCGCCATCGTGGCCGACCTGCTGATGCAGCTCCTGGGCCTCGGCGCCATCGCGGCCGTCCTGCCGCTGACGCTCTGGGGCTGGCGCCTCATGAAATCGGGCGAGCTCGGCCGCCTGCAGCTGCGGTTCGCCCTCTGGGTGATCGGCACGGGCGCCGCGACGGCCCTGGCCAGCGCCATGCCCACCACCGGTCGCTGGCCCCTGCCGACGGGCCTCGGCGGCGTGACCGGCGATGCGATCCTCACGGGCGCGAAGGCGATCACGGGCCTGTCCAGCGGCTCCGGGAGCGCTGTCCTGGGCTTCCTGTTTGCGGGCATCGCGATCTTAAGCCTCACCGCCGCCTGCGGGCTCAGCCCCAACGAGCAGCACTCCTACGACGAGCTGGACGAGGAAGAGGCTCCCCGCCCGGTCCGGCGCCGCCACATCGCCGATGGAGACGAGGCCGAGGAAGCCGGTCACGACGAGCCGGGCTGGGGCATCGTCTCCCTCGGCGCGCTCGCCCATGGCCTTATGAGCCTTCGCGCCGCCGCGCGCCGCTGGAGCGAGGGACGTCGCGCGCCCGACGTGGACGAGGATTTCGAGCCCGCCCCGCAGCCCCGCCGCGCCGGACGGAGCGGCGCTGCGCGCCGCGAACCCGTGCTCGATTCTCCTCCCGCCCGCGTCTCGCGAACGGCCGCCGCGCAGGCCGATGAGGACGAGGACGAGGGGTACGACGATGCGCCCATGGCGCAGCCGGTGCCCCGCGCCGCCATGCGGCCGGAGCCTGTCTCGCCCCGCGTCGCGCCTGGGCCGAGCGCACCGAAACCCGGCAGGCGCATGGCGCGGGAGGCGCAGCCCTCGCTGCTGGACGACGGGAATTATCAGCTGCCGCAGCTGAACCTGCTCGCGGAGCCCAAGAAGGCATCGGCCCCCCTGATCTCGGCGGAGGCGCTCGAGCAGAACGCCAATCTGCTGGAGAGCACGCTGGAGGATTTCGGCGTGCGCGGCGCGATCACCAAGGTCAATCCCGGCCCGGTCGTCACCCTCTACGAGCTGGAGCCGGCGCCCGGGACGAAATCCTCGCGGGTGATCTCGCTCGCCGACGACATCGCCCGCTCCATGAGCGCGGTCTCGGCCCGTGTGGCGGTGGTGCAGGGCCGCAACGCCATCGGCATCGAGCTGCCCAACCACAAGCGCGAGACCGTGTATCTGCGGGAACTCCTCGCCTCACAGGATTTCGAGACAACCAAGCAGAAGCTTGCGCTCTGCCTCGGCAAGACCATCGGCGGCGAGCCCATCATCGCGGATCTCGCCCGCATGCCGCATCTCCTGGTCGCGGGCACCACCGGCTCGGGCAAGTCGGTGGCCATCAACACCATGATCCTGTCACTGGTCTACCGGCTGACGCCGGCCGAGTGCCGTCTGATCATGGTGGACCCGAAGATGCTCGAACTCTCCGTCTATGACGGCATTCCGCACCTGCTCACCCCCGTGGTCACCGACCCGAAGAAGGCGGTGATCGCCCTCAAATGGGCGGTGCGCGAGATGGAGGACCGCTATCGCAAGATGTCGAAGCTCGGGGTGCGCAACATCGACGGCTTCAACGCTCGCGTATCCGAGGCGAAAGCCCGCGGCGAGACCATCACGCGCACGGTGCAGACTGGGTTCGACCGCGAGACCGGCGAGGCGATCTACGAGGACGAGGTGATGGACCTCGAGCCCCTGCCCTACATCGTGGTGATCGTGGACGAGATGGCCGACCTGATGATGGTGGCCGGCAAGGAGATCGAAGGTGCGATCCAGCGTCTCGCCCAGATGGCGCGCGCGGCGGGCATCCACGTGATCCTGGC
>NZ_WURB01000017.1 GCF_009830105.1 Microvirga makkahensis
GGCGGCGCTGGCGTGAACCTCGCCGGAGAGCGCGTCGAAGGCCTGGCGCGCCCCGTCGACGCTCTGGCCGATCACGGCGTCGAACACGCGGTGGCCGTTGCCAAGGGCTTCAACGGCATCGGCCGTGTTGAACTGGTTCCTGGTCTGAGCGGCGGACGAGAGCCGCACCGGCTTGGGCTTATCTCCACCTTCGTCATCACCATCCTCCTCGACCTTGCGGGTCAGGCTGAGAACCACCGCGTTGGGATCGTAATCGAGCGATGGTGTCAGGAAGGCAAGGTTGGAGGTCACGTGTGAGAACTTGCCCGAAACGCCACCGCCGGCCGTCACGATCTTATAGCTCGTCGTGGGCTTATAGCTGCCCTTCTCGGCCAGCACCTGCACGGTGCCGCCAGCAATCGTAGCCCGCCCTGTAGTCTCGATCCGGTCAGAGTTGCCTGCGGCATCAACCTCGACTTCATAGACCGAGCCCGCCCCGAAGCTGACCGGACCGTTGACGTGCAGCGTGCCGATCGAGTTGCCCGGCGCGATCATGCTACCAAACTGAGCCTCCAGCCCGCCGATCTGACCTGAGCCGCCGAGGATACCTCCAGATGCGACCGTGACAGACGAGACCAGCGAGCCGTTGGCTTTCAGGCGACCTGCCTGCACGAGCGTACCGCCCATATAGGTGCTGGTCCCCGTGAGGTTCAGGACCCCTATCCCAGTCTTGTGGAGCCTGCCACGCCCGGAGATGCTGGCCTCGAGGGTTGCGTCAGTACCCTGCCGAACTTCCAGGGTTCCGTCATTTTCGATATCACCAGGGCCGAGGCTCGACACGGAGCCGACGAGCGTCCCGGCCTCGATCCGGGTCCCGCCGGAATAGGAGTTGCTGCCGGAAAGAACCAGCGTGCCCGCACCGCTCTTGGCGAGCTTGCCGGATCCCGTGACGGCAAGGTCGAGTGTGGCCGTGGCGCCATCGCTCACGTTGATGCCGCCCTCGGCTCCAGCCATGGCGAGTTCCCCATTCGAACCGGACTGGAGCACGTAGCCGTTGCTCTCGAAGCGCAGGTTCGAGAACGTCTGCGTTCCCTGCACGTCGATAGGGCCGGATGATCCACCGAAGATCGCCGTGTTGCCGCTCCAGCCGACCACGAGGCTGCTGTTCGGGTTCAGCCAGGCCGCTCCTGCGGACCACGTACCGGCCCCGCCCTTCCAGTGCTGATCGCCCGCGACAGGGCCGACGACGAGATTGATCTTGCCGGCTTCCGTTTTGAGGGAGAAGCTCCCCGGCTGGTATCCGGCGGGAGTGTTGGCAAGGACCATTCTGTTGTTGGTGAGCGTTCCGCTGGTGTCGAAGAGGGTGAAGGTGCCGTAGGAGAGTGTCGAGGCTGGGTTGATCCTCAGCTCACCGCCGGCGGTCAGGTTTCCAGCTACGGAAAAGACCGGAACCCCTGCACTCCTGAACGTTGCGTCCACAACAGAGGCAGCATCGAGAGTGAGGGAATTCATCCTCAGGCTTGTGCTGCCCAAGCCCGCGAGAGTGGCTCCTGCGTCAACAGCGACGTGTCCATTGATGGTGCTGGCGCCGCTCAGGGTTGCTCCGGGCCGAACCTGGAGGTTGCCGGTCGTGGGTCCCAGAAGGGAGAGCGTGCCGGCCTCTACGACGGCTCCGCCCCGGATGATACTGGTACCCGAAAGGGTGAGAACTCCGTCTCCGGCCTTTATGAGACGACTGTCACTGTTGTAGTTGCCCCCGAAGCTACCTTCGCCAATGGTGAGGTCGTTCTGGCCGGTCAGGACCGTGCCCGTTCCCCAGAGGCTCTTGATGGAGCGAGCACCGTCAGCAAAATCGGTCGTAAAATTCCCCAGACCCCAAACATGGATGCCGGAAGAGCTGATGGAGCCAGACCCCATCAGTTCAATTGACCCCTCCTGGATGATTGTGTCCCCGGTATAGGTGTTAACCCCATACACGCCGAGCCCCGTGGTGCCTCGTTTGACGAGCGTGCCTGTGCCCTGGATGCTCGCAACCCGTAGACTATCATTGAAGACCTGCTCGAACGTCAGTGTGCCATTGTTGATGACAGGTCCCGTGCCAAGTCCAACGGAGTATGTCGTGATCCCTCCACCCTCGCCGATGAACGTGCCGCCAGAATAGGTGTTGTTGCCTCTAAGCGTGATAGTTCCGGCCCCCTCTTTGCGCACCATCCCTGTCCCAGAGATGTCTGGAAAGTAGACAAAATTCGCATCGCGGAATGTCAGCGTTCCGTTGTTGGCGACAGGTCCGGATCCCAGGCCTCCCATGGTGACCAGGGTGCCACCCCTGATCGTGGTCGTTCCGGATTAAGTGGTGGGCCCGGTCAGTTGCAGAATACCAGCACCGTCCTTGATGAGGTTTCCAGAGCCTGAGATCGCGCCACTCTGCGTGGCGCTTCCGGACGCGACCTCGAAGGTGGTCGAACCGGACGTGAGAGCAACGGAGTTGGCCAGATTTACACCGGCCGAATAGGCGAGCGTTCCGCCCATGCCGGACACGGAGGCAGAGCCGATTGCGGCGCTGGAAGCGAGGCTCAACTTGCCGCCTCTCAGCTCGACGGAACCGGAGAGCCCGGAGTTGTCACCGGTCAGCGTTGTCGTGCCGTTTCGGACCACGATCGTGCCCAAGCCTGAGATCGTCGGGGCAAACGTGTAGAAGCCGCTGGTGTGGGAAAAGAGTATCCGTCCGGAACCCTGGCCAAACACAATGCCGGCTGCATCGAGGGTGCCAGGCGCCATATGCTCCTGTTCATCGGAGAGGTAGGAACTACCGCCGATCCCGATGGCGAGGGTACCGGTTGAACCCGGCTGGTTCGCAATGGTTACGGTCCCGAGGCCGTCATCCTGGCGGACAATACCCTCGCCGCTGATCGCTAGGACACCGTTGCCAGTCTCGCCGACAACCAAAGGACCAGTGTTCAGCCAGGTGCCCAGAATACGGACATAGGCGTTGACATCCGAAGACGACGGATCGTGCGCGATGGAGGCTCCGCCGGTCGAGATAAACTCATTGTGGTAGCTAAGGAAGCGGGCCCAGGAATAGGGGCGGGACCCTGTTCCAACAAGAAGTCTACCAGTGATAGTTACCGGAACATTATAGCTCGTAGGGCTACTCGTAGAGTCGGAAGGGTATCTTATAGAGACATCGCCTTCGATAACCCATTGCGCGTGAGCAGCGGGCACGCCGACCAGGGCCGTGCTGGTCAGGAGGGCGAACCGCAGGAGGGCGTTCAGGCGGGCATGGGGGGAGGAATTCAAGCGGGCCTCCTGGAGGATGCGGTGAGGTGCCGGTGGCCCGTCGCTGGACAGCAGGGTGGCAGAATGGTGAGACAAGATGCCTACTACAGGCTGGAGACAATATGAGCAATTGCCATCTGCCCACCTCAGAAAGGGGCTGGCGCACTGTTGTATATTGCATTCAGAGGAGCCTTCATCTCAGCAGAGGGGCAGCTGTAGAATTTTGGGCCAACGTTCCGTCACGATAAGAGTAGGTGCCTTAGCCGCAGAAATCTGTATGACGCTCCTTATCGGATCGGATGTTATCACCGTACCGGTCTGCTATTTGAGCGGATGTGGACTGAATGGCCGGCGGCAGCCTCATTCAAAGACTGCGGCAGAGCTACTAAATAAGAAGGCGATATGATGAGGTGTCCTCAATGTCCACCAGGGATGACCAACCCGGATCGGATTGGGGTGACGAGCTTGGCATGGGAAAGCGCATCAACTTCCGTGATTATCCCAGTACAGGCTGGGTCGTGCTCGCGGCCCTTGTCTCAAGGCTGAGCTGGCTGGTCTACAAGCGGTCGAGAGATAAGCACAGGAGGCAGTCAACTGCCCCAGCAAATCGCAACAAGCGACCGGATTTGCCCTGAATCCATCGCTCCTGCTGATGAAGACGCCTCAGCAGTACCAAAGACGAACATGCCGCGAGATATGACGGCATGGGACCGCCTCGCGCGTCGAAGCCCACAACGAATAGCAGAAGTATCCATCGAGCGCCCGCCGATCGAAGCGAATGCGGCCCTTTTGATTAGCTCAAGGCGATCGTTCCGTACGACCCTACAATGGTCCGCTCGCCAGGCTCGGGAAGAACCTGCGCCTGTTCACTGACAAGCCTGAGGTGATTGGTGGGCTCGATATTGCGTTACCGCTGTCCACGGCTCAGCGGCGAAAGGATCGGCGCGGGCACTGTCAGGGAAGACAAGAACGAGAGAGATGCAGCCGCCTAGAACGCCTTTGGTTATGTGCCCGGGAATGACTGCTCCAACCCTGTCACGCTACCCTCACTGGCGGCGTACTTAGACTGCGGCGGATGATCCATTCGGCGACAGTAGAATCATGTGGGATTCTGGATGAGCGACACCTCAGGCGGGTGGCTTAAGACATCAGGCTAGGTTTCAGGCGCGCCGCCGGGCCAATATACAGAGCACACCGCTGGACCGGTTGTCGGACACCGGCCAGGCATCACGCTTCACTGGGACATCTGTCATGACTTTCATCTCGCGTAGCTTGGCGGGCGGCCTTCTGCTGACCGTCTTGGCCGGCTTTCACGTGGCTCCGGCCTCGGCCAAATCTTCGGCACTCATGGCTTTGACACCCTCGAGGATGGCTCAACTCCAGCAGGTCAACAATCACGTCAACCGCACCATCACGGACGTCTCCGATCTGGAGCAGTACGGCCGCGAGGATGTCTGGACTCTTCCCGTCAGCGGCAAGGGGGATTGCGAGGATTTCGCGCTCCTGAAACGCAAGCTGCTCATCCAGCGTGGCTGGCCAGCCTCGGCGCTGTCGATTGCGGTCGGTGCCACATCCTGGGGCGAGGCCCATGCAGTGCTCATGGTTGCCACCGCGAATGGCGAGTACGTGCTCGACAATCTGACAGCGTCGATTCTGCCGTCGGCCCAGACCGGCCATGTCTTCTATTCGCGCCAGTCCAGCCGCGGCTGGGTCTCGGCGTCGGGGGAGACAACGAGTGAGCCGACCGCAGATTTTGCTGTCGCCGGCCGTGGCTCACCCAGCTTGGTAGGATCGCGCAAGCAGCGGGACTGAGGAATTGCGGTGCTCGACGAGCTTCATGGCGTCGAGAGCCCGCATGTCTTCCACGTACGAGGAAATTAGGAGCTGAGTCATGACAGGCGACAAGGATCATAGCTCGCTTTGGGCCAACATCACTGGAGCGATCTTGGTCGCCTCAGTCATCGTGCCTCTCTACCTGCCGATCGTGCTCCAATGACGGAGCGACACGTTCTGGCTCTGTTAGGCCGGCGCGACTATCCGGCAACTCTCTTCATATTCTGCGTGCCATGTCCTCGAAGAGAACTGAAGAGCCCTGCCCGCAGTGGGCAGGGCTCTTCGGAGAAGCCAATCGCGTTGGTGGATTCCGAGGCAACCAGCTTTGATTAGCGGCCCCTGCCGCCGCCGTTGCCGCCACGATTCCCGTTGCTGGTCTGCCTCCTGAAAAGTGATTTTCCCAGAAGTATGGCTATTGAGCCGAAGGAGGACTGAAGATGGGCAAGAAGAGGCATACGGCTGAAGAGATCGTCGCGAAGCTGCGGCAGGTAGGCGTGCTGACGGCACAAGGTCGGCCTGTGGCAGAGGCCATCCGGCAGATTGGCGTGACGGAGGTCACGTACTACAGGTGGCGTAACGAGTACGGCGGGTTGAAGTCCGATCAGGTCAAGCGGCTCAAAGAGCTCGAGATGGAGAACGCCAGATTGCGCCGGGCGGTCTCGGATCTCACTTTGGAGAAGCTGATCCTCAAGGAAGCTGCCTCGGGAAGCTTCTAAGCCCCGCCCGCCATCGCGCCTGTGTGGATCACGTGATTGCCAAGTACGGCGTCTCGGAACGGCTGGCCTGCCGGGTTCTGGGCCAGCACCGCTCCGCCCAGCGCAAGATCTCCAAAGAGCCGGAAGATGAAGCGGCTTTGACGGCGGACATCGTCGCCGTGACCACCCAGTACGGCCGCTACGGCTATCGCCGGATCACGGCCTTGCTGCGAGACGCCGGCTGGCTCGTGAACAAGAAGCGGGTCGAGCGGATCTGGCGGCGGAGGGGCTGGAAGTGCCACAGAAACAACTGAAGAAGGGGCGGATCTGGCTCAGCGAGGGCTCGTGCATCCGGCTGCGGTCAGAATACCCCAACCACGTCTGGTCCTACGACTTCGTCGAGGATCGCACCCATGACGGCCGCAAGTTCCGCATGCTCAACGTCATCGACGAGTTCACGCGCGAATGCCTGGCCATCCGCGTGAACCGGAAACTCAAGGCCGTGGACATGATCGATGTGCTCCCGGACCTGTTCATCCTGCGTGGTACTCCAGGTCACATTCGTCCCGACAACGGACCCGAATTCGTAGCTAAAGCTGTCCACGAGTGGATTACGGCTGTGGGAGCCAAGACCGCTTACATCGAGCCGGGCAGTCCATGGGAGAATAGCTACTGCGAGAGCTTCAACTCCAGGCTTCGAGATGAACTGCTGAAAGGAGAGGTCTTCTACACCCTGCGGAGGCGCAGGTGATCATCGAGAGCTGGCGCCGGCATTACAACACGGTGCGCCTGCACTCATCCATGGGCTAACGGCCACCTGCACCAGAGGTCTTGGTCTCGGCTTCCAAGCTGACGCCGCGGCCAACGCTGAATTAACATCACACACGGATCACCCGCATGGGGCAGGCCACCCTCGATTGCAAGATTTGTGCAAAATCTGGCTCATCGAATGGGACATTAGCACTTAGCATAGTTCCGAACTTAACAACGCGACTTCGCCACACGGCCATTCGACGCCCTGGGGAATAGGCTCCATGAGTATCGATCTTTTATTCAGCCCCAGGAACGATCTATCCAGTCAACGAAGCAAGAAGACAGATCGATGCCTTAGAGCCTGCTGCCCCTGAATGCCGCTCAAAGTAACCAATTTCGCTATCTGCATTGGGAATCAGGACAGAACCGCATCCTGCAAAGCGATGTAACCGTAAATTGGCTCACGGTCTTGGGAAACCAATGCCTCGACCTTGATCCAATCCTCCCCCTTCATGTTGCATTCTGCGATGGCCTTTAGGCTACGGGATGCGATGCAGCCAACCGAGGCAGAAGCATCGTCTGGCAGGGCATGGACAGCCGTCCTCCGACGCAAGCTAGCCATTCGACCTGGAGCAATTTGCCTTTCTTCTGCTAAGATCTTCTCAAGGTCGTTACTAAGATCCTTCCCCGGGCCTTTCATTGGCTGCATCGATTTGGCGAAATCAGTCAATGGGATGTATCCTGTAATACTTGCGGTACCATCTAGTTTTTCATAGATCGCACTTGGGGACACCAAGCCCTTGTCTGTAGTAAAGCGAACCTTGAATCCCTGTTGCGCTATGAAATTGGCATCATGAGTGAGCTTCTGCATCGCCGGAGACACAGTAGGCACCTTGTCAGCCTTAACAAATGTGCGCTTTATGCCATCCAGCTTGTTCACCACAATATCAGCGAGCTGCTCACGATGTTTGCGCTGAATTGCGTCGATAGGGATGAAACGCAGCTCGAAGCTATGACGCCCATCGAAATACTCATTCACGAGCTTTCGACAGAATGGGCACCATGGGGCACTAATCAGATAGAGTATTTTTCCCTGCGACGAGGCTCCAGAAGTACCCCATAGCGAGTGTTTAATGTCCCAGACCAGTGTCTTTTCCCATACCTCGCAAAGACTTTGACCAAGGGCAACGGTCGGCAATAGTGGGCTCGCCGCTGAAGCTAGCATGCCAGTGAGCAGGTTTCGTCGTGTCTGCATGTTATATTTCTCCGCATTGCACGTCGCCACGCACTATCTTCGTATCGGTCTCTTTTACAGAACGATACAAATCCCACTCTTCATGACGAGCATAAATCCCGATCCTAAGGCTGCGCTGATGCCTTTGAGCCAACTCTCCTCTAAAACTTACTCCCTACAGAAGGGCGAAGCCCTGTTCCGGCAGGGAGACATGGCAGCAGCTATTTTTTGGGTGGAGAAGGGTTGCATTCGCCTGGAGAGGCGCACTTTTGATGGTCGCCTCGTTCTCATTCATACTGCCTTGGCTGGGGAGTTCCTAGCAGAAGCATCACTCTTCTCGGACACTTACCACTGTGATGCCGTTGCAGCTGAGCCATCCCTCCTTTGGGCATACTCCCGCGCAGCGGTTCTGCAGATGCTCCAGTTAGAGCCAGCTACTGCTACATCATTTCTCGCCACGGTTGCCCGCCAGCTGCAACGGACAAGGCAGCGTCTTGAGCTGAGGAATGTCCGCTCAGCAAAGGAACGCCTGATCCTCTATCTCCAGTTACAGGCTGACGAGGGCGGACAGGTTACATTGAAAGGCGAGCTTCAGGATCTGGCTGCGGAGCTGGGACTGAGTCGCGAGGCTCTCTACCGCACCTTGGCCGACCTCGAAAAGACCGGACATATTTGGCGCTCTGGCGGCACTATTCTGATCAGGAAATCCCTCGACGTATGATTCCAATCATGCGGCAGCTCGTAGCGAGAGGGTAAACCAAGCCCAGAATAACACCTGAAAGGATAAGATTATGCTCGTCCGCGTTGCTCTCGCTGCCGCTCTCCTGTTACCGGCCTCGGCATTCGCCGAGCTGTCGCCCTATGCCGGGCAGCAGGCCCGTGCGATCAAAGCACTCTCCGATGCTGATATCGAGGGCCTACTCCAAGGCAGAGGAATGGAGTTAGCCAAGCCAGCCGAACTCAACGGCTATCCCGGCCCGTCCCACAGTTTAGACCTCGCGCAGGATCTCGGGCTAACCCCAGAACAGATCGCCGCCCTTAAGCCGATCCAGCAGCGCATGGCAATAGACGCCAAAGCGCTAGGCGCTCAGGTCGTTGAGAAGGAGCGCGCTCTCGATCGCTTGTTCGCTGATCGCTCGATCAATGTGCAGAAGCTGCAATCACTAAATCTGGAAATCGGAGAGTTGCGTGGACGTCTTCGGACCGTCCACTTGGTGGCGCACATTGAGACTGTAAGCATTCTCACGCCGGATCAGATCAAGCGGTATGATGTGCTGCGAGGGTATGCCGAACCCTCTGCCGCCACGCATGAGGCTCGGCCTGCTTCTGCAGGTCGTGGGCACGGCAAGCACTGAGCGATGGTGCATGCATAAAGATGAGCAACGGCGTCTTAAGAGGGCTGTTTTCATTAGCTGGAAAATTGTGCAACAATCCTGATTTATGCACATGCCCGCCCTTAAAGGGGATAGTGACAGCTACGGCAAACTGCCTTGCGCTTCAGGGGGCTGATTACGCTTACTCTCTGAGATCGCGCGAGCAAGGTCATCCCGAGCCTCACAGCCGAGGGGGCACAGCACCATCAAACGTGATAGCTGCTCCTCGGCCTTGTCGCGTTGCCCAAGCTGCAGGTACAGCTCCCCAAGATACTCACGCGCACCCATGTGATCTGGATCAAGATCAAGCGCGCGTATGTAGTTCGCAAGCGCCTCCTCAAAACGCCCAAGCTTGCGCTGGCTGAAGGCGAGATAGTTGTAGGCATCCGCATTGCTTGGATCTCTCGCAAGCACCCGTTGCAGGAGGGGTAAGGCTTCCTCAAACCGCTGCTCTTTCACGAGCTGTTCGGCTGCGAGGAACTCCGCATCACCTACAAACTCAGAGGTGGGATCATCGATCATGACCGCATAGGAGGTTACTGTCATCGCTACAGCGGCGATGGCAGCATAACCCGCGATCAGACCACATCCAAAGAGCCGCCAATCACGCCGTGCCATTGCGAGCACCTCCTGCCAGACAACAGGCTCGACTATAACTGCAATGTAATCTATATTGACGGTTACTGCAAAATACGTGCCCTCGCGTTCGCCGAGTACTCATCATGAGCTTACCGGCGCTTTGAGCGACTTCGTCCGACTTTTTAGGACATTGTCCCACTCAGCTTGGGGGATGCTATGATGTTATGCGAGCACGCCCGCCGCGTTGCCTATGCGGCTTTGACCTCCGTTTCCCTTACCGCGTTAGCGACCCAGGCCCTGGCTCACGATGGTGGGCTCACCGGCAAGATCGGCGAAGCCCGTTTTGAGGTAACCTGTACTCCCGAGGCGCAGGCCACCTTCAACCATGCTGTAGCTCTACTCCACTCGTTCTGGTTTACGCCAGCCCGCAAAGCCTTCGAGGATGTTGCGAAGCAGGACCCTAGCTGTGCGATGGCGCATTGGGGCGTCGCCATGGTGGCCCGCGCCAACCCGCTAGCTTCGGCCCCCACAGCAAAAGCCATGGCCGAGGGGCTTGCCGCCATTGAGCGTGCTCAGAGCATTGGCGGCAAGTCCCAGCGTGAACGGGACTACATCGAAGCTCTGGCCCAGTTTTATCGTGACTATGACAAGAAGGATCATAGAACCCGTGTCGTGGCCCATGAGGAGGCTATGGAGAAACTGGCCATTACTTATCCGGATGACCGGGAGGCAACCATCTTCTATGCCCTAGCCTTGAACATTTCAGCCTCGCCGGCCGACAAGACCTACAGCAACCAACTCAAGGCTGGGAAGCTCTTGGAGAAGGTGTTCGCGGAGCAGCCACAGCACCCTGGTGTGGCGCACTATCTCATTCACACCTACGACCACCCGCCTATTGCTAAGCAAGGACTCGATGCCGCCAAGCGGTATGCGAGTATCGCTCCTGACTCCCCCCACGCACTCCATATGCCCTCGCATGTGTTCACCAGGCTTGGGTATTGGGAGGAGTCGGTCTCATCAAACCGGACCTCAGCCGAGGTAGTCAAGAAAGAGCTGGCTTCCTCCAATCCGATGTTGATGGGACCTGAAGCGCTGCATG
Source organism: Microvirga makkahensis (assembly GCF_009830105.1). Taxonomy (GTDB): domain Bacteria; phylum Pseudomonadota; class Alphaproteobacteria; order Rhizobiales; family Beijerinckiaceae; genus Microvirga; species Microvirga makkahensis. Next base: position 10,822 of record NZ_WURB01000017.1, read on the forward strand.
CACAGGACTACATGGTTTATGCGCATCTGCAGTTGGGACAAGACGCCGAGGCCCAGCGCGTGCTCGACGAGATCAGAGCTAAAGACAACGTTGATGCGGGCAACCACTTGGCCGCAAGCTACGCGCTCGCTGCCATGCCGGCTCGTTATGCGCTGGAGCGGCACCGCTGGGATGAGGCAGCTCGCCTCGAGGCGCCGAAGGTCGCCGGCTTCTCCTGGAGCGCCTTCCCGCAGTCTGAGGCGGTTGTGTACTTTGCAAAGGGGCTAGGAGCGGCCCGCACGGGCGATGTGGCTGCGGCAAAGGCCTCAGGTGAGCGCCTGAAGCAGCTACACGATGCTCTCGTCACCATGAAGCAAGGCTACTGGGCCGGACAGGTGGGCATACAAGCCAAGGCGGTCGCGGCGTGGACGGCACTCGCGGAGGGTCGCAAGGATGAAGCAGTCGCTTTAATGCGGGAGGCTGCTGATCTGGAGAGCGCAACCGATAAGCACATTGTCACCCCGGGGCATATTGTACCGGCTCGGGAGCTTCTCGGTTTCATGCTCCTCGAGACAGGCCAGCCGGCTCTGGCATTGGTCGAGTTCGAGAAGAGCCAGGTCGTTGAGCCTAACCGCTTCCACGGCTTTGCAGGCGCGGCACGCGCCGCTGAGCTAGCCGGGGTGCGGGAGAAGGCGAAGGCCCACTATGCTAAGCTGCTGGAGTTAAGCGCCAAGGCCGATGCTGAGCGACCTGAGGTCAAAGCAGCGCGCGTAGCTCTGAGCCAATAGGAGGTCAGGTCTGCGATCCAGCCAGCGGGGTCATATACCTCCGCCGACGGAAAGCCGTCGTCCCTGCTTGGAGAAGGTAGGGGCATGCGCTTGGCCGATATGTGCTGCTAGTAATCTTCGGTGCAGAAACCGGATTTCTGCACAAGTTCCATCCGACGCTCGAGAATGCCACAAGAGGGGCTCAGAGTGGCATCCTGTCGGCAGCCGTGGTGCTTTGGCACGAGAAAGTCAGTCGCAATCCACTTCAACGGATCCTTCGACTAGGGCGAGCCGCTCCTCTTCCTCTTCTAGCTTTGCAAGTCGCTCCTCTTCCTCGAGCATCGCCAGTTCGGCCTCAATCTCTTCCAACGTCATCCGGTTCACCGGCTTTGGTGGAGCAGGCGCAAGGGCGAGCGATCCGTCGATGGCCTGCCGGGGCAATCCCCATCCTCGGTTCAGGAGAGCGTTAGCGGCTGCCATCCGCACACTGTCAGACGCGCCGTTCCGCATCAGGTCCGCCAGCGTCTCGAGTGCTTCAACCGTGTATGTGCGCGCGAGGGTCTCCACCTCGCCCTTGATCGAGGGGCGACCTTTGGGATTACCGCTCTGTCCTGGCTTCCAAACACCCTTACGCGTGGACACCTGATACGCTCCTGTTAGCAGGACTGTCTCAGGTCAACGCAAAGGCCTGGTAGGAGATTCACCCGCACTCCGAACGTCCGCTTATCTTGCCATTGCTGAAGCTTGCTGAACTTCCAAGAAGTGCCAGAAGCGGCCCTTCTTCACCTCACGATCCTGAGCGATTGTGATCACATCCCGTTAAGCATCCGACGCACCTTGGTGGCTAGCTCGGAACCTCTGCCGCGGCCGGAAATTGAGACTGAGGCAGCCACCCGACAGCCCCGACCGAGCAGGTTGTGCTCGGCTCGGTAAACCGTCTGGTTGGAGGCGAGACACGGATCGTCATCCTCCTGCGAGAGGGCGATCCCTTTGACCGGGAGGTTTGCGATGCCGATGTGTGTTCAGGAAGTCCATCCCGCGATTGCCCACTTCCCGGTGGCCCTGCTGCCCACCGCCGTGGCGGCCGATCTGATCGGGCGGCTGACCGACAACAACGCGCTGATGGAGGTGGGACGCCAGCTGATGCCGGTTGCGGCCGCCAGTGTCGCCGCAACGGGGATTGCAGGCTTTGCCGCGCAGGAGGCCGTCAGGACCCGCGATGTGTCCCATGACCTCCTTGTCACTCACCGCACGCTCAACATCGGCCTGCTGGCGCTGTCGGTGGGTTTAGCAGCAGTCCGGGCCCGGAGCCGGCGGCCCAGCGCCGGCTACCTGCTGGCAGGTTTGGCGGGAGCCGCCCTTGTGACGTACTCAGGCTATCTTGGCGGCCGAATGGTTTATGCGCACGGCGTCGGCGTGGATCCGGCCGATGGCGTCGAGCACGAGCGCGCGCCCGAAATGCCTCGCAACGGGTTCAGGAGAGCCGCACGAACAGCGGCGGACAACGTTGGCCAGGCGCTCCGACATACCGCCCACGACACGGCGGAAGGGAAGATCACCCCACGGTTTCAGGAGCGCGCATCCACTCGCAGCGAACCGGCTGCAGGATAGATCCGGGCCCAACGAGCTAGCGGGAGGAAAGCGGACCAGGAGCAGGGCATGAAGGTCTCGCCGGGGGGATCCTCTCGGCAGCGGAGCTGCAAAATGCGTTGCGCGACGCTCTGACGGCCAGCGCAGCAGTGATCCTGTGTTCCGGCAGCAGCCTAAAGAGGTCAAGGAAACCTACGCTGGGATTCAATGGCGGTTGGGATTACGGAAGCCCTGATCAAGGTTAGGGCGAAAGCCATCACCGCAGAGCAGGTCAAGAGCAGGCTCAAGGCTGCAACAGACCCGGAAGAAACTATACCTCAGCGGCGTCCAGTGCACTGAGATCCGCGGCGGGAAATGTCACATTCTCCCGAGCGACTGTGACCTCCTCTACCGAAACGGTTCGCCAGTGCGCGACGTGCGCAATCGCCTCCTGCACAACGCTTTCAGGCGTTGATGCCCCTGCTTGTTATGCCCAAGACTCGGATGCCCTCGATGAAGCTTCGTGGCAACTCATTCGCCTCTTCCACTAGGAGAGTGGGCCGGCCCTGAGCCTCCCCTAGTTCGCGCAGGCGATTGGTGTTCGAGCTGTTGCCCGAGCCGCATACCACGATCCGCTCCGCTCTTGCCGCGATCATCCGCAGAGCGGCCTGTCGATTTTGGGTGGCATAGCAGATCGTCCTAATGTCCGGCCCGACAATGTCGGGAAAACGAGCTTTAAGGGCTGCGATGATCTCCCGCGTGTCACTCACGGACAAGGTCGTCTGAGTGACGTAGGCGACCCGACCTGGATCCGGAACAGTCAACATGGCGACCTCCGCGACAGCTCCCACCACCACAACAGCGCTGTCAACTTGGCCTTGGATCCCCTTCACCTCCGCATGACCCGCGTGACCGATGATGATGACCGTGCGGTTGGCACGTGCATGGCGGCATACCTCCATGTGCACGCGCTGGACGAGGGGGCATGTGGCGTCGACCACCGGCAGCTGGCGCTGGCGCGCCTCCTCGTAAATCCGACGTGCGACCCCATGGGCGCTGAGCACGGTCACGGCTCCATCCGGGATCTCGGAGAGATCCTCGACAAAGGTGACTCCAGCTTGCTCCAAGCTCTCAATGACTTGGCAGTTATGAACGATCTGGTGCCGAACAAAGACGGCTCCGGCAAACCGGGCGCGCACTTGTTCGACAGCGTGAATTGCCCGTCCTACGCCGGCGCAAAAGCTGCGTGGGGACGCAAGCAGAACAGTGAGCGGCTCCATGCACAAGCTCCTTGAGTTCCAGCTGCTGCCTTCCGACACGTCCGCGCATCGGTTGCGGACTGAAACCGTCTGTTGTGCCCGCCGAGTTCGGGAACTTCGTCAGGCTGCGGCCCACCAACGCCCTTCCCAACAATTCAAAGTTTCGGCCAAGCTGAAAGCTGGTGAGACAGGTGCAACATCGATAGGCTGACGGGTGCCTCCACTTGGACGCCCCGAGCAACTTCGTTGTCACCCCGCTCTGGCTGATTCACGCAGTCTAAACGGAAGTAGAGGCGATTTGTGCGGCGTCGATAAGGCATGCCTTGTTTTCCGGCAGGCACGAAGTATTCGGTCTCAGCGCGTGTTCGTGCGAATCGGGAAACGGTCCGCAGGGGATCATACTGGAAAGTTTTCTGTCCTACAGGAATGTCTGCTTGAGCAGGGTCGCGCTGTCCCCAAAGATTGGCGGCAGCGCGTGATCGAAGGAACCGGTGTCTTCCTATGACGTTGACCGCACCTTACACCCAGGGAGCCGTCATGACGGTTCGTCTCAGGCTCGTCGAAAAGCAGGTCGTGGTGTTGACGGGCGCGTCCAGCGGCATCGGGCTGGCGACGGCCCGCGCCCTGGCCGACCGTGGCGCACGGCTCGTTCTCGTCGCGCGCAACAAAAGTGCCCTGCAGGACCTCGCCCGTGAATGCTCTGCCAAGGGCGCAAGAGCCATCGCGGTGGCTGGCGATGTTGGACGGTTTGAGGACATGGAGCGGGTCGCCGAGGCGACCATTCGGGAGTTCGGCGGCTTCGACACCTGGATCAACAATGCCGGCGTGGCGATCTTCGGGACTGTCGAGCAGGTCCCCATCGAAGACCACCGGCGGCTGTTCGACACCAACTATTTCGGCGTCCTGTATGGATGCCTGATTGCCGCGAAGCATCTTCGTCAGCGCGGCGGCAAGATCATCAATATCGGCAGCGTGCTGAGCGACCGGGCCGACATCCTGCAAGGCCCCTATTCCGCCTCCAAGCACGCGGTGAAGGGTTTGACGGACGCGCTGCGCATGGAGCTGGAAGAGGACGGGGCTCCGATCTCGGTCACGCTCATCAAGCCTTCCGCCATCGATACGCCCTACATGGAGCATGCGCGCTCCTACATGACCTCGCCTGGCACCAAGAACCCGCCTCCGTCCTACGATCCCGAGGTGGCTGCCCGGGCCATCGTGTTTGCCTGCGAGAACGACAGGCGCGACATTGTCGTAGGCTTCGGCGGATGGGCGCTCGCAGCCATGGGGTCGATTGCACCCCGGCTGACGGATTACGCCATGGAAGTGGGCGGACGCATCCTGCAGGAGAGCACAGATCCTGGGCGCCCGGAACGACGGGACAACCTCCACGAGCCCCGGGAGGATGGGGCCGAGCGCTCCTCTCTTCCCGGTGGGTCGCGCAAGACCAGCCTGTTCCTCGAAGCGCAGCTCAATCCTGTGAGCGCGGTACCAGGTATGGTCCTCTCCACTCTTGCGGGCGCAGGACTTGCTGCCCTGCGGAAGCTACGCCCGGTGGATTCTACCTTTACCTCAACACCATTTCAGGAAATCAATAATCCCGTGCACGAAGGGCGGGAGGATGGCGGCGAGCAGTCATCCCTGGCTCGGGGAGCGCTCGCGAGCCGACAGTCCCTGCAAGGGGAGCTCAACGCCAAGAGCGCTGTACCAGGTGTGGCCCTCGCTGCACTCGCGGGCGCCGGTCTTATTGCAATGCAGATGCTCCGCACCAGGGGCTCAACCTCCTCTTCACCTCAACACAAACCTACGCCTCGGCGACGGTGATCGGCCGGGTCGCAACTCAGAGCCGTAACGAAGGGATCACTGAGATTCGCTCCCTAGCTTTAAGATGGTGGCGGCAAGTTAATCATCACTCTTCAATGCGAAGCCTCAATAGGGAAGCGGTTGTGCAGGCGAGCAGGTTATGTGTCGAGCCCGCCAGCTGATGTAGGATTGCGGAGCTTTACGCAGGCGCTCGCTGATTGACGGAGCGCTCCGCGATCTAGGTTAGGAGTTCGTCGGTGCGCTTCCGCTGCAGTGTAAGCGCCACTGCTACCGTCCGCTGAGCCAAACCAGGAAAGCCCTGCCCTTTGGGAACGCCCAACTTTTCGCATGGCACTGACAATCGGCTTACGAAAGCTCCGCGCCAGGTGTCAGACCGACAGGGCCATACTCGCCCGGCGCCGGCAGCCAGAAGTGGTCTGACTATGCAGTCTCAATGTCATACCTGCGTTGGCCCGTCAGCGAACGACGTTCTGAATGTTGGTAAGAAGCGCAATATGCTCTTTGATCTGTCCGCGTGCGAGCTTCACTACATTCACGTGATTGATGTTCTGCGGGTTCGATGACAGATACTGCTCCTGGACCTGCAGTAAGTCGCGGTGTCCCTCGATCTGCCCTGACAAGTAGATTTTATCGAACTCAGCTTCCGATGCCTGCTGTAACTTCTGGATCATCTCCCGACCCTTGGTATCGAGCACTGAGTCCGGCGCCCGAGCCGCAGAACTTGCTGCGGTCGTTGGCGTCGAGGAGGCGGAGGAGCCTGTCTGCGCTGGTTGCCTCTGGGCTGTGGCACCAGTCGCTGCTGGCGCTGTCGGGTCCATCATGGTGTGCAGGACTTGAGCAAGCGTTGTTTGTTCGTCAGTCTCGAACTGAGCAAACTGCTTCAGGTTGTCGTTGCGAGCTTTCTGAAGAGCAATGCGCGATGTTTCCAGGGCCACTATGCCGAGCTGAAGCGTCTGTTGGATGTGCTGCATCTCGTCTGGTCCGAGCAGTCCACTGCGCGCTGTGGTGTTGGGTGGCGTTCCAGTACTCTGGTTACTCTGCTGTGCGAAGACCGGGGCAGCGACTGCCGCTGTCAGGCTGACTAGAACGAGACGACGATCCATAGGACACTCCTGCTTGTTGGGAGCGGTTTGTTCAAGCTGTCAAACCGCCCAGCCGCCACTCCGGACGAACGTGGAGGAGACCAGCCTTGTTTCAGCGTGACGGCAAAATTGATGGTCGACCCGAGAAGGCGAGCGCCTCAGCGGCTGCCTAGCGATACTGGGCGAGGCCGGCTTTCTGTGCCTGAGCCCATCGGATTCAGCGTCCGCCTTGGGTCAAACCAGCCGCCCAATCCTTCAAGAATAAACGTTGTTCCCAGCTTAAGCGGACATTCCATCTACTTGAGCTGTCACATTAGGGGGAATTTCGGCACAAAATCCCACACGGCGAATCCTCCACAGTTCTGTCGGTAAGCTTCGCGGGAAGCCATTTCTGGAAACTAGCTGAGCCTAAGGAACCAGCTCTTCCGGTCTGAGTTCAGCACCCTAACATTCGGTTAGGAGAGTACCATGGGTCCTCGCAGATGGACAGCACTGGCACTGATTGCCCTTGCTGTTGTCGCTCTTTTCTTCGCCCTCCGAGGAACGCACTCCGATAGAGAGAATGCGCCGGGACGGGCCGCGAGCCAGGCAACCATCAAGCCCATTCCGTCCAATCCGGATCTCGTGACGCCACCCTGATCTTCCTCCACCGCAGGGCGCACCTGCCATGTCACCGCAATCTCCTAACGGTGATGGCAGTGGCTGGCTGCTGTTGTGGCTTGTGATCCCCCTTGTTGTGGTCGCAGCCGGCGTTTACTTCTTCATCAAGAATAGTCGCTCGACGGCAAGACACTGATCCGTACAAGGTTGCTCCCTTAGGGTCTTCATTTCCTGGACAGGAGGGCACGTCCAGGCTCAGTGCGCGGACCGCTTTTGCTGGATGCCGTTCGCCGGGGGCAGTCGGCACCTTCATGCTCGGGTCCCGCGGCCTCGCTGACAGCTTCTTCCGTACATTATCCCGACAAGCTGACCGTGTGGCAGACGGCCGCCGCGCCCATGTCGCCGATAATCATGTTTGTGGGCGCGCTGGTGCTCCCCATCACCGTTGCCTGCTCGGCTTTCGCTTACCGGAACTTCTCGGGCGAAGTGACGGATCTGCGCTACGCCTGAGGCTCGTCGAGCCAAAAAGGGTGTCGCCACTCCTTTTAGCAGCGACACGCCCACCGCCAAACGCCAAGTAACGGCAGTTCGTTTATCGGTCTGCCTTGTCGCCGCTCGTGGTGAGTTCGACATAGCGGCGGGTCACCGGCTCGATCAGACCCGCCACTTCCTGGGCTGCCTGCTCCTCCTCCTGCACCGACTGCCGGAAAGCTGCGACATGGGCCGTCTCGCCGGCAGTTTCCGCAATGGCGATCAGGGACCGATATGCCCCGATCTGCTCATACTGGTAAGCGTAGCCGGCATAAAGGTTCTTGAGCGTCTCGTCCTGGAACATCCCGTGCACCGTCGCGCCGACAGTGCCGGCCGCGGCCGTCACGGCTTCCTTCACGGTGGGGGCGCTTTCGCCTGCCGCCTGCAGGGACTGCTCAAGCCGTTGCAGCTGCTGGCGCGTGGTCTCGATGTGCCGGTTCAGCAGCGCCGCATAATCGGGGTATCTCTCCAGCCGAGAGACCTGTATCTCCATCTGCTGCAATCCCTGCTGTTCCATCGCATGAGTGTTGCGCAGTGCCGTGACATAGATCGCGCGGGCGTCTGTAGCCATGAGCGTGCTCCTCCGCGGGTGAGTGCAACGACAACAGATGGCTCCCCGTGAGGTTCCTGCCCCGCGGATCAGGTCCAGTAAAGGATCCGGGCTCCAGGAAGGTGCTCGCTGACAGCCTTGTCAAAGAAGGCACGCATCTCTCGCATGACGTCCGGCATGTACACGTACTTGACCGAGTTGAACTTGGTCATCTTGCGCGCGCGTGTTTCCTCGTTCATCTCCAGGTCGGAGCCCGGATACCATTCGTTCAGAACGCTCTTCGAGCCCGGCGTGAAGCGATGGGTGATCAGTTCCACCGTCAGGTCGAGATCCGGAACGTCGGACAACTGCTGCGCCACTTCGTGCAAGAGGGCGCTGTAAGCGTCCCGCCAGCCTTCCACCGGCATAATGGGCGCAACCGTCAGACCGACCCGGTAGCCTGCCAGAGCCACTTGGCGCATGGCACGCAACCGGGCTGCAACCGGTGCCGTGCCACCTTCGAAGCGCGCCACCGGCTGGGCATTGACCGAGAAGCGGATCCGGGTGTGCCGCTGGTGGGAAAGGTTGAGCAGAGGCTGGACGGCATCATACTTGGTCGTAAAGCGCAGCTGCACGGGCGCCTGCCAGGACCCGAAGTGCGCAATCGTTTCCGCTAGGGAGCCTGTCAGGTGCTCGATCCCAAGCGGATCCGTGTAGCAGGACGCCTCGAAGGTTGTCCCCTCATGCGCCCTCTCCTCGGAAACGGAGGTCACTCCACCCTTTCCTACGTAGTCCGACAGGCTGCCGAGGATTTCCGGCAGGTTGGCATAGACCCTGGTAATGGGCGGCCCTGAGAGGGAGCCGGCCAGGTAGCAGTACTGACAATGGGCCGGGCATCCCTCCGCAAGATCCACGCGCCAGTCCGCGCTGGGCGGGATCGGCTGCAGGCGGCGCTTGCTGGGAGGCGCGACCACAACGGCAAGGGTTGTCTTGGCGTTCACGTAGGTTTGCCGGGCATTCTCGCCCGTAAGGCCGGTCAGGCGATTGCTCTTGAGCTCCACGATCTCAGACCCAAGCGCAGCAGCCCGCTCCAGAATGGCTCGGCCATACTTCCACTCCATGGCAGCCGGCGTCACGAGCACACGTTTCGGCCGCCAGAGCCTGGGTGACGATGGACGGGTCTGTGGTCGCGGATTGAGTGTGGAAGCACTCACGGGATCATGCAACACGGCACATGCCTCTGGTTGGGATATTTCGGCCGGCAGCTCGGGTGCTGTGGGGTCAATGGAATTGGCCCCAACAAGACGGGCCTAGGGCGGCTTGGCGCGCCAGCCTCATTGCTTCCTCTCATATGGGTGTTGGAGCGGCCGATTGTAAGCAGAGCCGGGAGGCACAACCGATGTGTCACATGCTGAACTGAAGTAATCGCGGTGCGTTGGTGCGTTGTTTCTATGTACCCCGGCGATCCATCCAATGAGCAATCCTGATCTGAGACTCCTCCACCAGCAGGGAATCGTGATCACTGGCGCATCGAGCGGCATCGGCTTGGTCACGGCGCGGATGGCTGCGAGAGCGGGAGCCGGCGTCCTCCTTGTCGCCCGCAACGAGGAGGCCTTGCGACAGATTACGGCGGAGCTGCGGGCGGACGGAGCCCGGGTCCACTATGTAGCGGCGGATGTCAGCCGGCGGGAGGACCACGAACGGATCGCCCGAACCGCGATGGGGCGCTTCGGCGGCTTCGACAGCTGGGTGAACAATGCCTCGGTGGGAACAGGGGGCGAGCTGGACAAAGTCACCATCGAGGATCACCGCCGGGTCCTCGACGTCAACTACTGAGGGTGTGGTGTATGGCTCCCTTGAGGCCGCCAAGCATCTGCGTCGGCGGGGCGGAGCTATTATCAACATCGGCAGTGTGCTGGGCGATCGCACTGTTGTCCTTCAGGGCCCGTACTGCGCGGCCAAGCACGCGGTTCGAGCCTTCACGACCGGCCTTCGGATGGAGCTTGAGCGGGAGGGTGCCCCGATCTCCGTCACCCACATCAAGCCGAGTTCCATCGACACGCCCTTTCCGGAGCATGCCCGCAACTATCTCAGGACAGGCATCCAGGTTCCGCCACCGGTCTACTCCCCCTACCCTCGTTGCGAAAGCGATCCTCTTTGCCTGCGAACACCCTCGGCGTGAGCTCACCGTCGGCTTTGGCGGCAAGATGGCTCCGCTGATGGGCAGGCTGTTCCCGCGCCTGACCGACCGGCTAATGGAGGCTGTCGGGTACTGGGCCCAGAAGACCAGCACCCCGGGCATTCCCGCCCGCCGGGACAATCTTTATAGCCCCCGCGAGGATGGAGCCGAGCGCAGCAGCCTGGGGTACCCGGTCGTTCTCAAGAACAGTCCTTACCTGCAAGCTCAGATGCATCCAGTCCCAACTGCAGCAATCCTCGGCGGTCTGGCGCTTGGGCTTGTCGCCGCAAGCAGAGCACGCCGGTAACGCAGGTACTCGGCGGAGATGCTTAAGCTTGGTTTTCGGCTGCGCCGGCAGGGACGTGGAGCACCTCGGTCGGCAACTTCATGGAGGAGGTAAGTTCGCTCGCGATGGCTTGGGCTGACGCAGGATTTGTGGCGTAGTCCACCTCATCGGTGTCAACTTCGATCACGGCTAGGCCAGGAGACTCTGATTGCAGCTGCTCCAGCCGCCGGTCGATGGCTGCGCATAGCTCCACCAGGTAGGCGCGCTCGATGCCTGCCTCCTGGCTCCTGCCGCGGAGCGCAATACGCCGCAACTGGGTATCGGGCGTGCATCGCAGGTGCACCACAAGCGAGGGATGCCCGATGCGGTCGATCAAGCGGTGGTAGATCCCCTCCACAGCCCTCGCATCAGCCGAGGAGCAGCTGACGTCCGTGTATGATAGATCCTAGAACAGGGCGAAGTCACAAACGGCAACGCCGCCGTTGCTTCTCATTGAGTCCCGAATGAGATCGACATGGGAGAGGAGAAAGCTGATGTTCTTCTCAAGTCCGTAGGTCTGCGGAGCCGCATAGAACTTGCTGAAGAAGGGCACGTCGGGAACGTTTTCGTGCACCAGGCCCGAGCCCCAGGAGTCGGCAAGAACACGGGCGAGCGTCGTCTTCCCGGCCCCGATTCCGCCGGCGATCTCCAATCGCACCATGATACGACCCAACTCTCCAGAATTCGCCACTCTACCAATCTGGATCAGAGCCGGATGTTCCTGGCCTCTTTCGACATTCGGAATGGCTTGAATGGCGAACGTCTGCGCCGCCCCGATGCTGGCAATGCTAAATGCGTGGGCGTTCTATCCATATCTGTGTTCTGGCAGACGCTTCCCAGAGCAGCTGAACTCTCGCTCGTACCGGCCGTTGGAGTGCTGGTGCCCTCTCGCGTGTGAGATGTTATGCCAGCTGAAAGCCCGAGCTCTGCTGTTCAGCAGACCTTCCGCATGGCCTTGAACAGGTTCAGGACCGATGCTCCCGTGCTGATCCTTGGGCACAGCGATGCAGACGGTCTCTCGGCCATGGCCCTGCTGGCTCGGGCGCTCCGTCGGTCGGGTCGTACGCTTCATACCCGGATTGTGGGACGGGGTGAGAGTCCCTGGTCGGAGGCGATGCGCACCGAACTGTCCAATGCTCCGGTCGGCGGCCTGATCGTCGCTGATCTGGGGGTGCGCGAAGGCGATATCCTGAGAGAGTTGAAGACGGTGATAATCGACCACCACGTGCCTGCCGGAACTCCAGGCTCGGCAACCGTGATCTCGGGCTTTCCCATGAACCCGGTGCCCACATCCAGTCTGCTGGCCTACTGGTGCGCCGCGGCCATCGCCGAGGTTGAGGATCTGCTCTGGATCGCGGCGCTTGGCATCATCGGTGACATGGCCGAGAAGTCAGGTTTTCAGGAAATGGAGGATGCGCGCAGACTGTATGGGATCACGGCGCTGCGGGAGGCAACCTCGCTCCTCAACGCCCTGCGCCGGAGCTCCAGCGGAGACGCAATGCCCGCTCTTGACCTCCTCATAAAGGCTAATGGACCCAAGGAGATCCTTTCTGGCGAGCACCCGGAGACCGGCCTCCTCCAAGCCGCTCGTGAGGAGGTCAAGCGGGAACTGGAGGCCGCCAAGCGCGTCCCCCCAAAGGTCAAAGGCAACGTAGCACTGATCGGCTTCAACTCGCCGTGCCAGATCCATCCGCTGGTGGCGCAAGCCTGGCGCGGCCGCCTCAAGAACAATATCGTTCTTGCGGCGAACACCGGCTACCGGCCAGGCTGGATCCACTTTACCGTCCGCACAGCTCTTGATCTGGATCTGATTGCCTTCCTCAGGGAGAACGCTCCTCCAGGGGCTGACGAGAACTACGGCAGCGGTCACAGGCAGGCGACAGGCGGCGCGCTGCGCCCCGAAGCGTGGAACCTGTTTGTTGCCAAGCTTGGCTTCGGGCCTGACGTGATGGTGCAGCTATGAGCCCTCAGCCTGCTCGTCTCGGCTTTCCGGTCAAGATCATGGGACAGCCGGACCTCAAGAGCAACGATGCCCGGCGCTCCGGCAGCAATCCGCATCTGAAGGTCTCGCTCGAATACCTCGACACAATCCTCGACTACTTGGACCACCACCGAATCCGGATGTACCGGATGTCGTCGGATATCGCGCCTTACGCCACGCACCCGGACATGCCGCAGTTCCACAGCATGGTGCGGGACAGCGCCGCCGAGCTGCAAGCTTTTGGGGCAAAAGCCAAGCGCCTGGACATCCGCCTCTCCTTCCATCCCTCGCAATTTGTGGTGCTCAACAGCCCTGACCCGAAGCTGGTGGGAAAGAGCATCTGGGATCTATCCTCCCAGGCCGAGATGCTCGACCTGATGGACCTTGGACCGGAAGCGGTGCTGGTGATCCATGTGGGTGGGATATACGGCGACCGCCAGGCCAGTGCCGCACGTTGGGTGGAGACTTGGAAAATCCTCCCGGAGCCGGTCCGCCGGCGACTTGTACTGGAGCATGACGATATCCGCTTCAGCGCGGCCGACATCCTCTGGATCCATGAGCATACGGGGGTGAGGCTGGTCTTCGACCATCAGCACTTTTGGTGCCTGAACCCGGAAGGGCTGGAGTTGCGGCCGACGGTCGAGGCCATCCTCAGAACCTGGCCAGCGGGTGAGCAACCCAAGGTTCACTTCTCCTCACCCCGCACCGAACTCCGCCAGGTCAAGCGCACGGACCGCAAGACCCGCAAGAGCACGATAGTGAACGTCGCGCCCGTATGGACGGGCCATGCGGACTTCTGCAATCCGTTCGAGTTCATCACGTTTATGCGCACTGTGGACGGTCTTGCGTTCGACGTGATGCTTGAGGCCAAGGTAAAGGATCTCGCGCTCATTCGGCTGCGGCCGGACCTGCTGCGCTACGCTCCCGATGTAGCGGCGCGGTTTGGCCTGAGCGCATCCGAAGCGCCGCTTCTGGAGCAGGAGGAGGCCGCCCTGCTGGATACCGAGCCCGATGCCGGTGCCTGATTCTCCATTGTCAGGCCCTTGAACATTGCGCTTCTTTTTGCTCCCCGTCGCGTGCGATTCACGATTGCAAGACGCTGAAATTCCGGATGCAAGTGACCATATTGGATCCTGAACCTGCCTGAATGACTCCGCATCTACTGGTGCTCAGCGCATCGGTATTGCAGGCTGTTGGAATCCTGTATGGCCCTCCCGAAGCAACTGATCGATATCGAGCGGATCTATCTTGAGCCGGCCGTGGAAAGCTATGCTCGCGGCCAGGAAATCCTGGCCAAGTACCCCCATGCCGAACGCACCTACGTTGAGTCGCATTGGAAGATCCCGTCCCTGCACGGCAATGAGGGCAATGCTGAGGACTGGCTGAGGATCAAGCGCAGCAGTTTGGTGCTGGGCGTGAAGAAAGGCCTCACCATGCGTCCGAACGGCCGCAGTGCCCACTTCATTGCCCCCTCGACGTCAAACGGCTGCGCCATGGCCTGCGCCTACTGCTATGTCCCGCGCCGTAAGGGTTATGCCAACCCGATCTCGATCTTCGTCAACATCGAGGAGGCCTGCGCGGCCATTGCACGGCATGTGACACGGCAAGGCACCCTGCCCTCTCCGGACCAGGTCGACCCCCTGCACTGGGTCTACGACATCGGCGAGAACGGCGATCTGTCGGTGGACGCATCGATCTGTGACAATGTCCGTGATCTGGTCGGCCTATTCCGGCGTCTGCCGAATGCCAAGGGGTCGTTTGCGACCAAGTTCGTGAACCGTGACCTGCTCTCCTATGATCCACAGGGCAGGACGCGCATCCGCTTTTCGCTTATGGCGGAGAAGATCGCCAAGGTTGTTGATGTGCGCACCTCGCCTATCGCGGAGCGCATCGAGGCGATCAACGACTTCGTGCGGGCTGGCTACGAGGTTCACCTGAACTTCTCGCCGGTCATTGTCTACGAGGGCTGGGAGCAGGATTATCAGCCGCTGTTCGAGCAGATCAACGACACCCTCTCGCCTGAGGCCAAGGAGCAGTTACGCGCCGAGATCATCTTCCTGACCCATAACGAACCGCTGCACGAGGTGAACCTGCGCTGGCATCCGAAGGCTGAGGAGTACCTGTGGCGCCCCGACCTGCAGGAGGTGAAGCGGTCTGAGGGTGGCATGCTGAACCTGCGCTACAAGGCGGCCTGGAAGCAGCAGTGGCTCACCCGTTTTCAGAACCTACTGGCGGACAAGCTTCCCTACTGTACGGTGCGTTACGCGTTCTAGAGGTGAAATGTAACGAAACGGCCCAGAGCAGGACGCCGCAGGATCGAGGCAAGATCCCTTCAAAGCAGCCCTGGGCCTCGGTGCATCTTTTCGCCGGAGACAGGTGCGCTAACTTCTCAGTTAGGGTGGGCACCTGCTTGCTCTGAGGACACGTGCAACCAGCCCAATGAGCCCTCATGCCCATCCCTGGTCTTCCCGGTGATCTCCCTGATGCAGCCCGGCGCTACGCCGAGGCTCTCCCCAAGGGGCGGTATACCGCCTTTCCCGTAAGCGATGTTCTCAGGCCACGGTCTTGAGATCTTGCGCGGCGGAATAGGACCACGGCAGCAGCTCATCGAGGAGGCTGTTGGGATGTCCCTGGACAATGCGGGTGATCACATCCACCAGGTAGCCATAGGGTTCGACCCCGATCAGCTTGCAGGTCTCAATCAGCGACGCAACCATCGCCCAGTGCTCCGCGCCGCCATCGGATCCGGCAAACAAAGCATTCTTGCGATTGAGAGCGAGCGGCCGGATCGAGCGCTCGACCACATTGGAGTCGATCTCAACCCGTCCGTCATCGACAAACCGCGTCAGGCCTTCCCAACGCGAGAGCGCATAGCGGATCGCCTCGGCCAGCTTCGATTTCTGGCTGATGATCGCAAGCTTGGAGCGTAGCCACGGCTCGAGTTCATCCAGCACCGGTCGGCTGCACTCCTGCCGGGCTGTGCGACGCTCCTCGGGCGAGCATCCGCGGATCTCGCTCTCAATCCTGTACAACTCGGCGATGCGCGTGAGCGCCTCACTCGCAATCGGTGCCGGACCGGCCGCAGCCAGCTCGTAAAAGCGGCGCCGCACGTGTGACCAGCAAAACGCAAGCGTCACCTGATTGCGCCCGGCCAGCACCTTGTAGCCGCCATAGCCATCGACCTGCAGCACGCCGATAAAGCCCGCCAGATGCGCGATCGGCCGTTCGGCCTTGCGATCCGGCGCATACACATAGACGACCCCGGGCGGATCCGTACCGCCCCAGGGCCGATCATCCCGCGCATAAGCAAACAACTGACCCGTTTTGGTTCGTCCGCGGCCGGGATCCAGCACGGGCGCGGTGGTCTCATCAGCAAAGAGCTTGCCGGAAGCCTTGAGCTTCTCGAACAATCGCTCATGCACGGGCCGCAGCAGAAAGGCGGCGCGGCCCACCCAATCCGCCAGGGTCGAGCGATCCAAGCTGACACCCTGCCGGGCGTAGATCTGAGCCTGCCGGTAGAGCGGCAGATGATCGGCATACTTCGCCACAAGCACATGCGCCACGGTCGCTTCCGTGGGCAACCCGCCTTCGATCAGGCGTGCCGGGGCTGGAGCCTGCACCACCATGCCCTCACAGCGGCGGCAGGCGTATTTGGGCCGACGCGTCACCAGCACCCGGAATTGCGCCGGCACGATGTCGAGCCGCTCGGAGATATCCTCGCCAATCCGGTGCAGTGGGTTTGCACAGCAGGGGCAGGATCGGCTGTCGATATCCACGACGTTCTCGATGCGCGGCAGGTGTGCCGGCAGAGAGCCGCGGTTACGGTGCCGATGCGCCGCGCGGGCCGCACGCCGGTCCGGCTGTTCCATCTCGCTCTGCGCATTGCCGGCGGCTTCGACCTGCTCGACCTCCTCGAGAGCAAGCAGCAGCTGATCTTCCGGCAGGGTCTCGGCGCGGCGACCGAAGCGGTAACGCTGCAACTCCTTGATGATCTGGCGCAGCCGCTCGCTCTCGGCCTGCTCGGCCAGGAGCATGGCTTTGAGCAGGACGGGATCGTCGGGCAAAGCGGGGGATGCGGTGGTCACGAAGCGCAGTGAATCATGCTTCGCGCCGTGATGCGAGGGATTTGATGCTGCCTCCGCTCCAACTCGCCGCTGACGGCGCTGTGGTCTGACGTGCCTCATGCACGCGACGCCAATCCAAGCCTTCGAGCAGAGCGGAGAGCTGCGCCGCCGACAGATGAAGGGCGCCATCCTGGATCTTGGGCCAGCGGAACTCGCCGTCCTCCAATCGCTTGGCCACGAGAACGACGCCGCTGCCGTCCCAGAACACCAGCTTGATGCGATCCGTGCGCTTGGCGCGGAACACGTAAACAGCCCCCGAGAACGGATCCGCCCCCATGGTCTCACGCACGAGTGCGGCGAGACCCTCGGCTCCTTTGCGGATATCCACGGGCTTGGTCGCCACCAGAACGCGGACAGTGCCGGTTGGGCCGATCATCGCAGGCTCTTGAGCGCTTGCAGGATGGTGGTCAACGTCGATCCGTCGACGCCCTGCGGTATGCGAATGACGGCGCCCTCCACGGCAATCTCGATCACCGCCGCACGACAGGGTGCCGGTGCGGGCTGGGATGGATCAGGAGCGACAACAACCGGGGTAAAGGCCCTGGGGCTTTTGTGATGGGCTGGGGATCTGAGGACCTGTTTGGGCTCCACCCAGTGGCGCCAGCTCCTCGCTATGACAGCATCGGACTCGCGTTCGTGATGAGGGAGACGGACTGCATTGTCTCATTGAATGACGAGCGGGCCATTATTCGATCGGTGAGTGGTACGCTGACCTCGTATTGGTTGGGGCGCCGTTCGCGCGAGAGCCGGCCCGCGTGGGAGCTGTTGGAGGTGAGCTGACCGAAGTTAGAGAAAATGTAGGGTTAGCCAAGAAATTTAGGATTGGGAGCGAAGGAATGGCCAGGTGTGGCGGCGGACGGCCGACGGTTGAAAACAGCATCACGCTTGATATTCGCAGCCTCATGAGTGCCAACCTTGCTGGTGGCACCTCCCAATCCGGCACCTTGCAATGGGCATGGGCCGATGGCCGCTCGAAATGCCGAGCTGCGTTCAACACCTGTTTGGATGAGGATACTGGCCTCCTTCATCTGAGCCGCATTACGTACTTCGACCTGTTCGGGAGGCCTGTCCACCTGTGTGACCAAACCATTCGCCTTGTCGCCAGTACGCCACCCTTCGGGGGTCGCCGGTGGTGGTTCGTGTGCCCTCGGGTCGGCCGACGGGTGATGAAGCTCCACCTTCCTCCGAAGGCTAGTGTGTTCGCATCCCAGCAGACACATCAATTGGGCTACGCCGTGCAGCGGGAGAGTGCAGATGAGCAGGCTCGTCGGCGAGCGCGCAAGGCACGGGCTCGTATCGGTGGGAGCCCAAACCTGCTGCAGAAGCTGCCTCTGAAGCCGAAATGGATGCGCTGGGCGATCTATTGGCGGCATGTTGAGGCCTGCCATAAGGCCGACCGGCAAACCCTCGCATTTATGGTTTCCAGCACCGAGAGGACTCTGGGCAGGTCGATCGCATAGGGTGAACGACTGGGCGCTGTTCCTTTCTAACGAGGTTCACTCAGTGGCTCGTCGCAACCGACGGCTCTGATTGGTGCTTTGATCCAGCACCTCGGAAGTGATACACCATCCGCTCCTAGCCCATTCGGGCGCATTTATCCGGCCATCTGGAGAGCCACCTTGCCCCTGTCTGGGCGTATCATGTTCTTGCCGTGGGTCACCCTTCCCCATCCGATCACGGTTGGGGGAATCCAGTTCATGCCCATCGACACAAACGAGCCGGCCCAGGTGGTCGACTCGGATATTACCGATGCCGTCAAACAGGCTTTCCAGCACTATGTCGATCTCAGTGGCAACCCAATCCAAAGCTGTACGATGCTCCTGAGGCCACGACATCAGCGGAGATGGGACAACCCAGACCGCCTGTGGAGCCAAGCTCGCCGGGCAACCGAAATGCTTGCGTTGTCCTGCATGGCGGAGCAGCGCTTTCTTGAGGGGCATTTCAGCCCTCACCTGAACGCCTCGATGTTCCAGTTGGTAGGGCACGGCATCAAGGCGGGCTCCAACAGATTTTCCCTACACTTCCCTCGACGAGGTAACGATCTTCGGCTCCATACAACAAGGGACAATGTGAAGTTCCAGCAGCCTCGGCAGGTTCAGGGAACCAGATGCGAGATCATCGGAACCCGGCTGGCTGACGCTCTGACCGATGCATATCGGACTGGGAATCCGACTTGGGAACCCATTTCATCCTCTCTTCAGTTCTTCTTCCTCGGCCACTCTGAGACGCAAGAGCTTAGTTTGGACAGCTGTCTCATGCTCTCCGCGATGGCGTTTGAGCGACTGCTCGAACCTAAGCCACTCCAGAAGGAGCGAGTTGCGCAAGCAATGGGCAGAACGTTCGCCCCCCCTTTGGGTACCCTATGAGGTTAGGGCGATCTCTCAATCCAAACGGATCAAACCCGATCCGAAGTATGCGGCTGATCAAAAGACCTGGCCTTTGCGCTGGAAATGGATGAAGGAGCTTTACGAGCTGCGCAACGCGACGGCTCATCGAGGCCCAAAATCCGATCTCAGCCGAAACTGGGAAGATTGGCAGCACATCATCATCGCTGGCTTCGTGTATCCCTTTGCTGTGAAGCTCAAACTGGCTGAGGCGGGTCTCTATCAGTTTACTGCAAGAGAGATCGGTGCTCGTGAGGCGCTTGATAGGTTACTCGACAGCAATTGGAGGAAGGGTAAGGAGAAACAGCCAGAATGGCCTGAGATGCTGTCACTATCGGAAGCAGCAGCCGTACTGGAAAAGCCTACTCACCAAGATCGATCTAAGACAGCTTCGAAGCAGCATTCCCGGATGACCAAAGCCTTCAAGCGTACCGGCTACGACTGATATCTTCGTTCGAGCTGAACCATCATACGTCGGCATGATTCAACCAGAATGTTGAGGATTCGGGCCTAATCGATTTCCTCATCACCATTTGTCTGATCGCGGTGGGACTTAAAATCGCCGAACGAACGTCCGCTTAGTGGCCGAACACGGAAGTCGGGAGAAGGTCCGCCTCGTGCCAGGAACGGACCTTAGAGTGCTTATGCCATCTCGGGAGATGGCGTCTCTCGAACCTGGATAACAACAGGCTCGATAACCGTCACAAAGGTCTTGAGCGCGCGAGTAAGTCATAATCTTTAAGACACTTGTCTGTTGGAGCCGAACTTTGGCCCACGTGGGGGATCCGACCTCATGCTTCGGCCCAAGCTACTTCTCGCCGATCAAGGCATGCCTGCCCATCGCCTCAGAGGCGGCGAGGTAGATATCGACAAAAACCTGAGGCAAGGACCATCAGCGCTCCCGTCATAATGAAGACCGAAGGCAATGGAAGGGCCATCAGCAGGATTGCGAAGAGGCCCGCTGGAGCCACCTGCGCCACATCACGGTAGGTATTGTAGATGGGTGTCAACGCCATTCGCTGGTGCGGACGGACGGCTCGGAGAAACGGCACGTTTCCAATCGCATCGATGGCGCTCATGGCAAAAGCAGAGAACAGCAGCATCGCTACGCTTGCCCAAACCGAAACTTCGGAGAGGAAGCCGGTCGCGAGCGTTCCAACACCGCTTACTGCGTAGGCACCGAGCAGCAGCCTGCGCATTCCCGTCATTTCGACGACACGTCTCCAGAATGGTGCCAGCATGAGCAATGCTGACCCAATCGAGATCATGAGACCGCCAACCGAGGCTCCCAGGCCTTGGCTAACCGCCAAAATCGGCGTGTAGACGATATACATGCACCACCACGACGCCCGCATCGTGGCGAGAAGCCAGGCCAAGCGCAGCCGAGGCTGCGACAGGAACAGCCTGACATCGGAGTGCCCCACGCCCTTCGATGGCGCGGGCATTCGGGGTTCGGAAATCGGCTTGAGCAGAATGATCGACAGCGGCACTACGATGGCGCATGCAGCACTCAACGTCAGTGGGCTCCAGGCACCGACATTCTCGGTCAGCCAGGCCCCTAGCCATGGTCCCAGACCGTAGGCAACACCGGCGAGCAGGACGCGGCGCGGCTCGAAAGCGGAAAGGCTCCGACGAGGAACGTATTGCAGGACATAAAGGCTCATCACGTTCTCAAACACGAGGACCATGAGAACATGGAGAACCAATCCCGCTGCGAGCCCAGGCAGTGTCCCGCTGGCGAGTGTCGCGGCAGAACCTATCCCACCTGCCGCGGCGGAAATGAAAACGGGCCAGCGCCCCAATCGCAGCAGAAGGTTCGGCAGGCACAGACTTACTGCGATCCCTATCAGGCTTGCAGCGAAGTAGAGTTCACTGACATGCTGCGCCGTTCCGAGAATGTGATAGGCCATAACCGGGATGAGTGCCATCACGGTCGTGCGGGCCATGATGGAAACGGCGTAAACGCCAGCCAGTCCCCATTCAGGTGAGGCCGCAGCGGACTTCTGCCGCCCAGACATTGTCGGCCTGTGCCTCCCGGAGCGATCGTCAGCGTCCGGCACAGCGGACAAAGCACAATTCGGCTGCGACAAGATCCTCGAGCGAGCACCCGACAGACTTGAAAAGCGTGATCTCATCCGGCCCTGACCGCCCTTGGGCATCGCCCCGCGCTAGGTCGAATAGATCACCCTGAATGTCCTCCCCTTGCAGGGCACCGCTGGCCATGGCCTGAACGATCTCCCCTGCCTCGGTCATCGCACCCTCCTGGGTATCGAGGAAGACCCGTGCCCGACGGAGTGCCTCATCGTCAGCCTCCCGCATTGTCGGTGTGAATGCCCCGACAAGATCGAGGTGGATACCTGGCCGTAACCAAGCCCCACGCACGAGGGGCTCGGTTGAGAGAGTGGCGCATGAAACGATATCTGCCCTCCGCACCTCCTGCTCGAGATTGTCCGCGATGGCCGCTTTGATCCCCTGCTCGGCCAGTTGGCCGACCACTGCCTCCGCCTTGCTCCGGTCGCGTCCCCAGATGGCAATTTCCTCAATCGGTCTCACGGCTGCGTGAGCCGCAGCGAGGTTCGGACTGAGTTTGCCGGTGCCGATGATGAGGAGCCGGGACGAATCCGGCCTCGAGAGATAACTGGAGGCGAGGGCGGAGGCGGCAGCGGTGCGGCGGGCCGTCAATTCGCCTCCGTCAAGGGTTGCGACCAACCGCCCGTCCTTGGCGCTCATGAGCATGTAGTAGGACGTCACGGTCGGGAGGCCGAGGCGCCCGTTGTCCGGGAAGACCGTTGCCGTCTTAAGGCCGATATAGCGGCCTTCGCTCCAAGCAGGCATCAGCAACAGGGTCGCATCGCGGGCGTCCGGCACCGAGACGGTGTAGTGGGGCCGCGGAGGACTGTGAGCTCCGCGGCGGAATCCCTCCCGGAGGGCCTCGACCAGCGGCTGCCAGTCAAGACTCGCGATGATCTCGCTATTGGTGAAGTGGCGCATGGCTCGGCTCTCTCAGGACCAGAAGGATTCTTAGGCTGCCAGCCGGAATGTCGGCAGCGGGTATCGCGCAGCTTCGGGCCTCGGCATGAGTTCGACGGCGGTGCCGCTCGTTACGGCGCTTGCGTCACTCGTGATGACGCGGGCCAGCAGGCTAGCCCCTTCCTCGAGCGCAATCTCAGCCAGGATGATGGGCACCTCGTCGTTGAACGAGGGATGGTTCGGGCGCATGACGATCGAGAAGGATACGATACGGCCGCGTCCCGATGCCTCCTTCCAGACGAGGTCGGTCGAGCCAGTATAGGGACAAATGGGGCGAGGATAGAAGAACGGAGGGCCACCAGACCGGCTCTGCTGGAGCATCAGCCTGCCCTCACGCCATGCCTCAAGGAAGGGACGGTTGTCCTCGTCCTCGTGGGGGCGCGGATAGTCTAGGATTTCACTCATTGCACTGCCTCAAGGATGATGCTGCTTGCAGAAAGACCATGGCCGTAACCCACCATTCCATAGCCTGCGACGACGCCCCGCCGCGCATTTGCGACCTGCCTGTCTCCGCCTTCGCCACGTAACTGGCGCACGGCCTCGGTTACGCTCAGGAGCCCACCGGCGATGCCGGCCTGACCGCACGAGAGCTGTCCGCCACCTGTGTTGAGCGGCAGCGTTCCGTCCCAGGCGAAGGTGTTCCGGGCCAGGAACTCGCTCACCTCGCCCTTCTTGCAGAACCCGAGATCCTCGAGCTGAATGGCGACCATAATCGGGTAATCGTCATAGGCCTGGACGAAATCCATGTCTTCCGGCCCGTACCCGGCCTTCGCAAAGAGCTTGTCGGCGAACGTCTCCCACCCACCCCGCAGCGGAGCGATCTCCATTGGAGGATGATTGTGCCTCTCGAAGCCCGACAGGATCCGCACGCCCTTGCCCGGCTGTGCGCGATCCAAGGTCGTCACCACGACCGCCTCCGCCCCGGCACAGGGAAGCACGCAGTCAAAGAGACGGATCGGATCTGCGATGATGCGGGCATTCAGGTAATCCTCGATCGTCAATGGCCCACGCAGGAGTGCATGGTCGTTGCGCTGTGCGCTTCGCCGCTGGTCGACCGAGATGCGCCCAAGGTCCTCTCGACGGGTGCCGTAGGTTTCCATGTGCTTGCGCTGGATGATCCCGAACAGCCCATTCGCGCCACCGAACCCCAAGGGCGTGCCATAGTTCCGGAGACCACGGTTGAAGTTGTCCATGAGCTTGAAGTGGCCCCCGACGTCATAGTTGTCGCCTGCGATGCACAACACGGTTGTGGCCTGGCCCGTCTCGATGGCGTGCACGGCGTTGATCACGCTCGCCACCGGACCGGCGCTGCCCGCTGTCCCGAGGTAGGCCCAGGACACGGACAGTCCGAGCTGCTCGGCTGCCGTCACCGCGTTGTCGGGGTGCAACTCAAAGGAACAGATAGCGAGGCCATCAACGTCCTTGAAGGTAAGCCCGGCGGAGTCGAGCGCGTTCTTCCCGGCCTCTGACAGGAACGAGAACAACGTCCGGGTCGTCCGCTTCTCGTAGGCCGTCTGGCCGTATCCTGTAATTCCGATACTGCTGGTCTTCATGTTAGCCTCAGATAATACTGGCGCGCCGCAGCGCATCGATCTCGTTCCGGGACAGGCCAAGCCAATTCCCGAACACCTCTTCGTTCGCCGCACCGGGGTCGCGGCCGGTCCAGCGAATGGCTCCAGGCGTGTCGCTAAGCTTCGGCACGGGGGATGGCATGCGGATCGGGCCGAGGTGCTCGTCGACGACGGTGCGGATGGCCTCCCGCGCCGCGATATGTGCATCCTCCAGGACGTCCGCGATGTCGTTAATG
The DNA here is from genome assembly GCF_009830105.1 of Microvirga makkahensis. Taxonomy (GTDB): domain Bacteria; phylum Pseudomonadota; class Alphaproteobacteria; order Rhizobiales; family Beijerinckiaceae; genus Microvirga; species Microvirga makkahensis. The sequence continues at coordinate 34,789 of NZ_WURB01000017.1, forward strand.
CGTCCGGCAACGACCTTGTGCTTCAGAAGCTTCCCCAACGCCTCGTCCGTCTTCTGCGTGGCCAGCCACGCGGCAACCTCCGAGTCAATCGCATCGCGGTTGGCGACCCGGTCCGCCATGGTTCCGAAGCGCGGATCGGTTTTGAGGTCGGGCCGTCCCATGGCGTCCACGAGACCTTCGTAGATGCGTTGCGATCCGCAACTTATTGCAATGCTCCCGCCATCGGCAGTCGGATAGACGTTCCGCGGAACGTCTTCCTCCATCTGATTTCCGAGCAATGGTTTCTTCTGGCCTGTCTGGTCATATCGCACGACGACCGACTCGATGATCCTCAGGAGCGGCTCGTAGAGCGCAACGTCAACGATCTGTCCGACACCCGTACGCTCGCGGCGGTGAATGGCGGCAAGAGCGCCGAACGCGCCGAAGACGCCAGCCATGTAGTCGCCCATCGGGAATGCCGACACCATCGGCCCCTTGTCCGGATGGCCCGTAAATGAGGCGAGGCCGGAGAAGGCTTCGGCGATCGTCGCGTAGCCCCCTTGCCCCTTGTTGGGCCCGGTCTGTCCCCAGCCGCTCACCCGCACCCACACGATGCGAGGGAAACGCTCGCGCAGCTCGTCCGGTGACAGTCCCCAACGCTCAAGCGTCCCGGGGCGGAAATTCTCAATGACGATGTCGCTCTCGCCGATCAGCTTCAAGGCAAGGTCACGAGCCTCGGACCGCGAAATGTCGAGCGTGATGACATGCTTGTTGCGTGCCATCGTCTTCCACCAGAGAGCGACGCCGTCCTTGTGAGGAGGCCACTCGCGGAGGGCATCGGGTTTGCCGGGCTTCTCGACCTTAACGACGCGCGCGCCAAAGTCGGCCAGCATTGAGCCGACGAAAGGACCCGCCAGCATCGAGCCAAGCTCGAGCACCTTCAGATCGGCGAGCGCTCCTTCAGGAGCAGGTTCCGGGATTGTATTCGCTGTCATGATTGGCCTGCTGGATGCGGTGCGGGCACTATCATCCCGCACCCGGACGGAGAGAACTTCGGCTATTTCTGGGTGGCCGCTACCCGGTCGATGCCGACGAAGATGTCGAGGACGACCACAGCCACGATCGCGACGTAGATGGTTGCGGCCGAAATGGCGGCCATCATCGGATCGACGGCATACTGGACGTAGTTGAACAGCTTGACAGGGAGCGGCATGAGGCTCGCGGTCGAGTTGAAGATGCTGAGCTCTACATTGATCCAGGAGATGATCAGGGCGAAGAGCGCGCCAGCGACGATTCCAGGCTTGATGATCGGGAGTGTCACAAGGAAGAAGGTCGTGACGCCATTGGCGCCGAGATCCTGACCCGCCTCCTCCAGCGACTGGTCGAACCGCTCCAAGGACGCGAGAACGGTCCTCAGGATGTATGGGACGATGATCACCACGTGCCCGGCGAGCAATGCGAGATAGCTCCGTGCGAAGCCAAGAGCGCTAGCGTATTGCAGGAGGGCCGCCCCGACGACGATGGTCGGCAGGATCAGGGGAGAGAGGAAGATGGTACTCACCAGCTTCCGTCCGGGCAGGGTGCTCCGCGCGATGACCAAAGCGGTCGGCACACCGATGAGGGTTGCGATGGCGGTCGAGGCAACGGCGATGGAAGCGCTCAGGCCGATGGACTCCAGATAGGAAGTGTCCGCGAGGAACTGTTCGTACCAGCGCAGGGTAAACCCGACGGGCGGGAAGCTCAGATACTCGGTCTCAGTGAACGAGACCGCCACGATGATGATGAGCGGCAGCGTAAGGAATACGAAACCTGCCCAGACAACTGCGGTGAGGAGAAAGCGACCGATGCGTTCCGGAAAGGTTGTCATGACTTAACTGCCTTTCTGGTTGCGGACTGCCGTTCAATGAAGAATAGGTAAAGTGCGATCAGAATGAGCGTGACCACCAGAAGTCCGACTGCAAGGGCGGCGCCGAAATTGAAGTCGAAAAGGGCGCCGTACTGCTCAAAAATCGACATCGCCATGACCACCGTCCGGCCGCCGCTCATGATGCTCGGCACCACATACGCACTGACCGCGAGGGTGAACACGATGAGCGATCCTGCGACCACACCGGGCAGGCTGAGCGGGAAAGTCACCCTCAGGAAAGTCCCGAGCCGGCTGGTCCCAAGGTCGAGGGCCGCCTCAACCAGTGACTTGTCAATGGTTTGCAGAACGCTCGCCACAGTCAGGACCATGAATGGAACGAGAATGTAGGTCAGGCCGATGACGATGCTCAACTCGGTGAAGAGAAGTGGAATTGGGCGGTCTGTGAGGCCAAGCGTCACCAGGGTGGAGTTCACGAGGCCCTGTCGGCCCAACAGGATGATCCAGCCGAACGAGCGCACGATGTTGCTCGTGAAGAGCGGCATGATCACAAGAATGTAGCAGATCCGGCGACCCATCCGGCTGCGCACGACATTCACGATATAGTAGGCGATCGGATAGCCGATAAGGAATGACGCGGCGGTCGACAGCAGCGAGAGCTTGAAGGTCGTGTAGAGTACGCTCGGATAATAGGTATCGGCGAAGATGCGGCCGTAGTTCGAGAGGCTCCAGGCTCCCTCCTTGTCCTGGAAGCTGGCGACGACGACGACCAGAAACGGCACGATGAAGAAGGCCGCCATGAAGGCGACAGGCACGCCGAGCAGGATGGCCGCCCAGAAGTTCTTGATCCTCATAGCCGCTCCTCTGCCAGTCGTGGGCTCCGTACGATTGGGAGCCTGGAGGAGATCCTTGCCTTCGGCTGCATGCCCATCACGGTCGTGGCTCTCATCGGGTCAGAACCTGGCCACTGTCACGGCGCCAAGACAGGGTAACCGTCTCTCCCCGGCTGTACTCGGGGTCTCCGACGAGCGCCGGCTGCTGGGCAACGAAGACCTGACCGCCTTCGGCCTCGGCATAGATTCGGGTCGCATTGCCCACGAAGACAACATCCCGAACCTTGGCGCGGGCGGTGGCCAACCCCTCCGCGGCTGGAGTTGGGCCGTGGGCCACCCCAATGGCCTCCGGCCTCAGCAGGTAAGTGACATCGGCCCCAACGGGAGCCGAGTGGGATACATCGAACTCCAGCCCGCCCATTTCGCTGACAAGCGTCCGCGCGCTCGAGACCTTACAGGTGATCAGGTTGGCATCGCCGATGAAATCGGCCACGTACCGCTCGGTCGGCGCGTGATAGATCTCCCGACCGCGACCGATCTGGGCGATGCGCCCGGAATTCATGACGGCAATCCGGTCCGCCATGACCAAGGCCTCTTCCTGGTCGTGGGTTACGAATATGAATGTCATGCCAAGCTTCTGCTGGAGCGCCTTCAGTTCGATCTGCATCTGTTTACGCAGCTTCAGATCGAGGGCGCCGAGCGGCTCGTCTAGTAGAAGGACCTTGGGCTTGTTGGCGATTGCCCGTGCTAGTGCGACACGCTGCTGTTGCCCTCCCGACAGTTGAGATGGGAAGCGATCGGCATAGCCAGCCATGCCAACCGTCGCGAGGGCCTCGTCTACGATTTCCGCGACTGCTTTGCGGTCGACGCCGGCCCGGCGCGGGCCGAAGGCGACGTTCTGGGCAACCGTCAGATGGGGGAACAATGCATAGTTCTGGAAGACCGTGTTCACGGGGCGTCGGTTCGGCGGGAGCTTCTTCATCGAACGCCCGTCGATGGAAACGTCCCCCTCCTCGATATCGATGAACCCGGCGATGGAACGCAGAAGGGTTGTCTTCCCGCATCCGCTCGGGCCGAGCAACGCAACAAACTCGCCCTTAGCGATCTCGATCGAGACATTGTTCAGCACGACCAAATCACCGTAGCGCTTGGTGAGGTGCTCCACCCTGATGAAGGCGTCCGACATCCGCTCTTTCCTCTGCATTGGCCCTCAAGGATCTACGAGACCGGGATCTGGAGGTTCATCAACGGCACATGATGCTGGCAGCCATACATGTCTCCGTCACCCGCCGACCCCTGGGCTCGCGGGCGGATGATAGTTATCTTCATTGCGTTGGCCATCTCGATCTCGAAGAAGGACGAGATCTGGGAGACATCAATCCCATATGCGGCGGCAACACTCTGCGGGTTGATCGCTCCAGTGGAGCGAACGGCCTCATACCGATCCTTGTCCCGGAACAGAACATCGAACGTAATGCGGTATGGGCCAGCGTTCTTGCTGCGCACGATATCGGCGAGATCCTTCAGAGGGCGGGAATTCATGTCAGAGATCCTCGAAATGCACGGGGAATAGCTCAGTCGGCGATTTGACCTTCATCAGGTGATAGGCGCTGAATTCGTAGACGGGGCCGATATCCAAATCCGATGGTGAGTACGGAAAGGCAAGGTTGCCGGAGGTGTTCTTCACGCTGGGATAATGATAGTGCAGCATTGCGCCACTGATCTGGTGGCATGCCGCGTGGGCCAATGCTTGGTCCTTTGCAACGACGTCGATCACGAGCCCGACCTCACGGGCCGGAGTGGATTCCCGCTCCAGCTCCTTCATCACGCCGTCGCGTCCATAGACATGGAAGGTAATCGTCAGTCCTTCCGGAGCGAAGTAGGCATGCGCCTTGGCCTTCACGTCTTCCAGGATGCTGTCGAGCGCACCCACGGTCGTTGGACAGCGAATCCCGGCAATGCAGATCGAACGATACCCAGCAAGACGTGCGCCTTCGAGCTTTACGTAGTAGTCCTCCGTCTCGGTCAGCCTTGCGCCGCGCACGCGGACCTGACGGTCGCCGAGCTGTTCGAAGGAGCAGTCCTTGAGAGAGATTTCGTGGCCGGGACCACCCTGCGTGAAAGGATTCTCACGCTCGTAGAGGGAATGCGCTGCGACCGATTTCACCGATGCCCGCCTCTTCAGGCTGCCCGGCTCGAGCACGAAATGGTCGTCGTAGATCGTGCCGAGCATCACGTCCATCGCAAACGGCTCCGCTGAGAAAGCCCCGCACTCGAGAATCTTCCCCATGTGGATAGCCAACGCGGGATCACTGCCGCGCCAGATCGGATATGAGGCGATGACCGAGTCATCGCAGGCTCGTCCGGCGATGATCACGTCCGCGCCGCCATCAAGGGCTGCACAGATCGGCTCGTGTCCCATCTGGGCAACGAGACTGACCGTCTCGTCGAGCATCTGCTCAGTTAGCGGCATACCGGCCTCGAAATCCTTGACCTCACCCGTGTTGACCGCCTTCTTCGCTCGCTCAATGGGGATGTCGGAATAGATCCAGGCCAGCTTGAAGTTCAGGCCGAGATCTCTCGCGATGCTGCGGACGATCGCGACCGTTCGGTCGACTTGGACACCCGATCCAGCGCCGCCGGCGCTGCCAACGATGACAGGAATTTTGGCCTCACGACCTGCCTGAATAAGCGCCGTCAGCTCGCGCTTGATGCTTACATCTGACACCAGAGGCTTGCCGGAGCCAAGATAGTGCGGTCCGGGATCCGTCGATCCGGCATCAACCGCGATCACCGCTGGCCCGAGCGACATCCCGCGTGACAGCGCATCGTCACCAAAGCCATACCCCAACGTTCCCGTTGGGGTGAGAACCGTAATGGCACCCATAATTCACCTCAAGGCAGACTGCCGATCAACTGAATGGCTCCCGTCAAATACTTTGCTTTTGCATTTGCTTGGTGCGGGAGATTTCGTCTGCATTGAGATCTGACGAAGGTAATCCGTCAAATTGCTTGTTTGGGCTCAGCCATAACCAGGGGATATGGCTGAGCCCAAACGCCCACTATCGTTTTCTGGCGCGCGAATGGACAAAGCCATCTCGGTCAGCTTCTCCGTCAGCCGCTTCTTGACGTGGGCAATGAGTGCCTTTGCTCCGAGGGACGTTTCCCGGAAGGACGGGGTGATAATCCAGATGTCCTGAACGACAGTAGGCAAGAAAGGCTTCACGACAAGTTCATCAGGCCCGAAACCAACTGTGCTGAGCGGATCCACAATGGCAACACCCACCCCGGCCGAGACAAAGGAGCAACAGGCCTCGGTCAGTTGTGCCTTCAGGATAATGTTCCGCTCGACGTCACGATCTGCAAACGCTTGGTCGATCTTGACCTGGGCACGGTCCTCCTCGACGAGGGATACAAATCGCTCGCCCTCCAAGTCACGTGCATCGACAGTCGCCCGTTCCGCCAGTCGATGGCCGGGCGGGAGCACGCAAACAGCCTCCATTGAACAGAGTTTCTCGAACTGCACTCCGGGACGATCCGAGACGGTCATCCCGAAGCCCAGATCGACACCCTGGGAGGCAACCCGATCCACGAGAAGCCAGGAATTGCGACTTGCTATCGTGACCCGGAGTGACGGCTTGGTCTCGATGAATTCGGCTAGAATCGGGGGAAGGACCCGGGTGCCGAGAGACGGAAAGGTGACAAGATTGATCTCACCATAGTCGAACTGTCGTATGGCTCGGGCCCGCGCTGCAACGGAATCGACCCCGAGGAATACACGCTCCACCTCGGAGTAGAGCATCTGGCCCTCGGCGGTGGGGATGACGCCGTTCTTCTGCCGGTGGAAGAGGGTAAAGCCGCAACTACGTTCCAGCAGGTAGATCAGCTTGCTGACTGCTGGCTGGGAAAGATGCAGCTTTTCCGCCGCTCGCGTGAAGCTTCCCAACTCCATGATCGCCTTGAAGGCTTCGAGTTGCCGGATATTCATAACTTCAGGTTATCTCAGCGGTTTGAATTTCGATTTGCCCTGTACCAAAAGACATTTCCTCATAGCGCGTCCAGAGGGCGCATGCCAACAAGAAGGAGGATCAAGAGATGATCACAAGCACACGTAGCGTATTCGCTGCCACGGTCCTGCTGACCGGCGTCGGCAGCGCACTGCCCGCCGCCGCGCAGGAATCTATTACGGTCGCGACCTATGGCGGCGAATGGGGTGCGGCCATGCAGGCCTGCATCATCGATCCGTTCACCCGCGACAGGGGGATCCGGGTCGTCCCCGAACCGGGCGTTTCCGGCGTGACCTTAAGCAAGCTCCGCCAGCAGAAGGACAGCCCCACGTTGGATGTGGTCTGGCTCGATGGCGGCGTATCCGAGATCGCCGCGGCTGACAAGCTCCTGGAGCCGATCGATTCCGCCAAGGTCCCTGCGGTCACCGGCCTCATCCCGGAGGGGGTTTACAAAGACGAGTCGGGAGCGGTCTTCGCGGTCAGCACCGGTTTCTACTCGGTAGGTCTGGCCTACAGCACCAGGGACATCAAGGAGGCACCCACCTCCTGGCTCGATCTTTGGAAGTCTGAGTTTGCCGGTGCGGTCACCTTCCCGAGTCCTGCGAACGCCATGGGCGTGCCGTTCATCGTCCATTTGGCCGGCTTGCTAGGCGGCAGCGTCGAAAACGTGACCCCCGCCTTCGACAAATTGAAGCAGTTGAAGGTTACAGCCTATTTCGACAGCGCGGGCGCGGGAACGAACCTGTTCCAGAGTGGAGAGGTGATCGTAGGAGCCCACTACGCCAACTCAGCATATGCCATGAGGGATCAGAAACTTCCGATTGAGTTCGTGGTCCCTAAGGAAGGCGCTATCGGCGGTGACATACGTCTTCATCTCGTAGCGAACAGCAAGAAGCGGGATGCGGCCGAGAAGTTTGTCAACTACGCGATCGGCAAGGACCCTGCAAAGTGCATGGCGGAGAGGATCTATGTCGGTCCGGCGACCTCGGATGTAGAACTGAGCGACAATGCCAAGCAACGCATGCCGTGGGGTCCTGAGGGTTCGATCAAGAGTCTGGCACTGCCCGATTGGAACAAGATCAATGCGAACCGCGCAGCGATTATCGAGGCGTTCAACCGGAATGTCGCATTGAAGTAACGACTCCTGAACTTGGAGAAGAGATGGCGTGCCATCGGCCCCCATTTTCCTCATCCAGAATGGCAGGCCGGATTATTGTCCGGCCTGTCTCCTCGCTTACTGAAGAAATGACAACTACAGAATGGCCGCTGCCGTTCGCTTGAGGCAACCCGCGGGACCATGGGGCGCTGGCTGGAGAACAAGGATCTGCACAAAGGCGAACCGCTGTTTTCAAGCAGAATCAATCGGCAAAGGCCCATGACGACGCGCCAGCACGCTCGCCTGCTGGGATCCTGGCTTGGCGCGATTGGCCTCGATCCCCTCGCCTACGGCACATATTCACTCCGGCATACCAAAGCTTCTATGATCTATCGGAGAGCCGGCAATCTCCGGGCGGTCCAGCTTCTGCTCGGCCGCACCAAGATCGAGAGCACTGCTCGGTATCTTGGGATTGACGTCGACGTTGCCCTTCTGATTGCGGAGCAGGTTGAGATCTAAAGGTCAGAGGCGGCTCGCCGACGAGCCGCCTTGAGCCCCGCGACGGAGCGAGGTCCGGATCTGAGGCTCAAGCAGCCCCAAGGCAAATGACCGGCGCGTGCCAGATTCAGACCTTCCCGAATAGCGCAGAGCAATCCGTACTGTTTGCGCTTGCGGAGACGTTAGGCGTGTCGATGTGTTGACCGTCCTGACCATGGTCACCGCAAGCCACTGCCGTTGCCGCCCCCATAAGGCAGGGACCCATCCAGCCCTATGCCGCCTTCAGGATACCCGTCTGCTGCGTGACATGGCATATACAACGGCCGCTGGATCGGAGCCGAGTCGGATGCCCGTTCGAGATCCGCCTTTCCTCTCTAAGCGCATCGTGAGGAAAGCCGGGCCAGCTTTCGGCACGATACGACAATTGACGCCGCTATCCGATGGAGTCACTGGATGCCCCAGTTGCTCATACCCCGGGTTCCCATACAAAGGCTCTCGCATTGACCACCCCAGTCCTAAACAACGATTTCTCACCGGTGAGCCCCCTTTCCGAGGCCGATCGGGAGCGCATCCTTGCTGCCGTCGACACGGCCTTCGACGCGCAGGTTCGCTTTCTCTCGGACCTGGTCCGTTGCGTCTCGCTGCGGGGACAGGAAGCCGAAGTCCAGGCCCTCGTCGAAGCAGCACTTCTGGAACGGGGGTATGACGTTGATCGTCAGATGATCGATACCGCGCTGATTGGCCAGCATCCTGCTTTTTCCCCTGCAACGGTCAGCTACGAGGATTCCTGGAATGTGATCGGGATCCACAGCCCAGCGGCCGTCCAAGGACGATCCCTCATCCTGAACGCTCATGTCGATATCGTTCCCGCGGGCGACCCGAAGCGTTGGCAGTATCCGCCCTTCCAGCCGACACGAGACGGCGAGTGGCTGTATGGCCGCGGTTCCGGAGACATGAAGGCAGGCCTGTCCGCGGCGATCTTTGCGCTCGATGCGATTAGGGCCGCGGGGCTCGAACTGACGGCCCCTGTCCAGATCCATTCGGTCGTGGAGGAGGAGATTACCGGAAACGGGGCCGCGATGGCGTTGGTCAGCAACAAGGTGGCCGACGCGGTGCTGATCCCGGAGCCGACCGACGAGAAGCTTGTTCGAGCCAATTCCGGCGTGATCAAGTTCGCGATCACGGTTCATGGCACTCCGGCCCACCCGCGTGAGGTCAGTGGGGGCGTGAGCGCGCTCGACGCGGCGGTGCGGCTCATCGACCGCTTGCGTCAGCTCGAGACTCGCTGGAACGAGGAACGAACGACAAAGCCGTTCTTCGACGACGTGGACAATCCCGCAGCCCTGACGATTGGGACGATCAACGGCGGTGAGTGGATCGCATCGGTTCCGTCATGCTGCCGGTTCGAAGGGCGTATCGGCTTCTATCCCGGTGATGACCCGCAGGAGCGCGTGAAGGAATTCGAGGCCTTTGTCGCCACGGCGGCAGCCGGTGACCCCTTGCTGCAACGCTGCCCGACACCCATCGTGGAGTGGGTCGGTGTCGTGCATGCTGGCTATACGCTTGCTCCTGGGTCTGAAGCCGAGGCCGTTCTTTCCAAGGCTCACGCAACCGCCAATTCACCCGATGCTCCGCCGTTGCAGGCCTATGTCATGGCGTGCTACCTGGATGCCGCCGTGTATTCGGTCCACGCGGGGATACCATCGCTGGTCTATGGTCCCATCGCGGAGAACATCCATGCCATCGATGAGCGGGTGTCCCTTCCCTCGTTGCGACGCGTGACGAAAGCGATCGCCCTGTTCGCAGCGTCGTGGTGCGGCGTTCGCACTGTGAGGGATGCTCTTCAAATCTCTGCCGCAGGTCTTGGAACCTGATTTCGGCCCGAGGCCTCGAACCGGGATCGAAGCACGGCATTTCGGAGACGCATCCCGGACCGGTTCACCGACTCAAGGTCCGCTCAGGGTCAGGCAACGAAATTCGTGAACGCGTAGGAAAGTCCGGTTACGCGAGGATTGCTGCCTTCGAGCCTAGGTCTCAGGCTTGCCAATCAGAGACATTCCGGTCTCACCATGCTGCTCGCAGGAAACTCTCCACGGGTCATTGGCATTTCCGCTCAAGGTCCCTTTTGTCGCCAAACGAGCGATACACAGGATCATTCCATGGCAGTTCTAGACGGCCTCACCCTGCGAGGTGATCCGCAGACTACTGTCCCGAGGAGGTAGAAGGCTGGTGCCTGATCGGCCTTGGGAGTATCCTGCTCATCGCTATCCCTGTTCCGCCGAAAGCGATCTGCGCCAGAGCCTAGGGAGGTGACAATGCCTGACGTCACATGGACGATCAAAGGGCGCGAGTTCATCCATTGTAATTGCGACTATGGCTGCCCCTGCCAGTTCAATGCCCGGCCATCCCACGGCCATTGCCACGCCGTTGCCGGAATCGAAATCGCGGAAGGCTACCACGGCAACACAAAGCTCGATGGCCTCAAGGTAGCCTGTGTCCTTGCCTGGCCGGGTGCGATTCACGAGGGGCGAGGCCACGCGACGCCCATTGTCGACGGACGGGCGACACCAGAGCAGCGCGAGGCACTCCTGCGCATCATGAGCGGCGAAGATACCGAGCCCGGAGCCACCTTCTTCCAGGTTTTTGCCTCAACCTACGAGAAGGTGAACGATCCGATCTTTGCCCGGATCGACCTCGAGATCGACGTCGATGGCCGCACGGCGCGCCTCCGGGTGCCGGGCGTGATCGACGCAAGGGGTGAGCCGATTCTCAATCCAGTCACGGGGCAGCCGCACCAGGCGCGGATCAATCTTCCCAATGGCTTCGAGTACACCGTGGCCGAGATTGGCCGAGGCTGGGGAACGGCAACAGGCGCCATCGAACTCAATCTGGAAGACTCCCACGCCCACTTCGCTCATCTTCACATGACAGGGTCTGGAGTGGTGCGGCCAACCCCATGACGGATGCGGCTCTCGAACTCGTACTGCGGCGGGACCGTGCGGTGGTCTTGGCCGCGCTCGGTGCCCTCGCAGCGCTCGCTTGGGCTTATATCCTGTGGCTTGCCGCTGCCATGGAGGCCGATCATGCGGCGAAGACCGACATGTCCGGGATGGGGATGGCGGGAATGGATATGGCTGAAATGGCCGGACCCAGCCTGCGCGCCTGGGGCGCCACCGAGTTCGGGTTCATGTTCGTCATGTGGGCCGTCATGATGGTCGGCATGATGCTGCCGTCTGCGGCTCCGATGGTCCTGATTTATGCCAGCGTGGCGCGTCAGGCTCAGGCTCGTCATAAGCCTTTTGCCGCCACGGCCTGGTTTGCAGGAGGCTATCTCCTCGCCTGGACTATCTTCGCTCTCGTTGCCACGCTGGTGCAGTGGTTGCTTGAGCACGCTCTCCTGCTGACCCCGATGATGGTCAGCGCGAGCACCGCGCTTGGTGGCGCGATCCTGATGGCTGCGGGCGTCTACCAGTGGACGCCGCTCAAGGACGCCTGCCTGTCGCAATGCCAGTCCCCGCTCCTCTTCATTCAGCGGCATGGCGGGTTCCGCAATGAGCCGTGGGCGGCGCTCAGGCTTGGAACGGGGCATGGTCTTTACTGCATTGGGTGCTGCTGGGCGCTGATGGCGCTGCTTTTCGTGGGTGGGGTGATGAATGTGCTGTGGATCACCGGCATCGCGATCCTTGTCCTCGTCGAGAAGATCACCCCAGCGGGATGGTGGATAGCGCGGATCACTGGGGCAGCCTTCATAGGGGCCGGCGCTTGGCTCCTCGCCCTTGCATTGTGACGGAAAGGCTCTTCAGGACCTTCCCTGGAGGAACTTCCGCTTTGGAGCCGCAAACTCACCTATGCGCAAAGCCTCCGATGTGTCACGACCGGACCTTAACGGCTGGGTTGATCTAGGCGGTGGGCCGAACTGCTACACGGTCAGGATTGTTGATCCAGTGGTCTTGCGAGCTTGCAGATCCTGATGGGCCTTGGCCGCTTCCCGTAACGGATAGGTTTGGTTGACCTCGATCTTAACCGTGCCAGAGAGCACGACATCGAACAAATCCTGGGCCATGGCCAGAAGATCGGCCCGCTTTGCAGCATAGGTTCCCAAGGTAGGGCGTGTCACATACAGCGAGCCCTTCTGTGCCAGGATGCCCAGATTGAGCGGTTCGACAGCCCCGGAGGACTGCCCGAAGAGCACCATGAGCCCTCGCGGGGCGAGACAATCCAAGGAGGCGGCAAAGGTATCCTTTCCAACCGAGTCGTACACGACCGGAACCATGCTGCCGTCGGTGATCTCCCTCACCCGCTCGACGAAGTCCTCGCGCGTGTAGACAATGGTATGGTCGCAGCCATGAGCCTTGGCGAGTTCCGCCTTCTTGTCACTCCCGACGGTGCCGATGATCGTGGCTCCCAGCGACTTGGCCCACTGGCAGGCAATGAGGCCGACGCCACCAGCCGCCGCATGGAACAGGATGGTGTCGCCTTCCTTGACCTTGTAGGTCTGCCGGATGAGGTACTGGGCCGTCATGCCTTTCAGCATCATCGCGGTCGCCTGCTGATCGGAGATACCGTCCGGCAGCACGACCAGGCGATCCGCCGGCATGACCCGCTCTTCGGAATAAGCGCCTTGGGGGCCGCCCGAATAGGCAACTCTGTCGCCGACCTTCACGTCCGTCACGCCCGGACCAACCGCCTCGACCACACCAGCGGCCTCCGTGCCGAGGCCGCTCGGCAGGGAGGCTGGATAGGCGCCAGAGCGCAAATAGGTATCGACGTAATTGAGACCGATAGCCGTGTGCCGGACACGAGCTTCACCTGGCCCGGGCTGGCCGACGTCAACTTCCTCCCAGACGAGAACCTCAGGTCCTCCGGTCTCATGGAAGCGCATTGCGTGGGTCATGATGTCGTTCCCTTAGGTGCCGATTTGCGGCTCCAGCTTAGGAGAAGGGCGAAGGTCTGCAAGGGGTCAGGAACCGAGATTCCATGCGTTTTCGGAACGTCCGGTTCGATGGGGATTGCTGCCTTCGGGTTAAGGTCTCAGACGTCCCAGAAGGCGACCTTCTGCGCTCACAAACGGAAGCCTTTTATGGAATGAAGCTGCCTGTACCCTTCAAGGTTTGCAAAGCCTCTTCCACGCGACTGCGGGCTTCCTGAGGCAACGGCAGGATCGGGCGCGGCGGCTCGATCCTGGCAAGACCGAGAAGGTCTGCCATCACGTACATCACGCGAAAGCTGCCGAACACCCTGAACAGATCCCACAGCGGCTGAAAGGCATCGTTGATGCGTGCGGCTTTCGAACCGTCGCCCGCTTGCGCCGCGCGTGTGAGTGCCAAAGCGGAAGCGGGTAGCAGGCCCGCGACCACGCTGTACCAGGCGTCACAGCCGGCCAGCAGGGCATCGGCGGCACCCCAGTCACCACTGTAGCCAATGGCAAACCCGTCAGGGGTGATCGCCCGCAGCCGCTTCATCTCGCCGCTGAAGTCGCCGTTCGCAGGCAGCGGCATCTTCACTGCCGCCACGTTCGGGAGCTTCGCCAGACGGGCAATCAAATCATCGCCAAAGGTGAATTTCGTGGTGCTCGGGTTGTTGTAGATGCACAGGGGCAGCCCGCCCGCTTCGGCCACGGCCGAGAAGTGCTGGAACACCTCCTCGTCGGTCAGGGGTGTGTAGGACATCGGAGCGAGCAGCAGGCCATCAGCCCCTGCCGCCTTGGCGTCCCGGGCGAGCGTCTCGGCCTCGTCGGTCCGGAGCGCGCCCACTCCGACGATGATTGGGATCTTGCCACCGCCGCACTCCACCGCCACCCGCACGGCGCGCTGGCGTGCCTCCCGGCTCAGGTAGGCATAGCCGCCGGTGCTGCCGAGCAGGCCGATGGAATCCGCCCCTGCCGCCTGGATGCGCTCGAGGAAACGGCCCAGCACGTCAGCTTGCAGATGCCCTGCGGCATCGGTCGGCGTCAGGGGAAAGGCCGAAAGGCCGCTGAACAGTCTCAGGGTCTCCTGTGTGGTCATCATGTGCGGGCCAGAAGCAGGCGCAGTCCTGCAAAACCGAAGACAATAGAGAGGGCGCCCTCGATCCAGCGGCGGGCGCGGCGATACAGGCGCACCATCGGCGTGGTCGAGAACAGGACGGCATAGCCGCAAAAGATCGTCACGCTCAGCACTGCGCATCCACCAAGGATCACGGCAACGCCCTGCCAGGATGCATCGGAGCCAAGACCAAGCGTTACTAAGGCGATCCAGGCCAGAACGGACTTCGGGTTGCCGAGGTGCATCAACAGCCCCTGCCTGTACAGCGCCGTCCTGGATGAAGCGGGCGTAAATGCTCCTGCCGTGGCTTGCTCTTCCGGGATCAAGGCGGCTCGTCCGGCCCTGAAGGCGAGAAACAAGAGGTAGAGGCCGCCGAAGATCTTGAGGGCGGTCAGCACCTCGGCATAGCGGGTGAGGAGAACGGAGATCCCCGTTGCCGCCATCATGCCCCAGAAGATGGAACCGGTGACGACCCCCGCGGCCAGCGTGAGTGCCGCCTGGCGGCCTTGCTGCATTGCCACGCCCATGATGCGCATGTTGCTGGGGCCAGGGCTGCCCGCCGCGATGACATACGTGGCGTAGACAAGTAGGAGGTGTTGAAGTTCGGTATTCACTGGTTCCCCATCTCCAGGTCCGGCACGATCATAGGTATCAGGTCGACGGGCGTCCGGCGAGGGCCAGGCCGATGCCGAGTGCGACCATGGCAGCTCCCGAGCCCTCCCGCAGGCGGCGGATCAAAGTGGGACGGGCCGTGGCCCCTGCCCGGATGCCGCCCGCCGCGAAGGCAACGACGACATCGGCGAGAGTGTTGAGGGCAACGGAGACAAAGCCGAGGACGGCGAATTGCAGGGCCACGTTGCCAGCGGCCGGATCCACGAACTGGGGCACGAAGGCCAGGAAGAAGGCGGCTGTCTTGGGGTTCAAGGCCTCCACCAGCACCCCTTCCCGGAAAGCCCGGCGCGCACCGACGGGCGGTGCCACCGTCCCGCCCGCCAAGGCCGCCAACCCGTCTCGGCGTGCGGCCTGGAAGGTCCGCCAGCCGATCAGACCAAGTAGGCGGCGCCCGCGAGCTTCAGGACCGTGAACAGCTCCGCACTCGCCAGCACGATGGCAGAGACACCCAGGCTGCCTGCGAGGACATGAACCATGCCGCCCAATCCAGTACCGAAGCTGGAGGCGATGCCTTCCGCCCGACCGCCTGCGAGGGTACGGACAGCAACGTAGAAGATGCCGGGTCCAGGCGTGATGGCGAGCACGAAGGCTGCGGCGAGGAACAGGGCGAGTTGGGTGATGTCCGGCATCGGCACTTTCCAGCATGTCTGAGGCTCAGCACCGACACGAAGCCCACGAGATGAAGGCTGATCATGGCGAACGCTGTTGGGATCGCCCTTCCTTAGGCGGCATGCCATGATTAGGACAGTTAAACTTCCTCAGCCCGCATTAGAGCCTCTAATCCATGCTCGACTACGCCCAACTCTCGGCCCTGTTCCTCGCCGCAGCCGTCGTCCGAGCCGGCAGCTTCGAGCGGGCTGCGCAACAGCTCAACGTCACGCCCTCTGCCATCTCGCAGAGGGTGAAGCTGCTCGAGGAACGCCTCGGGGTCGTACTTGTGGTCCGGGGTCAGCCCTGCACGGCAACCGACGTTTGCCAGCGCCTGTGCCAACATGTCGAGCAGGTTGCGCTGCTGGAGAACTCCTTGCAGGAAAGCTTGCCAAGCCTTCAGGCCAAAAGCCAGCCCGCGACCCTGCGGATTGCCGTGAATGCCGACAGTCTCGCGACCTGGTTCATCAAAGCCATGGCGAGGACCGAAGGATACCTGTTCGATCTGGTGCTGGACGATGAGGAACACAGCGCGGACTGGTTGCGGCGCGGCGAGGTGGTGGCGGCCGTGACGGGGCACAGCACGCCAATCCAAGGATGTGACTGCCATTCCCTGGGCGCCCAACGCTATGTTGCGACTACAAGCCCGGAGTATTGTGCCCGGTGGTTTACGGACGGATTCAACGAGGCCGCGGCGGTACGGGCTCCATGTCTGATCTTCAACCAGAAGGATCGGCTCCAGGCGGAGTGACTACGGCAGGTGCTGGGAGCCGATGTTCATCCCCCGCTGCACTGGCTGCCCTCCTCCCAGGCCTTTGTGGATGCGGCCCTGGCCGGGATCGGCTGGGGCATGAACCCGGAGCCGCTCGTGATCGACCACCTTCGCGCCGGCAGGCTGGTCGCGCTCAGGCCGGACCGGCCCCTGGATGTTCCGCTGTTCTGGCAGCAGAGCCGCATTGTGAGCCCTGTGCTCGGTAATGTGGCTCGTGCTGTCGTGCATGAGGCCAGGACGATGCTGGTGCAGACGTCATTCGAGCGGCGATCCAGGGCTCCGTGACTTGGACAGCGTTTGCGCCTCACCACGATACCAGCTTTGAATGTCTGAAACGGGTCAGGCAGTGAACTTCGCCACCTTCTCGGAATGTCTGGTGCTTCCCCTGTCAGCGGACATTTGGCTGCCACTCACAGATCGCAGGGTTCAAACATCAACAGCCCAACTGGCCTAGGATAAGCGGTCAACGAGTGCTCTTCACTAAGGCGAGGAGGCAGGTCGCTTCCACGTCGCCACTTCTTGAAGCGCGTTGGAGTAGTTGCTCGATGGTTTCGTCATCACCAGGCGAATGCCTGTCGCAGACGGCAAGGACCTGCTCGTACAGATCTCGACCCGCTGGCTCGATGCCCCACACCGAGGCGAACCCAGCCCTGACCTCCTCCAAGGAGGCGTCGGGTACGTCCGCTGCCACAAACGGGTAGGCAAGCTCAAACAAACCGCCGGCGCCCACCGTCGTGTGTTCTTCTGCAAGTGCCCCGATGGCCCGCTCGATCGCTTCCTGGATCAGCTGTTCACGCTCATGGGTCATGGGGGGCACCTCCACCGGCTGTAAACGTCAGAATACCCGAGCACCGGTCACCGGTATGCGGGATCTTTGCAGGTGTTGGCCTCCGAGAACACGGCCGGCTGTCGCTCGAGCCCCCACACCCACTCGCCCGCTCGCTCCGGGTGGGCTTGGAAGTGGGCATTGCGCTCGACAAAGTAACGGTCGATCGCCGCCTTGGCCTCCTCCGCAGACGGGTAGTTGCTGTTGTGGATGACGGCACGCGCCATGCCGCTGAAGACGGCTTCAATGACATTCAGAAACGGAGCACAGGATGGCAGCGGCACAGCCTTGATCTGCGGTCCGCCCCTAACCTGAGCGTCGGCATTGTGCTGCGCCAGCCAGTCCCTGAGCTGGTTCGACGTATGCCAGGAAGCCGCGTCCCAGGACAGGTAAAGCTGACGGCAGGCGGCATACTTCGTGACGAGGATCTCTGTCAGCCGGATCATCTCGGCCGTGTTCTTTCTTTCGCTGTAGACATAAGTGACCTGGTTCTTCGACAACTCCAGGGCCGCCGTGAGGATCAGCGTGCCGCGCGCCTTCTGCCGTGCGGGGACGGTTCGTACCGTACCAGGGGGTGTCAGGGCTCTGCCGCCCTGCCGCCGCACAATGAACGGCCCGAACTCATCGATCGAGAAGAAGGCTTCGTCAGCTTGCAGTGATGCGAGGGTTGAGCGCAGGGTCCGAACCTTCTCAGAGTAGTCCGGGTCTGTCGATGTGAGCACCTTACGAGCTTTGCGCCAGCGCCAGCCTGCCTGGTGTGTGATCTTGCGGATCGTATCCCGACACACAGGGCTCCCTTTCTCTGCGAGAGCGTGCTGCAACGTGCCCATGGTCCAGGCCGTCCGATTGATGCCGTAGTTGAGTGGCGGCTCATGGAGGATCGTGAAGATAAGACTCTTTAGTGACTCGCTATCAACCTTCCTGCGGGGTGGGGCCCGGGGTGCAAACAGGGCTGATGCGCCGCCCCGGCCATAAGCCTGACAGTAGCTGCGGTACGTCTTCTTCTCGATGCCGAGAAAGGCGCAGATCGCAGTCGACGGCCAGCCGCGTAAGCTGCCGAGGACCACCAGCGCCCGATTGCGTGTGTGGCGGTCCCCGTCATGAAGCCGGCCCAGCAGCACGTCGAGGTTCGGCACCTGGCCCAGTTCCCGCCGCAGGTCGGCTGCTGGCATCCTGTGTTGCAGAAGCTGACGCAACCACGTGAAGGCAGCCTGCCGCGTCACCTCCTTGTGCGTCTTGCGAACTCTGGACGATGCAAGGTTCTGCCGTTCGTTCGCTCGACACTGTCGGGCCACACGCATCAGAAGGTTGACGGCGGATTGTTTGTCCAAGCCTCGGATCTCATCATAGGCGGCTTCCCACAGCATGCGATCGGTCGGCTTGAGCGATCTGATGTAGTTTCGGACGGTGTCGTACCCTCCGTTGAAGCCCTGCTGGCGAATGTGCCTGTAGATCTCGCGGTAGGATGAACTTGGATGTTCCGCGCTCGACGCCATCTGCCGGATTGTCTGCAAGTATGGTCCCAGTTTGGGAAAGACCCGCTCTCGCGGGCCATAGGGCACCGGCTGCCGCTCGCGCAGCATCTTGCGCACCGTATTCATGCTGATGCCAGTCTCGCGCGCGACCTGGCTGCGCAAGGCCCCTTCGACCAGAACCCGGTATCGGATCCGCGCCCATTGCTCAGGGTCGCTGTACATGAGGTGACCTCACGCGCGATGGTGCTCGCTCACGGAGCAATTGTAACAGAATTCAGACAAGAAGTGAATTCTGCGCGGCCGGGCCGCCGCACGCATTCCGCTGCTAACAACCTCCCGTGGAATGGTCCGTGGTTTTGACCAGAGCTAGGAGGCCTGGCAGTGACTCTCGGGTCAAGCGCTGAGTTTCGCTCACTGGGAAACCCCTCGTCTTTTCAGAAGGTCCGATTTGAGTTGCTGAAGCGGACCTGCGGCCACATTGACCTGTCGGGGCGACAATCCTACGGAATCTTTGGTACGGGCAGCGAATCTGCCTGTTCTGGTACCGAACCGGCTGAACGCATTTGCAGAGGACCGCCTCATGAAGAAGATTGGCTTTCTCTCGTTCGGGCACTGGTCGCCCTCACCGCAGTCACAGACACGGTCAGCCCGTGATGCTCTCCTCCAGTCCATCGATCTTGCCGTGGCGGCCGAAGAGCTTGGCGCAGACGGCGCCTACTTCCGCGTCCACCACTTCGCGCGCCAGCTCGCTTCGCCCTTCCCGCTGCTGGCGGCCATCGGCGCGAGGACAAGCCGCATCGAGATCGGTACAGCCGTTATCGACATGCGCTACGAGAACCCTCTCTACATGGCTGAGGATGCCGGCGCGGCCGATCTGATCAGCGGCGGGCGCATTCAGCTCGGAATCAGCCGCGGTTCGCCTGAGCAGGTGATCGATGGCTGGCGCTATTTTGGCTACGCGCCCGAGGAGGGCAAAAGCGACGCCGACATGGCCCGCCATCATGCAGAGGTGTTTCTCAACGTCCTCGAGGGCGAGGGCTTTGCTGAGCCGAACCCACGCCCGATGTTTCCCAACCCGCCCGGCCTGCTGCGCCCCGAGCCGCATTCGGAAGGTCTTCGCGAGCGCATCTGGTGGGGGGCTGCCTCCAATGCGACTGCCGTATGGGCGGCGCAGCGGGGCATGAACCTCCAGAGTTCCACCCTGAAAGAAGACGAGACGGGCGAGCCTTTCCACATCCAGCAGGCAAAGCAGATCCGCCGCTATAGGGAAGCATGGAAAGAGGCGGGGCATGCCCGCGAGCCCCGCATCTCGGTTTCGCGCTCGATCTTCGCGCTCGTGAACGACCGCGACCGCGCTTATTTCGGGCACGGCAAGGACAGCGACCAGATCGGCGTCCTCGACAACATGCGCGCGATCTTCGGCCGTTCCTACGCTGGAGAGCCGGACCAGCTCGTGAACGAACTCAAGGCGGATGAGGCGGTTGCAGAGGCTGATACGCTGCTTCTGACCGTGCCGAACCAGCTCGGCGTCGCCTACAATGTCCATATCATCGAGACGATCCTGAAGCATGTGGCTCCCGCACTGGGATGGCGATGACGATCGGCCCGTGGTTCAGCCGCTCCAACAAATCGTCGTGATCTTGAGGCCAACCGCCCGGATGTCTCCATTTGGATCAGAGCAGGAGATTGGCGAAAGGAAAGGAACGTCTGGCCAACTCTGGTAAGCTAACGAAGATTCTAAGGGGCGCCGGATCTGATCTCCTGTTGGCTGGTACGGCCATGTTTCATGGCGGGGGCTTCTCTTCAGGAGAACTGCAATGCAAGACAGGATCGCGGAGCATCCTCTCCGCACCACAACACCTTGGAACCGCGGCAAGCTGATTGGACCCAAGCCGCCTCTGAAGGTCAAGGAGATCTGGTTCATTCGGGTCAGGCTCTAAGTCGCCAACTGCATCCGGTATTTGGCCCTGTTCAACCTCGCTCTCGACAGCAAGCTGCGCGTCTGTGACCTGGTCGCGATCCGGGTCGATATGTGGCGCCCAATGGGCGGGTGCGATCTCGAGCAACCATCATGTAGCGGAAGACGGGCCGTCTCGTTCAGTTCGAAATCACGGAGCATACCCGCGAAGCTGTCGGGCGCTGGCTCGAGAAGAAAGAGTTGCACAAGGGCGAGCCACTCTTTCCCAGCCGTGTCGATCGGCGAAGGTCTATGACAACACGCCAGTACGCCCGTCTACTTGGAGCCTAGCTTCGCTCAATCGAGCTCGATCCCTTAGCCTACGGCACCCATTCCCTGCGACGGACCAAGGCTTCGATGATCTATCGGAAAACCGGCAATCTCCGGGCCGTCCAGCTTCTGTTCGGCCACACCAAGATCGAGAGTACTGTTCGGCATCTCGGGATCGACGTCGACGACGCCCTTCTGATTGCAGACCAAGTTGAGATCTAAGTGCCTGAGGCGGCTCCCGACGAGCCGCCTCACAGCCTGCGCCTGCTACGAGACAAGGTCCGGATGTGAGACTCAAGCAGCCACAGGACAAACGACGGGCGCGTGCCAAAACTCGACCTTCATCAGGAGGCCTCAAAGGCCCGAGTCTTGAAATCGCTTGGCTTTATGTCACTTGCTATCAGATGACCACGTCTTTGCCCGCGCTGCGATGAACTGCGGCACATCTTGCGCAGGCATCGGGCGCCCTACGTGATATCCTTGTACCAAGGCGCAGCCCTGCTCCCGAAGAAGGGTCATCTGTGCGGCGGTCTCGACGCCTTCCGCAACCACCTTGATGCCAAGGCTTTGACCCAGGCCAAGAACAGCCCGGACAATCGCGGCATCTCCCGCGTCCGTTTCCAGTTTGCTCACGAATGAGCGGTCGATCTTGATCACGTCCACCGGGAACCGCTTCAGGTGTGCCAGCGACGCATAGCCAGTGCCAAAATCATCAAGGGCAATCGTCACCCCGGCCGCGCTCAAAGTGCGAAGCGCACGTTCGACCGTGTCGGCGCTGGAATCGAGGAGGACACTTTCCGTCACCTCAACCTCGAGGCAACTCGTCGGCACGCCGGCCCAGCCCAATTCCTCAAGCACCCGCTCGGCATAGTCACCGCGACGGAGCTCGACCGCCGCAGCGTTGATGGCAACCCGGCCGACGTCTAGCCCAGCTTCGAGCCAGCCGCCTATATCCCGGAACACCCGAATGCGCATGCGCTCGCCAATCGCAATGCCCAGACCTGGATCATCAAAGGCGGGCGCAATCGCCCCCGGAGATTGGATTCCACGCCTGGGGTGGCGCCAGCGCAGAAGAGCTTCGAAGCCGCCCAGCGCGCCCGAGGCCGGCGCCACCTTGGGCTGGTAGAAGGGTTCGATCCAGCCGAACGTCACCGCCTTGCCAGCGATTTCCAGGGCCGAGGCCGTCCGCTGCGCCGCCTCACGCATGGCCGGATTGAACATCGTGAACGTGCCGCGTCCGCGGACCTTGCCGTGGTAGAGGGCAAGGTCCGCCTGCTTCAGAAGTTGCTCCGCCGTCATGCCGGACCCGGCGGCACAAGTGGCACCAATGCTGATGCGGAACTCAAGCGTGCTGCCATGGTGCCTGAGAGGCTCCTGCATCTGGGCCATAACTGCCTTGGCCGTCGTGGCAACCTGAGTCTCGTCCGCTACCTCAGGAAGGAGGATGGCGAATTCATCCCCACCCAGACGAGCGACCGTATCGGTGGCCCCGACCGCGCTACGCAGCCGCATGCCGAGGGCCTGTAAGAGGGTATCCCCGACATCGTGTCCAAATCGGTCGTTTGTCTTCTTGAGATGATCCATGTCGATCAGCAACAGACCGACCATCCTATGGGAACGGGCGGCCTCGGCGACCGTCTGCCGAAGCCGTTCGTGAAAGAGCCGGCGATTGGGCAAGCCGGTTAGATCGTCGTGATAGGCGGCGTGGCGAAGGTGCTCCTTGGCGAGTTTCCTATCATGAATATCCTCGACAGTACCGTACCAGCGCAGAACGGCACCATCCTGATTCCGCCGGGCTGCGGCCCGTGCACGACACCAGCGGTAGCTCCCGTCCGCCAGGCGGATACGGTATTCCGTATCGAATGGCTCGCCACTCATGACAGAGTGCTGCCAGCACTCCTGCGCCGGTGCCACGTCGTCAGGGTGCAATGCGCTCTGCCACCCCGAACCCAGCGCCCGTTCGACCGGTACGCCTGTGTGCTCATACCATCGGGAGGAGGTGTCGAGGATGTTGCCCTGGGGATCCGCCGTCCAGGGGATCTGGGGATTCAATTCGACCGAGTGGCGGTAATGTTCCTCGCTCTCGCGGAGTGTCGCCTCATTCTGCTGGCGCTCGATCGCCAGAGCCGCCAGGTGCCGAACGGCATCGATGCGAGCCATTTCACTTTCGGTGGGGGCACGTCGCTCACCGTGGTAAAAGGCAAAGGTACCCAGCACCTCGCCGGAGCGCGTCAGAACAGGCTTGGACCAGCAGGCCTGCAAGCCATGGAACAGCGCCACATCACGCCAGTCTGCCCAGAGCGGATCGGAGGCAATATCGGTGACGATCACATTCCGGCATTCGGCGGCAGCGGTCCCGCACGAGCCCACGCCAGGTCCGACAGGTAAGCCATCGATGGCAGCGTTGTAGGGTGCCGGAAGGCTCGGTGCCGCTCCGTGGCAAAGCACCTGCCGCTCCCTGTCCAGCAACAGAATGGAGCAGCGGGCAGCGGGGATCTGCTCCTCGGCCAGACGGCAGAGCGCTTCCAGAACCTCGTGAAGGGGACGATCGGCGGCGATCATTTCCAACACGCGGGTATGCCCCTGATGGATCAGTTCAGCTTGCTTCCGGTCTTGGATATCTTCGATGATGCCGTACCAGCGCGCAATCGCGCCGGTCTGATCCCGCTGGGCTCCTGCCCGGGCCCGGAACCAGCGATAGCTGCCATCGGCCACCCTGATCCGGTACTCGCACTGATAGGACTCACCCGTGGACAGGGTCTTGCGCCTTGTCTCCATAACCCGCGCCACATCGTCCGGGTGAACAAGCCTGATCCAGCCGCTCCCGAGTAACTCCTCATAGGGGATGTCCAGCAGGTCGGTCCAACCCGGACCGACATGGATGATCCTGCCCTTCCCGTCCGACGTCCAGGGGATCTGCTGGCTGAGTTCGACCGCGTGGCGATAGAGCGTTTCATCCACCTCTAAACCTAGATCGCGAGACAGATCGCTGGCAGTGGTAGCGTGATTGTCCATTCCATGTTGTCTTTGTCGATTGAGGCTCCGAGCAGTGGGGATCATTTTTGAACCACAGCATCGGGACTGTCGATTAGGGTATTCGGCCTAATCTTTCGCTTCGATAGAACAATACACTTGCACCACCACACCATTCCGCTGCCGTTGCTGGGAGAACATCGGGTCGGGCTGGTCCCTTATTGAGTTTGCCCCGGCAACCCTTTGTTCGCGCCCGAGATCTTTAACTACCTAGCATTGACCGAGATCAATCCAGTGCGCCACATGCGATGCTAGAAGATCCGCCAATCGCATTAACGTGTGTGAAGGCATAGCGTGTGTACGGCTATAAGCTTAACCCTTCGTGGAAGAGTACTTCAGTTGTATGATTGAGCGGTCATGATGTTACGGTCGCTCGCGAGAGCGTGTGATGATTGACGACGAAGTGGAGGCCGTTGCCAGAGCCATTGCCCGATCACGGTGCTCTACCTTTCCCAAGAGCTCGGAACCCGACATCAGCGCAGTATCGGAACAGCATCGGGACCTGGCTCGGCTGGCCATTGCCACGCTTGAGCAGCATCGAGCGGCAAAAGACAAGAGCAACAATCAGTTGGTCTCCAAGGAGCCGGATCAGACACCCGTAAGTTGCCCCGGCCTGGATTGAAAGCAAGGCGATCTATCGTATGGGCACGGCACGGGAACTTTTCGATCAAACTATGGGTTCACAATCCCAAAGACCCACCTATTTCTAGGAAAGAACTGCTCGCTCAGATGCAGTCTGTTGCGTTTGCGTGTCTGGAGGCTGAGCATGGCCAAGGATGAGATCGAGGCGGTGGCCCAAGCCTTCTACTATTCCCTGGAAGGCGCACGGGACTGGGAGCGTGAGCCTGAGCTGCTCAAGGAGCGGTTCCGGCGGGATGCTCGTGCCGCCATTGAGGCGCTCAATGGGCACCGGGATACTGTCACCTCACGCGACATCCCCCCTCTCGCCGTGCCAGGAGAGCTTGGCAACGCGCGGGAACTCCTCATGAACTCCCAGGAGGTCAGCGTACTGCCCGTCCCCGGGTTCCGAGCTTTCAGGACCGTTCTACGAGGTGCCGATCACACCTTTGAGGTCGCCAACGATCCCTATTTTGGGCTTGTCGGCCACCGGGAGCTTCTCGGGCGACCGGTCCGGGAGGCGCTCCCGGAGCTGAGGGGACAGGGCTATTACGAGTTGCTGGATCATGTGTACCAAACCAGAAAGGCGTTCGTTGGCCGCATGATGCGGATCATGGTCCAGCCCAAGCCAAGTGCCCCGCTTGAGGAGCACATCATCGATTTTGTCTACCGTCCCATTGAGAATGCATCGGGGCAGGTCACGGGCCTGTTCGTCGAGGGCTATGACCGGACCGAGTGGGCGCGGGCGTAGATGCAGGGCATCAGTGAGGCAGGTGTTTCCGTCCTGATTCTATGAGGACCTCCATGGCCTCCACGCAATGTGATGACCTTTTCCTATGAGACGCTTCGGCCCCAGAGGACATGAACTGTCGAGAGATGGCCTCGGAAAGCCTTTCCTCGGGCTAAAAAACCTCAAAGACGCCAAGTACGTCTTTTAGGTCTTGCGGCTCCTGCTGAAATGATGGGACTCAAGGGGCGGTCTCCTTGGCTTCCTTCGAAGAAAGTACGCTCATGGGTTCTTTAAAGAGCCGTTTCGGGTCACAAGGCGATGACGCGTGCCACACAGAAACGTCCGATGTTCCCTGCGTCAGCAGACGTTCGGTCTACTTCGGCTCGGTGCCATACCCGGACGTTCCCGTCGCAAGCTCGTGTTCCGGCTAGGCTGACAGGCACCTGCCGATCCTGGTAAGCAAGGTACAGGTGGTTTCGGCTGCATCACAGGTCAGGAGGTGAACCCGGTGAGAGCCTGAGCAGGCCCGCCCTGTCCTGAACCCGCGGCAGCTTAGCTGGGATCAGAAGCGCACGTTCACGCCCACGCGGCTGATCCAGCCGTCGTTCTCAAGCCGATAGCGCGCCTGGTCGCCAGCACGCGTGAGCGTCAGCGTCTCGTCTTCCAGGTTATAGTACAGCGTCTCGGTCTTGAGCGATACGCTATCGGTCAGCATGTGCTCGGTGCCGGCGCCGAGCACGAACCCGGTCTTCCAGCCGTCGCTGCTGGCCTGTGGGCCCACCCCAGGCGGGGTGACCGTAATCTGGCTCCTGTGTTCGATCCGGGCATAGGCCAGACCGCCTGTGACGTAGACCAGCGAGCGTTCGACAAACGGCACAAGGCTGGGCATCGCAAGGCCGAGCCGACCCTTGACGCTGCCGAACAGGCTCATCTGCGAGCTCAGGTCCGTGCGCAAGGAGAACGGATCCTCTACACCCTCGAAGCTGCGGGTACGTCCCACATCCATTGCGGTCAGATCCGCCTCCAGGCCAGCCACGAGGCTGCCGAAGTCCCATAGGTACCCGATCTGGGCACCACCGCCGAGCCCGCTGTCGCTCAGACCCGCCCGGGCCGGAATCGCTCCAGGGGAGACGCCCGACAGCCCGGTGCGCAGCGCCTCTCCCTCGTCACGGAGCCACGCGCCGTGAACGCCTGCGTAGAAGCCCGTCCAGCTGACGGCGGCAACGGCTGGAACCGGAGCAACGGGAGCCGCGCGATACGGCAGGTCGGCGGCGGACGCCATGGCTGTCCCGGCGATCAGGGCTGACAGGGACAGGAAGAGGCTCTTCATCACGATCTCCGAGGATTCGGCCCGAGGATAAGACAAGACCGGCGCGAGGACTGTCACACGGGGGCAACAAGACGGGACTGTCGATGCTGCTCATCGGGCAGCGCTAGAACACAGGTATGCGAGGCGGGATAGCAGCTCCTCCCGCCTCGCGATGGTCGCTTACAGGATAACGTCTCCGCTGGAGAAGGAGCCGACGATCTTGATCTGGAAGTCGGCCCTGCGGTCTCCGTCCGTGTCGCCCATCAGGATGCCGCGATCGTACCGCAGCTCTCCTGCCTGGCCGGTAAAGCCTGCTTTCAGGAAGGCCACGCTCTCCTTCGGGAACAGGAAGGGACCATCCGATCCTGTCCAGGAGAAGGCCTGATTGCCCTTGCGCAACTCGTTGGCATCGATGCCGCGCAGATCAATCCGGTCCTGACCCGACTTGAAGTCCTGAATGATGTCGCGCTGCGACCCCGCCCGGCTCTCCTTGACGGAGTTGAAGTCGAACACGTCCCGGCCGAAGCCGCCCCACACATTGTCACGCCCCAAGCCGCCCACGATCCAGTCGTTGCCGGTCTCGCCCTTCAGGGTGTCGTTGCCAGCACCGCCATCGAGACGGTCGGTGCCCGAGCCACCCCAGAGGCTGTCGTGGCCCGACCCGCCCATGAGTGTGTCGTTGCCGCTGTCGCTTTTGAGGGCGTCATTGCCGGTTCCGCCGTCAAGACGATCATGGTTTGAGCCGCCCTCGAGGCGGTCGTTGCCTGTATCGCCGTTCAGACGATCGTTGCCCGAGCCGCCGATCAGCCGATCGGCACCCGTGCCGCCCGACACGGTGTCATTGCCGGTGCCGCCATCGAGGGTGTCAGTGCCCGAGCCACCGAGCAGCCGGTTGTTGCCACCCCCGCCATAGAGGCTGTCGTTGCCGGTGCCACCGTCGAGGGTGTCGTTGCCCGTCTGACCATAGAGCCGGTCATGGCCCGAACCCCCAAGCAGCCGATCGTTGTCGGAGCCACCGTACAGGCGATCATTGCCGATGCCGCCCGACACAGTATCGTTGCCGCCGTCACCGTAGAGCCAGTCGTTGCCGCCAAGCGAGCCGACATAGTCGTTGCCTGCGCCGCCGTGCAGCGTATCGTCGTCGGCCCCGAGCACCATATGCTGGCCGGCGCTGTCGCCGTACACTACCTGAGAGCCTGCGCCGCCTGTGACCCGAACATTGCCGATCACGGCCGCGAAGGCGACGTTCTGGAGCGCGATGGTTGTGCCTGCGGCAAGGCCTCGGGCATCGATCACGAGAGCGGTTGGCGGGGCGCTCGCGTCCGGGCTGCCGCTGATCACCAGCGGAATGCCCGAGACGGCTCCGCTCTGGGTGGCGACAAGGCTCTGCACAATGAGCGGCTTGTTCGTCGGCAGGCTGGCGAAGAAACCAGAGCCGCCGCCCGTCAGGGAGGCCTGGTCGGCCGACCCTACTGGCGTGTGCGCCTTGATCTGGCGGATCAGGTCTGCAAGCGAGGAGCCCGCCGGCTTCGGCGCAGCAAGACCTGAGGCGGTCAGGCCGATGCCGATCCCAAGCTGGACGGAAAGCACGTTCCGGCCGCCGACGGCCACGAGCGGGATGTCGGCGTAACGGACGTCGCCGTCTGTCTCGCTCCGGCCTCCCGTCACGACCGGGATCGTCACCACCTGCGAGACTGAGCCGTCCCCGTTGACGGTCTCGGTGCGGCCCACGTCCACGCCGTCGATCACGTCGGCATCCTTCGTGCCGTTCACGCTGACGGTCACGGTTCCCTCTGTGCCGTCGAGCGACTTGACGGTGAATGTCTCCTGTCGGACCTCGCCTGAGTTCAGGGCCTGAACCGCCGGGCTGTCGTTGTCCAGCACGTAGGTCCACTCTCCCGTGGTGTGGTCGAAGGAGAAGGTACCGTAAGTGCCCTTCACCTCGGCCTGGGCCTGGAAGCCAGACACGCTGTCGTCAATGTCCGAGACCGTCAGGACACCCGAGGCGACGAGACTGACGTCTTCCGTGACCGCGCCCGTGGCGGTGCCGCCGATCACGGCGGGATCGTCGACCGCGGTGACATCGATCCGCATCTCGTACGGCCCGGAGGTGTTGCTGCCGCCGTTCGCCGTTCCACCGTTATCCTGCACCCGGAACGTGAACCCGCTGTACTGGCTGCCGCCACCATTCTCGTTCGGGACCGGAGTGAACACGAGCTTGCCGATGTCGGCAACTCCGATCTCCTGCCCCTGGGTGACGGCAACGCCGTTCAGGGACAGGGTGCCGCGAACCGGCAGGGCCTCGATGATGATGGCCGTGAGCGTATTCGGGGCGGAGGCATCGATCGGATCGGCAAACGCGAAGTCGCCGAGCTTGAACGTGTAGGAGCCGTCCTCGGGCAAGGTGACGGCGCCGTCCGCGCTGGTCGGCGCGTCATTCACGGGAGAGACCACGAGGTCGAACTCGGCCTCGTCGATCCGGGTGCCGCCAGATCCGGTGTTGCCGTTATCGATGACGCTGACCGTAACCTTGACGGTATCGCTGGCATTGGGCGCGCCGAGGAATGTCAGCTTGCCCGAGGCAATGAATGCGTTGATGTCGGCGATGGTACCCGACAGCGTCATCGCCGAAGCCGTCCCGCTCACGGTCACCCCGCTCCCGCTGACGGCAGCCAGTGATCCGGAGGGCACGGAGAAGGTGGCAGTCACCATCCCCGATCCGGCATCGGCGTCCGAGAAGCTGACGCCTGTCAGAGCAGCCGGTACGTCCTCCTCGGCCGAGACCGTCGTCGGGACCGTGACGACCGGGGCCTCGTTGATGCCGACGACGGTTAGGTGGACGGTGTCCGTCTGGGCGCTGAACGGCGAGGTTCCCCCGACACCGAGGGCATCGATGTTGGCCATTCCGCCGTTGCTTCCGGCGGACAGGTCCCAGGCGCGGATGGTGAGGCTAGCCGGGACCGTGCCGATGTAGCCATCGTTCGGCGCGAAATGGAGCCTCGTGTTCCCGTCGGCAACCAGAAGCCGTGCGGCGTTCCCCGATGGAGACCCGAGGGCCGACCAGGAGGCACCTCCGTCAGTGGAGAACCACCAAGTGCCGTGCGAGGAGTCCGCCCAGACGATGGCGATGCCGCGGCCGGGGGTGAGATCAGGGTCCGTTATGCCGCCGACCAGGTCGGAGACGAGGATGCCCGAGAGCACCCCATCGACCGGCTGGCCCGCGTCCTCGTTGACGCTCATCGAAAGTGCCGTGTCGGCGAGGACGGGGGCATCGTTGGTGTCCGTCAGGTTTACCGTCACCGAGCCAGTGCCTGTCAGCGGAATGCCGGTGCTCCCTTGATCCGTGATGCCCGTATTGCCGTCGCGGAGCGTCCAGCCAATGACGACATTCGCCGGCGGGGCATCGCCGACGTAGCGGTAGGCGATGTTTTGCGCCACCTGGTCGACCAGAGCCGGGGTGGCGTTGCCATTGAAAGTGATCTCAAGACGGCCAGCCGTGTCACCCGACCAAGTGCCGATCGTGGTACCGGAGACAACCACGTTACCGGAGCCGTCCAGGATCAGGGATCCCGATCCCACGAACTGGTCGTACGAATCGGCGCCGCCCTGGCGCTCGATCGTCAGGGTCGCTCCGGCCCAGCTCCCGCGTTGGTCGAGTTCGGCATCGGTCAGTGCGGCGCCGACTACAAGCACGGTGGCGGCGCCGCCCTCCGTGTGGCCGACCGTTCCGCCGAGTCCCGAGAGCGAGGGGGTATCGTTGACGCGCGAGACGGTCAGGACGATGTCAGGAGAGACATAGGTGTCCGTGCCGCCATTCGACGTTCCGTCGCCGTCGACCAGGGTCAGTCGGGCGATGCGCGGAGCGATGTCGGGATGCTCCGACGTGTTGGCGAAGGTCAGGTTCTCGATCAGTGCCTCGACCGCCGCGCGCGTTGCGCCCGAAGACGTGAAGGTCACTACCAGGGGGTTGAAGCCATCGCCGCCGGAGACGGTGCCGATGACGATGCCGCCATAGGTCACCGTCGTGCCGTCGAAGCCGATCTGGCCTGCGCCCGTTCCCTGGTTGCGGATCGACAGTAGGTCGGCTGCCTCGCCGCCAGAGACGTACTCCAGCCTCAGGGAGCCGCCGTTGAAGTTGGCACTGTCGACATCGGACAAGGTGACGGAGGGCGCGACCCGGGTCGCTGCGGAGCCTTCGACGAGCGAAGCCGAGGCCGGCAGCCCCGTCAGGGTCGGCGCATCGTTGACGGGCGTGATGTCGACCGTCGTCGTGACCGCAGTGGTCTGGGCCGCTCCGCCCTGGCTGGCGCTGTTGCCGCCGTCGTTTACGATCCAGGCGATGTCGACTGATGCGGGCGGGTTGTGGCTGGTGTTGCGGTAGGCGATCTGCTGTGCCACCGCATCGACAAGGGCAGAGGTTGCCTGTGAGTTGAAGATGATCGTGAGTTGCCCGCCCGACATGGTGTAGGAACCCACGGTGGTGCCGGCCAGGATGACGTTGCTGCCCGACAGCGTCAGGGTGCCGGAGCCTTCGAACACGTCCTGGGAGTCGGCCCCGCCGTCGCGGCGGAGCGTCAGCGTCGCCCCGCTCCAGTTGTTGGCGGCATCGAGTTCCGCGTCAAACATGTTGACGCTGCCGTCGAGCACGACAGACGGGTTGTCCTCGACATAGGTCGGCCTGGCGTCGAGCCCGGCAAGGCCGGGAGCGTCGTTTGTCCGGGCCACGTTGACCGTCAGGTTGTAGGTCGCCATTTTGCTGCCGCCGCTACCCTGGTCGGCGATGCCGGTGTTGCCGTCGACGACTTGGACCCGCAGCGTCAGGGATGCAGGAGGCGCATCGCCATCATGACGGTAGGTGATCTGCTGGAGCACCGAGCTGACCATTGCGTTGGTCGCGGCGCCGTTGAACGTGATCTCGAGTCTTCCTCCGACCGGGAACGAGTAGGTGCCGACAGTCGTGCCGCCGACCACGACGTTGCCGGATTCCGCCCCCGTCGAGAAGAACCCGAGCGTCCCGGAAGTCTCGAAGATGTCGTTGGCGTTGGGGGAGAAGGCACCACCCGAGTAGCGGGCGATCGTCAGGACCGCGCCGTTCCAGTCGCCGTCTCCGCCGTTGCGTCCGCTCAGCTCGATGTCGGAGATCGTCGCGTCGGCGTCCAGCGCTACGCCGGCCCCGTTTTCCGTGTAGGTGATCGGCCCTGCGAGGCTGCCGAAGACGGGAGCGTCGTTGATAGGCGTGACCGTGATGCCGACGGTGCGGGTCGTCACCAGCTTGTTGGACGAGCCGTCCTCGTATCCGGCACCGGGCGTGGTGACCGATCCAGGACGATCCCCGGTGTTGCCGTTGTCGTAGACCTTCAGCTCGAGGGTGTCGCTGCCTTGGAAATTCAGAGTGCCGCGGTAGGAGAGCCCTGAGAGCACCGAGTTGATGTGCGCCTCGGTTCCCGTGATCACGAGAAGGCCGCTGTTGTTGCCCGTCACGCCCGACGTGTTCGTCACGTTCAGCGTGCCGTTGTCCACCCGCAACTCGGCCCTCAGGATGCCGCCGTTGTCGTCGGGATCATCCACGGTGATCTGGCGGGCGCCCGTGAAGGACAGGGTAGTGTCCTCAGCAACGGTCTGGTCGGCAGGCACCGTCACCACTGGGGCGTCGTTGTAGTCCACGGCAGGCGTTGCGTCATCGATGACGAGGTTGTTGATGCCCAACCAGGACTGCTTGCCGTCAGTCCTGTGGATGCGGACCTCGTCCACGTTCCCGAAAACGGGATCCAGGGTGAGGGTGAAGTACTCGGAGAAGTAGGCCTGGTCCAGAATGAATTCCTGGCCGCCCATGCTGACGCCGTCATCGAATGCCTCGACGGTGTAGCTTGTTGGTTCCCAGTACCCCCAGTCGCCGAGCTGGAATGACGTCAGCGCGAAATTGGCGCCGTCACGGGACTTGATGGCAAACCCATTGTCCACGCCGTCAGGGCCGCGCAAGGTGATCGAACTCACGAAGCCTTCGAAGTATTGCGTATCCGGGTGGATGTACCAGAGGTCACCGCCTGAGGTCAGCCGTTCCCCGGTTGTCGGGTCGATGACATAGATGTCGATGGTCTTGCCGTCGATGTCGTCCGAGCCGTTCTCGCCGTCCGTCGCGATGCCGTCTTCGATGAGCTGGCCGCCGTTGGGGCTATCGAACTGCAACGTAGCCGGCCCTGCCACGAGGACATGGCCATAATCGCTCTGCACCTCCGGTGAGACGCAGTTCCCGGTGTCGACGTTTCCGATCCGGGTGTCGAGCTCCCAATAGCCACCGAGCGCTACAGCTCCCACGGGGGTCGTCGATGCCGCCACGTCGGCGCCGATGGCCTCGGCCAGGGCTTCTACGAACGCGCGCCCCGCTTCGCCGGCCGCCACATCGCAGCCGTAGAGAAGGAGGTCGGCCTCAGCGGAGAGAGCCGTGCGGATCGTGGCGAGCTGGTCGGAATAGCCATCGAGGTTGTCCAGGGTGACACGGGCGGAGCCGAGCGCCAGGAGCCCCTCGCTCCCGTGGCTGATCACGTGCACCGCATCGATGCCGCTTCGCCCCACCAGGGCATCGGCGATCTGCGCCAGACCATCCCGTGTGCTGTCGAGCAGCACCACCTCCACGCCCGGCCGGACACCGTTCGCCAGCGTCTCGTAATCGCTCACCGATGTGTCAATGAAGACGATCTCTGTCTTGGCCAACTTCGCGCCAATGGCTTCAGCAGACTTGCTGCACAGAGAATAACCGCCGTCGCCAGCCGGAAGGATGTCGGTCGTCATTGGTGCCCCACATGTGCAGCGTCCGACCGTTATACATCGTTACCATTTGGGCCTTGCGGACCCGGCATAGTCAGACCTTTGGGCGCAGGATCAACACGCACCTGACGCAAGGTCAATGCGTAGTAGCCCGGATCAAGGACGACGAAGCTTTGCGCAATACTGTGTTCAGGGGCTTTCCAGCAGTGAAGATTGACGTTGCATTTCATAGGCATAACTACCTATATCCCAGCACAAAGCCGGCTATTGGGTGGCTGGGCTCCAGGCATTTCCGAGACAGCGTGTCGCAATTTTGCCACGGATGCGAAACGTGCAGCGCTTGGGGGAAGAATAGCTAAGGCGACTGGCCAGCCATGACCGCTCACCTCTACAGTCAGCTTTGGGTCAAACTGAGTCATTCAGCGCGACCGTAATAAGGTCCGCTGTCTGGCTGATTCCTGACGTTCGTTGATTCTCGCAGTAGGGTTCGACCGGCGAGTGAACCGATGCGATAGCAGGGGAAAAGCTAATTTTGTTGAGCTTGCTTCCCATACGCTTCCCAATCCGGTTTTCTGGGAAGCAGGGCCAAGCCTGTTCAGCATCTAAGTGCTTGAAGGGGCTTGGTGAGCGCGCTGGGACTCGAACCCAGGACCCTCTGATTAAAAGTTAGAAAGAGTGAGTCGGCGCCAATCCTTGCGGCACAACAAATTTCGAGCTAAGTAGTTGTGTAGACTCGACTTTCCGGCGTTGAATAAGCCGAATAAACCCGAATAAGCTGCACCATAATCGAAGTAGCGTGCGCACGGGGTGCGCACGGAAACCGGGGGCAAGCCGTGCCAGAGCGTATCAAGTTCACTGCCAGTCGGGTCGGATCTCTGCCGATCCAAGCCAAAGAATATGCTGTGTGGGATGAGGCCACTCCAGGCTTCGGGGTGAGAGTCTATCCCTCCGGCCAGCGGCGCTACGTCTACCGCTATCGCGCGGGTGCCAGTCGCAGCGCTCCGGCTCGGATGGTCACCATCGGCGATGTACGCAAGCTCGGGCTGGAGGATGCCAGGCGGGTGGCCCGCGATCTGGCCGGGCAGGTCGCCCGTGGCGGAGACCCCTCAGCGGAGAAGCGGCAGAGCGAACTGGATCGCGTACGTAAGCGGCCCTTTGCTGATGTGCGTGACGAGTTCCTGACCAAGTACGTGGACCCTCGCCTGAGACCCAGAACAGCAGCCGAGTACCGGCGCATCCTGACCTACCTGTTCGAGCCGCTGGCCAACAAGCCATTTGATGAAGTCACCCGCGCGGACATCGCCGATGCTCTTCACGGCATCGCTGAGCGCGGCATCCGGCAGGCTAACCTCGCCCGGGCAGTGATCCGCAAGATGTTCTCCTGGGCTCGGTCCGTGGGCTTGTGTGACGAGAACCCGGTCCGCGATACGGCTCCGGCCGGCCGGGATGTACGGCGCGAGCGCGTCCTGTCACTGGATGAGCTTGGGTTGATCTACCGGGCCGCCCTGGAGCCGGATGACACCTATGGCGCCGCCGTGCGCTTTCTCATGCTGACGGGCCAGCGCCGGTCCGAGGTGTTCGAGATGCCGCACAGCGAGGTCGATGTCGCGGAGAGGCTTTGGCGCTTGCCGGCCGAGAGGACCAAGAACCGGCGCCCGCATGACGTGCCCCTGTCACCTGCGGCGCTGGCAATTCTCGCCTCCCGTCGGCACGGCCGGGATCTTGTCTTCTCGACCGCACACGGGACGGTGTTTGGCGCCCTCTCAAAGGCCAAGCGGCGGCTTGATGCCAAGGTGCTGGAGCTGCAGCGAGCTGTTGATCCCGCAGCCAGTCCCC
Source organism: Microvirga makkahensis (assembly GCF_009830105.1). Classification (GTDB taxonomy): domain Bacteria; phylum Pseudomonadota; class Alphaproteobacteria; order Rhizobiales; family Beijerinckiaceae; genus Microvirga; species Microvirga makkahensis. The sequence goes on from NZ_WURB01000017.1 coordinate 70,000, forward strand.
TGCCCCGCTGGACCTTGCACGATCTGCGCCGCAGCTTCGTCACGCATGCGCATGATCAGCTGGGCGTGGACATTCCTGTCATTGAGCGAGCGATCAACCACATCTCAGGCACGTTTGGTGGCATTGTAGGCGTGTACAACCGTGCTCCCCTGCTGAAGGAGCGACGCGCTGCGTTTGATGCTTGGGACCGTCTCCTCACGCATGCCGCTGGATTGGGTTTAAGTGGTATCGAGAGTGTCAGCCTCAACTCCAACCGAGTCGCCGAGGCCGCGCTATAAATTGAGACTGACGCAGCCAACTCGCTGCCGACTGGAAGTTATCCGCACAGATCGCGGTGCTCGAGCTCCAGTCTGGTGCGACAGCTGGCGATGGTCGTTGGCCGACCCGTGAGGAGCGAACAGGTAGTCCTAGACGGCGTTGTGATGCGAGACGCCACGATAGCGGCGAAAGCGGACCTCCTCACTCAAAAACCGATCTGCCGACAGTCACTTAGCTCAATTGTTAGAGCAAATTCTCTTCATTTGAGAGCGTCAGCAATGTCAACATCAAGTTGATATAACCACGCGCGTCAACCAGGCCCCTCGTTTGCTCACAATGATAGCAATATATCAAGTATTCGGGCCAATGGTCCTACGTGAATTATATTTCAAACAAAATTACCTTCAATATATACTTGCTTATATTCAAATGTCTCGCATACATTGGCGTTGGAGAACGCCTGAGGTGACGCTTGGCTGAAAGCGTCACAAGTGACCTATACTGAGGACTAAAGTGAGCAATAATCTAAGTGCGTGCTCCAGCCGCAGCCCGCATCTAACAGACCGTTCAGGGGTATTATCAACCAAGAAGATCTCGAAGCCTTCGATTGAAACCCAAGTCGTGCTGCGGGGCGATGGCCTACAACGACTTCTAACCACTGAGGATGTGGCGGCCATACTCGGCATCGCCCCAGCCACGGCCATATGGTGGCGGAGCCAACGGCAAGGTCCTCAGTGGATGCGGTTGGGTCGCGGAAAACGCGCCCCGATTCGCTATCGGCCTGACGCCATTAACGCATACATCGCGCAAATGGAGTGCGCGGAGCACTAAAGCTCCCCCTCTCCTTTTCGCTAGAATCTTAATCCCAGCGACGGGGCAGCGCATCCGGCGAACGGAGCGCTGTACCTCGACGACAGATCGCCTTCGTCTTGAAGATTAAAGACCGTCCGGCAAGCAGGTCTTCACCCGGACAGATCTTCAGACGCGGGCGAACTCAAACATTCAGTGCTGTCATGACTATACACGAGAAGTGCATTCCTGCACACATCAAGCAGACGAAGGCGGTCCCCTCACCGTTTCCCATCACTCGACGAGCGCGTGCTCAAGAGCATGCCGTTCTTCAAAGCATCGAACATCTTATTCGCATAGGAGCATCGGTCATCCTGCTCCACGAACGAACCAAACGGCCTATCGGAAACGATTGGTCAATTGCGCCGATTGCCTCTCTCGACAAACTGACGCGGGAATATCGCGAAGGCATGAACGTCGGTATCCGTCTCGGCAAGTGGTCGATGATCGACGGACTGTTCCTGCATGTCGTCGATGTAGACATACACGATCCTGAGAGGGCAGACGAAGCTTTGGACACGGTCGAAGACCTATTCCCAGGATATGATGTTTGGTCCTGGCCGCGCGTCAAATCAGGGTCGGGCGGCAAGTCGTGTCACATCTACTTCTTAACTGATAAGCCATTCCCGTCAAGGAAGCTCGCAAAGAGCAAGGAGATGGTGACGGGTGAAGATGGGAAGCCACATCGGGCCTGGGAAATCGAGCTGTTCGGCACTGGAAAACAGGTCGTCCTCCCGCCGTCGATTCATCCCATAAGCGGGAAAGCCTATGAGTGGATAGTCCCGTTCGATCCATCCGCCAAACTGCCTTATATTGCTGAGGAGTTAATCGAGCAACTTGTCTACCCCGAAGAGGACGATGAGGCTGAGTACGATTCCGAACCTATCGGACTCGACGTGGAAGAGATTGAGGCGGCACTTCCCTGGCTCGACAAGACCTATTGGTGCGATGAATTCGAGGGATGGCGCAATCTCGGCATGGCGCTCAAGCACGAGTTCAGAGGTTCCGAAACCGGATTCAGGATTTGGGACGCATACTCTAAAGAGAGCCCCAAATACGATAAGAAACAACGCGAGCATTGGGACTCATATAAGGGACGCGCGAGGCGCCCTATTACAATGCGAACGGTGATGAAAGCGGCGAAAGAGGCAAAGCGCGCGGTCGAACGTGCGGGGTATGCAGACGAGTTCGAGGATGAGGAGACTGCGGCATACCATCAGGAGCTCAGGGACCAGTTTGATGATCTAGATCTGGAAGAGGCGCCGGTCCAGCTCGACGTGCCGAAACGCCTCTTACGCCCGCCTGGGAAGTTGGGACTCGCCACTGACTACTACAACGACACGGCAGAGAAGCCGCAGCCGCAGTTCGCCGTGCAAGTGGCTCTCGCCATTGGATCTGTCACGCTCAGTCGCAATTTCGTGACGAACAAGAGGAACTACCCAACTCTGTACTTCCTGAACGTGGCTCCGACTGCCGCCGGAAAAGAGCATTTCAAGACGGTAATTGATGATGTTCTCGAAGCCGCGGGTGTGGGTTCGCTTATTGCGCCGGAAGAATTCAGCTCAGGTGCGGCGATCTTCTGGCATCTGACGGAGTCGCCACGCACGATCTCAGTCACGGACGAGTACGGCATCTATCTATCCACAGGCCGAGATGCCAACAACACCCTCAAACGTGAGACACGGAAACTTCAGTTGGAGCTTTTCGGGCGTCCACACGGCATCGTGCGTGGCATTGGTTACTCGATGGCTAGGGCTACCAAGGAGCAAATTGAGGCTGCGAGGAACCGAAAAGTCATCCGACCGGCTTTCGTGCAAGCGGGCATGACTACGCCAGAGACGTTCTATGAGGCGATCTCGAACAAGGAGGTCCAATCGGGTTATCTGAACCGCTTCCTCATCGTTCGAAGCTTACTTGGAATTCAGTTGAGTCGAGAGGATGTGCCGGATGCGGAAGTCCCCCCTGAACTGATCGAATGGGTGAAGAAGTACGTCAATGCTCACGGCGGTACGGAGGATGACAACGACCATTCATTTGGAAAACCCGATTACGTGTTCCCGCCGAGGGTCGTCCCCTTCGACGATGAGTGTCTGTGCAAGCTTCGAGAGTATGAGAAGGAGCTGATCAAAAAGATGAACGCCATGAACCAGGAGAACGGCATGGGTTCTCTTTACGGGCGCACGCGCGAAATCGCGATGCGCTTGGCGCTCATCATCGCTGTTAGTTGCGAGAGCAAGATCATCCGGCTCAAGCACCTCGAATGGGCGTGGGACTACGTGTCCTACTACCACAAACAGATGATCGAGGACTTCTCCGCCAACCTCGGGAAGACGGAGATGGAGGGTGTATGCGACGAGGTGGTGCAGATGGTCACTCTCGCGCGTGCGAGCGGCCTCACGAAACGTGAGATCGCGCGCAAGTGCCGATCCTTCAGCCGCCTCAGCATCCGCGATGGTGAGGAGGTCCTGGCCCGGCTGGAGCGCAACGGACAAATTCGTCTGGAAGAAATCAAGACGGGACGGGTGGGGCGGAAGCGCAGGGCCTATGTCGCCATGAAGCGAAGAGCTACCAACTTAAAGGAGAATGATAATGAATAATCACGATGTCAAAGTCCTACGGCGTGCCGTGCGTAAAGCTGGCACTCTCGAAGAGTTGCAGGAAGATATGGACTTTCTTCTCAGAAGAATCGAGTTCACTCACACCGACATGCTTCAATGGGCAACGTGGATCAAGGATTGGATATACACCCGCAGAGCGCAGTACGTCTCACGGTCCGATCTGTCGGTGGCGTGTCTTTGGTCGGTTGATAGGGACGCCGTGGGTTTCTCGAGAAACTTCGACCTCACCCTGGAGCACCTGATTAAGGCCGAACACCTGAAACCCACTAAATGGCATGACGGGCGAACGGACATGCTAATGACTCAGCTCGCACCCGGCTTCTACACCAGGGGTGATTTGCGTCCGAAAGACTGAGCCGCAACAAGCCCCGCTTCGGCGGGGTTTTTCTTGCGCCAATTCTCCAGAAAAGCCGAAAGCTTCGTCACACGCCGGGACCCGACAGGGACGTTACGTGAATCCCCGCGGCGGTGTGATTTCGTCATGGGCCGTTGACGGAACATGACGCTTCAAACCCTTACCCCACAAGGGTTTGGGCAATATCGTCGAAGATGGCAATTCTGGCGATGGAGAATTTTGAGGGGAACGAGCATACCCCACCCTGCGTGACGTTTTGACGAAATTGAAAGATAAATAAAGTTATCATTATAGTTCATACATTTATGTCTATCTAATTACGTCATGATTCCGTCAGCGGCTTACGACGAGAGTACCCCTGAACGCTTTTGGAAAAAATTCTGAAAACTGTCACAGACGGCGCTCAGCGCCCCCCTCGGTGAACCACTGACGCGGGAAGGACCCGAAGCGACTTCCAATGTCCCAGAACGTCTCACCTTGTCCCATGCTGTCCGTATCCGTGCCATGGTGTCCCATGCTGTCTCAGGGCTAATCAATTACGCATTTGATCTGCTTACGTTTCGCCGGTTGTCCCATGCTGTTCCATTTAGTCTCAGGCCGTCTCAATCTGTGCCATGGCATCTCATGGTGTCCCATGCTGTCTCACTGCAGACCAAATGCGGTGACCTAGAAGCAACGCTCTTCCAGTCACCAATCCCTGAATGCACGTGCTCGTCATTGTTCATTCTCGAAGACCGGATGCAGGAAGCGGCACTTAGTGCCATCGGACAATCCTCTGTCGGGAAGTTCGGTCGTCGTCGGAGCTGCTGGAAGGGGTGCGCGAGGACTGGCGCAGCTGGTGATGCGGCCCAGCCCTCGCCGGCGGTTCAGGCCGCAGCCGGCACCTGATCGAGAAAGCCGACCACGCTCTTGAGGCGGCCATTCTCGAGGGTCGCGAAGTCAGTGCCCTTAATGGGGCCGTCACTGCCGTGCGGACCAAGCTGCCAGGAAAAGCGCACCTGATCGCCGTAGCCGTCGGGCTGTCCCACGACGGTAAAGCGGAAGTTCGGGAACTGTCCCTGCACGCCAGCGATCAGGGCATCGATCTGGTCATGGCCTTCACCTTGTATGAGAGGATCGCGGTAGGTGCCTGCCTCGGCCCAGAGGTCCGCCAGGAGTGCCTTGCGACGGTCTTGGTCGGCTTCGTTCCAGAGGGCGATGTAGCGGGTAGCGATGGATGCAGCGTCGGTCATGGAATGTCTCCTGTTTGATGGTCAGATCAGTTCCGGCGTGAGAACCATGGCCGAGGCTGGAGATGACGTCGATTACGCCCGAGGTAATGGACCGAGATCGAAGCAGTTCGACCAGCATTCACCTCGCATGGCCGATGAGATGCGACCGAGGCTCCTGCTCTCTCGAAGGAATTGATGAAGTCGGGCGAGATGCCCGACTTCTCGTTCGATCACCCCTGCACGCGCTCTCGATGACGCGACCATCCCGGTACGATCAGGACCACAATGGCCATGATCGAGGAGAATGTTGCAAGCGGCCATGTGGTGCCACCTTACAACCAGATCACAGCCACCGTTCCACCAATACTCACGATGAGGCTCTGCACGCAGAAATGCAGCGCCACCGCCGCCCGGTGATGTCTCCGAACTTTTTTAGGGCGCCGTTCGCCGTCTCCGACACGGTGAAGACGATACCGGTCGCCATAACCCACATAGGGACGATGAATGTCCAGAAGAAGGGAACCCCGAAAGCTTGTCCAATGCTCAGGAGCCCTGCACCCAGGAGCAGCATCACCATGCCTCTCGGAAGGCTGCGGGAGTTCCCCACCGAGCGACAAACTATTTGGCGAAGCATGTAGCGTTTCCATTGGAAGACCCGCCGACAGTTTACTCCGCTCGATCCGCTCCACCCTTGCCCGAAACCTTTAAGGAATTCATGGAAGTATCCCATTCCAACCTTGCTGGCATACTTCAGCTCACCGAAGCGCAACGAACTCACGAGTGAAAATCGGACCGTTTCGTCGACGGATCTTAATAAATTCGTTAACGAGAAAATCCTGAGAATTGCGTGGTTTCGTAAACGAAATTTTCCCATTCATTTCCATAGTTTATTGGGATTTCGTCATGCTACTTTTGAGGTATTTTCAGGCCTGCCGCATTCTGCCTATGTTCTCGTCCGACTGAGGGACGACGAACCATGGAATCAGGGATACAGCGCATCGGACCATTCCTTGAGGTGACGGACGCCGAGGGGCGACGGCACCTGTTTAGGACTAATGCCAATATCGAAGTCAGTGACACCGACTGCCTTCGGAACGAGAGCCTGATCACCATCGGGAACCGATCATTCATGGTCCTTCTCCCATACGACGCGATTGTCAACGTCCTGATCGAGAGAATGCCGACTTGATCGGCGTGCAAGCGATGCCGCTAAGTCTCGTCCCTCCCCTATGCCAGAGCTATAATGGCTCCCCCAAGCCAGAATCTGACGATGATGTTACTGAACGACGCCGCCCGGCCGATGGCCACCTCCCTGATGAGCAGGGCCAATGAGGATCCTTTGCCGTGGATCACGTTCGTACTTGGCAACTTTCCGCTCGCAGTCAGGCATCCTGATAACCCCGAGTATGTAGTGACGATCGACGGCCGCGTGTTCGGCCCGCAGAGTTCTCTCAAGCAGGGAGCGCAGAAGGAACGCGAGGGAGACACCGGGTACCGCTCAATCTCGTTCCCAATGGCGAATGGGGCGAAGAGCTGCCTTCTCCATCGTGTGGTGGTTTCCGCATTTCTGGGCGTCCAACTTTTGGACGAAAGCCTCGACGTCAACCATCTGGACGGGCGTAAAGACAACAACTTCCTTCCAAACCTGGTGCCCTGCACACCACGGCAGAACGCGATCTACAACCGCGATTTCGGACTCGCCGCGACTGTGACGGCGGAAGCACGCATGCGTCTCGCGGAGGTGCGGGTATCTATCGACGAAGTCATAGTCAAACTGGAATCCATGCATGACGAGATTACCCGCGCAGCGGAGGATCTCCTCAAGGAGTCGAACAGGCTATTCCTCAGATTCCTACGAGAGCGCGAGGGCATCCAAGCGAGGATAAGATCATCGTTGGTAGAAGGCCCCGAAATCCGCGACGGGTTAGGGCCGTGCTGGGTCTGGACCAGGCCCCTTAAGCCCAATGGGTATGGCACGCTGACGGCGATGAACGTCCAGAAGGATGCGCACGCCTACTCTTACTATGCATTCAAAGGCACGCGGGAACAGATTAGGGACTGGTTCTGGAAGGGCGTGAAGCACCTCGACGTGTGCCACGAATGTGACGTGCGGCACTGCGTCAACCCCGATCACCTCAATCTGGGCACGCGGCAAGAGAACGTCGACCAGATGACGTCTAGAGGGCGCAAGCCTCTGGGGCCAGATCGATGGAACACCGTTCTCGACGAAACTGCCATCCGGGAGATCAGATGGATGCTAGAACAGAAGCTGTGGACCCAACCGATCATCGCGGACCTTTTTGGCGTTAGTCAGCCGACCATTGCCGAGGTCAAGTCCGGCAGAAAATGGGGCCACGTCCACGGATCTCAAAAACCCGGCTTCGATCTGCCCCTGGCGGACGTCCAGGAGGGAGAGAACCCGAGATTCCGCCAAGCCGAGATGAACGGCAAGTCAGTCGTGACAAACGAGAACGTACGCCTATTGCGCTACATGAAGGCCAGCAATCGCTGGTCGAACGACACAATCATGCTGGCCTTTCCACACATCGGGAAGCGCACCTTCTTCGGAATCGTGACAGGGCGCAGCTACAGCAACCTAACGGCCATGTCTGATTTCGAGGCATCATCTTACCTCGGCTCCCTACCTCCCGTGGATTTCTCCGTAGACGGAGCAGACCTCCGTGCGCCGCGGGAAGCAAAGCGCCCGATGAACGAGGCTCAGGCGGCCTTGTTAAAGCGCATGCTACTCGAAGGCGGCTGGCGCCGCAGCACGCTAGCGAGGCACTTCGGGATCACCGAGACACAGGTCAGCAGAGTCGCTTTGGGCAAGGTATGGAGCCGGCTGGATGCGGCTCCTGTCGCCTCACTTGTGGAACTGGCGGCCACTCTTCCCCCGCGCGACGCCCCACCGACGCGCTGATCCTATGGCATCGAAGCGCAGACAACGACGCAGATCCTGCGAAGGCAAGCAACGGTTTCTATCAGAAGAATTGGCCGCTTCAGCTATCAGGTGGCTACGGGGACTTGTTGCCTACAGATGTGCCTTCTGCGGAAGCTTTCATATCGGACACCCTCCGCGCCGTGTCCGGCAGTCTCTGGCTGCGAGACGAAGGAGGGCGGTAACCTAACCACAGTTCATGTGCTGGAAGACACTCGCAATTTGACCGAGATTAAAGCCATTCTCGAAGGCTCTGGCGTTTTACTCTCGGCACCTGGAGTGCGGCATGTGCAAACAGCGACTATTTCAGACAATCGCGCAATCACGGTTCAGTACAATCTCGGGGAACCGGAACGTTGAGAAGAGCTGGGAGCGGCTTGTTTCTACCGAAAGCAGTCGTGTACTTGTTAGTACGAAGCTGTATTCGAACCACGAGATAGAACGGACTTAATGTTCTTATCCACCTTGTTTGGTCTTATTGATCTTTCAATTCCGAGGTGGTGCGTTGCTGTAAGAACGAGACAGAACAGGGTTGTGAACCGTCATGTCGGAATTTACTGATCAAGATCACTGGAAGGCGCTGATCCTCTACGGCCTAAATCAAGCCACTTACAAGATCGCGCTCGGCAAGACCCTGCTCAGCCTCTCTGACCAGGGATACACCTCTGTCCCGTGGGACGTGCTCTCTCACGAGTTCCTCCACCAATACCTACAGCGCCTCGCATCGAGCGAGGCAATGCCACAACAGTCGAACCCGAGCCGGCGCACAAAGATGGAGCGTATCATTGCTGAGCGTCAGGTCGACAAGCTGTCACTCGATCAAGCGGTGAACGAGGTTGGGCGGACGGCCTTTGAAGACGTCATCAACCGCTTCCACAATCTCGGAAACGACACGAGCTTTCAGGACAAGTTCTACCGGACCAATTTCGGGCGCACGCTTGAACTGACAGACGAGCTGCATGCCGTTGCGGTGTCCGGCCGTAGTGAGCTGGAGGAGGAGCTCAACGCACGCTGGGCGCTCCTTGAAGGCGCGTTTACGATGAGCCACGAGCGTCACGAGCACTATGAGCTCGCCAATGATCTGAGACTCACGTATCTCGCGAACGGCCATAAGCGGAAGGGCCTGACCTCGAACATTCCCTTCTTACAAGGCTACCAGGGTAATACCTGCTTCTACTGTGGTGAGCCCATGGCGCCGGATGATATCCACGTTGACCATGTGTTGCCGCGCCAAGTCGTACACCATGATGAGGTCTGGAATCTCGTTCTCGCTCATAGTTTGTGCAACGGCCTCAAGTCGGACCGGGTCGTTGGTGAGCACTTCATGCACAAGCTCATCGCGCGGAACGAAAATATCATGGGCAGCAACCACCCGTGGAAAGCACGCATTGCATCGTCGCTCGGCGGCACTCCCCAGGCCCGCAGCCGCGCTCTGATGAAGCATTACGACCAGGTAAAGCTCATTCTCCGCGACAACTACTGGGGTGGCTCGGCTTTCTACAACCCAGAGAGTGACCCCTTTTACACCCGGCTGATCACTGTGCTAAACAACGGCTCCCGGAGATGAGTCAGTTCTCCCAGGCGCATAGCAAGGTAGATTGACGTATAGGGGAAGCTCTCGCCGGGGCCAACTAGAGACCTGATGATGTCGATCAGCTATTACAATGCCAATGCCGATGCGTACTTCAACGATACGGTGGGTGCGAACGTCAATTCTCTGCGCGAGCGCTTTCTGGCGCATGTGCCGCCAGGTGGGCATATTCTTGATGCGGGATGCGGCTCGGGACGAGATGCCCGCGCCTTCGCCAAGGCCGGCTATCAAGTTACAGCGTTCGATGCCTCCGCCGAGATGGTCAAACGCGCAGCCGCTTATACCGGGCTAGATGTGCGCCATATGACCTTCGCCGATATGGCATGGACGGAGGAGTTTAATGGCATCTGGGCATGTGCCACGCTGCTGCACGTACCGCGAGATGAGCTTGGCTCGACATTCGCGCGATTTACTCGAGCGCTGAGACGTGGTGGCGCCTGGTACCTATCGGTAAAGCACGGGACTGACGACAGAGTCGTAGGAGAACGCACCTTCACCGACCTGATCGAACAGGAGATGCAAAAGCGCTTGGAGGACGCGGGCCTGTCTGTAGCGGATCTCTGGGTGACTGACGATGTGCGCCCTGGACGAGCTGATCGTTGGGTAAACACAGTCGCTGTTCGGATTGAATAGAGCTTTCATGCCCTCGCAGGGCTATCATGCCGGCGCATTCTTATGTACCGGTCTATTCCCTATCACTTGCTCGATCCAGAACGCTCATGATCCAGACCTCCGTTGCTCTTGCCACTTTCCTACTGTGTACCACTCCGGTCCTGGCTGAGACGGTCGTCGGTCGTGCGAGCGTGATCGATGGCGACACTCTTGAGATTAGGGGAACACGGGTCCGGTTTCACGGGGTGGATGCCCCCGAGAGTGCCCAGACCTGTCAGAGCTTGGACGGGAAGGCCTACCGCTGTGGCCAGCGAGCCGCCCTTGCTCTCTCGGACAAGATCGGAACATCCAATGTCTCATGCGTGCAGAAGGACATTGACCGCTATCAGCGGATTGTTGCCGTGTGCTCAGCCAAGGGTGAGGACCTGAACGCCTGGTTGGTTCAGGAGGGATATGCCCTCGCCTATCGCCAGTATGGGGCCGATTATGTGCCTCAAGAGACCGCAGCCAAGAATGCAAGGCGGGGGCATCTGGGCTGGCACCTTTACACCGCCCTGGGACTGGCGCAAGGGCATCCGTGAGGAGAGCCCATCGATGGGCTCGGCGTCCCCAGCTTCTTCCAAGCCGACAGCCGGTGCGGCGGACTGCAAGATCAAGGGCAACATCAGCGCCAAAGGCGAGCGGATCTATCATGTCCCGGGCAGCCGGCACTATCATCGCACGGTTCTGAACGAGGCCGCTGGGGGGCGCTGGTTCTGTTCCGAAAGCGAGGCGATCGCGGCCGGGTGGAGAGCACCGCGGGGATGACTGAACGCTCGCGGTGCAGATCTCCTCTCGTCACCTCAAACGCGATCAGGTCTCGATGACTTGTCCAGCTGAATGACCAGACGGCCCTGCCCTTTTGAGGGCCGACTCTCCGAGGGGTTTTGGTCCACGTCTTTGTCGACGAGGCGCATCAATTCCTCAAGAGTCCAGCGTTTCGCTCGTCGCACTGTGGATCGCTTCATGATCCCCTCCCCTCGGAAACATCAGGGGCGTGGCCGGATCGGGAGCTCAATTTTGACGAGGTGTCCGGTGATAGGATCGAGAATGGTCATGGGTCGTCCTCTCTCGTTCGGGCAAACGACTAACGCTGGCAGCCTGAAAGAGGTCAGATTGAGTTGTGGCTATGGTTACGAGACAGTTACCCAAGGTGGCACTGCCACCCGGAAGCGGAGCGAGGCGGTACATCCGCGCCCTGTCCGTTTCGTTGGGAGAGCGCTGATCCGGGAATTCTTCAGCGGATCAGCCACAGCATGCTCGCCGCCATATGATTAACGACTGGTTAAGATTACCCTCTCCATCGCAGTTGCAGAAAGTTTTCTTGGCGTGCCATGTGACCGCCCTCCATGCGCTGGATCGGACAATCCAACGACAGCCGGATAATCTGAACCTGACTAGAGAGCCGAGCGATCCACAACAACCTCACGCGGATCCTATCGTCGCGCAACGCAAGGAAGTTCGGGTAGCGCAGGGATGCTGTCCCTCGGCAACTCCGTGAACGCGACCTGGACCTGGTAAGGGTCTTCCCCCCTGATCCAAACCTATTAGAGCTTTGAGGCCCGTCGAAAGGGACCAGCCCAGAGGCGCGAGCTTATCGACGTGATCCTTGTGTAACCTCAGGATCAAAGACCTGAGTACATTGTCGTCACAACATACCAATCCGAAATCTAATGTTACGCTTCCGAGCATCGCCGTGTTACGTCACGTCAGGATATACCCAGAAGATACGCCCTTGGAGGGTTGAGGATTGAGCTTTCCCAATTTAGCATTGCGGGAACAAAAAGGGGGCATGAGCAGTCGCTCGCAAGATCTGAATGTCTGATGGAAATAACTCGAAGCGGGACCACTCAGCCGTTGGACCTGCACTGGGCTACTATTACCAGGCCCTTTTTGCTCTGATGATCTTGCTCGATGAGGAGCAGGATGATGCAATAATTGGCATTGAGGTTGGGGACGACGTCGACCTACAGGCTGGCTTGATTAAGTCCCTTATCCAGCTAAAACATTCCATCGATGCCGCCTCCACAATATCTGTAAAAAGCGAGCAGATCTGGAGAACAATCAAGGTATGGATTGATAGCCTTAGCGAGATTGACCTCGTCAATACAAACCTGATTATCGCAACTATCGCTACGATAGCGGATGACAGCCCACTCAATGCTCTACTAACGCCACCAGACGGGGACAGCAGAGCGGGGCTCCGAGCTGCTCTTGAAGATGAAGCTGCAAGGGTGGTGGCCGAATATGAGGCTGAAAGCGACCCGCAGAAGAAGCCGCATAAGAAAAAATATCCAGGCTGCAAGGCGTTTGCTGCACTCTCTTCGACTTTGCAGCGGGAACTGATCGACCGTATCACAGCAAGACCAAACTCACCTCAGATCCAAAATATCGAAGCTGAAGTCGCAAGCAAACTGCGACTGATCCAACCAGAGTTCCGAGCTGAAGCCGCGAAGCGTTTAACGCAATGGTGGGATAGAGAGGTAGTTCTCTCTCTTACTGGGGTACGTTCGAGGTTCCTGAGCCGCACTGAGCTTCAAGCTGAGCTAACTCGAATTATAGCTGACATACAGCAGGATCGCCTACTTCCCGATTTTGAGTCGGTCGATCCACCTATTGATTACGAGCCGGACAACATGCTTGTCCGACAGATCGAGCTCGTCGACGGAACCGCGTCAGAAATAAGACGCGCTATTCGCGAAGAATGGCGAGCACGAGAGCAGCGGTCAAAGTGGATAAATGAGCGACCTGGCTTGGCATCTAAAATCCATCGCTATGATCTGATCCTCCGCGAGCATTGGGATGACCTACACTCGCTGCTTCGAGAAGCTGCTGACAGCTGCGACGAGAACGAAAACAGAAAGAAAGGTCGAGAGCTGCTCTCTTGGAGCCATACCAAAGCACCGTTGGAAATCCAGCCATTCGCTGAAGGCTGGCAGTCTCCTTATTACGTTAGAGGCAGCTATCAAGTCTTGTCAGTCAATCTCAGGATTGGGTGGCACCCGAAATACGACCAACATCTGTCCGACGAATGACCTCCGCAAAAACACTCGACTTATTCGCAGAGACTAACCCGGCATTCTGTGCATTGACTCTCGCCATGTTCTGCCAACGCTTCCAGGAAAAGCAGAAGGAGGGTGCAGAACTCGCCATCCTGTATCTGATCCCCCCAATCTGCCTGTCTCTGGAACTCGCGGACACATTCAATGGAACGAATAAGAATACCGGATTCTTGATGTGGATTGAGCGGTCTCCCAAGGTCCTTTCTGGTCTCGCAGAACGGATCAATGCATCTCTTGAGATCACGACTGACGCGGTTCGCTTCGGCGTCCTACTTGGTCTGCTCAGCTTGGAGCCGGACGGCCGCGTTAAATTCCAAAAGGCTGGGATGAAGAAGGCGCTTCCAGCGTCATCTGACAATTTAGCTGTAGGCGCTATCAAGCGAGCTGAACGGCTCGGCTACTGGCTCAGTGAGGTTCGCTCCTCACAAACCATCTTCAATGCACTTGGGATCTCTATTTAGATGCGCTGGAATATCGAAACCATTTTCTATTTGAGCCATGATGGCCGCAGGCGCGACATCAAACTCGAAAAGGGTGCGGTGAACATCATTACTGGCGCTTCGGGCACTGGTAAGTCGGCCATTATAAAAACAATTGATTATTGCCTTGGGTCGTCCAAATGCGAACTCCCAAGCTACATCAAGCGCCGCTGCGCAGCGGTAGGAGTTAAATGGGTCAGTTCAGGAACAGAGTTAGTTGTTGGCCGGTTAGTGCCTCCCGGCGAACAAAAATCAACTAACCGGATGTTCGTAAGCTATGGCCACAGGACTCCGATACCAGACACTGTGAGAGAGTTTGCTGGACCAACTGCGATAGAAGCCGCTCGCAACACTATCGAACGCCTGTTCGGACTTGGTGATATTCAGTCGGAAGGCACTGTTGGCCAGGATACAGGCGATCACGTGTCAGTCAGACATATGACTCCTTACATCTTCCTGACGAAAGAGGTCATCGATAGTGAGACCGTTCTTCTCCATGGGTTAGACGATAAGGATAAGGCGGACAGCATCGTCGCAGCGATGCCTTATTTTCTTGGAGTCACCAACGAGGAAACTCTTAATGCTGAGCGGCGCTTGCGACAGCTTCGAAAAGCATTGGAAGTCCAGACCGCTCGGGAGAAGGCGCGGATCTCGGCACAAACGCAGGTGGCACAACGGGCCTATGGTCTTCTCGCGGAAGCGGCGCAACTCGGTATAGCGGAGGAGCCTACCCCCGAGATGTCAGAGGCCGCTCTACTTCAGAGGTTAGCCAGCCTACTGGAAGCTCCGCTTTCCTCAACACAGCGACCCGATGATACTGATTTGATAGAGCTGTATGAGGAACGTCGCCAAGTCCTTAATGAGATCGGCACAAGGAAACGGCAACGCCAAGTCGCACGAGAAACCTCCGAAACCGCCGTTGGTTACTCTGCAGCAGTTAAGAGCCAACTTCACAAGGTAAGCCTTGCTGAGCATCTGCATTTAGAGAACGTAGCTACGGTTTGCCCGGTTTGTGAGCAACACACTGAGAAGGGGCAACAAGTAGCTCGCATGCTCCAGGCATCGCTGGAGCGCCTTCGGAAGGAGAATACTGTCGCGGAGCGACATAGACCACGCCTCCAGCGGTATGTAGACGAAGTTGAGACGGAGATCGCGGCCCTTCAGGAGCGTCTGCGCCGAGTTGATATCGCGATCAAGTCTCTCTTGGATCGCATTGAAGATGCTCGAAAAATCGAGAGCGTATCCGACTTAGTTTCACGGGTCCTCGGTCGAATTTCCTACTTTCTGGAGACTGCCGAGGAGCAATCTACTGGCGCAAAGAACCTTGAGCCTTTGCGCAGGGAGATCGACAGGTTGGAGGCTATAGTTAATAAGGAAGCTGTTGAGGTGCGACTGCAGTGGGCAGAGTCTGAGGTTTCCCGGTTCGCATCGGAGATATTCCACGAGCTTCCAGTCGTTGACCCGTGCATAGGTGCAGATCTGCAATTTTCCGCAAAACGCGCAGATATTCGGATTGTTGAGAACAACCCGAGACGCAGCATCCTACGAATCCCAGAAGTCGGTTCGGACCAGAACTATTTGGCTATCCATATTGCCTTGAGCTTCGGCCTCCACAGACACTTCAGCAAAATAGATGCCCCGATTCCTGGACTGCTAGTGTTGGATCAGGTCAGCCGCCCCTACTTCCCGGCCTCCGAAGAGCAGGACGTTAGGGAGCTGGCTATTGACGAGGACACAGCAGCTCTCAAACGCCACATCGACTTCATATTTTCAGAAGTGGAGCGACAACAGGACCTGCAAGTCATTCTCTTGGAGCATGCATACTTCGCCGACGACCCAAAATTCGTCGACGCAACCAAGATGCGATGGACTAGGGCCTCTGGTGAGAAGCTGATCCCCACCGATTGGCCAACAAAGTGATCTCGCTGAAAACGTCGTTTCTGGAATGCGGGTAGGCTAAGGGGGGATTGAAAAATCCTCCCACGGACTAGAGCCATTTCAGGGACGGTTACAAAAATATCCTGATCTTGGACCCATCCCCCTGCCACACAGGCGCCACAGCAAGATAGCTGGCGACGCTCTCCTTGCTGTCTTATCAGGTCAAACTGTAACCTCTTGCAGACGCGCCGAAGGTCGCTTAAAAGGCTACTAAGCGGCTGAATTGTCACGCGATTTGGAGCGCCCGATTGACCACGTTCGCGACCCGGAGAGGTGGCAGAGTGGTTGAATGCACCGCACTCGAAATGCGGCATACGGGCTGGAGACTTCGCTAAGGAACCTGAATTGTGCAGTTCTGCGGGACTAAGGGTGGCCGGGCACATCACATGAACGCGCTAGAACGGCTCGCCACCTTGAGAGCACAATCTCCTTAGTTGTGCCACGTTGCATAGCGCACGTCAGTCGGCCCAACGACTAATGTTGAGGCGCTTGATGACCAGCGATTTGCGAAGACGCGTCAACGGCCCAAATCGCTGAGATAAGAAAAAGCCCGGCCCCAGGCGCGACAATTCAGGCACAGCCTTCCAGAGGAAACTGCCGACACGGCAGCGCCGGAAGACGGCTTCGTTCCTCAATCCACGCCTGAGCCTTTGCAATCAAGGCCTTCTGGACAGAAGCAAGGATCACGGGAGGACGCTGTCCACGACGAGTGATGAAGCCGATCCAGTCGACCTGCGTGCGCCGCAGCCGGATCTGGTACCCATGGTGCTCGAGCATGGTGACGGTGCTCGTCTCCTGCTCTGGATCTCTCTCGATCCGGTTGTTCGTCATCGTTCTTCAGTCTTCACACGAGCAGGAGAGCCTTTCTCTCGTTCGGCAGCGCTCTCCATCCGGCGACACGAGCCCCTCCGTCTGTAACTTGAGCAGGTGCGCGACCACGTTTCGTTCGGCTGCCCGCCGCAGCCAGGGGTGCGTCTTCGAGTAGAGCCGATCGACCAGATCCCACGTCGTGCAAGGGCCATCGCGAAGCGTTCGGAGAATGGCCTCTTCGCGCCTCAGGCGATGATCGAGCAGGTCCTCAACATAGGGTTTAGGATTCGGCAGCGGCGGACCATGACCCGGCAAATACAGGCGGTCGTCCCGGCTGAGCATTAGACGCAGGCTGGCGACGTAAGCGGCCATGTCGCCGCCTGGCGGGGAGACAATACTGCTCGACCAGGACATGACATGATCGGCGCTGAAGACGATGCCGTCGGGACGAGCGAAGCAGAGGTGATCGCTGGCATGGCCCGGCGTGTGGAGTGCGGTCATGCCAGCCACCGTGTCGCCATCCCGCAGCAGAATATCGGGCAAGAAGGCGGGATCGGCGCTGAGATGGAAAGCGTACGTGGCGGCGCCAGTGCGGGCTTTGAGGGCGGCGGTCGCACCGAGATGATCGGAATGGGTATGACTGAGCAGGATCGCAGAAACCTGCCCCCGGGTCGCTGTCAGGACATCCTTGAGGTGACCGTCATCATCCGGGCCAGGGTCGAGCACGACGAAGCCATCGTCCGCCTCAATGAGGTAGGTGTTGGTGCCGTGATAGGTCATCAGGCTGGGATTGTTAGCGACAATCCGAGAGATGCCCGGCACGACCGGCAGCGCTACTCCGCGTTCAGGATCTGGTTCAGTGAGAAACGCCATCTGGCTCACACTCGACCAGAGCTAGTCGTAACGCCGTCATCGCCGGCGCCAGTCCCTGAGATGAGGATCTGTTGGCCGTTCTGCCGAATGTTCATAGCCTGCCCCGTTGATGTTCACATATTGACGTAGTTGGGTCCGCCGCCGCCCTCGGGGGTGATCCAGGTGATGTTCTGGTTGGGGTCCTTGATGTCGCAGGTCTTGCAGTGGACGCAGTTCTGGGCGTTGATCTGGAAGCGCACGCC
>NZ_WURB01000018.1 GCF_009830105.1 Microvirga makkahensis
ACGCGGCGGTATCCGTATCGTGGACCAAGCGGGCCTCGAAGGGGTGGCCTGCGAGTGCTACCGGAAGATCCGTCAGAGCTATGCCAAGGTGCTGCCCGTCACATCCGCCTGATCGGACTGGAGCGAAAGGCTGCAAAGGCAGACGTGCTGGGCTATCAGGGCTCGCACGGCTCCCCAGAACCATGCTCTGGCCCCGGTGCATGGCCCAGTTCAGCAGCAGCCGCTCGTGATCGGCCCCATGCGGCGGACGAAGGAGGCGCTCGAGAATGTGGGCCGGAACGTACGCGTTCGTCCGTCTGGCGAACGCCTGCTCAAGCCTCTCGGTCAAGGTCATCGCCGCAACACCGACGGCTCCGGCCACAAGGCCGCGGGTTGGATGGCCGTTCCCGTTGCGCCGAGATTCAGGGCGACTCGGTTTTGCTTTGTGACATGGCGGCCAGCAGCTTGCATATTATCCTATACCGTCCGATGGGCGGAGCGGCAGATCCTCTCGGCGACCAACCTTACAATGAGAACTCATTCGATCACGTCGTCCGCAAGCGCGAGCAACATCGGCGGAACCGTCAGGCCCAATGTTCCCGCCACCTTGAGGTTGATGAAGAGCTCCAGTTTCGCGGGCTGCTCAACCGGCAAGTCACCCGGCTTGGCGCCTCTCAGGATCTTGTCCACGAAAGCAGGCGCGCGGCGGCACATGCAACCTGATCGGGGCCATAGGACATCAACGCGCCCCCATCGAACGTCTCCCTTGACCACACCGCCAGCGGCAGGCGGCGGGCAAGGGCCAGCTTCCCGACAAGGAACCGATGCTGGTAGACCAAACCGTCCCCATTGATCGTCACCGCCTGCATGCCAGCCTCAGCCATGGCCTCGAAGGCGCGCTCCAGTTCATCGGGCGAGCGTGCTTCGAACGTGACGCTCTCAAGACCCAGTTCAATTGCCGCGGCGTCAGGGACCCGTCTGTACAAGGGCGCCGGTTGCGAAGTGGGATTGACGAGCAAAGCAATCCGGGACAGGTCCTCTCTCATGGACTTGAGGTTTGCAGGCGCTTGGAGTCGATATCGGCCCCGAAGGTGGACAGCCCCGTCATGTTCCTCCCCGGTCGCGCGAGGCTGTCGGCGAAACCACTGCCCACGGGATCGGGAACGCCCATGAAGACAACAGGGATCGTGCTGGTCGCGTTCTTGGCATAAGGTGCCGTCTGCGGGCCCACTATCACCAGCACGTCAACCTCGAGCCCAATCAGCTCGGCTGTCGGGCTCCGGAAGCGCTCAGGCGCTTCGCCGGCGAACCGATGCTCGAGGGCTATGTTGTGTCTGTCCACATAGCCGAGGTCCCGGAAGCCCTCGACAAGAGCCGTGTAGTACACTCCCTGCGCCTCGGCACTGGCGGCGTGCCAGAGAACACCGACGCGAGGAATCCTGCCAGACTGCCCGCGAGCGACGCCTGGCTGAGCGAGTGTTGCCGCGCAGATCAGCGAAAGAAACTCTCGCCGCCTCATTGGACCACCTCGCCAGATACTCATGGGAGTCTGCATGCACGTAAGGCGGCATGATGTTACCCCTGCGGCGAACCCGGCGCCAGTCACTCCGATCCGCCTCGAACATACGTCAGCGGGTGTATTCTTCGAAACTCCAACTCGGCTCTGCTAAGGTCCGCCTACCCATCAATGCACTCAAGGCGTCAATGAGGATCTGTCTGGCGAACGCCGAGTAGAGTAGGCTTGCTCCTTCAAATGCGAAAAGAGGAGACTTCCCGATGGGCCGCTCTCCATGCTTCGCTGCGCTTGCCTTGGTCCCGCTCGCCTCGGGTGTGGCAGCCCAGACGCCCGCCGAAACGGTCCATCTTGGGATGCTGTATCCCGTCCGGTGTGCCGGTTCCGGCCACACCGCCTTCGAGGACGAACTGCGCAAACTCGGCTGGATCGAGGGCCACAATCTCACCATCGAGCGGCGGGCCTTGGAGGGCCCCTATGAGCGCGCGTCTGAGCTGGCTGCCGAAATCGTTCGGTCACGATCCGACCTTATCGTCGGCCCGAGCGCACCAATAGCCCGAGCCCTCAAGGGCGCCACATCGGAGATCCCTATTGCGTTCTCCTTCGTGGCCAATCCCTTCCAAATTGGTCTGGTGCAAAGTCTGGCCCACCCAGAGCACAATGTCACCGGGGTGGCCCCGATCACACCCGGCGCATTCTTAGCCAGGCGGTTCGAGATCTTGCGGGAGCTTCTGCCCCAAGCCCAAAGGGCGGCGGTGCTGGTGAACCCTGCGAACGACGACCATCGCCTTGCCCTGGCACGCGAAGTATCCATGGTCATCCAACCGGGGCTGCGAGTTGATGTGATTGAGATACGCGCCCCCGGGGACATTCCTGAAGCCATCGAGAAAGCCAAGATGCTTCATGCGGAGGGGGTGTTGGTTCTGGGCGATGCGATCCTTGGTCCTGCCCCCACAAACTGGTCCATCGGAAGGTCAACTTTTCCGGGCATTCTGATCCCTGAGAAGGGTCGGCGCCATGAAGAAGACGCGCTATAGGGAAGAGCAGATCGCCTTTGCGCTGCGCCAAGCCGAAAGCGGCACGCCGGTGGCCGAGGTGATCCGCCGGACGGGCATCACCGAGCCCACCTTCTACCGCTGGAAAAGCAGTTCGCCGACATGGGCGTGACCGAGATCCGCCAGCTCAAGAAGCTCGTGGCGGATCCAGCCCTGGACAAGACGATGCTGCAGGACGTGCTCAGAAGAAAGAGGTGAAGCCCCTGGTTTTCGCCGCTCCCCAGGAGCGGATCAAAGACCGCAGGGGAGAATGCAATGAGACCGGGCCACTTACGGCGCTCGGCGGCTTGGCACCGAACACCTTCGCTCAACAAACTCACGACGCCCGGAACGTTGCGTAGCCCGTGGATGGCACATCGGGCAGGACCAATACTGGTCAACTGCTCGCCAAGGAAAGCGCAGTGTACCTCGGATCTGGCCCCCTTCATCCAGAAACCGCTGATCGCCAGGTCGCGACCACACGTCAGCGCGAGCCGCACGGCCTCGCCCTGAAGTTCGTGAGGCGTGTACGGGACGTGGAGATCCTCCTGCGTCATTCTTTCCATTATTCGAAGCAATCCAACCAGCGGACGCACGGAAGGATCACCAAGCGATCAAAATAACGGCCTTTGAACACCTTGCGCCCTCGGAGCTGGCCGGAGGCGCAAGCGTAATCGAGTTGCCAAACGGTTCGCAGCAGATCCATTCTCTCGCCCTCCATTCGGCCTGAAAGCCACACATCAGGATGGTCGCTTCTCAGGAGGGCAGGCCAAAGCAACTTGACATCAGCAGTCGTGTGATTCATCTCGCTCGTTGCTAGAACATCGTAAGCAGAGGCCGAACATATTCCGCATCGGCATCTGCGTTCTGCGCAATTTCATGACGATCATGCGGCTCTTCTATTGAGACCGCACGGGTTTTGCGATTGAGGCCGCTCCTTCCAGGGCCGCACAGAAAGGTTTTGCTTTGACGACATTGTATATTTCTCCAACTGGATCCGGCACGAAAGATGGATCCAATTGGGCCAATTCAGGCCCGATTTCCAGCCTTTCGAGCTTCATCGCCAAGGCCGGCCCGAATGGTGAGGTTCTTCTACGCGCCGATCAGGGTGCCTATCAGGTGACCGGTCAGACAACGATCAGGACTGGCGGCGAAGCAGGAGCGCCCGTCACCATCCGTGGGGTGGACGCGACCGGCAAGCCTATGAATGCGCAGTTCGTCGGTACGCGGGCGACCGACTGGACAACGGGCAAACCGGAAGGGACAGAAGTCTTCCGTCTCTTGGCCGGCGCCGACCACCTCAAGTTCCAGAATATGGCGTTCAAGAACATCGGCAATGGCGCCTTCCGGATTGGCGCCGACATCAAGGATCTCACTCTTGAGCACATGCAGGCGGACAATGTGAGGCGCTTCCTTGAGGATACGATCTCGAGCGGCTATGCGAGCGCCAGTGTCGATGGGCTCACAGTGAGAGCGGTGAGCATCAACAAGTTCTCGCAGAACGCAATCAAGCTCAGGTACGATAGCCGCAACATTCTCATTGAGGATGTCACGGGTCGCGGTGACGCGAACACACCAGAGAAGTATGTGCAAGGTATCGCGCTTGATGACACGGCGCACAATGTCGTCTTCAGAAACGTCGTGATGCAAGGCAGCAACGCACGTGGATCGAGTACCGAGTACTGGAATGGCGACGGCTTCACGACAGAGTCCGGAAACTACAATATTCGGTTCGAAAACACGGTAGCATCCGGCAGCACGGATGCCGGCTATGATCTCAAATCCAGTGATACGGTTCTTATCAACACAATTGCGGAAGGCAACAACCGCAATTACCGTTTCTGGAGCACGTCGATCACGATGGAAGACGGACAGAGCCGAGATCCTCACCACTTCGGTGGCAGTGCCTCGACTGATCATGTCTGGCTGGCCGCCAGCGCCCATGCGAAAATCAACGGCGGCTCAATTCTGGACCAGAATGCCAGCATAACCGTGTTCAATCTATGGAAGACCGGCGCGCTCCTAGAGGTCAACGGCACAAAGATTAGCACAAGCGGAAGGCTATCCGGATTAGGATCCGGCTCCCAGGTTCTCCTGACTACGGCCACCGCACCTGAGGAAGCTCCCTCCCCGCAGACGATCATGGGCACGGCGGGACATGACGAACTGAACGGCACCGCGGGCGGCGACTTGATCAGTGGCTTGGCGGGCAACGATACGCTGTCCGGCGGGGCAGGAAGCGACAGGCTGACTGGCGGCACCGGTCGGGACATCCTCTCTGGCGGAAGTGGACAGGACATATTCTGCTTCAATGCCACGCGTGAGTCGGGATCTTCTAAAACGGTCGACACGATCAAGGATTTCGTACTTGGGGAGGACAAGATCGACTATTCGGTGATCGACGCGGATGTGAAGAGCGTGGGCAATCAGTCCTTCGCGTTCATCGGCAGCGCTAAGTTCAGCAAGACCGCCGGTGAGTTGCGCGCTTTCAGCGTCAACGGCGTCACGGAAATCCACGGCGACGTGGATGGAGACGGCCATGTCGATATCTGCGTCAAGCTGAGCGGCACCTTCCAGCTGAGCACTCAGGACTTCATCCTCTAGACTGTGTGGACACGTATCTGATCTATAAGATACTTTCAGTGATCGTGACGACGGCGAGGCAGTTTCTCGCCGTTTTCTCATAGCGCATTGAGACCTGTCTGGGCTCAGAGAAGCAGCATTCAGCCAGGTGCCTCTACCTCTGGGCATAGAAGTGGTGATCGAGCGGGACTTTTGCGGGCTCTGGAGGGGCTGCTGGGACTGACAACCTTGGCGCCTTTTCTGGCGATCGCCGCGCGCAGACGATCGCTGTCTTAGGCTGCCACGGGAGCGCCCCAGGGCGTGACCTTCAGCCCTCTTTCTTGCGTCCGCAGCGTGTTGGTGGGCGCGCATGATGATGGGATCGACGATCGGATGCCAGCAGTCGGGATCATCCGACATGGCTGCGAAGATGCTCTACCTCACCCTTCTTGCTCCAGCGGCTGAAGCGGCGGAGCACGCTCCTCCACTCCCCGGAGATCTCGGGCAGGTCGCGCTAGGACAAGCTGGTATGCACAATCTCCGCAGCACCGCCTCCACGAACATGCAGTTATCGCAGCTCGACGAACCGCGTGTGCGCTCATCGCCAATGAAGTAGGGCGACTCCGCCTCCATTGTTCGTCGCTCAGGATCAGACGGTCCAGAGCACCCGGGACCGCCTCCTGGAAGCAGCCTTGAATCATGATCCGCCCATCAAGTATGTCCGAAGAGCCCGCACGATCTAGCGCATTGTGCGGCCCTTCGGTTGCGCGCCGAACGTTGCGCTGGTCTGCTCGGTAATACCGAGGTAATACCTTTGAAGTATCCGTTCTTTTGCCGAGCCTACCGTCAAATCATTCCGTTGACTTTCGCTAGCATCTGCCAAGCTTTCCTGTATTTGATCATCAGTCGCCCCAAGGTGTTATCCAGGTATTGACAATCAATGCAGTAGGGTGTCATCTCTTCGAGAGAAGCTCGGCCCGAATTTGCCTTTGACTGGATTGTTTATCTGTAAATCAGTACCTTGTTTCAGGACAGGCCGAACTTTATTGACTCGCAACTAGGTCTGGATGACCAAAACGTTCCTAGTCTCGGCGCAGCCCGCAAATGGCATGTACCCATAGCCCAGCGTAGCGTGAATCATATCGGGAAGCGGCAGGATGGAGATGCCCTCTCGTTTTTGATTGAGCAAAGGCGAAATTATGCGCTCCAAATTCTCGACATTTTGCGGCTTGGTCTGCGCGATTGGGATGCTCGTCCTCCCGATCCGCGCGACGGCCGACGATTATCGTCTCGGACCGCAAGACAAATTACGCATCAAAGTTGTTGAGTGGCGGACTGACAAGGCCGAATATTTCGATTGGGCGGTCTTCGCCAACGAGTATTCTGTCAGCGCCTCAGGAACCGTCTCCCTGCCGCTCATCGGAAGCCTGCCTGCGGCCGGAAGGACAACGGAAGAGTTCGCGACGTCCATTGCCGAGACATTGCAGCAGCGAGCCGGGCTTTCACGCCGGCCGGAAGCTACCATCGAGATCGTCCAGTATAGGCCGATCTATGTAGTTGGAGCCGTACAGAACTCGGGCGAGTATCCGTATCGGCCCGGGTTGACTGTCCTGCAGGCAATCGGCTTGGCGGGAGGCGTTCTCCAACAGGTGGGGATGGAGGCCGGCCGCATGGAGAAAGACAGAATTACGGCGCAGGGAGTTCACGAAAGTGCACGCCTTGAGGCCCGTCGATTGCTGGTCCGCCGTGCGCGGCTCGCCGCCGAGCTCGACGGGACCATGCAGATCGCGACACCCGAGGAACTGCGCAACGATGCCGAAGTCGCGCGCCTGATCGCCGATGAAACGGCTGTTATGAATGCCCGCAGTGAAGCGTTGAAGTCACAGCTCCTAGCCTATTCTGAAATCAGAAGCCTGTTCTCTAGGGAAGTCGAGGCGCTTGAGCAAAAGATCGAGGTCCAGAACAGGCAAATTACCATGGCCCGTCGAGAGCAGCAGACTGTCAGCGCCTTGGTGGCTAAAGGCTTGGCGGTCAGTTCCCGTGAATTCGGCCTCGAACGCACGTTAGCGGATCTTGAGAGCAAGCTGCTCGACTACACGACCGCCGTCCTCCGCGCACGACAGGAGATCAGCAAGGCGGAACGCGCCGCAGCCGACTTGAAGGCCGAGCGGAAGGCCCAAATCGTCGCTGACAAGCAGGATACCGAAGCGCAGATCGATCAATCTAAGGCACGTCTCGCGACTTCCCTGAGTCTCATCAATGAGGCGACGGTCACCATGTCACAGTTCCTCTTCGACAAGACGGCTGCCAGGCCGACGACGGTGTTCTCTATCATCCGCCGGGTTGGCGGCAGTACCGTCAAGTCCGTCGCCGACGAATCCGCAACGATCGAGCCCGGGGATGTCGTGCAGGTCGATCAGGCCGTCGGAGAGCCCGCTTCATCCGGGCAGTCCAGCATAAGCGCTGCCAGCAAGGACTCCGTCACACGATAACGACCACCGCTCAGCAGAGAAGCAACTCATCGGAGAAATCCCAATGAACAGTCCTGTGAGGTAACGTAGGTCGCACAGCGGGAAGGTTCGTAGGAAGGGTTCGAAGGAGAACAATTACGCCTACGCAGACATTTAGAGGAACAGCGGCATGAGACAGATCTCAACGGAAGGGCTCGAAAAGCCGGCCAATGTCAATGCCGGTGCAGTCCCAATGTTGCAGTGGCTGCGCATTGAGGACCTGCTGGTTGATCCAGCGTATCAAAGACCAATTGTCGGTCAGGGTCGACGCAATGTCATGCGAATTGCGAAAGCCTTCTCCTGGTCCTGCTTCTCCCCTGTTGTGGTCTCGCCCGTCGAAGGGGGAAAGTTCGTCATCATCGATGGGCAACATCGGACCACAGCCGCTGCGCTCATCGGATTCGACAGCGTTCCCTGCCAGGTGGTCATTGCGTCGCGCGAGCAGCAAGCGGCTGCCTTCAAGGCCATCAACGGAATTACCGTGCCGATCTCACCGATGGCCTTGCATGCCGCCGCCGTTGTGGCACGCGAGCCTTGGGCAATCGACACCGCCGATATTTGCCTCAGAGCCGAGGTCGAGCTCCTTCGGTATCCACTTCCTGTCGAGCGTCAACGCGCCGGGCAGACTATGGCCGTTGGCGCGATCACGCAATGTCTGAAGCGCTTCGGTCCGGACACGTTGATTACGGCTCTTCAATGCGTCACCCAGACGGTGAACAACATACCCGGGGCCCTCACATCCCGCATGATCCGCGCGCTGTGCGAAGTTCTCCACAGCAATCCTTATTGGAGAGAAAGCGGGCTTGCCCTGTTGGAGGCCTTCGACACGATCGAGCTTGCTGCGATCCAAACGAGAGCGGCAATGTATGCCGGAACGATGCGTATCAGCCAAGTCGATAGCATCAGGGACCAAATACGCGCGGAACTCAACCGATTGCTCCCAACGCCGGAGGTTGAAATCTCTATGCATTCTCCGCCCGGGAGCACCCGACAGATGAGCGCGCTGTCCGAAAGACACTGAAGGCGGGGCTCGCCCGCGGGCCTGATGCTCGAGATCTTCCACCAGGGGAATTACCTGATGGGTAGCTTGCCGGAGGCCGATGAGAATGGAACCAAGTGTCCCGACATTCTCTCCCTACATTGTCGGAGGCATCTACTTGGCTCTGCTTCCGCTGATCTTTGTCGCTCTGTTCCGTTACAAGGATGCCTCGACGCGCTTTCTAATTTTCGCGCTATGGCTTAGATACCTCCTGTCCGCGTTCCATCCGTTCACATACCCACCTGTAGCCGGTGGATTGTCGCTCAATGCGATAGCTTCGATCGCACTCACGGCTATCGGCTTCCTGGTGATCGAGCGACGCCTGCTGCTGTTGAAAGCCTTCGGAGGTGTCTATCTGGTGATCGTCGCCACGATGGTCAGCGCGAGCATCAACGATCCCGCCAGCGCCGTCGGCAGCCTGACAAAGTGGGGATACTTCCTTGTCCTAACGGCGGCCGCTTTCGAGGCCCTCGGCCGTCACGGCTCCAGCGCTGTGTTTGGCACCCTTATCGTGGCCTTCCTGCCTCCTCTTGCCCTCCAGGTCCTATCTGTAGCCATGGGTTTGGGGAAGTTCAGCATATCGGATAGCTCCATATGCTATATCGGCGGCTACAACCACGAGGCGGCGTTCTCGATCATCATGCTGACCTTTCTCTATTGCTCTTTCTTCCTCGAATCCGACCGGCCGTTTCTCACTGCGATTTGCGTCCCCATTGCCCTTATGGCGCTTCTTCTGGCCAATTACCGAACCTCTCTCCTTGCCGCAATTCCGATTACCGTTGCGGCTCCGCTCATTGGCGCAGTTCGGCGCGTTTCCCCGACGGACCGCCCGTTCGTACTCATCGTGTTCGCTCTTGCCGGAACTATGCTCTTCTATGCCGCGGCCATTGTCCTGCAAGAGCGCTTCGACGATCTGTTCCTTACTCTGGCCAACCTCTCCGACTTAGTGAAGCCGCCAGAATACTATACCACGTCAGACGAAGAACTGCTGTCGGCCCGTGCTGTGATCTGGAGCCGGTATGTCACCTCCTATCTTGACGGATCGATCCTCAATCTTGCCTTCGGCTTTGGCCCCGATTCCTGGGAAGGTGTCTTCACACGATACGCTCATAACACGTTCATATCATCCCTGTATGAGAGCGGCTCCGTCGGCCTTGTCAGCATGATCGTCCTGTTCGTGTCGAACATCAGATTTGCACTCAGAAGCGTGTCACAACATCGTCTTCTCGTTGTCAGCGCACATGCGGGATTTCTCATTCTCAACCTAGCAACGATGCCGCTCTGGCTGATCGAAGGGAATATCTTGCTCGCACTCACGCTGGCTTATACGTTGCACGTTCAGGCGCCCCGGCGCCTCCGAGTCTCGCGCATGCCTCGGGCTACGGCCATTCCCGTGCTGGATAGGGCGCGATTGGAGCATCGGGTCCGGCAAAGATAACTCTCAGATCCTTGCCTTTTGGCGATCTTTCAGCATCTCACGCGATAATGGCTGGAGGCGGTCGTAGATTTTCATGATCTGGCGCGCATGCGTGCTTGCCGAGACATCCTTGGCGACCCGACGGCGCTCATTGCTTCCAAGCGCCACGCTTTTGGGCGCGAGCAAGATGTCGAACGCGACTCGAGCAAATTCGTCCGCATTGGCGGTCACGGGAACCAGGCGACCTCCCCGCCAAGTGTCCCATATTTCCCGGTAACCAGAGTCGTCGGTAGCAACATATGGCGTTCCGACAATGGCAGCCTCCACGAGTGTGCGACCGAAGGGCTCCCGGACGGATGTGGCAACGAGGAGGTCGAGAGCGGCGATGTTCCGTTCTCCCGGCAGATGGAAGCCCGCGAATGTCACCCGCTCGTCGATGCCAAGGCCTTGCGCCATTCGGACAAGGTCTTGTTCGGTCCAGTCGCCATCGCGCCCAAAGAGCACGAAGTGGCAGTCGGGCCGGATCTGCAGCAATCTCGAGCAGGTCTGTAGGAACAGGTCCGGGCGCTTCCAAAGCCAGAAGTTGCCCACGAAGCCGACGAGGGGACGATCCGTTGGACAGCCTTGCTCAACGGCGAAGCGGCGCGCAGCTTCCCGCTGCGCGCTCTTGAGGTCGATTTGTACGGGGTTGAGAATGAGCGTGCTTTTTTCTGGCCGGACGAATGAGACATTCTCCCGGCACGACTCAGAGATGCAGACGACTTCATGGGCGAGGCCGACAAGAATGCGCTTCGGAAGGGTCATTCGATTGAGCGAGCGATGGTGATACACGACAGGTTTCCCCGCGAGATGCGCGATCGGCCCCCAGGACTGCATCGTCCGCAGGTCATTGAAATGAACCACGCTGTCCATCGGAAATGCTCTTGCAACTTGCAGGCGGGCGAATAACCGAGAGGCGTCGTACATCAGATGATGACGGGGTGTCGGCGCTTCGCCCGTCGGGATAACGCAAAGCCCGCTTTCGACGGCATGTCGGGCGATCATGGTTTCAGAAGAACAGAGAATGCAGCATTGAACGCCGTGCTCTTCCTGCAGTGCTCGCGCAAGGGTAAAGGCGGAAACATGGCTGCCCCCGATGTCGCCACCCACGAACGGGAATACAACTGCCCGCACGCCTCCTTGCCTTGGACCGGTCGTTGACGTAAGCATGGGTTATCCTTGCCAGGCTCCCGTTGTGCACAGGACAAACTAGAGGCGCGAGGCATCATGATTGCGATCTTCATGCGTGCGCTTCGCGCATCATCCTGATCGTTTCACTCCGATAAGGTTCTGGCACCAGCTTAACTGCTTTCCTGATATTGCCGGATTTTTCCCATATCTACGCCGTTCAGGATTGCGCCAGCGCACTGGAATCTTACACCTTCGTCGACTCCCAGAACCTCGCGTATGAACTCCTTCGAGGTCTCCCCCCATTTCACGACGAGAAGCACGCAATCGACCTTTCCTGCGAGAATCCTTGCCTCGCTCGCAACACTCAGAGGCGGTAGGTCGACGACGATGTACTTAAAATGAGCTGCCGCCTCCCGGAGGACTTGGTCGAGTTGATCGCCAGCAAGAAGGTGGCTCGGATGTGTCAAGTCCGGACGTTTCAATATGGGAAGCACCGCGACTCCATGGACAGGCCCGCAGCGCAAGGCATCGTTCCAGGAACATGCGCCAGCGAGTACGTCGAGAAGACCAAATTTTGCATCAGGAGCCAAAATCGTGCTGAGACAAGGATTCCTGGCATCGCCATCAATCAGCAAAGTCGGCCCTTCTCCCCGCCCGAGAAGCGTCGCGAGATTGGCTGCAATCAGCGATCTACCCTCTTGCGGAGCGACAGACAGGACCCCGATGACCCTCGATCTCTCCGGACCGCTCCCCGCAACCGAGAGCAAGGCCGATCTAAGGGTCTCGGCAAACCTCGACTCCGGGAAGAGGTCAACGAATCTGGCAAGGGCAAATGACACTTCACTCGAAGCTTCGGAGAAACTGCGAGTTGGAAAGCCGGAACTGTGCCGTCTCTCGAAATGAGGGATAGAAATGACCGGCAGCAATCCTAGACACCGTAACCCCAATGCCTCTCTGATGTCCTTGCCAGTTCGGATTGACCCGTCGCGATACTCGCGCATGGCACCCCACGCGCCCCCGAGGAGCGCTCCCACGAGTGCCGAAAGAACTATGCTGACGAGGGGCTTAGGCTGACTAGGCTGCAGCGGCGGAGCGGCCGGGGTCACAACTCGCGCGTCGCTCAAGGGGAACGATTGTTGCTGGACCGTTTGCTGGTAGCGCTGAGAGAAAGTGTCATATAGGCCTTTATAAGTATCGGCGGATCGCTCAAGCTCGCGCAGCTGAACAAGTTTGGCATTTGCATCGGCGGCGACGGAAATGAGGTTGCTTACGTTGCGATCGAGTTCCTCCAGCCGGGCCTTTGCAACCTCGAACTCGCTCTCGTAGCTCTGCGCGACAGAGCTCAGTTTGGTGAGGATCTGGTGCTGGATATCCGCCTTCTCAGATCGATATTGAATCGCCCGTTCATGATCCGAACCAAAGCGAGCACTGATCTCCGCCTCGCGTCTCCCGACCTCAATATAGCGCGATTGCAGATCGTTAATGATATCGTCCTTAAGTCCCTCGCCTACCAATGCCTCGATCTGGTTCGTTCTCAAGACATAGCGAATTCTGTCCAACTGGGCGCCCGTGCGTGCAACCTCCCCACGGACGACAGCGAGTTGGGCATTGAGTTCGGAAAGTTGCAGGTCCGTAACGAGCTGCCCCCCGATGGCAATCAGATTGTTTTTGGCGCGGAACTGCTGAACGGCGAGATCTGAATCGACTGCCTGCTTCCGTAGCTCTTCGATACGCGCGAGAAGCCAGGCGTTAGCGCGCCGCGTAGAGTCATATCTCCCCTCGAGCTGATCGTCGAGATACGCCTCGACATAGGCGTTGACGATGCGAGCTGATTGGTCCGCATTCGCCCCAGTGTAACTGATCGAGATGAGGTAAGTCTTGCCGACCCGCGTGATTGTCGTCCGGCGCAAGAGGCGGTAGGCGGCAGCCCACTGTGCGGCTTCACGTGCCCGCACTTCATGGGAGTTAGGCGCGGGCCTATCCTGAATCAGGCTAACGACAGAGCGAACGGCCCGGCCGACCGATCGAGTTACCCAAGTAAGAATCCAGCCGTCGCTGGTCAGAAACACCGGATCGTTGGTGAGATCCAGAGCGTTGACCACCGCGAGCGCAATCTTCTCGGATTTCAGGACCTCGACTTGGCTATCGACGACAGTTGAAGGATCCACGGAACCGATTTCCGTTACTGCCGAGACGTCCTGAACAGCACGAACCTGCCGGCGATCGATCATGATGCTGGTGGTGGCCGTGAATTGGGGCACAGACGTGGCCACGAATGATATCCCCCCGGTTGCGCCGAGGAATGCGACAAGAAGGATTATTTTCAACTGGCGTCTGAAAGCTGCAATGATGACCTTCACGTCGAAGTAATCGCCCTGATCTCGCCAGCGAGAAGGTGCGAAGTTCAGTTCTTCGTGCGGCTCGTTGATCGTCTTCTGCGCGAATAGCTGCAGCATGAGGTTCCTCGCAACTCGCTCCAGCGATGATTCATTACAGCTCCTGTTGTGCCCGCTCAAGGCGCCATACAGGATGGTCTTAGCTCGAAGCCACTGTACAGGACCGTTCTGCTCGTTGAAGTCCTGTATGCTCTGCAATGTCACTGCCGATAGGCTTTTCATGTGCCCTCATGCCAATCTATAGCGGCGACCGCGCATAGCCAATCGTTCTGAGCGTCGGCCGCCTTTGTCATCAGAGCATCGGATGTGAACCGTGCGGCACTCTATTCACCCGCTGCTCCAGCTTAGCGAGGACAGGTTTAATTTAGCGGACGTTGCGGCTTGCGCTATGATCCTTGCCGCAATTGGCACAGGGCATCCCGATCCTGGTGGGGCTAACGTACCTGGCTAGGTGCCAGTATCCTGCACGGAAAATTATTTGCACGTTCATATGCCGCGTCGGGTGTACCTCAGGACCTTCTGGATATGTGGGAGAAGCTTCCCCGAGCCAACGGGCGTTCGCCGTGGGTTAGATGCCCACGCACGGCCGGTGCATGGCTCGGCTCAAGGCTTCGGTGCAGCACAGTGGCCTGGGGCAGGCCCGGTGACGCCAACCCTTCTCGCAATCAAACCGTGACATGGCGTAGCACAAAGCATGCTCGCAAGAAATCGAAGGACTAGAGCGCATCGCGTGAATTCTGGGGTTCGCCGCCGAGGTCTCTTGCTTTGCGAAGAGCAATGCGCCGCTTAAGCGATCGAGTATCAAATCGCTCCGAAAGCAAGGCCTATCTCCGGTCTGCCACCCGGAAATGCCCTTTAGCTCTTCCGATTGGGATCGGATGTAGTGGGGGCGCTTCATCGCACGGACCTAGGCCCGAGACCGCTAGTTTAGCGCGTGATGTGTGCTGCCGTTGGCAGACACCGCACCGTTGCTCTCGGCAAGGGATGCATTATAAAAACCGCCGGCACATTTGGCTTTACCAAGTGACGTACATAGTAGTGCTCAGGTAGGCCGAACAAGATCTTGCAACAGCGCGTTGGTATGACACGCTGCGTGCAGCGTTAGTGATGATTGTGTTGCGCGTTGGTCCGCTACTTCTCCACACTAGGAATTCGCACATCCGTGCCAGGAGGACCACCATGGCCATGCTTACGTCGAAGCTGACGGCTCCATACGAGTTCGAACGGCCGCTGCACTC
Source organism: Microvirga makkahensis (assembly GCF_009830105.1). Taxonomy (GTDB): domain Bacteria; phylum Pseudomonadota; class Alphaproteobacteria; order Rhizobiales; family Beijerinckiaceae; genus Microvirga; species Microvirga makkahensis. The sequence goes on from NZ_WURB01000018.1 coordinate 14,859, forward strand.
GCGTCGGGAAGAACTGTACAGGCGCGCGTTCGATCTCGTCATTGCGACAGTGGCACTTATCCTCGTCCTACCTGCACTTATCGCTATTGCGGTCGCGATACGCGTCGATTCGCCTGGTCCGATCCTATTCAGGCAGACTCGAGGAGGGATCAATGGCCGTCCGTTTCGGATGTACAAATTCCGCACGATGACAGTTACCGAGGAGAACGGAGAGATCACTCAAGCCATACGTGGCGACCCGCGCGTCACACGCGTTGGGCGCCACCTTCGGCAAACGAGCCTTGATGAACTTCCACAACTAATCAATGTCATCCGGGGCGAGATGTCACTCGTCGGACCCCGTCCCCATGCTCTTCAACACGACATCGAGTTCAGCAAGCTCGTTGACGGATACGCGCTGAGAAGCCGCGTAAAGCCAGGCATCACGGGATGGGCGCAGATCCATGGCCTTCGTGGCGGGGTATCGACAATCGAAGCCATCCAACGACGCGTCGACCTCGACAACGAGTACGTCGCGCACCGCAATCTGCGTCTCGATATCCTGATCCTCATTCGGACGGGGCGTGAGGTGTTCCGCCAGACAAATGCGTATTAGGCCGGATCCACTTGCATTGGTTCCGATGTCGGAACGAATATATAGGAGAACTTCATGCCCATCTTGTCGCTCAGGTCAGCGGTAACGTATGGCACGAAGCCACTTTCCAGACTCCACGCCTGCATGCATCTCAGAGGAACGGATCTCGGCGCTGTACTGATGCGATCTCTTGCCGCTTTGGCGCTTGTCGCAGCCTGCGGCACTCAGTGCCTAGCGTTCGGCGAGGAGGTGCGAACCCTGCATATTGCACCGATACCGTCAGGATCGGGGAACGGCTCCGACTGGTCGAATGCCGGGGCGCTCAACCGGCTTCCCGAGTTCATCGCCAAACTTGCGCCCGGAGGCTCGGTTCTTCTGAAGGCGGATGATGGCCCCTATCGGGTGGATCGGCAGATCTCCATCCGGAACGGCGGTAGCGCGGGAGGGCGGATCACGATCCGTGGCGTGGATGCAAGCGGACGTATCGCGGATGCCGAAATTCTCGGGTCGCGCGCCGCCCCCTGGGAGCCGAATGCGCATCCAGGCTCGGAGGTCTTTCGCCTCCGAACGGGGGCCGACTACCTCGTCTTCAGGAATATCTCCTTTCGCAACACAGGTGATGGCAGCTTCCGGGTGGCGGGCCGCATCCGCGGTCTTCACATCGAAGACGTATCCGCGCAGAATGTCCGGCGCTTCTTTGAAGTCAATCCGGGCGGCGCGGAACAAAGCGCGAGTGTAGACGATCTGACCATCAGGCGGGTGTCGGTTCGGGGCTATTCCAAGGGAGCATTTCGCATCCGCGGCGATTCAAGTAATATCGTAATAGAGGACGTTCTTGGCGATAGCGAACGTCAGGATGGCGACAATTTCGCAATCGGTGTCGCCCTGGAGGGTACGGCCCACAACATCGTTCTTCGGCGCGTGACGATGATGAACAGTCACGACAGCAGGAACGAGTACTGGAACGGTGACGGATTCACTACCGAGCGCGGAGTCCGCAACGTCAGGTTTGAAGAAACGATAGCGTCTGGTTCTACCGATGGCGGCTATGATCTCAAGTCGTCCGCGACGGTGTTGCAACGTCCTGTTGCCTACGACAACAAGCGCAACTACCGCATCTGGGGCGATGCCATGATCGTCGATTGCGTCAGCCACGATCCGCACAAGCGCGGTGGGAGCGGTCTGCAGGACCACTTTTGGATTGCAAAAGGTGCGCGTGCAGAAGTTTCAGGATGCGAGATCGAGGATTTCGATGAACAGACCACGGTCTTTGAGGTTGAATCCGGAGGGTCCCTCATCGTCCAGAACTCATCGATCAAGACGAATCCAAGTGGGAGATTGTCATTGGTCCGTGAGGGCGGTCATCTCCAAATCACGTCCGGTCAGTAGCTGTCAGATCGAGGTCCGCCGTGAAGATCTGTGTTCTTGGCCTCAGAGGCATACCTCGTGTCAGCGGGGGCATCGAGATGCACTGCGAGCAGCTCATCCCACGACTGAAGAAGCGGCGGCCGGAAGATCAGTTCATTGTCATCGGTCGCAGGTCCTACTGCCCTAAGGGCGTCTCGGAATTCGATGGTGTACGGATTGTGGCGCTGGCTCACGCGAGAGGAAAATACCTCGAAGCGATATCGAATGCCCTGGTTGGTCTCCTGTATGCCAGGTTCCGGTTTCATGCTGAACTCCTCCACATCCACGCGATCGGTCCGGCCTTGGTCGCTCCGCTGGCAAAGATGATGGGCATGAAGGTGCTTGTGACCCACCACGGCGCCGATTATAATCGGGCGCGTTGGAACGTGTGCGCCAAGGCGGTCCTGCGCGTCGGCGAGTTCTGCGCCGTCTATTTCGCGGATCATATCATTGCCGTGTCCCCGTCCGCCGCGGATCACTTGAGACGCCAATACCGGTTGCCTTCGTCGCACATCTCGTTCATACCCAACGGCTCAAATCACATGGCGGGGGCCGAAGCGGCTGAGGACGTGAGCGGAGCGATACTGTCACGGTACAGGCTCAAGCGCTATGACTATGTCATAACCGTCGGGCGTCTTGTGCCGGAGAAGGGGATCGAGACACTCATTCACGCATATCGAAGCATCCCTCGTCCATCGAACCTCGTCATCGTTGGGGGATCCTCGTCCGAAGATCGATATGCCGAATACCTCCACCGCGAGTCTGATGAGCGGGTTATCTTCACTGGTGCCCTCTGTCCCGCCGATATTCGCGTCCTTCTGGCGAATGCCGCGTTGTTCGTCCTTGCCTCCCGGCATGAGGGCCTAGCCATCGCCGCATTGGAAGCCACAGCGTCGGGGTGCCCGACTCTCCTAAGCGACATTCCAGCCAACCTCGATCTCGGCCTGCCAATGATAAATTACTTCAAGGCCGGCGACGAGGAGGACCTTCGAAGAAGGCTGTCCGCACCGCATCAGTCGTATTCCGTCCCGTCGAAGAGTTTCCTCCGCAACTACGATTGGGACAAGATCAGCGATGAGACAAGCGCTTTGTACGAGGCATTGGGTCGGAGGCCAGCGGAGAGCGTACTGAGCGCGCTCATGCCTTGGCTCCGCTGATACTGCGATACACATTCATGATTCTGGCGGCATGCGATCGTGGCGAGAGTTCCTCGGCTACCTTCCGGCGGGCCTCAAGAGACAGGATAAAGTCTTCGGGAGCAGCGAGGACGCGCATGGCCTCCTCTGCGAACTTGTCGGCCGTGGCCTGAGACCCAACCAGGAGCCCACCCGACCAGCGGGCCACAATTTCGGAGTGCCCGGCATCGTCTGTTGCAACGAAGGGAACGCCGAGAAGCAGAGCCTCCACGAGTGTTCGGCCAAAGGGCTCCCCGAGGGCCGGAGCAAGCAAGATGTCAAGGGTCGCGATGTTCATCTCGGGTGGCGACCGGAAGCCCGCCAGAACTAGCCTGTCTGCGATCCCAAGGTCTGCAGCGCGTTTCTCCAGATCGCGGCCTTGGAAATCGCGCTCGCGGCCAAAGATGACGAATCGAGCACGGGATTCCCGTGCTGCGATGACCGCACAAACGTCAAGGAAGTAGTCGGGCCGCTTCCGAAACTGGAAGTTGCCGATGAACCCGATGAGAATCGGCTCCGCATCGCCTGACGTGTGAGGGTGGAATTCCATCCGCCGTCCTTCGGGGGGCTTGAGCATGGGATCCGGAAAGGGATTGAGAATGCACGTGACGCGTTCCTCCGGAAGAAATCGAAGATTGCGCCGGCAGGGGTCCGATATGGTGATGATGCCGTGCGATTGCCGCACAAGCACCCGATCAAGCCAGCGCATCCGCAGGAGCGCTCGATGGTGATAGACGAGCGGCAACCCAAGCATCCGCCCCACGATGCCCCATGATTGAAGGCTCCAGATGTCGTTGCAATGAACGATGGCGTCTGGCCCATAAGACTTCAGCGTCCGCAGGCGACGGGACACCTTCGCGATGTCGGCGGCAAAATCGCGGGCCTTCGCCGGGGCGTCTCCGGTAGAGTGCACCTCAAGGTCCATCTCGGCGGCTTGTCGCGCGACATTCGAGGCTAGCGGTGCGAGAACGACACACTTAACGCCATGGTGTGCTTCTAAGGATCGAGCAAGGTGGAAGGTCGATATATGACTTCCTCCCACGGTCGAGCCTGTGAATGGAAACAGGATCGGTCCGAAATTTGCATTTGTCTCGGATGTCATTGGCGCTCACGGAGTCGGCCCCTTGATCATGATCCAAGTCGACATATGCTCCGGGGCTCGGTTCGGGCACTCCCGGTCAGATAGTTCGCACATAGTAATACTCTAAAACTGCGGATATCCATATCTTTGCGCGATCGCGTCGACTTGCCGGTCGTTCATGTTTCCCAGGAGGTTACTGCGGAAAAGCGCGGTCCTCTGTGACCCAGGCCAGTCCCACAGACCTTCGGACTGCTGAATTTTTCTGTAGGTGCTGCCAGCGCGTCTCCCCATCCAGTACAGCCAAATGTCGTCGGCTTGCGGGCAGAGTTCAAGAAACGCTACTTCATTGGTGACTTCAGGGGACAACGCTCCAGGCGGGTAGAGAATGCCTCCGCGCCCTATCGGAAACGTCGTCGTCGCGTCTCTCGGCTCAACGAGATAGGGCCATCGTTCATAAGGCTGCAATCTTCCCTGATCATCGAGCCGGATCTCACGTGCCTGGCAGCAGACGATCAGGCCCGTTTGTCCTGAGGAAGCCAGTGCCAAGTCTTCCAGCCAGTGTGGCCCGTAATAGACGTCGTCGTCAGCCGTCACAATGAAGGCATCGGGAAACATCCTGACAGCCGGAATGATTTTCTTGAACGATTTGATGTCGTCGGTGGGGCGGATCTCCAAGCCGTATGAAGTGAGCCGGCGCACGGCCTCTGGAATTTCGGGTTCGTCATTATGCGACACCCAAAGAATGATACGGTCTGGTTTGACGGTCTGGCATAGCAAAGATCTCAGCGTTAGAGGAAGAATAGCGTAGCGGGGAGGATATGAGGTCAGGGATACGACAAGCTCTCCTGGAAGGGGATGCTGTCGGCCACTGATCGTGATCCGCCATGCCATCGCGCTCCGCGTCGCGGCAGACCGGATAGTCAATGCCAATCGGTTCAGGCGCCATTGCACTCTCTTGAGATGACGCGAGACTAGCGCATCAGGCGGAAACGCAGGTCCGCGCCAGCGATGAGCGAATCCGGCTTTCATCTCTGAACTATCCTCCAGGCTTCGGGCGCGATCCGACGCCGTTTCCACTGAGGGCTCCTCCCATGTCACATCCGCCGGAAAGCAGTTGACTACCGAAGGCGGGCAGAGACGCCGGTGAGACGTTCATCCGCCTGATCTCGCTTATGCTCATCTGGGCACGCGGGCCTGGGAATCATCTGGAGAACAAAGTCCACCCATCCTGCACAAATCGATGCTCTTCAATCCACCTATCGCGTGCCACTTTGTGAATGACGGCTCTATAGGCCAAGCATAGACGCCACGAGCACCCGTTGAATCTCAGAAGTTCCCGAGTACAGCCGGCTGCCCAGCGCATCGCGCAACTCACGTTCAACCTCCGATTCCACCATGTAGCCGTAGCCGCCGTGTATCTGGATGGCGTCCTCCGCACACCGTATCCAGTTCTCGCTGATCGTGAGCTTCGCCAAAGCCGCTTCGAGATAGACGTTTCGCCCCTTAGCACTAAGCCATGCCGTCCGATAAAGCGCGGCTTGGGCTTGATCGACGCGCATCTTCATATCTACGATCTTGCTTCCCACCAACTGGAACTTGCCAATGGATTGGCCGAATTGCTTCCGGTCTCTCGCATAGCGGATCGATATGTCGAGCAGACGCTGCATCGCTCCGACGGCATTGGAAAGGATGCAGGCGCGTTCCCAGTTCATGGAATGCATAAAAAGGCTCTGGCCGGCACCCTCCCGCCCAAGGCGGTTCTCGGCCGGAACCTCGCAATCGTCGAAGAACAGTTCAGCCATCGGGGACGTGCGAAGACCCATTTTCTCGAGAGGACGCCCAACTCGAAAGCCTGGGTAGTTTTTCTCGACAAGAAAGCCGCAGATCCCATTCGACCCGGCCGATCGATCGAGGGTGGCATATACTACGATGAGGTCCGCAACATTGCCGTTGGAAACAAAGGTTTTGCTGCCATTCAGCACATAACGGCTGCCGCGCCGTTCCGCCGTCGTCCGGAGGCTGTATGCGTCTGATCCCGAGCCGGGCTCCGTCATTGCGTTTCCACCGATCAGAGTACCGTTGCAGAGGTCAGGCAGGTATTTGCGCTTCTGCGGCTCCGATCCGAAATCGAGCAGTGGGACCTCGACCGTCCACATGTGGGCATTGATCGAGAACACCAAGCCATTGTCCCTGCATCCATAGCCAAGGTTCTCGAGCACTCCCACCGTCGTGAGTGGATCGGCCCCCATCCCACCGTAATCCGCTGGGACGGGTAGGCCGTGAATCCCAAACTTGGCACATTTGAGCCAGCCGTCACGGCTGAACTCGCCCCGTTTGTCCCGCTCCTTCAGGCCGACGTTCAACTCGTCACGGGCAAAGCTCTTGACAGCCTCCCGCAATTGCATCTGCTCATCTGACCAGGCAAAATCCACGGATCAGCTCCTGCTCCAACTTTTAAGGGTCTGGTAGTCAATCTTATCGGTTGAGGTCTTGGGAAGCGAGGAATGGAAACTGAATCGGTCTGGAATCATGTAGATCGGAATGTGCTCGGAACAGAACGTCTTCATGTCTATCAACGACAAGGGCTTTCCCTGCTTTGACACAATATGCGCATGGACCCTCATTCCGACGCTGTCGTCCGCCAATGCGACAACGGCAGCTTCCCGAATGTCTGGATGGCGATAGAGGCACACCTCGATTTCGCCCAGTTCGACACGGAAGCCCCGCTTCTTGATCATTCTGTCCTTCCGACCGAGGTAAACGAGATTGCCATCCCCCTCCTCGCGAACGATGTCTCCGGTCCGGTAATATCTCCTACCGTTCACCTCGACGAAACACCGCTGTGATTGCTCCGGCAGGTTCCAGTAACCTCTCGTTACCGCTGGCCCATGGATGCACAGCTCGCCCTCCGTTGCCTCGCTCATCTCGGTTCCATCCGCCTGAACGAGGATACCCTCAAGATGCGAGCAGACCCTACCAATCGGTACGGGCTCCATTTGATCGGCCGGAATGGGCGTTGGCACTTGGTAGTATGTGCAGACATTCGTTTCGGTCGGGCCGTACAAGTTGAAGTATTGCGGGTGCGGCCAGTATGTTGTCAGCAGCTTCAGGTGATTGATAGGGAATACTTCGCCAGCGAACAGAACCAGCCTCAGCGCCGAGTAGTCGCGGGTGTCAAGGTATCCAAACTGGGCCATAAGGCTCAGGATCGACGGAGCTGAGTACCAGACCGTGATCCGATGATCTGCTATCAGCTGAGCGAGTTCATAAGGCTGTTTCCCAACCTCTTCACTGATGATGAGCAAGGTTCCGCCATGCTTCACGGAACCGAAGATGTCGAAGACCGATAAGTCGAAATGGAACGGAGCGTGGGACGAAAACCTATCCGATGACGTGAGAGAAAAGGTTCTCGCACACCACTCGATGAAACTCGACGCATTCTCATGCGTGAGCTGGACGCCCTTTGGCTTTCCGGTGGACCCGGAAGTATAAAGGATGAAAGCCAGATCGTGCGCCCCGACTGGAGATACGGTGAGTGACGTCCCTGCCCCGACGTTATGGGTGAGCGCGTCTCCCACCCATTTTCTGCCTCCCGCCTCATCGATATCCAGAATGGCAGGATGCCAACCTTCGTCGCCGTGTACTTCAAGCATCGGCTTGAAGCGCTCCTCAATCACGATGGCCGCTACCCGGCAATCGGCGAGGATGTAGTTGTTGCGCGCGGCTGGTCCGGTCGGATCGATTGGAACATACGCAGCCCCAGCCTTCAGGATTGCAAACAGTGTCACGACAGCGTCGGCAGACTTATGAAGCCAGAATCCGACACGATCGCCGGGCTGAACGCCGATGCTGGCCAATCGATCTCGCAGCCGACTAGATTGGGCATCGAGATCCTCATAGGTTATGGAACTGCCGTCGAGCTCCTGGATTGCGACCTTACTAGGCCAGCGCTGTGCGGCATCGAGAAGATATTGATGAAGTTTCATCTGACAGATCCTCCGGTGCACGACTTCACGCCTTGTGCGGAACAGTGGGCCACTTCCAAGCCCGATGCCCTAGCGCACGAGCGAACGCTTTGAGGCGACGAGCGCACAAATCGACTGCAGCGTATTCAGGTGCTCCTCGTCGACCTCATGGGCATTGACCGGGATGTCGAACTCACGCTCGATGAATGCAACCAGTTTTAGCATCGCCAAGGAGTCAAGGATGCCCGTGGATACCAGCGGCGTGCTCGGCGTAAGGTGCCCTGGATCCTCCCCTGGAAGGAACTCGACAAGGATGTAGTCCTTAAGGATGGACATCGTGGCGCTCTGATCTGTCATGAAGGCTGCTCCATTTGGCTCGCAGCGACAAATGATCTGCACTGTTCCTAATTCTAGCGAGATCTCCTTCAAAGACTAGTGCATCGTTTCCAAAAGCGGACTTAGCGTGGGGTTGTCGCTCTGAGAGGCGCGCAAGTTGCCAGGATGGCGCCGCCTGAACCGCCCGATAGCTAGTTTAGCATTCATCCCCAACTGGACCTTTCACGGTGGCGAGGTCAAAGATCGTCAGGACTACAAAATTAGATCGTCGTGTCGCCCCCCAACCGGGCTCCACTTCTGATATCGATGCTCTAACTGGCATTCACGGGAACCGGACGACCGGGGACGACGTATAATGGAGGCCACAACGGTGGAGACTCCTTTCACATCAGTGCGCTCGGCGCAGTCACCCGAAGTTGATAATGTCCTTGCCGGGAGTTCGCCTTCCAAGGAGGCCAGCGCCTTCGAGGCTTACTGGGAGCAGGTACGCCAGGATCTGACATTCCGGCGTCTTCTGAGGCTCGGAGTCATCGTCGTAGAACTCGCCCTCGTCGCGGTCGCGGTCCGGCTTCTCAATGTCGAGAGCCCCGCCTTCGAGGCCGTACTCACGCTGGCGCTCGGCGGCTTTCTCATCCATCACTTTCTACCCGCATCGTACCGGATTTTCTTCTTCGCAGCTCTATCAGTAGCCACCGTACCGCTTGTCTTTGGGTGGCAGGCTGGCACATGGCTGCTCGCATTCGGAGGCATGCTGATCGCGCTGTGCCACGTACCCGTCGCGTTTCACGTGCGGATTGTGCTGATCGCCGCCCTCGCGCTTGCGCTGGCTCTCGCGCGCAAGCAGGTATTTCCAGTATTCGATGAAATTCCACCCACGATCTGGCCGATCTTGGGATCGATGTTCATGTTTCGGTTGATCGTCTACCTTTATGACCTCAAGCACGAGGCCGCACCTTTCAGCGCGAGTCGCGCCGTGGCTTACTTCTTCATGCTGCCGAGCGTGTGCATGCCGCTCTTTCCGGTCGTCGACTACAAGACCTTCCAGCGCAGTTTCTACAATACAGATCCCTTGCGTCTGTACCAGACGGGCGTGAAGTGGATCCTTCGAGGATTGATCCACCTGACTCTTTACAAAGCAGTGTACTTCCTAGCTGTGGTTGAACCAGGATCCGTCGTCAACGGAGCTGGTGCGGCGAGGTATATGGCCTCGACGTTCCTGCTGTATCTGAAGATTTCCGGCCTGTTCCACATCGTCGTCGGGCTACTTCATCTGTACGGGTTCGGCCTTGCAGAAACTCATCATTTTTACTTGTTTTCATCGAGCTTCACCGACTTCTGGCGCCGCATCAATATCTACTGGAAAGAATTCATCCAGAAAATCGTCTTCAATCCTGCATATTTCCGCCTACGCAAAAGAGGCGAGACGTTCGCCGTCGCGACCGCGACCCTGATTGCCTTCGGAGCGACCTGGCTTCTCCACTCCTACCAGTGGTTCTGGATCAGGGGCGATTTCCCAATCGTGTGGGCCGACATCGTGTTCTGGTTCGGATTGGGGCTGGTTGTCCTGGCCAATGTTCTGCTGGAATCCCGAAAGGGGCGCCAGAGGACCCTGGCCAAGCCTGTACGAACATTTCGGGACGATGCGGTGCTTGCCGCGAAGACGGCGGGCACGTTCGCGGCGATCTGCGTGCTCTGGACCATTTGGAGCACGCCCAATGTGGCGGAACTCACAGCCCTTTGGCGAGGCGTTCTCAATTCCGGCCCATTCGATGTCCTGATTCTCCTCGGCATCCCGGCAGCCATCGGCGTCCTAGGTGCCGTTTTTCGGAACAGGAAACGCGAGACGGCCGGATCGGACGCCAGTGACGACGACAGGAGATTCATGGTTCAGGCCGGGGCCGTGACGCTCACAGCCGGCCTCCTCATCGTCATCGCCCTCCATCCGTCTCTGCTCCAGCCGGCATCGCCGACCCTCGCGAAACTGATCACCGATCTCCGTGACCGCAACCAACTGAATGCGTCCGACGAAATGAAAATGGTGCGGGGATATTATGAGGATCTTGGCGATGCTGGTCGGTTCAACCATGAACTGGGCATGATGTTCGGAGTGGCACCTGCGGACTGGAAGGGATCAGTACCGGTCTTGGAGACCCATGATGCCATCGAGGCGCAGTTCGTTCCCTCGACGGCAACAGTCGCGACCGGAACGATTCGTACGATCAACAGCATTGGGCTGCGCGATCGTGAGTACCCACGCAATCATGATTCCGGAACCTTCCGGATCGGTCTCGTCGGCTCGTCCCATGACATGGGTTGGGGCGTGAGAGATGATGAGACATATGAGAACGTTGTCGAGGATCGACTGAACCGAGAGTTGGGCCCTGTAACCGGAAAGAAGTTCGAAATCATGAACTTCTCGTTCAGAGGGTATGGCCCGACCCAGAAGCTCGCTGTGATCGAGCAACGTATGTTCCCGTATCGCCCAGACCTCGTCTTGTACGTTGCGAATACGACCGAGTTTCTCTGGATGTTCAAGTCAGCATCGAAGCTCGCTCAATATGCTCTTCTCGATCAATTTCCCTATGTGGAGGAGGCGATCATACGGGCAGGCCTCAATCCCGCGATGCTTCCCACGAATGATATTCTCACGCACAAACTGGCGCCCTTTGCAGAAGATGCCCTCTTGGCGTTGCTACGCAGGTTCGGTGAGGGAACGCTCGCGCGCGGCGCCCAGCCAGCGCTTGTTCTGCTTGAAATCCCTAAGGACGGCAGGACCCGCAAACCGGAGTTCGACCGCTTGGTGAGCATCGGACGGGCGGCAGGACTTCCCATTCTTGATCTTCAGGGATCCTTTGCGAAGGTCCGCGACCGCCAATCACTCTGGGTCGCGCCGTGGGACAATCATAGCAATGCGGATGGGCACCGCCTGCTCGCAGATCGTCTCTACGCCCTTCTGATTCAACAGCAGCTGGTTCCCACGAAACCTTCGGGCAATCGCCCTCGCATCCAAAGCGCGAGATAGATGACCGCGACAGGCGAATCGATGACCCTAGACTGCAGGCGCGGCCACGCGAGCCCAGCGGATGGCGGGCGCCCGGCACGCGTCTCATTGATCATCCCGGTTTACCGGATGGAGGAGGAACTGCGTCATTGTCTGGAATGCCTTGCCAAGCAAACCTATGGCGATTTCGAAGTCGTGGTTGTCGACAACGAACCTTCGGCGGACGGCGGCGTCAGCTCGGGAGTCAGGGCGATCATCTCCGAATTTGCGGACGCGGGCCTGCGGGTGCACGGCATTGAATGTTGCCAACCCGGTTCCTATCATGCGCGCAATGCCGGCGTCTTGAACTCGCACAGTGAACTGATCGCGTTCACGGACGCCGATTGCCAACCGTTGCCGGAATGGCTCGAGGCAGCGGTGGAAGCCTGGGACACAAACGCTCATCCAGGTGTGGTATCGGGTCCGGTGGCGCTCTATCCGGCAGACGGGGGCCCAATCTCTCTTTACGAGATGCGGTTCAGCTATCTCGGGTTTGTCAGCGACAGGAGTGACTCATTCGTGACCGCCAATTGGCTCATCTCCCGAGAGATCTTTGTCGCGGTGGGTGCCTTTGACGCTTCGCTGCGATCTGGTGCTGACGCGGATCTTTCAAGACGTATCAACGCTGCTGGCCATCGCCGGATCTATGCTCCAAATGCCATCGTGCGGCATCCTACGCGGGCTACCCTTGAAGAGCTTCTGAGGAAGCACCGTCGCACAATCGGTGGAGCCTGGAACCGCACTCCGAGGCACCTGAGGACCCTGCGCGTACTGAGGCATGTCCTCAAACGCGGGTGGTCGCGCTACCGCGATCTGCGACAGTCGCGATCTGGCGAGACGGAACCTGTGGCAGGACTGGTCAGGGTGCAGCGTGCTATAACGGCAGCCGAGATTCGAGAGACTATCCGCCTCGCTTGTGGGGGCGAGCCTGAGCGCTAGGATCAGGACACATAGCCGGAAAGCGATGATTGCGGCAATGTGGATGGCGCGAGGTAGTTTTCAGCCGGCTTGTCGTACCGGATAGCAATCCGGCAGTCCTTAGGCAGCAGATCGTGCGCTCGATGCGGACACGGCCGTGATAGAGTTCGCTGTCGAAAGGATGGTGGCACTTCCGGGTCGGATTGTTCGGGATAATCGGAAGAGTGATGCGCTCCGGCAGGAATTGGCGCAAGCCATCGTTGTCCTAAGCCGCATACGCGATGCACAGGCGGGGCGCCAGCCGGCTGCCGATGAGGGAGAGCGCCACGCGCGCATCGCCGCGCTGGCCGGAACCAGTTCGACGGCGACCCGTCGGCCTTGGGCGTCGCGGCCATATGGATCAAGGTTGTGCGTCCGCCGCGCAAGCGCCCGATGGCCTGCTCCTCTGCCCCCCTTTACCGCCGCCGGCACAGCGATGCGCCTTAGCGTGCGCGGAATCGAGCAGCGGAACAGCCGCTGGGCCGCCGGCACGGGCGAGCCCTCGAACACCGTGCGCCAGACGCCCCGCGCGGCCGAGCGCAAGAGGGTCTTGCGCGGGCCGAAGACCGGCGGGGCATCCACCCAGCGCGCTCCTGAGCGCAGCACCTGCACGATACCGGAGCTCACCCGCGGCACACCGTGCGTGTCTGTGGACAGAAGCGGCGCAAGGAGGGCAAACTGCTCGTCCCTCAACCAGAACAGATCGGTCATGGCCCGGCTCCTCACATCAGGAGCCACAAGACCTATCAGCCAGTGAAGGGCTCTTTTCGGGACCGGACCCTAGAGCATTCTTCGGCGAAGTTGATCCGGCTCACCGGCAGAGAATGGTGCGACCTAAAGAACAAAGATTCCCCGCAAGTGGAAACAGCTAGTGGTGAGAAAGGTGCTCCGGGGCGGGGTTACCGCTCCAACGGGCCACGGAAAGCGGCGGCAGATCACGACAAAGCAAGGTGTCCGACTCTTCGACGTCTTCGCGAGGATCGGGCCTTAATCCATTTTACCGTCTAGACTGGATTCGTCCCTTGAACCGCCTCCTGCCGCTTCGATCTCGTACTGGCGCACGATTCGCTCATCTCCATCGGGGATGCGCCTAATGTGGTAGAGCGGAACGCCGTCTGCGGTAGGCGAAAGCAGGCTGACGATGATGAAGGTTCCGCGTGGCATGTTGCACAGAGGCGACTCCTTTGCCTGGACCTGTTGGCCAATCGTGAACGCATGTGTCGGCATAGGATCGCCCTCCAAAAGAGAATTGCACGCACTAGCGCTGCCACGATGCTGGTGAAAGCGGCAAATGTCGGCAAACCAGCTCTGACCGAGCCTTCCCAGTAAAGATCTTAAACGGCTGGTCTCATTGCGATGATCGCAAGGAGCCGAATAGTCAAGCCTACCGGCCGTTGATCCGATATACAGCAATACACTGCTCATGCGGATGGTTCGGCATTCAGGCAAGCCTTGTCTCTTCTAGTTTAGCGTCCTGGGTTGCTTGCCCGCCAACGATAGGGAATTCGAGGGTCATTGGTCTTCACGGACTGCCAGCGACCGAACCAGATCTGTCGCCCAGACATGGAAGCAGTGATCACGATCGGGTCTTTCCGCATGATGCGCTAGCCACGACGTAGGCTGAAACTTAGGTGGCCATCCGGCGCAAGAGACAGGGCGTCGAAAATCCAGCACCGTGCAAGACAGAATTCGTGGACGGCACGGATGACGCCATAAGGATTCCCTGTCACGGCGTTACCCTCACAGTAATCGTGACCGGCAATTCTACCATGAGGCTTGACGAGCGGCTCGCATTGAGCAAGCTCCTCCGCAGTCAGCGCATAAGCATGAGTTGTATCGATGTAGGCCAAGTCCAGGGATTCAGGCTCAAACATCTTTAAAACGTCTGTCGAGTAACCCCTTCGTATCTTGACCCGCCCTGACTTTATGTCCTCGGCGAACCTTGAGGATACGCGCTCAAGCCCCGAGGCGAACCGTGACGTATGCCAGGCGTCCACCAAGTAGAGACAGCCGGGTTTGCACACCCGCAGGAAAGCCTCCGAGAAATCGCCATTGGCGACTCCGATCTCGGCGATGATGCTGCCTTTCGGGATTGTCGTCAGCCAGACTTCACGGCTCGGGAACACTCGGCACCCGGAAACGTGCTTGGCCAGAAGTTCCGGTGCTCGTGTAGAAAGCACCGCTGCTCCTGCTGGCGGTTTCGACCTGACAATGTCGAACCCGAGACGGCGAAGCGGTATGCGAAGAGTGTTACTGAGCACCCTCATGGCGCCCTCCATCGACGTCAGCTGATTCAACGAGGTTGCACCTAGCGCGTCGCGCGGAAAAGTGGACTCAGCTACCCCCACCAAACGATGCGCAAGTTAAGCGCTTGAGCATCCGACCCAAAAATTGAGGGTCACTTCACATCCGATGCTCCAGTCTGGGAAAGACACTTCACCACGTCTATGGAACAGACCTGAAGCCTTCGGAGGGTGTCGCACTCGCCTATGGAACGTCGCCGAAGCTGTGCTGGAGAACCGATTATCATAGATGCTTCGGCAAAGAACCTGTCCGTCAGAGATCAAGCAGGCCACTAATTTAGCGCCAGTCTCTCCGACACCCTCCGCCCGATCAACCAGCCGATTCCACAAGTCTGTGCTATCATCTTCTGATTCAAGGTTAGCCTACCCGCCAATACGGAGATGCCGCCGACATGGCCGACGATGCACGAGCCTTCAGGATTCTCTTCGTCATCAACTCCCTTGAAGGTGGTGGAGCTGAGCGGGTGATGTGTATGGTGGCAGCCGCGGTAGCGGGCGCCGACAAGCACTGGAAGGTTACCCTCGCGACTCTCGATCAGGCACGTGACAGCTATGCGCTTTCCGAAAGCGTGACCCGCATCCGACTGAATGCAGGAGGAAGCCTGTTATGGGGCATGATCGCCCTTCGCGGTCTGGTTCGTCGGGAACGTCCAGATGTCATCGTTAGCTTTCTGACGCGGTCGAACTGTGCCGCGATTGCCTGTTCACAGCTGGCGGGCATTCCATGCGTCATCAGCGAACGCGTCCACACCACAAGTCACCTTTCGTCCGGCCGGGGCCGTCGTTTGAAGAAAGCTCTGATCAGGTGCCTTTACCCCTATGCGGATCGGATCGTCACCGTCTCCCAAGGCATCAGGGACGATCTCGTCGAACATTACGGCGTGGCTGCCACACAGGTAGTGACGATCCACAATCCCGTCGATGCCGAGCTGATTAGACGCGCGGCTCAGGCCCCTCCTTCGATCGATCTTCCTCATGACTTCATCGTGGCGATCGGGCGCCTCGTTGCGAACAAGAATTTTTCGATGCTTCTACGCTCGTATGCGGCTGCGAATATCGGTAGCTCGCTCGTAATCCTCGGAGAGGGAGCCGAGCGTTCCAGGCTTGAGACCCTCGCGTCTGAGCTGGGAGTGTCCGATAAGGTCCACTTACCAGGTTTCGTGGCAAATCCCCACGCAGTCCTCGAGCGCGCCCAGTTCTATGTGTCACCGTCTAACGCGGAAGGCTTTCCGAATGCTATGATCGAGGCGATGTGCATCGGACTGCCTGTCGTGTCGACCGATTGCGATTCCGGTCCATCCGAGATCCTTCGTGGAGAGGCTGGAGCGCCGAAGGTCGCTGAGATGACGAAGGCCAAGTTCGGCATACTGGTTCCGCCTGACGACGAGCACGCCATGAGCGCCGCGCTTCAGGCTATGAGCGAGGCCCACAATCACAGGTACTTCGCTGCCGCGGCCCGGAGGCGCGCGCACGACTTCTCCCTTGACAACAGTCTAACGGAGTATCGATCCGTGATTAGTTCAAGCCTTTCAGCTCCTACGCCCAGCAGGCAGCCGGTGGGGGCATTTTGACGCTCCTACAGGTGCCGGAACAAACTTCGGATGCGTCGCAGCTTGTGAACCGGGCCGCATCAGGATCTGGCCGATTGCCTAGCAGGAGCGCCTGAAGTCATCGCGCCGTCGTCGCATGCGCTTCTCAGGAAGCGCATTTCGTCTCAGGTAGTTGGATGAGCAAAAGAGTTTCAGCCGCAAGAGCCGTAGTCTTCATGGGGGCAGCTCAGGCTTGCAGATTGATCATTACTTTCATCACTGCCCCGATCCTCGGCAGGTTGCTACATCCGTCCGACTTCGGCCTAATCGCGACCTCGGCGCCGATCATCGGGTTTGTAACTATGATACAGAATCTGGGTCTGACCCAGGCGATCATTCAACGCCGGACAATCACGAAAGGGCAAACCAACACGCTGTTCTGGCTTTCCCTGCTTCTCAGTCTCACGTTCGCCACAGGTCTATTTGTTCTAGCTCCCTCGCTGGCGCGCTATTTTCAGGAACCGCGTTTGATTGCCGTTATCTGGGTCGGGGCAGCGCTCACCGTTGTTTCCGTCATTGGCGAGCAGCCTATGGCGCTCCTGACCCGCAACCTTCGTTTCAGGCTTCTGGCCGTCATTGACATTATCGGCATCATCGTTGGCGCCGCCCTTGGGGTGGCGATCGCCTGGTACACACGCAGCTACTGGGCTTTGCTGGTGCCGCTGGCGTGTACCCGGTTCCTGAATTTGATTGTTGCGGCCTTTGCGGCCCGGTGGTTCCCGGGGAGACCAGTTTGGGACGAAGCCGCGCGGCAGATGATCGGCTTCGGCGCTGGCTTGTCAATGTTCAATATCTTGAACTTCCTCGCGCGCAGCGCAGACAATCTGATGATTGCCAAAGCCCATGGCTCTGTTGCACTCGGATTCTATGATCGGGCCTATAGGCTTATGTTGCTGCCGCTCACGCAAGCGACTTGGCCATTGAGTCGGATCATGACACCAATTCTTTCGAGGCTGCAGGGCGACCCGGAGGAGTATCGCATCACCTATATCAGTAGCGTGAGCCTCCTGATGCTTGCAGTGCAACCAGGTCTATTGTGTGCAGTGATATACTCCGATGCAACTGTCGCTCTGCTCCTCGGAAGCAAATGGGCAGAGGCGGCGCCTATGTTCGCCTGCCTGGGTTTCGCTGGTCTCCACCAGACATTCACGTCGACGACCGGCTGGTTGTTCATAAGCCAAGGAAGGATGCGGGACCTCAGTATCGTCGGCCTTGTGAGTTCGACATCGACGATCGCTTCGTTTGCCGTCGGTCTGCCCTGGGGACCTCTTGGCGTCGCCGTCTCCTATGTCATCAGCGATTATGCGCTACGACTTCCCTTTATCTGGTACATGACGGGACGGGCGGGCTACGTCGGGGTCGGCGATATATACAGAACGGTAGGTCCCCATGCCTGCGGACTCCTGATGAGCGCATCTGCGTTGGTTCTGATCAAGGCCTCCCTACATGCCCCGTCGCTCATCGAGCTGGGAGGAATTCTCGCGGTCACTTACGCGATCAACTCCGCCATCCTGATCATGTTCAGGTCCAAGCGGCGCCTAATTCTTCAAGTGCTGAAGGTGGCATGCCGAAGTGTGATGCTGCACCGGACATCCAGAAAGGGACGATTTTAGTGCAGGAAGGCTTTGTCGCACGGATCGGATTATGGCCAGAGAATCCGACGATTGAGGAAGATTAGACGGTGCGGCTGCTCGCGCATGCGAGCCTAACGCTGAGCGCCAGACGTGGCGCTCATCTCGAACGTCGGCGCGCGGCATTCCGCGAAGCTTGAACCCTTTATAGGTGAATCCGCGCCGGCACAGAGACCGCGAGAGGATGGCGGAGGCGGCGATGGTTCCATACTCGCCCGTCAGCCGAGCTGCGAGTTCGGGCATGGTAATGCCTGGATTGATTTCGACGGTTCGAATGAGAAACACGTAAGGCGAAAGGCGTCTGCGTCTAGGCGGCGGCTCTGGCGGGCCGGTGTGGGCGTGCCGGGCTGCCGCTGGCGCTGCAGCAGCGTGAAGGGGAAACCTCGCTCGCCCCGAAGTGGCTGGCCGCAGCCCAGCAGGAGTAGCCGGCCTCCACAGATACCGCCACACGTAGCCGCAGATCGAAAGCGTATCTCTGGGTTGTGATACACCTCTGGCCCAAAAGAGAATCACCCCTGCGCCCGGGAGGAAAGCCCTTCCGTTTCCATCCGATACCTTAGTAGCCCCGCGTGCGGTCGACGAAGCCAATGAGAGCCTCGCCAGCATCATGTCGACGAATGTTCTCCAAAACGAGTTCAACCGCCGCTTCAGGCCTCGTCATGCTGGCGACATGGGGCGTCAGTAGGATCTGTGGGTGTTCCCAGAAAGGATGATCCACCGGCAGGGGCTCTGCCTCGCAGACGTCGAGCACGGCGGCCGAGAGTTGTCCTCCCTCCAAGGCCTGCAGAAGATCCTGCTCAACCAAATGGGCGCCCCGGCCGACATTGACGAGTGCGGCGCCACGAGGGAGCTGTGCGAACAGATCGTGCGCGAGAATGCCCCATGTCGCGTCTTTCAAGGGCAGCAGGCACACCAGAATGTCAGTTCGAGCGAGAAACGCCGACAACGTTCCGGGTCCGGCGAATGTATCAACGCCGTCGACCTGCCCCCCGGATCGGTTCCAGGCCGCCAGTGGAAAACCGAAGGGACGGAGCTGCGGCAGGACTGCCTAGCCGAGCATTCCGAGGCCCATGACCCCGACCCTGCGCCGCGAGGCTGGCGTCAACCGTATCTCTCGCCAGATCTTCTGGCGCTGGTGGTTGATGTAGGCAGGCAGATCCCGATGCAACGAGAGCACCGCCAGGGTCACATACTCCGCCATGCTCCCGGCAATGCCAGGCTCCGTCATCCGGACGACTGGCAGCTGCTCCGGCAGCGCGGACAGGTCAAACTGATCGATGCCGGCCCCAACGGAAATCAGGATCTCCAGGTTGGGAAAGGTCTTCGGAATGCCACTTGGCGGCATCCACGCCGCTAGATAACGGACCTCCTCCCGCGGCCCGGTTTCCGGCCAAATATGAAACGGGATGTCCGGTGCGTGACGTGCGAACAGGCTTGCCCACTCCCTCCCACGCGCCGGATCGGCTTTATAGACGAAACTCGTGGCACTCAGTCTCGCGTAACCCAGAGCTTGCGGGTGGTTTCGATCACGCGCCACGTGCCCTCGAAGCCCGGCTTCATCACGAATGTATCACCTGCTTGGACACGCACGGCCGGCTTGCCATCTTCAATCAACTCGGAAACGCCGGACAGGATCGAGCAGAACTCCCAGGTGTCCCCTTTGATCGATCGGTAGGCGCCGGGCGTAGCCTCCCACACCCCTGCACTGACGCGGCCGTCCGCAGTCGTCTCGATGTCCCAAGTCTTGAACCGGGGATCGCCCTCCACCAGCCGCCCGGGAAGAGGTTTTCCGTCACGGGCTTCGCCAAGATTCTCCAGATTGAAAAATGTGAGATTCGTCATGCTTTATCCTTTGTGTTGATAAGGAAGTGAATACAGCTGAGCTGATGTCTTGTCCGCTCTGCCAGACGATCCTGCAGGTTCAGTCATGCTAAGACGGCAGGCATGAACCACGCCTCGTCGTTGCGCAACGGAACGGCAGCAGGCGGACTTCTTTCCGGCCCATCGCGCTCACCCGACGCTCGAGCCGCGCGCGATAGTCGGCTGCATGCCGGATGCCATTCCACGAAGAACTCCGGGCCACCGTGTCGCGGCTAGTGGCGACATGGCCATACCAGCTTTGCGTGATCTCGACCGCTGAGAATTCAGGGAACAAGACAACGATCGTGCCTGAGGAGCTTCGGTCAACCATTCCGAGTCTCTGGCAATGATGCCGTTCGATCCGCCGAACGGGATCCGCCTGCCATGCCAAGACGGGCGATGGAGTTGGCAAGGTTGACTCGCTTATCCTCAACCCCATCCTATCTGCAATCACCGCGCGTCTAACCGCGGATCCAGCGCATCGCGCAAGCCATCGCCAACAAAGTTAAAGCTCGTCACCGCAAGCGTAATGGCTGCCCCAGGCAGAATGGCCAACCAGGGAGCGCTGGTGAGATAACTTTGCGCATTCTCAAGCATGTTGCCCCAGCTCGGCGTCGGTGGCTGAATGCCGTATCCAAGGAAGCTGATGTAGCTTTCAGCCAGAATGGCATGGGCTACATTGAGCGTCGCGGCGACCACGATTGGGGCAATCGCATTCGGTAGCAGCTCCCGGAACATGATACGCGTGTTGCTCGCGCCCATCGACATCGCGGCAACAGCGAAATCACGCGTGCGGAGCGATCGGATCTGACCTTCGACGACGCGCGCCACCTCCATCCATGACGTCATGGCGATCAGGAGAATGATCGAGGGCACGGACGGTTCGATCAAAGCGGAGACTGCAAGCAGCAGGAAGATCGATGGAAAGCAGAGCATAGCATCGACGAAGCGCATTAGCGCCGTGCCAATCGCTCGCTGGTAGAATCCCGCGATAAGACCAACGCAGATGCCGATCGCCATGCTGACGGCCATGGCCGAGAACCCGACCGAAAGCGAGATGCGGCCCGCCATCAGAAGGCGGGCGAGAATGTCGCGCCCGAGTGGATCTGTACCGAGGATGTGAGAGCCAGAGAAAGGCGGCGCGAAGCGCTGGCGGATGTCGATGTGCGTATCGTTGTACGGCAGCAGCATCGGCCCGAGAACGCAGGCGATCACCATGACAATGATCGTCGCCGCGCCGAATACCGCGAGCTTGTGACGCCAGAAGCGGCGCATGGCGGGGCTGCTCCAGCGCGATCGCGGCGCGGAGGCAAGCGTCTGTGCCGGAGACGGGTTGGCAGCGTTCATTGCCCATACCTTTCGATACGCGGATCGGCGATGCCGTAGAGGACGTCGGCGATCAGACTCCCGAGGAGGACCAGGATCGCTGTGAGCATGAGGATTCCCATGACTGTCGGATAGTCCCGGTAATTGATGGAATCGAGGAACAGCCTTCCCATTCCCGGCCATGTGAAGACGGTTTCGGTAACAAGGGCTCCGCTCAACAGCGTCGGCACGTGGAGTCCTGTGATCGTGATCATCGGCAACAGGGCGTTGCGCAGGGCATGTCTGACGAGGATGTAGCGCTCGGGCAAGCCCTTGGCTCTCGCCGTGCGGATATAGTCCTGGTTGATCACTTCCAGCATGGACGAGCGCATGTACCGGCTCCAAACAGCCGTGCTGACAAGGGCGAGCACAATGCAGGGGCCGATCAGGTGATGCAGCCGGTTCAGGAAGGAGCCGTCGCCGACCGTAAAACGGTTGCCGGCGGGCAGCCAACCGAGCCCCACGGAAAAGACATAGATGATCACGAGTCCGAACCAGAAGGTCGGAATGGACAGGGCGATCATCGCGCCAATCGTCGCAAGACTGTCGAACAGCGAATAACGCCTGACAGCTCCGAGAATGCCGATCCAGGCCCCCAGCAGCATCGCGAGCAGGGTGGAGCTGAGCATCAGCTCCAGGGTGGGGCCGATATGCGCTGCGATAATCGTTAGGACGGGTTGCTGGTCGCGATAGGAGACGCCCCAATCGCCGCCGAGGAGTCGTCGGAGCCACTCGACATACTGCACCGGCAGGGGTCGATCAAGCCCGAGTTGGGCCGACAATCGGTCGAGATCGGCTTGGGTCATGTCGCCGCTTGCCGCAAACTGCGAAAGCGGACCACCGGGTGCCAGATGCAGAATCGCAAATCCGATCATCGACACGATGAAAAGCAGCACGACGGCCTGCAGCAGGCGACGAATGAGAAAGCCACTCACGCGATGACGCTCCTAACGCGACCAGACGGGGATCAGCGGGCCCAGTACCAGGTGCCCATGTTCCAGGCATTCTGGCGCTGGTTGATGTTGGGGCGATAACCGATCAGGCCCTCTTTGATCCCTTCGAGAGGCGCATACTGGAACAGCGGCAGGATCGGCAGCTCTTCGCGGACGATTTCCTGGACCTTGAAATAGATCTCCTTCCGCTTCTCCTGATTGAAGGTGATTTGCCCTTCCTTCATCAGTTTGTCCGCTTCGGCGTTGACCCACTGCATGTAGTTCCCGCCGCTCCCGCCCTTAACGGGAATCGCATCGCTTGCGAAACGTGGTGCGGGATCCGGATCGACGCCGGTTCGGAAGGCCGTTCCGACCAGCAGAGCCTGGAACTGCGACCGAACATAAAAGTCGCCCCAGATGACGGCGCCAGGCATGTTGTTGATTTTAATGGCGACGCCGATCTGCTGCCAATCCTGCATCATCAACTGCTGGCACTGCTCGCGCAGCGCGTTGCCGGTTGTCGTGGACAGGTCGAACTCGAGGCGGTTTCCGTTCTTCTCACGGATACCGCGCCCGCCACGCTTCCATCCTGCCTCGTCCAGAAGCTGGTTGGCCTTTGCGAGATCGTATTCGTGCTTCGGCAGGTCGGGATTGTACGCCCACGATTCGCGAGGCGAGTAGGATTCCGTGGGCTTTGGCACACCGTAATAAAGAGCGTCAACGATCGCCTCCTTGTTGATGGAGGCGTACAGAGCCTGCCGCACCGCCTTTTCAGCGAAGGCGGGGTGTTCGAGGTTGGGCATGATGACCTCGATATTTCCGCTCGGAGCCACCGCAACCTTCCGGCCGGGGAGCTTCGTGGCCTCGTCGTAGTAGTTCGCGGGAATTCCGGAAATGGGGACGAAATCGACCTGCCCGGTCCTGAACTGCGCATAGAGCGCTGTCATGTCAGGAATGTATTTGAGGACAACCCCTTCAAGATAAGGCCCGTCGCCATGATACCGCTCATTGGCGACGAGCGTGATGCTGTCTCCGGGGCGGCGCTCGCTCCAGCGGAACGGGCCGGTTCCGATGGGGCTGCCATTGAAGGCTGCCGTGTTCGGATCATCCGCCTTGGAGAGAATATGCTTGGGCACGATTTGGGTGTTGGCGAGCTGGGCGAGGTAGGGCGCGAATGCCCGCTCCATTCGCCAGGAGATCTCGTGCGGTCCCTTGACGACGATATCGCGAACAAGATCATGCCCGACGCGCGTGCGGCTTTTGAAGCCTGGCGCCATGATCAGCTCGAGAGAATACTTGACGTCTTCCGCCGTGAAGGGCGTGCCGTCGTGCCAGACCACGCCTTCCCGAAGCTTCACCGTCCATACGAGGCCTCCCTCGGCAATTCCGCCATTCTCCTCGCTCGGCAGGGCAACGGCGAGATCCGGCACGAACGTGCCATCAGGGTGGGCCATCCAGAGGCAAGAGAACACGCTGGTCCAGACAACCTCGTCGACCTCGACGCCCGGCATCAGGGGATTGAACGACTTCGGCTCCTGAGACAGGCCGACGACCACCTGACCCCGACGCTCCTTGGGCGGCGGCGGAACAGCGGCGCCCGACTGGGCTCTAGCCCCAAACCCGATCGACGCGGCAATTCCAGCAGCGCTCAGGCTCAGAAAATCTCGCCGGCGCATGGCCGGAAGAGCCGATCCCATCCCATTCCTCCACTTCGATCGATCTGACATGCTGTTTCTCCATTCCCTTGTTGTTGGTTCTGTTGCGAGCCAGTGCTTCAGCAGATCCCCTGAAGCAGATTGCGAGGCAGGACGCGGCGACCATGACCGCGCCGGAAGGATATTCGCGCTTGGGCATGAGCACCTGGCCTCCACGCGCTTCTGTTTCGCCTGGAGATGAGGCGCGCCCGCACCGACGCGATGAACAATCAATTCATTATAATACACGTCACGTCAAGATCGTGATGAGGATAGACTGACACGACAACCGCTCCCCGCCCCTGCCAATCCGCGCCGCGGCGGGCAATCTCTGCTGATAGTAAGTGAAAATTATCAAAAATCCGGCCACAGGCGATTGCGCGGCGCCACGGTTGGAAGTATGGCTCATGTTCAATATATTGGATTTGCGAACCATGCCATTGACCGCTAAGCCCAGACCCGGTTCGGACTTTGAAGCCGAACTTCCCGACGACCAATCGCAGGGGATCGGACGAAGGTTGCGCAGGCTGCGCACTGAAAGAAAGCTCACGATCGCCGAACTCGCCGCCAAGGCCGGAGTCTCTTCAGGCATCATCAGTCAAATCGAACGCGGCGCGTCGAGCCCTTCGATCAGCACCCTGGTGAAGATAAACTCGGCTCTCGGCGTCAATCTCTGGCAATTCTTTGAGGATGCGCCGAGCCCCTCGTCCGATAAGCTGCATTTCGTGCGCCGCAAGGATAATCGCCCCCGCATCGTGGCCGGAAAGATGCACCTGACCAAGGAGCTCCTCTCCCCCAGCAGCAGCGAAAATCTTCGCTTCATGATTCTGACGCTGCCCCCGGGAGCGGAAAGCGAAGAGATGCTGAGCGGGCCAGGCGACAAGGGCGGCTATGTCATGTCGGGGCGGGTCGAACTGACTGTTGGAAACGAAGTCGCCGAGCTTTTCGAAGGCGACAGCTTCCAATTCAAGAGCACGCTCCCGCACAAGCTGGAGAACCGCCACGACGCCGAAGCAAAGCTGATCTGGATCATCAACATCCAGGATAAGCACCTTTAAGGCAACCGCTCACGACGTGCCGAAGCCCGGCAGGTTTCCATAGGAATGTCGCCGCAGGTTCGCGGTTGCATAAGCCGATTTCAACTGGAGTAATCACCGAATGATCGAGCGTCACGAAAACACCGGCCGCCTCAGCAAGGCCCTGGTCGCAAATGGTTTCGTATTTCTATCTGGACTCACCGCGAAAGACCGCAGCGGCGGCGTCCGCGAACAGACGGCCGATATTCTTGCGCAGATCGACCATTACCTTGCGCTCGCGGGAACCGATAAGACCCGATTGGTCACCGGCAATGTCTGGCTGAAGGATATCACCACGTTCAACGAAATGAATGAGGCCTGGGAAGCTTGGGTCGACCCGAAATGCCCGCCCGCTCGCGCCACCGTCGAGGCCCGGCTCGCGCACGATGCCATTCTCGTCGAGATTCAGGTTCAAGGCCTTGTCTGATCCATGAGAGCGCCCGCAGCGTCGGCTGCGGGGGCTCTCATCCCTGCGAAACGACTTTTCCAACTTCAGTCCAGCTAGGTGTTGCATGCTCACTGATCACCGCGTTCCGAGCGTCAAGCCGTGCGATCCCTCCTGGTGGTTCGCGGATGCGATGCAAGCGGAGAAAGGCACTCCGCCGTCACCCTCCCTTTCCGGCGAGACGGCTGCGGATGTCGCGATCGTCGGCGGCGGGTTCACCGGATTGTGGACGGCGCTCGCGCTCAAGGAGCGCGCGCCGGACCTCTCGGTGGCTCTGATCGAAGCCTCCCTATGCGGATCGGGCGCGAGCGGCAAGAACGGCGGCAAAGTCCATGGTTATTGGTCGGCGCTCGCGGGCATGGAAGCCAATATCGGAGCCGATGGCGCTCTGGCCGTTGCACGCGCCGGAACACGGGCGCAGGACGCCATCCGTCGCTTCGCAACAGCTCCGGGCCGTGACGTGTGGTGGCGGGAGGCAGGCAATGTGCGCGTGTCGGCTTCAGCCGGGCAGGATGCAAAGATTTCGAACTATATCACGACCGCGAAACGGCTTGGGGTTCCGGATACGGTTTACGCACTCTCGCCGGCGGAAGTCGCCCAGCGCTGCAAGTCGCCGGCCTTCCGCGGCGGCATTTTCCTTCCGGAGGGTGCGAATGTCCACCCTGCCCGGCTAGCGCGCGCTCTGCGCAAAGCGGTGATCGATGCTGGGGTCGCCGTCTACGAAAATACACCCATGACGGGCCTTGATGTTGGCACGCCGAATCGCGTGCGGACGCCGAACGGCCAGATCATTGCCCGCGAGGTCGTGCTGGCGACAAATATCGAGCTTGCGCGCCGCTCCGACGTGAAGCCTCATGTCACCGTGTTCTCGAGCTTCGCCTTGATGACGGAGCCTGCACCGCATGCCCTCGACGAAGCCGGATGGCACGGTGACGAAGGGCTCGCCGACTTGAGGATGTTCGTCCACTATTTCCGCAAGACGCGCGACGGGCGGATTCTCATGGGCTCGGGCTCCGGCCCGATCAGTTACAACGGCAGCACTTCCGATCCCGGTCTGACCCAGGACACTGCCTCGGCCGCCCGCGCCGAGAGGGCGCTTCGCCGATTGCTGCCGACCTTCGCCAATGTTCCCGTGGCGAAGAGCTGGGGTGGTGGCATCGACATCTCTGCCGACCGCTTGCCGTTCTTCCGGACGGTACCTGGAACGCGCGTCCATTACGGCTGCGGCTATTCCGGCCACGGCGTGAATCCGACCTATATGGGTGGTCAGTGTCTGGCGTCGCTCGTCCTTGGGGTCAAGGACGAATGGTCAACGCTCCCCCTGTGCACGCGCGATGTTCCCTCCCTGCCGCCGGAGCCGTTCCGGACCATCGGTGGACGCTTCGTCCGCTGGGGGATCATCGGTTCCGAGGAGGCCGACGAGCAGGGAACCAAGGCCGGCCTGCTGATGCAGGCCGCAGCCGCCATCCCGCGGGTATTTGGACTGCGTATCGGCACGCGCTAGCGCATCGTTCGGCCCTGCCGGGCTGATGAAGCAGACCGAGAGGACACCATGAGCCAGCCGATCCTTTCTGTGAGCAACCTGACCACGGCGTTCCGTGTCGACGGCGTTTGGAAGCCGGTCGTCCGCAACGTCTCGTTCGACGTTGCTGAGAGGGAAACTCTCGCGGTGGTCGGCGAATCGGGTTCAGGCAAGAGCGTAACCGCGCTCTCGATCATGCAGTTGACCCCGCCGAACAACAGCAGGATCGACGGCAGCATCAAACTGGTTGATCGGGAGCTCCTGACGTTGTCGAACGCAGACATGCGCGAGATCAGAGGCAACGAGATCGCCATGATCTTCCAGGAGCCGATGACCTCGCTCAACCCAGTGCTGACCGTCGGCTTCCAAATTGCCGAGGCGCTCATCCTGCACCGCGGCCTCTCAAGGTCACAGGCCGAGGCCGAGACTGTCAGGCTGCTTGAGAAAGTTCGCATTCCCGCAGCGAAGTCCCGTTTTCATGACTATCCGCATCGCTTCTCCGGCGGCATGCGGCAGCGCGTGATGATCGCGCTTGCGCTGGCCTGCAAGCCGAAGCTTCTGATAGCGGACGAGCCGACGACCGCGCTCGACGTGACCATTCAGGCGCAGATTCTCCAGCTGATCAAAGATCTGCAGAAGGAAGAGGGCATGGCTGTCCTCTTCATCACTCACGACATGGGCGTTGTGGCAGAGATCGCGGATCGCACCGTCGTGATGTATAATGGGGAATCCGTCGAGAGCGGAAGCACCGCTGATATCTTCACACGGGCGAAGCACCCCTATACACGCTCGCTCCTCTCGGCCGTGCCGAAGCTTGGCTCCATGGAGGGTCGCGGACGGCCCATGCGCTTTCCGGTTGTCGACAAACTCACAGGCTTGTCGGATGTTCCGGAAGAAACACCGGATACGGTCGCGGCCACCGAGCAGCCCGTGCTGGAAGTATCCAACCTGACCACCCGTTTCGAGATTCGGTCCGGCCTGTTCGGCAAAGTCAAGGGCAGGGTCCATGCGGTCGAGAACGTCTCGTTCAGCCTGAGGCGTGGCGAGACGCTGGCACTCGTCGGCGAATCCGGCTGCGGCAAGTCGACGACAGGCCGCTCGATCATGCGATTGCAGCGTCCCATGAGCGGTTCGGTGCTGCTTGAGGGTGAGGATCTGCTCCAATTGGATTCGCGATCCCTGCGTGAACGCCGAAAGCGCATTCAGATGATCTTCCAGGATCCGTTCGCAAGCCTCAATCCGCGGATCAACGTCGGTGATGCGATCGCCGCGCCGCTTCTCATCAATGGGCTCGCCAGCCGCTCCCAGGCTGGTGAGAAGGTCGCCGAGCTCCTGCATCATGTTGGCTTGTCGGCAGACATGGCCTACCGTTTCCCACACGAGTTCTCCGGCGGCCAGCGGCAACGCGTCTGCATCGCACGTGCTCTCGCCTTGGAACCCAGCATCATCGTCGCCGACGAGTCGGTATCGGCTCTCGACGTCTCGGTAAAGGCGCAGGTCGTCAATCTTATGCTGGACCTGCAGGCGCGGATGAAGCTCGCCTACCTCTTCATTTCGCATGACATGGCGGTGGTCGAACGGGTCAGTCACCGCGTGGCGGTGATGTATCTCGGTGAGATCGTCGAAATCGGCCCCCGTGAGGCGATTTTCGGCAATCCACAGCATCCTTATACCAAGCGGCTGCTCGAAGCCGTGCCGATCGCCGATCCAACGCGGCGGCACATGAAAGGCGCCATCTCGAATTCCGAGATCCGCAGCCCTGTACGGCCGCCGGATTTCGTGCCTCCGACCCGGCAGTTCCGGGAAGTTTCACCGGGACATTCGGTCATGGTGTGGGGTCAGGAGTGGGCGTTCTAGCGGGGTCGCCTTCTGTGGGACCTGGCACAGAGCCAGATCATGATGGGGTGAACGCCTAGCGCATGGATGGTCTATGCGAGCATGTCGTATGGTCCCATGAGGTCGGCTAGAGCCAGTGGGGGCTCTCGTGCCTGCTCAACCGGCTCAACGGGCCACGACAGAAGGCCCGGTCCTCGCACCCGAAGTGCAATCCGGCCGCGCAGGCGGCGTTGGAAAGGTTCTGTCGCAAATCCAAACCTGAGACGACGAGCTACGGGCATCCCCTTCAACATTCGTGCGGCGAGTAGATCGAACTGCTTCGCGAGTGATGGCTGCAGACCGCAGGCATGCTTCGCCCGTCCTTTGCGCATCATGTGAACCATCTCGGTCCCACGAGCGCGTGCCATCGACTTAAACCCGAGCATAGTTCGATCTTGCCGTCGGTCTGTCGTATCGCACGATTGGATCGCTTCCGGGTTCGTTTGACTGCCGTCGATGACGATCCGCTCGGACCGGCGATGCGGCTTGAGGGCTTGGCTCAGGAACCGTTAGGCCGCAGCCGGATTTCGGTGCTCGCTGAATCAGAACTCGACGGTGTCGCCATTGCTGTCGAAGGCCCGGAGCGGTACATCCACCACCCGCGGACTCTGACATGGGTTTCATCCACATGCCACCGGCTGGCAGCGGATCCCTTCCGGCGATTGAGCCGCTCCAGCAGCAGCGGCTCATACTGGACAGTTCGGCGATCGGTTGTCGCATGATCAATCGGGATGCCGCGCTCCGCCATCATCTGCTCCAAATTCCGGACGCTGAGATTGTAAACCAGGTATCACCGGGCGCGGAGCAGGATGACTGATTATCAAAATATCTTCCTTGATCACGGCAATGCACTGTTCCCGGCACATTTAGTCCGATCCATCTCGGCGGAGATGGTTCTGAACGAACTGGGTCGCGGGCGCTTTCGCAGCTTCAGCGCAGGAAGTCAGCCGGACGAGAACATCAATCCCCATTCGCTCAATGTCCAGCCCCCCGGGTCATGACACGCGGTCGTTAAAACCTAAGAGTTGGGACGTTTTCATTCGGCCGGATGCTCCCCGGATGTCCTTCGTCATATCGGTCTGCGGTGACGCGGCCGACGAGCCCTGCCCGATCATCCGATCACCGCGCACCGGAGTATTCCAGATCCCAAAGCAACAAATGGCTCGCGAATGCAAATCACGCCCGCCTTCGACAATATCTACCGGATGTTCGGGCAACGCATTGGTCTTCTCTTGGCATTGCCATCGGAGGCGCTCGACAAGCCAGGTCTGCCCAGCATGAGTTCAAGCAATGCACGTTTCCACGTTGCCCTCGAACCAGACAGCCTGATCGACCTCATCATGAAATAGAGGTCGCGCTTCCGACACAGCCGCCTCCGCCAGGGAGACGCTGCACACGAGCGTGCCGCTGCTATCATGGACTTCAAGCCGCCAGGGAAGCGTGCTGCGCGCCATCCAGCTTTCCAGCAGGCATCGCGCATCCTCAATGGCGTGCCGCCGGGCTGCAGCAGGGCAGCTCAACGTAAATCCTGTAGGATCGAGATACAAACGACGTCCGTCAGTGATATGGAAGTAGTAGCGCTGCATGCCGACTGTCTAGAAGGATTATTTGACGCCCTGATGACAAGAGAAACATCATAAGGAGCCTGCAGAGTTTTGCGCCGTCACAGCGCAGTGAAACGGCAAGAGCAGCCGGGCGCCGCCGCTGCAACAGTCCGGTATTATGGGGCATCAGGCCACTCATTGTTGGAAATAAATTGCTAGACGGCTAGGTTTAACTTCCAGGTAGGATGTTTTACGGCACAAGCCCGGCGAACACCTATTGGAGCATGAATCATGCTATTCAGCTTGCGTCACAAGTTGGCTGCCGTTGTTGGCTTGGTCGGGCTTACGGCCTTTGGTCTTGCCGGGTTTACCTGGGCGCAGATGGATCGTGAGCACGAGCGGACCATGGCCATCGAGGCTGCCTGGAATGGGGCATTGCAGGCCCAGACTCTCGCCCGCGCCATCGAGCATGCTGTCGTGGCGTCTCACGCGGTCTACACGGCCGAGGACAAAGAGGACGCAAAGCTGAAGTTTCAGTCCCTCGCTGCGGCGCTGGAGGAGATCGAGCGGATCAGGGAACCATTCATGTCGTGGCTGGCCGCAAGCGCTCCTGAAAAGAAGCAGCTTCTCTCAGGCCGCCTGCAGGAGTTCCTGGCCTATCAGCGGGATACCGCCGAACTTGGCATGAATGTTTCCCCCAAAGCTGCGCTGATTCAAGCCACGGATGAGGCGACGATCAAAAGCCGCGAGATGATGGTCAAGGCGATCATGCAACTCGGCGACGAGACCAAGCGCTCGCTCGAGAGCTTTCGGGCGTCGGCCGATGAGGCGCGCCGGCAGGCGAAGCTCGTTTTGATCAGCCTGTCTTTCGGCAGTATCGTTCTGGCCCTGATCGCCGCCCACCTGATTGCCACGGTCCAGATCCAGCGCCCTCTCCAAAGCCTGCAGCGCGTCATGGCTGCGCTGGCAGATCACGACCTTGATGTCACGGTCCCGTTCCTGACGCGCCGGGACGAGATCGGCTCGATGGCCTCATCCATTGCGACTTTCAAGCAAGCCCTGCGCGACAAGCACGCCAGCGATCAGAAGGCTGCCATCAGTATGGCCGAAAGCGTCGAGCGCGGAGCCCGCCTCGAGCGCAATGCTGCCGCGTTCGAGCACCGCGTGCGCCAGGTGACCGAGGATCTCGCCCGATCTGCTGGGCAGATGGGTCAGGTTGCCCGCTCCATGAGAGACATTGCGCAGACCACAACGGATCAGGTCATGAGTGTTGGCGCTGGAGCGGAGCATGCTTCCGCCGAGGTCAAGTCAACGGAGCATGCGACCAAAGCCCTGTCCGATTCCGCCCGCAGCATCGACGAGCAGGTCAAAGGCGCTGTCACCATTGCGGCATGCGCTCTCTCCGAACTCTCCAGCACTGACATGACGGCTCGCTCTCTGACCGATGCGACAAACGAAATCGGCTCCGTCGTCGAACTCATCGCCAAGATCGCCGCTCAGACCAATCTCCTGGCTCTCAATGCCACCATTGAAGCCGCCAGGGCTGGTGCCTCGGGCCGAGGCTTTGCCGTTGTTGCTCATGAGGTGAAAGCGCTAGCAAGCCAGACCAGCAGGGCGACGGACCAGATCTCGGACCAGATCCGCGCCATCAAGAGCGCAGCCGACGCGACCGTGGAGGCAATTGCCAGAATTGGGCAGACGATCCGGGACATCAGCTCCATTGCGAACGTTATCGCGGCCGCAGCGGACGAACAACAGGAAGCCACACGGCAGATCGCCGAGAGCATTATAGGCACCGTCTCCGCTACTCAGGACATGGCAAGGGGGATTGCGTCGGTGCAAGCGGCCGCGACATCGAGTGGAGCCACGGCAGAGCAAGTTCTGGAGGTTTCCAACCACCTTGCTGGCATCTCCCGCGAGCTCGACAGCGAGATCAATGAGTTCCTGTCCCGCGTGCGAGCTGCATGATCGCTTCCCGGAACTCCTGTCGCTTGAGCAAGCGCCCGCGCGACGGGATTAACTATCTGAAATTATGGCCCAACCATTGTCATGGAACTGACACACAACGGGCTTACCCGACTCAGCGAAAGCTGAATAGTGCCCTGCGCCCTTCCGGGTCGGGCGGGCCATTCGAAGGGCAGAAATCTTGCTTGGGTTGAGTAGAGGCACAGGTCCGCTCGGATTGCCAAGTGACCTTCGGGACACCGTCTCCCAAACCAGAAGTGGATCGGGGCGACCTTCCCAGCACGCGATCTCTGTGGAGACCGACGGGGCCGACGGTGTAACCGCCCTCCAGCAGCGCTGGTACGCCCTGCAGACGGGACATGGAAGCCTGCCCTCCTACGAGGACATGGTCCTTGGCGGGCTCGGCCGCCACGCCGACAACACCGCCCTCGTGGCGACAAGCGGCCATGAGCCCTTGGCCATCCTCTGGGGCGGCACTCGCTTCGAGCGTTGGCTCGGCCAAGAGATTCAGAGCCTTGAGGTTGAGAGGCTGTCGGCCGACATCGCGCATGGGATTCGCGAGATCACTCAAAACGCTCTTCAATCCCGGACCCCGGCGGCAACCCACTGTATTCGCGCCCGCCAGGGCACTATCGAGAGCACGGGCCTTCTTGCACTTCCCCTCGCAAACCGGCAGGGCGTTCCGTTCGTCCTGCTCTGCATCGATGGAGTGACCTCGCGCCTGGACCTTGTCGACGCCATCTTCCGCGCCACCAATCAGGGTATGCTGGCCCTCAGTGCCGTTCGCGATGATGAGGGACATGTATCCGATTTCACGATATTGGCGCTGAACGAGGGAGCCGCACGCCTACTTCAGAGACCTGCGTCCGATCTGTGCCTGCAGCGTCTGTCGAGCGTCGTCCCTAACCTGCCCGCAACAAACATCCTGCAGCGCCTCGCTCAAATTCTTGACGACGGCGGGAGAGACTCGTTTGAGTTCACCTACCCGACCACCAGCGGCAGGCAAATCGACTTCAAGGTCGAGATTGGATGCATCGGCGATCTGCTCGCCATGACCCTCGCCGACATCAGCGATGTCAAGGCGCGCGAGGCGTCTTCCCGGCTTCTGTTCGAGAGCAATCCCGTTCCGATGTGGCTGTTCGATCCGGAAAGCCTGCGCATTCTTCGTGTCAACGATGCGGCCGTTGCTCATTATGGCTATACGCGCCAGCATTTCGAAAGAATGACGCTGCTCGATATCCGGCCCCGAGAGGAATGGGACGACATTCGGCGAGTGGTTGATCGATTGACGAATGTTGATGGGCTGAGCAGCTTTTGGCGTCATCTGAGGTCTGACGGCAGCATCATCGAGGTGAACACCTTCGCTCGCACAATCACCTTCGAGGGGCGTTCCGCCGTGCTTACGGCGGCGATCGATGTGACCGAGCGTCGCCAAGCCGAGGCCCGCGTGGCCTACATGGCTCACCATGATGCCCTCACGGAGCTTCCCAATCGCATTCTGTTTCGCGAACGTCTCGAAGCGGCGCTTGCTGATCTCCCTCGACATGGAGGCGAACTGGGGCTGTTGTGCCTCGACCTCGACAATCTCAAACTGGTCAACGACACTCTGGGGCACCCCGCGGGCGACGAGTTCCTGCGCGAAGCGGCAAGCCGCCTGCGACATTGTCTGCCGGCTGGCGATCTCGTTGCACGCTTAGGGGGCGATGAGTTCGCCATTCTTCATTTCAACATGGAGGGTATTCAGGATACCCTTGCCCTCGCCGCCCGTGTTGTTGAGGCCTTCAATAGGCCGTTCGCAATTCAACGGCAGCAGATCGTAAGTGGGGCGAGCGTGGGTATCGCAACCGCGCCGGCAAATGGCACGACGACAGACGTTCTGTTACGAAACGCTGACATGGCGCTTTACTGCGCCAAAGCCGGAGGGGGGCGGACCTATCGCCTGTTCGATGTTGAGATGGACAACCGCCTGCAGGCGAAGCAGGTTATGGAGCAGGACCTTCGCCAAGCCTTCGTTGAAGGGCAGCTTGACCTTCATTATCAACCGATCATAAGCCTGCTCGAAGGTAGGATCACTGGATGTGAAGCCCTGTTGCGTTGGCGCCATCCCGTCCACGGTCATATTCCGCCTGCGGAATTCGTCCCACTGGCGGAAGATATCGGCCTGATCGAGCCCATTGGCGAATGGGTTCTCCATCGAGCCTGCCGAGAGGCCGCCACTTGGCCCGAAGGCATCAGAGTCGCAATCAACCTCTCTCCTGCACAATTCAACAGCGGGAAGCTCGTGGATTGTGTCAGCTCGGCCCTCTCGTGTTCCGCACTCGATCCCGGCCGGCTTGAGCTGGAGATCACGGAATCGGTTCTTCTTCTCAAGAACGAAGCGACCATGACCGCCCTCCACCGGTTGCGGGACCTTGGTGTGCAGATCGCCATGGATGATTTCGGCACCGGCTACTCGTCGCTGAGCTATCTGCGCTCGTTCCCGTTCGACAAGATCAAGATAGATCGCTCTTTCGTGCATGAGCTTGGCGAGAACAAGCAATCCACCGCCATCATTCGCGCCATCACTGGGCTCGGCAAGAGCCTCGAAAGCACAACGGTTGCAGAAGGGATCGAAACAATCGAGCAACTCGAACATCTCAGAGCCGATGGCTGCGACGAGGTCCAAGGATTTCTCTTGAGCAGGCCCGTTCCCGCCGCTGAATTGAAGCAACTCCTCGCCACATGGCATCCGGATCGGCTCGCGCTTTAGGGGCCGCTTGGTTCCTTCGAGGTCGGCTGGCCGGACTGGTGCCGGAAATTCCCCAAGAGGATTGGTAAAGGATCAGATTGGTCCTCGGACGTGGTACGACTCAATGTGGAAAGGGCGGACACCGTCGGACTCCTTCCCCACGATCTACGTAAATTCTTCTCAGATTTTGCCTAGGCGAGGAAGTCCTTCTCCCGCGAGGAGCCGTCGACGCCGACATTGTGCGCGGCGATATAGAGTTCCTAACGAAACCGGCGTGAGTGCGTTGGTCTGGCATGGCCCAACCTCTTGTTTCCTATGTCCGCTCTGATAGACAGCATCTTCGGCCGGATCGGTCTTCTTGATCTCGGCACTTCTGCAGCGGGCGGTCTGCCCTTGCGGTTTCCCGACCATGTCACCGATGATGACAAGATGATCGCCTGTCAAAGGTGTTGGCGCCCATCCTATCCGACCAGCACGCATCGGCTCTACTCGATCCCGAGCATCGGCTTGTTCGGCCATCTTGCACCAACAGCGTGGACAAACCCTTTGACGACCTGATGGAGCAAACGCTCTTTGTACGGAGCCGAAGGTATGAGTCGAACCAATCGCCTCTTCGAATTGATTGAGCTCCTGCGCCAGCACCGTCGTCCGGTCACGGCCGCCGCCTTGGCGCAGGAGCTTTCCGTCTCCATGCGCACCGTCTACCGCGACGTGCAGACCCTTATCGGACTGGGCGCGCCGATCGACGGCGAGGCTGGCCTGGGCTACGTGCTGCGGCCCGGGTTCTTCGTTCCGCCTCTCATGTTCGACCAGGACGAACTGGACGCACTTGTGCTCGGTGCCCGCTGGGTCCGGCGCCAGGGCGATCCCGTGCTCGCCCGCGCTGCCGCCAACGCCCTGGCGAAGATCGCCGCCGCCTCCCCGAAGGACCTGCGCGACCACATGGCCGAAACCGGCTTGTGGGCAGCGTCCCGGCCGGACGAATCGCAGTCCGCATCGTCGTTGCACACGGTCCGGCACGCCATCCGGCGGGGAGAGAAGCTCCGGATCACCTATCGCGACCAGTCCGCGGCGGAGACGCAGCGCGTGATCTGGCCGATCGGGCTTGCGTTCTTCGAGCGTGCCCGGG
Organism: Microvirga makkahensis; assembly: GCF_009830105.1. Lineage (GTDB taxonomy): Bacteria > Pseudomonadota > Alphaproteobacteria > Rhizobiales > Beijerinckiaceae > Microvirga > Microvirga makkahensis. The sequence goes on from NZ_WURB01000018.1 coordinate 51,052, forward strand.
TCGTTGCCGCCTGGTGCGAGCTGCGCGGCGCCTTCCGGCATTTCCGGGCCGACCGGATCCGATCGATCACTCCATTGGGCGAGCACTACCCGACGCGGCGCGCGGCCCTTGTGCGGGCCTGGCAGGCGGAGATCGGACTGCCAGAGCTCGACTCCTGACAGAACCTGTCAGCAGGGCTGCGTATGGTCTGCCCGTTAGGCCTCACGCGGAGGCGCCTGTCCCGGAGATGATCATGCTCACCTTCTACCACGCTCCCCGGTCCCGCTCATCGGGCATTCACTGGCTCCTGGAGGAGCTTGGTGCTCCCTACAGGATTGAGATCGTCGACATCCGGGCCGAGGGAGGTGCACCGGAGAGCTACCGGGCCATTCATCCCCACAAAAAGGTGCCTGCAATCGACCACGACGATATGGTCATCACCGAGCGGGCCGCCATCACGACCTACCTGGCCGATGCCTTTCCCGGGAAGGGCCTCGCGCCGGCCATCGGCGACAGGCTTCGCGGTCCGTACCTGACCTGGCTGGTCTATGCCGATGCCGTGATGGATCCGGTGCTCGCGGCCAAGGTAGAGGGCTGGACCTATGCTCCCAGTGACTTCTCGTTCGGCTCGTTTGAGGACATGCTCGCCCACGTGGAGCGGATGCTGTCCAAGAATCCCTACGTTCTCGGCAACCGGTTCACGGCGGCCGACATCCCGGTGGCGGGCACCCTATTCTGGGGCCTGAACGTCTTCGGTCTCGTGCCGAGCCGGCCGGTCTTTCTGGACTATCTGGCACGCATCGAGGAGCGGCCTGCCTTCCTGCGCACGATCGTGCAGCCTCCTCTGGAGGAATTGATCGCCTGAGACCGGATGGCGCGCCATCGCCGTTGATTCACGACAGCAGGTTCAAGGAAAGGAGCATCATGACAGGGTTCCAAGAAAAGGTTACCCTTGTCACGGGCGCCGGCTCCGGCTTCGGGAAGACGATTGCCGACAAACTTCACGAGGCCGGTGCAACTGTCGTGGCAACAAACCGGACCATTGAGAACGTACAATGGAAATCCTGCCGCCATCATCCGCATAAGACCCGGAACCTCCCATGATGAAGCCGAACTTCCTAGAATTGAGCGCAACTCTGGTTCGATCTTTCGAACGGTTTCCGGCCTGGAGTGGATTGCAGAGGATGATGTGCTGTCAGAAGATCGGCATCTGGCGCTGATTTCGCAGGGTTTCGCCCTTGTCGTGGAGACGCCCGGGCGCGGAATCATAGCCTTCTTGAATGGAGAGCAGACCACAGATTGCCTCCATCGTTGGCAGATCGCTGTTCATCGAGACTTTCAGAGGCACGGCATTGGGTGTCGTCTTGTTGAGGAGGCGCTGCGGATTGCTGCACACCATGGGATAAGCAATCTGACCCTGACGACCCTTCGGGACGTCCCGTGGAATGAGCCTTACTATCAACGTTTGAGATTCAAAACGCTGCAGGAAACGTCGCTCACTCCGCAAGGTTCTGGCGGATGAGGCGCAAGCTGGCCTACCCATGGAGCAGCGTTGCGCCATGATGATGAAGATCTAGCGGGTCATTGACGTTCGGGAGAACTCCGGCCGCTGAAATGCCGTCTCACCAAGGCAGCTGCCTTTCGCCGCGGACGAGGTGACGCCGCCGCAAAGATTGGTCCAGAACGCTCCGCAGCCTGCTCTTCTGTGATCATTCTTCTCCCATGTGCCGGCACAATCACGGATGTTCAGGAGGAAACGCTGAAGCCGTTCGAGAGCTCTTCGTTTATCTTATCGATTCGGTTGCTGCCGTGGATGGTGTGATGGCCGCCGGCAAACCCACTGTTGCGGAGAACCTGGCGCGCCGGTTGGACAAATCCGTTCATCTGCGAGGCGACATCTTCCGGAAGATGACCGTGAATGGTGCAGTCAGCATGGGGCCGGACCTAACGCCGGAGGCACCCCGGCAGCTTGCCCTGCGCCATCGGCTTGCCTGCGAAGTCGCTGAGACATACCTGGAGGCAGGGTTCTCCGTCGTTTACCTGGATATTCTGGTGGGCCGAGTCCATGAGAAGGTAGCCGAACACCTGTGTCATCGTTCGCCCCATGCGGGCAAGTATCACCAGAGCGTTTCGCTCGTCGCCGGCTAGATTCCTGAGCGATGTAGGAAACGCGTCGCGTATGGCACGGCGGACACGGTCATCACGAAATCCGGAGCTACAGCTCTGCCGCAGCAGATCCCAAAAGGCCTTGGCATCTCGCCGACCACGAAGGCCTCCGGGAGGGCGACCGGAAATCCGTACCGGGGAGGTCAGAGGGTCTTCCCGCATCGCATTCCTTATCGGTCGGTGACGACTAACAGATCCACATCGTTCTGTAGCCGCAGACCACCTGATGAAGCCGACCAGTGGACATAAACCGACCAGGAGTGAAGCTTCGAACAGGTCCGTCACGGTCTTCAACGCAGTCAGCGCATTGGTCAGGATTCTAGGCGTTTGGTCTCGCATGCCACCATCGTCACCGCTAACTGGAAATCCATGGCAGGCTCAGGGCATCTTTCGGAGCCGCATGCGCCAGCCTGCATACGAGGCCATCTGAGGAGTCGACGCGCCCCGACCGAGTCTCTGCATTTCTGGGAAATTCTGAAAGGTCGGGCGAGACGCCCGACCTCCGTTCGATCATGTCTGCGAGGGGCTCCGATAACGCAACCATCCCAGTGCGGTCAGGACGACGATGGCCATGATCGCGGAGAAGGTTGCAAGTGGCCATGCGGTGTCGCCTTGCAGCCGGATCACGGCCGTCGTTCCACCAATGCTCACGATGAGGCTTTGCACACAAAAATGCAGCGCCACAGCTGATCCGGCGATGTCTCCGAACTTCTCCAGCGCACCGTTCGCCGTCACCGACACGGTAAAGACGATGCCGATGGCCATGACCCACACGGGAGCGAGGAACGTCCAAAAGGATGGGGGCCCGAAAACCTGCCCGATGCTCAGGAGCCCGGCGCCCACAAGTAGCATCACCATGCCTCTCAGGAGAGTGCCGGCGTTTCCCCAACGGGCAACGAACCGCTTGGCGAAGCGTGTCGTGATGATCATCACGACCGCTGCCGTCGCGAAGGCGAAGCTGAACTCCAGTTCGCTGAACCCGGCCCTGTCGATGAGGACGCGGGGGGCGGTCGAGAAGAACACGAAGAACGTCCCCATGGCGGCACTGAACCCGAGCGTGTAGGTCCAGAACGCGAGGCTGCGGAGAACCGGCAGGAACGAGTAGTGTGACATCGCGGCTCCCTTCGGTCGGGTTTCATGCCAGCGGAGCACAGCATGCAGGACCGCGAGTACGGCAAGAGCACCCAACGTGGCGAAGATCGAGCGCCACCCGTACCTGTCCGCGAGGAGTGCTCCCGCAATCGGCCCCAAGGCAGGGACGAAGGCCAGCATGGAACTGAACAGACTATAGATAATCACGCTCTCTGGGCGGTCGGCGTACACATCGCGAACCGTTGCGAAGGTGGCCACTAGGGCAGCCGACGCCCCCACCGCCTGCAAGAAGCGAAGGGTGACAAACGGAGCGGCGGACGATGATGCAGCCAGACAGAACGATGCCGCCGCAAATAGGATCGCACCGCTGATGAGGACTGGCCGCCGCCCGATACGATCGGAGATCGGTCCGAAGATGATCTGGCCAAGGCCGAGCATCACCACGTAGAGGCTCAACGTGAGTTGAACGATGGCGGAGCTGGTGCCGAGAATGCCCGGCATGGCCGGAACGATGGGAAGGTAAATATCCATCGCCATCGAGGCGAGAATATCGAAGGGGGCCATCAACAGGAGCGCTGTCGGCAAGGAGTAGGCCCACACGGGAGGCTTGGGAGACATGATGAGGCATCCGCTCAAATGAGGAACATTTGGCGGCGATCTGCCTGTCAGCATGGGCTGGGATCGGTTCGACAGACGCCGCAACAACAATGAATGCGTTGTTGCGGCTTACTTGTCCGACGAGGGCTCGGCTCCCATGCCACGGCTCCAGATTCACACGAGATTGGAAGAGGGTCTATTGATTATCATGTCGGTCTGGAGCCGACAATCCTTTCGGGATCTCTGGACGAGGTGCTCCAGGACGATAAGTCACTGAACGAAGAGATAACGCCTGTCCTACACGATGGGAAGGATAGCTGACTTCCTAGCATGAGCCTTGGCAGTTTAACGAAGGGCGGTTAGTCGAGGCGCTGTCCTATGGTACGATCGACTCGGCAGTGGAGAGGCAAAGCTGCCGTGGGCACACCCGTATGGGCCAGTTCATACCAGCCCAGGAGCGCATTTCCTGGCGCAGGGCGATGGCGGCGAAGGTGGAAGTGGTTGTGGATCGGCGTGTGGGTGGCGAGAAATTGCCGGGCGTGGCGGGCTGACTTGAACCGCCTCCTGTGGCGTTCCCGCCATCTGGCTGGTTCGTGCGAGACCTCAAGGCGATGGTTCAAATACCGGCTCTGACGATGTTCAACATACGGCGGGATCTCGCTTTTGGCAGTGCCATAGGATCCGGGCTTATCGGTCACGATCACCCTGGACACGTAGCACAGACCCTTCAGCAGCTTGCGAAAGACACGCTTGGCCGCCTTCCTGTTGCGACGGTTCTGCACCAGCACATCGAGGATCGCGGGAGACATCGCTGCCCCACAATTCCTGATGCTCTCCTGCTCGGCCCGGCGCCAGCACACGGCGTCACCTGATCGGCCCCCGTTACCCAGAATCCGCCATAACGCCAGGCTCCGGATGCGAGAGTATAGCCGCCGTTAGACAAACGACCAGCACGAGCCATCCGCGGACCTTCGCAAGTTGAGGGCGGTGACTGTTGAGCTCCATCCGGCATTGTTTCAGGTTGGCGGATCCCCAACCCAGAGAGCCAGGATCCCAGCGAACCCGATCGTTGCGTCATAACATTTCGCAACATATCGACTTTCCTTGCCTTGGGCCCTAGCAAGTTGTCTGTTGACCATTAACCTGTTCCGCAACCCTCCAGATGTATTCTCTACAGCAATGGGTAAAATGACGAATAAGGGCCCTAACCAATGCGGCTGAGAAGAGATGTCCCGCGGCGGATCTAGGTTTTACGATATGCAGTTGAAGAACAGCCTCGCCTCTGTCCAATTCAGTAGCGTGGCCGAGGCTTTGGAAGTAATTCTGAACGGCATTGCGCAACCGGTTATCGTCAAAGACCGCGCTCATCGCTTCGTGTATCTGAATGACGCCGCGTGTCTTCTGATCGGACACTCCTGCCAGGAACTGATCGGCCGCGTGGATCACGACTTCCTGCCGAAGGACCAAGCCGACAGCTTCTGGGCAGTAGATGACGAGGTCCTCTCAACCGGTCACGATCGCGAGGTCGAGGAAGTCATCACAGCGGGCGATGGCACTGTTCGCACCCTGATCACCCACAAGCGTCTTGTTTCACTTCCAGGGGCGACGGGAGAGGAGTCCTTCATCGTCGCGGTCATCTCCGACATCACGGAACTCCGGCGGGCCGAAGCGGTGTTGCGCGAGAGCGAAGAGAACTATCGCTATTCCGTCGAGCTGAATCCGCAGATCCCCTGGACGGCCGATCCGCACGGGAAAATCATCAGTGCCTCTTCGCGCTGGCATGAGCTCACGGGGATGCCCGTTGAGGAGGGGCTCGGCCGTGGGTGGACGGCCGCTCTGCACCCGGACGATCTGCCGCCGACACAGCAGAACTGGCGGCACTCGGTCACGAACGGCGATCCGTTCGATGCAGAATACCGGCTGCGTCTAACCGATGGTAGCTTTCGATGGTTCCGGGCTCGCGCCACAGCACGGCGCGGCGAAGATGGCACTATCGTTCGGTGGTACGGCACGCTCGAGGACATCCACGAGAGCAAGCTGGCTACCCAAGCGCTCCGCGAGCGGGAACGTCAACTTGCGACCGTGTTCGGCCAGACCATGGTCGGCATCCTGCATCGTGGCTTGAACAACGAGGTGCTGATGGTCAATCAGCGCTTCTGCGACCTTGTCGGACGATCCCGGGAAGAGCTCGACGGTCTCCCGATGAAGGACTTTACCCATCGGGAGGACTTCCCGCGGAACTTGGCCGTGTGGGAGGAAAACGGGGAGCGCGGCACGCCGTTTCAGATCGAGAAACGATACGTCCGGCCGGATGGTACAGCGACCTGGTGTGCGGTCAATGTTTCGTTCGTTCAAGATGAACACGGCCGGGTGATCTCAACCATCGCGGTGGCGCAGGATATCGACGAACGCAAACGAGCGGAGGAACAGTCTCGCGCGAGCCAGGAGAACTTCCGCTATCTGGTGGAGCTGAACCCACAGATCCCCTGGATTGCAGACCCGGATGGGCGAACCATAGAGATCAGCTCCCGTTGGTTGGACCTGACAGGTCTGTCCCGCGAGGAGGTGCTTGCCGAGGATGGCTGGGCCAAAGCCGTGCATCCCGACGATCTGGAATCGGCAACGCGGAAGTGGGCCCATTCCGTTGCCACGGGCGAGCCGCTTGATGATGAGTTCCGCCTGCGCGCGGCCGACGGGAGCTATCGCTGGTTTCGCGCACGGGCGACAGCTCGACGTGACGAAACCGGTGTGATCGTTCGATGGTACGGGGCGGAGGAGGACATCCATGACAGGAGGCTTGCGGAGGAGCGCCTTCGGTGGGCTGCATATCATGATCCTTTGACCGGTCTGCCGAACCGAAGACTCTTCCAGGAGCGGCTCCAGCAGGCGCTCGATCAAGCCGCGGCGGCACACCGAAGGGTCGGCTTGCTGATCATCGATCTGGACGACTTCAAACAGATCAACGACAGGTTCGGCCACGATGCCGGGGACGCGGTCCTGAAGGCGTTCGCCCAGCGGCTCCAGAGTGTCGCGTCAGATCCCGACGATGTGGCCCGCCTTGGCGGAGACGAGTTTGCCATTATCCTGCCCGATGTGGCGAGCGAGGCGGACGTCGCCCGCGTTGCGAGCGACGTCATTGCCCAAGCTTCCAAGCCGCTGAGCGGAAGCAACATAGGACGAGATTACCGTGCGAGTGTTGGAGGGGCCATTTCCTCTGACCTGGGTACAGAGCCTGATGAGCTTCTGAAGCAGGCGGATCTCGCGCTCTATAGCGGCAAAGCTGCCGGGCCGGGCCTGTTCAGGATGTTCAAACCGGCCATTCGGGAAGAAATGCAGCAAACCACTTCGGCTTTGCGGCTGGCCCAAAAGGCGCTCGAACTCGACTGGATCATTCCGTTCTACCAGCCGAAAATCACGCTGGGCACCGATGCCATCGCGGGCTTCGAGGCGTTGCTGCGGTGGCACCACCCTCGTCTGGGGCCGCAGCCTCCCAGCGCCCTTGCCTCTGCCTTCGATGATCCGAGGCTTGGCGTCGCCATCGGCGAGCGGATGCTTGCCCTTGTCCTGAGGGACTTGCGCTCGTGGCTCGACGCGGGTCTCGATGTCGGAACGATTGCCATCAATGCCTCAGCCAGTGAGTTTCTCAGTGGCGACTATGCCGAGCGGGTGCTCCATCAACTCCGGCTGGCCGGGTTGCCGGCAAGCCGCCTTGAGATCGAGGTAACCGAGACGGTGCTCGTCGGGCGAGAGGCGACATACGTGGAGCACGCCTTGCAGACCTTGAACGCTGCGGGAATGAAGATCGCTCTTGACGATTTCGGCACGGGATACGCATCTCTGACGCACCTGAAGAAGTTTCCCGTCGACGTCCTGAAGCTGGATCGGTCCTTCATTGGCAGCCTTGAGAAGGAATCCAGCAATGCGGCGATTGTCAAAGCCGTCCTTGATCTTGGCCGGAGCCTGGATATTACGGTGATTGCCGAGGGCATCGAGACCTCAGCACAAGCTGCCTTCCTTCGGGAGCAAGGGTGCGATCTCGGCCAAGGTTACTTTTTCGGAAGGCCGATAGCTGCTGACGCCGTTCCGCCGTTCGTCCAGACATGGCAGGAAAAAGTGATCTAACGGTAGGCCTGCCTCAGGAAAATTCCCTTTGAATTCATAGCCGTCCGGCTCCATTGGAGCTTATGAGCTTTGCAGCTCAAGCGAACAACCAAGTTGCATCTGCCCACTCCTCCATACGCGGATCTGCGCACCGGTCGCTCTGCGCCGCCTAACTCTACAAGCTCTACTAACTCTACACGCTCTAAATGACAGAGCCTTCTCGAACGTGGGGAGGTCTCCATTGGGCCAGAATGCAACGTGGAGCGGACCCAACGAAGGTCCGCCCACGCCGCTAGAGTGGAACCCGAACAGGATCGGTCTCGTGCCGGTTGTTATTGCCGGGGCAGTGGCGGCACGCCGTTTTGCCACTCGGGCCAGTGCGCCACGATATGATCAACCATCCGGCTTCCGACCGCAGCGATGTTGTCAACGGTCTCGGCAAACCCGCCAGCGGTCTGGCCTGGCGCCGGATCGAGATGCTGGAGCGTGGTCTCGTTCGGGTTGCCCTGGTCGAAGTTCACGGCGCCGCGAAGGCTCAGGAGCCGACGATCGCCCAGCGTCCGCTGGACGACCTGGGCGATGGCGGCCGCCTCCATCTCGGTGATCAGGTAATCATCTGCGCCATAGAGCTTGGCGATATACTGCGCCTGGGCGGACATGCCAGGTCCGTGGAAGAAGGTGTCTCCGGTCATGTGGGTGCCGGTCTTCACCGCCGGCGCCTGCCGAGCGGCCTTCTGCGGATAGCGCAACCGATAGGATCGCGCGGAATCCGAGTCCTTCAGGTTGCTCTTGCCCGTGAGATGCATCGCCCAGGCGACGAGATCGGGATTGAGCTGGAACAGCCGGACCTTCTCGTAGCCTTTGCGCGGCATGAAGGTCGGAGCGCCCGGCTCCCCTTCCTCCGGAGCCCAGCGGTGGCCGAGATCGTAGTCGACCAGCCACGTTGCCCAGCTCACATCGGCGATGGTGCCACGCTCGGGCGGGGTGCCGGCGACCCCGCTGATGATGAAGTAGGTTTGCGACATGTCGAACTGCGGGCTTAAGATGATCGCCTGAACCGACGAGGACGACGCGACCTTGCCCATGCCGAGGACAGATCCGCAGACCCCATCATCGTTGCAATAGACCGGATTCAAGGCTCCTCTGACTGCGACGGGCTTGCTCTGGCCGAAATAGCGCTCGTACCAGTGCTGGAACTCGCCGGCCCGGTCCCCGGTGTTCTGCCCGATTTCGAACATCGAGCCAATGAACACCTTTACCTTGATCGGCTCATCAGCCAGGGCAGGCGATCCGGCGCTGATCATGAGCGAGATCGCCGCCATCGCGGCGATCCGGAGCATTCTTGGAAATGGCATCGCAACAATCCTTAGTAAGAGAGATGCCCGGAATAATCCGGTCGCTGGCATGCTCGAAGATCGAAGAATGGGCAAATGGCGAATTTTTGGCCGTCTACCTGCTGCATCTTCAGAGTTTGGCTCCCAGGAGGACGAGTCCTGTAGCGACGCGGCAAGGCTGCGGGACGTTCTGTCGAGTCGCGATCAAAGGTTTTGTTGCAGCTTTGAGGCTTGTGCCGCCAGAGCTACGGGGTGAGGGTAGCAAGTGGGCCTGGCGGTGAAGCAGAGTGACAACAACGCCCTGGTCCGGTCAGGGCCTCAAGAGCTTCACCTCCGACTCGCAGGCGCTTTCTGGTGATGAGGCGATGGCGATGATCCGGACGGGACGGGTCGTCGGTGTACCACCCAATGACATGGGGCTCAGCGCGACTTCATTGCTACCCCATTCAGCCAGTCGTGTAACCTGCGTCCCTGTCAGGCCTTCGTTTGACCTGCGCCAGAAGTTGCAACGGAACCAGCGGCGCCCATGCCGAGCAGATCGGTCGCGATAACCACCAGGTGCTCGCCGCGATCGTAGCACCTAGGGCACGGGCTTGGCTGCGCGAGATCCCGGCTGTTGAGCTGCTGCGCCAAATCTGGATCCGGAACTTTCAACTTATCAACGATGTTCCAACTCCGGGACCTGAGCCCTTCCTTCCCATTTGAAAGCCAATTGCTGTTTCGAGGACCTGACAGACCTGCATGACCAACTCGTCGGCAAAGCGGGGGGCCACCACCTGCAGGCCGATCGGCAACCCTTCTGGCGACGAGGCGCAAGGAAGAGATGCCGCAGGCTGCCCGGTGAGATTGAAGGGAACAGTATAAGGCACTGCGTCAGTCCAACGATCATAGCCCGCGCTGTTATAGATCACATCGGCGGCCGGCGCCGTATGGGGCGTGGTGGCGGTCAGGAGGATCGGAAACCGCTCGTGCAGCGCTGCCATCACTTCATAGAGCTTAGCCCGAGCGATCTCAGCCTCGTGGAGGGCCTTGCCGCTGACGCTTAAACCCTCCTCCGCCAGAGTGCGGAAACCCGGCTCGACGAGATCCCATTGCTCGCGCGGCACGTCCCTCAGACGGGCACCGAAGCCAGCCTTCCAATGATCTATGAACGTCATGTTCATGTGCAAGGGCGCGATCACCGGCCCGACTTCCTCGACCTCCGCGCCGAGATCGCGCGCGAGTGCAACCGCGTCGCCGATAGCGCGCGCGACATGAGCGTCCGGCTCGATTCCTTGCAGCGCGGGGGAGTAGGCGATCTTCAATCCCCTGATTCCGGAATCGGGGTTGGCGAGCCATTCGGCTGGCGGCGGCGGTGCGGCATAGTAGTCTCGACCATCAGGGCGCGCCAGTATCCGTAGCATTGTCGCCGCATCGGCTACCGAGCGGGCGATTGGACCGTTCGACGCGGTGGTGCAGAACAATCCATATTGCCGGTGTGGAACGCGCCCGAAAGTTGGCTTGATGCCAAAGAGGCCGCAAAAGCTCGCTGGGATCCGGATCGAGCCGCCGCCGTCGTTGCCCAGTGCCAGCGCTCCCACGCCCGCCGCCAGTGCCGCGCCACCGCCGCCGCTGGAGCCTCCCGAAGAATAGTCAATGTTCCAGGGATTGCGAGTTATTCCGCGCAGCTTGCTGTCGGTTGTTCCTTTCCAGGCAAATTCCGGAGTCGTTGTCTTGCCGAGGAAGACGACCCCCGCTTCCCGCAGACGAGCCACGGCCGGGGAGTCCTCAGATGCAGGACGGTCCGGTGTCGTCAAAGATCCATGGCGAGTTGGCAGGCCGGAGATGTCGAGATTGTCCTTTATCGTGACGGGCACACCGTCAAGTTCGCCGAGCGGCGCGCCAGCACGCCAGCGCACCAGAGCGGCCTCCGCCTGCTTCAACGCGAGATCCGGTGTCAGAAGCTGGAAGGCGGCGAGTTTGGGGTCGATCGCCATGGCGCGGTCGAGATGCGCCTGGGCGACCTCGACGGGCGAGAACGCACCCGACCGGTAACCGGCGGTGAGTTCCTCAACGGAAAGAGAAAGGACGTCCGCCATCACGCTTCCTCCACGCCGCACCAATCAGCCACGAAAAGTGCAATGGTCTGGGTCACCTTGCGCAGAGATTCGAGTTCGACGCGCTCGTTGAAGCCGTGCATCTGCTCCGATTTCGCGCCGAAGCACAGGCTCTGGATGCCGTGGTTGAGGCCATAGAACCGCGTATCCGTAAGCCCGGTGAAGACCGCGTCGTCCGGGAGCTTACCGCCATAGACTTCACCATAGGCGTTACCCAGCACGGCTTCAGATTCCTCCGCGCCTGTCAGCTCGAATCCATCGGAGAGGAAGCCGGACCAAACGACTTGCGGCGGGTTCTGGGCCAAGAATGGGTGGGCCTTCGCGGCGTTCTCGACGCAAGCCAGAATTTCCGCCTGGCTTTCAGCGATGTTCCACCCAGGTAGGATCGCGATGCGGCAGTCGACATCGCACCACGCAGGCACGCTGGATGCCCATTCACCACCCTGAATGATGCCCGGGTTGAAATTGACTGGGTGCTCGAGCGTTTTGAACCACCGGTCGTTCTTCGCCCGCTCGTTCCATTGCGCCTCGAGCCCTTCAAGCGCGTGAATCAAATGATATGCAGCCTTGATCGCGTTTGAGCCGGATCCTGCGTGCGCCACGTGGGCAGGTTGTCCGCGCACCTTGAGGCGGAACCAGATGACACCGACCTGCGACCGGATTAGTTTTCCATCGGTTGGCTCCGGAATGAGGCAGCAATCCGCGCGATAGCCTCGCTGGAGCGTCGAGAGCGCGCCGAGGCCTGTGCTCTCTTCCTCGATGACGGATTGGAAGTGAATGCGAGCCGTCGGCCTTAGACCGGCAGTCTTCAGAGCGTCGAGAGCGTAGAGTGCCGCGATGGTGCCGGACTTCATGTCACCAGCACCTCGGCCGTAGAGCCAGCCATCCTTCTCCACCGGCACGAAGGGGGAAGTATCCCACATATCCAGTGGCCCCGGAGGGACGACATCGCAATGGCCCTGGAGGATCAGGGATCTGCCCCTGTCGTGGATCGGACGGAACGTGCCGACAACCGTGCGGGCATGGGAGAAATCGTGCTCAACCGGTCCATAGCCTGGAAGATCCTTAAGGCAGTTTATATCGATATACCAGTCGTCCACCTCATATCCGCGCTGGCGCAGCAGGTCGCCGATCATGTCCTGGCATGGTCCCTCCGCGCCGCGCGTGCTCGGGATCGCCACGAAATCCTTCGTGATGGAGATCTGCTCCTCGAAGCGCGCGTCGACAGCATCCCGGATGCGGCGGGAAAACTTGGAATCTACCATAGCATCAGTCCTTTTCCTCTCCATGAGCGCGTTCCGCCTGAAGTCCGCGCCATCCCTGTTCCATTCCGTCCGAGGCATCACCCCCGCATGGTGTTTCATCCGCCGCGTATTGGCCTCAGGTCGGTATCTTCCCTGTAGTCTGTCTACGCAGGAAGCCTAGCCGCATGCTGGCGAGCCCCTTGGGCAGGAACATCACGATCAGGACGAGGAGCACACCGTAGATGAGCATGCGGTACTCGCCGAAGCCGCGTAGCCATTCCAGTCCCAAGGTCAGGATGAACGCGCCGATCGTCGGACCGAGCAAGCGCCCGATGCCGCCAATGAGCGTCATAGCGACAATCTGGATCATGATGTCGATGCCAAGCGCGGAGCTTGGTGTCAGGATAAGGACGTAATGGGCATAGAATGCGCCCAAGATGCCCGCTAGAAACGAGCTGAAGCCGAACACGAGGGTCTTGTATCGGGTGAGATGGACGCCGAGGCTCTCGGCTGCAATCTGCGAGTCGCGGATTGCCCTGAGGCCGAACCCGAACCGGCTCCTCAGGATCCAATAAGTGGCACCGACGATGAGCAGCCATAGCAGGATGACCACATAGAAGTAGGCTACCTTGTGCGCGGCATCGAAGGTGACGTCGCCCACGAGCGGCAGGAGGAATGATGTGAAGGGCGGAATGCCCCAAAGGCCCAGCTCGCCGCGGGTGAAGTCGGTCAGGTTTGAGCAGACGATGCGCACGATCTCAGCGAAAGCAAGCGTCACGATTGCAATATGCGGGATCGACCGGATACGCAGCACCGGCAGAGAAATGACAAGGCCGAGAGCCGCCGACATCAGGCCAGCCGCCCACATGGTGAGCCATGGGCTCAAGCCGAGCCTCATGCTCATCAGGGCGGATCCATAGGCACCGAGGCCGAAGAAGGCCTGATGGCCAAAAGTGAAGATCCCCGCGTAGCCATTGATCAGGTTCCAGCTCGACGCAAGGGCGCCGAACAGCAGGGCGAGAATGCAGATATGGAGGAAATACGCCTCCTGCGTCACCAACGGAACCAGGCAGAACACCACAGCGAGGGCGATCAGGATGAAGAGGTTGTTGAGGGGCTTCTGGTTTTCGGGCGTTGTCATGGCTTCAAGATTCCTTCACGCCGAAGATGCCCCATGGGCGGAACCACAGGATGAGGATCAGGACGGTAAACGAGATGACCTCGCGCCACTGGGACGACCAGGTGATGACGCCAAGGGTCTCGACGATGCCGATGATGATGCCGCCGAGGATGGCCCCAGGAAAGCTGCCGAGGCCACCGAGGACGACGACGACGAAGCCCTTGAGCATCAGGGGCGCACCCATCCAGGGGCTGATGGAATTGATGCTGGAGAGCATCGTGGCGGCAAGGCCTGCAAGGGCGGCTGCGATACCGAAGGTCATGGTAAAGACGCGATAGACATTGACGCCGTAAAGCATCGCGGCATCGCGGTCCATTGCGGTGGCCCGAAGGGCCATGCCGAAGCGCGTCCGGCGCAGAAGGTACCACATAGCTAACATGGCAATAACGGCGACGGCGAGGATCAGCAGACGCTGGTATGAGAGCCGCATCCCCACGATGTCGATGGTGCCGTTGATGAAATACGGTACGGTCTTGAAGCGCTCACCCCAGATGTGAAGTGCTGCATTTTGCAGAAAGATCGAGACGCCCAGCGTCGCCACGAGGGTGCTGAACTCCCATTGCGGCCGCCCGAGAAGCGGGTGCACGGCGATGCGCTGCACTGCAAGTCCAACAACGAATACGAGGGAGATCGCGATGGGAATGGCGAGAGCGGCCGAGAAGCCGAGGGATGAAATCAGCAGGAAGAAAAAGTACCCACCCAGCATGTAGAACTCGCCATGGGCGAAGTTCAGCATACGCATCGTACCCCAGATCAATGTCAGACCGCTTGCCACGAGGGCATACATGGATCCGAGGACGATACCGTTGATGATCTGCTCAAAGAAGAGCGGCAGTGGCATGGAAAGCATGGTCCGAATCTCTCTATGGTGTCGCTCAGAGGCCCAGATATGCCTCGCGCACGGCGTCGTCGGTCATGAGGTCGGACGAGCTACCGGTCTTTACAACGCGGCCGTTCTCCATGAGGTAGGCGCGCCCCGCGGTTTCGAGAGCAAGCTGCGCGCTCTGCTCCACCAGAATGATGCCGACTCCCTCGGCGTTGATCTCCCGAATCGTATCGAACACCGTCTCGATGATCTTTGGTGCGAGGCCAAGGGAGGGTTCGTCCAGAAGCAGAAGGCGCGGTCGTGCCATGAGCGCTCGTCCGATCGCCGCCATCTGCTGCTCGCCTCCCGACATAGTGCCTGCGAGTTGGTCGCGCCTTTCGGCAAGGCGCGGAAACAACGTGTAGACGCGCTCAAGATCGGTCTTTCCATCTGCTGCGTTGTTGCGGTGATAGGCGCCCATCATGAGATTCTCTTGGACGCTCATTTCTCGGAAAAGCCGCCGTCCTTCTGGAACGTGAGCGATTCCACTTGCGACGACTGACCACGGCTGTGCTGCGGCGATGTCGCGGCCGTCGTATCGCAGTGTTCCTTCCCGCGGCTTCACGAGCCCCGAGATCGTGCGCAGCACCGTGGTCTTACCGGCACCGTTGGATCCTATGATGGCGACGATTTCCCCAGGTTCCACCACCAGGTCGATGTCAAACAGGGCCTGCGCGTCGCCGTAGAAGGCCGAGACGCGGTTGAGCTCAAGCCGAGACATGTGCCGATCCCCCAAGATATGCTTCGATGACGGCTTCGTTCCGGGTGATTTCGGCGGGAGAACCTTCGGCGATCAACTCGCCATGGTGCAGGACGATAATGCGATCCGCGAGCCCCATGACAGCGCGCATCACGTGCTCGATCATGATGATGGTCACGCCTGAGGCGCGCACCTGACGGATTGTTTCCATGATTTCGGTGATCTCGTTCGGTCGCAGACCGCCCATCACTTCATCGAGCAGCAGGAGGGTCGGCCGGGTGGCAAGAGCGCGGGCGAGCTCGAGTTTCTTGCGCGCCCCGAGAGGCAGCGAAACGGATTCTTCCGAAGCCCACCGATTGAGCCCGACGCGTGATAGAATATCGGTGGCTTCATCTTCGAGGGAGCGGGCGTGGACGCCTGCACCGAAATGGAGCGCCACCATTACGTTCTCAAACACTGTCATCTGCGAGAATGGCTGCGGAATCTGGAACGTGCGGGCGACACCCAGATGACAGCGTTGATCGGGACGAAGGGCTGTGATGCCCCTCCCGCGGAATTCAATCGTGCCGCTGGTCGGCTGTTCCTTGCCGGCAATGACATGGAAGAGCGTAGTCTTCCCCGCGCCGTTTGGACCGATCAGTCCGAGGATCTCACCCTCCGATACGCTGAACGAAACGTCTTTGAGCGCAATGACGCCGCCAAAGGTCTTGCCGACGTTCTTGGTCTCGAGGAGAGGGTTGCTGATCATACTCATGCTGGCTTGTTCCGAGGACGGACGCAGGTTAGCGTAAAGCCGGGAGAGGGCCGCAGGTCCTCCCCCGTCGATGTCGATCAGGTCAGCGCAGGTTCGGTTGAGGCTGGTACTTGCCAGCGGCGCGCTGCTCGGGCCAGATCACCACGTTCTTGCCGCCTTGGATCTGCGCGGCCGGAACCGGAATGAACTCTGGACCTGCCTTCGCCGTGTGGTTCTTCTGGTCGAACGCCCAAGTGCCGTGGACGCCCTTGTAGTTCGTTTTGCCGATGGCGTCGGAGATCTTCGTCGCGTCGCGGGAACCGGCGGATTCGATTGCTCCAAGAGCAACATTGAGGATGCCATGACCAAAGGCGTGATCTGAAGATCCGGCGGTCTTGAACTTCTGCTGGATCAGCTTGTCGAAGGCCGCATGTTCCTTGTTCGATTCCACGTCGTACTGCATTGGAACCCAGACAAGTCCCTCAGCCGCCTGTCCGGCTTGGTCGAAGAACTCGGATCGGAGTGGATAATACACGCCCAGATGTAGGGCGCTGACGCCGAGCTCCTGGAACTGTTTCACGAGGCCGGCGCCGGAGTTGACCGATGTGAAGATGGAAACCAGCACGTCCGGCTGGAGTGAGCGCATTTTTGTCAGCTGCGGGTAGAAGTCCGCGTGGCCAAGCGGAACGGTCTCAAGGGCGACGACATTCCAGCCTTCCTTCTTGAAGAGCTCGGCGGTGATCTCTGCATTGGATCGGCCGTAATCCGTGTCTTCCACTACGAACGCGATGGTGTTGTTCTTCGGCTTGAAGCTGCCGCTGGCCGCAATGCTCTTGTACACGTCCCGCAAGGCTTCGCCATAAGCCTCGCTGTTGAAATCGCCCTTCCAGAACAGCTTGTACTTCTCCGGATCGGCCTCGATCTTCTTAGCGATTTCGGTGCTGACTGGTTCGCCGCTCAGAATTGGAAGCTTGAATTGGGGCGCCAGTTCCATGAGCGCGATGGTGACCGAACTATGGAATGCCTCACCGATCAAAAGATCGATCTTGTCGCGGTTGATCATCTTCTGGGCGGCGCTGACGCCAACCTCCGGACGGGATTGCGAATCCTCGAAGATCACCGTTACGGGGGTCTTCTGGCCGTCGATGGTGACGCCGCCCTTGGCGTTCCACTCGTCGGCGGCAAGCTCCATACCCTGGCGCAGGGCAATGCCGGAGTTGGCCGCTGGGCCGGTCAACGGAGCGACGACCCCGATCTTGAGCGGTTCAGCTGCCCGCACTGGGCCCATGGCCAGAAAGAGGGAGCTCATCCCTACGGCCAGCAGTGCCGAGCGTCGGTGTAGTTTCAGTCCTTGCATGGTGTCCTCCCTGTTGGATCATAAATTCTGTTATCGATGGCCGGTGCCGTTCCGTTCGACGATCGAGACCTGCAACGAGCAAATATTTCGGTTTGGGCGGCTCCTCCAGGCACGCTATGGGAGCGCCCGAGGGCGCGAAAGGCCAGAGGGCGACGAACGCTGGCCCCTGTCGGCATCTCACGTCTCGAACAATCCGGTCCGTGGGATGATAAGTGGGTGAGTTTATGCCGTCTCAACCCCACTCCATTCCGCAATGAACAGTGCCATCGCCGTGGTAATGCGCTTGATGGACGGGATATTTGCGCGCTCATCAAACCCATGAATGTTCTCAGAGATCGGGCCGTAGCACAAGGCTGGGACCTTGTCGTAGAGCGCATAGACACGAGCATCGAGATAGCCCGCCGTCATGAAGCTCTCCAGGGGAGAGCCCGTCGCGCTCTGGTGTGCTGCGGCGAGAACGGCTTCCGCATCGGAGCCGGGTGTCAGTTCGTAGCCCTCGGTGTGAAAGCCGTTGAACGTGACCTGCGGCGGGTTATTGGCGAAGTAAGCATCGGACTGGGCGAAAGCTGCGATCCGCTCCCGGATTTCGCGGGCGGCCTCCTCCGCTGGAATGCCGGGATAAACTGCAATCCGGCAGTCCAGACGGCACCAGCAGGGTACCGATGAGGCCCAGTCCCCCCCTTCGATCTTGCCGACATTCAGATTGATTGGATGAGCCTCGTTCTCGAAGTTTGGGCGTCCCTTTTTGCGTTCGTTCCAGTCAGATTCGAGACGGCGCAATTCGCCAATCACCCGATAGGCCGCATCGATCGCGTTGGCGCCCGCACCCATTTCGCGCACGTGCACCGGATGGCCGCGAACCTCGACTTGAAACCATATCACGCCGACATTGGCGCGCACGAGCTTCTCGTCCTCCGGCTCCGGAATGAGCACGGCATCGGCCTTGTAGCCGCGAAGATGGGTCATCAGCGCGCCGTTGCCCGTGGACTCCTCCTCCACGACCGACTGGATGTAAACAGTAGCCGCGGGCTGCAACCCGATCCGGCGCAGAGCGTCCATTGCGAAGATGTTGGCCGCGTGTCCCACCTTCATGTCGGCGCCACCCCGGCCATAGAGCCAGTCGCCCTCGATGACCGGATCGAAGGGGGCATGTGACCACATTTCCATGGGACCGGTCGGAACGACATCAACATGTGCCTGCAGGATCAGCGAACGGCCTTTTTCCTCGCGCGGGCGATGAATGCCGACGACGATCGGCGCTGTCGAGTGTTCGTTCGACCAAGGCGAGCCGCCTGGGTGGCTCTCAATCGCCGCGCGATCCATATCGAAACGATCCATGGCATAGCCGCGATCGGAGAGAGCCCTGAAGACGAAATCCTGTACCGTATGCTCCGCCCCGCGCGTTGACGGGAAGCGGATCAGCGCTTGAGTGAATGCTATCTGTTCGCCGAAGCCTTCATCGACGGAGGCAATGATCTTGTCGCGAAGTTGCGGGTCGAGAGGCATGGGCGGCTCTCCTAACTGGAGGGGACCGGATGGAAGCTACGCCAAGTATTTGCAATCGGAATATTTTGTGTCAAGGTACGATCCGAAGTGTCATCACGTGACACCAAAGTGATCGCATGAAGAATTCAAGTGGAATGCCTGACCGTCGTATCCGAGCCAAGCCAGGTGTGCCGCTGGTGCGGGCAGTCTTGCGTGCCGTCGTTCTTCTGAACGCCTTCACGTCCGACCGGCCGAGGCTGACGCTGACCGAGCTTGCTCATATCGCGGAACTCGATAAGGGAACGACTCGACGACTGCTTCACACGCTGTCGGTGGCCGGCCTCATTCACTTCGACACGTCTACGCAGCACTACATGCTCGACATTGGCGCCCTTGAGATAGCGTCGGCCGTCCAGGTCGGCCGCGATCTGCGGGAGATTGCATCACCCATTCTGGCGGACATATCCTCACAGACATCCACTGCGGCCTTTCTGTGGGTTCCGCATGAGGGCGCCGCGCTCTGTCTGGATCGCATCCGCGCGCCGATATTGCAGATCGACGCCGCTTGGTTCGCTGTCGGCGCGCTTGCCCCCCTGAACTGCGGCGCAGGCCCCCGCGTCGTATTGGCCTTCGTTTCAGATGATGAGCGCGAACGGGGCCTTTCGGGTGAGCTGCCGCGGCGCACACCGTTCAGTGAAACATCGGCTACCAAGCTGCGCACAGTCGCGGGAGTGATCCGGGAACAGGGATGGGAGTTGGCGGTGGATGATTTCTTCATAGGTCTCGCTGCGCTCGGTGTTCCTGTATTCAATCGCGAGCGCCGCTTTGTCGCGGCGTTGAGCATCACGAGCCTGACAGCAGATATTGTCATGGACGGGAAACCCCGACATCTCGATGTTCTAAAAAACGCTTCGGACTATATCGGCGCCCGCCTTTATACTTCATAATGGAGTGGCAGGACGCAACCGGTGAAGAGTGGCCGCTATTCCTACGGGGCTGTACCGTTGCTGGCTTTGCTCTGGGGGCTCAACTGACCGGCGGTGAAGATTGCGCTTGGTGAGATCAAGCCCTGGACACCGCACCCGAGCGGCATGGCACTTGGTGGAGCCTGTCTCGTCCTGATCGCAGTTCTGTTTGCTCGATCCATGGCAGTGAAGAGGTCACTGACGTTGACCTGGTTTGGTGGCTCTCCCGCACCTTGCGTGGATGAATCGCATTAACGTGGCGTGATGCCGCCGATTTCTGAGGGCAGAGCGGCTCATGAACCTGCTTTCGCTCATTCCCGATTGCCGGTCCGTCACGTCACCCCTTCGGCCAGAAGGCCCTTGTTGTTCCAGTCGAAGGGCGTGCGCCCCATGGCCGCTGCCCTGCATGTCGACATGCCGGTGGCAGCGTGCACGGCTCCTCAGTCCGGCATCCGGCAGATCTCCCATCCTTCGGACGCGAGGTCCGCTGCATGTCCATGTGCGTCGTTTCTATTGCCACAATCAGGCTTGCTCGAAGCAAACCTTCACAGATCATTTCCCCGTCTTCTCAGGCCGCATGCCCGAAGCACATCAAGACTGGCGACGACTCAGGGCCGGTTCGGCATCGCGTTGGGAGGGAAACCCGGTGGGCTCTGTCGCAAGTTCTGGTGAGAGACAGGGAGATGCCATGATGAGCTGCGGACGCTTATGCGGAGAGCCGCTCGAACTGCCCAGCGCGCGCGGATTGCCGAGTGCAGGCGTATTTCGCCTGTCCCTTTCGCATCGTGCCATTTCGACGCCGCCCAGGATCGCGCGAGCGCTGTTCATGGACTTGAACCGCATCGCCGGGCGCGCCCGGCGCTTGATGGCCGATGATCCCGTTCGATGCGATTGTCGAGATAGGCACTTTGCCGGATGCGGACGGGCTTGAACTTCCTCCGGAATCGGTTCTGCAGCGGGCTTGTCGCGTCGCAGGACTGGATCGTTCCCGGGTTAGCCTGACTACCGTTGATCACAATTTGCGCAGGCCGACCATGCCGTTTGAGAGTCCTGTTCAGGATACGCTTTGCGGCAGCCAGATTGCGCCGCTCGCTGAACCAGAATTCGACCAAGCGCATGAGGTTATGTGGGGCAGATGGCGGCGGCCTGCTTCTGGCCCCGGTGGTTGTCGTTCATCATGCCGCGATACCAATCTCAGCGGACACACAGGGGGTCTCACCGTCGGCGCGCGCTCGTGAGCGGACAGCGCATTCCTCGGCTCAAACGCGCTGATCCTCGGCAGCAATGGCGCCGATCGTACTCTGCCCGGTCAGATCCATGATGGCGGTTCGTGCTGGTGTGTCTCCGCGAGTCCGGCGGCAAAAATTCGGGCCGGTCGGACCAGACTTCTTCGGAGCGACCTCTGAAGCATCGCCAGGAGATGAAATTCCAAAGAAAGTTGGAGAGGTCATGACCAGACTGTTTGCAAAGTTCGGTATGCAGGAAATCATGCCGAAAATTCGCTGCCCCGAAAAGGATCCATGCGGGGGAAAATCAGGATCTCAGCTTATTTCCCATCATTACAAGAAGGTGAACGATTTTTTGCAAACAGGTGGTATCGGTTAGATTCCAAATATGGGAGAATTCAATAAAACGAAAACTCTGCTCCTCACAACAACTGCTCTCGCCGCCGTCACAGCAACGGCTTCGGCTGCTGGCCTTCCGGTCCGCGCCGCTCCTCCGGCTCCCGTGATTGCCGCTGTTCCGGTCTTTACCTGGACCGGCTTCTAATTCGGCGTCCAGGCTGGATACGCGTGGGGCGAGAATGTGCCCCGTCTGATTTCCAACGACTCCGATATGACACCGAACGTTTTCCGCAGCGGGACCGACTATGACGTCGAAGGCTTTGTAGCCGGCGTGCACGCCGGCTACAATCTTCAGTTCGGCTCCTTTGATTGGTCTGGAAGGTGACCTGGAGGCCGCTGGTATCGAAGGCGACCGCCTCTGGACCAATCCGGGCGACTCCTTCGTCAGCACAGACATCAATTTCCAGAGCTCGATCGTGGTCGCCTCGGCGTCGCTTTCGACCGCCTGCTCGTTTACGGCACCGGTGGCCTTGCGATCGCGATCCTCAAAGACACCTATACCGACACGTTCGCCAGAACGGCCATTGTCGACAAGTTCGACGATGCACGGCGGGGTTGGACCGTGGGCGCGGGCGTCGAATACGCCATCACCAACAATCTCACGGCTCGTGCCGAGTACCGCTTCACCAAGTTCGAGACCTTCGAGAACACCCTCGAGCCGGGCATCGCGATCGAGGAGGAACCCGAGTTCCACACCGTCCGCTTCGGCGTGAGCTACAACTTCAGCACCTACTAAGATCTATGACGCTGGTTTTCAGTGAAAGGCCCGGAGCTTCCTCTGGGCCTTTCGTTTATCGAAATCACACATTGAATGGCTAAAACGAGAACAAGCCAGCTTGACGCCAATCAATCGAGGGGCGCATGAATATCAGAAGCGTCTTCGGGAACGGCGTCAGTGCTGCTGCGATCGCTATCGGTCTTGCGTCGTCGGTTCCCGCTGCACAAGCCTCCGATGCTTCGCAAACGAAGCTGCCTAGCCTTGCAGGCGGCGAGTTCAAACTTCGGATTGTTGACGGCGCCTTGCCTACGCCATCTCTGGCAGCGGTCAGCTACCACCTGCTGCCGAACGCAGAGGTTCTGTCTCTGCCATCGTGGACGGGAACCGAGGAGTACAACGTCTCCTGGTATCTCGACAGGATCAATGCCGCGGATGCCTACGTGATGGGCCTTACCGGGACAGGGGTCACAATCGCGGTCATGGACACGGGATTGAACGTCAATCACGCCGAGTTCGCCAGGCGGCTTTCCCGTCTCTCCCGGTCGTTTTTCGCAGGATCCGACACCTTCGATCTCTCGGACGTCCAGGAAGATGGCAGCCCCGCAGGACACGGAACTTTTGTTAAGAGCATCCTGGCAGCGGCGCAGAACGGTAAAGACATCGCCGGTGTTGCGCCCGGCGCCTCCCTGCTGGTCCTGCGCACCAGCTACGAGGCGCTTCAGAACGGCGATCCACCGACAAACCACGCTATTATTTATGCGGCCGAACAAGGCGCGAAGGTTCTCAACGGGAGTTACACTCCCATGACGTTCCCGAAGAAGTACATCTCTGACAGTTCGGAGAGCCCGATACTCACCCCCAACTTAAAGGTGCTCCCTCATCAATACGTTCAGACGTATGGACTAGCGGAAGAGTTTCTCGCCGTGTCGGCTGGGGCTGACGCCGACATGGTCATGGTTTTTGCCGCAGGCAATGAATTCCTGCAGCAGCCGAATGCCGCGGCACACCCCTATGGCATTGGCTTGTTTCCGTATACCCGCCCCGAGAACCACGCCAAGGGCATCTACAGCTTTCTCTATTCTGTAGGGAATTATGACGATCCAAGCACCTGCGAGTTTTGGGACAACACCGATCCCCTCTTGGATTGGTACGATCTGTCGGAGCTCCAAGGCGCCCTCATCACGGTCGTCGCGACGGACGAAAACAACAAGATCGTCAGTGACAGCAATCGTTGCGGTGTAGCGGCCCTTCGGTGTCTTGCAGCACATGTCGCCCTGGTACAGAACACCCTCGCCGAGACGCCGTTAGCCCTTCAGGCGATGACGGCGAAGTTCACGCAGCGGTCGCCGCATCGGCCTATGGTAACGCCTCGCTTGTCAGCGATACCTTGCTCGGGCGCTTGCAGCAACCCATAAAGCCTCCCGGGGCTGGAACCGTGCGGGCCTCTTACGCGTCCGGATCAGCGGAGGCTGCCGTGACGATGGCCTATCCGACCTTTGATCCCCGTACATTTGCGGTGTGGGGCGAAGGCTTCGGGTCATGGGGCCGGGTACAGGGCGACGGGAATGCCGGATCGCTGAACAGATCGACCGGAGGCTTCGTGTTCGGCGCGGAAGTTCTGATTGAGCAGAACTTGCGGATCGGCATTGCAGGCGGTTTGACCATTACCGACACTGATGTCGGCTGTCGCCTTTCATTCGGCTCCGACGAGAGCAGATTTGGCGCAATCTATGGCTCCGGCCGCTGGGGTGCGATACACGCCCGCCTGGGTGTCTCCTACGCTTGGCACGATATCGACCCAAGCCATCACGTCGTGGCCCCGGGTCTGAACGACCACACGACGGCCTCTTACGACGGTCCGACCATGCAGGCTTTCGGCTAGATCGGATATCGATTCCTTCTCGGCCTAACCGAGGTCAATCCTTTCATCGGTGCATCGGTTCTCCGCCTGTACACGGACGGCTTTACCGAGAACGGAGGCTTTGCGGACCTCATGGGCTTCAAGCAAACGTATGAGCTTGGCACCACGACCCTTGGGCTTCGCACATCAGCCCGCCTCGGCAATGACCTCCCACTGACTATCCGGGGGATGCTCGGACGGCGTCATGCCTATGGTGATGTCGAGCCGGTTGCTCTTCTTGGACTCGGTGCCGGCGGTGTGGTGTTAATTCAGCACGGTCCTGTCAACTTGGAGCCGAGTAGACAAAGCTGCCAATGGCACGGCCATCCAGTCAGTCTACTTCGATATACGAGGGCAGCCCCTGTCGCAGCGCGACAGATGGAGAAGGCGTGATACCGGGCAACTCGGTATTCACTGGCGGAACGATAGTGACGGCGGAGTTGGAAGTGATTGTGGATCCGAGTGTGAACAGAGAGAAGCTTCTGTGCGTGTCCGTCCGACTCGAGCCGTCGCATGTGACGTTCGCGCCGTCGGCTAGGTTGGTGCGACACCTCACAGCGGTTGTTCGGGTATCGGCTCCGCCGATGCTCAACTTCTGGAAGGAGCTCGCGTTTTGCAGCGCCATAGGATACGAGTTTATCGGCTACAATAACCCTGGGTACCTAGGGGGCAGTTAAGCCGCAACCTGTCTGTGGCGGGCATCGTCAACTTAACTCAGTAAAGGCCGTTTTCCGGCGTTTTCAGCTCTTCCCCGGCGGGATTAAGCTATTGAAAATGGGTGGCCTGCCTTGGACCCAAACACCGGGAGAGCAAGAAGAAGCGTTAAGTTGACGATGCCTTCGTAGACCGTCAGGCAGCGAGCACCTGTTGACGCAGAATGTCGTCCAAGCTGACCTCACCCAGGAATCCACCCCCGCTGACAGCGGTTTCGCCACGCTCGACTGCGTGCGCGAACCGGACGGCCGGATCAGCCTCCAGCTTCTCGAACAGTCGCTGCAAGCCTGGATAGTCGCGACGGTCGACAACATCGTGATGCTTGGTCCACCGCGCGATGCCGACGAAGTAGGCATCGGCCAACGTGCGTCGGTCTCCCAGCAGCCAGTCCTTGTTGCCGAGGATTTCTTCCAGGTCGGCATGGGCCTTGGTCACTTTCGCCGCTCCATAGGCCCTGAGGGCGTCCTTGTCGGAGCCTTCAACCCCATGCTCGAGGGCGTACCAGAGCGGTCCGAAGGCGGCGAAGAAGCTCGTGTTGAGGAACGCCAGAACCTGGTTGAGCCGGTCGAATTCCCGCGTGCCCTGGGCGAAGGACAGTCCCTTGCCGATCCCCCGCGCGCCGAGATGGTGGAGGATTGCCATACTCTCACTGATCCGCTCGCCCGTGGCGGTCACCAGGGTCGGAGTCTCGCCAACAGGATTGATCTGGCAGTAGGCGTCGCTTTGCACGACCCCCGGCATCTCGATGCGGCAGAGCCGATACGGTTCCCCAAGCCATTCGAGGGCGACGATCGAGCCGAACGAGCATCCGGACGGGACGCCATACATGAGAGTCTGAAACATGGGTGTCTCCTTGTGTCTGTGACGACACCAACATGGCACCATGGACTTTGAGGCTGTAGTGGCTACTTTGGGAACCGAAAGTCCACAAGCGTGAACGATGGCGCATGAGGTTCAACTTCAACGATCTGCATATCTTCGTCCAGGCGGTGAATAGCGGGAGCTTCGCGGCCGCGGCGCGTCACCTTGGCATTCCCAAGTCGACGATCAGCAAGCGTGTCGCCGAGCTCGAGGCGGATCTCGGCACGCGCCTGATCCATCGTAGCTCGCGCAGCTTCGTGCTGACCGATGTTGGCCAGGACTTCTATGACCATGCACGGGCAGCCGTCATCGAGGCGCAGGCCGCCGAGAGCGTGGTGCAGCGACGGCAGGCGGAGCCGGCAGGCCCAGTGAGGATCACCGCCTCCGTACCGGTGGCGCAGTTCCACCTCGCCGAGCGCCTGCCGGCTCTCGCCCGCGCCTATCCCAAGCTGGACCTGCAACTCCACGTCACCGACCGTTTCGTCGACTTGGTCCGGGAAGGTTTCGACATCGCGGTCCGGAGCCATTTCGCGCCGTTGCCCGATTCCGATCTCATGCAGCGCCGGATGAAGATCGAGCGGATCACGCTGGTCGCCGCGCCGGACTACCTGGCACGGCGGGGCACGCCGGAACGTCCGGAGGACCTCGCCAGGCACGACGGGCTGCTGACGGGTCCCGCGTCGAGGACATGGCACCTGACGGACGGTGACGGCCACGAGGTTCAGGTCACTCCGGCGGCGCGACTGATTGCCGATGAGTCCTCGGTACTGTTGAGGGCGGCGGCTGCGGGACTTGGCATCGCCTGTCTTCCTGAGACCATGACAGCCGTATTGGTCGGAACCGAGGAACTGGCAATGGTGCTGCCGGACTGGACCGCAGGGAGCGTGACCTCCACGATCCTGACGCCGCATCGGCGTGGCCAGCTTCCGGCCGTCCGGGTTGTCATTGATTTCCTGGCCATCGGCTAGCAGCCGGAGGCCGACGCCACCAGCAGGGATCGCTGCGGCGCGTGCCGGTGCGCGGCTATCTCACGGTGTGGAGAGCCTTGCCCCTACGGCGCTTGAGGACATTCGATCGGTTCGTCGGAATTGGTGGCTGTTGCCACCGAGTGCCGCGAGAAGCGTGCCGGGCCGACCGAGCAGCGCCGAACTCTGGACCAGTGGGTCAAGCCAATCGACCGAGACGTGGCAGCCATCCATCAGGTAACAAGGTTGTTCGATCGAGGCATTTTGCCGTCTGCAACCCCACGCAAGAGGGTTCTGTCGCAATTTCTGGCAAAGGATCACGCGAGCGCTGCTAGTCGACTTGAAGCCAAGCCTTGGCCGCACTCACTTCTCGATGGCACGATGGTCTTGCTCGATATGATTGTTGAGATCAGCATCTTGTCGGATTCAGTTTCTGCCGAGGTTGGTCCTGCAGGCGGTCTGTCGTGTCGCAGGAGAGGACCGCCTCACGATTGGTCTGGCTGCCGCCGATGACGATCCGCTCGGACCGGCCGTGGCGCTTGGGGGCCTTGCGCAGGAACCGCTTCGCGGCAGCAAGGTTGCGCCTTTCGCTGAACCGGGACTCGACGGTGTCGCCGCTACCGCCACTGCCCACGAACCTTGGTAAGCGTTCATCCACGTGCCACCTGCCGGTGACCGCCCGCTTAGGCCGATTGAATTGCTCCATCAGGAGCGGGACATGGTGAACAGTCCGGCGATGGACGGTGGCATGATCGACGGAGATGCCTCGCTCGGTCATCATCTCCTCGAGATTTCGAAGGATGAGACTGCAAGCCAGGTGCCAGCGGACGCAAAGCGGGATCACGCATCGATCAAAATGGCTGCCCTTGAACACTGCGCTCTCCCTCACTGCGGCCTCGACGCAGTAGCTGAAACTCTGAAATAATCCCTTTGCGCCCCCAGAAGCCCCGCGCAGGTGACGAGGATGTCGAGGCGCGGCGAGTGTGCAAGGATGTGGCCACGGTGGCGGTGCCCTGATCAGTCGTCGTGACATCCGCCGTGAGAGACGTAATCCCTCCTGTTCAATAGGAGCAATGTCCAAGATCCAGACCCGTGCCCGGGCTGCTTGAGGCGCTCCGCAATGGCTCGACCAATGCCTCATGAGCCACCCGTAACGACGGCTGTTTTGCCTGAGAGAACGTTTGAGACGGCCATGGACGCCTTCCGGGACTTTATCCCAGGCATTCATTGCCGCATTGGATTCTGCGCGAGCACAACACGCCGGTCCTCCGGATGTCATCCTCTCGCTTGACAGTCCGTTCCGACAGGCAGAACCTTTTGCTGCTCCCGGGAGGGGCACGTGCCGCCCTTTTGAGGAGTTCGCACAGCCACCGAAAGGAGGTCCGCCATGGCACCACCTCCGAACTTGGCCGCGATGACCGCTGCGGCATCCGGTCGGGCCTCAGCGTAGCGACTGATCTCACGAACGGCAGACCGGGAGCGGATTCAGGAGCCGCATCGGCAGGGCATGGCTCCACCTAGCCTCTCCCGGCCCTGATCGTTGGCCCACGTCGAAAGGCCAACCTAGTTCAGCGTGTTTGTCGAAGGAGGTTTGCCATGCGCCCGCTCATACTCATGACTGCGCTCTTACTCAGCACCTCTGCGCCTCTGCTGGCCCAGGACCAAAAGGCTGGTCATGCCATGAGGGCTGATCAACTCCAGTGGAAACCCGCCCCGCCGGCTGTGCCCAAAGGAGCCCAGATTGCGGTGCTGTCGGGCGATCCTAACAAGCAGGGGCCGTTTACGATGCGCCTGAAGACGCCCGCAGGCTTCAAGATTGCCGCTCACAGCCATCCAACGGCAGAGCGGCTCACCATCATCTCCGGAGACTTCCACTTGGGCATGGGCGACAAGCTCGACGAGGCAAAGGCCGAGAAGCTTAGCAGCGGCGGATTTGCCGAGCTTCCAGCCAACACGAACCACTATGCGTTCACCAGCACCGAAACAGTGGTGCAGATCGACTCGGTAGGTCCGTTTGCGATCAAGTACGTGAACCCGGCGGATGACCCGAGCAAATCACACTGAGATGGGCCTTTTTAAGCACCCGGACTGTTAGCTAAGAAAGGGAAAGCACCATGTGCCACTATCGCGGATCACACGGGTCCGAGGGGAAGGCGAGGGCTGAAACTGCCCGCCAAAGGGAGCTTGAGGCCAAGCGCAGCGACGCTGTCGATAAGCTGAAGCACGAGGCCGACGCAGCGGCTCAAAAGGCGGCATCCACGCCGGACCGTGCGCCGGTTCCGGTGAAGTAAGGCGTCTCCCGGCTTGCCAGGAAGCCTAGCGTCCCGGCCGCACCCACAAAGCGACCGGAGGAGTGCTAAAGAAAACCCGGTGCAAGACAGCACCGGGTTTGGCGACTTTCGTCTGAACGGCGGTAGCCGATCCGCATGTGACAAGCGAACTACGCAGCCTTCTTGGTGCGATGACCTTTAGCGGGAGCAGCCTCTTCCGCAGCGGCTTTGACCTGAGCCGAGCCCTTCCTTCGCTGCTGGCCGAGCCCCATCGTCTTCGCAAGTTCGGAACGGGCCTTGGCATAGTTCGGCGCGACCATCGGGTAATCGGCGGGCAAGTTCCACTTGGCGCGGTACTGCTGGGGCGTCATGTCGTAGGTGGTCCGCAGATGGCGCTTGAGCGACTTAAACTCTTTTCCGTCCTCCAGGCAGATGATGCAGTCCGGCGTCACGGATTTCTTGATCGAAACAGCAGGAGTCAACTCGACCTGTGGCTCTTGGGGCAGCCCTTGAACAGTCTTCTTCAGGGCAGAATAGACCGAATGGAGCAGCGATGGTAGGTCTGCGGCTGGAACGGAGTTGTTGCTGACGTAAGCCGAAACGACATCAGCAGTGTCTTGTCCTCGACCACACAGAATTTGGATTAAAGAAAAGTAACTGAATTGGTCTGCCAGGATCAGCAGGAATAACCCGTGCAGCACAATACGTTCCTGCGATCTGTGCTGCGCGCATATCGTACGGCAAGGTTTGACAAGGCTTTTTGCGGCATCGACTCAGGTGAATGAGCACCTTATTGTGAATTGTTCAAAGCACTTGCCGAGAGCGCCGCGCGATAACCCACACGGCGTGAACGATGCCGGGAATGTATCCGAAGAGCGTCAGCAAAATGTTGAGCCAGAACTGCCCTTTGATGCCGACGGTCAGAAACACACCTAACGGTGGCAAAAGGATCGCAAGAAGGACCCGCAGGAAGTTTGCCATCAACAGCCCATACCAAAGCTAGAATGAGAATTGGAGCCAACCTCGGCGAACGGCACCACAAAGCTAATACGTTGGACCCAGCCTCAGTTCGGATCGGAGTTTATCCATGTCCGGGAATGATCACAATCGGGACTTCCGCCGGTGATACGGAAGCTCACGATCATTCAGGGTGAAAAGGAAGAAAGCTACAGCCACGTTTGACCGGTCCCACGCCGTGTGATCTGCTCTTGAACCTCCCTAACCCTTCCTGCACTCTGGACGTACGGTCTCCTCTGGCTGCTCATTGAAGCGGACGGCGGAGCATGGGTGTAACTGGCGGACAATTCCCCACCTGAATGGTTCCCAACACCTCGAAGCTATGGCGCTGATAGAGTGGGATGTTCTCCAGGTTGGAGGATTCCAAATAGGCCGGGATGCCGTCTTGGTCGCAAGTCTTGAGGACATGCTCCAACAGTATGGAGCCATACCCCCTCCGTTGCTGGACAGGATCGACACCGATCAGCGGCAGATACCAGTGCGGCTCATGCGGATGGTACTTACCCATCTGCTCGAAGACTGCGAATAAGACCTCCTGACGCGGCTCTGGAACCGAACGCTCAAAAAGGCTCGACAGTGTCTCTTCGTTAGGCTTTACCCCCGGTGGCAACCACAGCGCAGCGGCCTGAACATCGCCGATGAAGTGGGCTGTCCCGCACTCGAAAGCCCTGCCGCCGAACGCTGTGACGAACTGAGGGAAGTTTGCAAGATAGCTCTCAGGCTCAGGGTACAGCCAGCGCACAGCAGGGTCCGTGCTGAAGGCGAGAGACATCGTTGCGATGAGCCGAGGCTGATCGTTGATGCCCGCCGTTTGAACCTGGACATCAACAATAGTTTCTGACCAGTTCGGTTCGAGGGGCGAGAGGCTGCTCAAGGTACTTGCCCTCCTTGTGGACCGCATCACCTGCCCGGACGTGTTCATCTGCACTGCCATCGTCGGTTTCTCCATCAGGGTAGAAGCCCACTTAGGATCACGTGAGTCTTGATATCACAGAGGCGAAAAAGGCGGGGTGTGGAAGGTCACGTGGCAACCCGCGAAGTGACCTGACGAAGACAGCTGGGTACGTTAGCCGTGATCGAAGCAAACCTCACACAGCGCTACAGTCAGGCTGACGAAACCTCGATCCGGAGATGGCTTATGAGGGCTACCCGCAAGATGGCACTTACACCGGACCTCGCGGCCCAGGTCCGTCATGTGCTGGAGGATTCTGCCCCCCACCCGGCCTGAGCCTACCATGCCGACGAGGTTTAAGATGACGCAGTCGTGCAGAGTCTCCTCACCTCACATCCAGGCGGACCAGTCACGTGGTTCTTTGCCTATGGTTCGCTAATCTGGAAATCCGAGATGGAGCATGTCGAGATTCGGATGGGCCCTAGGCCCGGAGGTCCGCTGTGGCGTTCACACAGGCGAGATCGAGATGAACGGTGAGGACATCTGCGGGATCGCGGCTCACATTCCAGCCGGTATCGCGGCGCTGTCATAGCGGCGTTCGAGGCGCATCTGGCCGGAGGCGTCGGCGCTGCGGGGGGCGGCGCGATCGGCGCCGGTGGACCTCGGCCCGCCTCCCGCCCTATTGCGGCCGCTGACGGAATATGAGGCGCTGGTGGGAGGGGGCTGGTGATGACGAGTGTCGATCATGAAGCCCTGGTGGCGATTCTCGACCGGCTCAAGCTGACGGCGATCCGTGATCAGCTCGACAAGCTGCTGGACGAAGCAGCCCGTTCAGACATGACCTAGCACGAGGCCCTGGCGTTCCTGGTCAGGCGCGAGATCGCACGGCGTGACGAGCGGCGGATTGCTATGGGGAGCAATACCGCGCAGTTTCCGTTTGCGCGTGAACTCGACGGCTTCGACTTCGACGCGCAGCCGTCGCTGGACCCGCGGCAGATCCGGGCGCTGGCCACGTGCCGCTGGACTACGCAAGGTGACGCGGTCTTGCTTTTAGGGTCTCTGGGCACCCTGAATACTCATCTGGCGGTAGCTCTCGGGTGCGAGGCGATCCGGCAGACCTACAGCGTGCAGTTCGCCGCGGCGGCCACGCTGATGGCAATGCTGGCCAAAGCCCACGACGATGGCTTGCTCGACAAGCAGCTGACGATCCTGGCGCGGCCGAAACTGCTGATCATCGATAAGCTCGGCTATCCGCCGTTCGAGGCCAATGCAGCGCATCTGTTCTTCTGGCTGGTGTCGCGCCGCTATGAGTGCGGCTCGATCCTGATCACCTCCAACCGCTCCGTGGGCGAATGGAAATCGGTTTATGGGTGCGCTGTTTTGGCGACGGCGATTTTGGATCGCCTGTTTCATCATTCGACGGTGATCACCATCGGCGCCGACAGCTGCCGGCCGGGGTAAAAGCGCCGTTCCAGCCTACTGCAGAAGGCCGGAACGGCATTCCAACCCGGGGGAGCCACAGAACAATGAGAGGAGGGCAAATCCTCAGCTCGCGTGACGGCACGCCATGTGCCACTCGGCCCACTTGTCCAGACTGGATGCACGATGCAGTCCCGATCACGTTCTATCGACTGGTCCGGAAATCGGAGGGAGGCCAGTGCAACCCCTCTTGATCCTTCCTTTGGACCTCTTAGGTCAATCTTGTCGGCCGCCGGGCCCCTCTGACGGGATGCGATCTGCCCCGTGATGTCGGAGCCGATGTTGTGCGAGCAGCAATCATAGGTCCGGTCCCATGCCCGAAATCCTCTCTGCCGAATGGCTGGGAAAGCCTGCCTGGATGTGGACAGCTTTCTTGAGCTTTGTCGTCGTTCTCCTCGCCTTTGACCTTGGCGTCCTGAACCGGAAGGACAAGGAGCTTGGGGTGGCGCGCAGCCTTTGGCTCTCCGCCTTCTACATCGCCATCGCGATGATCTTCGGGGCCGCTCTCTGGTGGGCCTCCGAGCACGGTTTCATCGCTACCGAAGATGGCTCCCACGCCGGCATCTCGTACTTCACCGGCTTCTTCATCGAGAAGTCGTTGTCGATCGACAACGTCTTCGTCATCTCGCTGATCTTTGCCTACTTTTCGATCCCACGGAAGTACCAGTATCGCGCACTCGTCTGGGGCATCATCGGGGTCATCGTGCTGCGTGGCATCATGATCGCCGCCGGCGCCGCCCTCGTGCATGAATATGCCTGGGTCCTCTACGTCTTTGGGGTCTTTCTGATCCTGACCGGGATCAAGATGCTGTTCGTGCCGGAGAGCAATCCGGATCTCGAGCACAACATCGTGGTGCGCAGCTTGTACAAGTACATGCGCACCACACACCATCAGCACGAAAACCATTTCTTCGTGCGGGTCCCTCATCCGGAGACGGGCAAACTCGTGTTCTGGGCGACACCGCTGTTCCTGGCGCTGGTGGTAATCAACATTGCCGATCTGATCTTCGCGATCGACTCGGTGCCGGCGATCTTCGCGATCACGACGGACACCTTCGTGGTCTATACTGCTAACATTATGGCCATCCTGGGCCTGCGGGCGCTTTACTTCGCGCTGGCCGCCATGGTGCACCGCTTCCACTACCTGAAGTACGCACTCGCGCTCGTTCTGATCTTCATTGGCGGCAAGATCTTCTGGAACCAGATCGTGGGGAAGGTGGATCCGGCAGTGTCGCTAGGCGTGACGCTTGCGCTGATCCTGGGTGGCATCTTTTACTCGCTCTGGAGGACCAGGAGCGAGCCGACTGCAGCGGAACAGCACTGGAGCCACTCCTGAATAGCGCGTCAGCCCTACCCAGACGTGGCGCTGGCATGGCCAGCGCCAAGGTGATCCCGGACCTGCGGGGCCTAGGTGAAGTTGGCCGAATGATCGTGGCGCATAAGCCACAATTCGACAGCAGCCAGCACTGCAATCGCCAGCCCGACACCCAAATGCGTCCACATCGCCCCGGTCACGTGGGAGAAGCCGAGGACCCATGGCGCCACGAGCGTCCAAATGCCAAGGGCGGCATTGGCCCATTCCTCCCATTCGTAGAGGGCATTGAAAGCGGTAATCGCCAGAATGCCAATCAGCGGCCCACAGACCCAAGCGTTCCAGAACGCCGGCTCCACATCCTTAAAGCCGATCAGCCAAGGTGAAAAGAATAGAAAGGCCGCCAGCAGGGCATTGACGATATTGATCGCCGACAGGTCACTTCTTTGCTTGAGCCTTACCATAGCCGAACTCCCTTTCGAACCTTATGGTCTGTCTGCGGAGCAGACAGGCCGGCCTCGTGCCGGGCGGGAGCCTCGGACGAGCTGTTCGGAGGGATCCCGCGGAGCGGACCAAATCCATTCTGCGCCAAGCCGCGGGCCAAGCAAGCAAGGACGCAGTTCCGGTGTTAAAATTTCCGGGAGGTAAGTAGCACACTCCCTCTGGCTGATTTGGCTCTTTAGGAGATTTCAGTACTAGAGAGGTCCCTGTAATGCGGCACTGGTTCTACGGCGCCTCTTTGGAGCATCATCTTGAACGAGGGGCCAGCCGGAACGACCATCTTCCCAAAGCAACACACCTCGCAAGGAGAGCCCTTGATGCAACCGTATGAGCAAAACCAAACCGCCTATGGCACCGGCTTTGCCCGGACGGCGGCACAGGTCGACCAGGGCCTGCGCGCCTTCATGCTCGGCGTCTACAACAACATGGTCCTGGGTCTGGCG
>NZ_WURB01000019.1 GCF_009830105.1 Microvirga makkahensis
GCCATAGCCCCCGTCCAGCGTGTCGTTGCCGGCCTCGCCATAGAGCCTGTCATGGCCCAAGCCCCCAGCGAGCGTGTCGTTGCCGGATCTGCCGTAAAGCCGGTCGCTGCCGGAGTTTCCGTAGAGCTTGTCGTGGCCCGCGTTGCCGGAGATCGTGTTGGCCAGCGAGTTGCCCTTCAGGGTCATTGAGGAGCTGCCGGCGGCGTCAAGCCGCTCCACGCAAGCGGCGAGCGTGTGGCTGGCCGTGGTGAAGACCCGGTCCGCCGTGCCGCCCGAGGATGTCTCCACCACCCGATCGCCCGCGGTGTTCACGTAATAGGTGTCGTTCCCCGTGCCGCCGGACATCCGGTCCGCTCCCGCGCCGCCCCACAGGATGTCGTTGCCGCCCCCGCCGTTGAGCGTGTCGTTGTGATAGCCGCCGTCGAGCCTGTCGGCGGCTGCGGTGCCGTTCCAGACGAGCCCCGTCGTGTGAGCGGGGCTCGAATAATGCTCGGTGATCGTCTGGTTGGCGGGCTTGTGCTGGGTCGTGTAATCCGTCCACGAGACGTTCGCTCCGCCCTCCTCGACGGGAGCCATCGGGTTCGCGAAGGAGTAGTAGCTCCAGAGGAAGGACCCGGCGAGCCAGCGGCCGCCGTAATTCTCCATCACCCTGTAAAGGGCCGTGTAGCAATCGACCTGCTCCTGCAGATCGACCGTGCCGCCGCTGCCGAAAACGCCGGGGTCCCTGTTCGCGCCGTCCATGCTGCGGAAGCCGACCTCGGTGAAGATCACCTTCTTGCCGTATCGCTCGGACAGCGCCTTGTAGTAATCGACGATGGACTTGCCTTCGAGCAGCGTGTCCCGGATCCAGGGGTTGAAATGCGGCCGCGTCCAGGCATCCACCATCTGGTCGATGGTCGGATTGTCTACCGTCGAGAGCGGGTAATAGGCGTCGACGCCGATGTAGTCGACCTTGTCCCAGAACCCGACGTCCTTCACCGTCCAGTACGTCGCCGCGTAGGTGACCTTGCCCGCGTACACGGATCGCACGGCGGCGATGATCTCCACCCATTTCTCCGTATAGGTCTTGCCGTCGCTGCAGACCTTGGTGGGATCGATCATGCTGTCCATTTCGGTGCCGACGCAGATCATCGGCGCGCCGGCCTCCTGCGCGACCCTGGCATATTCGACCATCATGGCCTTGTAGCTGTCGAACCAGGCCTTCGCGTCGGTGGGGGCGAGTTCGGCGCGCCACACGCGGTTCTCGGTTTCGAGATGGGGCTTGAGCACGACGTTCAGGCCCAGGGCCTTCGCCTGGAGAATGGTCTGCTTGACCTGCTCGAACGTGTCGCTCTCGTTGTCCCAAGGGTTGTCCGGGTCGCCGAGCCTCAATCCCACCGAGTTGCTGAATTTGTCAGTCTGGAAGAAGTTCGGGACGAGCGTGACGGTGCCGGCTCCCGTCGCCGCGATCTGGCCCATCGCCGCCTGGCCGCCGGGAGAAAGGGCCTGGCCTCCCCAATAGGACGGCTGGGTGATGCTCTCCCATTCGAAGATCTTACCTGTGCTCA
Source organism: Microvirga makkahensis (assembly GCF_009830105.1). Classification (GTDB taxonomy): domain Bacteria; phylum Pseudomonadota; class Alphaproteobacteria; order Rhizobiales; family Beijerinckiaceae; genus Microvirga; species Microvirga makkahensis. The sequence continues at coordinate 1,548 of NZ_WURB01000019.1, forward strand.
TGCGCGCGTCCCCCGATCCTGCCTTAGGGTGACAGCTGCGACGCAGCTTATCGACCGATAACCGGTATTTTATATCGTATCGATTAAGGGTTGTCGTTAGGCCGAACGGCCTAGTGGTCGAGCGTTGCCACTGAAGCGGCTTTCCGCCCGCCCATTGTCATCCCCGGGCTCGTCCCGGGGATCCCGATCATGTGAAGCGCGGCGCTGGTCCCGGCGGGATGGCCGGCCTGTCCCGGCCACGACACGGCATCCTCTCACCATGCGGACCCGGAGGGCCGCGCCAGCCTTCCCGGCGGATCCCTCATGCGGGACCGGAGGGTCAGATCTGGCGCACCGCTCCCTTGGCGGCGCTGGTGGCGAGCATGGCATAGGCTTTCAGCGCCGCGGACACTTTGCGCTTGCGGGGGGCGGCGGGCTTCCAGCCCTGGGCCTCCTGCTCAACGCGGCGGCGCTCCAGTTCCGCCTCGCCCACGGCGAGATGGATGCGGCGGTTGGGGATGTCGATCTCGATCCTGTCGCCGTCCCGCACGAGCCCGATGGTGCCGCCTTCCGCGGCTTCCGGCGAGACGTGTCCGATGGAGAGGCCCGAGGTGCCGCCCGAGAAGCGCCCGTCGGTGATGAGGGCGCAGGCTTTGCCGAGGCCCTTCGACTTCAGATAGCTCGTGGGATAGAGCATCTCCTGCATGCCGGGGCCGCCGCGCGGCCCCTCGTAGCGGATGACGACCACGTCGCCGGCCTTGACCTTGCCGTTGAGGATGCCGCTCACGGCATCGTCCTGGCTTTCGAAGACGATGGCGGGGCCGGAGAAGACCAGGATGCTCTCGTCCACACCCGCCGTCTTCACGATGCAGCCGTCGAGGGCGAGGTTGCCGGAGAGCACGGCGAGGCCGCCGTCCTTGGAGAAGGCGTGATCCGCATCGCGGATCACGCCGTCGGCGCGGTCCGTGTCCAGGCTGTCGTAGCGGCTCTCCTGGCTGAAGGCGACCTGCGTCGGCACGCCGCCGGGGGCGGCGCGGTAGAAGTCGTGCACGGTATGGCTGTTGGTGCGGCGCACGTCCCAGCGGTCGAGGGCGGCCTTCAGGCTCTCGGCATGGACCGTCGGCACGGAGGTGTCGAGCAGGCCCGCCCGGTCGAGCTCGCCGAGGATCGCCATGATGCCGCCGGCGCGGTGGACGTCCTCCATGTGCACGTTGGCCACCGCGGGCGCGACCTTGCAGAGCACCGGCACCCGACGCGACAGGCGGTCGATGTCGGCCATGGTGAAGGGCACTTCCGCCTCATAGGCGGCCGCAAGCAGGTGCAGCACCGTGTTGCTCGACCCGCCCATGGCGATGTCGAGGGTCATGGCGTTCTCGAAGGCCGTGAACGAAGCGATGGAGCGCGGCAGCACGCTCTCATCGTCCTGCTCGTAATAGCGGCGGGCGAGGTCGACGATCAGGTGGCCCGCTTCCACGAAGAGGCGGCGGCGGTCGGCATGGGTCGCCAGGGTCGAGCCGTTGCCCGGCAGCGAGAGGCCGAGCGCCTCGGTGAGGCAGTTCATGGAATTGGCTGTGAACATACCCGAGCACGAGCCGCAGGTCGGGCAGGCGGAGCGCTCGATCGCCTGGATGTCCTCGTCGGCCACGCTGTCGTCGGCGGCGGCCACCATGGCGTCCACGAGGTCGAGCTTCCTGGTCACGCCATGCAGCTGGACCTTGCCGGCTTCCATCGGGCCGCCGGAGACGAAGACCACGGGAATGTTCAGGCGCAAGGACGCCATCAGCATGCCGGGGGTGATCTTGTCGCAGTTGGAGATGCAGACCATGGCGTCGGCGCAATGGGCGTTGACCATGTATTCCACGGAATCGGCGATCAGCTCCCGCGAGGGCAGGGAGTAGAGCATGCCGTCGTGGCCCATGGCGATGCCGTCGTCCACCGCGATGGTGTTGAATTCCTTGGCGACGCCGCCCGCCTTTTCGATCTCCCGCGCGACGAGCTGGCCCAGGTCCTTCAGATGGACATGGCCCGGCACGAACTGGGTGAAGGAGTTCACCACGGCGATGATCGGCTTGCCGAAGTCGGAATCCTTCATGCCCGTGGCCCGCCAGAGGCCGCGGGCGCCCGCCATGTTGCGGCCGTGGGTGGTGGTGCGAGAGCGATAGGCTGGCATGGGGTGTACTCTGGTTCTCTCAATCCGTAGACCTGTCTTGTTCGGCCGAAATGGCGTCATATGCAAGCGCTTTTGCTGCCGCCTTTAGGCGCAGAACGCATGCCGGACCGGCGTTCCGGGCCCGGAACGCGTCCCCCCGCGCTCCGAATGCGCCGGTTCCAAGCTGAACCGCTCCGCCCGGACTGCGTTGTTCCTGTCAACGCCATCAGGATACGGCAGGATGACGCCATGGTGCCGAAGACCGACTGGGATGCCCCCGCACATCTGCAGTACGAGCCGATCATCGAAGCCAGGGGAAGCGCGCATCGCGACCCGAGCGACGTGACCGAGTTCAAGAACCTGCGCGAGGCGGTGCACTGGGCCATGAACAACGAGGCTCCGGCCGGCATGCATGCCGTGATCCGCACCTCCTCGGGGGCCGTGCTCGGCCCCGCCATGCTGGAGGAGATCTGGCTGAGCCTGCAGGGGCCCTGAGAAGGGTCTCAGATCCAGCCCAGGCTGAGCGCCCCGACAGCGAGATAGCGGCCCGTCTTGGCGAGGGTCACGAGCAGGACGAAGACGGGCAGCGGCTCGCGCAGCACGCCGGCCACGATGGTGAGCGGGTCGCCGATGACCGGCGTCCAGCTGAGCAGCAGGGTCCAGCGCCCATAGCGATGATACCATTCCTGCGCGCGGGCCATCTGCTCGCGCTTGACCGGGAACCAGCGCCGGTCTTCGAAGCGGCTGAAGGAGCGGCCCAGGAACCAGTTCACGATCGAGCCGAGAACATTGCCCACGCTCGCGATGAGGATGAGCAGCCACCATGGGTAATGCTCTGCCACCAGCATGCCGAAGAGCACGGCCTCCGACTGGAACGGAAAGATCGTGGCGGACAGAAACGCAGCGGCGAAGAGAGCGCCGTATTCGACGAGATGCGGCATGTGCGGTTCGGAGAAGCCGTTGCGGGTTCCCGGCCTTACCACGCCTGGCCGGGATGCCCAAACCTGGGTTCGAGCCGCGTGGGCGCACTTGTTGCGGCCATCCACGGCTGGGGAGACACGGCGGCTCGAAGACGAGGAGGGGACGAGGAGGGGAACCGGGGAAAGGGACGCGACGAGCGGCCAGGATCCCCGCCCGCTTGCGCGGGATGGCGGAAGTGCACTACCAACGGCCGCTCGCCTGCCTTTTGACAGGAAAACCTCTCGGGAGCACGCCTCTTGGAACAGTTCGACGTGGTGGTGATCGGCGCCGGCGCCGCCGGGATGATGTGCGCGGCCGAGGCTGGGAAGCGCGGGCGCTCCGTGCTGATCCTCGATCATGCCGCCAAGCCCGGCGAGAAGATCCGCATCTCGGGGGGAGGCCGCTGCAACTTCACGAACCTTCATGCGTCGCCCGCCAACTACATCTCGCAGAATCCGGGCTTCTGCATCTCGGCCCTTCGCCGCTACACTCAAGCCGACTTCACCGCCCTCGTGGAGCGCTACGGCATCGCCTATCACGAGAAGACGCTCGGCCAGCTGTTCTGCGACGGCTCCTCCCGGCAGATCGTGGATCTGCTCCTCGACGAGATGAAGCAGGCGGGCGTCGCGCTCCGCCTGCGGACATCCGTCACGCAGGTGGAGCGGAGGGGCGACGGCTTTTTCCTCACCCTCACGGACGGGACCGCGCAGTGCCGCTCCCTGGTCGTCGCGACGGGCGGCAAGTCCATTCCGAAGATGGGCGCCACCAGCTTCGGCTACGATCTCGCGCGCCAGTTCGGGCTGAACGTGGTCGAGACCCGCCCCGCCCTCGTTCCGCTCACGCTGGAGCCGACGATGCTCGAGCGGCTGGCGCCGCTCGCTGGCGTTTCCGTCGAGGCCGTGGTCGCGTGCGGGAAGACCAAGTTCGCTGAGGCGATGCTGTTCACCCATCGCGGCCTGAGCGGCCCGGCCATCCTGCAGATCTCGTCCTATTGGCGCGAGGGCGCGGAGATCGCGGTGTCCATGCTGCCGGGCGTGAACCTGTTCGAGGAGCTGCGCGCCGCCCGTGCCGCGAACGGCAGGCAGGCCCTGCAGACGGCGCTTTCCGCCTTCCTTCCGAAGCGCCTCGCGCAGCTGATCGCCGAGACGCAGAGGGGCCCCGCGAACCTCGCCGATTGCTCCGACAAGGTGCTGCGGCGCATCGACGAGGCGGTGAACCATTGGCGCTTCAAGCCGGCGGGCTCGGAAGGCTACCGCACCGCCGAGGTGACGCTGGGGGGCGTCGACACGCGCGAACTCGATTCCAGGACCATGGAGGCGAAATCCGTTCCCGGGCTCTACCTGATCGGCGAGGTGGTGGACGTGACCGGCTGGCTCGGCGGCTACAATTTTCAGTGGGCCTGGTCGTCGGGCTGGTGCGCGGGGCAGGCGGCCTGAGAGGCCGAGATCTTCCCCGTCATCGCCGGCCCCGTTCCGGCGATCCCGTCCGGATCGGCATCGGCATAGGTTCCGCTCGCGTCGGGGACGGCCGCAATGCCCTGCCGGAACAGGAGGCGCTCGGCCAGGGTGAAGGCGGTCCCGTCGGGGCGACGGCCGCCGTCACCCCGGCGGCCGCGCCCGAAAGCGGCGCCGTGGCCTTTCGAAGATCAGGCCACCGCCGCGTCCATCGTCCGCAGGCGTCGGACGAGTTCGTCCACCTCTTCCTGCGTCTGATAGAGGCCGAACCCGATCCGCAGGCGGTGGCCGCGCACGTCCGTGATCACGTGATGCCGTTTGAGATCGGCGTAGAGGCTTTGGGCTTCGGGGGTCTCGAAGGTGAGAAAGTTGCCGCGCCGCATCTCGTCCGGCGGCAGGACGAGGCGGGCCTCGGCGAGCAGGGGAATCTCCGCCACGTGGTGGAGGAAATGCTGCTGCAGCGCCACCGCATGCGCGTGGACGATGGCGGGCGTGATGCCCTCGCTTGCGAGCCAGCGCATCACCGCGTTGAAGCGGTAGAGGCCCGACGGATCGAAGGTCGCGCCCATGAAGCGCCAGCCGTCATTGCTGTAGCCGACCTGTCCCTGCCGCGCGCTCGAGAGATCGCCGAAGGCCGCGTACCAGCCGGTGTCGCGCGGGCGCAAGCCCCATCCCGGCGGGCAGTGCATGAAGCAGGCGCCTTCGCCCGCCATGGCGTATTTGTAGCCGCCCGCGACGTAGAAGGCGCGCTCGGCGACGGTGCTCAGGTCCGTCCCCCGCGCCATGAAGCCGTGATAACCGTCGATCACAGCCATGGCGCGCTCGCCCGCGGCGTCCACGAGCCGCCGCGCATCCGCGGCGAAGCCCGAGTTGAAGAAGACCTGGCTCACGAAGACGAGGTCGAATGCGTCGCCCGCGGCGGCGCAGAAGCGATCCTCGAAGCTCGCGAAGGGCTCCACCGGCACGCGGGTGACGATGGCGGCCCCGTCCTCTTCCAGGCGCGCGATCTGCCGGCTGAAGGAGTGGAATTCGCCGTCCGACGTCAGGAGGCGGAGCGGCTTGTCCGCAGGCAGGCAGGAGAGGAGGCGCCTGAGGAATTCGTGCGTGTTGGGCGCGACCGCGATCGTGCCCGGATCCGGCAGGGCGAGATGGCCCGCCACATGCGCGCGGAATTCCTCGAAGACGGGTCCGAGCACATGCTCCCATTTGTCGTCGACGAGGAGCGCGGCGTCGTCCCAGGCCTTGAGATGCGCCTCGCGGGTCACGTCCGGCCAGGGATGGTGGCTGTGCGCCGCGAAATGCAGCCGCTCCGGCGCGGCGTTGAGAAAGCGGGAGAAGTGGGAGCGCAGATCCAGCATGCGACGCCTCGCCGGTCAGAGCTTGCCGCGCACGGACCAGAGCTCCGGGAAGAAATACCGCTCCAGCGCCTTGCGCAGATAGGCGACGCCCGTGCTGCCGCCGGTACCGCGGCGCATGCCGATGATGCGCTCCACCGTTTTCATGTGGCGGAAGCGCCATTGCTGGAAGGAATCCTCCAGATCGACCAGCTCCTCGGCGAGCTCGTAGAGATCGAAATGCTCGCCCGAATGGCGGTAGATGTCCTCCCACGCCGCCTCTACGTCCGCGTGCGCGGCATAGGGCTGCGTCACGTCCCGGTTCAGCACCTCGTCGGGCACGCCGTAGCCGCGACGCGCCAGCAGGCGCAGCGCCTCGTCATAGAGGCTCGGCGCCCGATAGGCGGCGTCGAGCTGCGCCGCGATGTCGTCGCGATGCCGGTGCGGCGCCATCTTTCCCTCGTCCTTGGCCCCGAGCTTGAACTCCACGAGGCGGTACTGCCAGGACTGGAAGCCGGAGGAGCGGCCGAGCGCCGGCCTGAAGCTGAGATAATCGGACGGCGTCATGGTGGAGAGCACCGTCCAGGCCTGGATCAGCTGCTCCTGGATCCGGTTGATCCGCGCCGTGCATTTGAAGGCGGGCTGCAGCTCGTCGGCGCGCAGATGCGCGAGCGCCGTGTCGAGCTCCCGGTTCAGGAGCTTGAGCCACAGCTCCATCACCTGATGGATGGTGATGAAGAGGAGCTCGTCATGCTCCGCCGTCAGAGGTTTCTGGGAAGACAGAAGGGTGTCGAGCTGGAGATAATCCCCATAGCTCATGCTGTCCGTGAAATCGGTGTGAACTCCCTCTGTCCCGGCCGCCACGTCGTCCTCCCTTCGGCAATCCTGTTTTGCGTTCCTGATAGTCGCAGGATCAGGCAAGGGAAATAGGGCCGCGCAGAACGATGTCGCGGGGGCACAGGAATTTGCGTCCCGGCGATCCGCATCCACGGGAACCGCCGGTGGGAACACGTGGATCCCCGGCCCGAGGCCGGGGATGACAGGGAGAGGCGCGCGAAAAACCGGGTCCACATTTGCGCGCGATGCGCTAGGTTGCGGGCCGATTTGTCCCTCAATGGAGTTCTCCGCGCATGTCCGACACGCTTCCCGACCGCCTGTCCACCAACCCGAACAGCCCCTATTACAACGAGGAGATTCTGGCCAAGGGCGTGGGCATCCGCTTCAACGGCGCCGAGAAGACCAACGTGGACGAGTATTGCGTCAGCGAAGGCTGGGTCCGCGTGGTCGCCGGCAACGCCAAGGACCGCTTCGGGAACCCCATGACGATCAAGCTCAAGGGCAAGGTCGAGCCCTATCTCCAGAACGAGGCCTGATCCCGCCGCCCGGTCCGGGCGGCCCGTCCTCAAGGATTGTTGCCGCCGGAGCCCGGCCGGGGAGGGGCCTTGCCGACCCGTGCCGGGTCGGTGCCCTGAGGCGCATCCTCCGCGGGCTTCGCCTCGTCGGGCGCGATCAGCTCGTGGCTGACCGGCTCGCGCGGCGGCTTTCCGTCGTGCGGAGGGGCGCCCGTCACCAGGGTGCCGCCCATGTAGGAGGGTGGATCGCTGGCGGGGAAGGAATATTCCGAGCCTGCATCGACGAGGTCGTCTTCCGATTTCTTGGCTGTCACGAGCTGTCCTCGTTGTCGTGTGTCTCACGAGGCAATGAAGACGGGGCCCGGATGTTCGGAGGCCGCGTCAAAAAATCCGGAGAGGATCCGGCGGCAACGCCCGAAACTCTCCGGAATCCCGATCCCAGCGCATCGTGCGGAAACCGGGCGCACATTTCCGCACGCAACGATGCTCTAAGGAGAGGCCCTGCGGGGGCCGACGAGGCCGAACATGGCGCCCTGCGGATCGCTCGCGACGATGATATGAATCCCGCCAGGAACCTCGGCAGGCCCGTGGCAGACGGCGCCGCCGTTGGCGGATACGGCCCGCGCGGCGGCATCGATATCCTCCACGCCGAAATAGAAGGTCCAAGCCGGGGGAGGGGCGTTCTCCATCCGGTTCATCATCGCCCCGATGGCCTGGCCGCGATGCACGATGAACTGGTAATCGCCCATGGCGCCCATCGGCATCGCGTCGCCTTTCTGCCAGCCGAACAGCCCTGCGTAGAAGGCGAGCGCCGCTCCCTGATCGCTGGTGGAAAGCTCGTTCCAATGGCAATGGCCGGGCCTGGTCTGTTCAAAGGCCGTGCTCGTGGCGTCGATTGCGCCGCGCATCACGTAGAACACCACCCCCTGCGGGTCGGCCAGCATCGCGAACCGGCCGACGCCCGGGATGTCGGTTGGCGGCGTGTGCTGGACGCCGCCGGCGCGCACGATGTCGGCGACGATCGTGTCCACGTCGCGAACGGCGATGTAACCTAGCCAGCACGGGCGCATGCCCGCAGCCTCCGCGCCCGCCGGGAGGGACATGAAGCCGGCCACATCCGTCCCGTCGATTCCGAAGATCCTGTAGCCGTTGTCCGATCCCTCCGCTGGCCGGTCCTTCCAGCCGAGAACGGCACCGTAGAACCGGGCCGACGCGGCGGCATCCTTGGTCAAGAGCTCATACCAGATGAAGTCGCCATGCTGATTGGCCATGCGGCACCCCTTTCAGACGTCCAGGATCGGGGCGAAGCCGCCGAAGATCATCCGCTTGCCGTCGAAGGGCATCTCGTCGCCCATGGCCTTCATGCGCGGATCGGTCATGATCTTCTCGTTGGCGGCGTCGCGCACCTCCTTCGACGGATATTCGATCCAGCTGAACACCACGACCTCGTCGTCCTTGGCCTTCACGGCCAGGCGGAAATCGGTGAGCTTGCCGTTCGGCACGTCGTCGCCCCAGCATTCGACCATGCGGGTCGCGCCGAATTCCTTGAACAGCGGCGCGGCGGCCGCGGCGTGCTTGCGATAGACGTCCTTCTTGTCGGCCGGTACGGCGAGAACAAACCCATCCACATATGTCATCAGGTATCTCCCGGGTTCTCTCTGTTGTTGACATTTAGGTTGATATCAACATAATCGGATCATGTCAAACGACCGCGATGCTTCCTTCGATACAACCCTTTTCGTGCGGGATACCTGTCTCTGCCTCCATGCGCAGCGTGCCGCACGAACGCTCTCGCGGCTCTTCGACGAGGCGTTTCAGCCCCTTGGGCTCACCTCCGGACAATTCTCCCTGCTCAACGCCCTCAACCGTCCCAAGCCGCCCGCCATCGGGGCGGTCGCGCGATTACTGGCCATGGACCGGACGACGCTCACCGCAGCCCTGAAGCCGCTGGAGCGCGACGGCCTCGTGGCAATGAGCGTGGATCCGGACGACCGCCGCAGCCGCCTTCTGCACCTCACCGAGAAGGGACGGACCGCCCTGGCCTCGGCGGTGCCGGTCTGGCGCGACCTTCATGAGGCTGTCGAGGCGCATCTGTCCGGGCTCGAGCCGGACGATCTGCGCGGCGCGTTGAACAGCCTCGCCCGATCCAGGCCGGCCAAGGAAGGCCCCTAGAGCATCGGACACGAAAAGCGAACCTGCATTTCGGGGTCCCTCCAATGCCCCCTCTCTCGCGTGAGAGCATTTCCAGCCGCAGGACGCCGGCTTAGCGCCCGTGCGGCCATGACGGGAGGACGAATGTGATCGCCACCCGGCACGCCCCATGCCCCGACGACTGGACGCCGGATCGTTCCGCCCAAGATTCAGGACAAGCTTGCCGCCGAGGCGGCTCGTCCTCGAGAAAGGCTCGTCCCGCATGGCCTCACGCAGGACTCATAGACGGATCTCCGCCGCCGCCGCGGCCTGTCTGGCGGGCTCGCAGGCTCTGGCCCATGACTGGTATCCGGCCTGGTGCTGCAGCGATCGCGATTGCCGCGCGCTGATGGCCGCCGGGGGCGAAACCGTCAACGAGACGGCGGACGGGTATCGCCTCTGGGACGGCCGTCTGATCGGCCGGGAGAACGCCAGGCCGTCACCCGACCGGCACTTCCACCTATGCGAGGAGCCGACCACCCGGGCGATCATCTGCTTCTTCGCCCCGCGGGGGGAGTCATGAGAGCGGCCCGCCACATGGTGGTGCTGGGAGCGGCGCTTTTCGCCGTCTGGGCCGGGCCCTCACGGTCCGAGCCGCCCGCGAATCCCAATCGGGAAACCGCCGACCCGCCAGGCCTGCCCGCCATCGGCAAGTGGATGCTCACGGCGCAGGGCGTGCCGTCGGACTGGCTGGGGGAAATCTACCAGGGCAAGGTGCTGCGAGAGCCCATCAACGTGATCCTCATCGACGAGGCCGCCGCCAGCGGGCAGGATGCGGTCGCGCGGCTGCTCGCGGCGGCTGCGCGGGCGGGCTATCCCGTCCGCTTCGGGCATTCCACCGGCTATCAGGCGGTGATCGGCGGGGAACTCTACGCGCAGCTCCCGAAGGGCTGGGACGATGCCCTGTCCGACGAGGTGTTCGAGCTGAGCAACAATCACGGCCGGGTCTTCGGCCCCTACAGGATGGAGCGGTCTTACCTGTTCACGGGAGCCTTCAGCCGCGAGCGGGTCGACCCGTTCCGCTGGCCGGGGCACCGCTACGGGTCCTTCAATCAGGCGCGGGACGATTTCGCCGCGAGACTGGATCGCGGCACCGCCTACAAGGCGGCAGGCTTCGTCCAACTCGACAACAGCCTTTCCGACGATCCGGCGGTGACGACCGGAGACCACGACGGCAGGGCGGTCGTCCTGCGCGCGGGCCGATAGAGGGATGGCCGTTCCTCCCGTCAGGGCCGGCTTCGCCAGCCGAATTCGTTTCGAAATTGTCGTCCTGCCCGGCCTCGCGCCGGGCGTCCACGCCATGTTGGCGCTGCGGTTCCTGAAGACGCGGATGGCCGCATCAAGTGCGGCCATGACGCGGCGATCCCCGCCCTCAATCCCTCTACGCAACGGGCGGGCGCGCACTGCGCTTTCACGATGCGGACGCTCGGATCGCGGTTCCGGCGAGGAAGCCCGCGAAGGCCTTCGGGTCCACGTTGCCGCCGCTGATGATGATTCCGACGCGCTTGCCCTGGCAGGCCACGACGCCATGAAGGGCCGCCGCCGCCGCGAGGCAGCCGGTGGGTTCCACCACGATCTTCATGCGCTCGGCGAAGAAGCGCATGGTGTCCACCAGCATGTCGTCGCTCACCGTCACCATGTCGCTCACGAGAGCGCGGATGATCGGGAAGGTTTTCTGGCCGATATACGTGGTCTGTGCGCCGTCCGCGATGGTGACGGGCACGGGGATGCGCACGATGCTTCCTGAGCGGAAGGATTGCTGCGCGTCATTGCCGGCTTCGGGCTCCACCCCGTAGATCCGGCAGGCGGGGGAGAGCGCCTGGGCGGACAGCGCCGAGCCCGCCAGCAGCCCGCCTCCGCCGACGCAGACGAGCAGCATGTCGAGAGGGCCTACCTCCTCGATCAGCTCCTTCACGGCGGTGCCCTGGCCCGCGATCACGTCCTCGTGGTCGTAGGGCGGGATGAGCGTGAGGCCGCGCTCCGCGGAGAGCCTGCGGCAGATCTCCTCCCGGTCCTCCGTGTAGCGGTCGTACAGCACCACCTCGCCGCCATAGCCCTGGGTCGCGGCCATCTTCATGGCGGGCGCGTCCTTCGGCATGATGATCACGGCAGGCACGTTCTGAAGCCGGCCGGCATAAGCGATGGCCTGGGCATGATTGCCCGAGGAGAAGGTCACCACGCCGCGCCTCCGGGCGTCCTCCGTGAGCCGCGCAATGGCGTTGTAGGCTCCGCGGAACTTGAAGGCGCCGCTCCGCTGCAGGTTCTCCGCCTTGAAGAACAGCCTGGCGCCGGTGCGCTCGTCCGCTGTGCGGGAGGTGAACACCGGCGTGCGATGCGCGACGTCCGCGATGCGCCACGCCGCCGTGATCACGTCGTCGTAGGTGGGGAGAGTCGGGGAGGAGTGAGACGGGATCTGCGCGCTCATGGTCCGATCGCTGCTGAGGGAAGCAGGCTCCTCTTATCAATCCCGGAGGGTGCTTGTCACGCGCCGCGTCGGCTCAGTCTGCGTGAAACGGCGGCGGCCGGGGCTCCTGCTCGGAACGCACGTCCTCCTGCGCCGTTTCCCGCTGAGGCAATCTGGAGAGGAGGCTCCCATGGACCTGTGGCGGATGATCTTGTCGGAACACGCGAATATCGAAGAGCTCTGCCAGGAGGTGCTGGAGGCCTCGCCTCACGGCCCCAACAGCCGCGCCGAACTCTTTGCCGATCTGCAGGACGAACTGGAGCGCCATATCTCGGCCAAGCAGAACGTTCTCTATCCCGCCCTCGCCGAGGACGGGCGCACGGAAACCTATCTTCACGAACTCGACGACGAGCACAGGGACATCCGCCGCAGGCTCGACGCGCTCTCCGCCCAGCCGGACAAGAACACGCGCCAGTGGGCCCTCGACTTCAAGGAGCTCGTCGGCGTGATCCGCCATGCCTTCAGCCTGGAGGAGAACGGCGTCATGGTCGCGGCCCACGGGGTCATCTCCCGGCAGGAGGCGGAGACGCTGCGGCGCGCCTATGAGCGCGAGAAGATCGCTTCCTACGAGGCGTCCCGCTGGCACATGCCGCGGGCGATGATGCCGAGCCGCTACGGCATGCCGACGGGCATGACCTTCGGCATCCTGGCGGGGGCCCTCGCCATCGGCGGCGCGGCCCTGGCCTGGAGCATGTCGAAGACGGGGCAGACGCGGGCGAACCGCCCCCTGCGCCCCGCGCCGCGCCGGCCGCAGCCGCCGTTCCCCCTCGACAGCGGCGTGATCGACCGCTCCCTGAACCGCCGCGGCATGGAAGGCCGCGCCTCCTCCGGCCCTGTCGGGGTCTCGCGGGGCATGGGGGCATCCTCGGGGGCATCCTCGGGGATGGGCTCCTCTCAGGGAATGGGTTCGTCCCGGGGGACGGGGCAAGGGATGGGAGCCTCCCGTCCGATGGGGGCGTCCGCCTCTGCGGCCGGGAGAGCGGACCGGTCCCTGTCCGGCGACGCGGCGGCGACCGGCCCCGGCGCCGGTGCGGACGAGCATCGGTTCTCCTCGGCCAATCCGCCCCATGCGCCGTCCGGCCTCTCGACGCCCCTGCAGCCCGGCGGCACGGTGCCCGGCGGCAGCCCGGCCTCTTCGGTCGGCTCGGTGGGAACCGGCGGCGGCCAGACCGGGAACCGCGATATGGGCTCGCCGAAGACGGGCGGGTCATAAAGTCCGGGTCGCAGGATCGGGGCCTGCCGCGCTCGGCGGTGCGATGCCGAGGCAGCCGCTCCCGCGACCGGCTCGGGCGCCTTTCCCGGGAGGACGGTCAGGGCTCGCGGTCGCCGGCGGCGACGAACCTCCTCCAAAGGTTCCGCGCCCCACAATCCCGCTTCCGGAAGGGAGACGCCCATTGGCCGATGCCGCAAAGGCCGGAAGGCTCCTTCGCACGATGCGCTCAGGCCTCCTTCAGGTCCGTGCCCCAGCGGCGGTGCAGGAAGCGCTCCCAGGGCGAGAACAGCACGCGGTCGACGAAAAGGCCGATCGCCACGATCACGATCATGATGCCGATCACCTGCTCCATGGCGTTCAGCTCGCGCCCGTAATGGAGCAGGTGGCCGAGGCCGAAGCCGGTGAGGATCGTGACATAGATCTCCGCCGCCATCAGCGAGCGCCAGGCGAAGGCCCAGCCCTGCTTCATGCCGCTGACCAGGAAGGGCAGCGAGGCGGGCAGGATCACCCGCGTCCATGTGTGGAACCCCTCCGATCCCATGGTGCGCGCGGCGCGGGCATAGATCGGCGGAATGTTGCGCGCCCCGTGATCGGTGGCGATGATCACGGACCACACCGTGCCCATGATCACCACGAAGAGCATCGCGCCCTCCGTCTGCCCGAACCACACGAGCGCGAGCGGCACCCAGCACACGCTCGGCAGCGTCTGGAAGCCCAGCGCCAGCGCGCCGAGAGTGTCCTTGAGGAATTGCGACGTGCTGGTGAGGAGCCCGAGGGGCAGGCCGATGAGCACGCCGGCGGCGTAGCCGACGAGCAGGCGCTTGAGCGTCACCCAGGTGGATTCGATGAGCGTGCCGTCGAGGAGCGCCCCCCGGATGTATTCCGCGACGAGGACGGGCGAGGGCAGCAGCACCGCGGACCAGCGCCCGCTGCGGACCGCGAGCTCCCACGCGCCGGCGAGGCTCGCGAAGAAGAGAAAGGCAAGCGCCGCGCGCTTCATTCGGATGCCGCTCCGTTCGTGGTGCCCTTCAGCGCCGCCGCGATCCTGGAGGCATAGGAGGCGAGCTCCGGGCTGTTGATGTCGCGCGGGCGGGGCAGGGGAATGCCGAACACCTGCGCGATGCGTCCCGGCGAGGGCGACATGAGCACGATGCGGTCGCCCAGGCACACCGCCTCGCGCACGTTGTGCGTGACGAAGACGATGGTCTTGCGGCTCTCCCCCCAGATGCGCTGGATGTCGTCGTAGAGCTGATCGCGGGTCATAGCGTCGAGCGCGCCGAAAGGCTCGTCCATCAGCAGCACGTGCGGGTCGGGCGCGAGCGCCCGCGCGAGCGCCACGCGTTGCTTCATGCCGCCCGACAATTCGTGAATCGGCGCGTGCTTGAACGTCCCGAGGCCCACGAGATCCAGATACTCGTCCGCGATGCGGCGGCGTTCCCTGTTGGTGAGATCGGGCTTGAGCTTGAGGCCGAACATCACGTTGCCGAAGGCGTCGAGCCATGGGAACAGCGCCGATTCCTGGAACATCACGAGACGGTCCTGCCCCGGTCCCTCGACGGGCCTGCCGTCGGCGAGGACGCGCCCCCGGTCGGGCCTGGTGAGGCCCGCGACGATGTTCAGCAGGGTGGATTTTCCGCAGCCGCTGGGGCCGAGCAGGCAGACGAACTCGCCCTCGGCCACGCTCAGCGAAACATTGTCGAGCGCCTGCACCATGTTTCGCTGTGAGGTGAACCGTTTCGACACGCCCTCGATCACGAGTTTTGCGGGACGTATCCCGGACGAGGTGTGAGGAGCCGTCTCCATCAAGGCGCCTCGATCAGGCGGTCGAGCGCGGGCGTGCCGCGCAGGAAGCCGACGGCCTGCGCGCTCGCCGCGAAGGACTGGAACGCGGAGAGCGTCACGTCGGCCGTGATGTTCATGCGCGCCCAGGTGCGCGCGACGAGGCCGGGCTCCATGGCGAGCCGGAAGGACGCCTGCAGTTCCTCGCGGGCGAGGCGCTGCGCTTCGTCGGGGTTCTGCCTGATCCATTCGGTGAGCTCGCGATGCGCCGCAACGAAACGCCTGGCGAGATCGCGGTTCTGCGCGAGAAAATCCGCTCTCGAGACGAGAACGGTGGTGATCGCATCGCGCTCCTCCACCAGCACCTTGCCGCCGGCCTCGGCTTCGAGCCGCGAGACCCAGGGCTCCACGGTCCAGACCGCGTCGAGCTGCCTAGTCTTGAACAGCGAAAGCTGGTCGGGATTGCCGGTGGGCACGACCTGGGCGTCGCCGCCCGTCTGGGTGATGCGCAGGCCGCCCGCCGCCAGCCAGGCGCGGGCCGCCACGTCCTGCGTGTTGCCGAATTGCGGCGTCGCAATGCGTCTGCCCTTGAAGTCGGCGGGTTTGGTGAGCGTGGAATCCCCCTGCACCACGAGGGCGGAGCCGCCGTTCACGGCGCCCGCGATCACGCGAACCTCGCTCCCGCGGGAGCGCGCATAGGCGTTCAGCGCCGGGTTCGGGCCCACATAGGCGAGGTCGAGCGACCTCGCGAAGATCGCCTCCATGGCGCTCGGGCCCGCGTTGTAGGCATACCATTGGATCCTGACGCCGGGCCCGAGCCTCCCGGCGAACCATTGGCTGCCCTGACGCTCCATGGCGCGGGCGACGAGCGCCTGCACATGGGTGATGTTGGGAAAATGCCCGATCCGGAGAGCCGTCCGGTCCTGCGCGAGAGCGGGGGATGGCGCCGCCGGCAGCGACACGGCGAGTCCGAGACACAACAGCCATCCGCACCGCATCGCACCGGCCCTCCGCTGACCTGGGAAGGCTAGCGCATCGCGTGAAAAAGTAGACCTGGTTTTTCACCGCCGTGGCCTTTCGGGGCGCAAGGAACGACGCGCCAGCAGGAGAGGGGGGCGCCGGAAGGACCCGTCATCCCCGGCTCAGCTCCACGTCATTCCCGGGCCTGTCCCGGGGATTCCCGTCTTCTTTGCCACTGCGCTTCCAAAGACATGGATGGCCGCATCAAGTGCGGCCATCACGGGGGAGGGCACCGAGAGACTGAAGGATGGAGGGGATGGCGCCTCCCGCGTCATCGCCAGCCCCAAGGAGATCTCATGGCGCACAATGAAGATCCGGTGCTTCAGCTTCAAAGATGAACGTATTTCAATGCTATAACCTGAGTTTTCATTGCCACTGATCTGCCATATCGCAGGAATACTCAATGCTTGCTTCTGTTGCACAAGGGTTGAAACAGCGTGCGGGTGTCAACATGCGTATAGGCAATCTCTCCCAAGCGCCCATCCGGTCGCGCAATACGTTCGCATTTCAAATGATGCGGGTTTTCATCGTGGTGACCATTGCCGCGTCGGGCGCGATGGCTCTCTCCCTCTCGGTAGAGGATCGAAGCGCTTCGCCTGATCTCGCCGCCGCCGAAAAGCCGCACGAGGGCACGGTTGCGGGCGCGGAGCAGGCGCTCGAGCCGTCCGCTCAGGATACCTCGATGCAGGTTGCGGCGGCGGATCCGCTCATCGCCCCTCCCATGGATGGCGGCATTCCGTCGGCGGCCGCCCCGGAGGCGTCCGAGCCGGAGCCGTCCGAGCCGGAGCCGGTTCAGGCAGCCGCTCCCGCTCCGGCCGATCCGGGCAGCGAACCCGCCGCTGCGGCGACGGCGGACGCCGATGCGCCAGTGCCCGAGACGCAGCAGGCCGACGCCTCCGCATCGCCGCCTCCCGTCGACACGGAGATGACTGGCACCGTGACCGTTGCGAGCACATCGGGTGACCCCGAGACGGCGAGCGACCTCGTCGATCTCAACACCGCGTCCTTCGAGCAGCTCAACACCCTGCGCAATGCCGGTCCCATCGGCCGCGCCATCATCAGGCATCGTCCCTATGCCTCGGTGGAGGATCTCGTGAAGCGCAAGGTCCTCCGGCGCTCGGTCTACGAGCGGATCAAGGATCAGGTGACGGTGCGCTGAACGTTTCCGTCCCGGCCTCTCCGGACCCTTCCTCCGCCATGGCCGCACCTGCTGCGGCCATCCACGCCGCGGAGGCGCGGCGTGTCCGAAGCCGGAGATCGTTGCCCCAGAATATGGGCAGCGGCTCCGGCATGACGTGATGGCGATGCTTGCGGGATTGGCAGCAGGCGGGTGTCTGGCAGAAGCTGCAGCAGGTCCCGGGCGATCGGTTGGGCCGCCGCAATGCCATCGACTTCAGCCGGGCGTCTCTGGACAGTGCGGCTGTCGCGGCCAAAACGGGGGCGCCGCGACCGGCCCGAATCCGACCGACCGCGGCAAGGCAGGTTCGAAGCGCCATGTCCTCACGGACGCGAACGGTATCCCGCTCGCACCGAGGCTGACCGGCGCCCACGTGCATGACAGCGGCATGCTGGAGCCTCCCGTCGATGCAGTTCCCCCCATCCGGCAGAGTTGGGGACTCCCCGCGCAAGCGCCCTGGCAAGCTGCATGCGGACAAGGCTTGTGATCACCGCCGTTGCCGGTATGCCCTGACCCGAAGGCACATCCGGCCGCGCATTGCCCGGCGAGGGGTCGAAAGCAGTGGAAGGCCGGGACGTTATCGCTGGGTCGTGGAGCGGAGGCTTGCCTGGTATGGGCAGTTCCGCCGCCTGGTCATCCGCGACGAGCGCAGGGCCGGTATCCACATCGCCTTCCCGACGCTCGCCTCAGCCCTCATTACCTGGCGCTTCGTCCAGCGATGGCTGTGTTAGGCGGTCTCAGTACTCCCATACCATGTTGGGTCCGTGCTTCGGTTGCCATCGGGGCTGTCAACCGTGCAGGAGAGAACGACCTGTCGGCATCAGTCGCGACACCTCGTTTGGTCTCCAAATACGCTGTTCCATCTCAGGACGTGCCTTCCTGGTCCACTCGTCCGATTGAGCAAGGGCGACCAGATGGTTTTCATAAGCTGGCAGACTGGAGAAGCTCGAGAACCACGCGAACACGGTCTCCCCCTCGCGAACCGGGAGCCGTGGAAAGGTGTTCGGACTTCTCTCGGTGACGAATGCGGCCAGAACTGTTGCCGAGGCCTGTTGCAGCAGCGGCTGGAGTGATTCCTCGAAGAACTTTGCAAAAGCTTCATCGGTCTGCGGTGCGAGATAGCAGATAGTTGCCACGATCAGACCCGGCTGCCCATGTGCGGCTCCCGGCTGAGGACGCTTCTCCGTCGGAGCCGCGAACCCAGTTTGGGCGGCGACGGGGCGCAGGAGCAGCACGTTGTCGGAGTTGATCATCGTGCCATTTGCAACGTCCCTGTGCGCCACCCAGACGGGACCCGTGTAGAACGTCTGCAGAGCTGCGGCACGCGACGGCATGTCCGCGAAGCCCCGCAGCCAGACGAAGTCATCGGGCGCGTCCAGGTCACGGAATTGCCCGATAACGCGCATGCCGACCGCTTCCTGCGTCTCAACGAACTCACGGTCGAAGAGATCGATCAGAGTCTCTCGTTTCCCTGGATGAAGGCGATAGCGCCGCAGCTCGACAACTGACGTTCTGGTGTCACTCGCCTCCCGCCAATTTCCGTCGTCAGTCCCGGCGCAGTCAGTCAGAACAGTCATGAGCATCTCCAAAACAGGACATTCGTCCTGTTTGCATTACGGGACACTTGTCCTGTTTTGTCAACCTGCTACCCTAGTCCGCAGATGGAGGCAGTATGGCGAGACAAGCGCCCCCGAGGCATCGACGAAGCAACGATCCCGAAGGCGTCCGACGCCGCGTCATCGATGCGGCCTATGCAGCCTTCTCAACACAAGGATACCACTCGACCTCGGTCCATGACTTAAAGCGCGAGGCGGGAGCGACGGGCGGTGCCCTCGCGCACCATTTTGCCACCAAGAAAGACCTTGGGCTTGCCGTCATCCGTGATCGGGTGGCCGCGGCCGTTGAGGAGACGTGGATCCGGCCCGTGCTGGCCGCGTCCACTGCTGCGGAGGGTATTCAGGCTGCCTTCGCCAGCATCATCGCGGACCTTGAGGGCCGGGGCGCAGTCTCCGGTTGCCCGTTGAACAACCTTGCTATCGAGCTCGCGCGTCATGATGACGATTTCCGTGTGTTGATCGATGCGGTCTTCGTCCGATGGCGAGAGGCAATCGCAGGCAAGCTCAAGGCTGACTTGAGCGCCGGAGCAGCAATCGATCTAGATCCCGAAGCCTTTGCAGTCCTGGTTGTCGCATCCTACTCAGGAGCGATGGCCATGTCGAAAGCCAAACAGGACACAGAACCACTCAGGGTCTGTGCCGAGCAGCTTGCCGAAGTGATGCGACGGCGCATTCCGGCCGCCGGTCGATAATACCTCCACAGCGGTTCTGTTACGCGCTCTAAATCCCCGCCCCGTCCTCGAACCACCATTCCTGAACCTCCCAGCCGTAACCTTCCTCCTCCATGATGCGGTCGAGATGGGCCTGAAGCGCGTCGCGCAGCTCGGTCAGGGAGCGGCCCTCCGGCCTGTCCTCGGCGAGGGTGGTGTCGCCGGGCGGGGAGGGCGGCAGGATGGGCGGGAGGATGTGCTTGTCCATCTCGCCCAGGGTCCGGGTGAGGCGGGCCAGGGGCTGGAGGGAGCGTCCGGCGCGCTCGATGGGCTGGGTCTCCAGAACGGCGGCGTGGCGCTCCGCGAGGGTCCAGAGGCGGTCGACGATCCGCCCGCGCCGGTCGGCCGCCCGCGGGGGCGCGGATCGGAGACGGCGCGAAGGCTTCGGGTCGGGGCGCCCGATGGCGGGCGGCGGGGCGGATCCGGCCGGGCGCTGCCAGCCGCCCTCCGCCGCATACCGCGAGACGGTGGAGGCCGAGACGCCAAGCTTCTGGCCGATGCGCTTGAAGGAGTGCGTGGTGCATTCCACCCAGTCCCGCATCAGGGCGATCTGTTGGGGGGAAAGCTTCTCCCGGATGCACGAGGCGGCGGGGCCGTCGGAGCCGGACGGGGCGGGGGAGGAGGGCGGCGACGTCATGGCCATGGCTCTTCATTCGTCAGGAACAAATCGTGAACAATGTAGCATGGGACATGGGGTGGTCAAGGTCGATGGCGCCAGATCCGCTCCTGCCGGTCCGAGGCAGGGTGCAGCCTGGGGATGAAGGCGAGCGATCGGGTTTGGAATCCCATCCGGTCGTTCCGCTCCACCCTCGATCCTTCCACGAGGGGGAGGAAGGTCGCGCCCCCTCGCCGGCGCTCCCGGAGCGCCGGCGCGCATCCTGGAATGACGATCTTCCGCTTGCCGCTGCGGGAGGGCGGCCTCGCGCCCTGCAACGCCCCCGAAGACCCGTTCCAGGGCGTTGCAGGATGTTGCAGGGCGCGTTGCAGGAGAGGGGTCTGGAACGTTTCATCAGCGTTCCAGGAGGAATCGATGACATTTCATCATTTGTATTGATGATCCGTTCGGCGTAATCGGAGCGTCTCGCGATTTGCCGGAATGCCCCCATGACCCAGGCCAGTGTCACCATGTCCGCGCCGGATGCCAGGCGCCTCGACGCAAGCACCTTCGGGCTTTACGCCGCCACCGTCCTCCTGTGGGGCGTGAGCTGGATCGGGATCCACGCGCAGCTCGGGGTCGTCGCGCCGGAGATGTCGGTGCTGTGGCGCTTCCTGCTCGCCGCTTTGCTCATGTGGGGCTGGGTCGTCGCCACGGGCCATCAGGTGCGCTTCGCGCCCGCCGATCACCTGCGCTTCGCGGCGGTGGGATGCTGCCTGTTCTCGTTCAACTTCATCTCGTTCTATTACGGCGGCCTGAACGTGCCGTCGGGGCTCCTGTCCGTGGTGTTCTCCCTCGCTTCGGTGTTCAACCTGGTGTTGGGCTTCGTCATCTTCCGGCAGAGGGTGGAGCCGCGCGTGGCGCTCGGCGGCCTGATCGGCGTCGCGGGCATCGGGCTCCTGTTCTGGCCGGAGATCACGGGGGCTGGCTTCAACGCGGACGCGCTCAAGGGCCTCGGCCTGTGCGTGATGGGCACCCTGTTCTTCTGCTCGGGCAACATGATCTCGACCGTCGTGCAGCGCCGGGGCGTGCCGCTGCTCTCCGCCACCGCCTGGGGCATGACCTATGGCTGCGTGGTTCTGCTCGTGCTGAACCTGGTGCGCGGCAACGCCTTCGTCATCGAGCCGACGGCGAAGTATATCGGCTCGCTGCTCTACCTCTCGGTCGGCGCGTCGGTGCTGGCCTTCATGGCCTATCTCACCCTGCTGCGCCGCCTCGGAGCCGCGCGGGCGGGGTATTCGACCGTGCTGTTCCCCATCATCGCGCTCGCCGTGTCCACCCTGGTCGAAGGCTACCAGTGGACGGCGCTCGCCGTGATCGGCGTCGCGTTCGCGCTCGTCGGCAACGTGCTGGTGCTGCGCAGGCCCGCCGCGAAGTAGCGCCTATTCCGCGGCGACCGGATAGACCGGGCGCGTCGAGCCCAGGTTGTCGAGCGACTGCTTGATGTGGATGCCCAGCGCATCCGCGAGGGAGTTCTCCTCCCCGCGCGCGCGGATCAGCCCGATCTTGCACGAGGGCAGGGCGGGGAAGCCGTCGGAGGGGCCGAGAATCCGCATGCCCGGGCGCACCGCGCTTTCCGGCAGGACCGACACCGCAAGGCCCGACAGGACCGCCGCGCCGACCGCCGTGGAATGCCAGCTCACATAGGCGATGCGGAAGGGCCGGTCGGCGCTCTCCAGCGCCTCCGTGGCGTAGTGGCGCCAGTCGCAGTTCGGACGGCCGAGCGCCAGCGGGATCGGCTTCTCCTCGTGCACGCCGTGGCGGCCCGACGTGACCCACAGAAGCTGCTCGATGCGCACGATCTCGGACGGGCCGCGCCGGTCCACATGGGTGATGATCGCCAGATCCAAATCGCCGTGCTGCACCCGCTCGATCAGGTTGTGCGTGGGCTCGCACATCACCGTCACCTCGGCCTTCGGGTTCGAGCGCGAGAACCGCGCCAGGATCTCCGGCAGATAGCGGTCGGCGTAGTCGTCTGGGAGGCCGAGGCGCACGCGGCCCGTGAGCTCGTGCTCGCTGAAGGAGGCCATGCATTCCGCGTTCAGGCGCACGATCCGGCGCGCGTAATCGAGCAGCCGCTCGCCCTCGTCTGTGAGCTTGGACAGGCGCCCGTCGCGCTCGAAGATCGGGCGTCCCACCCGGTCCTCCAGGCGCTTCATCTGCATGGACACCGCGCTCTGTGTCTTGTGCACGATCTCCGCCGCGCGGGTGAACGACCCCGTGTCGGCGATCGCCACGAAGGTCCGGAGCTGGTCGATATCGAGCAAATGCATGGCCGTGCCTCATCATCAATTATGCTGATGATACATATCTAAAACAATCGTTTCAAGTGATGAAACGCCCCATGCTATACATCCCTCCTTGATGTGAATTCTACTTTACTATCAAAGCGTTAGCTTTTGCTTGCCCTAAGGGCGCGTTCCATAATGGTACCTGGAACATTCCTGAAACAGCTTGGAACGTTCCAGGGCGCTCCAGAGGGATCTTGAAGGCCACACACGAGCGAAAGGAGACTCGTCATGACCCGGTCTGTAGCGCCCGCCACTGCCTTTCCGGTAGCCCGCATCCTGACTTGGTTCGCACGTTCGCTCGTCTCCCTCGTGAAGGCTTTCAAAGACCGCCGGGAGGTCAGGAATTTGGAGGAGTTCGACGAGCGCATGCTCAGGGATATCGGCCTCACGCGCGGAGATGTGGAAAGCGCTCTGATGGAGCCCATTCATCACCGTCCCTCATGGGTGCTGGTTCGATGTGCGGAGCGGCCCATCCCTATGCGCGGCCCCGCCGCCGTCCGCAATCCACGACCGGTGGTTCCGTTCGCGAGTCGGAGTTAGGACTTCTTCGCGCCTGTTCTCCAGGCCTCGTCGAGAATCGACTGGAGGGACGTGAGATACTCCATCTGCATCTCGCGTCCCTTTTCCATCATCTCTCCCCAGGAGGATGAAGGCGAGGACTCGGGTTCCTGGGGCTTCTCGGGAGTGGGCGCTTGCAGGAAGCTCGTCATCATCTCCTGAAATGGATGAGGGGCTGGCGTCTTCTCAGCCTCCGACCCTTTCAGCCATCCGGACCAAAGTTCGGCCCATGGATTTCCTGTTCGCGCCCTGGACTTCTCATCCGGGCCGGATGACGTGAAGGTCTGGAGGGCGTGCGAGTGCGCCGTCATCCACTGGGACAATCCGCCTGCGAGAAGGCCGGCGTAAAGCGGCAGGATCTGCTGCATGGTCTCGACGCCGATCCCAGCGAAGTCGGCGGCCTGGTGCGCCACGCGGCGGCTTGCCTCGTCCGAGCCGAAAAGCTGGTCGAGCAGGCGCCTGCCCTCCTGCTGGGCCTGCGAGGAGAAGGTGCGCCCGGCCATCTGCCAGAACTGCTGGTAGCCGCCGCCCATCAGCGATTGCACAAAGCGGTTGGGATCCTGGGTCATGGCATGCTGCAGGCCCATGACGAAGGCCGGCATGAGAGCGGCCATGGCTCGCTGCCGCTGCTCGCCTGAGAGCTGGAACTGACGCGCCAATGCCTCGAAGCCAGCTTGGGTCTGGGCCTGTCGCATTAGGTCGAACCAGTTGAACATGACAGGCTCCTCGAAAGCTCGGTACCGGGCTTGCCCCTTTATGGGATCGGGACAGCTTGCCTCTCCAGACGCCGGATTGTCCAGAACGCAGTGATGATGGCTGCGATTCCGAAAACGATCGATCCGGCGCCGATGCCGAGCAGGGCTCCTTTCGGGCCGCCGACCTGCGCTCCAAAATAGGCAAAGGGGATCATGCCGAGAGTTGCCCGTCCCCAGTTGAAGAGGGTCGATAGCAGGGGATAGCCGAGATTGTTGAAGGAGGCATTGGCGACGAAGACGAGGCTGACGAAGAACCAGATGAACCCGCTCAGCTGACAGAAGAATTTCACCAGCTCGGCGGTCAGTGGCGGCGCATTGAACGCGATGACGACAAGATCCTGCAGCAGGAACAGCAGGAGCCACACTCCCAGTACATAAGCGATCATGAAGGTGAGAGAATCTTTCAACGTCTGCTTCATGCGGTCGTAGCGCCTCGCGCCCCAGTTCTGCCCCAGGACCGGGCCGATGGCCCCCGCCAGCGCGAAGACGCCAGCGAAGGAAACCGGAACGACTCGGTCGATGATGGCGGAGGCCGCAATGGCCTGATCGCCGAACTGAGCCATGATGCTGGTGAAGAAGGCATTTGCGGCAGGGGCGGCGAGATTGGTGAGGATGGCCGGGATGGCGATGGCGAAGAACGGCCTCGCATCGCGGACCACCGATTGCAGGGCGGGCCTCGCAAGCAGCCGATGGGCTCGGGTGACATAGACATAGCCGACATAGAAATAGACCACGCGCGCGAGGCTGATGGTGAGCGCGGCACCGTCGGCCTTCAGATCCAGGACGAAGATCGTGATGGGGTCGAGGAGAACCGTGACGATGGCGACCGAGAGGGTCGCGTACATGCTGCGCTTGGCGTCGCCCGCAGCCCGCAGCACGGTGGAGAATGCCATCCCGACTGACATCAAGGCATTCGTCGGCAGGGCGATCCAGAGGAAGCTCCGTGCCACGTCGTAGGCCGAGCCGCTCGCGCCCATCGCTCCGAGAATCTGAGGCAGGAACGGGAGCGTTAACAGGCTGACGACCGCACCGATCGCAGCCATGAGAAGGGTGCCGGAGGTCGCGAGGCGTCGTGCATCGTCGGACTGGCGTGCGCCGAGAGCGCGCGACACGAGCGCTCCGATGGGGATCATCAGGCCAACATTGATGGACACCGTGAAGAACATTACGACGGTCGCCAAACCGACGCCCGCCGTCATGCTCGGATCGTCGAGCCATGAAATGTAGAGCAACGAGACGAGATCCACAATGAAGATGGCGATCAGGCCGGCCGCGCCCGTTCCCGTCATCACGAGGACGTGGCGCATGGTCGAGCCCTGCACGAAGACAGGCGTATGGGCGCGCTCCTCCGCCGTGCGCTCTGCAGGGGTGGCGTCCATCAGAGGGCTCCCTCGCCGAGAATGTCACGTGTTTCAGGACTCAAGGCTTTGGCCTTCCCCGTCGGGGAGGTGAGTGGCTCAGGCGTGATCCTGGCTCCCACGACCAGCTCGGTACCATAACTGGCGCCGATTTCCTTCTGCAGGAACAGGCGTGCGATATCGCGCTTGCGTACGTCGAGCGCCGCGCCGGCGGCGGTTTCCGCTTCGACGCCGAGCTCTTCGAGTGCCGAGCGGCCGAAGACGATGGCGGACTCGAACGTTTCGCGAATCTGGTAATCGATTCCGATCTTCAACAGCCTGACGGCATGAATGCGGTCGAAGGCGCGCACGAAGCTGCGGGCATTCGGAAAATTCCCGTGAATGATCTCGGCGATCCTCTCGGTCGTTTCGGGGTTATCCGTGCAGACGCAGATCATCTCCGCCTTTTCGGCGCCAGCTGCCCGCAGCACATCGAGGCGTGTTCCATCCCCGTAATAGATCTTGAGGCCGAAACGGGCGGCATCGCGCACGCGCTCCACGTTGCTGTCTATGACCGTGGCGTCGATGTTCTGCGACAGCAGCACCTGGTTGACGATCTGCCCGAAGCGTCCGAAGCCGATCACGAGCACCCTGCTCGAAAGCTCGCCTTCCTGCCCCATCAGATCAACCATGCCCGAGGCCTCGGCTCTTTCTGGGCGGGAGAGCAGGGCCCTTTCGACGAGGGTCGAGAAAACCGGGCCGAGCAGCATCGTGATGGCTGCAAGCGCCGTCACGGTTTGCGCATCGCCCTGAGACATCAATCCGGCGCCGGTGGCGACGGGCAGGAGGACGAAAGCGAACTCGCCGGCGGTGCAGAGAAGCGTTCCGGAGCGCAGCCCTTCGCGCCACGTGGCCCCGAACAGCCGCGAGAGAACGGTGATCAGGATGGTTTTTCCGGCGATCACCAGCGGTGCAGCGAGGGCCAGCAACGTCCATTGCCGCTGGACAAGGGCGAGGTCGATGGACATGCCCACACTCATGAAGAACAGGCCGAGCAGCATGCCGCGAAAGGGTTCGATGTCGGCCTCGAGTTGGTGGCGGAAGTTCGATTCGGCCAGCAGCAATCCTGCCAGGAAGGCGCCCATGGCCATGGAGAGGCCGACCTCCTCCATGAGCAGGGCCGCTCCCAGCACCACCAGCAGCGCCGATGCGGTCATAACCTCGCGGGAGCCGGTGCGCGCCAGAATGCGAAAGAACGGGTTCAGGCCATAGCGCCCGACCAGAACCACCGCTGCGATGGCGGCCGCTGCCTCCCCAGCGGCCAGGAGGCGCTCCAGGATCGAGCTTTCCGCGGTGGCTATGCCGGAGGACAGCAGCGGCAGAATGGCGAGGATGGGGACGACCGAGAGGTCCTGAAACAGCAGGATCGCGAAGGAGCGTTGTCCGTAAGGCGTTTGGAGGTCATTGCGCTCTTCCAGCATCTGAAGGGCGATGGCAGTTGCTGAGAGCGCCACCGCGATGCCGATGACAACGGAGGCTTTGGGCCCGAAGCCGATGGCTAGTGCTGCTCCGCCGAGGCAGAGAGCTGTAATTGCCATTTGGGCGAAGCCCAGCCCGAAGATGTCCCGCTTCATGGACCAGAGGTGGGAGAGCTTCAGCTCCAGCCCGATGATGAAGAGCAGAAGCACCACGCCGAGTTCCGCCACGGTCGCGACGGTCCCCGGGTCTCCCACGAGGCTCAGGCCTGACGGACCGATCGCGATTCCCGCTGCCAGATAGCCGAGCACGGCGCTCAGGCCGAAGAAGCGGAAGATGGGCACGGCAATGACCGCCGCCCCGCAGAAGGTCAGGATGGGAGGCAGAAAACTGACATGGGAGGCTGGGTTGGCCATCGGTGATCGGATCCGGTGAGCGGTCATCCCATTTTAGGGAAGCTTGCCCTTTCTAGGGTGTCTCAGCGGGAAGGGCGAGCCCTTCTTGAGAATGTCTCAGCCGCGAATTACCGTCGCTCCCGCTTGACAGGAGGGGCCTCGTCTCGCCACATCGCGGGATCATGACGAAGCCAGCCCTCGACATTCTGCTTTGCGCCCCGCGCGGCTTCTGCGCCGGAGTCGTCCGCGCCATCGACGCCGTCGAAAAGGCGCTGACGATCCATGGAGCGCCGGTCTACGTGCGCCACGAGATCGTGCACAACAAATACGTGGTGGAGAACCTGAAGCGGAAGGGAGCAGTCTTCGTGCGGGAACTCGACGAGATCCCCGACACCGAGGCTCCCGTCATCTTTTCGGCCCATGGGGTCCCGAAATCGGTGCCGGAAGCCGCACAGGCTCGCAACCTCTTCGCCGTCGACGCTACCTGCCCGCTGGTGACCAAGGTCCACCGGGAGGCGCAGGTCCATCACAAGCGGGGGCGGCACATCATCCTTATCGGCCATGCGGGCCATCCGGAAGTGGTCGGCACCATGGGACAGCTGCCGAAAGGCGCGGCAACCCTCGTCGAGACCGTGGGCGACATCGCTCGGCTGCAGCCCGAGGACCCGGACAACCTAGCTTTCGTGACCCAGACGACCCTGTCCGTCGACGATACCCAGGACATGGTGGACGCCCTGAGGGAGCGCTTCCCCTCCATCGTCGGGCCGCACAAGGAGGACATCTGCTACGCCACCACCAACCGCCAAGGAGCGGTCAAGCGCGTCGCGCCCCGAGTCGACGCGATGATCGTGGTGGGCTCGCCCAATTCCTCCAACTCTCAGCGCCTGCGCGAAGTAGCCGAGCGGGAGGGATGCCCGCTCGTGCGCCTCATCCTGCGGGCGGAGGATATCGATTGGTCGCTGTTCGGGAACATCCGCAGCCTCGGCATCACCGCCGGCGCGTCCGCGCCGGAAATCCTAGTGGAAGAGATCATCGATGCCTTTGCAGAACGCTACGAGGTTTCGGTAGAAAGCGTGTCGACGGCGGACGAGAGCGTGTTCTTTCCTCTGCCGCGCGAATTGCGTGAGCAGGCGGCGGAGTAAAAGGTGGCAGTCTACACGGAAGTCAGCGACGAGGAGCTCGCAAGCTTTCTCGATACCTACGATATCGGCGCGGTCCTCTCCTACAAGGGGATCGCCGAGGGCGTGGAGAACACGAATTATTTCCTCCACACTACTGAAGGCTCCTACATCCTGACCCTGTACGAGAAGCGGGTGAAGGAGGCCGACCTTCCGTTCTTCCTCGGGCTCATGCAGCACCTAGCGAACAAGGGCCTGAACTGTCCGCTGCCGGTCAACAACCGTCAGGGGCAGGCCCTCGGCCGGATTGCGGGGCGGCCCGCCGTGATCATCACCTTCCTGGAAGGCGTCGCCGTCCGCCGCCCCACCGCCAGGCATTGCGAGGCCCTGGGTGGGGCTCTGGCCAGACTCCACCTGGCCGGACAGGATTTCGCCATGAGCCGGCCGAATGCCCTGTCGCTCGACGGCTGGGCTCCTCTCTTCGCGCAGGCTGAGGCGCAGGCCGATACCGTTGCCGGCGGACTGGCCGACAGGACCCGGCGCGAGCTCGCCTATCTACAGGAGGTATGGCCGACTAGTCTGCCCACCGGCACCATTCACGCCGATCTCTTCACCGACAACGTGTTCTTCATCGGCACCGAAGTCTCGGGGCTGATCGATTTCTACTTCGCCTGCACCGATGCTTTCGCCTACGACGTGGCCATTTGCCTGAACGCCTGGTGTTTCGAGCAGGACGGCTCGTTCAACCTCACGAAGGGACAGGCCATACTGGCGGGCTATCAGGCCGTCCGGCGGCTCTCCGGAGAGGAGGTCGAGGCCCTGCCGGTCCTCTGCCGCGGCTCGGCCATGCGCTTCATGCTGACCCGCCTCGTGGACTGGCTCAACGTGCCGCCCGGTGCGCTCGTGAAGCCGAAAGACCCGCTGGAATACGACCGCAAGCTCCATTTCCACCGGCATGTGAAGCACGCCCGAGAATATGGGCTCGAGGCATGAGAAATCCTGAGCGCGTCCTGATCTATACTGACGGCGCCTGCTCGGGAAATCCTGGGCCGGGCGGCTGGGCGGCAATCCTGTTCTTCAAGGGCAGCGAGAAGGAGATTTCCGGCGGAGAGGATCATACTACCAACAACCGCATGGAAATCACGGCTGCGATTGAAGGGCTCAACGCCCTTAAGCGACCCTGCGCCGTGGATCTCTTCACGGATTCCCAGTATGTGCGCCAGGGCATCACCCAATGGATGCACAACTGGAAGCGCCGCGGCTGGCGCACCGCCGACAACAAGCCGGTGAAGAACGAGGATCTGTGGCGCGCCCTCGACGAGGCTGCATCCCGCCACGACGTAGCCTGGCACTGGGTCAAGGGCCACGCGGACGATCCCACCAACATCCGCGTCGACGAGCTTGCGGTCGCCGCCATGCAGCCTTTTAAAAAGAGGCACGCAAGATAAAGGCCCCTGCGCGCATTCAGGCGGCAAGGACCTTCCCGTTCGGCGGCTGAGGAGATCAGAGGTCCTTCAGGATGTTCTCCGCGCCCGATACCTGAGCCTTGGACGGCGTATCTTCCACGTTGATGGCCTTCACCACACCGTCGTCCACCACCATGGAATAGCGCTGGGAGCGAATGCCGAGGCCGAAGCCAGTGCCGTCCATAGTCAGTTTGATGGCCTTGGCGAAGTCGCCGTTGCCGTCGGACAAGAACTCGATACCGTCGGCGCCTGCGGATTTGGCCCATGCGTCCATGACGAACACATCGTTGACGGCGGTGACCAGGATGGCATCGGCGCCTTTGCCCTTGATCTCCTCGGCGCGCTGCACGTAACCGGGCAGGTGGTTGCGATGGCAGGTGGGAGTAAAGGCTCCCGGAACCGCCACGAGCACCACCTTTCGTCCCTTGAAGAGATCGTCCGTCGTCTTGGCGATCGGTCCGTCCGGGGTCATGACACGAAAGGTCACCTGGGGGAGGCGTTCTCCGACCTGAATGGCCATGCACTTTGCTCCAAGCTGTTGATTGAGGATCGTCCCTACTAGCGCGGCTGTTCGCCGCCGTCGAGGCTCACCTGCGTCTCGATGGCCTCATCCCCAGCGACGAGTGTGAGGGTGAGGGGAGCGGGGCCTGACGCATCCTTGGGTTTCTCCTCGACGGTCACGGTGAAGCGACCGGCGCCCTCTTCGGGTGATGTCGAGACGTACCAGTTCTCCGGACCTTCGGCGAAAAGGACGGGCTTCGTCCCGATTGGGGTCCGAACGGAGACAGACAGAGCGAGGGGCTCTCCGGCCTTCGGTTGCACGGACAGCACCGCCAGTGGGCCTTGTGCGCCCAGGGCCTGCTTGCGCGGGACCTTGGCCATGGCCTGCTCGATCTCGATGCGGTCGGGGCCGGAGTCGGTGAGGGCCAGGGACAGGTCCGCGTGAGCCGGAATGCAGATGTCCTTGCAGACACCGTAATCCACAGTGAGCGCGAGCTTGACCGGCCTGTCCGCGACTTTGGACTCCACCAGAAGCGGCAGGATCACCTTCTGGCTGTAGACATAGGCGATCCCGGCCGCATCCTCATAACGTTTGGGAGCGGGCCACCGGACTTCGACATCTGCCACATTCTCCGAAGCCGACCAGTCGAAGCTCGGCGGCAGGCCGGATTCGCCGGGATTGCGCCAATAGGTCTTGAAGCCCGGATCAAGGGTGATTTCAATTCCGGCGAGCCACCGCTCGCCCTGCCTGCCTCCGGACAAGAGCCGCACCTGCGAATGGAATCCCTGCGCCGATGTCACGGGAGGGGGGGACTGTCCAAATCCGGGGAAAGAGGACAGAATCATAAAAACGATAGCTGCGGCGATGCGGAATGTGGTTGTCATGGAACTGACGCCTCCCTGAGGCGCTTCCTTTATGCGTTTTCTATTCGGGTCTGCCATCCACGATCCCGTGATCGGGTTGCAGGCCCAGCAAGGCAGAATCGAGACATGAGCTTTCAGCAAGATCCCTATGGCGCCGGCTCCCCCTATCTCGACGGGCAATTGCTGGTGGCAATGCCTGGCATGATGGACGAGCGCTTCGCTCGCGCAGTGATCTATGTCTGCGCCCATTCGTCGGAGGGGGCGATGGGGATCATTCTGAACCGTCCTGCCGCAAACGTGAACATGTCCGACCTTCTGGTCCAGCTTGAGATCGTCCCCGAGCTTGAGCGTATCCATCTCCCGGAAAAGGTGGGGCGCATGCAGGTTCTCATGGGTGGTCCGGTCGAGACGAGCCGCGGCTTCGTGCTGCATTCACCGGATTTTCACATTGCCCAATCGACGCTGCCCATCGACGACGGTGTATGCCTGACAGCCACCATCGACATCCTCCGGGCCATCGCCCAGGGTCGGGGTCCTCAGAACGCGGTCCTCGCCCTCGGCTATGCGGGCTGGGGCGCTGGCCAGCTTGAGCTCGAGCTTCAGGCCAACGGCTGGCTTAACTGCCCCGCCGATGCCGAGCTGATCTTCAGCGCGCCCGCCGATATCCGCTACGAGATGGCCCTGCGCCGGATCGGCATCGAGCCCGCCATGCTGTCGATGCAGGCAGGCCACGCCTAAGCATCGGACGTTGAAGTGAATTGCGCATTTGGGAGCGAACCGACGCTCCCTCTCTTGGCTGGCGCATCGTTCAATAGGTCTCTCCGGGTCCGCACGATGCACTGATCAAGCGGCTTCCGTCGTCGCCGCGCCTACGAGCTGGCGGGCCTGCGTGACCGACATCGGCTCTCCGAAGACAGGGCCTTGCGCATATTCACAGCCGAGCTGGTAGAGCTCGATGGCTTCCGACTCGCTCTCCGCACCTTCCGCGATGATCTCCATGCCGAGCTCGTGTGCCATCTTGATGATGGAGCGCAGGATGACCGGATTGCCCGACGCCATCTGCCGCACGAACGACTCGTCGATCTTGATCGTGTCAAACGGGAAGCGGAGCAGATAGGAGAGGGCGGAGTAGCCCGTGCCGAAATCGTCGAGAGAGAGACCGGCGCCGAGATCCTTCAGGCGGTCCAGCATCTGTGCCGAATATTCCGGGTTCTCCATCACGAGACTTTCCGTCATCTCGATCTTGAGTGAACCGGGCAGAACGCGTGTGCGGGCAATCACGGTTTTCACTTCCTGCAAAAGGTCGTGGCGCAGGAGGTGGTGGCTCGACATGTTGACACTGGCGAAGATCGGAGGCTCCACCTCCAGGGCGCCCTGCCAGATGGCGAGTTCGCGCGCGGTCTGCTCCAGCAGGAACACGCTCAGCTTGACGATGAGGCCCGTCTCCTCGGCGATGGAGATGAAGTCGTTGGGAGAGATGCGGCCGAGGCGCGGGTGATCCCAGCGCAGCATGGATTCGAAGCCCGCGATGGTCCGGTCCTCGATCCGCACGATGGGCTTGAACAGAACCTTCATCTCATTGCGCTCGAGCGCATGGCGCAGATCGCTTTCCATCGTAAAGTGATCGCTGCGATCCGAACGCATCGTGGGACGGAACACCTCGATGCGGTCGCCGCCATGCCGCCGGGCATGGGCCATGGCGATCTCGGCGTTGCGCAGCACCTCCTCGCGGCGCGCGGCGATCTGGGGATCATGCAGGGCGATGCCGATGGAGGCGGTGAGGAAGATCTCGCGGTCGGCATAGGTGACCGGGGTGGTCACGACGCGCCGGACCATGTCGGCGAAAGCAATGATGCGGTCCGTCTCGCGTTCGGAGAGCAGGATGATCGCGAACTCGTCTCCCGAGATGCGCGCCAGCGTGTCCTGTGGCTTGAGGAGGCGGCTGAGGCGGCGCGACAGCGTGAGCAGGATCGAGTCGCCGGCGCCATAGCCGGACTGATCGTTCGTATCCTTGAACTTGTCGATATCGATCACGAGCACGGTCGGACGCAAAGTGTCGTCCTGACTCGCAAAAGTGAGAGCGGCTTCGAGGCGATCGTAGAAGAGCTGGCGGTTCGGCAGGCTCGTCAGGTTGTCGTGAACGGCGTCGTGCAGCAGGCGCTCTTCGGCATTCTTGCTGCTCGTGACATCGGACAGGGTGCCGATGATGCGAATGACCTCGCCGTCGGAGCCGATCACCGGGCGGGCTTTCAGGCGGAACCAATGATGCGCATTCGACGAGGAGCGCAGGCGGAAATCCTGCACAAGACGCCCGCGGCGCTGCTCGATCACCGTGTCGAGCGCAAGGCGATAGCGATCCTTGTCAAAGGGATGGATCAGGTCGAGCCAGGCCGAAGCCGGCCCCTCAAGAGCGCCGCGTTTCAGTCCCAGCTGATGCTCGATGTCCGGGCTGACGAAGATGTTGTCAGAAACCACGTCCCAATCGAACACGATGTCGCCGGCTCCGGCGAGGGCAAGCGCACGGCGCTCGGCGTCGTTGACGAAACCGCGTGCGAAGCCGCCCCCGGCGAAGGCATGCTGCATTACCGTGAAGCCGATGAGCATGACGATCAGGACAAGGCCGCCGATGAGCGCAGGCGGCACAAGATCCGAATTCAGCTGACCGAGAATCGTGAAGCTCGCCGCCACCGTCCAGGCAATCAGCAGAAGCCAGGTGGGCACGAGCATGATCGCTCGGTCATAGCCATGCGTCGCCAGATGGATGACGAGGACGAAGCCAATGCCGGCCACGGCGGCAATGGACATGCGGGCTACGCCGGACGCCACTGAAGCATCGACGACGGCAAGCAGCAGGAGACCGCCGAGGAATGCCAGCCAGAAGGCCGTCACGTGGCTGTAGCGTACGTGCCAGCGGTTCAGATTGAGATAGGCGAAGAGGAACACGAGCAGGGTCGCCGCGAGCACGGCTTCCGCTCCGGCCCGGTAGATCTGCTCCGTTGCCTCCGAAATCGGAAACACGCGCTGGAAGAAGCCAAAATCGATGCTCGCATAGGCCAGCACCGCCCAGGCCAGAGCTGCGGCTGCCGGGAAGATCAGGGCGCCTTTCACCACGAACACGATGGTGAGAAACAGAGCAAGGAGGCCTGCGATGCCGATGATAATGCCCTTGTAGAGCGTCAGGCCGTTGACGCGTTCCTTGTAGGCGGCGGCGTCCCAGAGATGGATCTGGGGAAGATTGTCGGTGCGCAATTCCGCCACGAAAGTGACGGTCGTGCCCGGGTCGAGGGTAATGAGGAACACGTCCGCATCGGGACTGTCGTCCCGCTCAGGACGTATGCCCTGACTGGCCGTGACGGCGGCGATGCGCGAGGATCCGAGATCGGGCCAGAGAACACCGGAGCCATTCAGCCGGAAATGCGGAGCCACAAGCAGACGATCCACCTGCTCATCGGTGTCGTTGGTCAGCGCGAAGACGATCCAGTCGGGGCGGGTGCCGGCCTCACGCGCCTTCACGGCGATGCGGCGCACGATGCCGTCGCGGCCCGGTGCCGTGGAAATGCGGATCTCGTCTCCATCCGATTTGTAGCGCTCGATGGCGGGGGTGAGGTCGATCGCCTTCATCTTGGGATCGACGCGTACGGACTCCACCGCCCAGCCGGTTGCCGGCCAAGTGAGCCCCATAACAGCCGCCAGAAGAAAGGCTATGGCGAAAGATACGATCCGCAATGCTTCGGTTCTTTCGTCCGGTCCAAAGGTGAAAGACGAATTGGTACCGGTCAGGGAGCTTGAGGGCAAGTCAAAGCCCCAGGGAGCCCCCACTTGTCCGCACGACTCGCTATTTATCGTTAACCACGCGCATGAAGTCAGTTTGCGGCGGGATTGAGGAGAAAAAGTTCATGCCCTAGCGGCAGGGCGCGGATCGAACTAGCCGTGCAGACCTGCCTCGATCGTCTCGAGAGAGGGCAGGCCCTTGATCGGCCCGATGGCGGCTACGGTCGGGTTCCCCTGCAGAAGGCGCTGCCCGGCCTCGCGCACATGACCCTCGTCGAGAGCGTCCACCTTCCTGACGATCTCGTCGCTTCCCACGATCCGTCCCCAAGAGAGGAGCTGGCGCGCCATCCTCTCGATCCGCCCGCCGGGCGTCTCGAGCGCCGTCAGCAAGGCCACCTTCATCTGCGCCTTGGCGCGGACCATCTCGATCTCGCTGATATCCTGCGTGGCCTGGCGCATGCAGGCGAGTGTGACCTTGGTGAACTCGCTCACATCTGCACCTGACGTGCCGGCACCGATGCCGAAGAGGCCGCAATCGGAGAAGGGCCAGTGGAAGGCATCGACCGAATAGGCGAGGCCTCGGCTTTCACGCACCTCATGCCAGAGGCGCGATGTCAGTCCGCCGCCGAAGATATGAGCGAAGAGATGGGTCGCGTAATATCCGGGATCCTTGAACGAAAGGCCCGGAAGACCGAGCACGATGCTGGCCTGTTCGAGCTTGCGGGGAAGGCGTCGCTCGCCACCCGTGTAGTGTCCCGCCTCGGGCGGGCGGGCCTCGGCGGTCGGCATCGCGCCGAAGAGCCGCTCCGCGGCATCGACGATCTGCGCGTGGTCCACGTTGCCCGCGGCGGCGAGCACCATCTTCGAAGGGATGTATTCGCGTGCGAGAAAGGTACGGATGGTGTCGGCGTCGAAGCTCCGGATGGTGTCGGGCGTGCCGAGGATGGGACGCCCCACGGGCTGGCCGGCAAAGGCCGTTTCCATGAAGGCGTCGTAGATCAGGTCGTCGGGAGTATCCTCCACGGCGGCGTATTCCTGCAGGATCACGCCTTTCTCGCGGGCGAGCTCCGCTTCGTCGAAAACAGAATTGATGAGGATGTCGCCGAGCACGTCGAGGGCGACGTCCACGTTCTCGCCCAGCACCCGCGCCGTGTAGCTCGTGTACTCGACGCTCGTCGCGGCGTTGATGTCGCCGCCGACATTCTCGATGTCCTCGGCAATCTGGCGCGCTGAGCGGCGCGCCGTGCCCTTGAAGGCCATGTGCTCGATAAGATGCGACAGCCCGTGCTCGTGAGCCTGTTCATGCCGAGATCCGGTGCCGACCCACACGCCGAGGGTGGCGGTGGCGATTTCTGGCATTTGCTCGGTCGCGACCGTCAGGCCATTGGACAATTTCGTGATGTCGACCCGCTTCTCGCGGATGAAGTGCTGGTTCATGCAGCCACGCCTTTGACGGCCCGGGCACGCTCGCGGATGAAGCGCTCCACCGATGCCTGATCATTTGGGAGAACCGTGAAGCTCTCCTTGCGCTCCATCAGATCACCCATGTGCGGCGGAAGTGCGGGACGGATGCCCGTTGCACGCTCGACCGCGTCGGGGAACTTAGCCGGATGGGCGGTGGAGAGGGCTACAACGGGCACCTCGGGCCTGTCCTTCAGAAGGCCGCGTCCCGCACGGGTGCCGACGGCGCTGTGCGGATCGAGCACATAGCCGCTCGCGCGGTAGGTCCGCGCCATCTCGTCGGCGACATTCGCCTCGTTCACGGCCTCTGCCGAGAACTCCTCGCGAATACGGGCGAGGGGGGCTGCCTCGATCATGAAGGAGCGCGATTGATTGAGGCTTGCCATCAAACGGCGGATCGCTTCGCCGTCGCGGCCATAGGCTTCGAACAGCAGGCGCTCGAAATTCGAGGAGATCTGGATGTCCATCGACGGCGAGGTCGTGGGCTCCACGCCCCTGATCTCGTAGGAACCGGCGTGCAGAGTGCGCGCCAGGATATCGTTGGCGTTGGTGCCGATCATCAGGCGGTCGATGGGCAGGCCCATGCGCTTGGCGACCCAGCCCGCGAGAATGTCACCGAAATTGCCAGTGGGCACCGAGAACGAAACCGGACGGTACGGGCTACCCAGAGACACGGCAGCGGTGAAATAGTAAACCGCCTGCGCTGCCACCCGTGCCCAGTTGATGGAGTTCACGCCCGAGAGCTGCAGCTCGTCGCGGAAGCGGGCATGATTGAACATGGCCTTCACCATGTTCTGGCAGTCGTCGAATGTGCCCTCGACAGCCAGGGCATGCACGTTGGGCGAGGCCACCGTCGTCATCTGGCGACGCTGGACGTCCGACACGCGTCCATGGGGGTAGAGGATGAAGATATCGACCTGGTCGAGCCCCTTGAACGCCTCGACGGCAGCGCTGCCCGTATCGCCTGAGGTCGCGCCGACGATGGTGGCGCGGGCACCGCGGGTTTTCAGCACGTGGTCCATGAGACGGCCAAGCAACTGCATCGCCACGTCCTTGAACGCGAGAGTGGGGCCGTGGAAGAGTTCGAGCACGAAGAGGTTGTCGCCGAGCTGGGTCAGGGGGCAGACGGCCTCATGGCGAAACGAGGCATAGGCCTCGTCGATCATGCGATGAAGGTCGGTCGCCGGGATGTCGCCGTCCACCAGCGGGCCGAGCACGGCCTTGGCGACGTCCGCATAGGATGTCCCGGCAAAGCCCTTGATCGTGTCCGCTGTCAGGCTCGGCCATGCTTGAGGCATGTAGAGCCCGCCGTCCCTGGCGAGGCCGGTCAGAAGCGCATCGGAAAAGCCAAGCGCGGGAGCCTCCCCGCGGGTCGAGACATGGAGCACGGTCAATCTCCTGGAAATGCGGCAGGACAATAGGTGGCGTGGGAGGCTGCGGCAAGCCG
The DNA here is from genome assembly GCF_009830105.1 of Microvirga makkahensis. GTDB lineage: Bacteria > Pseudomonadota > Alphaproteobacteria > Rhizobiales > Beijerinckiaceae > Microvirga > Microvirga makkahensis. The sequence goes on from NZ_WURB01000019.1 coordinate 39,040, forward strand.
GTTCTGGCGCGGCATCATCCCTTGACGCGCCTCCAGGCAAAGGCCCCGAAGACGCCGATAAGGGTGAGGGCGAGGCCGTACCAGGTGAGCGCGTATTGCAGGTGGTTGTTGGGCAGGATGAGCTGGGTCTGCCCGCCGCGCGGCCAGCCCCCGGGGTTGGGTGTCGCATCCGCGTCGATCAGGAACGGGGCGACCCGCTCGAGCCCGCGGACTTCGGCTAAGGCCTGCGGGTCGCGGGTGAACCATGTGTTCCGCGCAGGGTCGTTTTCCGGCGTGAACGGATTGCGCGCCTCGGGCGCCCGCACTAGGCCGGTGACCGTCACCTCGCCTGCGGGCTGGCCCTGGGGGCGGCCGGCGGGGTCCTTCAGTTCGATCGGCACGATGCCGCGGTTGACCATCACGATCGCTCCCGTGGGAAGCCTGAGGGGCGTGATGATGTAGTAGCCCTGCAAGGGGGCTCCCTGCCGTGTCCCGGGAGCCAGGCCATAGACCGGCGTCTCCAGGTCGTGCAGGAAGGTGCCGGTCACCCGCACCTTCCGGAACTCGTCCTGATCCGCGCGCCAGCCGGACCACTCGGCTTCGGGCAGGATGGAGCCCGGTTCCCCGTAGGCGCGGGTTTCGATCTGCTGGATCAGGCTTTCCTTCCAGGCCTTGCGCTGAAGCTGCCAACTGCCGAGACCGATCAGGATTGCGAAGGCGACAAGAGCGGTAAGACCGGGCACCAGGAGAGAGCGGGTCCTATGTGGGCTGGCGGCGGGCACTACCGGAAGCGTCCTTCTTCTGCCTTATGGAGATATTGGCTCGCCACCAACATGCCTTTGGTGGGGCGAATCGGTGGAATGCAGGTCAGCAGCAGGAACGGCAGAGTCGTGAGCAGGTGCACCCAGAAGGGAGGCTCGAAGGTGAGCTCAACCCACACGCCGAAGGCCGCTGCAGGGATGCCCATGATGATCATCACGAAGAAGGCCGGACCATCGGCCGGGTCGGCGAAGGAGTAATCAAGGCCGCAGACGTCGCAACGCGGAGCGAGCGTAAGAAAGCCATTGAACAGGCGTCCCTTGCCGCATTGGGGGCATCGGCATTTGAGGCCGGCGAGGATAGGGGACGACGTCTTCTGGACCTGAGCCACCATGATTCTCCGTAAAAGAGCCTTCTGTCAGATGGGCAGAGGAGGCCAAAAAGCGAAGGGCGGCTCGAAAGCCGCCCTGCCAAGGTTTCTCCGTGAGCGGCTTAGTGGCCGGCTGCGGTTCCGCCGAAGCCCCACACGTAGATGGCGGCGAAGAGGAAGAGCCAGACCACGTCCACGAAGTGCCAGTACCAGGCGGCGAATTCGAAGCCGAGGTGCTGCTGGGGCGTGAAGTCGCCGCGATAGGCGCGCAGCAGGCAGACGGCGAGGAAGATCGTGCCGATGATCACGTGCGCGCCGTGGAAGCCTGTCGCCATGAAGAAGGTGGCGCCATAGATGTTGCCGCTGAAGCCGAAGGCGGCGTGGCTGTATTCGTAGGCCTGCACGAAGCTGAACACGATGCCCAGGATGACCGTGAGCCAAAGGCCAGCCTTGAGGCCCTGACGGTCATTGTGCAGGAGCGCGTGATGCGCCCAGGTGACCGTGGTGCCGGAGGTAAGCAGGATTAGGGTATTGAGCAGGGGCAGGTGCCAGGGATCGAAGGTCTCGATACCCTTCGGGGGCCACACGCCGCCGAGCGCCTCGACCCGCGAATAGAGCTGCGGGTCGCCGGCATAGAGGGCGGCATCGAAATAGGCCCAGAACCACGCCGCGAAGAACATCACCTCGGAGGCGATGAACATGATCATGCCGTAGCGGTGATGCAGCTGGACCACGCGGGTATGGGATCCCGTATTGGCCTCGCGCACCACGTCGCTCCACCAGCTGAGCATGGTGTAGAGCACGCCGATGATGCCCGCGCCGAAGATGTAGACGCCCAGGTGCATGCCGCCGATGGTGATGTCCTTCCACCAGGTCACGAACCCGGAAGCCATAAGGAAGGCGCTGACCGAGCCGATGAGCGGCCACGGGCTCGGTTCAAGAATGTGATAGTCATGGTTCTTGGCGTGGGCCTCGGCCATTTTCTGTCGTCTCCGTGCCTCGAATGTGACGTCGCTTTAAGACGTTTCTGTCCAGCTTGTCACGTCCCTTATTGAGCGATGGGTGTGGTTGATGACGTCGCCTCCGCCACCGGCTTGCCCGCCTTCGAGGGGAAGTAGGTGTAGGAAAGCGTGATGGAGGAAAGATCCTTCACGTCGGAATCCTGCGCCAGGCGCGGATCGACATAGAACACGACCGCCGATTCCAGGGTTTCCCCCGGCTGCAGGGTCTGCTCGGTGAAGCAGAAGCATTCGAGCTTCGAAAAATAGGTGCCCGCGAGATCCGGCTGCACATTGTAGGTTGCGATGCCGGTCGCGGGTTTGTCGCCGGTATTGGTGACCTTGTAGTAGACGGTGGTGGTTTCCCCGAGCTTGACCGTGACTTCCGGCTTCTCGGGCGAAAAGCTCCAGCTCAGGCCGGGGGCGACGTTGGAGTCGAAGCGTACGGAGATCGAGCGCTCCAAGACCTCCGACGCATTGCTGTCGCGCACGATCGGCGTGCCGTCGAAGCCGGTTACCCGGCAGAAAAGGTCGTAGAGAGGCACCGAGGCATAGGCGAGCCCGATCATGCCCACGGCAACGCCCAGGCAGACGAAGGCCGTGCGGTGCATCCTGCGTTGGTTCGGAGTGCTTTCTGCCATGCTCATCTCACAGCGGGCGGTTCAGGATCTGAGGACCCAGCTTCGCAATCGTGATCGCGAACAGCAGGACGCACAGGATTCCCAGCGTCAGGCCCAGGGCGATGGACCGGCGCCTGCGGCGCTGCTGCTCCTCGGGAGTGAGACGGTAGGAAGAGTTCTGATCCGCCATGCTCTCACCCCATGACCGGATGGAAGAAGCCGAAGCCATGCTCGGCGAGGAGCGTGGCGAACAGCAGGAAAAGGTAAAGGATCGAGAAGCCGAAGAGTTGCTGGGCTACGCGCATGGCAGGCTCGCCCTGGCGCAGGCGATAGACCTGAATCGCGAGCGCCAGCATACCGAGCCCGCCGACGAGCGAGATGATCGCATAGGCGAGGCCGCCGAACCCCATGAGGACCGGCACCATGCCGAGCGGTGCGAGCAGCACAGTGTAGGCGAGGATCTGGAAGCGGGTCGAATCCGCCCCGGCAACGTTCGGCATCATGGGAATGCCCGCGCGCTCGTAGTCGCTCGACTTCACCAGAGCCAGCGCCCAGAAATGGGGCGGCGTCCACATGAAGATGATGGCGAAGAGAACGATGCTGTCCCACGCCACGTGGCCGGTCACGGCGGCCTGCGCCACGACAGGAGGGAGGGCGCCGGCCGCGCCGCCGATCACGATGTTCTGCGGCGTCGAGCGCTTCAGCCACATGGAGTAGATTACGACGTAGAAGAAGATGGTGAAGGCCAGGAGGCCCGCCGCCAGCCAGTTGCTGGCAAGTCCCAGGATCAGCACCGAACCTGCCGCTAGGGTGAGCCCGAACGCCAGGGCCTCTCCGGGCTGGATCTTGCCGGCAGGGATCGGGCGCTTGCGCGTGCGCGTCATGACCGCGTCGATGTCCGCGTCCCACCACATGTTCAGGCAGCCCGATGCGCCGCCGCCGACGGCGATCATCAGAAGGGCTACGAGAGCCAGCACGGGATTCACGTCGGGATGGCTGATCACCATTCCGACGAGGGCCGTGAAGACCACGAGAAACATTACCCGCGGCTTCAGGAGGGCGAAGAAGTCAGACACGTCACCCTGAGAGAGCCTCGCATGATCGAGGTTCTGGGTCCGGGATTCGGTCAAACTGTTCGACAGGGTGTTCATATCCAATGATCTTCCGAAACGCTGAAGAACGAGGCGCGAGCGCCTCTCGGTGTCAGCTCCTCGCCGGAGGGCTTGAACGGCGCTCAAGCCCTCTGGGGAGGAGCGGGCGGCGATTGCCGCCCGGCTCGCTTCGTCAGTGGCCCGTATCGACGATGCGGGGCAGGGTCTCGAACTGGTGGAACGGAGGCGGCGAGGACAGGGTCCATTCCAGCGTCGTCGCACCTTCCCCCCATGGATTGTCGGCGGCCTTTTCCTTGCGGACAAATGCGTAGATTACGCCGCCGATGAAGACGAACAGGCCGAGGAAGAAGATGTAGGAGCCGATCGAGGACACGAGGTTCCAGCCGGCAAACGCGTCCGGATAATCCGCATAGCGGCGCGGCATGCCGGACAGGCCGAGGAAGTGCATCGGGAAGAACAGCACGTTGGCGCCGATGAAGGCGATCCAGAAGTGCAGCTTGCCGATCCACTCGGGCATCACGTAGCCGGTGATCTTCGGGAACCAGTAGTAGATGCCCGCGAAGATCACGAACACGGCGCCGAGCGACAGCACGTAATGGAAGTGGGCCACCACGTAGTAGGTGTCATGCATGTAGCGGTCGACGGGAGCGTTCGCCAGCACTACGCCGGTGACGCCACCTACCGTGAACAGGAACACGAAGCCCACCGCCCACTGCATAGCCGCCGTGAAGCGGATGGAGCCGCCCCACATGGTGGCGATCCACGAGAAGATCTTCACGCCCGTGGGCACTGCGATCACCATGGTGGCGAAGACGAAATAGGCCTGGGTCTGCAGCGAGAGGCCCACCGTGTACATGTGGTGCGCCCACACCACGAAGCCGACCACGCCGATCGCCACCATGGCATAGGCCATGCCGAGATAGCCGAAGATCGGCTTCTTCGAGAAGGTCGAGATAATGTGCGAGACGATGCCGAAGGCCGGCAGGATCATGATGTACACTTCGGGGTGGCCGAAGAACCAGAACAGGTGCTGATAGAGCACCGGGTCGCCGCCGCCCGCCGGATCGAAGAAGGTGGTGCCGAAGTTGCGGTCGGTGAGCAGCATCGTGATCGCGCCCGCGAGAACCGGCAGCGACAGGAGCAGCAGGAACGCGGTCACCAGCATGGACCAGGCAAACAGCGGCATCTTGTGCAGCGTCATGCCCGGAGCGCGCATGTTGAGGATCGTGGTGATGAAGTTGATCGCGCCCAGAATCGAGGCCGCGCCGGCCAGGTGCAGGGCCAGAATGCCGAAGTCGAGCGCGGGGCCGGGATGGCCCGTGGTCGAGAGCGGGGGATACACGGTCCAACCGCCGCCGAAGCCGAGGGACCCCGGAGCGCCCTCCACGAAGAGCGACAGGAGCATGAGACCGAAGGCCGAGACGGTGAGCCAGAACGAGATGTTGTTCATCCGCGGGAAGGCCATGTCGGGGGCGCCGATCATGATCGGGATGAACCAGTTGCCGAACCCGCCGATGAGGGTGGGCATCACCATGAAGAACACCATGATGAGGCCGTGGCCGGTCACGAAGACGTTGTAGACCTGCGGATTGGAGAAGTACTGAAGCCCCGGATCCTGCAGCTCCAGGCGCATGGCGACAGACAGGATGCCGCCGATGATGCCAGCCGTGAAGCCGAAGATGAGATAAAGCGTGCCGATATCCTTGTGGTTCGTGGAGTAGAACCAGCGGCGCCAGAACGTCGGATGATCGTGGTGATCCGCGTGAGCGGCATCAACTGCATGTGCCATGATGCGACCTCTATGGTCCTTGCTTTTCTAAATTACTGAGCGTTCGCGAACTTGAGCGGAGCCGAGCCTTCCGCGGAAGCATAACGCTGCTTCGCCTCGTTCAGCCAAGCGGCATATTGCTGCTCGCTCACGACGCGGATTTCGATCGGCATGTAGGGATGGCCGTTGCCGCAGAGCTCCGAGCACTGGCCATAATAGACGCCTTCCTTCTCGGCCTTGAACCAGGTCTCGTTCAGGCGGCCGGGAACGGCGTCGATCTTCACCGCGAAGGACGGGAGGGCGAAGGCGTGGATCACGTCCGCGGCGGTGACCTGCAGGCGGACGACCTTGCCGACCGGCACGACCATGGCGTTGTCCACGCCGAGGAGACGCGGCTGATCGGGCTTCAGGTCAGCGGTTTCCGTGACCATGTTCGAGTCGAACTTGAAGCCGCCCTGATCGGCCGGATACTCGTAGCCCCAGTACCAGGAATAGCCGGTGACCTTCACGACCACGTCGGCCGGCGGCGGAACCAGCTGCTGGCGGAGGAGGCGGAAGGAGGGGATTGCAATCGCCACGAGGATCAGCACCGGAACGATCGTCCAGGCCACCTCAAGGAGAGTGTTGTGGGTGGTCTTCGAGGGAACCGGGTTCTTTCGCTCGTTGAAGCGGGCGATGATCACCAGGAGCAGCGCCAGCACGAAGAGGCAGATCGCGGTGATCAGCCAGAGCAGGTAGGTGTGGAAGTTGGACACGCTCTGTCCCAACTCGGTCACCATCTCCTGCATGCCGGTTTCCCAGGGAGAGGGGCGGCCTGCGGCAGCCCATGCCTCACTTATGCCCAACACAAGTGCGACCGCTGCCGTGGAGAGGGCGGTCACCGATCGACGTCCATTCTCGATCCGCATCGGCGTTCCAAAGCTCCTAATGATGTAGTGGCCGGGGGCCACGAAAGCATAAAGGCGACGCTCCGGACGTGCGAATAGCGGCGCCCGGCCTGCGCCATCACCTTTGATCCATGCCAAAGATCACAGGACGCGCCGAAGCGCAACGGTTCTGAGGTCGCAATCTGTGCGTCATAACCGCCAAAAGCGATTGTGTCGCGACTTATCCCCCTCTCGCTTGACAGCATGGCCCCTGCCATGGTCCCAACGGGCCGAAGATTGGGTTCGCAGCGGCCGGGCCGCCGCCTTCATGGCAAAGGTTCAACAAGGAGAAACCGATGGGCGTATCGCGATGGATCCGTTACGGGGCGGCAGCTTTGCTCGGCCTGTCGACTTTGGGCGCCGCGGGCGGCGCCCAGGCCCAGGGCATGGTCAAGAACACCTATGGCGACTGGCAGATGCGCTGCGAAACCCCGGCGGGTGCCTCGGCCGAGCAATGTGCCCTCGTCCAGAACGTGGTGGCGGAGGACCGGCCGAACGTCACTCTGGTGATTATCGTGTTGAAAACCGCCGACGGCAAAAGCCGCCTCCTTCGCGTCGTTGCGCCCCTCGGTATTCTCCTGCCGTCGGGGCTGGGGCTTAAGATCGACCAGACGGATATCGGACGCGCTGGGTTCGTGCGCTGTTTGGCCACGGGTTGCGTTGCCGAGGTCGTCATGGAAGAAAATCTTATCAATCAGATGAAGTCCGGGCAGTCCGCCACCTTCATCGTGTTCCAGACGCCGGAGGAGGGCATCGGCATACCCGTGTCGCTGAACGGGTTCGCGACCGGCTTCGATGCACTTCCCTAACCGAAGAACTATATGAAGAGAGCTGGGGGGATTGGATGGTAAAGGGTTTGGATGTGAAGGCCGGCATGGCATTCGCCGTTCTGAGTGTTTCGGCTCTAGCCGGATGCGCACCCCCAAGTGAGGGCGGTGGCATGGGCATCGGCGAGATGCTGCTGACGGGGGGCGCTTCGCTGGCCCCGGTTCAGGCAAAGCCCTTGGATGACGTCTATTGCCCGCCGGTGGCGATCTTCGAGGGCGGATCCGCGATCCGCTCCGGCGATTCTTCGTCTCCGCGCAGCCAGATCGCCATCGGCAATCTCGCCCGCGAATGCATGGGGCAGCCCGACGGCTCCACCCTGGTGAAGGTGGGCGTCGAAGCCCGCGCGCTTCTCGGTGCCGGAGGTTCGGCCGGGCGCTACACCGTTCCGGTGCAGATTGTGGTCAAGGACGGCTCGACCGTCATCGCCACCCGCAGTCGAACGGCCACGGCCGCCATTCCGGCCGGTGGCACCCAAGCCACGGTGACCGTGGTCGAGGACGGCATCGTCGTACCAGCCGCCCGTGCCAATACCTTCGAGATCGAAGTCGGCCTCGGCGGGCGGGGCCGGCGCGGGTAAGTCTGAAGCACCCTGTTCTTCGAAGAATAGGCGCGCCTCTACCGGCCCTTCGGACGAAGAGATCAGCTATGGCAGTGAAACGCTTTAGCGGCCAATTTCGCCGTCCTGACGAAGCAATGCTGCGCGAAAAGGCGGGTTATGATGATCCGCGCGCCCGCTTCTACAAAGCGATGTTGGAGGCCTCGACCTACGACGAATATTATCGCTTGTCTGGTGATGAGCCCGTTTATCCCAGAACGTACAAGGGGCCCGTCACGGCGCATATGGAAATCCGTTACGCGCGAAGCGTGCGGGGCTGGATCGCGGATCACTAGCGCATCGCACGAAAGTGGCCTCGGTTTTTTCACTCGCGCGACCCGACGGGTCGTTTCAAGCGATGCGCTCTTCGAAGAGTGGAGCATCGGATTTCCACAACAGTGCAAATCCACTTTTCACGTCCGAGGCTCTAGCGGACGGTGGAACCCGCCCTTTGATACAAGGGCGTCGCAAGCACCTTGTCGATCCGGCGCCCGTCCAGGTCGACCACCTCGAAACGCCATCCCATCACGTCCACCTGCTCGCCCGTGCCGGGCAGGTGCTCCAACTCGCTGATCACGAGGCCTCCGACCGTGTGGTAGCTGCGGCTCTCCGGCAGGGTGATGCCCAGGACATCCGCCATTTCGTCCACCGGCATGGACCCGGCGAGCAGCCAGGAGCCGTCCTCGCGGCGCACGGCGTCGGGTTCCGGCGTCTCACCGGCCGAGCGGAAGGCGCCGACGATCGCTTCCAGGGCGTCCGCCGGAGTCACGATGCCTTCGAAATGTCCGTACTCGTCATGGACGAGCGCCATGGGCACTTCCGAGTCGCGCAGAACCGCGAGCGCGTCCAGCGCATAAAGCGTGTCGGGAATGATGGGCGCGCTTTGAACGTGGGTGCGGATATCCAGCGGCTGGCCCGAGAGCAGCGCGGCCAGAAGGGTCCGTGACTGGATGACGCCGATGATATTGTCGGGCGAGCCCTCGCTTACGGGCAGGCGGGAGTGCGGTGTTTCCATCAGGAAGCTGCAGATCGCCTCCGCGTCGTCGTCGACACCGATCCAGTCCACATCCGTGCGCGGGGTCATGAGGCCGCGCACCGTCCGGTCGCCGAGGCGAAGGACGCCGGAGATCATGCGCCGTTCCTCCTCCTCGATCACGCCCGCGCTTTCGGCCTCGCCGACGATCATCTTGATCTCCTCCTCGGTCACGGTCGTTCCTTCGCCGGAGGACGGTCCGAACAGGCCGAAGATCAGGCGGGTGGAGGCGTTGAGGAGCCACACCGCAGGGGCGGCCGCTTTCGATAGTACCAGCATCAGCGGAGCCATCGCGCAGGCGATGCCCTCGGGATGTCGCAGGGCGAGCTGTTTGGGCACGAGTTCGCCGATGACGATGGAGAGATAGGTGATGAGCCCGATGACGATACCGAACCCGAGGGGTTCGGCCGCGCCCTCCGGCATGCCCTCCGCCATCAGGAACTGGGTCAGCCGGTCGCCCAGGGCTGCGCCCGAGAAGGCGCCGGCCAGGATGCCCACCAGGGTAATGCCGATCTGGACCGTCGAGAGGAACCGCCCGGAATCCTCCATGAGGGTCAGAGCGGTGTTGGCCCCCGTGCGACCCTTTTCCGCCATGGCCTTCAGGCGGGGCCTGCGAGCAGAAACGATGGCGAGTTCTGAAAGCGCGAAGACGCCGTTCAGGGCGACGAGAGCAAGAGCAATGACCAGTTCGAGCAACGGTACCAGGAGCTGCCGACCGGATCAGGCCGCGCTTTCCCCTTCTGTGAGTGACGGCCCAACAATGAGGGTTCGGAAGCCTTCCGTCAATTAAGACGGGGGAGAGGTCCGATGCGGCGCCGTGATTTGTTGACAGGATCCTATTTCCTCTTCAGAGCTAAAAAAGCCGATGATCCCCGCGGAAGAGACCGGGCTTTACCCAAGTCCGGCGCCGAAGGCGCAACCGCCCCGGAAACGCTCAGGCCAAAGGACCGCGCGGGAGCTGGCACTCTGGAAAGCGGCGACGCTTGAAACGCGTCGCCCACCGACGGGCGTAACCTGCCGCTTCGAGCGGTCGGGGAAATCTCTCAGGTCTCGGGACAGAGGGGGCGCAAGGCACCGGGCCGCAAGGCTCGGAGAAACGCGCACCTTTGAGGGAATCCGATGGCCGAGCCAGCGCCGCTTCTGCAAACCCCGCTTCATGCCGAGCACGTGACGCTTGGTGCCCGCATGGTGCCCTTCGCGGGCTATGACATGCCGGTTCAGTATCCCACCGGCATCTTGACGGAACACACCTGGACCCGCGAGCATGCGGGCCTGTTCGACGTCTCCCACATGGGTCAGGCCTTCCTCGTCGCCGAGGACAAGAGCCACGAGACCGTGGCCAGAGCTCTCGAGGCGCTGATCCCTGCCGACGTGTTGAACCTCAAGCCCAACCAGCAGCGCTATTCGCAGCTTCTCGCCGATGACGGCGGAATTCTCGACGACCTCATGGTCACCCGCGTCGGCGCGCCGGGCCACGAGGGCCGGCTCTATCTCGTGGTGAACGCCTCCATGAAGGAGGCGGATTATGCCCATATCCAGGCACGCCTGCCGGATGGCGTCTCGCTCGACCGCAAGGACGATCTCGCCCTCATGGCGCTGCAGGGTCCTTCGGCCGAAGCCGTTCTCGGGAAACTCGCGCCCGAGACCGCCGGTCTTCCCTTCATGATGTCCACGGACGTGCGGATCGGCGATAGCCAGTGCCACGTGTCCCGCTCGGGCTACACGGGCGAGGACGGTTACGAGATTTCCTGCCGTGCGGAGGACGCGGCGAAGCTCTGGAACAGGCTCCTTGCCGATCCGGAGGTGAAGCCCATCGGCCTCGGCGCGCGCGATTCGCTCCGTCTCGAGGCGGGGCTGTGCCTCTATGGCCACGACATCGACACCACGACCTCGCCCATCGAGGCGGGCCTGATCTGGTCGATCCAGAAGCGCCGCCGCGAGGAAGGGGGCTTCCCGGGGGCCGGGCGCATCCAGCGCGAGATCAAGGAAGGCCCCGCTCGCGTCCGGGTCGGCATCAGGCCGGAAGGCCGCGCTCCGGCCCGCGAGGGCGCCATCATCACCACGCCCGAGGGGCGCGAGGTCGGCATCGTGACCTCCGGCGGCTTCGGTCCCACCGTCAACGGCCCCGTGGCCATGGGCTATGTGTCGAAGGACCTGTCCGCCCTCGGCACCGATCTTCATCTCGTCGTTCGCGGCAAGCCGCTGCCCGCCAAGGTCGCGGCCATGCCGTTCGCACCGCATCGTTACAAGCGCTAATTCCAGAGGGAGCAGGAAGCATGACCACGCGCTACACCAAGGACCACGAATACATCCGCGTCGAGGGCGACGCCGGCATCGTCGGCATTTCCGACTACGCGCAGAGCCAGCTCGGCGACGTCGTCTTCGTGGAGCTGCCGAGCGTCGGAAAGACTCTCTCGAAGGGCGACGAAGCCGCCGTCGTCGAGAGCGTGAAGGCCGCGAGCGAAGTCTATGCTCCGGTTTCCGGCGAGGTCGTCGAAGTCAACAGCGAGCTTGAGGCCTCGCCCGGCACGGTCAACGAGGATCCCGCCGGTCGGGGCTGGTTCATGAAGATCCGTCTCGCGAACGCGAGCGAGCTCGACGGACTCATGACCGAAGAGCAGTACCAGGAATTCGTGAAGTCGATCTCTTAAAGGAGATACATCTCATGCCGCACGAATACACGGCCAATGTGCGCTGGACCCGCGGGGAGGGCGAGGCCTTTTCCGACAATCGCTACAGCCGCGGCCATCGTTGGTCGTTCGACGGCGGCATCGAACTCGTGGCATCGGCATCGCCTTCCGTGGTGCCGCTGCCTCTGTCCCGCGAAGACGCGGTCGATCCCGAAGAGGCCTTCGTGGCGGCCGTGTCGAGCTGCCACATGCTCACCTTTCTCGGGATCGCCGCGAAGAAGCGCTTCGTCGTGGACCGCTACGAGGACAGGGCGCTGGGCGTGATGACGCCGAACGAGAAGGGCAAGCTCTTCATCTCCAAGGTCACGCTGGATCCCGTCATCGAATTCTCGGGCGAGAAAATTCCGACTCCCGAACAGATCGCCGACATGCATCACCTCGCCCACAAGGAATGCTTCATCGCCAACTCCGTGCTCACGGAGATCGTGGTGGCGGGCATCCCCTCGCACAAACCCAAGGTTTAGCCGATGCGTTATTTGCCTCTCTCCGATACCGACCGCAGCGAGATGCTCGCGCGCATCGGTGTCAAAACGGTGGACGAATTGTTCGCCGACGTGCCGAAGAGCCTGCTGCTCAAGGAGCCGGTCGATCTTCCCCGCCGCAAGGGCGAGCTGGAGGTCGAGCGCATCCTCTCGCGCATGGCGGCCAGGAACATCTCGGCTTCGTCCGTGCCGTTTTTCATCGGCGCGGGCGCATACAAGCACCACGTCCCCGCGACGGTGGATCACCTGATCCAGCGCTCTGAGTTCCTGACGAGCTACACGCCCTATCAGCCGGAGATCGCCCAGGGCACGCTGCAATACCTGTTCGAGTTCCAGACGCAGGTCGCCGCGCTCACCGGCATGGATGTGGCGAACGCCTCGATGTATGACGGCTCGACCGGCACGGGCGAGGCGGTGCTGATGGCGCATCGCGTGACGAAGCGGCGCAAGGCCGTGCTCTCCGGTGGCCTGCATCCGCATTACGCGGAGGTGGTGCGCACGCTTTCGGACATGGCGAGCGACAGCGTCGTCACCATGCAGCCGGATGTCTCCGGCAGCGAGGACATTCTCTCCCAGATCGACGACACGACATCCTGCGTCGTCGTGCAGTCGCCGGACGTGTTCGGTAACGTGCGTGACCTGAAGCCCATCGCCGAGAAGGCGCACAAGCACGGCGCGCTGCTGATCGCCGTGTTCACGGAGGCGGTTTCGCTCGGCCTCGTCGCGTCGCCCGGCAGCCAGGGCGCGGACATCGTGGTGGGCGAGGGCCAGTCCATCGGCAACGCGCTGAATTTCGGCGGTCCCTATGTCGGCCTCTTCGCCACGCAATCCAAGTTCATCCGCCAGATGCCGGGCCGCCTCTGCGGCGAGACGGTGGATGCGGACGGCAACCGCGGCTTCGTGCTCACGCTCTCGACCCGCGAGCAGCATATCCGCCGCGACAAGGCGACGTCGAATATCTGCACCAATTCAGGCCTTTGCGCGTTGGCCTTCACCATTCACATGACCCTGCTCGGCGAGACGGGCCTGAAGCGCCTCGCTCGCGTCAATCATGCGAACGCGATCAAGCTCGCCGATCAGCTGGCTGGCGTGAAGGGCGTCGAGGTCCTCAACAGGACGTTCTTCAACGAGTTCACCGTGAAGCTCGCAAAGCCCGCGGCGGAAGTGGTCGAGCGCCTCGCCGAGAAGGGCGTGCTCGCGGGCGTGCCCGTATCGCGCCTGCTGCCGGGGGCCGGTCTCGACGACCTGCTGCTCGTGGCCTCTACCGAGATGAACACCGATGATGACCGCGCGGCCCTCGTCGCCGCCTTGAAGGAGGTTCTGTAATGTTGAACCGCCAGGGACGTCCCTCCGCACCTCAGGCTCACGGCGTATCCGATCCGGCCGCCGGCATGGGCGATCAGGCAGCCCGCCTGCAGGGCGATGCCAACCGCATCACCGACTCCACTGCGGGCAGCCATCCGACCTTCACCGGCAACAAGGCGCTGGCGCAGATCGAGCCGCTGCTCTTCGAGATCGGCCGCTATGACACGACCGGCGTCGACATCGACGAGCCGGAGGATTTCGAGCCGCGCCTCGGCGGTCTGGAGCGCAAGGAGCCCATCGGCCTCCCGGGCCTCTCCGAGCCCGAGACCATGCGCCATTACGTGCGTCTGTCCCAGATGAACTACGGCATCGATACGGGCCTCTTCCCGCTCGGCTCCTGCACGATGAAGCACAATGCCCGTCTGAACGAGCGCATGGCCCGCCTGCCGGGCTTCTCGGACGTGCATCCGCTGCAGCCGGTCTCCACCGTGCAGGGCGCGCTGGAACTCATGAACGAGCTCGGCCGCTATCTCGTCACGCTCACCAACATGACGGCCGTGGCGCTCTCGCCGAAGGCGGGCGCGCATGGCGAATTGTGCGGCATGATGGCGATCAAGGCCGCCATCGAGGCGCGCGGCGAGGGCAAGACCCGCAACGTGGTGCTGGTGCCCGATTCGGCGCACGGCACCAATCCGGCCACCGCCGCCCTCATCGGCTTCGTGGTTAAGCCGGTCCCGGCCCGCGAGGACGGCTGGGTGCATGTGGAGGACGTGAAGGAACGTCTCGGGCCCGACGTCGCCGCGATCATGCTCACCAATCCGAATACCTGCGGATTGTTCGAGCCCCAGGTCGCGGAGATCGCCAAGGCCATCCATGATGCGGGCGCCTATTTCTACTGCGACGGCGCGAACTTCAACGCCATCGTCGGCAAGGCCAAGCCCGGCGATCTTGGCGTCGATGCCATGCACATCAACCTGCACAAGACCTTCTCGACGCCTCACGGCGGCGGTGGTCCGGGCTCTGGCCCGGTGGTGCTCTCCGAGCGGCTTGCGCCTTACGCGCCCGTGCCGTTCGTGCGCGCCGGCAAGGACGGTTTCGAGCTGGTGGAGCAGGCCTCCGACGCGGAGGAGAAGCCTTTCGGACGCATGACCGCATTCCACGGCCAGATGGGCATGTACGTGCGCGCCTTGTCCTACATGCTCTCGCATGGTTCGGACGGCATGAAGCAGGCATCGGAAGATGCGGTACTCAACGCCAACTACATCCGCGCAGGCCTCTCCGACCTGATGTCGCTGCCCTTCGGCGACAAGCCGTGCATGCACGAGGTGCTGTTCGACGATGCCTGGCTGAAGGATACGGGGGTGACCACCCTCGACGTGGCGAAGGCCATGATCGATGAGGGCTACCACCCGATGACCATGTATTTCCCGCTGGTGGTGCATGGGGCGATGCTGATCGAGCCGACCGAATCCGAGTCGAAATCCTCCCTCGATCTCTTCATCGCGACCCTTCGCGATCTCGCGATGGCTGCGAAGAACGGCGACAGGGAACGCTTCACCGGCGCGCCCTACCACGCCCCGCGCCGCCGCCTCGACGAGACCAGGGCCGCCCGCAACCCGGTCCTCAAGTGGACCCCGCCTGCGCCGGTGGCGGAGGCCGCGGAGTAGAGGCTCTTTCAGCGACGGAATGCCCGGTCGGAGGCCGGGCATTTTGTTGGCTCGAATCGCCATCCCGGGGCTGCGCAGCAGAACCCGGGACAGCCACCTCGTCATGGCCGGGCTTGATCTGGCCGTGTCCACGACTTGAGCAGCACTGTGCGTCAGAGGCGTGGATCCCCGGCGCAAGGCCGGGAATGACGATGGAGGACGGCTGTCGGTTTGTGCGAGACTCCGGTGCGGCTATGCGAATGCCCGCACCGTTGCGGATAGGTCTGCCATCCGCGCAATCACGACCGACGCGCCCGCCTGCCGCAGCTTCTCGGCATGATCGGGCCCGCAATGCCCGCCGCCTGTGAACCCGATGACGCGCATTCCTGCGGACAGCGCGCCCTGAACGCCTGCGGGCGAGTCCTCGATGACGAGGCAGTTTCGGGGGGATGTCCCCATCTGCTCGGCCGCGAAGAGGAACAGATCCGGGGCAGGCTTTCCGCGTGCGACCTGCGTGGCGCTGAAGACGTTCTCGAAGAGGTTGGCCAGGTCCGTCACGCGTAAGGAAAGGGCGATCCGTTCCGGGGCCGAGGACGAAGCGACGCAGCGCGGATGGGGCAGGGAGCGGATGGCCTCGCTCACGCCTGCGATCGGCTTCAGGTCCGTCTCGAATTTCGTGAAGAGGGCGCCGTTGATTCGCTCGGCGAAATCGGCAGGCAGTGCACAGCCATGGTCTGCTTCGATGCGGGCAATCATGTCCCTCATGCTCTTGCCGACGAATTGGCGCGCGATGTCCTGCGGCGTGTAGGGCAGGCCGAGAGCGGTGAGAATCTCGGCGTCGACCTGGCAGGCGAGAGGCTCGGAATCGACCAGGACACCGTCGCAGTCGAAGATCAGCAGCATTGGATTCTCCAGCAAAAAGGCCGCCTTTTGGGGGCGGCCTTTGTGTATCGGCGTCGACGGCGAGAGGCCTATTGCAGCTTCGTGCGCACGTCGTTCAGGCCCTGAGTCACCAGAGACGTGGCGGTGCTCCCGGTGATCTCCTGGCGCAGGATGCGCTCGGAGGCCGTGACGGCGGCATCGATGGCGGCGGCGCGAACCTCCGCGGAGGCCTGGGCTTCGGCTTGGGCGATCTTCGCCTCGGCGGAAGCGGTGCGGCGCGTCACGAAATCGGCCATCTTCTCCTGAGCCTCGCTCGCCAGTCGCTCGGCCTCTTCCCTGGCCGCGGAGACGATGTCCGCTGCCTCGCGTTCGGCCGCGGCGCGCTTGGTCTCGAACTCCTTCAGAAGCTTCTCGGCGTCCTGGCGCAGACGCTTGGCTTCCGCGAGCTCGTCGGCGATGCGCTTGCCGCGGGAATCGAGCTGATTCATGACATTGCCGGGAACGCCGTAATAGTAAAGCAGCCCGATGAAGATGAGTAAGGCGACGGCGACCCAGAAGGTGGGATTGCCCAGAAGCGCGGACATGGGGCTCTCCTTACGCCTTAGCTTGTTCGAGTGCGGCTTCGACGACCTGCGGGGCAGGGGCCTTGCCGGTGAGCCGCTCGACGATCGCCGTCGCCGTTTCGGCGGCAATGCCGCGAACATGGCTCATGGCTTCCGTCTTCTTCGCGGAGATGGCCGCTTCGGATTCGGCCAGACGCTTGTTGAGATCCGCTTCCAGAGCCTTGCGCTTGGCATCGCTCTCGGCGGCGAGCTTGGCGCGGGTTTCCTGGGCGAGGGCCTGAGCGCGGCCCTTGGCCTCGGCCAGAGCCTTCTCATAGGCGACGCCAGCCTCTTCCGCGCGGGTCTTCATGGCGGCGGCTTCGTCGAGGTCCTTCGCGATCAGCGCGCGGCGGTTCTCGATGATGCCGGAAAGGCGCGGCAGAACGAGCTTCGAGAGAAGCGTGTAGAGCAGCGCGAAAGTGATCGCGAGCCAGATGATCTGACCGGCGAAGGTTTCCGTCGCGAAGGGCGGGAAGGCGGCATCTGCGGCATGGGCGCCGCCGTGTGCTTCCGTACCAGCCTGGGTGGTCTGAGCCTGAGCCATGGATATGGTCCTGGAATGTGGAAATGACGGCGGGTCTGCCGCCGTCACTGTCTCAAGCAAGGCGCCGCGTCGAGCGCCTTGCTCTCCCGATCACCACAGAATGGATTAGGTGAACAGCAGGAGGAGGGCGACGACGAGGCAGAAGATGCCGAGACCTTCCGCGAGCGCCGCACCGATGAACGCGCGGGCGAACTGGCTGTCGGCGGCCGAGGGGTTACGCAGAGCGCCGGAGAGGAAGTTGCCGAAGATGTTGCCGACGCCGAGAGCGGCGAGACCCATGCCGAAGCAGGCCAGGCCTGCGCCGAGGAACTTGAAAGCGATAGGATCCATCGTGTGATCTCCTAGGGGTGATGATCGGGAGAGGAGGGAAGGGACGACGCCGAGCCTTAGTGTCCCGGATGCAGGGCGTCGTTGAGGTAGATGCAGGTCAACACCGTGAAGACGTAGGCCTGCAGGGCGGCGACGAGGAACTCGAGCGCCGTAAGACCAACCGCCATGAGAAGCGGAAGGGGGGAGAGGAGCGCGATGCCGATGCCGGCGGTGCCAAGCGACACCACGAAACCGCCGAAGACCTTGAGGGCGATGTGCCCGGCCAGCATGTTCGCGAAAAGACGCAGGGAAAGGGAGATCGGACGAGACAGGAAGGAAATGATCTCGATCACGGTGATGAACGGCAGAAGCCAGCCCGGCACGCCCGAGGGCGTGAAGAGGTGCAGGAAGTGCACGCCGTGGGCGACGAAGCCGTAGATGATGACAGTGCCGATCACCAGAAGGGCAAGGGCGAAGGTCACGACGATCTGGCTGGTGACAGTGAAGAAGCCCGGAATCATACCCAGGAGATTCGCCGTCAGTACGAACATGAAGAGGGAGAACACGAAGGGGAAGAACTTCATGCCTTCCCGGCCCGTCGTATCGGTCAGCGTGTTGGCCACGAAATCGTGCAGGATCTCGGCCACCGACTGGGCGCGTCCGGGAACGAGAGCCTTCTTGCGCGTGGCGTAGAGCAATCCGCCGACGATGACGGCGGCAGCGCCGATCATGAACAGCGATGAATTGGTGAAATTGATGACCGGAATAATGGGCTTGACCTGGAATTGCTCGATCGGGCTCGCCATGATCCGCTCTCAAATCCTGCTGTTGCGCTGCTGTTTAATAAAGATGTCGAAACCGCGGCTTCTCACTTCTTGTCGTCATACCTGGCCGACTTGACCATGCCTGCCGCTCGAAGAAGGTTGAGCATGCCGGCGCAGAAGCCGAGGATGAGACAAATTATGAGACCCCAAGGCGAAACGCCGAACAGGCGGTCGACAAGCCAACCCACCACGCCGCCGGCGATGACCCCTGAGACAAATTCGGCCGAGAGCCTGAAGGCCTGACCGATTGCATGGGGATCCGACTTCGGACGTTCGCGAGGTTCGGCCTCCGCCCGCTGCACGGATGCTTGTGAGATCCGGGCATCGAGAGATTTCAGCCTCGCCGACAGGTCAGCATCATCGGTACCGTTCGGTTTCCGCTCATTTTCATCGCTCCGCTTGGTAGGGTCCGCCATTGCGATCTCCTGAAAGCGTTGCGGGAAAATGCTTGGGAAGCCTGGCCCCGAAAGCCGGGCGCAACATATGGGCGGGGGTCCCCCCTGTCAAGGACCGTCTGAAAACATCTAAATGATTGATATGTCTCGTATAAGGCCGTTTTCGCCGTAGGTCGGCCCGAAAGCGCACACGTTTTTGAGGCTGAACGAAGGCGGCCTGAAAGCCTTAGGCTACCTCAAGAATGCGCTCGGCGCTCTGCAGGTCGACCGACACGAGCTGCGATACACCCCTTTCGGCCATGGTGACGCCGAAGAGGCGGTCCATGCGGGCCATGGTGATCGGGTTGTGGGTGATGACCACGAAACGGGTTTCGGTCTGCCTCGCCATCTCCTCGAGGAGATCGCAGTAGCGCTCCACATTCGCGTCGTCGAGAGGGGCGTCCACCTCGTCCAGCACGCAGATCGGGGAGGGATTCGTGAGGAACACCGCGAAAATGAGCGCGGTGGCCGTGAGCGCCTGCTCGCCGCCCGAGAGAAGGGTCATGCTCTGGGGCTTCTTGCCCGGCGGGCGGGCGAGAATCTCGAGGCCCGCCTCGAGCGGATCGTCCGAATCAACAAGGGTCAGCTCCGCCGTGCCGCCGCCGAAGAGGGTGGTGAAGAGGCGCTTGAAATGGGCATTCACCACGTCGAAGGCGGCGAGCAGGCGCTCGCGGCCCTCGCGGTTGAGGCTGCCGATGGCCTGACGCAGGCGCTTGATGGCCTCGACGAGGTCATCCCGCTCCGTGGCGATGCCGGTGTACTTGGCCTCCAGCTCGGCCAGTTCCTCGTCGGCGCGGAGGTTCACGGCGCCGAGGCGCTCGCGGTCCGCCTTTAGGGCGTGGAGCTTCGATTCGATCTGAGCGTGGGAGGGCAGCTCGGTCACGTCCTTGAGACCCGCCATTTCGATGAGGCCGGCCGGAGTGGTTTCGAGATTTTCCGCGATGTTGCGGGTGATCTCGGCCAGACGCTGCACGGCGGCCTCGTGGCGTGCCTGGGAGCCGGCGCGCGCCTCGCGGGCGGCGGCGAGCGCTTCCAGAGCCGCACGGGCGGCGCGGTCGGTCTCGGCGAGGCTGGTTTCCGCATCGGCGAGCCGGTCCGCGGCCTCCCTGCGCCTGGCCTCCGCCTGCTCGACCTCGCCGATGAGGGCGCGGCGGCGCTGCAGATAGGTGTCGGGAGCCTCCAGCAGGCGCTCGTGCTCGTCCCGGGCGCGCTCCAGGCGCTCGCTCAGGTCCTCATGGGCCTTGGCGGCGCGGGCGGCGCGCTCGGTCCAGAGGCGGATATCGGCAGCGATGGAATCCTGACGGCGGCGGCGAAGCTCGGCTTCGTGAAGCAGGGATTGCAGGGCGGCGCGAGCTTCGGAGGCGGCGGCCCGGCGCTCGGCGACGCGGGTGCGCTCTTCGAGCAACCGGCTTTCGAGATCGGGGGCGGGAGCCAGCTCCTGCAGCGCGCCTTCGGCGTCCTGCACGCGCTCCAAGGCTTCCGCCTCGCTCTCGGAGAGGCGCGCGAGGCCTTCCTGCAGGGCGGAGCGACGCTGGCCGAGCTCGGCTTCCTTGCGTTCCGCGGCGGAGAGGCGGGTGCGGGCGGCGTCGAGAGCCTGGCGGGCCTGGCGGGCGGTCTCGATGGCCTGCATCTCGCGGGAGGCGGCCCGACGCACGGCTTCGAGTGCGGCTTCGGCCTGGTGGCGCAGCTCTTCGGCCTGTTCGCGGGCTTCAGCGGCTTCACGCTCCAGATCGCCCAAGCGATTCTTCTCGGCCAGACGGCGGGCCGCCGGGGAAGGGGCCTCCGCCGCCGTGGTGAAACCGTCCCAGCGCCACAGATCGCCTTCCTGGGAGACGAGACGCTGGCCGGGTTTCAGCAGGCTGCGCAGGCGCAGGCCGTCGGCCCTGCTCACCACGCCGATCTGGCGAAGACGGCGCTGCAGCTCCACCGGAGCCCTGGCGAGGTCCGCGAGCGAGCGCACGCCCTCGGGCAGGAGGGGATCGCCGTCGCCTGCGCCGGTCATCTCCCAATGGTGCGGAGCGGACGGGTTGGTCGACGCTTCGAGATCGTCGCCGAGGGCTGCCCCGAGAGCCGTCTCGTAGCCCTTCTCGACGGTGATCTGGTCGAGGGCCGGGGGCCAGAGGTCGCCGGTGGCGGAGGTGACGAGCTTGGCGAGCGTCAGCGCCTCCGTTTCCAGGCGCTGGGCCTTGCGCTCGGCCTCGTTGAGGGGCTGGCGCAGGCGGTGTTCCGCCTCGCGGGCATGGCTGAGCGCCTCGCGGGCCTCGATCACGGCCTCCTCGGCGCCCTGAGCCGCTTCCTCGGCGATCGCCGCTTCCTCGCGCAGGTCGTCGACCGGCAGACTGCCCTCGTGGGAGGCGGACAGGGCCTCGATGTCGCGCTCCAGACGCTCCTTCTCCGAGCGGAAGCGCGTGGCGCGCTCCATCTCCTCGCGCACGGCGCGCTCGAGGGCGGCGCGGCGGGCATTGAGGTCCGAGGTCTGGGCCTGAAGGGCGCTCAGGCTCGCTTCGGCCTCCGCGAGGGCGGCTTCGGCCGCCTGGAGGCGCTCTTCGTTCTCGGTACGGGCGTCATCGGCTCCGCCGGTGGTCTGGGCGATTTCGGCGGCTTCGGCCTGCAGGCGCTCGATGGTGGCTTCCGCGTCGGCGCGTTGGGCGGCCTCGCGGGCAATATCCCGGTTCAGGTCGCCGATATGGCGCTCCAGCTCGACCACGCGCTCCTTGGAGCGACGCTCCTCCGATTCGAGCTCGTTGCGGGCATGGGTCAGACGCTGCAGGGCCGCGGCCGCCTCGGCCTCGGCCTGGCGCAGGGCGGGGATCCCGTGGGCCGCTACCGCCTGGGCGGTGGCGGCTCGGGTCTGCTCCTCGGTGAGATCGGCGACGGCCTTGAGGTCCTCGGCCACCTGTTTCTCGGCGGCGGCGGCCTGCTCCCGCGCTTCGGCATAGCTGATCGCGTACATCAGCGCTTCGAGGCGGCGGATCTCCGACGAAAGGTTCTTGTAGCGGGAAGCCTGCCGGCCCTGGCGCTTGAGGCTCTCGATCTGGCTCTCCAGTTCCCGGATCACGTCTTCGACACGCACGAGGTTGTCCTCGGCGGCCTTGAGACGCAACTCAGCCTCGTGGCGGCGGGCGTGGAGGCCCGCGATCCCCGCGGCGTCCTCCAGGATGCGGCGGCGGGCCTGGGGCTTGGCGGAGATGATCTCGCTGATCTGGCCCTGGCGGACGAGGGCGGGCGAGCGCGCCCCGGTGGCGGCGTCCGCGAACAGGATCTGCACGTCGCGGGCGCGCACCTCCTTGCCGTTCACCCGGTATGTCGAGCCTTCCTCGCGCTCGATCTTGCGCGAAATCTCGAGAACGTCCGTATCGTTGAAGGCGGCCGGGGCCGTGCGCTCCGCATTGTCGATGGTGAGCATCACCTCGGCCCAGTTGCGGGCCGGTCGATTGCCGGAGCCGGAGAAGATGACGTCGTCCATTCCCGTGGCGCGCATGTTCTTGTGGGAGTTCTCTCCCATCACCCAGCGCAGGGCTTCCACGAGGTTGGATTTGCCGCAGCCGTTCGGCCCGACCACGCCGGTCAGGCCCGGCTCGATCAGGAAATCGGTCGGTTCGACGAAGGTCTTGAACCCTGCGATGCGAAGGCGCGTCAGCTTCATGGACGCGCCTTCCCGACCGGCCCCTGGGGGGCCGGTTTCAGGGGCTTACTCGCCCAGAAGAGGCTTGATGACCTTTTCAATCTCATCGATCGAGAGGCTTCCCGGATGACGCTGACCATTGATGAAGAAAGTCGGGGTGGAGTCCACATTGAACTGTTCCATAGCCCGGTTCTTCACCGCGTTGACTGCGTCATAAAGTTTCTGGTCCTTGAGGCAAGCATCAAATTTTTCCTGTGAAAAACCCGCCTGCCTCATGAACTGGCGGAGCGCATCCAGGGGCTTGTCCACAAAAGCCCAGTTCTTCTGCTGCTCGAAGAGCATGTCCGTTATCGGATAATATTTGTCGTTCCCGTCGCAGCGGGCGAGCATGAAGCCGGCCGTCGCCAGAGGGTCGAGAGGGAATTCGCGCAGGATGAACCGGACCTTCCCCGTGTCGACGTAGCGCTTCTTGAGCTCAGGCCAGGTGGTGGCGTGGAAATTGGCGCAGTGGGAGCAGGTGAGGGACGCGTATTCGATGATCGTCACCTTGGCGTTGTCCGGGCCCAAAGCCACGTCCCCGAGGGGACCCTCGACGGCGAGGTCCTGAACGGTCACGTTCTGCGCCAGGGCGGGGAAGCTCGTGACGAGCGTGGCGGTAAGGGCTGCGGTCCCGAGAAGCTGAAGCGTCTGACGCCGGGTGATCATGGGGGAGAACTCCTGAAGAGATGCTGCTTTGCGGTAAATTGAGACGTTGCCCAAGGCAAGCGCCGCCCATCTCACTCTTTCGTGCGTGAACCGGAGCTGACGACCGCCTTGCTCATGACCGCTTGCTGCCTACGATCGCCCGGCCCAGCCGGTCGAGGGCGGCCTTGAGGCCGTCCTCCGCGATGCCATCGATGGCGGTGTCGACCTTGGTCATCTCCGCCGGGGTGAGGGGGGGCGCCGGGGGCGGCTTCCTCTCAACCCGCCGCACGGGGCCTTGTTTCAGGACGATCCTGCCGATGCAGCGCCAGCCGTAATAGGTGTTGACCCGATCGATGACCGTGGGAGCCATGTGCTGGAGTTCGAGCGCGAAGGCGCTTTCGACCCGGACAACGAGGGTCGCGGGTTCCGGGCGCGCCTCCGGATCCGCATGGGGAGGCTTTCGCTTCCATTCGATCTTGAGCGGCTGGGTGAAGGCGGCGAGCCTTTCTCCGACGATGTCGGGCCAGGCCATGATCACGTCGGAGGTCGCAAAGCCTTGCGCCGCCAGGCTCGGGGAGAGACAGACGTCGAGAAACTCGGCAATGGGGCGGGCCAAAGGCCTTGGGCGTTTCACTGGCGCCTCGGTCGTCTCATGTTGAATGTCCAAAAGCCGCGTTGGAATATTCCGTGTAGACCGTTATTCCGAATCTCATGTTAACGCCCGCCCCGAGCGCGACCAAGCCCGACCCGCAGGACCTGCTTGCCTGGTACGACCGTCACCGGCGCGAGCTGCCTTGGCGCGCCAGGGCCGGCGAGACCGCCGACCCTTACCGCGTCTGGCTGTCCGAGATCATGCTGCAGCAGACCACGGTGGCGGCGGTCAAACCCTTCTACCTCAACTTCCTGGAGCGATTCCCGACCGTGGAGGCTCTCGCCGGGGCTCCGGCGGAGGCGGTCATGCAGGCTTGGGCGGGACTCGGCTATTATTCCCGCGCCCGCAATCTCCATGCCTGCGCCAAGGCGGTCGTGGACAGGCACGGCGGCGAATTTCCCTCGACGGAGCCCGAACTCCTGAAGCTTCCCGGCATCGGCGCCTACACGGCGGCGGCCGTGGCCGCCATCGCCTTCAACGAAAGGGCGGCGGCGGTGGACGGCAATGTGGAGCGGGTCATGTCCCGCGTCTTCATGGTCGAGGAGCCGCTGCCCAAGTCAAAACCTCTCATCCGCTCCCTGACGGCGGAACTCGTGCCCGAGGACAGGCCCGGCGATTTCGCGCAAGCGGTCATGGATCTCGGCGCCACGATCTGCACGCCCAAGCGCCCGGCCTGCGCGCTCTGCCCCTGGATGAGGCCGTGCCAAGCCCGCGCCACGGGCCTGCAGGAGATGTTCCCGAAGAAACAGAAGAAGGAGACCGGGCCCCTGCGCAGAGGCGCGGCCTTCGTGGTGCTGCGCGCCGATGACACGATCCTTCTGCGCACCCGCCCTCCAGCGGGGCTTCTCGGCGGCATGGCCGAGCCGCCGACGAGCGATTGGCTGCCGGATTACGAACCCTCACGCGCCGTGCTCGACGCCCCCATCGAGGCGCGCTGGCAGCGGCTGCCCGGCACAGTCCGCCACGTGTTCACCCATTTCCCCCTGGAGCTGACGGTGCTTTTCGCGAAGGTGGCCAAGGGCACGCCCGCCCCGCATGACATGCGCTGGACCCCGCGGCTTCATCTGCATGAGGAGGCATTGCCCGGCGCCATGAAGAAGGTTTTGGTGCATGCCTTGGGTGATCTGCCGGGGGCGAAGAAGGCATCCGACAAGCAGCCTGCGAAGGGCGCCGCGAAGTAGGTCGCGGTCGCGCAGCCGTAGGAGTGGGGCCTAGGAGGTGCATGCATCAGCTCTCACTGTGTCATCACCGGCACAAGGCCGTTGATCCCGATCCGTCGGAGCGCCTGCGCCTTTTGCATCGGGATGGCCGGGACTGATTCCCGGAACAAGTCCGCAGACGGCCATGACGCTGTACGGCCGTTCTGTTGTCGGGAGTGACACAACGCTTCGACCTTGCGCCTCTTGCTCTCAGCCCCTTCAGGCATGGAACGATCTCGTCTTCCATCCGCGCGTCGACCTGTCGGAATGAGAGCTGCAATCGTGAGAGCCGTCACCCTCCCGCCAGCGCCTTCTGACTGCGCTTGAACAGGGCCGCGAGCGCATTCGCCACGCGCATCACGTTCGGGCGGTTGCGGCTGCGGCGATGCATGACGAGGAACACATCCTCGATCAGGTCGCCTTCGGGCATCACAACCTGCTTGAGATCGGGATCGGAATCGCCGAGCCAGCAGGGCAGGAAGGCCGCGCCCAGGCCCGCTTTGGCCGCTTGATACCGGATCGGCATGTCGCCGATGCGGGCGGCAATCGTGCGCCCTTGCGCGAACTCGGCGACATAGGCCGCCTGCCGGGACAGGGTCGGATCCTCCGGCGGGGCGATGACGGACGCCGGGTCCTCGGAGGTGGCGTAGATGGCGAAGGCGATCTGCCCCACCTTTCGCGCCACGAGCTCGTCAGTGCCCTCGGGCAGGACGCGCATGCGAAGCGCGATGTCGGCCTCACCCGAGGCGAGGTCGAGCTTTCGGCGGGTGGGAATATAGGCGATCTCCACGGGCTCGGCGGCCTTGTGCAGTTCCGCTGAATGCAGCGACAGGAACAGGGCGACCGAGGAGGTCGCGGTCACGCGCACGGGCGCATCCGGATCGGGTCGATGGGCTGAGGCCGTGCGCGCCACGATGCTTGCCGCCTCGCCCATGGGGGAGGCCGCCTCGAGGATCGCCCGGCCTGCCCCCGTCAGTTCGAGGTTGTTGGGACCGCGCTGGAAAAGGTCGATCCCGAGCGTCTCCTCCAGTGCCCTGATGCGCCGGGCCACCGTCGGCTGGCTCTGCCCCAAGGCTTTCGCCGCGCCGTTCATCGATCCATGAGCCACCACGGCCAGGAAGATCCGCAGATCGTCCCAGGACGGTTCGCTGAAGGCGAGGTGAAAGGGATCGTGAGAAGGGTGAGCCATGGCAGTATGCTAAAACGTTGGGGCGGCGCAGGCATAGGGGGATGTTCCGTGGGTCGGGTGATCCCACCATCGCCTGAGGAGGGTTTGCCCGCAGCCCTTCAGCCGCGTGAGGGTGGTCTACACTTCTGACGAGGTCAGGGGCTTCACAAGCCGGAGGGCTCGGGCGAGAAACGCGCGAGGCAAAGTTCATGAGCAGCGATCATGCGCGGTACTATCTCATCCGGTGGTTTTGACCTGGCCTATTCCGTCGAAGGGCAGGGCACGCCTGCCATCGTGATCGGCAGCGCGGTCTACTATCCGCGAACCTTCTCGCAGAACCTGAGGAGGTCGCTGCAGCTTGTCTTCGTCGATCATCGCGGCTTTGCGAAAACCTCGAAGGATCTGCAGCCATCCGACTACGAACTCGATGTGGTGCTCGACGACATCGACCTCGCCCGGCGTCATTTCGGGCACGAGAAGATGATCGTCATGGGCCATTCCGGCCATGGCTACATGGCGCTGGAATATGCCAAGCGCTATCCGCAGCACGTGTCCCACGTGGTGATGATCGGCACCGGGCCGAGCCACGGCGCGGCGCATCAGGAAGCGTCGGAACGGTACTGGCAGGAATCCGTCTGCCCGGAGCGCAAGGCGAAGCTCGCAGGCGATCTCGCATTGCTTCCCGCCGAGATCGAGGCTGCACCCGAGAAGCGTTTCGTCACCTTCTGCATCCGCCTCGGCGCGAAGAGCTGGTACGATCACGGCTTTGATGCGGCTGCGCTCTGGGAAGGCGTGCATGTGAACATGCCTGTCATCGACCACTTATGGGGCGAGACGTTTCGCGACCTCGATGTGCGGCAAGGGTTGGAGCGGCTCGACATCCCGGTTTTCCTCGCCCTCGGGCGGTACGATTATCTCGTCGCGCCCTACGCGACATGGGATGCCTATCGCGGCTGCTTCCGCGATCTCACGGTTCGCGTGTTCGAGAAGAGCGGGCACACGCCGCAACTCGAGGAGAGCGCGCTCTTCGATGCGGAGCTGCTTCGGTGGCTCGCCGCGCGGTGATCAGGCACCCATTCCGTCTGACGCCCTCAAGACCGGTTGCGGTCTCGTCACGCCGAGGGGGCCCGCAGGAAGCGCGGCGCGCTCCGACTTGCAGGTGGAGAACGACGCGCCTTCCGACGGGCAGTGCCAGGGCAATGTGCCTTCCGGCAGGTACCTGCCCAGGGCGTGGAGAGCGAGCATGGCGAGCATGACGACGGCGACGATGACGGTCGCGACGGCCGAGGCCTGGCTCGCGAGACCCGCCTCTTCGAGATTGTAGAGCACGACGCCGATGGTCTCGGTTCCCGCCGACCAGAGCAGGGCCGACACCGTCAGCTCGCTGAAGGCGAGCAGGAACGCCATCAGGCCGCCGGCCACCGCGGCCGGAAGAAGCGAGGGGAGGATGATGTCGGCGAGCCGGCGCGCGAGGCCCGCGCCATCGAGCGATGCGGCCTCCTCCTGCGCCACGTCGACCTGCGCCATTCCGGCGAGCACGGGCTTGAGCACGACCGAAAGGAAGCGGGCGAGATAGGCGAAGACGATGATCGCCGGCGTCGCGTAGAGCGAGATGCCGATCAGCGGCAGCGGTTTCAGGAACAGGAGAATGCATGCGATGGCCAGCACGATGCCGGGAAGGACGTAGGACGTCTCGAGAAGAGCCGTCATGGGGATTCTCGCCGGTCCCGCCAGGCGCACCAGAGCATAGGCCATAGGGATCGACAGACAGGCCAGCAGGCACGCCGCACCCCCTGCATAGGCGAGCGAGTTCAGGAAGGCGCGCATGGTTACGTCCTGTCGCGCCAGGACCTCGGCGAAATTGTCGAAGGTGATTGTCTCGAGACTCAGGGGCATGCCGTAGGACGGAACGAGAGCGGCCGCCAGCAGGGACAGCACGGGTAGGACGAGAACGGCAGCGATGACGAAGATCACGAAAATCTCGGCGGCCGCGCGAGCCCGGTCGAGATGCCAGAATGGCAGCATGGGAGCGTCGTCTTCCAAAAGCACGCCGCCGCGGCGGGTGATGATCTGGCTGGCGGCCACGCAGACGATGGCGATGGTCGCGACGCAAAGGCCCAGCATCGCCACGTCGCCAAGGATGCCGGTGCCGAAGCTCGACATGCGGCGGTAGATGAGAACAGGCAGCGTGAGGTAATTCACCGGCGCGCCGAGCAGGGCCGGAATGCCGAAATTGCCGATGCCCGCCACGAAGGCGAGCAGGCCCGCGCTCATGAGGTGGGGACGCAGCAGCGGCATCACGTGGTCGGTGACGATGCGCAGGGGCCGTGCTCCGTCCACGCGTGCGGCTTCGATCACGATGAGCGGTATGCGCTTGAGGCCCGCGCTCACCACCACATAGACGAGCGGCGCGTGATGCAGCCCCAGCACGAGAATGATCCCGTCGCGCCCGAGCATCGGGTTCGCGCTGCCCGCTCCGGGCGCGAGGCCCAGACTGTTCAGAATCGGAGATGCCGGGCCGGCGAGATGGAGAAAGGCAAGGGCGATGACCTGTGGCGAGATCATCACGGACAGAACGAAGAGGAACGAGGCGAGATGGCGCCCGCGCATGTCGGTGACGCCAAGGACCAGCGCCATCGCCGTGCCGAGCGGAACCGCCAGCAGGGTGGAGAACAAGGCGGTCTCCAGCGTCGCCTGCGCGGCCCGAAGGGCCGACCGGCCGGAGAGGGCGGCGATCGCCTTCCCCGGATCGAAGGCGCCCCCGGGGGCCAAGGCCACCAGGAGCAGCCGAAGGGCAGGCAGGACCTCAAAGGAGAGCACGGCCAAAGCGACGAAAGCGAGGAGGCCGAAACCTCCCCGCTCCAGGAACGATTTGGTGTGCGCCCGGTCTCTCACTGACCGAAGATGTCGGCGAAAGTCGCCTTGTTCGCGGTCTCGTCGGCCAGCGCCTTCGCGGCATCGAAGCCCATGACCTTGATCTGCTCGCGCGGCGGATAGCCGGCAGGCAGCGGGACGGCGGGGTGCGCGGCGATGTAGCCCTGCTTCAGCGCCAGTTCCTGCCCTTCCTTCGAAATCAGGAAATCGACGAAGGCGCGGGCGGCTTCGGGATTCTTTGTGGTCTTGAGGATGGCGACGGGCTCGGACACGGCCGAGACGCCCTCCTGCGGGAACACGAACTCGATCGGGGCGCCCTTGGCCTTCTCGCGAATCGGCATGTAGTCGACGATGACGCCATAGAGCTTCTGGCCGCCCGCGACCTGCTTCAGCACGTCGCCGTTGCCGCCGCCGGCCGTGGCATCGTTGTCCTTGAGGTCCTCGTAGTACTTCCAGCCGCCTTCGAGATTGCCGGTCAGGGTGGCGGCATGGATGAGAGCGGCGCCCGATGTGAGGGGGCTCGGCATGACGAGCTGACCTTTGACTTCGGGCCGCGTGAGGTCGACCCAGGAGGTGGGCTTGAAGGTCGCCTTGGTGTTGTAGGCGATGCCGGTGGTGATCAGCTTCGTGGCGAACCAGAACTTCTGCGGATCGTGGGTGCCTTTGGCGTAGGCCGAAATATCGGCCTTGTCGTGCGCGAGCAGTCGGTCATCCTTCTTGAGGCCTTCCATCGTGACGCTGTCGGCGATCAGCAGCACGTCGGCCCGGGGCTGTCCCGCTTCGAATTCCGCGCTCAGCTTGGCGAGGATCTTCGGCGTGCCGTCGCGGACGAAGGTGATGTTGACCTCGGGATACTTGGCCTTGAAGGCGTCGATCGTCTGCTGGGCATCGGTGTTGGGCTGGCTCGTATAGAGCACAAGGTCGCCGGATATGCCTTCGGCCTGTGCGAAGGCGGGCACGAGGGCGGCGAGCAGGGGAAGTATGCGCTTGATGAGCACGGGCAGGTCCTGTCTTTCGTTCGATCTATCCCGCGCTAGCGGTCTTGGATGACGTCTCTGTGACGAAAGGCTAGGGCGTAAAGCGGAAAGGGCCAGCACCGGGCTGGCC
The DNA here is from genome assembly GCF_009830105.1 of Microvirga makkahensis. Classification (GTDB taxonomy): domain Bacteria; phylum Pseudomonadota; class Alphaproteobacteria; order Rhizobiales; family Beijerinckiaceae; genus Microvirga; species Microvirga makkahensis. The sequence goes on from NZ_WURB01000019.1 coordinate 69,055, forward strand.
CTTTCGAAGATACGGGATGATATCTTGATCCTACGCCGCGAGTTCCGCCCGCACCTTCGTGCGGAACTCGTCGATGGAAACGAGCTTTCCGTTTCGTTCCACGTGCCAGAATGTCCAGCCGTTGCAGGATGGGAAGCCTTGCGTCAGCGCGCCGATCTTGTGGATCGAGCCGACGATGGGGCCCAGAGCGAGCGTGCCGTCGGCGCGCACCACGGCCTTGTGGCGGCGGCGTTCGTCCACCAGCGTCTCGCCCGCCTTCACATAGCCGCCCTCGACGAGCGACAGGAACGGCACGCGCACTTCAGCGCGCTTCTCCGGCGGGGCCGCGACCGATACGTCGTCGAGCGGGACGACCGCATCGATGCGCTTGCGCGCGGCTTGCGCATAAACCGGATCGCGCTCGAGGCCGATGAAGTTGCGCCCAAGCATCTTGGCGACGGCGCCGGTGGTGCCGGAGCCGAAGAAGGGATCGAGCACCACGTCACCCGGATTGGACGAGGAGAGCAGCACACGGGCGAGCAGCGCTTCCGGCTTCTGGGTGGGGTGCACCTTGCGCCCGTTCTCGTCCTTCAGGCGCTCGTCGCCGGTGCAGATCGGGATGAACCAGTCCGAGCGCATCTGCACGTCTTCGTTGCCGGCTTTCAGCGCATCGTAATGGAAGGTGTAGCCCTTCGAATCCGCGCTCTTCGAGGCCCAGATCATGGTCTCGTGCGCATTGGTGAAGCGGCGGCCCTTGAAGTTCGGCATCGGGTTGGCTTTCCGCCACACGATGTCGTTGAGAATCCAGAAATCGAGATCCTGCAGGGCCGCGCCCACGCGGAAGATGTTGTGGTAGGAGCCGATTACCCACAAGGTCGCGTTCTTCTTCATCACGCGGCGCACGGCGGAGAGCCAGGCGCGGGTGAAGGCGTCGTAATCGGCAAAGCTCGCGAACTTGTCCCAGTCGTCGTCGACGGCGTCGACGAGGCTCTGATCCGGACGCGTGAGCGCCTGTTCGAGCTGGAGGTTGTACGGCGGATCCGCGAAGACGACGTCGACGCTCTCGGGGGGAAGCTTCTCGAGACTGGCGATGCAGTCGCCGAGAAGGATCTCGTTGAGAGGAAGAGGCTTCGGCAAGACGGAGAGGGAGGCTTTACGCCCCGTCCGAGGAGCCGGCGCAGACCGCCCGGTACGCGAGACACTGATCCGGGAGGCGGCGCCGGCAGCCCCGGTACGCAAGGTACCCATGGGTGATCACCGGTTACGCAACTGACACTCAGGATCATCGTCCGTTAGGGTAAAGATCAGGTTTCCAGAAAGAAAAAAATGCGTCTTATTTTGGGTCGGCAAAACTTGCCTAGATATTGAAAAGATTGATCTTTTCTGGTTAACGCGCGTTAGGTTTGGTTACAGGTCCAGTAACCCTTGTCTCAGCGGCGCAAAACTCATGCGGTGAAACGGGCAGGGGCCGTCGCTGGCGAGCACCCGGAGATGCGTCTTCGTGCTGTAGCCCGCATTGCTCGCGAATCCGTAGGCCGGATAAGTCTCGGCGAGGCGCGCCATCATGCGGTCGCGCACCACTTTCGCCACGATGGAGGCTGCCGCGATCGACGCGATGCTCGAATCGCCCTTGATGAAAGCCTTTGTCGCGCAGGGAAGTCGCGGCGGATCGTTGCCGTCGACGAAGGCGAGATCCGGCGTGCAGGGAAGGGCCGCGAGCGCCCGGCACATGGCCTGCAGCGAGGCCTGCCTGATATTGATGATGTCGATCTCTGTATGGGACACCGAGGCAATGCCCACCTTCGCGGTCGCCAGGATTTCCGCGAACAGCGCCTCGCGCTTCGGCGCCGTGAGGACCTTCGAATCCGCCAGGCCCTGCGGGACATTGTCCGGATCGAGCACGACCGCCGCCGATACGACCGGTCCTGCGAGCGGTCCGCGCCCGACCTCGTCGAGGCCCGCGATGCAGGTGTAGCCCGCCGCGCGGGCGGAAAGCTCGCGGTCGAGGCCAAGGCCGGGTTTCCTGGGAGAGCGAATCGGTGCGGTCATGGGGTGGGATCAAAGCGGGAGGAGGCCTCTTTGTCATCCGCGCTTTATGCCGCCCGTGTGAATGCTCCCTCCATGATCCCTGTTCCCTCCCGCTTCAAACCAGCCTTGTGCCGGTGATCCCGATGGTGCGAAGCGCCGCGCTTGTCCGATCGGACGGCCATGACGGGGAAGGCTCAAAACAAACTCAGCTGCCCGGTCTCTTTCGCGGGAGACTTGAACAGGTCCTTGCGCAGGGAGAGATTCCGCTTGTTCAGCCCCAGCCGCTCGGCGGCGGTCTCGAAGCGGCGGCCGATCATCCAGGCATAGGGGCCGACGCCCGACTGGCGCGTGCTCCAGCCGGAATCGTAATCCTTGCCGCCGCGCGCTTCCTGAAGCAGCGAGAACACGTGCTTGAGCTTGTCCGGATAGTGCTCCACCAGCCAGTCGCGCATGAGGTCCTTCAGGTCGTGCGGCAGGCGAAGCAGCACGTATCCGGCCTCCTGCGCCCCGGCCTGCTGCGAGGCTTTCAGGATAGCTTCGATTTCGTGATCGTTGATGGCGGGAATGATCGGGGCCACCAGCACGGTCACCGGAATGCCGGCCTCCGAGAGCCTGCGCACGGTCTCGAGGCGCTTGGCGGGCGTCGCCGCGCGCGGCTCCATCCTTCGGGCGAGCTTCGGATCGAGGGTCGTGATGGAGATCGCGACCTTGGCGAGCTGCTTGTCGGCCATCTGGCTCAAGAGATCGATGTCGCGGGTGACCAGCGCCGATTTCGTAACGATGCCGACGGGATGGTTGGCGCGGTTCAGCACTTCAAGAACGGAGCGCGTGATGCGGAACTTTCGCTCCACCGGCTGATAGGGGTCCGTGTTGGCGCCGAGCGCGATGGTCGTGGGCTGATAATTCGGCGCGCGCAGCTCCTTCTCCAGAAGTTCGGCGGCATTGGGCTTGGCGAAGATCTTGGTCTCGAAGTCGAGTCCTGAGGACAGGCCCTGATAGGCATGGGTAGGCCGCGCGAAGCAGTAGGAGCAGCCGTGCTCGCAGCCGCGGTACGGATTGATCGACTTCTCGAAGAGGATGTCGGGGGAATCGTTCTTCGTGATGATCGTACGCGGCTTCTCGATGATCACCTCGGTCGGCAGGGGCAAAAGCTCCTCCCCGATGTCCCAGCCGTCGTCGAAGCTCTCGCGCCGCGCGGGCTCGCAGCGCCCGGTGGGGTTGGCCACCGCGCCCCGGCCCCGGCGGCGGTCCATCTCGACCCGATAGGCCGGATCGTCCATCCGACGGCGCGCAGCCTCGGCGGCCTCGATGGGCGAGCGCTTCACAGGCCTCGAAGGAGCGGGCTGATCCTTGATACGGATGGACATGGCGGCCTCGGGCGAATCTGGATTGAGAACCAACCCAGAACAGAACAAACGAGGAACAAAATCAAGTGCTCTTAATGACGATCCACCCGGCGACGTTGCCATGCGAAGGGGCTATAAGAGATCCATGATCACCGTTCTCGTCCGTGTCACTCATGGGCCGGAGGCCCTGGCCGCCACCTTGAGCGCCCTCGTTCCCGCCGTCGCGGCGGGGCTCGTCGGCGATGCCGTCATTCTATCCCGCAGACAGGACGGGACCTTGGCGAAGGTGGCCGATGCTGTCGGGGCCAGCCTGATGGTCGCGGAAGAGATGTCCTGGGCGGAGGGAGCCCGAACGGCGCGGCGGGATTGGCTGCTCTGCCTCGACGACGGCGATATTCCCCAGGAGGATTGGATCCGGATCCTCGACCGTTTCGTGGCCCTAACACCGCCCGAGCGGGGGCTTGCCCGTTTCCGCCGGGACACCGGCATGGCCGGGCTCCTGCGCCGCGCCTTCGCGCGCTCCTCCGTCCGCGCGGGCGATCTCGTGCACCGGCGGATCTTGCTCCACGAGGTGAAGGCCCGCGCGCCCGTGCGCCTGTCGGCCCGGATCGAGCGCGATCCGGTCTTCGGCTGATTCATCCTTTCAGCTTTCCGCGCTTCAGGTGCTCGTCGAGGCGGGGCATGATCTCGACGAAGTTGCAGGGGCGGTAGCGGTAGTCGAGCTGGGTGGCGAGGATTGCGTCCCACGCGTCCTTGCAGGCGCCAGGCGATCCCGGCAGGACGAAGATGTAGGTGGCGTTCGCCACGCCCGCCGTGGTGCGGGACTGAATCGTCGAGGTGCCGATCTTGTCGTAGGAAATGCGGTGGAACACGGCGGAGAAGCCGTCCATGCGCTTCTCGAACAGGGGCTCGATGGCCTCGGGCGTGACGTCCCGGCCGGTGAAGCCCGTACCGCCCGTGGTAATGACCACGTCGATGGCGGGATCGGCGATCCAGCCTTTGACCCTTTCGCGGATGGCCTCCACGTCGTCCGTCACGATCGCGCGGTCCCCGAGCCTGTGACCTGCCTTCATGATTCGCTCGGCGAGCGTGGCGCCGGACTTGTCGTCATCAAGGGAGCGCGTGTCGGACACCGTGAGCACCGCGATGGAGAGCGGAATGAAGGTCAGCGTTTCGTCGATGCCGGGCATGGGGAACTCTCGCGTGGTCGATCAACATCTAACGCAGAGAGGAGCACACTGACACCCTCATCGCCATCCCCGGCCATCCCCGTCTTCGCGGCGCGGTGCGTTCCCAAGACGTGGACGGCCGCGACGAGGGCGGCCGTGACGGGGAAGGGGCACGGCTGGATGATGTCGTGACGATGAAGGCAGAACCTTACAATTTCGCAGCCCTGAACGTGTCGCAGGACTGGACGGAGCCGCTCTTCAGACCCGTCGTGAGCCAGCGCATGCGCTGTTCCGAAGAGCCGTGGGTGAAGGAATCGGGCACCACGCGGCCCTGAGATTGCTTCTGCAGCCGGTCGTCGCCGATGGCTTCCGCCGCGCGGACCGCTTCCTCGATGTCGCCCTGCTCCAGCGACTGCCAGCGCTGGTTGGAATGGTGCGCCCAAACGCCGGCCAGGCAATCCGCCATCAGCTCGACGCGAACGGACAATTGATTCGCCTGGGATCGGCCCACTTCCTGCTGGCGCTCCTGCACGCGCGGGAGAATGCCGAGAAGGTTCTCGACATGGTGGCCGACCTCGTGCGCGAGCACATAGGCATAGGCGAAGTCGCCGCCAGCGCGGAAACGGCGCTGCATCTCCTCGAAGAAGGAAAGGTCGATGTAGACCGTCTGGTCGAGCGGACAGTAGAAGGGCCCCATGGCCGATTGCGCGCCGCCGCAGCCCGAGCGCGTGGCACCGGAGAACAGCACCAGCTTCGGCTCCTGGTATTGCCGGTTCACCTGCTGGGGCAGAACGGTCTTCCACACGTCTTCCGTATTGCCGAGGATCGCGGCGGCGAAGCGCCCCGCCTCGTCCTGAGGCGTGCCCGGACGGCCCTGTTGCTGCTGATAGCCCGAACCGCCGCCGTTGAGCATCTCGGCGCCGCCGATCAGAAGGCGCGGGTCGATGCCGAGGGCCCAGCCGACGAGGCCCAGGATCACGATGGTGCCGATCCCCAGCCCGCCACCGCGGACCATGCCCATGCCGCGACGGTCTTCCACATTGGACGAGGTTCGGAAGTCTTCCCACCGCATGTTCCACCCACGAGCGGCAACATGATATGCCGCAGGAGCTTAAGGCCCGAAAGGTTGAACGAGTTCCGAACGCCCTCGGGGCGCGCCCCTATTCCTTCGCGTCGAGCGCCCGCCTCAAGGCCATGAAATCCCGCCAGCCGAGGCGCTTCTGTAGGGGCTGGCGCAGCAGATAGGCCGGGTGCAAGGTCGGCAAGGCGCGGATCTCGCGGCCGTCCTCGGTCTTGTAGGTGAACCAGCGCCCGCGGGTACGCAGAATCCCGTCCTTGAGGCCGAGCAGGTTCTGGGCCGCGGGGCCGCCGAGACAGAGCAGGAATTCGGGAGAGGCCAGCTCGATCTGCCGGGCGATGAACGGCTTGCAGATCGCGATTTCCTGCGGTGTCGGCGTGCGGTTGCCCGGCGGACGCCAGGGCACGATATTGGCCACATAGACTTGGCTACGGTCGAGGCCGATCGTAGCGAGCATCCGGTCGAGCAACTGGCCGGAGCGGCCCATGAAGGGCTTGCCGATCCGGTCCTCGTCCGCGCCGGGGGCTTCGCCCACCAGCATCACCCGGCCTTCCGGATTGCCGTCGGCGAAGGCCAGGTTCTTGGCGGAAAACTTCAAGGCACAGCCCTCGAAGGCTGCGAGGATCGTCTCCAGCTCCTCCATGGTCCGGGCGTGGCGCGCCTGCTCGCGGGCGAGGCTCGCCACTTCGTCGGGCGCGCCGGCGGCGGCCTTGGGCAAGGCGCGCGATGGGGAGGGGGCGGCCGAGGCCGGCGAGGCGCGGGCTGCCTGGTTCTGCGGAGCGGGGCTCGCCACGCGTGCCGGTTCGGGTTTCGGCTCCGCGAAGCGGTTGTGCGGAACCTCGTCGAGGGCAAGATCAACCCCCGCCTCGACATGGAAGTCGAGGAGCGCCTTCAAAGCATCGCGGTCGGAAGGGAGATCCTGCATAGAGCGTATGTAAGCGTTCTGGGCCCGATGAACAACTGAGGCTCGCAAGGAGCGCGATCGGCCGGCGGCTTTGCGGAAGCCGACCTTGCTCTCAGGAGATCAGGTCGAAAAGTGTCGGATCGTCACCACGCCGGGCGCCTTCGATAGAGAGAAGGCGGCGCTTCGTCATGCCGCCGCCATTCGCCGAGAACCCGCCGAGCTTGCCGCCTGCGGCGACAACCCGGTGGCAGGGAACGATGATGGCGAAAGGATTGCGCCCGAGCGCCTGACCGATCAGCCGGGCATTGTCGACACCGAGCCGGGACGCGATCTCCCCATAGGTCAGGACCCGGCCGGGCGGAATGCTGCGCGCAACCTCGAAGACACGTCGGTGAAGCTCCGGCACGCCCTCCATGTCCAGCGGGACACCGGACAGGTCGCGCGCCTCGCCCTTCAGCAGAGCGACCATATCCGCGATGATCGCCTGGATGGGGGGCGGGGGAGGGGCTTCGGCAACTCCCGGAAAACGCTTGGCGATGCGGCTGCGCGTTTTGGATGCATGGTCTTCCGGCAGCTGCACGCCGACGATGCCGCGGCCGTTCCAGGCAAGGCCGCATAAGCCGATGGGCGTGTCGAACAGCGTATAGAACGTCTCGCGATCGGAGGGGTGATCCTGCATTTGTCTACCTTAAGCGCCCTTGATGGGAGGGACAACTCAGGACGACGCCTGTACGATTCCCGGCGAAACGAGCGGGTGTCATCGGCTTTCAGCATAACCTTATACTGAAAGGGAACTTTGAGCTGCGTGCCAAAGAAGTTAGGAACGGTTCCAACAAAGGCCCTACTTGAGAAGCGATCCATATCGTTCATATGTGAACGATATGGATCGCTGGCGCTTCCAAGCCGCGTACAGGAGAATACGTATGTCCGATTTTCCCGCCCGTGAATCGATGGAGTTCGACGTCGTGATTGTGGGCGCTGGCCCTGCGGGCCTGGCGACGGCGATCCGTCTCAAGCAGCAGGCGGTCGAGAAGGGCGCGGACATCTCCGTCGT
>NZ_WURB01000002.1 GCF_009830105.1 Microvirga makkahensis
GCGTCGACCTCCTACATCCAACGGCGCCTGCAGATCGGCTACAACCGCGCCGCCTCCCTGATGGAGCGCATGGAGCAGGAGGGCATCGTCGGACCCGCCAACCATGCCGGCAAGCGCGAGATCCTGCGCGGCCTGGGAGAGGATTAGAGCTGTTTCCGTCAGCGTGGAAACATCTCCCCTCTTTGGTTCACCGCATTCCGGAGCCCCGCTGAAGATCGCCCGAGAGGTCATCGCGCTCTCAATGATTTCGAGAGGAGACCCGCAGACGGGGTCTCCTCCCGCCACATCGGTCCCGGCGTCGCCCCGATCACCGGAGGCTCTTATCACTCCGCGGCCTCACCGGCTTGCAGATGGCTCTCCGCCATTCCGGCCTGTGAGGAAAAGTGCCTTCGCAGGTAACGGGCGGGACTGCCTTGAATGACACGGCATCCCCAGTGTTCAAGCCACGTTCATCTAAATGAATAGGCGCTTAACCTAAGACGTTTCTTCCCCGTTCTCTGAAACTACTGCTCATGCAGCACGTTTGACTTCGGACGGGCGGCACGCCCGAACGTTCATTTCAGGAGTGAAACCATGTCGAAGAAAATTCTTCTCGCGGGCGCCATTCTTGCCTCTCTCGCCCCTGCGGCCGCCTTGGCCCAGTCCGGCGGCGCGGCCGCCGGTGCAGCGACGGGCGCTGTCGGCGGAGCGATCGTGGGCGGCCCGGTTGGAGCGGCCGTGGGCGGCGTGACCGGCGCCATCGTCGGCGGCATCGCCGACCAGCAGCAGCCTGAATTCCGCCAGTATGTGACGACACAGAAGGTGCCTTCCTACACCTACAAGGAAGAGGTGCGCGTGGGTGCGGTTCTGCCCGAGTCCGGTGTGACCCTCTACGAGGTGCCGGCCCAGTACAAGGTGAAGGGCTACCGGTACACGGTCGTGAACGACACGCCGGTTCTCGTTGAGCCGAGCACACGCAAGATCGTGCAGGTCATCAACTGAGCGGCGGCTTCGGACTGCAAAGGAGGCGGCCGACAGGGCCGCCTCTTCTCCCATCGAGGGTCGGTGTGTGCCCTCATGCCAATCGAGCGGTTTCGATCCCGCTAAAGCGCTTTTCGGCCCTCGATGAAGGAGAATGAAGCCGTTGTCCTTGGCGGCCACGATCGCATCACGCGGGCACGCATAGACCTACGCATCCTTCGTCAGGAATGCCGGAACCGGTCTGTCCTCCGGAACGGCGCAGTACGGATCCGCCTTGCTCCTGTGCCGGAACAGATTGTCCGTGAGCGTCGTGCGCCTCGCGACTCTCGTGCTGTGAACCGTGAAGCAAGGCCCGCGAAGCCGGTGACCCCCTGATCCCGATCAGCGCTTATCGTGCACGGTTTCGGCCGGCATGTGACATGCTGCCCAGATCGCCGCCTGCGCCCGGTTGACGACCCCGATCTTCCTGAGAATTGCTTTCACGTGAACCTTCACGGTCGTCTCGGCCAAGTTGAGCTTGCGGGCGATGGTTTTATTCGGGGCGCCTTCTTTCAGCCAGGCCAGAACCTCGATTTCCCGGGCGGACAGGGACTTTTTCGGAGCAGGGCCGTCGAGCATCTCACCGAGAACCCCTTGCGGATGCTCGATGTCCCGAACACGATCTTCCATCAGTGTAAGGAGGTGCTCTGAGGGGACGACGATTTCCCCGAGAAGCACTAATTCGATGGAATGGACCAGAACATCGCGATCGCTGGTCGTGAGGCAAAATCCGTCGACGCCGGCATGCCGGGCCGACACGACGGCGCCGAGTTCGAATCGGTCCGCGAGAAGAACCACGCGCGCGGCCGAATTGCGGGCTTTCAGTTCGGCAGCAAACACGGGAATTGCAATCGGGCAGTACTTCTCATCCACGATGAAGAGTTCCGGCGCCGCATGATCGAGACCCGCCGGGGATGGAAGATCTCGAGTTGCAGAATCCGACAAGACAAAGCGCGGGCCACGGAAGATCTGCTCCATCCCCGTGCGAAACAGCGGGCTGGCGTAAATGTGAACCCTGATCGCGGGCGGTCCTTCCACGCTCACGGCAGGCTCTCGTTTCTGATAAGCATCATTCGGCGACATGGGCGTCTTTCAGTTCACAGGATGGGGATTGTTGCGTGCGTGATGCCACACGGGCCTCACCGGATGATGTAGACGATCTGGCGCGAGGCCGCGTCCACGATGAGCCGATGTCCTTGAACGATCGCATAGCGGTAGGATTCGTGCTGTGGAACCGGGTAAAGCTCGGCTCCTTCGGGGAGCACCTCGCCGACACCGAGCCGCGACATGTCCCGATCTTCCGGTGAAGGTTCCGACCAGGTCCGCGTGCTCTGGTCGGCAGACAAGTGCAACCGGATTTTTCGAACCGCTGCGACAGCACCGGTGAGGGTTCCGGCCTGTGCATAGGCCATGCGGGCGCTGGAGGTCTGCGGAGCCGTACCGGCTCCTTCAAAGGCCGCCACAGCGCCCAACAACGGCACGACAACGATCAGGACGAGTCGCATCCGCATCGTGGAACTCCTTCGGCTGTCTGAAAGCAGAACGGACGGCGTTCCGGATTATTCCGGCGGATCGGAAAAATTCCGCATCAGGAGCGTTCGCAGCTCTTCATCTCCGGCGCCGCGCTTCGTTCAGCGCCCGGGTTTCGGCATCGTCCACGAGCGGTTCACCGGCGCCCGAGTTCTGGAGGTAGCTTGCCATGAGATCCGATTCGCCGCTTGGGACATAGGCCGCGTCTGCCGCTGCCGATGCGAGCGCAAAGGTGATCGTCCAGTCCCCGTCGTGGCAGGCGACCGCGTCCGAGGTGGCGGAGCGCGCTTCGATCTTGAACTCTCGGCACAGGTTCCCGTTTGCCATGCGGAATGTGGAGATCATCCGCATTCGCCCGAAGGAAAGGCTCCGCTCCTGTCCCGACGGGCTCTCGCTCAGGACGCGGCGGACCTCCGGATCCGCGAGGTGCGCGATGGGGTCGGACGAGGGGGACGAAAGGCCTTGCCGCCCGGCAAGATAGGCGGCTGCCGCAATCGCCAATGCCGCGAGGCTCGCCGCCAGAGCGATCCCGAAGCGCCACCTGCCGTCGGGAGGTGCTCTCCGCAAGGCCTGGAGAGGGGATTGGGAAGGAGAGGGGAGGGGGGATGGCGGCCGCTGTCGGCTGGGTCCCTCGAACCGTTCGATCTGTGCCTGAACCGCAGCCAGCAGCTCAGGCGGAACGTCGGATGCGGCCTCCTTCGGGAACGCCGACCGGATCAGCCGTCGGCTGCGCAGGAACCCCGCGACCCTTCCGGCGATGGCCGGGTCTTCCGCGATGGCCTGCTCCACGGCGGCGGCAGTCGGCTCGTCGAGCTCTCCGTCCGCGAATGCCATGAGAACCTCATCGCTGAAATGTACGTGGGCCATCGGCATTTCCCCGCAATCGCTTCCCCAACCGTCAGGCCGCAGCCGTCATCTCAACGAGCCGCTTTCGGGCTCGTGCAAGGCGGCTCATCACCGTTCCGACCGGAACGCCGAGAATCTCGGCCGCCTCCCGATAGGCGAGCTCTTCGACGCAGACGAGGAGCAGCACCTCCCGCTGCTCACGCGGCATCCCGCCGATGATCTGCTGGACCTCCGCCAGCAGAAGCCTGTTCAGAATCGGTTCTTCGCCGGCATCGCCGACGATTTCCGTCCGGGTAGTTATATCATGGCTCATGCCCTCGGTCCTTGACCGCCTCAGGTGATCGATCCAGTTGTTGCGCATGATGCGGAAAACCCATGCGTCGAAGCGCGTCCCGGGCGTCCAACGATCCGCGTTGGCAAGCGCACGCTCGCAAGCGCTTTGCACGAGATCGTCTGCCTGGGATGACGAACGGCAAAGCACCAGGGCAAAGCGCCTCAGGCGCGGCAGAAGCGCCACGAGTTCCTGTCCGATGGCTGTTGGCATTGCTGCTCCGCACCGCCCTCCTGGTCACGAAAACGGATCCAAGCCCGATTTATTCCCAGATCATCCGCATAAACTGCGAATCGCCGCCTTTGATCAGACCTCCACCGGATACAAAGCCGGACTGCATCGTTATCGATCTGCCCTGGCACGACCTTACGACAAGTATATCGTTCTCTGCCGTCCGGGCGAGTGAACCATCCGACAGAGGCTGCAAACTTGGCCACAGAGTAACCCGACACTTCCGGTTCATGTGAATGCCTCAGCCGCGCATGCCGGAAAAGAGCCGTGAGGAGCCGTGATGGCGCGTTGGTGGCGATACCTGGCGATCCTGGCCGGAAGCATGGCCGTTGCAGCACCCGTTCAGGTGCACGTCGATTTCGGCTCACCGGCCGACCTCCAGCTTGCGCCATCCTCCGCCTCCGCCAAGGCCGGCGGCGGAGGCAATGGGAATGCTGGCGGCAACGGCAACTCCGGGAACGGGGGCGGGAACGGCAACGGCGACGGAGGCGCTAGCGGCAACGGAGGCGGCAACGGAGGCGGGAACGGCAACGGAAATGGCGGGAGCGGCAACGGAGGCGGGAACGGCAACGGAAATGGCGGGAGCGGCAACGGAGGCGGGAACAGCAACGGAAATGGCGGGAGCGGCACAGGCAATGCAGGAGGCAGTTCCGGCAATGGGAATTCCGGCGGCGGAAGTTCCGGTGCCAGCAATGGAGCCGGCGGCGCGAGTGGCGGTTCGGGTCCGTCTTCGGGCGGCGGTTCTGCCGGGCAGGGCGGCGGCGGAGGTCAGAATGCCGGCGGCCGTTCGGCAGGAAGCGCCTCCAGCAACGGCGCCAATGCCGCGCCGGGCAGGGCAGGACAAGCGCCCGGGCTGTCGGGCAGGGCGGCGTCGAAAGCCGGTGTCGTTCACGTTCGAGAGCGGACGCCCCGGAGCAAGTCGAAGGTGACGACAGCCCAGCCCGGAGCCGCCAAAGGCGCCAAGCCTGCGGTTCGCGGCAGGAGCGCGGCACCCGGCCAGAAGGGCAAGGCCCCTGCCGAGGCCCGCCGCAAATCGTCCAGCAAAGCCTCTGCGCCCCGCGGTGGCGGAGCGACAGTCTCCGGTGCGGCGGCCTCGGCGGCTCGGGGCAGGTCGGCTCCGGACAGGGGCCCCCGTGCGGCGCGAGCCGTTCAGTCGCCCTCTGAGGCCGCTGCCCTCCCGAAGGGCCCAGAGACCTCTCTGGAGCCGATTGGTTCGCCCTCGAAGCCGCGGCAGGCGGCCGGCTCGATCGTCGCGTCTGGCTTATCCGATCCGGATCTCGCCCGGCTAGCGGCATTGGGCCTGCAGGTCACGTCCCGAACGGGCGGAAGGATCGCTCCCCGTGTCGTTCGGCTGAGGCTACCCAAGGGCATGTCCGTCGTGGAAGCCCGACGCACCGTCCAGAGGCTCAACCGCAGGGCATCGGCCGATATGGATTCCTATTATTACACGGACGGAGAAACGTCCGAATGTGGTGATCCCGGCTGCAAAGCCTCGGTTATCGTCGGCTGGACCCCACCCGTCATCGATTCGTGCGGGGAACCGCCTCTGATCGGCCTCATCGATACCGGTATCGACCTCGATCACGAGGCGCTCAAAGGCCAATCGATCGAGCTGTTGAGCGTGTCCGGAGAGGCGGGGAGCACCTCTTCTCCCGACCACGGAACGGCCATCGCTGCGCTTCTCGTGGGGAAGCCCGGGAGCGTCGCCCCAGGATTGGTCCCGCAGGCGAAGCTCGTCGCCGTGGATGCCTTCTCCAGGAAAGACGGCATGGCGGACAGAGCGGATGTCGTCTCCCTTGTCGGCGCTCTCGAGACTCTTGCGGATCGCGGCGTGAGGATCGTCAATCTCAGCCTGTCAGGGCCGCCGAACGAGGTTCTCAGGATGGCGATCGAGGCCGCCCGCGCGCAGGGCATCGTTCTTGTCGCAGCCGTCGGGAACAATGGAGCCGGAGCGGAGCCCTCCTATCCGGCAGCCTATCCCGGCGTGGTGGCCGTGACCGCGGTGGATCGCCAGCTCAACATCTATCGACGTGCGAACCGTGGCTCGCATATTGCCTTTGCAGCCCCCGGCGTCGAGATCCGCACGGCTCGGGCCAAGGGAGGAACCGCGGCAAGGAGCGGCACCTCCTACGCCGTGCCCTTCGTGACAGCTGCCATGGCGATGATGCGGGCCACGGACCCTGAGACGAATGGCGAGGCGCTCCAGAAACGACTGCGAGACAGCGCTCAGGATCTAGGAGCTCCGGGGCGAGACACCACATTCGGGCATGGTCTCGTCAAGATGGCCGACCTGTGTCCAGCGCCCGAGACAATGCCCATTCCGATCGCCGGCGATGTCTCGTCCGTTGCCCCTCTCTCCCGCAAGGGCACTGAAGCGCCGTGATGCCACGCCCCTCCCTCACCAAGACGTTCGGCGGCATGCCCGTGCGATCGAACGGGAATGGCGAACCGGGTCGCTGGCGCATCGTACGGACCCGCAGGGCCGCGTCAGTGAAAAGTGGACTCGATTTTCCGCAAGGAGCGATGCGTTCTTCAAAGAGTGGAGCATCGGACCCGCTATTGGGTCCGATGCTCCGGGCTACCGGCCCGCGAGCAGCAGAGGATCGACGGAGGTGTCCCGTTTCAGCTCGCGGAGAGCGAATGTCGAGCGCGAATGGCGGATCCCCGGAATCCGGTAGAGGCTCTGGCGCAGAAATCGTTCGTAGTGCTCGGTATCGGCGACGGCCACCTTGACGAGGTAGTCGTAGTCTCCGGTCACGAGGTGCGCTTCGATCACTTCGGGAATTCTCGCCAAGGCCTCGCCGAACTGCTCCAGCATGTGCTCGTCGTGCTTGTCGAGCGTCACCTCCACGAAGACCACATTGGGCACCCCGATGACCTTGTGGTCGAGGACCGCCACATAGCCCTCGATAGCGCCGCTGGCCTCCAGGCGCCTGACACGCGTCCAGCAGGGCGACGGGGAGAGGCCCACCTTCTCGGCGAGTTCGGCCATTGTCAATCTGCCGTCGTCCCGGAGCGCCGAGAGGATCTTACGGTCCATCCGGTCGAGTGACGGCATGTTGCCGCCCATCCGCCTTTCAGAATTCCTGTTCCGTTCCATCCGCAAAACCATGCTTTTCATTCTGCAAACAGAGCATAGGCCAGCGACATCAGCAAGAATAACCCACCAGATCCGGATATGGTCTTCCCAGGTTGAACGAGCATTCGGGAGCGCAGGATGTCGGGAGAAGCGATGCGTGAGATCACCGTCGAGGCGGTGCTCGATGATGCCTTTGACGGGGCGGTCCGCCTTCTGGGCGATGCTCAGCGCTTCGGCTTCGAGCTCAAGAATCTGGAGCTCGCGGCCGGGGCGGAGGGCTTGGTTTCGGCCACCCTCATCCTCCGTGTTCCGATCTCCGTCGATGCGCGGCTCGTCGCGGCCCGCCTGGCGCGCCATCCCACGGTACGGCATGTCGATGCCGCCGCCAGCGCTCTTCTCGATCGCGAGCCGAGCATGGTAGCATGAATTCTTAAGGAATTGCGGAAGGTCATGTCTGAGCCCGAACCCCTTAGCCTTCATGTTCCCGAACCAGCCGTTCGCCCGGGCGGGAGTCCCGATTTCTCGAACGTGAAGATCCCGAGAGCGGGGGCAGTTCCCCGCCCGGAGGTGGACGTGGATCCCGAAGCGATCCGCGAACTCGCCTTTTCGATCATTCGCGTTCTCAACCGGAACGGCGAGGCGGTCGGCCCCTGGGCCGGCCTGCTCAGCGACGAGGAACTGATCGAGGGCATGCGGCACATGATGACGCTGCGCGCTTTCGACGCCCGCATGCTGATCGCCCAGCGCCAGGGCAAAACCTCCTTCTACATGCAGCATCTGGGCGAGGAAGCCATCAGCTGCGCCTTCCGCAGAGCGCTCTCGCCGGGCGACATGAACTTCCCGACCTACCGGCAGGCCGGACTGCTGATCGCAGGCGGCTATTCCATGGTCGACATGATGTGCCAGGTCTATTCGAACTCGCGCGATCCCCTCAAAGGCCGGCAGCTCCCAGTCATGTACGCGTCCAAGGAGCACGGCTTCTTCACGATCTCGGGCAATCTCGCGACGCAATACGTGCAGGCCGTCGGATGGGCGATGGCCTCGGCGATCAGCAAGGATACCAAGATCGCGGCAGCCTGGATCGGGGATGGCTCGACGGCGGAATCGGATTTTCACGCGGCCCTGGTCTTCGCCTCAACCTACAAGGCGCCGGTGGTTCTCAACATCGTTAACAACCAATGGGCGATCTCCACCTTTCAGGGCATCGCACGGGGAGGTTCGGGCACCTTCGCGGCTCGCGGTCTCGGCTTCGGCATTCCGTCCCTGCGGGTGGACGGCAATGATTATCTCGCCGTCTATGCGGTGGCGAAATGGGCTGTCGAGCGTGCCCGCCGCAATCTCGGCCCCACTCTGATCGAATACGTGACCTACCGGGTCGGTGCGCATTCGACCTCCGACGATCCGTCGGCCTACCGCCCGAAGGCGGAATCCGACGCCTGGCCCCTCGGCGATCCGGTCATACGCCTGAAGAACCACCTGATCGTGAAGGGGGTCTGGTCGGAGGAGCGCCACAAGCAGGCCGAGGCCGAGATCCTCGACACGGTGATCGCCGCCCAGAAGGAGGCGGAGAGCTACGGCACTCTTCATGCCGGCGGCAAGCCCTCCGCCCGGGACATGTTCGACGGCGTCTACGCCGAGATGCCGCCGCATCTGCGTCGCCAGCGTCAGCAGGCGGGGGTCTGAGCCATGGCGCGCATGACCATGATCGAGGCCATCCGCGATGCCATGGATGTGATGATGGCCCGTGACGAGAAGGTAGTCGTCTTCGGCGAGGATGTCGGCTATTTCGGCGGCGTCTTCCGCTGCACGGCAGGACTCCAGCAGAAATACGGCAGGACGCGCTGCTTCGATACGCCCATCAGCGAATCCGGCATCGTCGGAACCGCCATCGGAATGGCAACCTACGGCCTGCGGCCCTGTGTCGAGATCCAGTTCGCCGATTACATGTATCCGGCCTACGACCAGATCGTGTCCGAGGCTGCCCGCCTGCGATACCGCTCGAATGGCGAATTCACCTGTCCCCTCGTGATCCGCATGCCGACGGGCGGCGGCATCTTCGGCGGGCAGACCCACAGCCAGAGCCCCGAGGCGCTGTTCACGCACGTGGCGGGCCTGAAGACGGTGGTGCCGTCGAATCCTTACGACGCCAAGGGTCTCCTGATTGCCGCGATCGAGGACCCGGATCCCGTCATCTTCCTGGAGCCTAAGCGCCTCTATAACGGCCCCTTCGACGGCCATCACGATCGCCCCATCATCCCTTGGTCGAAGCACGAGCTGGGCGATGTCCCGAGCGGCCATTTCACGCTGCCGCTCGGAAAAGCCTCGGTCGTTCGCACGGGATCGGCCGTGACCGTGCTGGCCTACGGAACGATGGTCTATGTCGCGCAGGCGGCTGCAGCCGAGTCGGGCATCGACGCAGAGATCATCGATCTGCGCACGCTGATCCCCCTCGACCTGGAGACGATCGTCGCCTCGGTGAGGAAGACCGGCCGCTGCGTCGTCGTCCACGAGGCCACGCTCACCTCAGGGTACGGCGCCGAGCTCGCGGCCCTCGTCCAGGAATCCTGCTTCTTCCATCTGGAGGCTCCGATCACGAGAGTCACCGGATGGGACACGCCTTACCCGCATGCGCAGGAATGGGACTACTTCCCGGGCCCGGCCCGCGTCGGACGTGCTCTCGTCGAGGCTGTGGAGGCGTAATATGGCTGAGCACCTGATCAAGATGCCCGATGTGGGCGAAGGCATCGCCGAGGCCGAACTCGTCGAGTGGCACGTGAAGGTCGGCGACATCGTCCGCGAGGACACGGTGCTCGCAGCCGTCATGACCGACAAGGCGACGGTGGAGATTCCGTCTCCCGTCGACGGCGAGGTCGAATGGCTCGGCGCCGAGATCGGCGATGTGGTGGCCATCGGCTCGCCGCTGATCCGTCTGAAGGTGGCAGGCGACGGCAGCGTTTCCTCTGGAATCGACACGAAAGCGCAGGCGCCGGAACCGCCCGGGCGAGCCGGCCCGATCGAGGCGCAGGCGGACGGTGCCGTCAAGACCTCGGACGCGATCGTCGAGCAGCAGGCGAAGAGCGCTTCGCCGCCCTCGCCGGTCGAGGCGCCGCCGAGCGTCTCCATCAGGATGCACCGCCCGCCGGTTTCCCGCTCGGAAAGCGAGAAGCCCATCGCCTCGCCTGCCGTCCGGCTGAGGGCCCGGGAGGCCGGAATCGATCTGCGCCAGGTCCCGGGCACCGGCCCTGCCGGCCGGATCACTCACGAGGATCTGGACGCATTCCTCGCCCATGGTCCGCAGGTCGCGCGAGCACCAGGGCTTGTTCAGGATACCTCGGTGCAGCACGTCAAGGTCATCGGGCTGCGCCGCAGGATCGCCGAGAAGATGGCGCTTGCGAAATCGCGCATCCCGCACATCACCTATGTCGAGGAGATCGACGTGACGGCGCTCGAGGACCTGCGCGCCGCGCTCAACGCCAGCAGGCGGGCGGACCGGCCGAAGCTGACGCTTTTGCCGTTCCTGATGCGCGCCATGGTGAAGGCCATTGCCGAACAGCCGCACCTGAATGCGATCTATGACGACGAAGCCGGCGTTGTCCATCAGCATGGCGGGGTTCATATCGGCATCGCGACGCAGACCGAGGCAGGCCTCATGGTGCCGGTCGTCCGACACGCGGAGGCGCGCGACCTGTGGGGCTGCGCTGTGGAGCTGAATCGTGTTGCCGAAGCCGCCAAGGCCGGTCTTGCCGCGCGGGACGAACTGAGCGGCTCCACCATCACCATCACGTCCTTAGGCGCCATGGGCGGCATCGTCACGACACCAGTGATCAATCATCCAGAGGTCGCCATCGTCGGCGTCAACAAGATCATGGTGCGGCCAGTCTGGGACGGGTCGAACTTCATCCCCCGCAAGATGATGAACCTGTCGTCCAGCTTCGACCACCGCGTCATCGACGGCTGGGACGCGGCGGTGTTCGTGCAGCGCATCAAGACCCTGCTCGAAACACCTGCGATGATTTTCGTGGAGACCTGACCCGATGAAGGACATTTCCTGCAAGCTCCTCGTTATCGGGGCCGGGCCGGGCGGGTATGTCTGCGCCATCCGCGCAGGGCAGCTTGGCCTCGACACGGTCATCGTCGATGCGAAGAAAGCCGGCGGAACCTGCCTCAACGTCGGCTGCATCCCATCGAAGGCGCTCATCCACGCGGCGGAGGAATACGACAGGATCGCCCATCTCGCGTCCGGTCCGAATCCCTTCGGCATCACGGCAGCGAAGCCCGGAATCGATCTGTCTCAGACCGTCGCCTGGAAGGACACTATCGTCGGCCGTCTCAGCAACGGGGTCTCGCATCTGCTCAAGCGAGCCGGGGTCAAGATGGTCCAGGGGCAGGCGCGCTTCAAGGACGGCAAGACCGTCGAGGTGGAAACCGAAACGGGCCGCCAGATCATCCGCGCCGAGACGGTCGTGATCGCCACGGGATCGTCGACCGTCGAGCTTGTGGGCCTGCCCTTCGGCGGCATCGTCATCTCGTCCACGGAAGCCTTGTCCCTGACGGAGATTCCGGAACGGCTCGTCGTCGTCGGGGGCGGCTATATCGGCCTTGAGCTGGGCACGGCCTTCGCCAAGATGGGTGCGAAAGTCACCGTCGTGGAGGCGCAGGCCCGCATCCTGCCGCAATACGATGCGGAGCTGACCCGGCCGGTGTCCAGGAGGCTGCAGGCGCTCGGAATCGACGTCATGACACTTGCAAGGGCGAAAGGGCTGGCGAAAGCCGGCAGCACGCTGCTGGTCGAGACGGAGAGCGGAGCCGAGGTGCCACTCGCGGCCGACAGGATCCTCGTGACGGTCGGACGCAGACCTGTGACGCAGGGCTGGGGCATGGAGGAGCTCGTGCTCGACATGGACGGGCCCTTCATTCGTATCGACGAGACATGCCAGACCTCGATGCGCGGCATCTATGCCATCGGCGATGTGACGGGCGAGCCGATGCTGGCGCATCGCGCCATGGCACAGGGGGAGATGGTGGCCGAGATCGTCGCGGGACACAGGCGCGTCTGGGACAAGCGGGCCATTCCCGCAATCTGCTTCACCGATCCCGAGATCGTCGCGGTAGGCCTGACGCCGGAGGAGGCCAAGAAGTCCGGCGGCGATATCCGGATCGGCCATTTCCCTTTCTCGGCCAACGGCCGCGCCATGACGAAGTTCGGCGAGGAGGGCTTCGTGCGGATCGTCGCAAGGGCGGACAACCACCTGGTGCTCGGTATCCAGGCGGTCGGGCAGGGCGTGTCCGAACTCTCTACGGCCTTCGGCCTCGCCCTGGAGATGGGGGCGCGCCTGGAGGACATTGCCGGGACCATCCACGCGCATCCGACCCAGGGCGAAGCCTTCCAGGAGGCCGCTCTCGGCGCTCTCGGGCACACTCTTCACCTATAGGGCGATTGCCGAAGCCCCGGCCGAAGCCTGGGCAGGGGTCGCTCCGTCCCGCTCGGATCGAATGGGCGCCCGTCACGGTCTGCATCCCTAGGTTGATGTCGGATGCACTTGTGCAAACCGGCTCACCTGGTGGAAAAGGCGCATGGCGGTCCAAGGGGCCTTCCAGCGCATCGTGCCGAAACGTGGACCCGGTTTTCCGCGCCCCACGATGCGCGGTCTATAAGAGGCGGCATCGGATGAGTCCCAAACGTGCAAATGCACTTTTCACGTCCGATGCTCTTGCGGCAGGAGTAAATCAGACGTGCAGGACTACATCAGGAAGATCTTGACGGCCCGGGTCTACGACGTGGCGATCGAGAGCCCGCTCGATCCCATGCCGCGCCTGTCCCACAGGTTCGATACCCCGGTCCGCATCAAGCGCGAGGATCTCCAGCCGGTGTTCTCCTTCAAGCTGCGTGGCGCCTACAACAAGATGGCGGGCCTGCCGCGGGACGCCCTCGAGCGCGGGGTGATCTGCGCCTCGGCGGGCAACCACGCCCAAGGCGTCGCCCTGGCGGCCCGCAGGCTCGGCGCCAAGGCGACTATCGTGATGCCGCGCACCACGCCTGCCATCAAGACCCAGGCGGTCAGAGGGCAGGGCGGACGCGTGGTGCTCCATGGCGAGAGTTTCGACGAGGCCTATACTCATGCCCGGCAGCTGGAGGCGGAGAGGGGACTCACCTTCATTCATCCGTACGACGATCCCGATGTGATCGCCGGGCAGGGCACTGTCGGCATGGAGATCCTGCGCCAGCATCCCGATCCGCTCGAGGCGGTGTTCGTGCCGATCGGAGGAGGGGGCTTGGCTGCGGGAGTTGCCGTCTATACCAAGTTCCTCCGCCCCGAAGTGAAGATGATCGGCGTCGAACCGGAAGATGCCGCCAGCATGGCTGCGGCGCTGGCGGCCGGCGAGCGTGTCATCCTGAACCAGGTCGGTCTCTTTGCCGATGGCGTCGCCGTGCGGCAGGCGGGCGAAGAGACGTTCCGTCTCTGCCGCGAACTGCTCGACGAGGTGATCACCGTCAGCACCGATGAGATCTGCGCGGCGGTCAAGGACATCTTCGAGGATACCCGGGCCATCGCCGAACCATCCGGCGCCGTCAGCCTGGCCGGACTGAAGAAGTATGTGGAGCGAGAAGGGGCACGTCCATACGGGCTCGTCGCCGTCAACAGCGGCGCTAACATGAACTTCGACCGGCTCCGCCACATCACCGAGCGGGCCGAGATCGGCGAGCACCGCGAGGCCCTGCTGGCGGTGACCATCTCCGAACGGCCCGGCAGCTACCGGCGGTTCATCCAGCTTTTGGGGAAACGGTCGATCACCGAGTTCAACTACCGCTACTCCGATCCTCAGGAAGCCCAGATCTTCGTCGGCGTCCAGCTCGCCGAGGGCGAGCAGGAGAAACACCAGATCATCACGATGTTGCGGGAGCACGGCTATTCTGTGCTCGACATGAGCGACAACGAGATGGCCAAGCTCCACGTGCGCTACATGGTGGGCGGGAGAACGCCCAGTCTCGAGGACGAGCTGATCTTCCGGTTCCAGTTCCCGGAACGGCCCGGAGCCCTCCTCAAGTTCCTGAATGGTTTGTCCGGGCGCTGGAACATCTCGCTGTTCCATTACCGCAACCATGGCGCTGATTATGGGCGGGTGCTCGCGGGCATCCAGGTTCCGAGCGAGGAGCGACCGCAACTCAAACGCAGTCTGGATGAACTCGCCTATCCCTACTGGGACGAGAGCAACAACCCTGCCTACCAGCACTTCCTGGGCGGCCGCAGGCTTCCATAGAGCATCGGACCAAGCCCGATGCTCTATGGCTTTCCGACCTTGAAGCTGGCCGCAATGAAGAGCATTGCCCCCACCAGAAGAGCGAAGGCCATGCGCAGATCCGACAGGTGGGCAACGAAGCCGATCAATGCCGGTCCCGCCAGAATGCCGAGATAGCCGAGGGTGGTGACGGCGGTCACGGCCAAGCTCGGCGGCATCGCCCGGGTGCGTCCGGCTGCGGAGAACAGAACCGGCACGACATTGGATGCGCCGGCCCCGACGAGGAGGAACCCAATCAGGTTTGCGGTGGCAGACGGGATGAGGACGACCACGAGAAAGCCGGCAGCCGCCAGAACGCCGCCGGCGATCAGGATCCGCTGCTCGCCGAGAACGGTACGCAACCGGTCTCCTGTAAGACGCCCAAGCGTCATGGCGACCGCAAACGCAGCATATCCCAGACCTGCGAGACCGACGTCGCTGCCCCGCTCCGCGATGAGGAAGACGGCGCTCCAATCCAGCACGGCTCCCTCCACCAGGAAGCACAGGAAGCACAGCAGGCCGATGAACAGGACAATACCCTTGGGCCATACCAGGAGGGGGACGGTCGGACCGTCATCGCCATAGGGAAGAAGGCCCGGCACGGCGATCAGGAGCAGGACGAGGGATGCGGCACTGATCAGGCCCGCTGACAGGACAGGAACGATCACGCCGCTTCCGAGCATCAAGCTCACCAGGCCGGCGCCGGCGATCCCGCCGACGCTGAACAGGCCATGGAAGCCGGACATCATGGGTTTGCCGCTGCTGCGCTCGACGAGGATCGCCTGCAAATTCATGGCCACATCGACGGTTCCCAACGCCGCGCCGAATACCCCAATGGCCAGTGCCATGGCGACCCAGCCGTCGAGCACTGCGAGGAGCGGCAATGTCAGCAGGATGACCAAAACCGACGTACAGATGACGGCCCTGCAGCCGACCCGGGTCGTGAGAATCCCCGTCACTGGCATGGCCGTGATGGAGCCGAGCCCCAAGCACAGCAGGAGCAGGCCCAACGATCCTTCATCCAGTCCCAACCGCTCTCGCGCCAAAGGAACCAGCGGTGCCCATGCCGCCGTGGCGAAGCCGGCGATGAAGAACACGAGGCGGGTTGAGATCTGTTCGCGGACCCGCGCAGAATCGCGGGTCAGGGTCGGGGCAAGGGATGAAGGCATTCGGATAAAATACGGCCTAGGAAACAGGTTTGGGAGGATGGGCAGATGTACGACATATCGACTGGTGGCGCCATCGGTCATGTTCATGCGCTCGCCGTTCCGGCAAGAGGCGAAGACATGTTCCGGAAGCCCCGAATCTCGGGGCTTTGCCGGTGCGGGGCGGATGAAGGTTCGTTCTCATTCGGCTGCGAGGCGGGTGACGACGTCGAGCAGGACGTTGGCTCCCGCAACGAGGGCGGCATCCGGCGTGTGCTCGCGCGGGTTATGGCTGATGCCGCCCGTACTCGGCACGAAGATCATCGCAGAGGGCGCGATCCGGGCGATCATCTGGGCGTCATGTCCCGCCCCTGAGGTCATGCGCCTCGAGGCGAGCCCCCGATTCCGGGCGGCATCCTCCACCAGCTCCACGATCCTCCGGTCGAAGGTCACCGGCTCGAACCGTGCCAGCCGCTCGACCGAGATCGTCACATCCTCGGCGCCCGCCAGATGCCGCAGGTATGCGGCCAATGCCGCCTCCTCCGCCCGGAGACGTCCTTCGTCGGGATCGCGCAGGTCCACCGTGAAGGTGGCATGGGATGGAATGACGTTGATCGCATTCGGCTCGAAGCTCATGCACCCCACGGTCGCGACGGTGGGCGCGTTCGCGTTCTTGGCCCGGTCGCGCAGGAAGGTGACGACCCGCGCCGCCGCATGGCCGGCATCGCGGCGCATGGACATGGGCGTCGTGCCAGCGTGATTGGCGGCGCCGTCGATGACGACGCGTTGCCAGGAGATCCCCTGGAGGTTCTCCACCGCGCCGATAGAGACGCCCTCGCGCTCCAGCACAGGACCCTGCTCGATATGCAGCTCGACATAGACATGGGGCTTCAGGAAACCCGGCTCCTCGGGACCAGCATAGCCGATCCGTTCCAGCTCCGGTCCAAGAATGGTGCCGTCGGTGCCGATCGTCGCCAGCGCCTCCTCCACGGAGAGCCCGCCGGCATGGACGAGCGAGCCCATCATATCGGGGGCGTACCGCACCCCTTCCTCATTGGTGAAAGCGGCAACCGCGACGGGACGGGCAGGGGCGAACCCGGCCGCTTTCAGGGTCTCGATCACCTCGAGCCCGGAGAGCACGCCATAGCTGCCGTCATAGATGCCGGCATCGATGACGGTGTCGATGTGCGAGCCGAGCAGGACAGGTGCTTCGTCCGTGTTGACGCGGTCCCTCCAGATCCCGAAGATATTGCCGATGCGGTCCACGGCGACATCCAGACCGGCTTCGCGAAGCCATGCGACAAAGGCGTCGCGCCCGGCCCTATCCGCATCTGAGCCAGCGAGCCGGATCAGCCTGCCGTCCCCGGCTCGGCCGATCTGTCCGAGTTCCCGGAGCCGGCCAAGGAGGCGCTCCGCGTCGATGGAAAGCGTTGCCATGCATCTGCCCCTCTGGTGGCGTTTGTGACGGCGTCAGGCAGCATCCCGACCAGTTCTGAATAGCGCTCCGGATCGGTTGCACCTTCGGTGTTGATGACGAAGATTCGGGACGCTTCGTTGAGGTGAAGCGCTGTTCGGATCTTAGGATCCGCCGCGGCGCGAATGAGACCGGCAAGGCCTGCCCCGCCGCTCTCTCCCGCCACGATGGCCGGATCGTCCCCGGCGGGGCGGGCCAGGCGGTTCATCACCGCGACCGCATCCTCCTCGGCGACGGTCATGAAGGCATCGGCAACGCGGGACAGCACCCGCCAGGCGACCAGCGACGGCTCGTAGCATTCCAGCATCGCCATGACGGTGGGCTCGCCGTGCTCGATCTTAACCGGATGCCCCGCCCGTGCGGTCTCGAAGAGGCAGGCGGCGCGGGCGGGATCGACTACGACGAAGGTTGGCCGGTGGTCCCCAAGGGCAAGAGCGAGATGCCCTGCCACGGCAGCCGCGACGCCCCCGACCCCCGCCTGCACGAACACATGGGTTGGCGGCTCGGAAAGCTGGCGCAGGGCTTCACGCACCATGGCGGTGTAACCCTGCATGACCAGGCCGGGAATGCGCTCGTAGCCGGGCCACGAGGTGTCGGACACCACGATCCAGCCGTTCTCGGCTGCGACCCGTGCGGCCTCGGCGACCGAGTCGTCATAGGTGCCCTCGACCCGGATCATCCGGGCGCCGAAGCGGGCGATGGCCGCCACACGCTCGTCGCTGACACCGGAGTGCACGAAGATGGCAGCCCTGGCGCCGACGAGCTGCGCCCCCTGGGCCACCGAACGCCCGTGATTGCCATCGGTGGCACAAGCAACTGTCATCGCAACCGCTACGGCGTGAACCTCGGGTGTGTGCAGTTCGGCGATATCGATCGGGCGTCCGAGTTGGCGTTCCGCTTCCTCCAGCACAAGCCGGATGACGGCATAGGAGCCACCCAGGGCCTTGAAGCTGCCGAGGCCCAGCCGGAATCCCTCATCCTTGACATGAACCGCACCCACACCGAGTTCTGCGGCCAAGGCCGGCAGGGTGTGCAGGGGCGTCGGGGCATGGTTGTCCCGATAGGTAAGGTATCGCTCAACCTTTTCAGCCGCTGTCGCGCCCAGCGTCTCGGCATCAACCGGATCAAGTGGCTTGCGGTGGTCGGGGTGCTGATTGAGCAGGAACATCGCCATCCCTCATTGGTGAGATGGCGAGAGGATATTGCACCTGCCGCGAGAAGTGCGCTCTATTTAGGTCCGCTGAATGCAAGATTTTTTCGTGCTGATGGGTTCTCCGTGTCCAAGCCTTCGCCGTCAATCACCCTCGACAGCTTCGATCTCGGGATCCTGAATATTCTCCAGAGGGACAACACGACGCCGCAGCGGGTGATCGGTGAGGCCGTGGGTCTGTCAGCCCCGGCCGTGCAGCGCCGCATCCAGCGGATGAGGGATGCTGGGGTCATCCAGGCCAATGTCGCTATTATCGATCCGGCCCGGGTCGGGCAGCCGATCACCATCTTTGTGGAGGTCGAGGTGATCAGCGAGACGGCGGAGCTGATCGATGCCGCCAAGCGGGAATTCGCGTCCGCTCCGGAAGTGTAGCAATGCTACTACGTCACCGGAGAGGCTGATTTCGTTCTGATGGTCGTGGTGCCGACCATGACGGCCTACGAAGCGCTCACGCGACGGCTGTTCTTCGGGAACCACAACGTGAAGAGGTTCCGCACCTTCGTTGCCATGGACCGCGTCAAGGTCGGATTGATGGTTCCTCTGACAGGATGACTGGAGGCTGGACCGGGGGACATCCCCGGTGGGGGGCGGCGCGTCGAGGCTCGCCCTTCTCCCGCTCGATGATATCGATAGTGGAGTATGCGCCGGACGAATTTCTTCTTATAATGCTCTTCCGCCAGTTTTTCATAGCTCCAGGATGAATTCGAACGGAGACATGCCAAGCTCCCAGTTCTTTCGTTTCGATGGGTCCTCGGTCTCATCGGCGGAGGAGGCTTATTGGATCTGGCGTGACATCGTGTCGGTGCTGTTCGATGTCTCGTTGGCAGATGCGAAGGCCGTCGACAGTTTCCGTGTCGGGGTCGAAAGCTATCATCTCGGGCCGCTTCTCATTGGAAGCGCGGAATCGGCTGCTCAGCAGTTTCGCCGATCTCCCACGACGATCGCTCGAAGCGGAGTCGACCATTATGTCGTCCAGCTTTATCAGCAGGGCGGATACGTGGGAGAGGCAGAAGGGCGCACCGTGCGTGTCGAGCCGGGAGACATCAGCATTCTCGACCTCTCACGGACGCTGCAGACGCAGGCGGAGAGTTTTCGCAATCTGACCCTTGTGGTGCCACGGCCACTTCTGGAGCCGCTGCTGAAGAATCCAGATGGGCTGCATGGCATGGTGCTGCCGGGCCGCTCAGCCCTCGGCCATCTGCTCTCCAATTACCTGCGCACGGTTTACGAGACGGCTGGCTCCTTGAGCGCCGAGGACAGCGCCGCTCTGACGGCCGCGACCGCGAGCCTCATCGCAGGTTGCTTCGGCCCATCGGCAGATGCGCAAGAGCCCGTCATGGCTGCACGGCGAGGGGCGCTGCTCTTGGCCGTCAAGCGCTACATCGACGGCAACCTCGCAGACCCGGATCTTACGGTCGACCACCTTGCCCGCGAGTTCCGCCTGTCACGGGCCACGCTCGCGCGCCTGTTCGAAACGCTGGGGGGCGTAGCAGGCTACATCCGGGAACGCCGCCTGCTCCGCTGCCTTGCAGAGATTACGGCACCGGACCATGCTCATCGCTCCATCGGCGAACTGGCCTATGTCTGGGGCTTCGGTAACGAGGCCGCCTTCAGCCGTGCCTTCCGCCGGATGTTCGGCATATCCCCGCGAGAGGCGCGCGCGGAGGCGAGCCTGGCCCGGCGCGCGGCACAGCAGCGCCTGTCCGGCCTCCCTGACGACGGTGGACCCGTCCTGGCGCAATGGATCCGCAATCTCAAAGGCTAGAGCAATGACAGCCGAGCCTCCGGCCCCGCAGCATCGCGTCCCGTGGAAAGCAGATGACGGCGATTCTTCAACATTGGTGCACCGTTCTTGTCATACTCACCGCGGCGATTGCGCCAATCCGGGGCGCATTGGGGCAGGGCAGACATGATGACAGCCCGTTCGCCCCTGCCGAGATGATACCAGAGCGGCCCGCCCGCTGCCATGAGATCAAGGAGGCGGTCCGGGACGTTCCCACGCCGGCAGGGCTGGATCGCATCGATTTCAGCGCGGTCGGCGCTCTCAGCCTCGTGCACTTCGACGGTGTGCTCGCCTATATGGGCATCTGCAGCGAGCCGGACGCGAAGGTCCTCTGCGTGACGTACAGCACGAATGACCTGAAGGTGGGTGATGTTGTGATCGTAACCGGGAGCTACAGCAGGATGGCTCCGAACTATGTTGTTCTGGATCCGTGTCTTACGCGGCGCCTTGATCGCGGTGCAGAGTGAGTGACCGGGCATGCGTTCAGCGCGTGCATTTCGAGAGCCTATCTGATGCGGCTGCCGCATCGACTTTTGCAACCATTTTGAAACGTCTCATGTTTTAGCAAACTAGAACTGCGCTGATCTCGCGGCGTTTGCTCCCTCTTGGAGTGCGCGACGGCGTCATCCTCGCACGCGAGATGGGCGAGGATGATCCGGTTCTGGACCATGTTCGCGAGGCTCGGGCGGCGTCGAGGATTTGCTGGGCACGGGCTCTCCGGCCAAAACACCACCGTTCCGGCAACCCGGCAACCCGGCAACCCGGTGATCCAGGAGCTCGCACAGGAACTCCCAGGCCCACGGTTCGGTGGCATTGCCGATGCGGAGGCCCTCGACCTTGTCGATGAAAATGGCCCCGGTCTCGCGCTTGGCGACAAGCGCCTTCACCTGCTTGATGCCATCGAGAACGCTGCCAGGCCGCTGGCGCTTGGGCGGGTTGAGCGTCTTGATCACCGCAAGGGCCGGGTCGCGGCCACCCTTGAGGCCGACGAGTGGCGTCAGAGCTGCCGTCAAGGTGTTCCGCTGGGGCGACGAATTCTCAGCGAAGTGGCCGGCATATTGGTGCAGGAGCACGGTTCTGCCCATGCCGGCGGGTGCGGCGATGAGCATGCACTGGGTGCTGCCTTGTCCGATGGCGGGCTGCACGGAATGGTTCTTCTGATAGTAATGAGCCGCCTCGGACGGCCGTTCTTTTGGATCGCATACAATGAGGATCGCAGGATCGTTCTCAAACGCCTGAAGGCGTTCAGGCAGACCGAGATCGAAGTGTTGCTTGGGAATTTGTCATGAGCTATGGCAACGCTTCAGAGAGTGGCTGAAAGATCATCGTGGAGAGTGCATGGCCGGTCAGGATTCTCCGTCTGCCCGAATCGACGCAAGGATCGCGGGACTCGGCGATTGGCGCGGCGAAGTGTTGGCGCGGATGCGCAGCCTGATCCATGAGGCCGACCCTGAGGTGGTCGAGGCAGTGAAGTGGGTCAAGCCGACCAACCCCTCGGGCGTACCAACCTGGGAACATGCCGGGATCATCTGCACGGGGGAGGTCTATAAGGCCTACGTCAAGCTGAGTTTCGCGCAGGGCGCGGCGCTAGCGGATCCCGCAGGGTTGTTCAACGCCGGCTTCGGCGGCGGCACGCGCCGAGCGATTGACATCCGTGAGGGCGAGACGGTCGACGCCGCCGCGTTCAAGACGCTGATCAGATCGGCGGTGGCGTTCAACCTCACGAAGCCGAAGCCCAAACGGCCTTAGCCGCACTAGAATGCAGTGGTAGCTGAGCGCTTCGGCATATGGCCGCGGCGAGTAACCTCGGTTTAGGTGAGATCTGCGGCCATGCGCCTGCTGCCGCTACTTGAACCATTCCGTCCACGCCGCCTGACAGCTAAGCTCAGAGCTGATGTCAGCACTCATTAGACAAGTCACTGTTTGTGCTCGTTAGAGATGTCATTCCTGAGAAGCGGCTCTGAGAGTTCAGCCAACCTTGAACAAGCTCTTGGCCTGCCCGCGAGGGCGAGGAGCGCTTTTGCTGCGGCTCATGTCGAGATCCTTCTGCCGCTCGGCAATGTAGGTCAGCGCCGGCCCGAGCCGCTTGTTCTCCACAATCGGCCTTGGTTCACCTGCGGGCGGCGATCAAAGGTCCGGCAGGGCAACTCACGACCCTGGTGCTTGATGGCAAACCGGCCATCCGGATAGTCGTAGATCATCACCCGCTGACGAGCGAGAGAACGGGTGCGTGCATTCGGCTCCAGAAGGAACAGCATCTGGTCGTATTGCAGCGTCAGGTCTTTAATGACCGTGCACTCCTCCTGCCAGGCGAAGATGTCGCCGAGATCATCGTGCTTGTCCGAGTAGAACGCGACCGGCTTACCATAGCGCTCCAGAGGACCCGCGCCGCTGCAAAATAGTCGAAGGTGGCCTCCGTCTCGACAAACCGCAGGTGCATCAGCCGGCTGGTAGCGTCATCGATGACGATCAGCAGGGTGCACGTGGGACCACGCTCCTCGAACCACCAGCGCTGCGAGCCATCAATCTGGACGAGCTCGCCCGGGCCGATCCCGTGCCGCTCGGCCAGCTTCTCGCAGGCGAGCGTCGGACCGAAATCGGGGTCATCGCAGAATCTTCCCGGCATCCTACGCTAAGAGTTTGGGAGCGTCACAGACTGCATAGGACATTCAGCACGCATCCAGCAGTCTGAGCAGATGTGTGACTGGCGGAGTCCATTCCACACATCTGTAACTTTGGAACACATGACCCGTGTGAAAGCCTCTTGCCTGCTCTCGTCTTGTTGGAAGCGGTTTGGCAACAGGAATATGCAACACGGCGAGGCCTTGTCACCCGACTGGCCTGCCATGAAGAAGCACGAAATCCTCTCTCCGCAATCCCGCGCCACTCTGTTCGACCCACCGTCAGATGTCGCCTCAATCGTTCGCCATTACACGTTCTCAATGGAAGATCTGGCGCTGATCCGGCAAAGACGCCGGGATGCAAACAGGCTCGGCTTTGCCGTCCATCTCGCCTACCTGCGCTACCCTGGCCGCGTACTCAGTCCGTCGGAAGTGCCGCCCAAGGACATGCTGGCTTTCATTGCCCATCAACTCCAGGTTAACCCATCGGCCTTCCTGGATTACGGGCAGCGTGAAGCAACTCGCTGGGAACATCTCAACGAACTCTATACCTATCTCGGCTTGCGGCCCTTCCGGCACGATGACGAGCCGAGTATCGCGGATTGCCCGCGAAGAGGCTATCGGGACCGATCGCGGCGACGCCATTGTTGGCGCCATGGTCTCACACCTGCGCAAAAACCTTGTTGTCTTACCTGCTGCCACAGAACTCGAGCGGATTGCCCTCACAGCTCGCGCGCAAGTCCGTAAGCGAGCCTACCGATCATTGGTTGATGGTCTGACCTCCACTGTCAGAGTGCGACTGAGTGACCTGATCGAGGTGGCTGAGGACCAAAGGAGGACGCCTCTGGCCTGGCTCCGGGACTGGCCAGAGGCGCCAACTCAGAAGAATCTCGCCGCGATTGTGGAGCGACTCGGGGTCGTGCGCTCGTTGGGCGTCGAGCCGGATCGCGAGCGGCGCGTTCACCGGGCCCGCTACGCGGTGATCGCCCGGGAGACCGCCATCCTCAGTGCTCAGCATCTGTCTCGTCTGGAAAGTGAGCGGCGGCTTGCATCTCTGATTGTCTTCGCCCGCGAGATGGAGGCCGAACTGACCGATGCTGCAATCACGATGTTCGACAAGATGATTGGCAGCGTGTTCCGCAAGGCCGATCGCCAGCACAAGGAACAGGTGGTTAGCCGAGCGAAGACAATCGACAGTGCCGCCCGGGCGCTGATCGACATGGCCAAGGCCATGCTGGAGGCTCGGACGAGAGGAGCCGATCCGCTTATGGCAGTCGAGCAAACCATCGGCTGGCGCGGGCTTGAGACGTTGGTGGGTGAGATTGATCAGACGATAGGGGACACCCGACAGGATAGCCTGGCGGAGGTCATTGACCACTATCCCGGCATTCACCGGGTTGGCAAAATGATTCTTCGGACCTTCACGTTCCATTCATGGAGGGCATCCGATCCCCTGCTCACTGCAGTCGAACTCCTGCGGACCCTTTACGCCTCCGGCCAGCGCAAGCTCCCGGCTCTCGTCCCGACCGCCTTTATGACACCTGCTTGGCGAAAGCTCGTTGGGAAAGGCGCCTCTGTCGACCGCCGGACCTGGGAGATCGGGGTCATCGTCGCCCTTCGGGACCGGCTGCGGGCTGGCGACGTCTGGGTGGAGGGGAGCCGGTCCTACCGGGCATTCGACGACTTCCTGCTGCCCCTAACGGCATTCGCCACCCGTCGTCAGAGTGGTGAACTTGGTCTTGCGATCCCTGACAGCTTCCAGGCTTGGCGTGAGGGGCGCTGTGCCACGCTGGATCGGCGGCTTCGCGAGGTCGGGGCGCAGGCCGAGGCCGGCGAACTCTCCGAGGCGGTCATCTCATCGACCGGGCTTTCGATCAGCCCGATCCGCCAGCACGATAGTGGGGCTGATGATATCGCCCGGCGGCTCTACAGCATGCTTCCCCGCCTGCGGATCACAGACCTTCTCGCCGAGGTCCACGGCTGGACGAACTTTGCGGACCGGTTCAGCCATCTTCGATCCGGGGCGCCTCCGGAGAATCCAGTCGCGCTCATGACGGCCATTCTGGCGGATGCGACCAATCTGGGACTGGCGCGGATGGCGCGAAGCTCCGGCCTCTTCAGCCATTCTCATCTGCTCTGGACGGCGGAGTGGCATATCCGGGACGAGACGTATCAAGCCGGCCTGGCTGCCCTGGTCGATGCCATCCATGCTCAGCCCTTCACTGTGGTCTGGGGTGATGGTGCCACTTCATCCTCGGATGGGCAGTTCTTCCGGGCCGGTGGGCATGGGCAAGGCCGTGCCGATCACAACGCCCGCTACGGCTCGGAGCCGGGAGCGAAGTTCTACACGTTCATCTCTGATCGGTTTGCGCCGTTCCACACTCAGGTGATTGCCGCCAACGCCAGCGAAGCGCTCCATGTTCTGGACGGTCTGCTGCATCACGAAAGCACGCTCGCGATCCGGGAGCACTTACCGATACCGGAGGCGTTACCGAGCACGTGTTTGGCCTGTGCCATCTTCTCGGCTTCCGGTTTGCTCCACGGATCCGGGATCTTGCCGATCGCCGCCTCTATGTCGCCGGCGACCGGGCTGATTACGGCAGCCTCGGCGCGATGATTGGAGGTTCAATCAACCTCCACTGCATCAAGGAGAATTGGGACGAAGTCCTGCGAATGGCGGTCTCAATCCGGGCAGGCACGGTTGCACCCTCGACGCTGATGCGTCGGCTCGCCGCCTATCCACGCCAGAACGCTCTCGCGAAAGCTCTCCGCGAGAGCGGTCGTTTGGAACGCACACTGTTTACGTTGGACTGGATCTCGGACCCGGCCCTGCGCCGGCGCACCAATGCTGGTCTCAACAAGGGCGAGGCTCGTAACACTTTGGCTCGAGCTCTGTTCTTCCATCGCCATGGCGAACTCCGGGACCGAACCTTTGAGAACCAGCGCTACCGCGCCTCTGGGCTCAACCTGACGATCGCGGCCATCATCCTCTGGAACACGGTTTATCTCAGCCGAGCCGTTGACGAGCGCCGCGCCGGTGGCGCGCACCTGCCGGATGAGCTCCTGGCCCATATCGCACCGCTCGGCTGGGAGCACATCAGCTTCAATGGAGACTATGTCTGGCCGACCGAGCCTCTCACCGGGCACTTCCGTCCGCTGCGGAATCCACGCTCACCTTTCCTCGAAGCGGCTTAGCGTAGGATTCCGGGAAAATTCTGCGATGACCCCGTATTTCGCCTGTCCCTTTCTCATCATGTGCACCATCTCGATGCCGCCCAGCACAGCGCGAGCGCTATTCATGGATTTGAAACCCATCATCGGATGGATCCGCCGCTTGATGGCCCGATGATCCTGCTCGATACGATTATTGAGGTAGGCGCTTTGCCGAATGCGGATCGGCTTAAGCTGACATCTCGATCTGTCCTGCAGCCGGTCCGTTGTGTCACAGCACAGGATTGCTTCCCGGTTAGTCTGGCTGCCGTCGATTACAATCCGCTCTGGCCGACCATGCCGGGTGAGAGCCTTGCGCAGGAACCGTTTCGCGGCGGTCAGATTGCGCCGCTCGCTGAACCAGAATTTCACCGTGTCGCCGTTGCTGTCGATGGCCCGGTAGAGATACATCCATCGCCCGCGGACCTTGATATATGTCTCATCGACATGCCATTTCCGGCTGACGGGTCGCTTGTGGCGATTGAATCGCTCAAGCAGCTCGGGCGAGTAACGGACAACCCAGCGGCCGACCGTGGCGTGGTCAACGGAAATGCCTCGCTCGGCCATCATTTCCTCAAAATCGCGTAGGCTGAGGCTGTAAGCGAGATACCACCGGACGCAGAGCAGGATCATGGATCGATCAAATTGCCTGCCCTTGAACACGCCACCCTTCGCCACTGAGACCTCCACCCCAGTAGCTGAAACCCTGAAACAAATTCTTGCGACAGATCCGTCGATGATGGCGCGTCAGGTCGGATCTCCTTGAACTCGCTGCAGAATTCCCGGGGACGCCATCGCCGGGATCCTTGACGCCGTTCCAAGGCGAGCTCATGAACTCCGTCCAACTTGTGGAGGTCCCTCATGACAATGCACCCGAATGCGTTTGCCGGAATGCTGGCTTATGGGATGACCGACATGCTTATGAGCGCCGGGCGCGTCGTTGCTGAGACCCGGCAGGCGCGCATCCAGTATGCCTGGGCTACGGCACTGGCCTCCGCTCGTGGGGACGCTCACCAGATGTCCCAAATTGCCGTAGCCGCGATCGACCGTGTCGGGGAACTCGAGGAAGAGGTCGCACGCCTGCGCAGGACCCTCAGGCAGCGGACGGACGCTCTGGAGGCCGTCGCACGGTAAACCAGGGCCCGGAAGTCAGAAGGCCCAGACATCGCTGGGCCTTCTGACGCATCGAAGATGAAGTCCGCCTTAATGCATCGGAACGCGTCCGTGGACGCCCTTCGCTTTCGCAATACGGGCAAAGAGTTCATCCACATCGAGCCTTCTCACCACAGGTTCTGGGGACATCGGCTGATCAGGGTCTGGAGGCTCGATGCCGACAATGCCGGACCGTTTGCCAGCGGCAACGAGGCCGCATTTTACCGGACCGGCTGCGGCGAGCTTTTTCAGATCGGCGTCCTTGCGCGTCAGAAGCCAGACCCGCACATGGTCCGGTAACGCATCCAGATCCATGTCCAGTCGCCCATCCTCCGATGCGGACGCATAGGCATGGATGGTTTCACCGACTGGATCGGAGCGTCGCATCATCTGGTCATGCATGTCGATCTTCCGGCGCCGTTCGCCGAGAGTGTCGAGCGCGCTCCTGACAGCATCAACATGATCGGAGTTCGATTCAGGGGCAGGGGGCATTTGCCCGCCGCCAAAAAAGCTACCAAGAAAGGCTCCTGGGATTGACGCTGTTGCCTGGGCTATGTTGGCAACCCACCGCCCGGAAGTGGCACACCAACGCCATGTGAACGATGCCGTCTGAGCGACAGCTCGGAAAATTGCGGCAAGAACGGCTGCGAGTCTCATGTGGCTCTCCCTCCCCTGTCCTGAGAGGAGGGTGCTTACAGACGTTGCATGCCACGAGCCGAAATTCCGATCGCGTTCAGTTCGATTGTGCTGATCGTCGCTTCTTCTTGGGGCTGATCGTGACCCATCCATCCTCATCGGGCGGATCGCCATTATCTTCGGGGATGTCATAGTGTTGGGTTTCGAATGGCGGCAGCCCGCGCTTGATCAGATCAAACACACATTCGTCGTACAGACGCAGGGCCTTTTTCAGGTTTGATTTACGCTGGGGCGATGCCGAAGCAACGGCAGGAATGCGGTCGAGAAGGGCGATTGCAGTCTCCAGAGGTGCCTGTGTGGCCGGGCCAAGATACTGTTGGACAGTCCGGTATGCCGCCTTCGTGTCATAGATCCTCTGCGTCGGAAATCCTTGCTCCTGCAGCCATTCCTCGAAGTGGAATGGGATCTCGCGCTTGATTGCAGGGCGCTCACCTCTTGAATGGGCCATGACGCATTGCCCGACGGCTCTGGCCAGCGGCGGCGGAACAGAATTAGCCAGCATTCGAGCGAACTTCGTCTTGCCACCGCATGGATCCCAGTCCCATGTCTCCGGGAAACCCTGCAACCTTGCGAACTGCGTCCTTGTGGGAACCGGGAGCCTCCAGACATCGTCAACGTCGCCACGTCTGGGCAGATAATTCTTTCCCGGAGCCCAGGGGGTGGACCGTAAGATGGTCGGGGAAGGCCAGTCGACCCGGCGGGTTCCAGGGCTGCTTTTGCCGCCAGGCCCCGACCAGTACAGCTTTCCTCGCCCGTCCCCGAAGTCCACCCCAAAGTCAGCCCCCAGAACATCACCGACTGTCATCGGGCGAGGTGACTTCAGGTCATTGAGGTGCTCGTCCAGAAAACCGTCGACTTCCCCCATGCACCCAACGACAATAAGGCGCGTTCTTGCCTGGCCGACCTGATAGAAGCTGGCTTTTAGAACGGATTCTGTCAGGCCGTAGCCTGCAAATTTGAAGATGGATCGTGCGCGGGAATACGCATCGGACTTTTGCGCATCAACCACGTTTTCCATGACGAAGTACCGGGGACGTGTCACTCCGATAATGACAGCGAACGCCGCCGTGAGATCGGCAAGCTTGCCCTCTTTCCGGTTGCGCTTGGCCCGCGAGAACTCCACACAAGGAGGACCGCCTGCGATCATCTCGGGCTTGAGGTCAGCGATATCAGGAGCAGCTCGTGTGAGGTCGCCGAGGTCGCTGACGCGGACATGAGAATCGCCGGTCAGTGGAGCCAGCCAAGGCGAGAGGTTCGCCCGGTGGACATCCAGCGCCGGTTGCCAGTTGTCGTAGGCCTTTTGAATCTTAAACCCCGCCTGGGTCAGTCCGAGCCCCATTCCTCCGGCGCCACAAAACAGCTCGATGACGCGCACGTGGTTTTCCTCATCTCGTGAAAGTTCTTCACGGCCATCTCTATCCGGAGGCAATGGTCGACAGGTAGTGAGATCTGTTCTGCTCCATGAAGATCGTCAGACAGGGTAAACGCTTCATTTGCGCCGAGCGCCTTGGCCCGCTGGCGAGATGCTCCAGCTCTACTCGGGCGACCGATGCTTTCGAAGGTATGCTGGACCGGCTGGAGGTCTCCTGCCGTATGGCAGATGGGTCTACTGCGGACCTATGTGCCAAAGCTGTCACAAACGACACTCGAGGCCGAATGCGTATTCCGGCTTTGGCTTGGTCGTGAAATATCTTCACGATATTCGGTCATTCATGTTCCCTGCGTTGAGCCATCATTCCAGGTCGTGAATTCACTTCACGACAGATGGTTCTCTGGTTGTAGTCGGAGCGGGCAGAGAGAACTCCGGATTGCGCGAGAGACGGCAGCTAAGCCGGATGGTGCCCAGAGGATTGGGGCCGCGAGGCGTTTTGGAGCGGCCAAGAAGGAAATACGGCTTACGGTGTCCAGCCGGTTCCAAGTCCGAATGGGGCAGGTCGCCCAATAGAAAGGATCGGAATTCATCTCCAATCTTGGGGTGTCTGCGGCTGGGACCGATCAGGCAATCTCGGCCACTACAAGGCTGTAACTGCCTTCGGATTTGCCCCATCGGTAGACGAGATCGGCGTCCTCTGGGTCGAAATCAATTCCTTCAGGGACGCGATAGGCAGTCAGGATTGCACGACCAAGGCTCAGATCGGGAGGATTCGCTATCCTGAGTTCTGGATGTGCCACCCCTTGCGTCAAATCGTGGACGGCTCTTGCGACATCCATGCCTCTCCCGCAGACAAACCCGGAAGCTCTGTCGATGAGGACGATCTCGGCTCGGCTGAACAAAGATTTCAGTTCTTGGTCCCAATCGCTCACGGTGTCTCTTACGAAGTCAGAAATCGAGGTGACGAGGGACTCACGAACCTCGTACTGGTCCGAAAGCCTCCACTCTTCCTCTGAAATGCCTGTGTCGACAGCCATTTGGATGTGATCCGGAAGCCTGTCCCAGACCTCTTGCAGCCGGTCACACTCGGGAGCGGAGCCATCCTCTTCGATCTCCTCTTTGATATCTTCGATTTCAGCAGCGAAACCAGGATCGAGGTCGTCCTTGCCGTATGGATTCAGCACCCAATCCAAACGGTGCCGTTGGAGTAACTCGGCCCAATCTCCCCATGAACATCCAACTTTGACTTTGACCTCGAGGCTATGCACGTCGAGCTCAAACTCAGGGGTGTCGTGGTACCTGTCCCCGCTGCCATGAGGTTGGACGAATGGATCGCAGTTCGTGATCTCCTCTAGGGCCTCGTCAACGAGTTCTTTGATGAGGTCCGCTGTTCGCTGGTCTTCGAACAACTCAAGGCACTCGATAAGCCCTTTCACCTCCCAGCAGACGTTTGGTTTCAGTTCTACGAGATGCTCCTGATAGTGCCTGCAGCCGCCTGTTGGCCGCTTCAATGAAAGCCTTATCAAAAGGATTCCCCGAACGTTTCATGCCTCCAAGTGATTTAATATCAGTTTGACAGCTGTGCGCATCCGTTAAATCTGGTCGTGCCGAGATTGCGGTGTACCCATTCCAGATGCTCGGGCAGCGCTTCCTACGGTCTCAACCGAGCGAGAAGGGAAAAGACTGACCTTGCGTCCGTCGAGTGAAGGAGAAGGCACCTATTAGACTGATGGATGCGTGTTGCTCGGACCCACATCGATAGCCTTTGTATTTGTCCGATAAGGTCACGGGCAGCATGTTCTGCGTGCAGGAAGCGTTCTGGCGGGAATGCCGCCTTCGCTATCCACACGGACCCGATCGCGAGTTCTGTGTTGAGGGCGGTCGATTGTACAAAGAGCCTCTCAGTGGTGATCTGATCACCCCAACGCATGAGTGCTGATAGATAGAGTGAGGGACTGAGGCAGCATGGTTCTCATCGATGTATAACCATCCGAATGGCGCGATGCGAACCCCGGAGCTCGGCGCAGGAATGTCAGATGGTCCAAGCACCGGGAATCGGCGGTCTGGATCAGAATTTGTTTCTGATCCAGACCGCCGGCGCATTGTGTATCGGATCAAGCGGCCTCGGCCTTTACAACGGTGTAACTGCCCTCGTACACGCCCCAGCGCTTGACCAGATGAGCATCCCTGCGGTTGAAATATAGGCACGCCGGAACGTGAAAGGCGTGGTAGACCCAGTCACCTTCGGTTTCGTGCGGAGTGGATTCAAGCCTGTATATCGGCTCCCCAAAAAGCAGAAGATTATCGGCGGCCTCGGACAGGTCAGTGCCTTGTGCAATGATGGATCCGGTGCCCTGCTCGATCAGGACGACATGCTTCCGTTCATAGGCCCTGATACGATCGTCAATGCGCTTGCGATAATCCCGGGTCAGGCCGGTGAGAAGGCAGATAAGACCTTCACGGATCTGAGCATGCTCGGGGGACATGACCTTGTCCTTGGATGCCTTCATGCCGATGGCCTGCCGTGTCTCAAACGACAGCTCCTTCCAAAGGGTAATCATGAAGTTGTCTTCCAGGATGGCGCCGTTGGCCTGGAGAGCTACCGTGGCGAGGTTCACTTCAGTGACAGCGTCTGTCTCAAGCCTGTCCAGGTTCAGCGGGTTTGACAGCCATTGAAGGCAGATCGGCTCGAGACGTGCGTTCCAATGCTCCCACGTATCGTCGTGGAGCACCGTGTCGAATCCGATGCTGTAGGAATCTCTGTCTGGCGTGTCGAAGACTGTGCTTTGAGCATACTCGCGGCGCCACGGAGCATCGCTCGTGAAGAGGTTAAGCCAGTCATCGACGATAGTTTCAATATCGATGTTATCGATCTCTTCAATGACGTCGAGATGCTCGGCTAAGTCGCAGCTGATGGTTCCTTCGCGCCACATCATCCTTCTCCCATGGCTAGAGCTTTCAGGGCTGAGAAAATGGTTTGCGCCGCCGCGTGGGCTGGCAAGCTGCGTTCGACGGTGGCGGCAATGCTGTCCCGTTGGAGTGACATTTTCGTCACGCCGGACTGAGAGCTGAATCGGAAAGCTTGAGCTTTGAATCGCATGCTCATGCCTTTGAATCGATTGTCCGCAAATTGTTTCAACTCGAGGCAAGTTGGCTACACGTCAGGACAGAGCGGACGCAACTTGTCATCAATTCAAGAGACGCCCTAGAGTGTGGTTAGCAGCAATCATCTCCTTGACGGTCTTGAACAACGTGTCGCGATTGTCATATTTCGATGCCTTGCTACGGTTCCGGGATTTTTGTGGGCATCACCGGGTGACACGCCGGTGAGATAGGGGACAATACCGACAGATCATCGCGGCATTACGCTGTTTCTGGGGGTCTTAATCCTGTCTGGCCTTGGCCGTGGCAGTATTCATCCCAGGCCATGATTAGGCCTGAACGGATAAGCCCGAGTCCTTTGCTGCATGGCTGCCGGGTTGGGCGCAGTCCCCGGCTCCAGCGATGCGGCGTATGTAAGTTCGTTGGGGAAGGGCCATAGCCGAGTTCAATCATGCTCGGTAGATGTCGGACGACGCGTCAGAGGACAGCATAGGCTCGTCCACTCCGGGACAGGATCACAAACCGGGCCGTGAACACGGGGTCGAAGCCCGGCCTTAATGTGAAAGTTGAATCCCGGAAGGGATTGTAACCGATCTCGGTCCTAACGGTATCGGCGACGTCCTCGCACAGGTCTCCTTCAATCCATGCGTGGACGTTGCGCTGCCCTTCGCGAAGGGCGCGCTGCCTGCCGCCCTCGCGGACGCGCATCGTGCAGGTTCGGAGCATCACCTCGTGACGATGGCCGATGACGCGCCCTCCGCTGCGCACGCTCCAGCACTGCCGCGTCAGGTTCCTGTAGACCTCGACCTTCACTGGCGAACTGGGGGGGCGCCCTCGAGGGCAAGGAGCGACGTCTGCCCAGTGGCATAAGCGGAGTCGCAGCCCTCCTCCCAAGGGAACACGCCCGCGGCGTCAGGGAGGAAGAGCTGCACGCCGTCAAAGGCGCGGCCGAGGATCGCCCGGCCCGCGCTGGAGTGCCGGACACAGGATTTGCGCGTGACCGGCCGGAAGGCAGCCGGACAGCCCTCGATGATCTGGTCCGAAAGCATGGGGTGGTCGAAGCGCAGCCCGGCTTTCACGTGTCCGCCCGTCACGT
The DNA here is from genome assembly GCF_009830105.1 of Microvirga makkahensis. Lineage (GTDB taxonomy): Bacteria > Pseudomonadota > Alphaproteobacteria > Rhizobiales > Beijerinckiaceae > Microvirga > Microvirga makkahensis. Next base: position 33,156 of record NZ_WURB01000002.1, read on the forward strand.
TGATCAGGGACCGGGCCACGTCGGGATGAAAGCCGACGAGGAAGATTTCGGGGTGGCGTGAGTGCTTCGAAAGGCCGACGGAATAGGAGTAGGACGGCTGGCCCTCGTTGGGGAGGACCCCTTGGACCATCCATCCATATTGCCTGACGATGGCCCGCGCCTTCCGGACGTAGTCGTCAATCCTGTCTGCCATGACGTTGCTTCCTCAGGACCGCATGTCCCGGGATTGTATGCATCAGTCGAAGGATTCGCGGAGCCCGTCCGAAAGTCCAGGGCTCCCGGTCTTGTGGTATGGCCCTTGGCGGGACGGACATTGCCGATGATGCTATTCGACAGGGTGCAGGAGAATGGGCACAAGCCCTGAAAAAAGCTGCGCGGGAGGCCATCGAGCAGGCTCACAGCACTGGCGTTCCCGCCTACGCCGAGCCAGCCAATCCGGCCGGCATCAACCGCGAGATCTCTGACGGCTCCCACCAGCGGATTGAGATCGGCCCCGGCCGGCAGGAAGCCGCCCAGACCGACTAAGCGGTTAGGACGCCAGGATGGCTTTGAGGCTTCCCGCGTCACCTCATAGAAGCGGCTGGTGCATAGGACAGCGAATGAGAGCATCTCTGCGAGGCACTGGAGGAGAGGTCAGCGTACTCCTGCGGGCAGGTGATGCGCTCGTGAAGTCCGTTCACGAGAATTTCCGAGGGTCGCAGTTGCTGCCGATGAGCTGCCATGAGTGACAGATCGTGCATGAGGACTGCTCGAGTCCAATCCTTTGTTTGGTCCGGGTGGTCTCCTGCGTCGTCAAGACCGCGATCCTTCAGCGCAGCATAGCGAACGGCGGGCGCGCATCGCGGATGCAATCCATGACCCACTCATCATAGAGCCTCAGGACCCCCGTAAGGATCCCGCGCCGCTTCTGCACTGCCCGGAACAGGCTCTTCGCGTCGTACAGGGGGTTCCCGACATGGCAATCACGCAGCCAGGCATCGAAGTGGGCGGGGACCTCGCAGGGAATTTCCGACCGCACACCACGGGAGTGGGCCGGCTGAGATCGTCCGATGACCTCTGCCAACATTGGCGATACCGAGCTCGCACTCATCTGGGATTGTGCATTCAGTCCCGCTGCGGGTTTCCAAATCCAATTCTACGGAAATCCCCGAAGCAGGGGAAACTGCTCCGGGTTTGGCTGGACCGGAACCTTTCAATACCCGATACCAACACAATGCAGGCGGCTCTTCGGGTTGCCTAAAGCACGATCTCCCAACCGTGGAGGCTCCAATGCCGGAGCAGGTCCGGCGGTACGACGAGCTACACGGCAAAAACTCTTGAATTCGGAAAACCCCTCTGCGCCCCGAGCAGATCTGCCGTGGCGATAGTTCGCCCTTAGACGTCATTCAAGAAAGCACTTCGAAGGGCGTTCACATCCTCGATGAGAACCGGCAGTGCATGGCCTGCGTAGACATGCTTGGATCGCTGAAACGATCATTTCGGGATTGATAACAGGATTGCGCAATTTGTCCCAAATCTAAATGCAGTGCCGCCACTTTGCCCTAATGCGTCCGAAACTTGGCAGCGCTCAGCGTAGTCCGGGGAGGAGAGGGGGCCGGTGTCACTCGGTGATGGGTCAGAAGCACCAAGTGAAAAACAGAGTAATGCGGGCCAGTCCTCCAAAGCAGGCGTCATTCCGTGAGTGCGTCGACGTTGCCCGGATAGGGAGGCTTCAATGCCCGAGCCAGCCTCCTCTTGGCCTTCCGGCGGCTGAATCCGTTCCGGCAAAGCCGATCCAAGGATTCCTCGTAGAGTGCCAGCAGGAAGGCCCGGACGGACGCCCGGTACTGTCCGCTGCCCTCAAGATGATCGGTGCGGGCTTGGAAGGTCTTGTCGCGCAGCGCGGCGAAGACAGCGCGCTGGACGTCGTCGGCCTCGGGATCACGGGTTTCCCGCAGGCGCTCGCGATATCTGCGCTGCCTCTCGCGGTGCGCCGCCGCCGATTTTTTCCCTGGACTGTCCGCCATCATCGCTTCCCTCCACCCGTCACTCGGTGAATCCTTCTCGAAGGATTCACCCTTGCGCCGCAAGACACGCACCGCCGACGAAAATCCCGGTCAGGCGGTGCCCCTCAGTCGCTCCGGAGTGAGAAGCTTCGGCTTGAGTTTGCCGGAGCGGGCCTTCGCGGTCACGGACCCCGCGACGCCTGCGCGACCGGGAAATGCCTTGAAGAGGATGTTGCGGACCTGGGCGCCTCCCGGCGCATCGGTCGCAAGGATCAGGATCGCGGCGTCGGCGAGGGCCTCGCGGATCATGGCCGCCGTAGGTTCAGGGCGTCCGCTCTCGGCGGCTTCCTTCTCGCGCTGCCTGGACTTGCGCTTCGCGGCCCTCATGTACGCCGCCCGGTCATCGGGTGACATGTCCCGAACGGCCGTCGGCCTGCCCGCCGCTGCAGATTCGAGGGCCCGGTAAAGCGAAGTAATTTGAGCTGAGTTACCCATGACGCGACTTCCCTGTTCCTGACCTGCTCTACGGAAAGGGTCGGTCACCCGCGGCCATACGACAAGTCATGCTTGACGTGTCAAACGCGAAAATGATCGGCTTTCAAACGGGGCCTTCGGCTTTCCCTCGTCGGCTTCACCCTGCTGTTGGACACGAGAACCCGCAGGTCGGCCCCGGAACCTGCACGGGTTGACTGAACGCCTACGGTGCGAGTCTTCCTGAAGGCTGCGCACTGGCTTCCGGGAGGACGTCGATAATCCTCTTCCACGGTGCAAGGATTGGCTCCGCCGTCGGGAAGGGCTGGGCAGAAGGACCCGCGCGAAGCGCCCCAGCCCGGTTCTTCTCACCTTCCGGTCGGCACGATCAACGTCCAGGATACAATCTCGCAGTCCCTGGCCCCACGCGTGCGCGAGCCAACAGGAATCCCAGCCCCTCTTAATTCCGAAAGAGTATCCCCCCTGAAATCTGTTGACGCGGCTGGCTCGCGCATGGCCAGAACCGCGTTATTTTGGTGAATCCACATCCCCGGACTCACTAATAACGCAGCTCCCGACACATCATCCATGGTGCTGGAGGAATCCATCACTGCCCGGATGTCGTTGTCCCCTTAGGGGATCCCGTATTAAACCCGGAAGAATATCCCCCAGGGAATCCGTTGACAGAGTAAGACCTCACATAGCGCGGCGCGGGGTATTTTGGTGAATCGACCCTCCGGCGCCGCGGGGAAACGGTTGCGTCGTTCGCCGCCGGCCAGCACCCTTCCATTTAGGTGAGCGATTTGGAGAGCCGCTCACCTAAAGCGGGAGGGGGCAATGCCAGTCATCGACAACGGGGCACAGGTCATCATCGTCAAAAGTAAGGCGCGGAGCTACGCGCCGGGCGTGCAGGCCGAAAACCTGTTGAATGCGCTTCGGAGTAAGGAGGAGATGGATCGGCAGAACCCCCGGCATCCGAAGCCAAGGACGATGATCGAGAAGGTCCAGATCGTCGGTAAAGACGATCTCACAGCGACCGATGCGGCGCTCTACGAACTCTTCATCGCCTGGGCGCGCGATGAAGATCACAAGCGGGCGCGCGGTCGCGAAAGGGCCGAGAAGGCATCGGCGAGCAAGGCCGAGCGAAAGCGCGACGATCTCGATTTCCCGCGTGACGCGTCCGTTGTCGGCGGCACAGGCGACGGCGCGGTCACGGATATCTATGCGATCCCATACGATGCGGTGCGGGCCTACGCGAACCTGCACGGCGCTGTGGACACACCGGAGCAACTCCTCTCGTGCCTCAACCGGCTGAGCCGGACCACCGTCAGGTACAACGTCCGGGATGAGACGTTCCGGAACCGAGGCGTAGTGAACCTCTTGAATAGCGGGTTGAAGACGAACGAGGCGACCGGGAAGACGGTCGTGGAGTTCTCGTTGCCTCCGTACGTCCATGGCCTGCTGTCCAAGCCGGGGAGCTGGGGCTATCTCGAGCTCCGTGCTTTCGGCAGGTTCAGAAACAAGTACACAGGACGGCTTTATCAACGGCTCGCGCTGATCGCGGGCTACGACAACCATGTCCGTAAGCCACTTGAGATCGAGCCGAGAAAGCTCGCCGAGGAAATCGGGTTCAAATGGACCCGTTACGTCGACTTCAAGCGCAACTGCCTGAATCCCGCACTTGAAGAGATTGAGAAGTGGGTTGAGCGGTTCTTGGTTGACTTCAAAGAAGAGAAAGGAGCCGCGTCCGGGCGTGGCCGTCCGGGCGTCGCGCTACTTCGGTTCACGATGACTCCCCGCGGGGATCGAAAGATTGTCGAATTGTCCGCGCCTTCGATGACGTGGAGCGATGCCAATGCCGCCAAGGCGGGGGATAAGGTCCTCACCCCAGACCAGCTACCGTCGGCTGGTGCCGTTGCCCGCGCGCTCAAGCACATCCGCTTCCCTCACGCCTTGACGGGCGCCGATCTGTCCGAATTCTGGAGGGCCGCCGTTGATGAGGTGCTGGAAGGATTCACGCCATCTCATGCCCCGGCTCCAGGCATGGTGGACGTCCATGGCGAGAGACTGCTGGCATCGATCGAGATGGACGGTGCCGACCAGGCATTTTTCGCATGGGCCGAGGCGTCAGCCCTGACGGGCCGCTTCTTCAGGCGCACCGAGGATCTCTCCATTCCCCGCGATATCTGCCACCTGATGCATCCGAAGTCCCTTGAGCCGACAGAAGGCGAGACACCGGATCAGCGTCGTCTGAGGTATGCCAAGGATACGGCTGCGACAATCGTGTGGGGACTTGCCGGGCTGCTGAAGCGCCGGATGCCGGGTGAACGCACGGTACTCCCAGAGGATGTCATCGACACTTATTGTGACATCGACACACTGCCCTGGTCCCTCGTGTCGGAGCACCTTCCGGACAAGGGGGCCATGCTGCGGCGGGCATTGACGATGATGCTCAAGACCAGGATCGAGCGGCATCCCAAGACGGGCAGGAACCGGGCCGTTCCGGCGATGGGGATTGAGCGACGCCGGGCGACACTGCGGAATCTAGTGTCGGCGACGAGAAAGGAAAATTGGTCTGCGGTCCATCGGATCGCCTGTGCCGTCGTCCACGCACCTGGCGACAACTGTCCCTTCTAGCTGTGGGATCTTTTTCCAGGACCCATTGACGCCGAGTCGCGGGCCCTCTATCTCTCGCGGCCTCAAGGGAGAGCCACAACCGATGAAAGTCCTCTGCATACGCACGGTTTGACACGTCAACCACCGCCCGTCCCGCGGGCGATCTCGTATGCAAGGAAGGATTTCATCATGCCTCCAAGCGGCAACACGCGGCCCCGGCGGCGGCCCCTCGACCTCGGCGAGCTGCGCGAGGAGAGCCTCATCGCCGATCTCATCGCCACACACGACGTTGAACCCGACCTGATCGAGATCTGCCTCGCCCCCGTCCTCAGCCATTGGTCGGTTGCTGAAGGCCCGCGCCTCATCGGCATCGATGAGTGGGGGGCCGTCATCGCGATCGAAGTCTGGGCAATCGCACCTGATCGCCTCTGGGCGACCACGCCCGGCGGCCTCATGCGGCTCTCGCGCAGGTCGCTGATTCCGCTCGAGCGCACGTGATGCTGCCGGTCCGGATTTGGGACATCGTAAAACAGGGGAGGGGACTTCATGATCATCGTTAGAGACGACGGCAGTTTCAACGACACCTTGCTCGACATTGAGATCGCGAGGCTCGAGAGCCTCGTGTCTGATCTCGAGCGGCTCCGCGACGGCGGCGTGCCGGCCGCGGAAGAGATCGCGGCGGCGCCGATCATTGATCAGTGGGAAGTCGCGATGCGCTCGGAGGCAGCTCTCATTGGATTGATCCAAGGGCACCCCAGGGGGCTGTCGATGCTCCGGCCGTCCGTGACGTCTGGCCTCTGGATCATCGATCCGGTGCGTGGGTATGCCCGGACCCTGAGCCGGATTTATGCCCTGGGGCTGCGCCGGGGAGAGCACGCGGGGAGCATCCAGTGACCCTCATACGAGTAAGCAAAGCTATTACCTAACCGCTGGGCGCCTGTGTCCGGCGGATTCCCCGGACTTGAGGTGACCTATGGACGAAACAAGCGAAATCCCGCCCCCCGATTTCGAACCCCTGGAGACTCTTCGCGGATGCCGCACGCCGGCCATGACGCTTGAGGATGCTGTCAAAGGGGTCTCCAACGATCGGCATCGCGAGTTCCTGAAGCAGCTCCGCCAAGTGCTGTCCGATGGTGATGTCGACGCCGCGATCTCGATGCGCGACTTCCTTCTCTCTGAAATCCCCGCATACCGGGACCACGTTCGCATGGCGTGCGCGGTTTCGGGCGTGCCGGGCGAGGCTGCCATCGTCGCTGCGGGCTACGCGGCGATTTGCCAGGACCTCGCCCACTGGCTCAGGAACGATGCGAAGAAGATCCCGCACGACATCCCGGGCGAAACACCAGAGGAAGTCCTTCGCGTCGAGGATCGGCTGCGCGGCGCCGTCGCTGCGGTTGTCGGCTGGGCGGCCGTCGCGGACGGACGGACGGCCGAGGACTGCGCGTCGGATAGGCCCGCTGACAGCGCTTACATGATCGGCGCGATCGTCGAGCGGACGCTGTGGGATGCGGGCGAAGCCGCCGCAGTGCAGAACGCGTTCGAGCGTGGACGGAATCACGAGCGCCGTCTCATCAAGCAAGCCGAGAAAGCGAAGGCGGAAGCGGAAGCGTTGACCGAGCCGGACTGGGCGGTGAACTCTGATGATAACGGTGTCGTTGTTATCCGTTCCGTCGGGTCACCGACGACGGCCGGCGGAGCCGAGGCGATGAAGACCGTCAAGTCAATCTTCCGCAAGCCCCTTCCGCTCGCGACGGCTGACATCGCGGAGCTCGCGGCCGCCCGCGAGACCCTTGTCTGCGAGTTTCCCCACGGCACCTCCGTCATCGACGCGCTACTGTTGGACGTCCAGCCGGGCAGGCCGATCTCGCTGCGGTCGACGGTGCTCCTGGGAGAGCCAGGCGGCGGGAAGAGCCGCCTGGCTCGGCGCTTCCTCGAGGTTCTCAAGATCCCGTACGGCACGGCCGACGCGAGCACGTCCTCCGACCATGGGATCACAGGAACCCGTCGTGGGTGGCACGGGGCGCATCCGTCCCTGCCTGTAACCATCATCGAGCGGACCGGCACGGCCAATCCCGCCATCGTGGTCGATGAGCTCGAGAAAGCGGGTAGGTCATCCGCGGGTTCGATGCACGACGCCCTCCTGTCTCTCGTCGAGCGGAGTACCGCGAAGGCATGGCGCGACCAGTTCCTTGATGCCGACGTCGACGTCTCGCACCTGTCGTGGGTTTTCACGGCAAACGCGCTAGAGGGCATCCCGATGCCTCTCCGGAACCGTCTCCGCATCCTGCGCCTCCCACGTCCTGGCAGCGAGCACATCCCCGCGCTCGCTGCTCTCGTGCTCCGTGACCTGCTCCAGGAAAGGGGTGTCGACCCGGCGTGGGAGCCGCCTCTGGACGGAGAAGAGATCGCCGCGCTGGTCGAATCCTGCGGCGAGAATGTCTCCATCCGCAACCTCAGGCGCTTCGTCGAAGGAATCCTTGATGCCCGCAGGCGCATGGCAACACGGAACTGACAAGGAGGGCCACATTGCTGACTGAGAACCAGATCAAGTCAAACGACTGGACGGCCGAGATCAACGACAGGTTCGGCTGGATGTTCGGCCGCGGGGGCTTCCACGCCGAGTGTCAGGGCGGCTGGCGGCACATTCTCCACGGCCTCTTCGCCAAGATCGACCGGCACGTGCAGGGCGAGGAGCGCGAGGATTTCCAGATCACGCAAGTGAAGGAGAAGTACGGCACCCTGCGGGTGCACGTGTGCGGCGGGGATGACGAAGTCTACGCGTGGATTGACGATGCCGAGATGGAGTCGGGGATGACGTGCGAAATCTGCGCGGCGCCCGGGACGACGGTCAACGACGGATGGATGATGACGCGCTGCCGGCGGCACACACGCAAGAGCGGAGATCAATGAGCATGCGGTTGTGGATCTTCTCGGACCTGCACCTTGAGGCCCAGCCCTCGGTCGACCTCCCCATTCCCGACGCAGACGTCGCGGTCGTGGCGGGCGATGTCTGCAAGCCGATTTGGAAGTCCGTGGAATGGCTCGCGGGCACCATCGCTCCGTACATGCCAGTGGTCTTCGTGGCGGGGAATCATGAGTTCTACGGAGGCTCGGTCGATGGCTGCACGAAGCGCGGCCTCGCGGCGGCGGGGCGTAAGGGCGTCTGTATGCTCCACGACTCGGACGTCGTCGTGGGCGACACCCGTTTCGTCGGCGGCACGTTGTGGACTGACTACGCCCTCGGCGCCGTGAGCCATAGCGGCGGGCGGCGGGACATGGACATCGCCCACGCGATGAACACTTGCGGAAGCCTGCTGGCAGACCACACGGCCATTCACACGGACGACTCGATGCTGGAGCGGTGGCAACCGGAACACGCCCGTGCGGCGCACGTCCGGACCAAGGCCCGGATCGAGGGCGCGCTGCGCGACGGTTCGACGATGCCCACGGTGGTGGTCACTCACCACGCCCCGCATCCCGGCTCCGGCGACAGGCAGTACTGGGGCAGCTCCCTCAACCCGGCCTTCGCCTCGGATCTCTCCGAGATGATCTGGGACTACCAGCCCTGCATGTGGATCCACGGGCACGTGCACAACTCGGCCCTGTACACCGTCGGCGAGACGGTGGTCGTCTGCAACCCACGCGGCTACGGCGACGAGAACCCGGCGTTCGATCCCGGCCTCGTGTTGGCGGTCCCGAAGAGGTGACGATGGCTCTTAGCGATTGGCAGAAGGAGCTCGATGGCTGCGTGCAGGAGGCCCACGGCACCGGGGGCTACGCGATCATCGGCGCGGCAGAGATCCTGTGGAGTGGATGGGAGGGAGACACCGACGCGGTGCTCTTCCGTCTCGTCGACGGAAGAAAAGTCTGGGCAGCCCTCCAGGCGGTGCATGTGGCGCCCGATGACGTGCCGACGGTGCTCCGCCAGCGGGTTACGGCCTACCGCCAGGCGATCGCGGAAACCGAGTCGTTGCTCATAATTGCGGGGAGATGTGACGTGCTGGAGTGATAACCCGACGAGCACGTGCGCGAGCTCCATGGCAGGTCAAGTGTAATTGGTTTCGGATGGGAGCCGGTTCCGTGAGGGAGCGTTCGATCGCACGATCTGGTCGCCGTCTCCATCCGCTACAGAGGCCACACCAGTGGGTGATATGTTAGAAAACAAAGCCTGGAGGCTGCTCGCAGAGGTAGACTGGGGGGATCCTCCCACGTATGCAGCAGTTGACGGGCATCTCCAAGCCCGATCCCCCTAACATGGCTGCGGAGTGCTCTTTCCATGCGGCAGCGCCTGCTGCCAGCCCATCGCCGCATATGCAAGATGATGACGAATTGCTGCGGCGATACGTGAAGCACGAGATCGGCGCTATAATGGTGAAGTGGATCCGGAGCTGGGATCACTGGCAGCTCATTGGCGAGTGCCTCACTTAAAGCCTGCCGGCGATGCATATGGGGAGGACTGGACTGGCTCCCAGAGCTCCATCCGCCTCGGGTGGTGCCAAACTGCTGGTCTGGATGAAGCCTGTGAGGCTGGCTTGGTAGCGAAGGCTCTGCCTTTACTCTTCGTCACCATCCTCGAATTCATCTTCGTCAGCCTCGCACATGGGTTGGCCGTAAACGAGCTCATAGACGCTCGCGAAGTCAGCATTCCAGAATTTGGAGGCGGGACCTTTGACGGATCCTTCCAGCGCCCAATCCGCATTTGGATCTAGTGAAGCGATCTGCATTTCGAGCTCGGGGAACATGAGGCCTAACTTGCGGAAGATCGGCAGGGGCGCACTCCATTCAGTATCGAAATTTACCTCCAGGTCCTCTGGCCACTCCGCTGCGATCTCGGTGTAGATCGCATTGCCCCTTGCACCCCAATTCCTCATCGCCCAATCGGCCGGGCTGTAACATCCGGTGGCCCTCACACACTCAAGGATTTGCAAGGCGGCCTCTAAACAGGAGGGATTGAGACCATCCCGTTTCTGCAAGAGGAGGATGTCCCGGAGCTCCCTGGGTGTCATGAGCTCGAGTTGCTCGATATTGGAGAAGCGCGGACTCAATGTGCGCTGGGAGACATCAATACCGGCTCTTTGAAGCAAGAGTTTTGCCTCGGCCCATTCCGTGAAGGAAAGCGCCTCAATTGAGGATATGATTGATGGTGATGGCGTAATTCTCTCAAAGTCCAGGCAGACTTCTCCAGGACGATCTGGGTCGGTACTGAAGCAGCTCGCCTGGAAGCGCGCGATCTCGTGTGCGCTACCTGACATAGTGAGGATGGATCCAACATGGTTCGACATGATTAGGCCCTTGATTGATGTGTTGAGATGGTAGATTGGCTGATGTTGCTACCTGCTAAATCGAGATAGGCCCGAGAATGCGCATCTTCATTCTGCATAACGCCCAAGGTGAGAGGTTCGGGGTAGGCTGATTGGTGCGTCCAGGCGGGGACTACATCACATTCGTATTCGCCAAGTCGAGTGAAGCAGGCCGGCATTCCTCTACGCGTCAGAGCCATTCCTCGTCTGTCCCAGAATCTGGCGGCGGTTCCCCGTAGATGAGTTCGTAGACCGTATAGAAGTCAACGTCATCAAAGACGGCGTCCTTGCCCGTAACCCGGATAATCACAGCCCGTCCATTCCCCGGATCGGCCGCCATGATGTGAAACTGAAGAGACGGATAGAGCTCACCGAGCTTCAGATATACAGGGTCGGGCGTGCTGGAGGCCGTTCTCAGCCAGAGGACGAGGGAGTCCGGCCACTTCTTCATGATGACCGTTTCGAGTGCGTTCTTACGTGTACCCCAATACGGGAGAGCACACTCGCCTTCACCCTGCAGCGGGATAATGCGTTCGAAATCGAGCTCGGGATCGCCGTCAGGTTCCCAAGCCGTAAAGCAGTGATAGAGGAGGTGTGCGATGTCCATTCTGGAGCCGGTGATGGTCATGATGTTGTCGACAAGACTTGGCATCGGTCAATCCATTCCAGTGAGGAGGGCTTCATGAAGTGAAGTCCGTAAATTCACCGTTGAAAAGCCCCTGTAGGTGCGCATCCGGGATTGGGGTCTAGGTTGAGTGCTGCCACAGGGATGAAGGATTCGCGCAGCCCTGGAACGGGGAACGCTGCCGCGCAACTTGATCTCGGGTCCATAGATGGAGGCGACCAGAGTTGCTCATGATGTCCAACGACTTGGATGGAGATCGACGATTGATTTGCCGTAGATCGATCCCAGCTCGTGTCCCGGATTAAACCACTCACCTTCGCCTGAAGCAGAAGGTCACTACGAGAATCACGGTCATGTAGGGAGGTTGTGAAGTGAGCGATGAGTGCTACCGGAGGCAAGTTTCGGATCGCGCGACCTGCTTGGCTGCATCGAGGAACCTGTATTCGGGGTGATCGTCATGGATGAGACTAGGCTGGTCAGGAGTCCTCTTGTGTCATTTCTGTCACGAGACGTAGCTCGAGCTTAATCCAGGTGTTGCCCCGTTCTGCCAGTCCTACAAGACAGACCCGACTGTATGATTAGGCGCGGATAGCTGTTGTCATCCAAAGCAACTGATGCGTACCATTCCAGAACCGATATTCTTGAGAGGCTGATATGGGATGCGACATCCACTGCTACGCGGAGCGCAGGGTTGGAGATGGTTGGGAGATGATCCAAGGCCTGTATCCGTTTCAGGATCGCAACTACACGATCTTTGCGTTCCTAGCCGACGTCCATAACGAAGTGGGAGTTCAGTCGATTGCTCAGCCGCGTGAGTTGCCAGCTGACATCAGTGACGGCGTGGTTGTCAACTTCTGGCACTGCCGTGATGACGCCCATTCACTCTCATGGCTGAGCATGTCGGAGCTCAATGATTACGATTATGACCGCACGATCAAAGTGGAAAAGCGCTGTGGCCTGATGGCAGCTTATTGCGGCGGCGGGGATGGCGGGGTCAACGATGATGAGGTCGAAGTCACAACGATCCGCGCGCTGCTTGGCGACGCCTTTTTCGATGATCTCCAAGAGCTGAAAGCGCGTAACGCCGAACGTATTGTGTTCTGGTTCGATAACTGATTGTAGGCGACCGTCGTCTCTTGAGCTATCTGTTATCTCGCTCCGAGGAAATGTTGGCCGAAGTAAGAAGGGGAATTGCGTTGTTCGATGTGGGCTCCGACACCTCCCGACAATGACTGATCTTATGCGGGTCATGACTGCAGAGGATCGCTCCTTGGCGACGGCTCGTCCGCACCGAGTATGAGCGCCTCGCCTCCTTGCTGCGAAGCCTGTTGGTTTCGCCGTGATGTTGTGCCCTGACTCCGATCCGGAAGACCGCAACGCTCTGGTTTCGAGCTGATTCCCGCATCCTGCGGTGCGACAGGTCTAGCGGCCCGTGTTGATGGCACTCCTGCCTTGACAGGCTCTGGCATAGGGGGAGGAACGCGAAATAGACTGAACGGCACTGACAGAATCTCGCAGGCCACCGGAAATCTTTTCGGCCGACTGCACCACCAGAGGCGCCAGAAGCGGGGGCCTTGATCTGTTGGCTTCCAAGAGCCACCAGCTTGCTCATCTGCGCGGCCATGAGTTCCAGGGCGGAGTGGAGGCTTTTCAGCTCCGCGGCCCTTCCCGTCATGGCTTGTCCACCTCAGGCGGTAGGGCAGGGGCTGACCCGGCTGGCCGGCACCCGTCCGGAGTAGATAGGTGAGGGGACAGCACGGGCTTGGGGCGGAAGGATTCCGCAGCAAGCGCTTCGGGCTTGCCAAAGTGCGCGCCAGGATATCAGCGGAGTCGCGGGATGGTTTCTCCACCGGGATTGCCAGGCGATCTGAATAGTTCCCCGCCGCTGACGACCTGTGAAGTCAAACGGCGGTGAACGAGCGTGGCTCAGCAACCTCGTGGGATTTGCCAGGGGCAAAGATCGTAAGCCTGATTGCGTCCGAGAAGCCCTTTCTGAATCTGTCTCGCGGACCGGATGGCGTCACCTCACTTACTTTTCGAGGTGGTACGCTGGCGGGAAAATCGCTGCCTGTCTGCTCCCCAGGAGCCATTGCTCTCATCAGTCTGGGCGTCGGTTGCGCCTGCCCTGCCAGCAACATGCCCGTTGCCGCACCGGTCGACAGGTCGATTGTAGCCTAAGCCAGCCCGAAGGTTTCGGCGATCATCTCGGTGGCCGGGCTGCTGACCGGATCCACGGAGTGCCGGCGGCAGTCTGCGGTCGTCGAGAGTTGTGGCATCCGCTCTCAGGGCCTGGATGAAGATCTCGCTTCCCTCACCGGATGGTGATCATCCTCTCAAGGGAGGTCACCCAGTTCTGGGCGCCTGAAGCGTTGCTCCGGGGCAGCGTGAAGCCGTGCCACTGGCTTGATCACACCCTTGGAGGTGCCGATCGCTTTGGGCTGTGCCTGCTTGCTCACTGTTGGGGAGGCCTCTGATCAATCACGCAATCGGGCAGGGGACTGTTCCGCTGACTTGCGGCTGGTTCGCGATCCTGTGTTTCAATCCTTCTTTCTGGCAATCATGGCTAGGCGTCCCTCTTGCTCATGCAGTTATCTGCGCCCGGATCAGGGGCGAAGGATTCAGTCCTGCCCAGATTTGAGGGTGTGCTCCCGGGCAGTGTCCCAGGAGCAATGGCTCGGAATGGCAACCGACCATGTCATGGGGCAGCCGGTTCGGACACGACATCCTCGGTGCCATACAAGCTGCGGAGTGCGGCTTCGGGATCCTGACTGGCCATGGCCGCAGTGAGGTCCTCGACGGACGGAAGAGGCATGGCTTCGATCTCCGCTGCCGATATGGCGACTGAGCCACTGATGCAGCGCATCACGCGGTCGGCTATATCGGTGGCAAAGAAGGCTGCAAGTGTTTGGAGCGGCACCTTCGCGCCGGTTCGGGGTTTGACCATGTTGAGGTGGTTTTCAACCGCCACGGCGCCATGAGCCCTGAGGAAGCTCTCCGGCAGGACTGCTCCGACAAGCCTTCGAGCCTGTTCCTTCGCAGTTGTCCTCTTGAGCAGCAGACAGGGATCGGTGACGAGACCGGCAGTCTTGCCCGGCTCAGGCTCGTAGAAGCTCTTGTCCGCCCGCTGCTCGTATGATGGGCAAAACCGCCCGGCTCTGCCCACAGCTTCCGCCCACATGACGGGAATGCGGCCGGCGCCTGCGATGCTGTGCAACCGGCCAGCCTTCTTAGCGCGGTCCCAGACCAGTGGCCCGGTGCTGACCGAGTAGCCCCAGTCCGCGAGCCGGGTCGGCATGGCACGCATGGACGATACCAGGCGAACATTCTCGGGTGACCGGGCAATCAACCACGGGTCTGTGGGGGAGGTGGGCAGTTGCATCGTGCCGGCATCCGAAATCTGTAAGCCGTCGGGCATCACCTGCACGATCGAACAGGCCGTCGTTCTCCCGGGAGCGCCTCGAACGAAGATGGAGAGCGCCACCTCCTGGAGGACGTCCGGGAAGACGTCCCGGCGGCTTTCCACGAGGTCGATAGCGACCGGCGGCGCCAACTCTGCCACTGTCCTACGGAGCGCTTTGAAGTACTGACCCCCGAGATAAGAGGTTGGCGTTACAAGAGCGATGATCCCGCCGTTCGGCTTTGCCAGGTGAGCCCCCAAATCCATGAACATCCCGTAGACGTTCGGGTGTCCGTGGAGGCTCCGGCCGAAGAGGCGCCTGAACTCAGGGGTGTCCTTGACCTTGCCAAAGGGTGGGTTCTCATTGACCAGGTCGTAAGTGCCCGCATGATCCGACCAGTCCTCCAGAAGGCTGTTGCGGCACTCTGTGATGCGGGCCAAGCGTTTTCCCGATGCGATCACCTGCGGGAGAAGGCAGGCCTCGACTGCAAGCTGCGACAGCCAGCATGCGAACGGATCGCTGTCCCATCCACGCAACCGGGCTCCAATCGAGGCGATGACGATTGCCGGATCGGCATCATTCATGGCAGCGATCATGCGCCTGGCGTCCTCGACGAGGAACTGGCCGCCTCCGCAGGCCGGAGAGATGACCTTGCCGCGGAGCCAGTCCATCCCGGCCGCTGAGACCCGGTCCGCTAGATGCTGCACGAGCGGGACAGGAGTGTAGAAGATCCCGTTGCTCGAACGATGCTGCTTCGGCAGCAGCCGGGTATAGAGCTGCCCGAGACGCGCAACGGCGTCGTCGAGCCGCAGCTTCGCCAACTCCGCTCCGAATGCGCGGGCCCCCTCCTGAGCATCCTCGCTGATGCCGCAGTCGACCGGAGTCTTGGCCGGCCGGATCGTTGCGGATGGAAGGGAATATTTCAGCAGAAGGGCATCCCACCATCCGACGGCCGCCGCATGGGCAGCACCGCGTGCGGCCTCGACAGTGGCTTCACCCGTGGTGAGCCTGAGGCGTTTGAAATCGAAGTTCAGATCACTTGCGGGATGACCGGCAGAGAAGCCTTGAGGGTGGACGCATGTGATGTCGAGGGTAGGTCCGGCGTTGACGATGACGTTGGTGGCTAGGCTCGGCATGAGAATGACCTTGTGCTGTGCCCGCAGGGCACTCGATGGGGTTTGGCTGTGAGGCTTGGAAAAGGCCGGCTGGAGTTCAGGAGACCGGGCCAGCCAGGAGGGGTCACCTTGGGAACCAGTAGGTGCTGCTGTCATCGGCGCGCTCGAGGCGGCTCAGATCCGGGTTTTCGGCAAAGGAAGAGAGATTGGAGTAGCTCTCCGGCCAGTCCCAATGACGCATGGCAAGGCAGATGCCCGACGGCATCTCGACCCACAGATACATGTCGTCACGTGACACCGAGGCGTTCAGCCGCTTGGCGAGGCGAGCGAATGCCACCCGATAATTGGACACCTTGGTCTTCTGCGCGAGTCGTCCCGCTTGCAAATCAAGAACCTCTACGCGCGGGGGAACGCGGCCAGAGATCAGAAGGGCGCCTTTGACACGGGAGCGGCGGCACCGCGCGTCCTCGGCATCAATGACTTCGCCGTTGCTGAACGTGTCACAAACCGTGCAGCCGCTGAATGCAATCCAGTGGCCTGTCACCATCACGATGCCGGGGTGAGTCCGCATCGCACCGGTGCGACGCTCGAACCATGCGCGTAGAGTTGGATTGTCCTCGACGGTGTGCCAGTGGCTCGCATAGCCGAAGATCCGGAGGACCTGCTGGACATTGTGAGTGCTCGTGCCTTTGACGGCAGGGGCTCGCTCCCAAGCCGGCCAGTCACTGCCAAAGCGCACTGTCCGGAACACGTCGCGAACGCGAGAGAGAGGCTCGCGTGTGATGGCAGCTACTGCCGTAGGGCCGCAATAGGCGCGCGAGCGCATGTCATTGTTTACATCGCGCAGCGTGTGCCCAGCAACGCTCACGGACAGCGATGGCGCTGAACCATGGGCTGGATCAGAACTGGTTCTTGGAAGAGTGGTCCGTTCGGCCAGCCGGGAGCCAAGGTTGTTTTGCTGATCTTCGCAGGTAGGCATGAGTAGATGTCTCCATCACCGCGAGCAAAAACGCATCGCGTATGCCTATAGTAACAAATCAAAGAATCGCCTTTTGAGCGTGGAAACAACTAATTCTTTAATAAATACCTAAATATACTCAGGTAACCAGCGCCGGTATCTTGGAAAAGCTAAAAATGCTTTTTGTTTCAATGGCAGATAATTTTTTCTGGTACCCTATTGTGCTTTGTGAATACTTTGAGCGAGGACTTGCCGAATTTGAGCCTGTTGTTGGCCTCCTGCGGTGACGAGCGCCAGGGCTTGATAGAGGCAGTTAAACGTGGCTCAAGTGCCTTAGGTCAGCCCCTCCCGCTGAAGCGCCGAGACGGATCAGCATCATCGTCGCGTAGACCGTGAGACTTCCGCTCCTGAATGCTCGAGATCCACGGATGCGTAATCCATCTCCAGCAAACCGCGCTCGGGTGGACGGGCGTCACCAATGGTCTCGATCGGTGTCCGGCATCCTGCCCGCGGTGGACTGGGACACGCTGATGCTTAGGGCACAGGAGTGGATCGAGTCTCGCCTAAAGGCGAGTCAGCAGGGCCGATGACGGAACGCTGGATGTAAGTCGGGCTGAGCGCCAGACGGCGCCGCACACGCAGAACTGGCATGAGTTGCAGACGCAGTGATGGCACTCAAGTGGGAGTGGGGCAGGGGGCTTCTTCATTACGCGTCTGTCGGCAATGGAAGCCACTCACTAAGGCTGTAGTCGAAGTAGCGCGTCACGGATTGGCCACTCCATTCGTACTGAAGATGACGCTCTTGGCGCGGGATCCCAACCACGTCCGGCCAGAAAGCAACCACGCAGTGGCCTTGCTGATATCGCACGCTTCGATAAAGCAAACCATTGCTTTGCTGCTCGCGTAGGGAGCGGGCAAGGGCTTGGCTGGCTCCATAAGATCTTGGATCCATTACCGCAGCACGGTGCGCCTGCGGCAAGAGGGTTTCAACGTCATGAAAGCTGCTTGAGATGGTGCCGACCAGCACCCTCATGTCTTCTCGTCGTGGCGGATCATTTGCATCCCGTGCAAACGCTGCGAAGTGATGCACCGTCTCGGCGATTGCCGTCTGAAGGCTGTCTGCTGCGTAATACACCCCATACGTACCATCGGAGAAGCGCGAACCCTTTGGGTTCACATGGGTGAAGGACGCCATCACCCATGAGGCATTGACGCCACTGATGCGCCGCTCCGGTGGCACCAGGCTGATCTGACCAACCTGATCCCGCACGCGAGGATTCGTGAGCTCCTCGAGTTCGATCAGTGCCTCCCATACTGCGGGATTGGGCGAAACGCGCTCGAACAGATGGATTGGTGGAAAGCGCGAGGCAATGATGCGCCACGCCTGTGCCCAATCGACGTGGGCCTCGGCGATCTCAAGACCAGGGAGCACGGGCAGCATCGATGTAGGTGCGGACGGCGGCAAGATCGGTCACATCACCGGCGGCCATGCGCTCGAGCGGGGTCTGGCCTCCGAAGAAGGCATTCGGCCGCTTGACCCAGCTGTCTGCGAGATCAGGTTGCGAGTACACGATCTGAAGGGCCTTCCAGATACCAGCGATGTAGCCGATCCGGCGCAGTGTATCTTCGGGCAAGCGCCCGACCTTGCCTCTTTTCCACTCATAGAAGGTTCGTTCGGCAGGTGAGCCGAGAAGCCTACGAGCGATGGTGTTGTCGACACCCCAATGCTCCATGATGCTGAAGAAGCCCTCAAGCGCCAGCCGCTGTCTGTCAACGGGCATCCTCTCGGCAACAGCCTGAACAGCTCCGCTCATGCTACTCTCCCTGCAATACTGCATAAACTAAGGTGTAAACTGCAAGTCCGCAAGTACGTTCCAGTGCCTTGCGGAACTCGCTAAGTTGGATGCGGCCGAGAAATTTCTCAGGCTCGGATGATGAGCGACGGGGGGGGTAGGTTAGCTTGCTCCTGTTGCTAAGGTCTCTAAAACAAGCTGGTTTTGTCTGTTATAATGTTTCGCATAACAAAGATTATGGAACCTTAAGGTCGAAGCGTGAGGTGGCTTCAACTGTAAATTAGTACGTCGCGGCCACCTATGGAATGCGGTTGTTTTTAGGCTCCGTTGGCTCTCAGCGTGTTCCAGGGGGCCTCGCCGGACACATCGACGATCTCAACCCCAAGTCGCCGACGGACCAAGGATCGGCAGAACCCTGGCCTCGTCTTTACCCGTATTGAAGGCGCCATGCACCACCCTGGGCGGCACGAAAACGCCGGCCCCGGGGCCCAGGATCCGCTTTTCGCGCTCCACCCACGCCTCGACCGTTCCAGCTAATGGTTAAAATCTAACACTTGGTACCCGACCCGCGATGCCCAACTCCAAGCCATAACGGAAGTTGGACGAACGGCAGCCTCATGCCACTTGCGGACGTTCCGGGGACATAAAGCGAATTTCGGAAAGTTGCCTTTACGGAACCTGAGTAGCCTTGTTGAGTAGGATGGTCCAATGGTGGACGGTTGAACCAGCCATCTCGCCAGTGATGCTTCTGAAAACTGCCTATTTTGCTACGCTCGGCGCTCTGATATGTTCCGGGATAGCGTTTGTTCTCAGCTTTCCCAGCGCCAGCCCGTAACGTGAAGTATCGTGATTTCGGAGTTACAAGTGGATTAAAATGGGTGACTTTGAACGAACATTCGGAGCAGGGGCAGACGCTGTCTCGATTATTGAAGGGTTCTCACGCGCAGCCGCAAGGGAGCGCAGTAGCTCGCGGCAAACAGATAAAGCGTCCGCCAATCCAAGCCCCACCGGTAGACCGGAATTGGAGCAAGATACCTGCTCCAGATGTAACGGTGCCGGAATCCTACGCCACTATAAGCACATAGAGGGTGGTAGGTGCTTCTCTTGCAACGGAGCGGGGGTAATCCGGGTCGAAAAGCAGCGCAATTTCCAGCCTGCACCGTTGTATGTCACCTTACGGGAGGTCCAAGACCTCGCGCCGAAGCACGACTCCTTTGGCGACCTCACCAGGAGCTTCAGGAAGAACTACGCCGAGCTGACTTCCGGGTTTATGGGTCCCGATGAGTATTCAACACAGGTTAGCATAGGAGGCGTGGCAAAGGCATTCGATCCTTGCAAAGCGATTGAGCTTGCCCTGCGAATACCAAGAGCAGACCGGAAAACAATACTCCGGATAGCGCTGTTTGCGGCGGAACGGGCGGCGGAAATAGCGAATGAACCCAGCTTCACTCAGGCAGTCTCAGACGTTCAGAAAAAAATCAACCTGCCGGACGATGGATCAATTATTCAGATGGGCCCTCTCGTGTCTGCAACCGACTCTCGTCCAGCGAGAGACGCTAAGAATTGTAGGGATGTTCTTATTAGAATGGCAAATAAGAAGGATGCCGTTGATCCGTATATCGTGTCACACTTCGCTTCTCTGACGATGGCGCAGGCCCGCTACGTCTTTCAAGCTATTGCACGAGCCCAAGGCATGGATGGGCAAGAGGCTTTTGTGGCAGAGAAAAAGCGGCAAGTTGACGACGTCATCGCTGTTTCCCCGCTTTCAGCAATGCGTAGTTAGACCGCCACCGTCGTATGATTTCCGACAAGCCAACTCGGTCATTTGCCAGCTCTGTCAATTCGTCAGGCTGACAATCTGATTACCTGCGCTGTCGACACGCATCTCAAGGGCACGGGACCTCGATAGGAGGTATGGGGTCGAGCTTCCAAGCACGAAGGGGTAAATGATGGGGTTTGAATCAAGACTCGCTACGGGAAGAGTGCGGTCAGCATATCTCAAGCATGCTTCGGCCAGCCATGCAGCAACTGACGATCCGTGCAGATCAATCGCCCTCTTACGGACTATCCGCTTGCCCTTGTCCACTCGATCGATGGCGCCCCAATTGGCCTGAGACTGGAGAATCATGTTCGTCATACGACGAGCTCCCTCACGTTCCCCGTAGATCTCGGCCATCCGTCTGTGAACCTCCGCAGATGTGCAGTCGCCCTGTAGCGCTGTTAGCCTACCGACAATCTCGGCCACCTTCCCGAAGAAGGGATAGGTAGCGAGCGCCATGCCCCATGTGAGGGCGGAGATGGAAGTTTCCGGCGCCTCTCGGTAGATTTGCACACCGCGATCTGCGAACTCGACCAAGTCCGGACGTGGTTCCAGCCACAGTCGATTTAGCACTGTTCGGGTCTTTTTGGGGCTGGAACAAGAATTGCTCCCAAACACACGGTAACGCAGTACGTAGCAAGAACATGGGCTGGTAAATTGACGGAACAGTCCCCGCAATGGCTGCATACAGCTTGGATCTTGGTGCTTGAACCGTCAATCAGGGCCGAGCACCTAATGGGAGAGCATACTGCTCCCCGAAACGTCGTCCGTGAGGGAGCGCCACTATCAGGATTGGCTCGAGAAAGTGGGGACATGCAACAGGTTCAATTTGGTACCGGATTGGCGTGAGTAGCATCTTGCTTCACGTTGAATGGGCAGTCCGGAAGCCTGATCGGAAAGGTTGCCGTTCCGTTTTATCTAATCGTGTCAATGGGAACAACTCTTGTTCTGATCCCTATGCGGAAGCGTGGAAACGTGGTGCGTCTTGGCAGGAGGCTATCGCCAGTATAGCCGTTCCCAAACGCTTCCGTTAGCCAGCGCTAATCGGGAGACGCGCTCCCTCTCCTCCCCATCGGAAGGTTTTAACGGCAGCCGTCACCGGGCAGGCCATTCGAATCCGGATTGCCAATTTCGGGTGAGTCGAACACCGCCGCGGGCCCGCTATGTCTGTATTCGTGCGCCGGGACAATGGGAAGCGATGTATATACCAGAGAACGACCTACAGCGTAGGGTGGTCGCGGGGCTTCATGGAAAGCAGTTCCGTGATATCTTTGGGACGATCGTGAGTGTCGATCCTTGGCCCGACTGGCGGACATACTTCAGGCCCGATTTCTACCTTCAGGACATCCCGGACATCGTGGCGACGACGCGATCCACGATCTACGTGCTGGAACTCAAGAAGAAGGGCATCACCTGGAAAGCCCTCCAGCAGATGGACAGATACCTGAGAACCCACGCCGCCATCTTCCCGTCGTGCAAGAAGCGCGTTCGCGGCGTTCTGATAGGCCATCATCTGGCGAGAACGGCAGACAACCAAACGATCCAGGCAATCAGCGACGCCCACGGCCCGATCAGGATACTGACATACGCTCCCACAGATAACGGTCACGTCCAGTTGTCGGACATGGCTCCAATTTGGGTCAGCGGCACTTGGCGGAAGCCAACCCGGAGGACGTGGCTACTCGCCAAGGAGACGCATGAGTGAACGGGCTGGCTGTCGCGGGTTGGTAGGGGCAGCGCGGGTCTCTACCAGCGACACAGTTTAGAAATCGGACTTCGCTTTGGACCTGGGAGCTAATTTTGCGAACTAGGCCATCCAGCCTAGCTAGGCAGCTCTGCCTCTAAATTGTAATTTTGCTCATTCAACTGGAATCGAGCAGTTTGCAGGGCCCATCACCATGGCTGCGTCACAGAAAATAGATCATCAGCTCATACTTGATGGGCCGTATCGCGCCTCCCCAGGCGGCCTGTTGTCTGATGCGGGCAGAGACGAAATGTACAAGCGCTTCGCAGCTGGGGAAACGGATTCAGCAATTGCAAAGGCAATGGGCTTCTCCACTAAGTCGGTTGGCAATCGGCGTAGAATTTAGCTCGAGAAGGGTCGCTGAAGTGGCGGTAAGCTGCTGAGCCGGAGAGACCATGACAGTTTGGATGATCATTGGCCTTATTGTTGCCATTCGTTTTGTTGCTGCAGGCTGAAACCAGCAGGCAGGGCCACAACGGTACTGGTGTGGGTGCCCCTACCCGAGGCCAACGACGGTATATCCGTCGCATGGCGCGAAAGAAGGGGATCAGCCCAGACGAAGCTTATGCTGTGGCAGGGTCCTTTCACAGGAGGATCTCATGAGGACCAACCATCGGCTGGCCCAGCTGTGGCTCGATGCCCTTGCGACAGAACTCGGTGCCGCAGCCGGCACCATCGACACCTACACCGACGATCTCAACTGCTACCTTGTCTGGCTCGAGGAAAAGAGCCTTGGCCTAGACGAGGTCGGCCTGGAGCAGGTCCGGGACTACATCGCTGATCTCGATCAGCGCGGATATGCCGGATCGACCATCGCCCGACGGATCACGGTCGTGCGCGGTCTGCACCGCTTCCTGATCGCCGAGGAACTTGGATCCCGCGACCCGACCTCCACCATGTCCGCCATGCGGCGGCCGAGGAAGCTTCCGTTCGTCCTCTCGGTTGCCGAGACCGAAGCTCTCCTGGAGAGTGCCCACAAGCTCGCGACGGATCCCTCGGTCGGTCTCTACCGCCAGGCCGGCTATGCCCGCCGCGCCGCCCTGTTCGAGACGCTCTATGCCTCGGGCATGCGCATCAGCGAGGCTCTGGCGCTTCCCTCCGATGCGGCGCCTGCTGGCACCCGCATGCTGCTGGTCCGCGGTAAGGGTGACAAACAGCGTCTGGTGCCGCTGCATGACCGGGCCAGCGAGGCCATCGCCCACTGGCAGAAGCTGGCCGCCGCTTATTCGGGCGGATCGCCCTCCCCTTGGCTGTTCCACTCGGTCCGAAACGGCACCAAGGCTTTGGCCCGGCAGGCCGCCCTGCTGGAGATCAAGGAGGCCGCTGTCGTGGCAGGACTTCCCAGCCCCGAGCGGGTGTCACCGCACGTGTTGCGGCATGCCTTTGCCACCCACATGCATTCAGGAGGCGTTGATCTGAGAGTGTTGCAAGAGCTTCTCGGCCATGCCGGCATCGAGACCACCCAGATCTACACCCATCTCGATACCTCCCGCCTGCACCAGATGGTGCGAGACCTCCATCCGTTGAATGAGGAGTAGAAAGCTGAGGAGCGGGATAGGGACTTTCGTGTGGGAGGAGCTGGAGCTTGGAAGGTCATCCTGATACGACCCGCTATCAACACTCCAGCTGCGGCAAATTTAATCGGATCAGTCTGATCCTTCCTGATACTCTGGTTTCTGCTCACTGCAAAATCTTCAACTGAGGCGATCTTGCTCTTCTCCGACCACATCATCTTCGTTGACGAGAGTGGTGATCACTCGCTCAAGTCGATCGATCCTCAGTATCCGATCTTTGCCCTCGCCTTCTGCATCATTCGCAAAGACGATTACATTCACTGGCTTGTTCCTGCCGTTCAGGAGTTCAAGTTCCGGTGGTTCGGGCATGACTGCGCAATCCTACACGAGCACGAGATCCGGCGAGCTGAAGCCCCGTTCGTGTTTCTCGGGAACAAGGACAAGAAATGGCGCTTCATGAGGGAGCTGACGCAGATCATCGAGGAATGCCCGATGGTCGTTGTCGCGTCCGTGATCCAGAAGGACGAACTGGCCCGGCGCTATACCGACCCCAAGAGTCCCTACGAATTGGCGCTCCTGTTTTGCATGGAACGGGCACGGGAGTACCTGGATGACATCGCAAAGGATACAGACGGGCTGACCCACATCGTCTGCGAAGCAAGGGGCGGCAGTGGGGGCAAGGAGGATCGAGAGCTTGAACTTGAGTTCCGCCGTATTGCGACAGGTGCAAACCCACTCAGCCGTGGCCCGATCGAAGGCTTTGAGATCCTCTTCGCCGACAAGAAGGCGAATTCGGTTGGGCTACAGATCGCAGATCTCATTGCGCGGCCAATCGGCCTGAAGACGCTCCGTCCGGATCAGGATAACCGGGCCTATGACACCATCCTGCCGAAGGTGTGGGACCGAAAGGTTTTCCCTCAGAAAAGCGAAAGGCCCCGGTAAACCGAGGCCCAGCGCCGACCGGGGACAACCCCCAATCCACTTAACTGACATATTGGGGCAAGTTGCGGCAATGTCAAGTTGTGCCCGTCGCCTCCAAGCTTGGCTTTAAGGATGGCCGTGAGCTCCAACAATCCGAGCCGGATCATCCCCTTGCTACCACCTGCCATCAGGTCCAGGATCTCGGCCGATGGACGACACGCTGCACCCAGGCCCGACGAAAACGCTTCTGATCGTGTACCATTCGATGACCGGAGGCACCCGTCAGATCGTCGAGGCCGCTGCCCGTGGAGCCGCTTTGGAGCCGACCGTGCGGGTTCGCCTGCTTCCCGCGCCGGATGCTCAGGCCGCCGATCTCCTCGAAGCAGACGGCTATCTCTTTGGCACGCCCGAGAACTTGGCGGCCATGGCTGGGCTGATGAAGGACTTCTTCGACCGCACCTACTATCCGGCTCTCGATCACCTCAGCGGGCGCCCTTACGCGACGTTGATCTGCGCCGGCAGCGACGGTCACAACGCGGCCCGTCAGGTCGAGCGCATCGCGACGGGATGGCGGCTCAAAGCCATGGCGGATCCGCTGATCGTCTGCACCCATGCCCAGACTCCGGAAGCGATCCTGGCCCCTAAGGTCATCGGCCCAGACGATCTGAAGCGCTGCGAAGAGCTTGGGGCCGCCCTCGCGGCAGGGATGAGTATCGGGATGTTCTAACGAGCCCGGAGTAGGAGCCAATCGGAGCAAACATGCCCTGTTTTGAGGAACTGGGCTGGGCTGAACCGGGAGGAGACGGTCTGCTGATCTTTAGTGTGTGGCGTTGGAGCCGCCGTCGAGCGCGCCTCCCTTTTCCAGGACGATCTGCCCGAAGGCTGAGAGTGCACGTGCTATCAGATTAGACCGGTCGCTTTCAGGCGCGAGCAGGATCAGGTCGGCAAGGCTCTCGACCATCAAGGAGGCCATCGCAACCAGGTCGGTGTCGCCGCGCTCAAAGCGCTCTTGCACCAGCTGATTGATGTCACAGTGCAAACAGTCGGACATTTCATTCCCCTCTCCGGCAGCGGGGCGGATCCGGCCTGCGCGCAGCGCCCCTCTGAACCAAGGCTTCCAGGAGCTGCTAACAGGGTTCAGGGTGCAAAGCACCCGTGACAAGGAGGCTGTACCTCCGTCCTGTCGGCAGTGCCAAGATCATCGATCTCCCGATCCGCCCTGGTCTCCGGCACAGGGCTATCCGCGGGTAGCGGGACTCCGGCCGCCGGTGCATCCGGCTCCTCGGCTTGCTGCGGCAATGATCCCGTCGTCACCCTGTCCTCCAAAAGATCGAGCAGGCTGTTGAGAGCCGCATCCGTAAGCTCAATCTCCGGAGCGTCCGGGCAGCCATCGAGAGCCATGCGCCGGCGGCCGTATGCGGGATCGGCGCTGACCTCCGAGCCGAACCAGGGCGGCGGCTGAAAATCCTGCTCGTCTTCGGGCGCACTGGCCACTGCAACCAGATCCAGAGCACCGGGCCGGACGAAGTGAAGGGCCTGGATCTCGTGCGAGCCCAGGGTGAGTCTGGTCCACACATACTCAACCTGGCCTTGGCTGATCGCGAGCAGCGCCTGCGCATGAGCCGGAGGCAGGTCCGCCCAGTCCTCGGATGCCTCGTCAGCCCCGGCCTCGAGGATCAGGCTGCTGCGGGTCTCCTCGATCTGCACCAAGGCATTGCGCTGCGGCTGGTCCGGGAAGTAGCCCTCCAGCACCCGCTCGCCTCCCCTCTCCTGCTGGATCAGGCGAGCCAGAGATGGAGCAATCCTGAACAGGCGATGGCCAGACATGCGGTTGGGTCTCTCTCATTAGCAGTGTAACAGGCTTCCGCCCTGCCCTGAACCTAGGGCACAGCTTTAAGAGACAAAGCGACCAGGGCGAAGGCCTGTCCTTTGAGAGCATGAGGTTCTGTGGGGCAATCAGGCAGCTACCCGCTTGTGGCCTCTGTTATTGTCGTTCGCCATACTCGGGTACCAGTGCTCGAATGCGGCACGCAGCGAGCCATCCAGGGTCCTGGTGCGCGTCTGCAACAGCAGATGAGCCCCACGTCGGCTCCACTGCATCTGCTGCTTCTTGGCAAAACGCTTGCTGATCACGGCATTCACCGTCGCCTCAACAAAAGCCGAGGAGATCCGCTCACCGGACCGGTAGCGCTCGCCATAGTTGATCAGGCTCGCTTCATTGCTGGTGATATAGAGCTGGAACTTCCGTATAGTGGTCCTGAGCTTGCGCAGGTTGGGATAGCAACTGTCGAGAGCTTCGAGATCGAGCACCAGATCATCGATGGCCTCGCGGGCTCGATAGGTGTTGCCGTGCCAGAGAAACCACTTGGTCCGGCGCAATTCAGCGAGAACTTCAGTCCCGGCGTCCTTGTCATGGTGCACCAGACCCTGAGCAAACTGGCGCAGGACCGTGATCCGCATGGTGATATGGAACCAGTCGAGGACGTGCTCGCTGCACGGGCTGATCCGCTCGGCAAGCGAGCGGACCTCGTCCCCGCCATCTGTGATAAAGGTCAGATCCTGATCGGCCTGGAAGCCTTGGCGCCTGAGATGATCGATGATGCGACGCTGCGGCTTGCGATCATAGCCGTGGACAAAGCCGATGTACCGGGCGTCTCCCTCTTCGGACATGGACCGACCGACGATGAGCTCGAAATTCTTCTTTCTGTCGCGCCAGTCGCGGATGTAGCCGCAGTCGAGGCCAATGACCATTCGTCCATCAGGAATTGGCAGATCCTCCCAATCGCGAGGGTCCGTTCCCTCCATGAATGAGACCCGCTGCTCAGCGAGATCACTCTCCATCCGCTCGGCGGCGCGGAGCACATGCTGACGGACCGTCGTTGCGTTGACGCCGCTATCCACAGGCAAGACATCGGCCAGGAGACCGGCGGCTGCCGCATAGGGCACGAGCGAGGCCCAGCGGGTCTCAAGGTACAGGCGCTCCGGCGCTACATGGTCGGGGATCAACTGCGTCAGAGGCGAGATGGTGGCCGGACCGTTGGTCTGCCGCTCTTTGGGAACGTAGAAGCGTGGGCTCTTCAACTGGACGTCGCCAAATAGGGTCCGGAAGGTGATTGGGTAACTACCTTTGCTCCGAAGCCGCTGGCCAGTGATCTCGCAGTGACGGTGTTTCTCAAGCCAGTCATTGACTTGAGCCTCGACGATCAGCTGTTGAGCGGCTGCCAATAAGGTCTTGCTCTCGGCCAAGGACAAGCCCAGATCCTCGGCTCCCTCGGTGATCTTCGTCAGGGATGCGACCTCCTCCGCGTCTCCAACGGTGCCGTCGTCTCCAACGATCTGAAGCATGATCCTGACCTGCATGGAACCTCCCGTGCGCTCGCGGAGAGCCAGGCGCCTTCACTGGCCATTGGAGCGCACGGCTTCACCACTGTTGATGCATGAGGTCGAGATACTCGGTCTTGCTTAGCCGCTCGTTGACTTCTTTTCGGGAGAACGGCTTGCCCACCCACCCTTGGCGTACCTCAAGGCATTCCAGAGCCTCCCGGATCTGATCTATTTCCTCGGCGTCGATGGAGGCGCCTGTGCTCCGCTTCAAAGCGAGCTTATCAGCGAAATCGGCCAAGACGGCGAAGTCATGACTGGTCTCCAGAGTGATACAGGCCTGACGCTGGTCCAGAAAACCCGGCACCCCGCCGCAGTCCTCCGGCGGGCAGGATCCGTCCCCGCCCAGACAAATGGGATACATCGTCCCCTGATCAGCCTCATGCCGGCTCTCCAGGCGCACCTCGTGCTCCCAGGGACCATTGAGGTCGTACTCGTAGCGGAAGCGGGCTCCTTTGCGAAAGCGAAGCTCCGAGAGCGGGACATCTGGAGACTGGGCCGCCAGTTCCAGGGAGCCGAACCGCTTGGCCCGGAGCGTGAACTGGAACAGGTGGATGCCCTCCCAACCCATCACTACTTGAAAGACGCCATGCAACTCCCGCAGCGTTAGGCTGGCCGGGACCTGAACCCGCCGCCAGATCATGGGACTGATCCCGAGCAGCCAAAACTTGAACTGCAGAATCTCCGGCGCTGGAGAAGGATCAGGCGGCTCTGGTTTGGATGGGGTGCGCTTTGGCAAATGAAAGTGTCTCGCAGCCTTGTTGCATATAGCCGGAAACTATGTAGCGCCGACCCGTTACCAGTCTGCCCCACAAAACCTCATGCTCTCCTGGTTCGCGTGGCCGCAGGTCCTGTTCACGGCCCAGGTGCCGCTGCTCGTCGGCCTCTGCTCCGGCGCGCTGCTGGTGAGCCTGGTGCGCCGCTGGGAGTACTGGCCCTTCCTGCTGACGCTGGGGCTGTTCGGCCTGTGTCTGCTCGGGTTGAGCGTCAGCATGTTTCCGCACGTGGTGCCGAACGCCGTCACCATCCACGAGGCCGCGGCTCCCCATGCCAGCCTAGCCTTCATGCTGGTCGGTGCGAGCGTGCTGATCCCGATCATCCTCGCCTACACCGGGTACTCGTACTGGGTGTTCCGCGGCAAGACCGGACACGAGGGCTATCACTGATGGACACCATGACTGAACCAAACTCTGCCCTGCGCCGCTGGCTGTGGTTCGTCGGCCTCTGGGCCGCCGGCGTCGGCACGACCGGAGTGATCAGTCTCGTCATCAGGTTCTGGCTGAAATCGTAATCGGGCAGTTCCCGGGGCGCGCCATCACAACGCGCAGACGCATAGACATGAAGGATCAGACATGACCACGAAAGTTGGCGCGAAAGACGCCATCCTCAAGTACGGCTTGAAATGTCGCTGCCCCAGATGCGGCAAGGGCCGCCTGTTCAACGGTTTCCTCACCCTTGCACCCCGCTGCGAGGCGTGCGGCCTCGACTACTCCTTCGCCGATCCAGCGGACGGACCCGCCTTTTTCGTCATGATGACAATGGCCATCCCCGCGACGGCATTCGGCGTGTGGATCGAACTGGCCTACGAGCCGTCCGCGTGGGTGCATCTGCTCACGACCTTGCCGTTCATGCTGCTGAGCTGCATACCACCGATCCGTCCCTTCAAGGGCATGCTGGTCGCAAGCCAGTACTTCCACAAGGCCGAGGAAGGCCGCTTCGTCGTTCCCCACCAGACCTCGGCTTAGGCGGATTGCTGCCGATGAGGGCTGTCACCGCTTAGGGAGAGCCATCTGTCGACCGAGCAACGCAGTTGGCTGCGGATCAGGTTTGAAATTCCTGGACCCTCGATTTACTGTGGATAAGGGCCGCTATGGGCGGCCCATTTTCGCCCGCAAGGCTCAGAATGAGAGCGATCCAAGGGTGAGGATGCTAGGCGTCACTCGCTGACAGTGTCCCTGGGTGAGTCAAACCTTTAGGGACTTGGCATAGATCGGCTATTCGTGCGTAAACCTTTCGGCAGCCTCAACGACAGCTTCGCGGTTGAGCTCAAATCCGAGTCCAGGTTTGGCTGGAAGTGACAGTTTTCCCTGGCGCGGAGTCAGGTCTGGCTCTGCGATAATGTTGTCTCGCATCAGCTGCCACATGATTTGATTTCCATAATCCAGATTTGGCAGGATCCGCCCTATCTGATGTTCCGCGCAAGTTGTGATGCCGGTTGTAAAGGAACTGTGAATGCAAACCTTCATGCCGGCCGCTTCCGCAACTGCGGCAGCTTTTACCATTGGTTGTATCCCGCCAATTTCCCGTGGCCCGAGAACAATGATGTCCGCTGCCTGGGTGCGACAAACCTCATAGACGTCGTTGAGCGTGAATACCGCTTGATCTGCTGCGATTGGTACGCCCACCGCCATTCTTACCTGCGCGAGCGCAGGAATAGATCCGCTGCCGGTTGGCTGCTCGACGAAGTCAGGATCAAACCGCTCTAGCTTCTTGATCATACGGATTGCAGTTGCAACATCCCAGGCTTCGTTGGCATCGAGGCGGAGCGACGCGTTACCGATGATCGAGCGTACCGCGGCAGTGGCTTGTATATCGAAGTCTTCTCCGAGCCCGACTTTCATATAGATGACCGGCTCGCCAAGATTAACAGCGCGTTCTGCATCAGCAGCCAGCTCCTCGACCGTGCTCCCCTGCAGAAAGTAGAAATACCCGACTTCGTCGCGGTGGGATCCGCCGAATAGATCATAGACGGGGCGCCCGGCCGATTTGCCCATGAGATCCCAAAGCGCCATCTCCAGGCCTGCAAGAAGCTGGTTGGCGAAACGTGGGTTGTTGGCCCCGTAGGCCTTGAACTCTGTCTGGAAGATGGTGCGACAAAGTGCGGTGCACTCGAAGGCTGAACGACCGATGAGACGCTTGCCGAGATGCCGAAGAACCTCTGCAAGAGCTCTTGGATCGGGGGCGGTTGTGCATTCACCAATCCCGCAGTGCCCACTGTCGTCCTCAATCTCTACAAGATTGACAGTGAAATGTTCCGTCACCCCCTGCGCCCAAACGTATGGCTTGCGCAGCGGCATTTTCAGCGGCGTGACTCGAATATTGGTAATCTTCATTGTTTGTACCTCCCGCTATACTGATTATTATGTTGCGATCTCGGGCATCGCTCATGGCCATCATTGCCTGACGATTTCAATCTCGTGACTTGGAGCCGAAAGAGACGGAAACGGCCGAGGCACTCTTCAGCATTCTTCCGGCCGCGCTTTGTCAAACATTCGCAGCCGCAGTTATGAGAATTTCGATTTTACCCTGCGGCCGGACCAGCCCAGCTTGGCAGGTAGCCCGAGCCGGCGGATTTTCCTGATCTACCCACGCATCCCAGACTGTGTTCATGCCCTGGAAGTCCGAGATGTCTGCAAGCCATATTTGAGCGGAGAGTACAGCCGATTTGCTTATGCCGATCTCGGCCAGTAGGAGATCAATCTTCCTGAGGACCTGCTGCGTCTGGTCCCCTATATCTCCTGAGCAATCATCGGGGACTTGACCTGCGAGATATGCCGTGCCTCCGTGGACGACAACCTGGCTCATACGGGCGGATCGATGCAGTCGGGTGATGCTCATGATGTTCTTCATTGCAGGAGATTTCGTTTCTAGCGATGCGCAGTGCCTTGATGGGTAAGCATTTCAAAGTTCGCTTCGGCTTACCCATGCTTCATACTTCATTCGTGTACGAACACCGACGCCGAGGAAAGGCTCTGGTGGGTTAGCCGCCGGCATGCCGGAAACAGCAATCATATCTGAGAGAAGCTGTGAGTCCTGGCCAGTCGCGAGTTCCGCAAGAAGTTGCCCCGAGATCGTACCCCGTGCGGCGCCGACGCTCTGATGACAGGCGGAAGTATAGATCCCGTCATCAACCTTGCCGAAAAAGGCGGTATAGTTCCGCGAAAGGCCGCAAACCCCGCCCCACGTGTACTCGAATTCTACGTCTCTCAAATGCGGATAGCGGTTGGTGAGGCCTTCGCGGTGCTTTTGGCGGACAGCGGCTCGGCGACTTTCTGAGCTCGCGTAATCCGGGGCAAAGCGGTACTGGTTCCGTATCAGCAAGCGTCGATCGCTGGTAAACCGTAATGTGGTTCCGGCATGATCTGCCGGTGTAAGGCCCCAATTCTCTTTACCACCATCCGCATCGAACTCCCGGAGGGTTAGAGGCCGTGTGATGCTCGCGAAAGTCATCACTGGCAGCATGCGTGACTTGAGGAAACCGAATTCCGCCGAATAGACGTTGGTTCCCAGTAGAAGTTTCGGGCAGACAATTGATCCCTGAGGAGTTTTGAGTTCGAACTTTCCAGCACTGCGATCGAAGCTGACAATCGGTGAAGATTCGTAAACCTCAACGTTCGGCGGCAATGTTTGCCCTAAGCCACGCACCAGCGCTGCCGGCTGCATAAGAATACCGGTTGGTATGAAGATACCAGCCTCATAGTAGGAAGTTCCCAGCACCCGGGCTAGCGCTGCTCGATCGAGCCAGGTGTGAGGGTGGCTAATATTCTTTAGCAGCAACTTATATTTATTGAGGTATTCGATTCCCCGCGCACCTACGGCGGCTTGGTAGCGCCCGGCTCGCGACCACTGGCAGTCGATGCTATAGCGGGTCACCACTTCCTCAAGGGATTGGATCGCCGCTTCGTTCAAACCGATGATTTTGCGCTTGAAATTGATATCAGGATTTTCAAGATCTCGTTTATGCGGAAGATCGATGACAAATCCAGAGTTTCGGCCCGAAGAACCCTGCCCGATGCGGAGCGCCTCAACAAGGATGATCCGGTCGTTGGGGCGCAGCTCTGCCAGCCGTCGTGCGGACGCTAGCCCCACAAAGCCTCCCCCGACCACGACCCAATCTGCTTTTTGGTGGCCAGCCAGTACACGCGGCGGCTGCGGCTCAGGCAAGATTTGGTACCAACCGCAGGACTGATCATCAACTGGCACGGTTTTGATACGCATATGAAGATCCTCTCGGAACATATTCGTCAAGACAAAGGCTCTCCTGCAGGCGAGTGTGATTCACGCCTGTTAAGTAGAGGCCGAAAATTGAAGAGGTGAACGCTCTCTGGCGCACTCACCAGAGAGCGATCTTTTCAGCTATGACTAGGCAGCAGCTTCGATACTGCGCACGACCTCTGCTTGAACCGCGTGCCAAATATGACGCTTGAGTTCCAAGTAGCGCTCTGAAAGTTGGACATCGGCGTTGCGAGGATGGGGTAGATCGTTGTTGATATCTTGCACAACCTGACCAGGACGAGCCGACATTACGATGATGCGAGAGGAAAGCAGAAGCGCCTCATCGATAGAGTGTGTAATGAAAACGATCGTTTTTCTTTGCTGCTCATAGATACGCACAAGTTGTTCTTGGAGTACCTGACGTGTCATCGCATCGAGTGCAGCGAACGGCTCATCGAAAAGCATGACCTTCGGATTGTTGGCAAGGACACGTGCAATCGCCACACGCTGCCGCATGCCTCCTGAAAGCGCTTTTGGATAGGATTTCTCGAAGCCGCGCAGGCCAACCATGTCAATGTACTCTTGGGCACGGTTACGGCGTTCGGCTTTGCTCATCCGCTTCATCTTCAAGCCGAAGGCGATGTTGTCCTCAACAGTCATCCACGGGAACAGGGCGTACTGCTGAAACACCATCCCACACTCGGGGTTGACGCCAGTGTTTTCGCGCCCCTGCACCTGGATCCGACCGCTTGTTGGACGATCAAATCCAGCAATCATATTGAGCATCGTGCTTTTGCCGCAACCGGAAGCACCAACGATGACGACGAATTCACCCTCTTGAACAGCGAGTGATACGTCCTTGAGTGCCTGCATAGATCCGTAATGCTTGGAAACATGTGACAGCTCAATGGCAGGAGCAGATGTCAGGCTTTCCATGGCAGGATTCTCCGTTCGAAGAAGCGGAACACGAGGTCGGTTGCCATCACTGTTACGCTGATCAGCACCATTCCGAGAACGACCGTATCGGTTTGGAAGTACTCTTTGCCGTTCATAATCATGAAGCCGAGACCCTCTCGTGCAGCGACCAATTCTGCAGAGATGACGCAGGTCCAGGCTATTCCCAACATCACTTTCAAGCCGCTGAGAATCTGCGGCAAGCTGCCAGGGAGAATGACCTCGATCATCACGTCTCTGGGGCGAGCACCAAGGTTTTGCGCAGCCTTGACGAGAAGGGGATCGACGCTCTTCGTTGCTTCGATGACGTAGAGAAGCGACGGAGCAAAGGCGCCCATGAAGACAATCGAGTATTTTTGTGACTCACCGATACCGAACCAAAGAAGTGAAAGCGGGATCCAACTCATGGACGGCAGCGGGCGCAGAAATGATAGGATTGGGTCGAAGATGGCCCTGGATGTCTGCGAAAACCCAAGGATGATACCCAGTGGGATAGCCACGAGGGAGGCAATCAGAAAGCCGACAGTGACGCGCCAAGTGGATGCTACGATGTGGCCCAGGAGTGTTCCCTGTTCCGCCATCTGAATGGCGCGTTGAGCGATTTGGGATGGAGCAGGAAGGAAGAGCGGCTCAATCAGGCCAAGGCCCGTAGCCCCCTCCCAGATCAAAAGAAGAGCCCCGAAAGAAACCAAACTGATTAGCGGGTTCTTGAGCCGCCGCCAGCGAGGTTGCCGTTCAACGCTCACCATTGGGGGGGCGTATTTTGCCGTCATTGCGCCTGCTTTCATGGCAACACCTGCGTCTTGATCCAGCTGTCTACCTTCGGGGCTTTGTCGATCTGCTTGTGACGGACCAGGAAGTCGGCAAGAGCTTGAAGGCCTTTAGGGAAATCTCCTTCCCGTGCCATAATCTTCTGTTGCTCAGCGCGCCCAGTCCACTCAATGTCCTTCAGAACGTTGGCTTGCTCTTCCGGGGGCAACTGCGTCAGATCCTGCAGGAGAGACGCGGCCTCAGCAGGCTCCTTGGTGATAAATTCTGACGCTTCAAAGAATGCATCAAGGAATGCCGCAGTTGCCTTCGGGTTCTTGTCCGCAAAAGTACGGCTCACGGTTAGAACATCGGGCCCAGGGCCGAATTGATACTGCTTGTAGAGGCTGAACTCTCGATCATCGAGAAGCACACGTGCATTTTCCTGGGCCCGCAAGACGTTGAACGCGGGTGTCCAGGTGGCCACAGCATCAACCTGTTTCGCCTTGAATGCGCTTGGTGTGTCACCTGCCGGAAGGTTGATCAATGTAACATCTTTATTCGGGTTCAGACCTGCCTGTTCAAGAACATCAAGCACAAGCACGTGAGAGCTCGAAGCAAATGTAACGCCGAGCTTTTTCCCCTTGAGGTCCTTGACCGTCTTGATTTCAGGAGTGGCGATGATCCCTTCTACTGTCGCATAAGACTCAGGTGCAGCGACGACGTAGAATGCTTTAGACCCTGCCGCCATAAGGGCCAGGGCAGAGATCGAACCAGTGCCGGCAAAATCAATATCGCCTGCGGCCAGCGCACCCATTCGGGCCGAAGATGTTCCGAAGAGCTTCCAGTCGACTGAGAGTCCACGCTTCTCGAAAAAGCCTTTCTTGATACCGATCCAAACCGGATAATGGCCAAGCCAGCTCGATCCGCCATATGATACTTTGCTCGTTTCAACCTCGGCTGCCAGGGTCGCTCCTAGGGGAGCGGTCGCAAGGACAGAGATCAGTGCGGATGCAAGAATTTGTCTTCGTGACATCGTGGCGCGCATATTGCCCTCCCTTAGAGCTATTTGGCTGCAGGAAAGCGGAATCGGCCGAGAACTGATGGATCTTCACGTTCTTGGTTGGCGTATTTTGCGTTCCGCTCTCTGCTGTTGTTTTTGAATTTCGAAGGCTTGGCGGTCAACCCGAGTGCCGCGGAAAACGTCTATTATTAATATTTCTAATGGTGCATTCATGCATCCGTTAATATTATCAGTGACTGATCAGTTAGATCTATCTCCGAAGGAGAGCCTTGTTTATACACTCCGCTATGGGGAACATGCCTGTCCCGCCGTGGATAGGCCTGGGAGAAAGCTTCAATCGATCAACAAGGCTCATATGCGGAGCTTATAAGGCCAACAGCACTCCGTGAGAGGCAGCAGATGACTCAAAGCGATGGGCAACAGGATCGTGAGCAATTCGTGGAGTTTTCGGCGCTTGCTGTATTTGTCTCAATAACAGAAGCAGGGACATTAACAGCAGCGGCTAAAAAGCTTGGCCTTACGCAGTCAGCAGTTTCACAAGTTCTCAAGCAGATCGAAACAACCCTTGGCGTTGTGCTGATAGATAGGTCTACACGGCCGTTTCGGGTGACTCCAGCAGGCCTCCGCTTCAAGGCGTATGCTATCAATATGTTATTGGAGGCACGTAAGATCTCCGCCGTAGTTCGCGAGAGTGCCCAAACGGCGCTGCCTAAGATACGCCTTGGCCTCATTGACAGCTTCGCTTCGACCTTTGGCCCGCAAATCGTAAAGCGTCTTCATAGTCGGGCTGAGCACCTTACTATTTGGGCCGGTTATAATGCAGCGCTGCGGGATGCTCTCTTGGGGCGCCGGCTCGATCTCATTGTTACAACTGATCCCCTGGCATCCGAAGAAGGCTTGGAGTGTCACGAGCTGTTTAGAGATCCTTTCATCCTGATCATCCCGGCAGAGTATGAGGACCTTACCGTAGATGGCCTTAGGGGGCTTTCAGATCGCTTGCCGTTGATACGCTACAGCCGTCGCTCGTCACTTGGCGTCCAGGTTGATGTTCATCTCCGTCGGCTCGGGCTTGAGCCTCCGGATCGTTTCGAGTTCGACTCCTCGGATACTCTGCTGAGCATGGTGTCCGCTGGCTTTGGATGGGCGCTGACCACGACATTGTGTCTTCTGCAGGCCCGTCATGCTCTTGGCCGATCGCAGATTGTTCCGCTGCCTGGGGCTGGCGTCTCCCGTCGGTTCAACGTGATCGCCCGGAGAGGCGAACATGGCGATATGCCTCGCCAGGTTGCCGAAATATGCCGCGAGGTTTTCCGAGAAACGGTGCTCTCTGAGATGCAGCTCATAGCTCCCTGGATAGGGAAGGATACTTACACCGTCGACTCGGTAACTCAGGCTCCA
Source organism: Microvirga makkahensis (assembly GCF_009830105.1). GTDB lineage: Bacteria > Pseudomonadota > Alphaproteobacteria > Rhizobiales > Beijerinckiaceae > Microvirga > Microvirga makkahensis. The sequence goes on from NZ_WURB01000002.1 coordinate 69,914, forward strand.
CTTTCGTCACGAGGTCCACTGCCAGTGGATGGAATCTAATACCTGGTCCCATCGTTTGATGATCTCACCGAGGTCGACCGTCCAGGTGAAAGGCTTCGAATGCGCATTGGCTTCAGCGACGGAGCGGTTGAGGGCTTTTTGAAGATCGACTACCGAACGGAAGGCGCCGCATTTGAGCCTGTAGCGGGTGAGTTTGGCGAGGAAGCCTTCAATGGCGGTGTGCCACCCGCTTGAGAGAGCCGACCTCCAGAACAATGACAAGCCCTGGACGCTTACGGCGTCCAGGGCGTTTCATGGATTGCCGCAGGGCCCGTGGAGATTCCTCCCCAAGTCAAACCGCGACCCCTGCGTCTGAAAGGAAGGCGGCGCGACTGGTGCCGTGCCGCTGTCCGACCTTTGTGGAGGCCCGTCCGACGATCTGCCGACTGATTATTTGGCTGCAACGTCTTCAGGGTGGATGAGGGATTTCCTGTATGTCTCGGGGATCCGCGAGACCACCAAAAGAACTGCCACCGAAAGGACGGCCATGTAGATCGCAGGTGCAATCTTGCTTCCCGACTGGAGGATAAGCCAGGTTCCAAGAAACGGTGCCGTGCCACCGAAGATGGTATAGGCAAGGTTGTAGCTGATCGCGGACGCGCTGAAGCGGGTCCGGGTCGGGAAGAGCTCCAGGAGAGCAATGCCAACAGGGCCCCAGAACAGGCCACAGCCAATAGCAAGTAAGCTTTGACCAATGATTGCTGTGAGAAGGCTTCCGCTGGCGGCCAGCAGATAGGCAGGGATACAGACTGCTGCATTGATGATCAGGCCGATCAACAGGATCGGTTTGCGCCCGAACCTGTCAGAGAGGTGACCGCCGACGATCATCATCACGAACGCGGTAAAGAGGGCAATGCTGTTTGAGACCAAGGCCGCATTGCTGTTGAGACCAACTGTGGCCGTCAGATAGCTCACGAAGTATCCCGCTAGCGTGTAGAAGCCCAGGCTGGAGAAGGCTGCAAGAGCAAAACTGAAGCCCATCTGCTGCTTCTGGTCCCGGACGGCCTCAAGCATGGGGTTGGCCGCAACACGCTTGGCCGCCTGGGTCGCCTTGAACGCGGGCGATTCCTCCACTTTGTCCCGGATATAGAGCCCAACCAGGGCCAGCGGACCGCCAATCAGGAAGGGAATGCGCCATCCCCAGGAGGCGTAGGCCTCGCCGCTCAGGACGTTCGTCAGGAACAGCACGAGCAAGGCGGCAACAATCGGCGGCAGGTTGGCGAACGAATAGGTGAAGGCCACATACAACCCGCGCCTGTCGGACGGTGCATGCTCGGCGACGAAGGAGTTTGATCCAACGGTCTCGCCGGCGGCCGAGATGCCCTGGATCAAACGACAGATCACCAGAAGGATCGGCGCGAGGATGCCGATCTGGGAGTATGTGGGCAACAGACCGATGCAGACCGTTGCCGCGCCCATCATAAGGATGACAAGCGATAGGACGCGCCGTCGGCCGATCCGATCGCCGAGGGGGCCGAACACGAAGCCGCCGAGCGGCCGCATCACGAAGCCCACGGCGTAGATTGCAAAGGTCGAAAGGAGGGCGGCCGTCGGATCGGAGTTCGGGAAGAACAGCTTCGCAATGATGGCAGCCGAATAGGCATAGACGACGAAGTCGTACCACTCGACGAACTGGCCGATGGCCGCAGAGCTCAAGACACGCCGTAGGACAGTCCTCTCATCCGTATGTGACGCGGCTCGGCCGCTAATCGAGCTTGCTTGAAGTGTCATGATCTTCCTCCGTGGGTTGGGCCGGTTTCCTACCGGCGCTTATTCTGCGGGAACCGATTGGGATCACTCGCCAGCAGTCACGACATACCGGCGGTGGGTCAGGCAGGGCAGGACGCGTCGCACATCGGCCAAACGCTCCTTACTGAGCCTTGCGATGGCCAGTCCTTCGCCACCGGCGACCGTTGCGGTAGCGACCCCGTTCGGATCAATCACCATGCTGAGGCCGACCGATGCGGGAGCGGGCTGGCAGGAAGCCGCGACGAAGCATGTGTTCTCGATCGCACGCGCCTTCAGGAGCGTTTCCCAGTGAAACTCCTTGAGCGGTCCCGCGACCCAGCCCGACGCGACGAGCAGCACATCCGCGCCCTTATCGACAAGCAGGCGGGACATCTCTGGGAAGCGGATATCGTAGCAGTTCAGGAGGCCAAACCGGAAACCCTGAAGATCGAAGGTGACCAACTCGCCGAAATCCGGCTGGAGGCGGGCGCGCTCGTTCTTATCCGACTCGCGATAGTGAAACGCGTCATACAGGTGGAGCTTTTGGTAGAGGCCGAGAACGGCACCGTCAGGCCCAGAGGCGATCATGACATTGCGAGCCAAGGAGCCCTCACCCCGGCCATACATTCCCGCGACCACTGCAATGCCGAGTCGCCCGGCAAGTGCCTTGACACCGGCTTCGAAGGCGTCCGCATGCTGATGGGCAGCATCGGCAATCTCTTCGGCGGAAGCGGTAAAATCGTACATGACCGCCTCGGGGAACACGACGATCGCTGCACCCTCAGCCGCGGCTCGAGCGCTGAGCCGTTCCATGGCCTGAAGGTTGAACGCGACGTCCTTAGTGCCGGCAAGCTGAGCCACAGCTACGGTGAGTTCCACGCGCTTTTCACCTGGTCCTGACACGAATGGCGATCCTTCAACGGTTTGGATTGAGTTCTGACGCGACCGCGGTGAGATACCGAATCTCACGACTACGGTGTTCCGCGATTTGACAGTAGCTTCTCTCCGGAGTCTAAGATTAATTGGGCACCAACTAATGCCGAGGAGGCATCAATTGAACCGCACGCCTGACCTTGTGCGCCTGCGCTACTTCCTTGCTGTGGCAAACGCGTCGAGCTTTCGGGGAGCATCGGAAGCGCTCAACATTGCGCAACCCGCAGTCAGTCGGGCCGTCCAAATGCTCGAGGGCGAGTTGGGGTTCAAGTTGTTGGAGCGAACGACGCGGCGGGTCACCTTGACAGAGGCAGGCGCTATCCTGGCGCGGGATGTCGAGGATGCGATGCAATTAATCAGCCAGTCGGTCCGGACGGCCCGGCAAGTCGCATCGGGCGAAGCCGGCGAATTGGTCATAGCCTACTCGGCCCAGGCCGCCCATGGACCCATGGCGGACCTTATTGTCCGCTTTCGGACAAAGTTCCCTCAAGCAAGGGTCAGTCTGTACCAGATGTCCTCGCAAGAGCAGATTCAGGCCATCGAAAGCGGCCGGATCGATGTCGGATTCCTTCTGTCAGCAGCCTGCAAGGGATCCGTTGCTCACATGGCCTTCGCGCAAGAGCGCTTCGTGCTTCTCGTCTCGAAGCGTCATCCCATAGCCCAGCGGTCCGAGATCTCGTTGAACGATCTTGTCGATGTCCCGTTTGTCGTGGGCACCCGGAAGCGGTGGGATACATTTCGATCTCTTATCAGCAGTGCTTGTCTCAGCGCCGGCTTTCTTCCGGCCATCGTCGAAGAGGCCGACGACGTGCCTGTCCTTCTCCAACTCATTGCTCTGGAGAGAGGAGTGACGCTCTACGGCTCGGCCATTATCCCCACGCTTCCACCCGACATCACAGCCCTCCCCTTGTGCGATACCGATGCATGTTTCGGGGTGAGTATCGCATGGAGCAATCGATCACAAACTCCCCTCATCCGTGAATTTGTTTCATTTGTTGAGCAGTCTCGACCACAACGTCCCACAGAGCCAAAGGAAAGTTCTGCCGAACGGTGATACTCCCAGATGGCCTCTGGGTGTTCACCAGTCGGCAGCTCGCCCCAATCTGTGCTTCCTCTCAAGCCACGGCACTGGCCGCTGCCGCACCTTGCGTCCGCCGGGTGGTAACAGCAGCAATGCCGACGATGGCTGCAATCAGCAGCATTCCGGTTTCGGCGAGGAAAGCCGCCGTGTAGCCGTGGGTCAACGCCTCCCCGACCCTCGCCACAACGCTTGCGTCGTTGCCGGCGGGACCTTCTTGCAGGATTGTTGCGGCTCCGGGCCGCCGCGTATTGGCCGCCGAGAGCGAGATGGTTGTCAGCACCACCAGTCCGAGCGTGGCTCCGATCTACTGCGCCATGTTGACGAGCGCCGACGCCACGCCGGCCCGCTCTTCGGCAATGCCGTGAACAGCCGTGAGCGTCATCGTCACGGCAGCCATTCTCAGGCCGAATGAGGTGACGAAAGGCGCGGGCAGGACGTGCGCGGCATACGAGGATTCCACCGAGAGCGTCGCGAGCCGCTCGACCAGCTCGGAGCTAATGCCCGCCCCGAGGGTGATGCCGGCGCTGAAGGGCAGCGAGGCCACGCCCGTCCCAAGCGGGCTGAACAGCAGGACCTGCCCGAGGTAGAGCGTCAACAGGGTGTTGTCACGTTAACCGCCGCCAAGCGCATTAAGGCCGATTGGGTCGCCGGACGGGCTCAAGCAGCAATGTTAGCCGCAGACATCCATTCCGCCATGGCAATGAGGCGGTGCAGACGCGTGGCAGGGGCGGAGCGGCTGGAGTGGGATGGAACGAAGAGATTGCGGACGGCCGAGAAGACAATGACGAACCGTTGCAGGTATCTGGGCGATCGAAAGCCTTGCATCGCCCGCTCGCGTCGACGGAACGGCAGATGTGAATCCTCCGCCCGATTGTTGAGCCCCTTGTGCGAGCGGTGCTCGACGTCTGGCATGACCTGACGCCGGGCGGCCGCATAGGAGCCGAGCTTGTCGGTGATCATCCGTCGTGGAAGGCAGCCCTGCTTCTTCAACAGGCGCCTTAGCAAGCGCTTGGCTGCCGCGGTGTTGCGGCGCGTCTGCACGACCTCATCAAGGACGTATCCGTCCTGGTCAACAGCTCGCCACAGCCAGTGTTTCTGGCCGGCAATGGTGACCACGACCTCGTCGAGATGCCAAATGTCGCGGCGGCTCGGCGTCTTACGCCTGAGGCGGCGGGCGTAAGCTGGCCCGAACTTCAGCGCCCACCGGCGGACCGTCTCGTAAGAAACGACAATGCCGCGCTCCAGCAACATTTCCTCCACGAGCCGCAGGCTCAGTGGGAACCGGAAGTACAGCCAAACTGCATGAGCAATAATCTCAGATGGGAAGCGATGGCGTTTGTAGCTGACGGGTTTGCTCATGCCGGACCATCTACACCGCTCGATCTCATCTCCGGGTTAACGTGACAACGCCGGCGGCCGGGCTGATGATCTGTCCCGAACAGCAGTCGCATCTCGAGTTTGAGGATTTCTGGCATGCGCTCGGAGCGCTCGCACCGCTGCATCGCGAGGCCTTGATCCTGGTCGGTGCCCAGGGGCTTTCCTATGAGGAAGCGGCCGGCGTGTGTGGCGTCGCCATCGGAACGATCAAGAGTCGGGTCAACTGGGCTCGCACCCACCTCATGGCATTGCTGCAGATCGAAGCCAGCCACGAGTTCGGGCCGGACGACATCCTCAAGGCTGTGGTCGGCCTCGACCGACCTAATGCCGGGAGCGATTAGCTCGGGCGCCGCAGGCGAGGTGATACCTCAGGTCGGGACTGGCTTCCGATGGGAGAAATCTGGGCCATCGTCCCTGCAGGTTGTATAACTCCCTCGCGAATGCGTGCTGTTGTCGAGAGACCCATCTGACAGTTGATGGAGCATTGTGCATGAAGAGAGCCCGTACGCTTTACAGCAGCCCGAACGGCGACCGCTGGTATCTCATCCGCGACACCTCGGGGGAGATCTTCATCCGGCACGAGGCCAACGTGGCCTCCGGAGGTCACGTGGCGCATATCGATCTCGGCACGTTTCTCAGCTCCGGGAAGGGGCCCGAGCATCAGGAACTGCTCCGATTGATCGGAACACTGGTCGATGAGCATCCCGTTCGCTCGTGAATGCGCATTGGGAGCGGGCAGGCTCGAGCCAAGCGCGGTTCCGAAGGCATGGAACTGGCGCTCCAGAGGCCTGGTGGCCTGCATGGATGTCCTGGTAACGCCTCACGCGCGTGCGAGGATTTCTCCGTTCTCCTGAGAGGCAGTTGGCGCGCACCGAGGACGCCTTCGGACTCAGCTGCCGATCTGGGCACTGCCAGTGACCTTCTTCAAGGTGAAACAACCAGGCGAAGGCTACCATGGCCCGAGGAGCCGGACCATGATCCTCCAGCCGCGAATTGATCACGGAAGGTGTTGCGTGATCAGCGTTGCGCCTGCTCGCGGCCGCGGGTGGTGATCGCTACGATGCGCTCGCGCACGGGGCCCTGATGACGGGTGGAGCGCACGAGCCCCTTCCGCTCCAGGTCGGCCACGACGGCATAGGTGGTTCCGATGGGCAGACGCAGGCGGGACGAGACATCCTGGACTGACGTGCGCGTGCGCTGCGCGACGTCCTTCAACACCTCGGCCCCGTACTGCCTCCGTCTCCGTCCAGTGCGGCTCATGAGGCCTCCGAGACGGCCGAGCACCGGGGCTCGGGACAGGAGAAGTTGCGTCGGGGTCCGGTCCGTGAGCCCTCTCAATGCGCCACCGCGCCAGGCCGCAAAGGCGAGCGCGCCCGCCGCGGCTCCAACGAGGGCTCCCAGGAGCAGGCCCGACGAGGGCACATCCCAGCCGCCCTGCCGCGCCCGCAGCGCCTCGATGTTCTCCTCCACGTATTCGTGGCGGAGTTCGCGGAACTCCTCCTCGTCCAGGATCTCACGTGCGAGCGGCAGAAGCTCGTGCTCCTCGCGATGGAAATGCCCCTCGATCAAAGCCGCCAGATCGCGGAACCGTTGGGTCCAATCCTGGGTGCCTTTGTCGCGCACACGGGCGAGCTCGCCAAGCCGGCGTTCGATCTCCTCATGCTCATGTTCCAGTTCGTCGACAAGGTGTTCGGCGCGGTCATGGTCCTCCAGCGCGTCGTAGAGGCTTTCTTCCTCGGCCTCGAAGTGACGCCGGAGCTCGGTGTCGAGATCTCTGAACAGGCGTTCCCGGCTTCGGACGCCGCCGTCCGGAAAGGCCCGGGGGATCTCCCCGCACAGGTCGGCGATGTTGGCGTGGTCATTCGCAATCAGCTGCCAAAGGTCCATAGCGTCACTCCTTTGATCGAAAGCACGTAGTAACGGGAGCGAAACAGGAGCAGTTCCGGTCGGTCGCCACGCCCAGGGGCCGGTCTCGGAGTTGTTTTGCACGTCCCACTTCTCCGAGATGGCCCTCTCTTCACCCGCCGTCGCAACGGCTTTGACACGGCGTGCTGCACCCTCCTCCATCGATAAACCGAGAAGGGCCTGCGAAGTTTATGGGTCAGTCCACCGTTGCGTTCTTCATGGCTGAAGGATGACCGACGATGGGAGGTGACATCTGGTTATGGGTGGCATTCGCAGTTCTCGTGGTGGGGCTCCTCGTGCTCGACCTCGGTGTCCTGCACCGGGAGGCGCGTGCCATTGGTGTCGGGGAGGCCCTGTGGCTGAGCCTGGGCTACATCATCCTCGCTCCCCTATTCGCCGCCGGGGTGTACTGGTTCCTCGGCCGGCAGGCTGGCGTCGAGTTCCTCACCGGCTACTTCATCGAGAAGTCCCTCTCCATCGACAACATCTTCGTCTTCGTCCTGATTTTCTCCAACTTCGGCGTTCCAGCCGCCTACCAGCAACGGGTTCTTTTCTGGGGCGTGCTCGGCGCGCTGGCGTTGCGCGCCGTCCTGGTCTTCGCCGGCGTTCAACTCCTGCATGCGTTCGCCTGGATGACGCTGGTCTTCGGCGCGTTCCTGATCATCACCGGGATCCGGATGCTGTTCGCGGCAGAGGGCAAGCCCGATCTCCAGAACAACGCGGTCCTCAAGCTTCTTCGCCGCCGGTTGCCGGTCACGGAGGACTACGAAGGGACGCACTTTCTGGTCCGGCGCGACGGCGCGCTGTACGTGACGCCGCTGTTCCTGGTGCTGGTGATGGTCGAGTTCACCGACCTGGTGTTCGCCGTCGACTCCATCCCGGCGATCCTGGCGATCACGCAGGACCCGTTCATCGTCTACACGTCCAATGTGATGGCCATCCTCGGGCTGCGGGCGCTTTACTTCGCGCTCGCTGGAATCGCGAAGCGGTTCGTCTACCTCAAATATGCGCTGTCGCTGATCCTCGTGCTGGTCGGCGTCAAGATGACGGTCAACCATCTCTATGGCGGCAAGATCATTCCCACCGAGGTGACGCTGCTGGCCACCGCCGTCCTGATCGTCGGGGCGATCGGGTTATCGTTGCTCCGGACACGCACGCCAAAGCCGGGAGAGGAGGTCAGGATGCCCACCGGCTGGGTGCCGGGCAGCCGCTCACAACCGAACCGGGCACAAACACTCTATCTGGCATCGAACGGTACTGCAGGGTCGAAGGGTCAGGTTACGGAACACCGATGAGCTATCTCTCCCGGAGCGGCCGTTCATCCAGAGCTTAATTGGATAGCGCTCCTGGTGACTTCGAGCCACAGGACAGGTAGGGCCGCTGGTCAGGGAGCGGCATGCTCCTCTGACACAGCCAGCGGAGAGGCGCTGCCAGGCACTGCTGACTTCCACCTTGCCTTAGGCAGCAAGAGCCGTCTCATCCCAGTGGTAAGGGACGATGAAGGCCGCAGGCGCCGCCGGGTCGGGGCTCCGCCCCATGCCGACCAGCCGCAGGGCCGCCTTGACCTCGTCCAGCCTAGAGGGCTCGCCTTCCGGCATGCCCTCGGTATGGGCGAGATCAAGCAGATGCTCGTCCCAGGCCCAGCGCCCCAGGATCTCGCGCTTGCAATCGATCGTCAGAAGTGGATGGCGCACGACATCATGAGGGGAACCGAACACGCAGGCCGGATTGACGAAGGCTCGGTCGAGATCCGGCAGGAGTGGCGGATCGTGTCGGCTGGAGCGGTCGCGCAGCCATGATGCCCATGGCACGACCTCCGCAGGGCCTGTGCCTGCCGCCTGCTTGGCGATCTGTGGAGGCGCGGTATCGGCCAGGCTGTCGGAATCCCCATTCCTACCCGTCTTGGTCCAAGGCTGGCCAGCGATCAGGAAAGCGGGGGACAGTTGGCTGTATGCGGTTTCAATCGTCTGATGCTCCATGGCACTCCTCTAGGTGCACGTCAGGTGGTGATCATTTCTCGATGGCATTCAGTTGGCAGGGAACGGCCCGAGCCAGAGACGCAGCCCGAGGCTTACGGTGAACAAGAGGGCCCCCTCGTCCCAGGCAGTCAGGTGCGATGCCAACGGATGATCCCCCCGCAAGGCCGCAAGGCCGATCGAGGCGATCCCGGCCAGGAACAGCAGACCGGCGAACGCGAAGGGCATCAGGTGGAGTGGCGCGAGGGCGGCAAAGCACAGGCAGAACGCCACCGCCATGCAGCAGCGTTCCAGCCCCTCCCGGTTGATCTCCTGCGGGCGGCGGCGATCCTCGTGAGGATCAAGCCAGTCCGGCAGGCGCGGCCAGCCGCGTGGGTCGAGCGTGGTCATGGCACCCTCCCTCCCTAGTGGAGCGCGCCTCTGTCGAGCGCCTGCAGGGCGTCGAGGATGTCGTCTAGCGCCACGAGGGCGCCGGTTTCAGGCAGCCTGCGCCAGTTCGGCAGGTTCTCCACGGCGCAGGCATCCGAGGCCCAGCCGGCGAGGATCGCCCGCTTGTCGCTGATGTCCAAGGCAGGATGCGCCAGAACCTCCTGTGGGTCTCTGAACGAAACGGCTCTTGGGGCAAGGGCGCCGTCGCGTTCACGGGCGTTCAATGCAAGGGACGATGCGGACGGATCACGGGCAGGTTTCAAGTCAACGGTCGCTTGGTCCATGGTTTCCTTCCTCTACTGAGCAAAGGGCTGGCTTGGGCAGCCGCCGGCCCCGCCCAAGCCCGACTGCACTGCTTGCGGGTTCACGCCGCTTTTTCGTGCTCAATGGTCTTCGCGCCGCCGGTCGCGATCTTGATGCGGTGCGGCTTGAACTCCTCCGGCACCTCGCGCACAAGGTCGATCGTCAGCAGGCCATTTTCCAAGGCCGCCCCCTTCACCTTCACGTAGTCCGCCAGGCTGAAGGTCTGCTTGAAGTTGCGGGTGGCGATGCCGCGATGCAGGAACTGGACATTCACCTGCTCCGGATGCTTCTGCCCGGCCACCAGCAGCGTGTTTTCCTTTTGGGTGATCTCGATGTCATCGGGCGAGAAGCCCGCCACCGCCATGGTGATGCGGTACTGCTCGTCGCCCGTCTTCTCGACGTTGTAAGGCGGCCAATGGGACGAGGCGTCCTGCCGGGCCGTCTGGTCGATCAGATCGAACAACCGGTCGAAGCCGACCGTCGAACGGTATAGGGGCGAAAGGTCGAAAGCCGTTCTCATAGCTACATCCTCCCAGGAGCAACGTAACCACAAGAGCGCCGGACACCCGCCGGCGCCCGAGATACCAAGCCCATCAAGAGCCTTGGGTGATGTGATGTAGGGAGAGGCCTTTCCGGTTTTCAAGGGCGCTCAGTTTGCCATCTGAGCGGATTGAGCACTGCCGTCCTGAGCGAGCCTCCACGACGGCCCATCCGCGCTGTCCGAACGCAATCCCGGAATCGGACTGAACGCCGTGAACAGATAGAAGCCGTTGAGGCGAACCCCGATCCGGGCCGCCTCCCGGTCGAAGCCCAGGGGCATCGGGCCGGCCTCATCCATCTCACCGGCAGCCTGCCACCGGTCCGACCGCAGGAAAGCTGGTGCAGGCTGGCCCTTGGGCACGGCGCAGTAAAGCCCCGGCTCGTGCCGTCTCCGGAACAGGTTGTAGCGGGTCCGGGAGGCGGCTAAAGCCGTTGACCCGCTTCGGGACTCAGCGTGCGGATTGGCTTGGTCGACCTGGATCGGGCAGGTATGCGTCAAAACCTCATCAGGGACAAAGGTGCCATGCATCTTGGTCTCCGTGACTCCTATCCATCTTCCATCTGGGTTGAACCGGAAAATGACACTCCGGTCTGTGGCCGATCCGGCGATCCGGGCCCGTCAGGTCCAGCCCGCCGATCGCCTGATCCGCGCGGCGGCCTCTTCGGCTGGGATGCCATCCGTGTACCAGTCGAGCAGCGTCAGGTTCAGATCCCCCTGAACCAGTTGGGCCGCCTCATCGGGCAAATGCGCTGCGACCTGTTGCAGATAGTGCGAGAAGCCCTGCGCCACCCACAATCTCCTGACGATCCTGATTGTCGCGACGGGAGGACCCGGTGCAGGTCTGCTCCCGTCGGGCTAATTCAATCGAACTGGCTACTTGGTTGTTTGGACTACTCCGCAGCCACGCGATAGGCGCTGCCGTGATCGGTCCTCACCGGCATGCCCGGAGCGCCCCGCTCCAGGCGACGGCGAGACCGCGTCGATCCAAGCCAATCCAGATGCTTGTCGACCCGCTTGGCCTTGTCCTCGCGCAACTCGCGCTTGGCCCGCCGCAGTTGCTTGGCGACCTTCTCAAGGGCGAGCCTGAACGCGGCATAGATATCGGTGCTCTGGGCCTCGCCGCTCATCATCTTGAGCGCGCCCATCTGGACGTTGACCGTGCACCGGTACATCGGGCCCTCGCGGTTGAAGTACACGGTCGCGGTGTTCAGACGCCCGAAATATTTGCCCGCCATCTGCAGGATGCAGGTCCGGGCGTAGTCGGGCAACACGTCCCCCAGATCAATGTTTGAGCTTTGTACCAGGATGGTTCGATCCACACCTTGCAGCTTCATTCAGTCCTCCATCGGGTGAAGGTTCGAGTGCGAGACGATTTGGATATGAGAAGGGTTCAGCGGGCCCGCAAGCCTCCGGCGCCGCCATGCAGAGAGCGCCTCATGTTCCTAGCTGCGCCTTGTGGATGGGGCCCTCAGTGGATGTCCTGAGCGTCCGTCGAGGCAGAGCGGGGAAGAAGCCATTGGTGAGATCTTTGCCGCTCTGCCACACGGTGGGGCGCTGCTTGGTCGCCCCACCGCACCGGCTTACTTCTTCAAGCCGGAGCGATTGCTTGCCGCAGACGACGGGCCCCCCTGCCCTTCCTTGCGAAACGGCAGCTTGCCGGCCACACGCTTGAGTGCATCCGAGAGGTCGTATTTCAGCTTGTTGGTGATCTCCGACATGGTCATGGCAAAACCTCATGCGGTTCAGCACACTCTCCGTGCCGCCCTCATAACGCAGAGCCCGGCTCTCCGTTTCAAGGATAAGGTTCCTTTCAGCGCATATCGTCGAGCCAGGGCTGGAGAACGTCCATGAAACACTGAGCCACGAGATCTTCGCACGCCATGGCGGAAGCCTTCTGAGACGGTCGAACATGATATGTGCCGAGACGGTTCAGAATGTGAGGCCGATCTTGCCGAAGTGGGCTCCTGATTCCTCATACCGGAACGCATCGGCAATCTCAGGCAGTCCAAAGCTGCGGTCGATCACCGGGCGCAGGCCTGTGGCTTCGATCGCCCGCACGAAGTCAATCTGCTGGCGCCGGTTGCCGACGATCAGCCCCTCGAGCCGGGCCTGCCTGGCCATCAGGGCGCCGGTCGGCACCTCGCCGGCTCGGCCGGTCAGCACGCCGATCAGCGCGATGTGCCCGCCGACCCGCACCGCCGCAATCGACTGCCCCAGCGTGCCCGGTCCGCCCACCTCAATGACGTGATCCACACCGCGCCCGCCGGTCCAGTCCCGCGCCCGGACGCCCCAGTCCTCATGCTGGCGGTAGTTGATGGTGTGGTCGGCTCCCAAGGCTCGAACCCGCTCCAGCTTCTCGTCCGAGGACGAGGTGGCAATGACTGTTGCGCCCATCGCCTTCGCAAGCTGGAGGGCGAAGATCGACACCCCGCCGGTGCCGAGCACCAGCACCACATCGCCAGCCTTGAGCCCGCCATTGACCACCAAGGCGCGCCAGGCGGTCAGTCCGGCTGTCGTGAGCGTGGCCGCCTCGGCATGGCTGAACCCTTTCGGTGCCCGGGTGAACCAGGTCGCCGGCCGTACGACCACCTCACGGGCATAGCCGTCGACCCCGTCGCCCGGCGTGGTCGAGAAGTCGGAGACCGTTGGCGGCCCCTCGAGCCAGCCCGGAAAGAAGCAGGAAACCACCTGATCGCCGGCGTGGAACTCGGTCACGCCCTCGCCCACTGCTTCGACCACGCCGGCACCATCGGACATCGGGATGCGCCCATTTTCTGTCGGCATGCGTCCGCTCACCACGCCGTAGTCGTGGTAGTTGAGCGAGCTCGCATGAACCCGGACCCGGATCTCGCCGGGTCCGGGCGCACCAGGATCCGGCATCTCGATCAGTTCCAGCCGATCGAGGCCGCCGGGGGCATGCAGGACGATTTCTTTCATTGTTCGTCTCCTGATCCTTGTCCGTATGCTCGTCCCGAGCAAAGGAGTGCCGTCTGGATGAGCGGGGCGGCGCCACCTCTTGCTCCACCGTCTGGGATTCCAACTTGCCCGGCTTTCCGTGACGCAGCAACGAGGCGCCAGCGCCTTCCGCGTCAAGTCGCGCAACTTAACGCCTTGAGTCAGGCTGGGGTCCTTGCTGAGACGCCTCAAATCCCCACAAGCTCCATGGGGCGGCTCTCCGAGATTGAGCTTTTCGCCCGAACCCGTACCGAGCGTCTGACGTTGACGGCGTAACGTCTTCATCCCGGAAAAAGACATGCCCGCTCCCAAAGTGCTCGTTGTCGCCACCTCACATGACCAGATGGGCTCCACCGGCCACCGCACCGGCGTCTGGCTCGAAGAGCTTGCCACACCCTACTACGCCCTGCTCGACGGCGGCGCGGAGGTCACGCTCGTCTCGATCAAGGGAGGGGCGATCCCGTGGGATCCCCGCAGCCTTCCAGCGCAAGCCGGTGAAGGACCGGGCGAGAAGCCCGAGGAGCAGCAGGAGGTCCCGGCCTCGGTTCACCGCTTCCTCTCCGACGAGAGGGCCATGGCAACGGCCCGGAACTCCCCTGCCCTCGGCAGCATGGACCCAGGGTCCTTCGACGCGGTGTTTCTGCCGGGCGGGCACGGCCCGATGTGGGATGCGGCCAACGACGAGACGCTGGCCCGCATTGTTGGATCGATGTTCGACCAGGGCAAGGTTGTCGCCGCCGTGTGCCACGGTCCGGCCGGGCTCGTGAAGGCGACGCGACAGGATGGACAACCCATCGTCGATGGCCGCCGGGTGAGCGCCTTCACCAACACCGAGGAGGAGGCGGTGGGACTGACAGCGGTGGTGCCCTTCCTGCTGGAGGACCGACTCAAGGAACTGGGTGGTCGGTTTGAGCGAGGACCGGACTGGCAGCCCTTTGCCGTGCAGGATGGAAACCTAATCACCGGCCAGAACCCGCAATCCTCCGAGCTTGTCGCGCGGCATGTCTTGAGCGCTCTTGAGCAGGCAGGCTGAAGCAGCCGCGCCCAACAAGACGAGCGGCTCGCCATGACAACCCTCATGCTGGTCGGGGCAACAGGCCTGGTCGGCGGGGCGGTCCTGCGGCAGGCGCTGGCAGATGCACGCGTGACCCGGATCGTTGCACCAACCAGACGGGAACTGCCGCCTCACCCGAAGCTCAAAAACCCGCTGGTTGACTTCGAGCACCTGCCGGCTGATGCCGCTTGGTGGGCTGTCGATGGCGTGATCTGCACCTTGGGCACCACAATCCGCAAGGCAGGCTCGCAGGAGACGTTCCGCCGGGTCGATCACGACCATTCGCTGGCTCTGGCGAGGCTCGCCCGGCAACATGGCGCCCGTGCTTTCGCGCTGAACTCAGCGACGGGCGCTGACCCGCGCTCGCGCTTCTTCTACAACCGTGTCAAAGGCGAGGTGGAGGAGGCAATCCGTGGTGTCGGATTCCCGTCCCTGACCCTCGTGCGCCCTGCCCTGATCGGCGGTGAGCGCGGCGAGTTCCGGCCTGCGGAGTTTATGGTTATGCCGCTTCTGCGGCTTGTGGAGCGGCTTCTGCCCCGCCGTTATCGCGTCGTGCCACACCAGCGCCTCGCCACGGCCTTGCTGGAGGCGGCGATCACTGCCCCACCCGGCGAGCGCATCATCGAGTCCGAGGCCATCGTCTGAGGAGGCGCCTGGAAGCAGACCACATGCCCTCACCAGGAGCGGGGCGCCAGACAATGACAGAGGCCTCATCAAGCCTGCGGTGGCCAAGCCAGGTGCGATCACCCCACCTGCCACGGCCGGTTCCTGACAACCTGATCCCGCTGGATTCTGCTGCCGTGTTTAACTTGGATCATGGCCTGCACTCTGCGGATCCAGTATTCCGAAGAGGCTTCAGAGTTGTTCCTCCCTCTGAATCCTTCTCCCTCCCCGTGCTGCGGGCGAGGGATTTTTTTTGTTATGGACGGAGTTCACGCAAGCGCTCTGGCGTAGCGCCAGCTGTCCTTTGGGATGGGGCAGCGTGTGGCAGGTCAGCCGCGGATCGGCTCGTCAGCCACGCATCCGCGGCTCCGCGCCCTTGATCCCGGAGGTGCTGCAAATGCGCCCAGTCGGTGTTCATGAAGCTGAACTCGCTCAGGCCATCGATATGATCTTCGGCAACAACCCGGTGCAGCTTGAGACGCCGCAACTTGCGCCCAAGTCGCGAGTTCTGCATGTCGCCCTCGCGGCAGAGCTGGCTCATCATCGCCAAGGCTTCAATATCCCGCTGCAGCGAGCTGTTGAAGGTGATCTGGTTCAGCCGCTTATGGATCTGCGGCGAGGTGGTCGGCAGTTCAGCATGGCTTGCTGGAATGATCTGCACCACCAAGACCTCCGAGGCCCTTGTGGCGGTCACGAGGGGCATCAGGGGAGGGTTCGCCGCATAGCCGCCGTCCCAATGCGGCTCGCCATCGATCAGCACCGCCTGATGGAGCTGCGGCAGGCAGGCAGAGGCCAGGACGACATCGTGGCTCAGGTCCTTGTTGCGGAAGATCCGCAGAGCTCCGTCCCGGACCCGCGTCGTGCCGAGCAGCAGCCGGACGGGCGGGCCAACACGCACAGCCTCGATGTCAACCTCCGCAGTGAGGATGTCGCGCAAGGGGTTCAGATCGAACGGGTTGAACTGGTACGGAGAGAGGTGCGAGGTCACGTGCGACAGGACGGGGTTGGCCGAGAGGAGACGGCTCTGGCGGCCCGCCTCGCTGATCCTGCGCCAGAACCGCTCAAGGGTAGCGCGCGCTTCGCCCGCACCCCCTTTCGCCAGTCCGGAGGCGAGCAGGACGGCGTTCATGGCGCCAGCACTGGCCCCACTGACGGCATCGAACGTCACGCCTTCCTCAAGGAGCCGGTCGAGCACGCCCCAGGTAAAGGCACCAAAGGCTCCTCCACCCTGCAGCGCGAGCGAGATCCGCTTTGGCTTGGAAACTGCGCTCCTGACGGCGCGTCCTCGAACAACCTGGGGCTTGCCTGTGGGACCGGAGATACCCTGGCCGGCGATGGGATCGAGAAAGTTCATGGTCTGCCTCCATCTCGCCGCAGGTTTTGTTGGTGTTGATCGTCGCGCGGCGGGGCCGTTCGGAATTGTGTGTCCGAACGCAGGAAGGCGAACGTCTGAGACGGCTGGTTGTTGCTGCGATGCAGCATAGGGCTAAGCCGTTGCCGCCATGCGTCCAAGGCATGGAACCACAAAGGACATCCGAGATTGCGTTCAGGATCCTGCCTATTACACCTTGAGTTTCATGCCGGGTCATGCCTGCAGCGGCTGAACCTCGATGGCCGAATGCGACAGCTTGGGCAGGTGGGGCCATCGCTCACCGGGCCCCGACCGGTAGGCGAGATTCGGCCGCCTGACCGCCATCTGGGCCATCATGGTGCAGGCACCGTAGACGGGACTCGGCCGGCCCGCCCCGATCCGCCCATAACCGTGGCCGCGCGATCAAGCGCCTGCTGAACGGTGGCATAGCGCTCCTCGATCCTCTGGCGGTCGAATTCATCCCTGACGCGGGAGCGGGCCGCCTCCATGATCACTCGCGCTTGTTCCGCCAGCGCCTCGTGCTGCACCGGCAGCCGGACATGCTCGCCAACCCGCTCGATGGCCTCCAGCAGGTGCAGGACGATGATGGGCATGCCGGCGCCATTCTGCCGGATCTGGTTGAATCCCGCCTCGATCAGTCCGCCATAGGTCGGCTGGGTGCAGGCGAGACGCAGAGCCCCGTCCCGGCCCCGGAACACGCCCGCCGGCAGGGCCCGGCTCATGAGCTTGCACAGGGAGGCCGAGAGCCGGTCAATGACGGCCACCGCCGTATAGGGATCGTTGACCGCTGCCGACAACGCCCGATCGGCGATCTCGTCGAGATGGCGGAGCGAGAAGTCCGGGTCCTGCACCGGGGTTCTGTGGACCCCGGTGAGGATGGCGTCCTGGATCTCGGCCCTAAGCTCCTTGTTGAGGCGCTCCCCCGGGTACACGGCAAACTCGCGCGAGCCCGGCACGACGTAGTGGCCGGCCCGGAAGTACAGCACGATCAGCGCCTCGGCCTTTTCGGCAATGGCCACGAGCCGCTCGAACTGGATCGCCTGGACATACCCTGGCTCCTGGGAGCCGAAGAACGCCGCCCGTTGCTCGAAGTCGGCGGGAAGCAGCTGCTGGGTGGGCACCTCGGTCGGCCCGGTCGCGTCGAGGGGAGCGAGCTCATCCAGGAGTTCGTCCAGTTCATTCCCTACGCGCTCGATCACGGTCTCCGACACGATGGAGCGTGCCAGAATGTGGAGAAACAGGACCAAGAGCCCAATGCTGAGGATCGTTAGGGCCAGGGCGATGCTGACGCTGGCGTAGGGCAGTTTGCCCGAACCTTCGCGAGAGCCGACGACGGGAAGGACCAGCAGGCAGTACACAATCGTCATCACAAAGGTGCCGAGCACGACCTGCGTCTGAGGATTGGCCATGAAGCTGCGGATCAGGCGCGGCCCGAACTGGCTGGCTGCCAGGGTCAGCACCACCATGGTGATCGAGAACACCAGGGTGGCCATGGTGATCATCGAGGACAGGATCGTCGACAGCACGGTCTCGGCATCGGCCGGTTCCCCGACATAGAGGAACCAGGGTATGCTGGGGCTGGCCGCGGTCATTGACCGCTCGACCCATATCGTGAGCGCCACCAATCCGACAGCGCCGGCCGCCATAAGGCTGGGCACGAACCAGAAGCTGGTGCGCAGAAACTCCCAGAGGGTTCGCAGGCGTTCCATGGCCACCTCTTCGCACCACAACGGTGCTCGACAGAAAGTCTTTGCCGGCCGTTCCGTCTTCAAAAGTCAGGCTCTGTCGATCAGTCCAGATCCCAGGGAGAACGCCATCATGGAGAAGAGGTGTCGGGTTGCGTCCAAACGCCTGCCCACCTCGGCCTTGGTTGAATCCCAGGGGTCCAGCTCCATGTGTTTGGGATCATGTTTGAATCATTGTCGCAGAAACGGTACCTGACCCGCGCCGGGAGCCTGCAAACGGGCTCTTAACCCGGCTGGGGAGGCGGGCCTCATAGGCCCTCCCGGCCGGGCGGAACTGCTCTCCCCCCACACTATGATCGATCCGGTGCCTGTCCGCAGGCCGCGGCTCCTTGCCATTCTTGGCGGGCTCGCCGCTCGGCCTCTATGCGGAAGGCCATGTGAGGTCAGATGGACGACATACGACATGATGAACTGGCCATCACAGCCAGCGACAACCCGCGTGCAAACGCCTCCGACAGCAGCCCGAAGCCGCAGAAGGCCCGCTCGGTCGAGGTCGACGAGGACATGGCCTGGCAACGCCGGACGTGGGCGGTTCAACGGCTCGGCTGGCTGGTCATGGGCGGCCTCGTCCTGATCGCACTCACCGGCGTCTTCGGCCATGGCCCCGTGAGCTGGCAGCAGGCGAGTGACCCGGCGGGCCTGGTTCGCGTGGAGTACGAGCGCTTCGAGCGTCAGTTTTCCGAGCGCACCTTACGGGTCGATATCGCGCCTCAAGCAACCGTTGGCGACGCCCTTATCCTGCGCCTGAACGAGGCATTCCTCGATGCGGCCGAGGTGAAGGGGATCGTGCCCGAGCCACGCGAGGCGAGAAGCGTCGGATCAGATGTCGAGTACGTCTTCCCGGTGGCGCAGCCGGGCCAGCCGGCCACGATCAGGTTCGCGCTGAAGCTGCGGGAGACCGGCTCCCACACGGCCGAGATCGGCCTCGTCGGACGCGAGCCGGCCCGCTTCACTCAGTTCGTCTATCCTTAAGCCCTGGAGCCACAGATCATGGATTCGGTGCTCAGAGCCGCCTTCATCTATTTCTTCCTGCTGATCGTGTTCCGCATCGCCGGACGGCGCACGCTGTCGGAGATGACGACGTTCGACTTCGTCCTCCTGCTGATCATCGGCGAAGCGACCGAGCCGGTGCTGCTCGGCGACGATCCGTCGGTCGTCCATGCAGCCCTCGTGATCATCACGCTGCTGTTCATCAACATCGCGATGTCGCTGATCAAGAGCCGCTCCAAGACCATGGAGAAGCTCATGGACGGCGTGCCGACAATCATCGTCGAGCATGGTCGCCTCATGCAGGAGCGCATGAACACGGCCCGCGTAAGCCGGGACGACGTGATGGAGGCCGCGCGCCGCATGCACGGCATCGAGCGGCTGGAGCAGATCAAGTACGCCATCGTCGAGGTCAGCGGCGGCATCACCATCGTTCCGCAAGCGAGCGCCTAGGTCTGGCACGGCCGGCCTGCCCCCTCTCGACCCTCTGGAAACCTGCCATGAAACCGATGTACCGGATCCTCTACCGGCCACTCCCCCGAGCTTTGCGACGACGACCCCGGAGGCTCATGCCGCACCGCTCTGCAACTCGTCGGCGCTGTTGAGCACGCTGGCGGCGCCGAAATGGTGCTTCCACAGCTTCGCGCCCAGGTTGGCCGATCGGTCCAGGGACGAACCAACGGTCAGCCACTTCAGCATCGTTGGATAAAGTCCGGCATCGAACAGCATGAAGCCAGCCGCAAGGCAGCAGGTCTCGGCCTGGATGCCGCAGACCAGGACGCGCTCGAACTTCATGGATTTGAGATAGCCGATGAGCTCGGGTGGCGGGAGATAGCCATGCTTGACGAACACCTTGTGGGTTTGGACCATCGGGTCGTCGGCGGGTGCGGGCTTCCATCCAAGCTGCCGCTCGAACGGCGTCACCGACTCGTCGTGCCTCTCGACCGTCGCCACCGAGTGCATGGTTCGAACGAGCCGGGCAATCCCTTCCACCTGCCACTCGGGCGGATGGAAGCAGGGTTGGACGTCGATCACGAGGAGTGCTTGTCTCATGAGGTGTGTTAGCGGGTATTTCGCTCCCGCGCCACCCAAAGCCTTTCGACGAGTCCGTTCCCATGACGATATGCCCGGCAACCGACAATGCCGGTTGCCGGGCATATCACGCCTTGGCCGGGTGGCGTTTCGGCTGTCAGGAAACCAGGACGTTCCGGAACTGCCACGGATCGGAGGCGTCGATGTCCTCCGGGAAGAAGCCCGGACGGTCGGTAAGCGGGGTCCAATCCGTGTAGACCCCGACGACCGGGCCGAGATAGGGCATCTGCACCTCAAGGCAGCGGCGGAAGTCGATGTCATCGGCTTCCACGATGCCTGCGTTCGGGTTCTCCAGCGCCCAGACCATGCCGGCGAGCACGGCCGAGGTGACTTGAAGGCCAGTGGCGTTTTGGTAGGGGGCAAGCTTGCGGGTCTCCTCAATGGAGAGCTGCGAGCCGTACCAGTAGGCGTTCTTGCCATGGCCGTAGAGCAGCACGCCGAGTTCGTCGATGCCGTCGACAATCTCGTCTTCCGTCAGAATGTGGAACGTATCCTGCGCCTTGCCGGCCTTGCCGAACATCTCGTGCAGCGACAGCACGGCGTCGTTCGCCGGGTGATAGGCGTAGTGACAGGTCGGCCGGTAGGCCACCTTGTCGCCCTCCCGTACCGTGAAGTAGTCGGCAATCGAGATCGCCTCGTTATGTGTCACCAGGAAGGCGTGTTGAGCCTGGGACGTCGGCGTCCAGGAGCGGACGCGGGTGTTGGCGCCGGGCTGCAGCAGATAGATCGCGGCGCCGCAGCCCTTGTCGTGCGTGCGGCCGTTCTCCGGCATCCATTTCTCGTGCGTGCCCCAGCCGAGTTCCGCCGGCTGCAGGCCCTCCGACACGAAGCCCTCCACGGACCAAGTGTTGACGAACACGCCCATGGGCTTGGGCTTCTCGGCACGCTGGGTGTCACGCTCGGCGATGTGAATCCCCTTGACACCGACGCGGCTCATCAGGCGAGCCCAGTCCTCGCGGGATTTTGGCACCTCGTGCTCGACCTTCATGTCCTTGGCGAGATTGAGAAGCGCCTGCTTCACGAGCCAGGACACCATGCCGGGATTGGCGCCGCAGCAGTTCACCGCCGTGGGACCGCCAGGGCTCCGGCGCCGGGCGTCCAGGATGATCTCGCGCAGGGCGTAATTGGTGCGGGCCTCCGGGCCAGCGTTTTTGTCGAAATAGAAGCCCGCCCAGGGCTCGGCCACAGTGTCGATGTAGAGGGCACCGATCTCGCGGCACAGCTCCATGATGTCTCGCGAGGAGGTGTCCACCGACAGGTTGACGCAGAAGCCCTGCCCTCCGCCCTTCGTCAGGAGCGGCGTGAGAATGTCACGGTAGTTCTCGGGAGTGAGCGCCTTGTTGACGAAGGTAATACCACGCACGTCGAGCATGCTGCGATCCTTGTCGTTGGGATCGATGACCGTGAAGCGGTTCTTGTCGAACTCGAAATGGCGCTCGATCAGGGGCAGCATGCCTTTGCCGATCGAGCCAAAGCCGATCATCACGATCGGGCCAGTGATGCGGCCGTGAACGGGCAAGGTGTCATTCTTCATTTCAGATGGATCCATTCGCAATGAGCCGAGCCTCGTTGGAGGCGGCAAGAGGATTTCACCCGGGAGAACTGTGTCTGGACATCCGGGCATGGTTTGTTGGGATTGCCGTTTCGGCAGACGCCACCGGATCTATCGTTTGAGGCTGCTACGCCAACGAGCGCTCTTGGATCGTCAATCAGCTCGGCCCGCGAGACGCAAGGTTCATCGCCAGACGCGAGGGTGTTGATGGGATCAAGGAGCCGCCGATCGTCGCGGCAAGCTGGATGCTCGGCGACCAAGGGTGCTGGGCAGACGGGAGGATCAGGTTATCTTTGGCCCCGAGCTCGGGATGCAACGGCGTGTTGAGCTCGGGGCTAATTGCCCGCGATCAGATTCCCTGCTCGGTGCAGGCCACGACGGAAGGTTGCAAAGCTCAGCATGATGGCCGGTTCATGATTCACTTCAGCCCAAATGTCAAATGGCTGAGCCTGGTTGGCGATCAATCCACCGATTGCAGGAAATCGAGACCTCGATGACGGGCCTCCCCGGCGGCTAGTCAATTCCGTCCAGGGAAAGCGATCTCGACGGACGTTCTCGGTCTGGAACAACACAGGAGAAGCTCTCCCGGCGCTGGGGGAATTAACGGTTCCTCGAAGTACTCCACCTCACCGCTGATAAGGCGGCTCGTGCACGTACTGCAGACGCCCGCGCGGCAACTGAAAGGCGGCTCAAGCCCCACGGATTCCGCAAGGTCCAGGAGGGAGCGTGCGGCGTCCGGCCAGGGTATGGGTGCGGCAGAACCGTTGAATCTGACGGTCACGCCCGCACCTTCGTCCAGCTCAGTCGGCTCAGGCCTCGGAATAGGCGGAGCCTCGCGGTTGATAGTCTGAGCTGGGCCCGGACGATCATCGTCGGTGGCTAGAACCGTGGCGGGCCCGAAGAACTCATAGTGAATACGGTGCTTCGGAACGCCGAGACCCCGCAGCAGGGCGTAGTTCGCCTGCATGAACCCGGTTGGGCCGCACAGGTAGACATCGTAGTCGTCCAGCGGTAGGAGCGCCTGGAGCGTTTCCCTCGTAATCAGCCCCTTGCTGTCGTAGGCCCGAGCGTCCTCATCCGCATCCGTCGGCAAACGATAGCAGAAGTGGGTTGTGATCCCGGAGCGGCCCGATGCCGAGGCCAGCACCTCGTCACGAAGGGCGTGAACTCTGCCGTTCTCGCAGGCGTGAACGAAGAACACGCGTCTCTCGGTGCCGAGTGCAAGCTCGTGCAGCATGCTGACCAACGGCGTCAGGCCGACGCCACCGCTCAACAGGAGCACCGGCCGAGGGCTCGTGCGATCGAGGCAGAATTCGCCACGGGGGCCATGGACCGACAGGATGGTTCCGACTTCTGCCTTGTGAAGATAGCTGGATCCTGCCCCCTCAGGGGCATCCGGCAGGTGCGGCGGCGGCATCTCACGCTTGACGCTGATCCGGAGGCTTTGCGTGAGGCTGGAGCTGCTGGAGATGCTGTAGTGACGAAGCAGGTTCCCGGCGCCGCCTGGGTCGGGTAGGCGAATGATGATGAACTGCCCGGGGATGAAGGGCCTGATCGCCGACCCGCACGCAGGCGCGAGTTCAAGCGACATGATCGTGTCGCTTTCGCGGCGCTTGGCGACGATCGTGTAGTTGGAGAAGGACTTCTCTGCCGGGTCAGGAATCATCGGATCAGTCAGGTGCGGAGGAACGATCAGGTGCCGAGTGACCACAGAAGGCGCGGGAGCGCCCGCCGTGACCAGGATGCTGGCGGATCTACTCAGCCGCCATGGGTTGCTCCGCCTCAGCGCTGATGAGCTGATCGAGGCGCTTGCGGAAGCGCAGCGGCCCGGCATCGATTTTGAGATCGAGGTTGGGCGTGCGTTTGTTCGCCATCCCCTCGTGAACGGCGGTCAGCACGGCCCGATCCTCCTCGAAGGCGCCACGCACCGACTCGGCAAACGCCCGTGACGTTTCCTCATTGTCGGCGTCGAAGTTACGCATCTGGAACCAGAAGTACCGCGTCCGATTCTCGTCGACGGGCGTCATGAAGTTGTACGAGTCCATCAGGAACACGTCGTCGTGCAGCGGCCCATCAGGGCCGCCCGTGCCTGCGGGCGTGAAGATCGCCTTGATGATGGCGTTGCTCGGGTGTCTGACCTCGTAATGTTGCTTGCGGTCGCAGTTCCCTTTGAACTTCACGAACCTGGCGTAGAAGGGGGCGACCTCCACGTCCATCATCCAACGGGAGACGATCACGCCATCCTCCGTCACGTCCGTCTGGAGCGGCGTCTCCTCGCAGGCGGAGCTTCCGAACGACGACTGGTGGACCCAGGCGACGTGGGACGGATCCAGAAGATTGTCGGTCATGTAGAGGTAGTGGCAGTTGATGACCATGGAGTCGCCGCGGTTCACGCCCCAGGCGGGATCGCCCCAATGGTCGACCTGGAAGATCGTCGCCGGATCGGCGAGTTCCGGCCGGCCCATCCAGACCCAGAGCAATCCGTAGCGCTCGACGATCGGGTAGCTGCGGACCCGGGCGACATGGGGGACACGCTCAGCGCCTGGCACCCGTGTGCAGGTGCCGGTGCCATCGAAGGTGAGCCCGTGATACCCGCACTCGACCTGATCGCCTTTCAGGCGCCCCATCGAGAGCGGAAGTTTTCGGTGGGGGCAGGCGTCCTCAAGCGCGACCGGCTCCCCGTTCTCCTTGCGATAGAGAACGATCTTCTCGCCGAGCATCTCGACCTGCTGCAAAGAGCGGGTGACCTCATGATCCCAGGCGGCTACGTACCAGGAATTCTTAAGAAACATGCCGGTCATCCCTTTGTGCTGAACCCTTGCTGCCCCGCCGAGAATGGACGTGGGAGGACCGGCCAGCAATCGGGTGCCGCCTGCGTTTGTTTTTAGAAAAACTAAACACTATGATGGAGCGGATTGTGCCGGGCGGCACTCTGATCGGGTTGTGGAATGGCTGAATTGCCCCCTCTTCGTGCGCTCCAGGCTTTCGAAGCTGTTGGCCGTTGCGGGAGCATGACCAAAGCGTCACGCGAGTTGAGCGTTTCCCCCGGCGCGATTAGCCAGCAGATCCGTCTGCTGGAGGATAGGCTCGGTCTCCAGCTAATCGTCCGGAGCACCACCAGTCTGGCGCTGACCGAGATTGGGAGGCGGTACTATAATACTATAACGAAAGGTTTTGAGGAGTTCCGCCGGGCCCAAGCCGAGATCGAACGGGCCCGCTGGTCGAGCGGGCTGGTCATCAGTGCACTGCCTTCGCTGGCCAGCAAGTGGTTGGCGACTCTTATCTTCGAGTGGCAGCATGATCACCCGGACTTGAGCATTCACCTCGAGGGGACCCACCTCGAACCGCGGCTGGAGGAGGATTGTACGGACTTTCGCATCACCTATGGGGATCGGGTGAGGAATTACGACAGCTCGGTCATGCTGTTCACCGACAGCGTCATTCCCGTCTGTAGCCCGAAACTGTTGGAGTCCGGCCCGCCGCTGAAGGCGCCGGCGGATCTCCTGGCCTATCCTCTGTTGAGCATTGATTGGCAGCCTCAGTTCCCATCGCCGCCGACGTGGCGCGACTGGCTGGAGCAGTTCGGCGTCGACTGCGGCAGCCTGCGCCATTCGTTCGTGTTCTCCCTGTCCAGCGTCGCCATTGAGGCGGCTGTTGAGGGGCGTGGCTTCACCTTGGGTCAGTGTGCCATGGTCGCCGAGGATCTCCGCGTCGGACGTCTGGTCGCTCCCTTCTCCTATAAGCTCCGGCTGTCCTCCCCGTACTTCCTTGCCTGGAACGGCCCGGTGTTCAGCAAGAATGGGGCACGGGAATTTCACCGTTGGATCGTCGGACGGGCGCGGCGTCAGGACCTGCTGAATGAACTCGTTGGCCAGTCGGATCCATGATCTCTCGCATGCGAGGTGCCCCTCGCAGGGCCTGACACAACCAGCCAATGCCAGGCACCGACCCACACGATCACCTTGGCCGAGGCGTGCCAGCCCATGGGGGCGAGCCGCAAGCAGACCGTCATCATCCGATCTGGTCGATGACAATCTTCCGAATTTCCGCAGGGGTCAGCGGGTTTGGTTGGGGTGCCCACGCCGGCACCGCGACCATCTTCGACTCCGTCGGCTCGAGCTCCTTTGATTTCTTAGATGAGAGGATTTTTCTTTCAGCCTTCATTTTAGTCTCCGTTCCTGTTTTCAGCGTGCTTCGGTGGTTGTTGCGGATCTCAGGCGCTCAGGCCGGCCATGCGCTCGGGCTGGAAGTGCACCCGCCGCACGGTCAGCCCACGCCATCCGCCCATTGGACCCTGCCACTCGATCGACTGTCCCTCCCGCAGGCCGATGAGCGCCGCACCGATGTAGGTCAGGACCGAAACCCGGTCCGCATCCAGATCCTCCTCATCCGGATACACCAGGGTCATGCGGCGGATCTGGCCGGTCACGTCGTCCTGGTATTCGACGTCCGAATGCATGGTGACGACGTCCGGCCGGATGGCCTCGGGGGCACGATTTCAGCGCGCCCGAGTTCGTCCGTCAGCATCCCGGCAGCCTTGTAGCGTTGGCTTTGAACGCCTGCGTTCGCGATCCATGACAGCCGGTCGTAATCGATCGCAGAGATGGCGATGGGAGGTCGGTTTACCTGTTCCATTGTCTCCTCCAAGAGGTCACTGCGTCCAGCCGCAAGAACGCGTCGATTGTGTTGGTTCTTCGTGTCAGGACCGCCGGCAGATGATGACCGAGACCGGGTCGCTGGCCGGAAACGTCTCCATCAGGGCATCGTCAAGCCGGCGCTCCAAGTCGTCCCGCGAGTTGTCGTGCTCATCGCCTGATTGGTCGGCTGTCGTTCGGGTAGGCTCCTCTTCATCAGGCAGAAGCCTGAACTGAACATCCTCTACCACGACCTCGTGCACGGGCCCGTTCGGGCCCGTCCGGAACGGCATGCGGTCGCCCACGCGCAGACCGAGGAGGGCTGTGCCCAAGGGCGTCAAGACAGACAGTTCGGCGCCCGGCCAGAGCAGGTCCTCTGGATAGACCAGAACGTGTGACATCGGCGTCCCGCGGCCGTTGATCCGGTACGTGATCTTCGCGTTGGTCGAGACCACGTCGTCAGGCAAAGCGTCGGGATGGCAGAGCGAAGCCCGCCGCAACTCCGACATCAGGAAGTCGTGGTGCGGTCCGCGGTGGCGGCGCTTCAGGGCGGTCGCCGAGATGAGGCGGTTATAGTCGTCCGTTGCGATGGTGATCTGCGGCAACTGCATGTGCTCGTGCATAAGTTCCTCCTATGCAACGCCGATCAGGGCCTGAGAGCGGGCCGAATGGGAGCAAACGGCGGCGCTCGCCCGTGATCAGGCGGGTTGAATGTGAATGTTGGTAACGTCTGTCATGACCCGAACGACGGCGGCGCAAGGCGCCCGGCCGAGCTCGGGATCAGTGGCCTGCGAAGAGGCAGCCTCCGTAGAGGAGAGAAATATGACGCAACGTAATCATGACAGTTTCAATATAAATATAAAAAACTATCAGTCAATACCTTCTATACGCGGTCATCTATATTAATAGAAGTTTGTGCCATATCTCGGCCACCGAACATAAAAATATGCCTGAGTAGGTGCTATCACAGCAACTGGTAACTATCGCTCAACTGTCGTTCTGATCGATGTTTTCTTGTCTATCGCACCCTTTAATGTCGTTAATGCGCCTGATCTTTCTAGCGCGTCCTTGATTTCTTGACGATCATTTGGCCCATTTTCGACCAGCTGACGCTATGGTCAGGTTCCCTGCCAGGTCGCGACTGTGGCGGTTCCGTTCTTGCTCTCCCCTTCTCGTCCCTGCCCCGTTCATCACCGGGTGGGCAGGACGGTGAGGATATCGACGTCGAGCGATCGCAACACTTCTTCGGCCACGCTCCCTAGGAACATTTTGGCGATACCGGATCGCCCATGCGTCCCAATCACAAGGAGATCGGGGCCCAACTGCTTCACTGTGCTGGAAATCACCTCGAACGGAGCGCCTTCCTCGATGTGTTTCGACTGCCCGTAATCGCCAAGGCCATTCGCGTCCAGAAACGTGATCAGATCCTAGGTCGCTCGGAGCCGTTCGCCCGCAACGTACTCATCGATGTTGTCCTGGCTGACCCCAGCATAGGTCAGTTTTCCCTTTGCCAGTGGGAAGAACGCATGGACCAGCGTGAGCCTGAGGGTCCCGAGTAATCCCAGAGTCATGCTGGTCTTGATGGCGTTTGCGGACGGCTCCGACAGGTCGACGGCCGCCAGGGCCGTTTGGTAGGGCCTCTCCACCTCGTCGTTGACCATCAGAGCCGGGTGAGGTCCGTTTCGGATCACGCGCTCGATTGTCGTCCCGATGAGGACATCCTGCAGAAGCTGTTTGCGGTGCGCCCCCTGACGATCAGGTCTGCCTGAACCGCCGTCGCCGTTCGCAGGATCCCGTCGAAGGGATCGCCGACAATCACCATCGGACGGGATCGGAGGCTCTGAAGCTCGGCCATTGCAGCGATCTGCTCGGCGAGAATGCGTTCGGCCTCGCGCGTCTCGATCGCGACCAGATCCGGCGGCTGGTCGTCGTCGACGACATGGACGAGGGAGAGCTCGGCGCCGCAAGCCCTTGCCAGCAAGCCGGCTCGCCGCAACGCCCGGTATGATCGGGTCGAGAAATCGGTCGCTGCGAGAATTTGCATCCGCTCATCTCCTGGTCTGGAAGCGCCCGGGGGAGCCTGTGGCCGGAAGAGCCGACCTCTCAAGGGAAATATTGCTCGCGGCGGCCCGCAGGCACATCGGCACGATGTCCCGGTTACAAAAGGCCGAACGCCGGGAGAGCCTCAGTGCCGGAGTTTGACTTCCCTGCCAGTGGGCATATCCTCGCCACATCATGTTGAGCTTGCCGACCTTCAGACGCGGCTTGCATCGCGCAGGTAACCTGATCGCGGGCACTTAGCCCCGGGCTCATTCGGCCGCAGCCGCAGCCGAGCTCGGGGCCCCTCCAAGCCACCGGAGTTTCTCCGGACGTCCCAGCCGTTACAACGGCTGGTGCCTGCGGCAATTGCCCCCTTACCAATCCCGTGCGTCTCCAGGCCCGTAAAGGATGCCACCATGGACATCGAACTCGCCCGCACCTTCCTGGCCATTATCGAGGCTGGAAGCTTCGTCCGCGCCGCGGAGCGGCTGAACGTGACGCAAACCACCGTCAGCGCCCGGGTCCGCTCCCTGGAGGACCAGCTCCGGCGCCCGGTCTTCGTTCGTAACAAGACGGGCGTGGCTCTGACGGCAGCCGGGGAGCAGTTTCTGCGGTTCGCGCCGACCCTGGTGCAGGTCTGGGAACGGGCCCGTCACCAGGTCGCGGTTCCGGCCGGGCGCCGGGCGGTCCTCGCCATGGGAGGCGAGCTGACCCTCTGGAACCCGCTTCTTCTGAACTGGATGGTGTGGATGAAGCACAGCGCTCCCGACATCGCTCTCCAGACCCAGGTCGGCCTCTCGGACGGCCTGTTGCGCCAGGTCGCCGACGGGGTGCTCGACCTGGCCGTGGTATATTCACCGAGACAATGGCCAGGGCTGCAGGTCGAGATGCTCACGGAGGAGACGCTCGTCCTGGTCACCACGGATCCGTCAACCTCCGGTGTGTCGGATCCGGACTACGTGTACGTCGATTGGGGCGCGGAATTCGCGGCCCATCATGGCCTGAACTTCCCGCAATTCTCCAACCCTGGCTTGTCGATCGGCCTGGGTCCGCTCGGGTTGGACTACATCGTGCAGGTCGGTGGGACCGGCTATTTCCGCAAACGCGTGGCCCAGCCGTATCTCGCAAGCGGTCGCCTTCACCTGGTGCCGCATGCCCCGGAGTTCCCGCACCCGGCCTATGCCGTGTACCCGGAGGATGCTGAGAACGAGGATCTGGAGACCGCGTTGCAGGGGCTGCGTGAGGTCGCCCGCGCCGATGAAGTGCCGAGCCAATCCTCACAGGTACAGGCGGAACCAGAAGCGGCAAGCTCCAGCCCCTTTCCGGAAGTCCGTGCCACCACGGGATGAATGCGGATCGCCGCATCTCATTGGGCTGCATGGGCGGCTCCGTGCCTGCTCAATGATGGGTGTCAACGATCCGCGGCAGCGTGTTGAACTGATGGAACGGCGGCGGGGAGGACAGCGTCCATTCCAGCGTCGTCGCACCCTCGCCCCAGGGGTTATCCGCCGCCCGTTCCTTGCGCCGGAAGGCGTCGATCAAGCCGTACAGGAACACGAACAGGCCTATGAAGAAGATGTAGGCACCGATCGACGACACGAGGTTCCAGCCGGCGAAGGCATCCGGATAGTCGGCGTAGCGGCGCGGCATGCCCGACAGGCCGAGGAAATGCTGCGGGAAGAACAGCACATTGGCACCGATGAAGGCGATCCAGAAGTGCAGCTTGCCGATCTGCTCCGAATACACATAGCCGGTGATCTTCGGGAACCAGTAGTAGATGCCGGCAAAGATGCCGAACACGGCACCCAATGACAGCACGTAGTGGAAGTGGGCCACCACGTAGTAGGTGTCGTGCATGTAGCGGTCGACGGGAGCGTTCGCCAGCACCACGCCCGTGACGCCGCCGACCGTGAACACGAAGATGAAGCCGATGGCCCAATACATGGCGGCCGTGAAGCGGATCGAGCCGCCCCACATGGTGGCGATCCAGGAGAACACCTTCACGCCTGTCGGCACCGCGATCACCATCGTGGCGAACACGAAATAGGCCTGGGTCTGCAGTGAGAGGCCAACCGTGTACATGTGGTGCGCCCAGACTACACTCCCAACGACCCCGATGGCCGCCATGGCGTAGGCCATGCCGAGATAACCGAAGATCGGCTTCTTCGAGAACGTCGAGACGATGTGGCTGATGATGCCGAAGGCCGGCAGGACCATGATGTATACTTCGGGGTGGCCGAAGAACCAGAACAGGTGCTGGTACAGGACCGGATCACCACCGCCCGACGGCTCGAAGAAGGTGGTGCCGAAGTTACGGTCGGTGAGCAGCATGGTGATCGCACCCGCGAGCACGGGAAGGGTGATCAGGAGCAGGAAGGCCGTCACCAGCATGGCCCAGGCGAACAGCGGCATCTTGTGCAGCGTCATACCCGGAGCCCGCATGTTGAGGATCGTGGTGATGAAGTTGATCGCGCCCAGGATCGAGGAGGCGCCGGCCAAGTGCAGGGCCAGGATGCCGAAATCAAAGGCCGGGCCGGGATGGCCGATGGTCGAGAGCGGCGGATAGGCGGTCCAGCCGCCGCCGAAGCCAAGCGAGCCAGGGGCCCCCTCGGAGAACAGGGACAGGATCATCAGGGCGAACGCCGCGACGATGAGCCAGAACGAGATGTTGTTCATCCGCGGGAAGGCCATGTCGGGCGCGCCGATCATCAGCGGCACGAACCAGTTGCCGAAGCCGCCGATGAGGGTTGGCATGATCACGAAGAACACCATGATCAGGCCGTGGCCGGTCACGAAGACGTTGTAGGCCTGCGGATTCGAGAAGTACTGAAGGCCGGGTTCCTGCAGCTCCAGGCGCATGCCGATGGAGAGCAGGCCACCGATGATGCCGGCTGTGAAGCCGAACATCAGGTAGAGGGAGCCGATGTCCTTATGGTTCGTGGAGTAGAACCACCGGCGCCAGAAGGTCGGGTGCCCGTCATGGGCTGCGGCATCCAGTTCCCGCCCGTGAGCTCGTTCAGGCATATCATCGCTCTCCAGACCCCTGACAAGGGTTGGCCAACGGTGGAACCCTGGCAAATGAATTTCATTGCTGGATATCGGCAAGCATTCTGCATCCTGCTCCGCCAGGCGCCTGCGCGCCATCGCCGACAGGGTACCGGCTCGAACTCCAATTATTTTGCTTGAACAGACCAAAGAATTTCGTTTGCCGGGCTCTCAAGCCAGGGGGAGGATTGTTGCGCTCCCCGGCCGGACCGCCTCCTCCGGGACGGTGGCGGATCCGGGCAGCCCGCAGCACGATGGAGGTGATGATGCAGCATGCCAGGTCCGCTCAAACCATGGCCGTCTCCGACAACCACACCGGTGAGCGATGGCTGGCCATCAGCCTTCTCGCCAGCTCGCTGGCCGTGGTCGCCTGGTGCGTCGTCGCCCTCTAGGCCGAACTTAGCCACAGGAATGACCAGGATATGTGCTATTATAACTTGTTCCGCCACACCGACCGCACGGAGCTCATTTGCGCGGTTCCAGAAGTGCGGCCTGTGCCTGCCTTCGTCACAGGGCCGCCATGGAGCTTCGCTGGGCGCGTAGGAGACTATCCCAGCGGCTCATCGAGTTTCGATCATCAGTCGGCTGAGATAAGCGTCCACTTCAACGGTTTCTACCTGTTCCAGCTGATCAACGCGTCGGATATTGAGACTTGGGTTGGTCAGAGCCGCAAGCAGCACTCCAACCGCGATGCTTCCATCTGCGGCAAGGAACGGTCAAAGGAGACTCAACCGCTTGGGATGGCTGCCGGGTGAACCGAGGCAGAGCGGTGACCAAGTGCCGGACCCCTACGGTGCTAAGGCTCATTGGCCGCGTGTCTTATGGCAAGGCACTGAGGTCTGGAAGGAGGCCGACATGGCTGGACAGCTATATCCGGAACCATCGCCCGAGCTGGCGCACAAGCGCCGGTAGCTCGCGCCTGACACCCAGGCGGCATTCGATGCGTTCAGTCGCCAGGTATTCGGTGATGGCGCTCTCGATGCCAAGACGAAGCAATTGATTGCCGTCGCCGTCGCTCATGTCACCCAATGCCCCTATTGCATCCAAGGACATACCAAAGCCGCTCAGCGGGCAGGCGCTACGGCGCAGGAACTGATGGAAGCGGTCTGGGTGGCTGCCGAGATGCGGGCTGGCGGAGCCTTTGCCCACGCCAGCCTCATGATCGCTTCCTTGTACGATGATCGGGATTTGGAGCATTCCGATGAGCGTAAGGGTTCCGGGAAACAACGTGCAACTGAAGCGGGCTTATGAGCCGCCGTCGCCCGATGACGGTGCCCGCATTCTGGTCGATCGACTCTGGCCGCGTGCGATCTCCAAAGAGACCCTTGCTCTCGACGATTGGATGAAGGACATCGCGCCCAGCGCCCAGTTACGCCGCTGGTTTGGGCATGATCCTGAACGTTGGCAGGAATTCTGCCGGCGCTATGCTGCCGAGTTGCGTGAACACGAGGATGTGTTGAGCGAGTTGCGGCTCCGTGCCCGCAAGGGCAGGATCACGCTTGTGTTCTCCGCCCGCGATGAGACGCACAACGACGCCGTTGCCCTCCGGAGCTTTATTCTGCACGGCCTGATGCATTGAGAAGCAGTTCAAGTGCAATGAAAGTGATTTGAACCTGCAAATCTATTCGTTTGTTACATACTCGGGGCGAGCATACCCTTCTTCTGTCACCAATGGCGCCGATGACCGGCATCCCTACACAAGCCTCTCGTCAGCGCATACTCAGAGGAGGCAGCGATGCTCACCGCCGCGGATGTCATGACGACTGCCGTCATCACAGTCAGGCCCGAGACGTCAATCCACGAGATCGCGAAGTTGCTCTGCGACCATCACATCAGCGGTGTTCCGGTGATCGATGACGAGGAGCGGCCTCTCGGCATCGTCAGCGAAGGCGATCTGATCGGGCATGCCCGATTGGTCGGTGAGCAGCGCCAATCCTGGTGGCAGACTTTCCTCAACGGCCCCAAGGTTCTGGCTCAGCACTACGCCAAATCACACGCACGAAAAGCCAGTGACGTCATGACAAAAGACGTGGTCACAGTGCTGGAGACCACATCGGTTGCCGACACAGCCCGCGCGTTGGAGCAACATCGGATCAAGCGTGTTCCGGTGCTGCGGCACGGGAGGCTCGTCGGCATCGTGACCAGAAGCAACCTGCTTCAGGTCCTGGCGACCACCGACCTATCGAAGCCGATGAACGTTGCGGACCGCCTTATCCGGGAGCGGCTGAACGAGGAACTCGAAGACCAGCCCTGGGCATACCTCCTGTCGAAAAACATTGTCGTCGAGAATGGTGTCGTTCATCTGTTCGGCATTGTTCAATCGGACGAGGAGCGACACGCCATCCGCCTTGCCGCGGAGAACCAGGCTGGCGTGAAGGCCGTGGAGGATCATCTCTCGATCGTACCGCCCGTCTCCTATGTCTTCTGAGCGCCGTGCAAAGACACCCTGCCCAGCTGCTCGATACCCACGGCGGGAACCTTTTGGCCTGCCTTCCATCCAATGAGTTGCGTAACCCGCATCATCAGCCGACCCGTGGAGGATCTCATGCTTGCCCGCTTTGCCGCCGTCGCTCTTACCGCTGCACTTGCCATGCCGGCCATAGCCGCCGATCAGGTCGAGAAGGCTCCGCCGACAGGTGCCTACAAGAAAGTCAGCGAGCTCGTGAAGATACCCGACTTTCTGCCGGGACTTGGTCAGCTCTATGTTGATCCCAAGACCCTGCCCGCCGGCCCTTTTCTCGCCTATGACCGGGACGGGCGACTTGTGAGCACGGTCTATATGCTGCCCATCGAGGATCTCTCGAACAAGGACAAGCGCTTCGACGATCTCGCCGCACCCGGCGGGAAGGTCGATCATGTCGACGTCTACTTCAACGCCGGCCATCCCGGGGTCGAGAAGCCCCATGCCCACGTCGTGCTCTGGCACGTTCCCAAGGCCGACGAGACGCGGGTGGCCGCGAAGTGACGATCTCGCGCAGACAGGTCCTGCGGATCGGCGGGGGCCTCCTCGCCGGTCTCGCATGGCTCCGGCTCCCGCTCGCCGCTGAGGCAGTCGAGATCCGGATGCAGGGCAATGCGGACGGCTCGCAGGTCTGGTTTAACCCGATTGGCCTTCGCATCGAGCCGGGTCAGACGATCCGCTGGATCAACCTGGACCCGGGGAATTCCCATACCGCGACCGCCTACCATCCGAAGAACTTCGAGCGCCCGTTGCGTATCCCTGAGGGTGCCGAGCCCTGGAACTCGGACTACCTGCTGCCGAACGAGAGCTTCTCGGTCACGCTCAAGGATGAAGGCGTCTACGATTTCTTCTGTGTTCCGCACGAGCATGCCGGCATGGTTGGCCGGATCATCGTCGGTCAACCGGACAGGTCTCCCGCTGCCGACCCGTCGGGGCAAGCGGCCGGCGGGGAGCCTATCCCCGAGATAGCCCTCCGGGCCTTCCCGTCCGTCGCCGAAATCATGCGCCACGGCATCGTCCGGCCTGCATAGGGGCCGGCCTCGACAACGGCGGGAACCTTACGGGCTCCCGTCCATCCAATAATCAGCCACCGGGGCCCTGCCGGACGTAGATGAGGGCGCCATGATCCGCTCGGTTGCCTACATGAAGGCGGTTCTCGCCGGCATGGCGGGAGCCATCGCTTGGGAGATCGTTGCCCGGCTGCTGATTTGGGCCGGCGTGCCGTTCTTTGACCTTGTCATGACGCTCGGGACTTTGGTCCTCCCCCATGCGCCGGTATGGGAAGCCTGGCTGGCCGGGATGACGGTTCACCTTCTCGTCGGCGCGATCTGGGCTGTCTTCTACGCCTACTTCTTCTGGTCCGTTCTGCCGCTGCGTCCAGCCGTGCAGGGTCTGGTGTTCGCCTTCGTGCCCATGCCGCTGGCGATCTTCATCATGCATCCGCAGTTCGACCTGATGCACCCGCTGGTCCAAAGCGGCGAAATGTCCTCGTCGGGCCTATTTGGCTTAGGCGGCGGGGTGCACGAGCCGCTCTCCATCGCTGTGGGCCATCTGATCTGGGGCACCGTGCTGGGCCTGCTTTACACCCGGCCTGTCGGCTTGCCGGCGAACCGTCCCCCACGCCTGACCCGCCAGCCTGTCAGATCACATCCATCCTCCAATTTGGCTCCCGATCCGGCCGAACACAGGTTCATGTTTGCGACCGGCATCGAGTGCAGCTATCCCACCCTTGAGGGCGGCCGCTGGCGCATGGACCAGATGGCGGCCTGCGGCCATTACCGCCACTGGCGTACCGATCTTCAGCTCGTGCGGGATCTCGGCCTACGCTACCTGCGTTACGGCCCTCCCCTGCATCTGATCCATCGGGGTCCCAGCCAATACGATTGGGCCTTCCTGGACGAGGTCGCCGCCGAGATGCAGCGGCTCGGCATCGTGCCGATCATGGACCTGTGCCATTTCGGCCTGCCCGACTGGCTGCAGAACTTCCAGAACCCGGAGGTGCCGCAAGCGCTCGCCGACTATGCCCGAGCGTTCGCACAGCGCTATCCGTGGGTGCAGTTCTACACGCCCGTGAACGAGATGTATGTGTGCGCCAAGCTCAGTGCCCTCGAAGGTCTCTGGAACGAGCAATGCCGGGACGAGCGCGCCTTCGTCACGGCTGTGCGCCACCTCGCCAAAGCCAACGTGCTGATGATGCAGGCAATTGCGGGCGAGCGCCCGGATGCCGTGTTCGTCAACAGCGAGAGCGGCGAGTTCTACCAGCCCTGTTGCCCTGATCCCGAGATCCGCCGCATCGCCGCCTTCGAGAACGAGCGGCGCTTCCTGCCGCTAGACCTGCTCTACGCCCGCCCAGTTCAAGACGACACGCGAGCATATCTTCTCCAGCACGGCATGCCGGTGGAGGAGTATGCCTGGTTCATGCAGCAGGACGTGCGCCGGCGGGCTATCCTCGGTGTCGACTACTACGAGTGGAACGAAAAGCTCATCGACAGCACCGGCCATGCCCAAGCGCTGGGTGAGCTGTTCGGGTGGTACGCCGTCGCTGGCCAGTACTATGAACGTTACCGGCGGCCGATGATGCACACCGAGACTAACCGCATGGATGCCCGCGACGGGCCACGCTGGCTCTGGCGGCAGTGGCACAATGTGCAGCTGATCCGTCAGGCCGGCGTGCCGGTGGTTGGCTTCACCTGGTACTCGCTCACGGATCAGGTCGACTGGGACATCGCCCTGCGGGAGCCGCTCGGCAATGTCAATCCGGTCGGCCTGTTCGACCTCAATCGCGACCTGCGGGTGGTCGGCCTCGCCTACCAGCATCTCGTGCGCCTCTTCGGGGCTGACCTCAGTGAGGCGCCACCCATCGAGGCAGTGCTGGACGAAGCGTCAAAGGTCGCACCACAAAAGATGAGGAGGCTCCATGCTTAGGATGCTGCAGGCGCACGGCCTCGAAGCCGGTCCAACCCAACGGCCGCTTCTCGCAGGGGCCATCGCAGGCGTGTCGGCAGCCATCCCGGCCCTGTCGATCCTAGCCGGCTTTCAGTCCCTGGATGCACCTGCCCGAGCTATCGGCACGTCCGCGGTGGCTACCGGTCTCGTCTATGCCGGACTGATGCTTCTCGGCGGGATCCTGCACGGCTGGCTGTTCCAGCGGGCGGCCAACGACATGCGGGGCGGCTGGCTCTTTGGGATGGCGTTCGGTTTCGTCCTGTGGATGCTCGGGCCCGTCCCGCTGCTGCAATGGCTTCCGCACCAGCCCACCCTGCACGGCTATCCCGCCGCTGGGCTGCTGTTGGCTCAATTGCTCTGGGGTTTGGCGATGGGCGTGGCGTTCCCCCTCATGCACCGTCATCTCCATGTCAGTCTGGAGAATGGATCAGGCTCCACATTCCAGTCCACCGGTCCGGAGGCGGTCGCCCAGACGCAGATGCTTCGGCCACTCCCACCTTCCGGGCGCCGGCGGCGCTGAAACGAGGTGCCCTTCCCATCCTCGGTCCGGGAACCTTTGTCCGGATGTCCCATCTAATAGGCAGCAACAGGAGCTTGGCCATGCAGACGGCAACGGTCGCAGCAACACGGTTGGACGGGCTTGATGATGGGGCGCTGGTGGCGTTGGCCCGAAGCCGGGACGGGGCTGCGGTCCGGCTCATCATGCAGAGGCACAACCGTCGGCTCTTCCGGGTTGCCCGCGGCGTCCTCAATGACGATGCCGAGGCGGAGGACGTGGTGCAGGAGACCTATGTTCGCGCCTTCACCCATCTCGACGGCTTCCGCGGCGAGGCTCAGCTCTCGACCTGGCTCACACGCATTGCGCTCAATGAGGCCCTCGGACGACTCCGACGTCGGCGCATCACCGTTGGATTGAAGGACATTGATGCCATCAACGACCAAGGAGAGGACCGCGTGATCTACCTGCCGTCGGCCCGCCAGGACAGCGACCCGGAAGCCGCCGCCGCTCGGGCTGAGGTGCGGCGCCTGCTCGAACGCGCCGTGGACGAACTGCCCGAGTCCTTCCGCATCGTCTTTGTCCTCCGGGACATCGAGGAGATGAGCATTGAGGAGACCGCCGCCCAACTGGCCCTGCGCCCGGAGACCGTCAAGACGAGGCTTCACCGAGCCCGGCGTCTCCTGCGGCAGTCCCTCGACCGGACCCTGTCCTCCGCCGTGAGTGACGTCTTTCCATGCGCCGGCGCCCGCTGCGCCCGGATCACGCAGACCGTGTTGGAACGGCTCGGCTTGTCCGAGCCCCCTGAAGGATGACCGTGCCGAGGGCAGAAAGATCACGGGCGTCGGACGTCGCGCCGGTCGTTGTCGGCCCAAAGCCATCAAGGGGTCGAGGCCCTTTGGAGGATGAGGGGCAAAATCACTGCGGAGCTTCCTGCTGAACGAGGAGAATGCCATGCGAGCTGAGAACCCTGTACGAGACCGCAATCCCCAGAGCACCGCACAGATCGCCGGACATCCGCTGCACCCGATGCTGATCCCGTTCCCGGTTGCTTTTCTCGTGGCCACCCTCGTGTGTGACCTGCTCTTCTGGAACACGGGCAACAGCGCCTGGAGCACGGCGTCGCTGTATCTCCTGGGCGCCGCGCTCGTCATGGCGGCCCTCGCAGCCGTTGCCGGCCTGACCGAATTCCTGGGCGACCGGCGCATCCGCGATCTGTCGGCGGCCTGGCATCACATGCTCGGCAACGTTGTTGTTGTGCTTCTCTCGCTGTGGAATTGGTACCGTCGCTACGAGGCTGGAGACGCCGCCGTACTGCCGACAGGCCTCATGATCTCGCTCGTTGTCGTTCTCCTGCTGCTCTACACCGGCTGGCGTGGGTGGGAGATGGTCTATCGCCACCGCGTCGCCGTCTCGGACCGGTGAACCTGATCCGAACGCTCCATGCGGGAGAAATTTGAAGGGAGGCGGAGATGGACCTGACCCGACTTGTTGCCGAAGCCATCCTTTCCGCTTCCGCTGACGCCGTAGTAGCAACAGACCATGATGGGATCATCCGCGTGTGGAACCCCGGGGCCGAGCGGATCTTCGGCCATCCCGCCGACGAGGCCTTGGGGCAGTCGCTCGACCTCATCATCCCGGAGCGCCTGCGCCCGCGCCACTGGGAAGGCTTCCGCCGGGTCATGGCGACGGGCGCGAGCCATTACGGCGAAGGCGATCTGCTGTCGGTGCCGGGTCTCCGCAAGGACGGCCAACGCATCTCGCTGGAGTTCACCATCGTGCCGCTCAAGGACGAGCAGGGACAGATGCAGGGCCTCGCCGCGGTCATGCGGGACGTGACCAGCCGGTTCGAGGAGATCAGAGGCCTGAAGAACAAGTTGGCGGAGGCAACCGCACCCCCGAGCCCCCACTGACCGGCATGGCGAATCCGTTCTACACCATCGGGCATTCCACCCGCACCATTCCGGACTTCGTCGATCTCCTCCGCGAGGCGAACGTCCATCTTGTGGTGGATGTCCGAACGGTGCCGCGCTCCCGGACGAACCCGCAGTTCAACCGCGATGCCCTGCCCGACAGCCTGGCGGCGTACCAGATCGGATACGAGCACATCGCCGAACTCGGTGGGCTGCGTGGCAGGCAGCGCCAAGCCGAGCCGTCCCCCAACGGATTCTGGCAGAACACGAGTTTCCGGAACTATGCCGACTATGCCCTGACGGACCGGTTCCGGGGCGGGCTCGACCGCCTGTCCGACCTCGGCGACCGGAGCGTCGCGGCGATCATGTGCGCCGAAGCGGTGTGGTGGCGCTGCCACCGCCGGATCATCGCCGATTACCTGCTCGCCTCCGGCCATGCGGTGTTCCACATCCTCGGCCCCGGCAAGATTGAGCCCGCATCGATGACACCAGCGGCCCGGTTGACGGCGGATGGGATTATCTACGCGGGACTGCCGGAGCCGTCGTGTGCCGTCTGAGCAGTGTCCCGCCACATCTCGTAGAGATCGTCCTCCTCCGGACGGAGGGGCACATAGGCAATCCTGAGCGATTGCCGGTCCAGCGGTTTTGCCAATTCGGCATAAATGGCCGCCGTCGACAGGCCGTACGGCTCGCCGTCATCATTGGAGTAGGCGTAGGTCACTTCGCGAATGCCCGTGAGATGCATGGCCGACAGGCACATCGGACAGGGATGACCGCTGGCGTAGATCACACAGCCATCGAGGCGCGGGCTGCCGAGCGCCCGGCTTGCGGCGCGGATCGCCTGGAGTTCGGCATGGGTGGTCGGGTCCTGCGTCGTGTGAATCTCGTTGACGCCCGTGGCGATCACGATGTCGTCCTTGACGAGGACGGCCCCAAAGGGACGGCCGCCCTTGCGCACGTTCTCGCGCGCCAGATCAATGGCTTCACAGAGGAAGCGCTCGGCTGGGGACATGTCGTTTCTCCTCGTCTCTTGGTTCAGCGTGCGCCAGCCGCGGTCAGGAGTTGTTCGATCTCATGGTAGCCACCTCGGCGTGCATGCTGCAGCGGCGTGACCCCGTCGTGGTCGGCGAGGTTGGCGTTCGCTCCCGCATCGAGCAGCAGGCGAATAATTTCAGCATGCTTCGGCCCGCCTTCCCCGAGGATGATCGCCTCCAGCAACGCGGTCCAGCCCAGCTTGTTCACGTGGTCGATATCCACACCAGCTTCAATCAGGGTGCGCACCGTCTCCACGTGCCCGCGCTCGGCAGCGGGAATGAGCGCCGTGCCGCCATAGCGGTTCGTGCTCCTGAGATCGGCGCCATGGGCGAGGGTCAGGCGGAGGATCTCAAGGTAGCCCCTGGCGCCGGCGAGCAGGTACGGGGAGTCGTTGATCTCGTCCTTCGCGTTCACATCGGCGCCTGCCTCAATCAGGGCTCTCGCGGTTGCAACGTGGTTGTTCTGGACCGCTGCCATGAGGGCCGTGCGCTGGCGGCTGTCACGGGCGTCCATGCTCGCCCCTTCACCCATGGCGCGCCTGACGCCGTCTGAATCGCCCCGCTCCGCGGCCGCTATGAGCTGGTGGTTGAGCGGCGAAGGGGACCCGGTCGAACCAAGACCCGAGAGTGTGCTCATCAGCAAGGCTCCCAACACCATGACGGGGAACAACAGTCTCACCATCGTGCCATCCACAACACCGTTCCGGCCCTTCCTGGTCCGGGATATTGGCCCACCATGTAACTTGGGAAGAGCACGCACGATGCGAAGGGCGATTGATCGCGGCATTCCTTACCGAGCTCCAAAATGGCCGGGCTGGCGCGAGGCGGTCGGGACCGGAATGTCGAGCATTGCCTTCTCGGCGGGTGTGAGGTGCCGGACGGCGCCCCTTGGGAGATCGCCCAGCCGCACGCCGCCCACATCGATGCGCACGAGGCGGAGCACCTCCGCCCCAACGGCGCCGAGCAGACGCCGGATCTGACGGTTTCTGCCTTCGTTGAGAACGACCTCAAGCCACGCGGTGCGGCTACCGGTGCGGATGATACGGGCTGACCTCGCGACCAGGCGTTCGCCGTCGAGAGTCATGCCGGCTTCAAGCCGCTCGAGCATGGCCTCATTCGGCAGGCGGTCGATCTGGACGTGGTAGACCTTCTCGACGTTCGATGCTGGATCCAGCACACGCTGGGCCCAGCGTGTGTCATTGGTCAGTAGGAGTAGGCCTTCGCTTGCCTTGTCGAGCCGACCTACGGGGACAACGAACGGCAGAACGAGCCCTTCGAGGCAGCCATAGACCGTCGCCCGCTCCTGCGGATCGTCGCGGGTGGTAACCACGCCACGCGGCTTGTTGAGCATCAGGTAGACCTTGCTCTCGGCCACGACCGGCTGGCCATCGACAGAGATGCGGGCCCGCGCGGGATCGACACGGGCCGTCGGGCTACCGACAACCCGGCCGTCGACGCACACACGTCCCTCGGCAATCATGGCCTCGGCTTGTGTGCGGGAGCAGAACCCGAGCTTCGACAGGGCGCGTGGAAGGCTGACCACGGCATCGTTCTGACGCCGCGACCCACCCGCACCCCGCAACCGGGGTGTTGGTTTCATGATGGTGTCGGTCCGGATGTCAGCTCGTGAAGAACTGCTGCGTGCCGTGCGCCTCGATGGCGCCCGCAAGCCGCGAGAGCGCATGCACGTAGGCGGCGCTGCGCAGGGTGATGCCCTTGTCCCGGGCGCGGGCCCAGATGGCATCCCCTTCCCGCTCCATCATCGACTTCAGCCGGGCATGCACGTCCTCGACCGGCCAGTAGTAGCCCTGCCGGTTCTGCACCCACTCGAAGTACGAGACCGTGACACCGCCCGCGTTCGCCAGGATATCCGGCAGAACGACGACGTTCTTGGCGGCCAGGATTGCGTCGGCCTCGGGCGTGATCGGGCCGTTGGCGAGTT
Organism: Microvirga makkahensis; assembly: GCF_009830105.1. Taxonomy (GTDB): domain Bacteria; phylum Pseudomonadota; class Alphaproteobacteria; order Rhizobiales; family Beijerinckiaceae; genus Microvirga; species Microvirga makkahensis. The sequence continues at coordinate 112,157 of NZ_WURB01000002.1, forward strand.
CGAGAACGACGCGAGCCTTGACGCCGGCGGCGTTCCCCTCGTGGATCATGTCCTCCAGGGCCGCCGGAACGAGCAGCTCGCAATCGACCGCAACGAGATCGTCGGCGGGAAGAGCGGAGATGCCGTCAGTCCCGGCAAGGTTCGTGACGGATCCCTGCCCCTTGGCTGCGAGCAGATTGCCGATGTCGAGACCCGACGGGCAATGGATCGCCCCCTTCGAGTCCGAGACCGCCACGATGCTGTATCCGTCGTCTGCCAGCAGCCGTGCGATGTGCTGGCCGGCATTGCCGAAGCCCTGGATCGCCACCCGTGACCCCGGCTCCAGTCCAAGCTGCCGGGCGAGGCGCTGGACGAGATAGTAGCCGCCGCGGGCCGTCGCGTCATCACGCCCGAGCGAGCCGCCAAGCGCGATGGGCTTGCCGGTGATCACCGCCGGCGTCGCCTGGCCGACGATGGAGGCGTACTCATCGGCCATCCAGCCCATGATCATCGAGTTGGTGTAGACGTCAGGCGCCGGGATGTCCCGGTCGGGCCCGACGATCTTGGAGAAGGCCTGCACATAGGCACGCGAAAGGCGCTCCAGTTCGGCCTTGGACAGGGTATGGGGATCGACCTGCACGGCGCCCTTGCCGCCGCCATAGGGCAGGTTCATCACCGCGCACTTGAAGGTCATCCAGAAGGCAAGCGTCTCCACTTCCTCCATGGTCGAGTCCGGGTGGAAGCGGATGCCGCCCTTGGTCGGGCCGCGGGTGTCGTCATAGCGGCAACGCCAGGCCATGAAGGATTTGCGGGAGCCGTCGTCCATGCGGATCATCAGGCGGACCTTCGTGGTCTCACGCGGGTACTTCAACTTTTCGAGAACGTCCGCGTCGAGGTCGAGGTGCCGGGCTGCGTCGTCAAGGCGTGTCAGGGCCTGGTCCAGCATGGAGGCTGCTTGCAATTAATCTCGCTCCTGTATATTGTTGCAAATCTGGCGGGATGCCGTTGGGGCGTCTTAATGGCGGCTTCCGCTTTGGAGTGCAACACCTTGGGGGAGGCTGCGTCGATGCGGAACAGCTGGAGCCCGCCGCCGTCTTCGCCGGCCCCTACTCCCTTCGCACAGCGCTTGTACCGTCCGCAGGCTTGCATTCGCAGGCAACGGGGCTATCTTGTAGGTGTCATGATTAAGCTCGTGAAAAATCTTCGTTTTCTGGCGCACGCGGGCTGCCTCAAAGCAGGCAGGTAACCCCGGGATCCGGCGTGACCACTCAGGTCGCCGGCGCTCCGGGGTCATGAACTCTCCGTCTCATTATCATTGAGCCGCTGCATGTGCCACCCGGCCCATGTCGGTCTCTTATGGCTGCCAGTCCCCCTGCCGGAGGGCGTTCGCCCTTGGGAGGACATCTGGCTCGAGGAGGTTTTCCATGAACGCGCAGCACGATCTTCCCTCGATCATCCTCGCGACCAACGACTACAATCGCTTGCTGTTCACGGCGATGATCCGGCAGAAGCACAGCCGCCGGACGCCTGACTTTCTGCTCACCGAACTGCGTCGGGCAGAGATTTGCCACCCGGCGGCACTGCCGGAGGATGTCGTCTCCACGAACTGCCGCGTGATCTATCGCATTGACGACGAACTGCGGTCGCGGGCGCATCTGCTCGTTCATCCCGACGACCTGATCTGGCCTGGCGCCGAAATCTCCGTTGCAACACCGCTTGGGACCGCCCTTCTGGGTCTGCGGGTCGGTGATCGCATGTCGTTTCAGGACGATGGTGGCGAACCCCACGAGGTGTTCGTGGAGGGCATCGGCCTTCGGTTCCTGGACGACGGTCCGCTGGTCACCCGCACCCCTGGCGGCATCACCTGCGCTTGAGGCCCGTGGAGGACATCATGATCAAGCAAGAGAGTTTTCCACCTGTGACGATCTCGGTGGGCGATTACGATCGTCTCGCGTTTCTCGCGTCGTTCGGTTTGAGCTTCGAGCAGGACCGCCCCGCAGCGGCGATGCTGGCGAACGAGCTGATCCGGGCGACGATCCTGACACCCGATGACATTCCGCCGTCGGTCGCTACGATGCACTCGCGGCTGGAGTTCCGTGATGACGTCACCTGGGACGTCCGGAGCGCCACGCTGGTCTACCCCGACGAGGACGATGGTGAGCCGGACCGGGTCTCGGTGCTGTCACCGGAAGGTGCGGCGCTGGTCGGCCTTGGCGAAGACCAGTCGATCACGTGGCGGACCCCGAAGGGATGGCGCAGCCTGACCCTCCTGCGTGTCCTCTATCAAGCCGCATGGTCACTTCGTTGAGCCATGGAGGGAACTGTCATGATGGACCAGGAGCTTATTTCCGTCGTGCTCATCCTGGGCTGCTATCTGGTCTACCGGGTGGCCATTCACTCAGGAATCCGACGCCCCCATGACGATCGCAGGGTCCGGAAGTGAATGTTCGACGGTTGGTCCGGAACGACGTCACCATCGGCGGCAGGGCGGCCCCAGGTCATCCGGGGCCGTCACCTCTCCGAACGGGGGCCGGCGATCGTGGCGAACGGGTGACGCAGGCTTGCATCATCGCACCGGCAGGTGTGCGGCAGGAGGATGAGGTGACCAGAGCGCGTTTGGGCGATCTGCCCAACAGGAGCACGATCGGACCCCAGCGGGAGCCAGTGCCCTGCCGTCCTCGTGTCCCAGAGCCCGCGATGGAACGCCTGATGCGCTGGGTGGCCTGGGGGCTCGTGCTGCTCGGTACAGCCGCGGGCCTATGGGACCATTGGCCCCGCTGAGCGGACGCAAAGCCTGACGCACGGGGTCAAACGCTCCGGCTGTCTTCGGTTCTCGGGGGCGTTGGGGATACCGGCTCCATGGGTTTTGCGTGAGTCCGCCGCGTTCGCCACCAGGCACGGGCGGCTGCCTTCAGATCATGCCAGTTGAGAAAGAATGGCCAGTTCAGCCGGGGCTCATCATCGCTGCCGAGGTGCAGACCTACCACTCTCGGCAGCCCTGATCCGTCGATCTCTCGCACAATCAGGTCGATGCCGCCGAGGCCGACCCTGTCGCCGATCTCGACATGGCCGGCCAGTCTGCGCCGGATGAACTCGCCGACCGGCATATCCGGATCTCGCGGCAGCGGCATGTCATAACTCCGTGCGACAAGCCCGATGGGCTGCTGCGGATCGAGTGCGAACTGCCCGAAGAACAACGGGTCCTCGGCCGGGATGGGAACCGGGCTCGCAAACAGCCGGTCGAGCAGCGGCATGAGGCGTGGGGCCGCGAAGATGCACACGTAATCGCCGGACTGAATCCGCCCCGCATCGTGAAGGCGCATGGAGATTCCATCCCGGATGATCAGTGAGGGACGTGCCCACCGGGGCAGCCGCTGGCCCTTGGCGACCGGGCTGTCCGGAACGATGTGGTAGACCGCCAGCTCGTGCCTCGCCGTTCCGGGCAGCTCCAGCTGGATCTTCTCCAGTGGTCCGAGGGCGGGCGGGACCACGACCCCAAGGCGCCGGGCGACCGGCCTGAGGGTCCACCCCTGCAGAGCGAGGGACGTCAGCACCACAAGAAACGTGACGTTGAAGAAGGTCTGCCCGTTCGGAAGCCCTCCGATGATCGGCAGAAGGGCCAGCAGGATCGACACCGCCCCGCGCAGGCCGACCCAGCCGATGAAGGCGATGTCCTGCTGGTGCAGGCGAAAGGGAAGCAGGCACAGCCACACCGCCACAGGGCGGGCGAAAAACATCAGGACGACCGCAATGCCGATCCCCGGCACCACGGCTTGCGGGAACTGCGACGGGGTCGCGAAGAGGCCCAGCAGCAGGAACATGACGATCTGGCACAGCCAGGTGAGCCCGTCCATGAACCGCCGCAGCGAGGCCATTCCGCGTGCGGGCGCATTCCCGGCAATCAGGCCCGCAATGTAAACAGCGAGAAAGCCGCTGCCGCCCACCAGCCCGGTGGCGGCGAACGTCAGAAGGGCAGCCCCGATGGTGACCACCGCATAGAGGCCCGCCTCCAGGTTGAGCCTATTGATCCCTGCGGCCATGACGAGGCCGCCGCCAGCGCCAAGCGCCAATCCAAGCCCCATCTGCTCGCCCACCTGCCAGGCGAACTCCCATGACAGCCCTGCCGCACCCTTGCTCGCCACCAGCAGGTCGACCAGGGCTGTCGTGAGCAGGATGGCGATGGGATCGTTTGAGCTCGACTCCACCTCAAGGATCGAGCGGACGCGGTCCCGGATGGTGACGCCGCCAACCCGCAGAAGAAAGAACACGGCGGCCGCGTCGGTCGAGCCAATGATCGAGCCGAGCAGGAAACCCTCAAGATACGAGAGACCGAACAGGACATGGGCCGCAACGCCGACCAGGGCGGCTGTGGCGACGACGCCGATGGTCGCGAGCAGGAGCGCGGGTGCCGCGGCGCTGCGCAGGGACTTGAGCCGGGTGTTGAAGCCGCTGTCGAAGAGGATGACGGCAAGTGCCAAGCTGCCGATGAAGTATGCTGCAGAGGCGTCGCTGAACTGGAGGCCACCCGGCCCGTCCTCGCCGGCCAGGAGGCCGATGACAAGGAAGACGAGGAGCAGCGGGGCGCCAATCCGGAAGGCGACAAGGCTTGTGATCGCCGAGATCACGATCAGCCCTGCCCCGACCAGGATCGCCAGAAACATCGCATCGAACATCAGGGGCCGGACCTCTTGTTACTATCGGGAGAACCCGACATCAGGCCGGGCAGTGGCGACAAAACGATGGCGCGTCAGGCGTCCTTCGCTGTTACACGCAGAATGGCATCGCGGACACCATCCAGGCTCGGGGACGCGGCCACCACGATTTTTCGGAAACCTACTGGCCGGAGCACCTCCGCCACCTTGCAGCTGATCGCGACGGCCGTCATGCGACTGCTGGCCTCCACGAGGCCGGCTGCGATGACCAGGCTGCAGAACACGGCCGCCGTCCGGGCGGACAGAAACAGGGCGGCGTCGAACCTGGCGTGGGCGATCTCTCGCATGACCCCTGCATTCATGCGTTCGACCGCGACCGCGCGGTAAACCACCACCCGGTCGACCGTGAAGCCGGCGGGGGCAAGGCCCGCTCCGAGGTCGAGGCTGATGTCGAAGCCGCTGAGGTGGAGAAACCGTCCGGCACCTGGATCGGCGTGCCGCCGGACGTAAGCGATCAGGCTCACGGCCGTTCCGCCCGCGACCTGCACGTTCGAAAAGCCCGCGGCCTGGAGCGGCTCCGCCGTCGCCGGCCCGACGGCAAAGGTGGGAAGATCCCGACGAACACCGGGCACCCGGAGGAGCTCCCGCGAGGCGTTGGCGGAGGTGACCAGGAGCGCCGCCTTGCCCGCCAGGACGCCCGGATCCCAAGGGACCGGGACAATCCTCAGCAGCGGTTCGCCAAGCCATTCGATGCCATGGGCTGAGAGCACAGCCCCAAGCTCCTCGGCTTGCCCCGCTGGGCGCGTGAGCAGAACCCGCATCAGCTCCATCTGGTGGCGGCGCCATCCGGCGGCACGGTTCTGACGGGTACGAAGGCTCCGGTCACCCGTGGCCCAACCGCTTCGACCTCGACGCACGCATCCGGCGGCCCACTAGAGCCAATCACGGGCATCCGGTGCCCGGCACGCAGCCCGAGCAGGGCTAACCCGACGGGCGTCAGGATCGACAGCTCGGCCGGCGGCCACATGCGGTCGTCCGGGTGGATCAGCATGCGCTTGTCCGACGTGTCATCACCGCTCATCCGGTAGGTCACGAACGTGTCCAGCGCCACGACATCGTCCGGAAGCTCGTCCGCCGTGCACACAGTGGCCCGGTGCAGTTCCTGCAGGAGCGGTGCAGCGAGCGGATGGCCTTGCTCTGCCAGTTCCTGCGCCGCCCGCATCAGACGGCTATAGTCGTGGGCTGGCACCATGATCGGGGGAAGATGCAGGACGTTATTCATTGCGTGCCTCCTTCGCCAGTCGGCTCGAATTCTGGGCGTCGAAGTTCAGTTCGCTCGCCGGGGGCCCGTCCGCAGGAAGCGGGCGGCCTGGCGGCAGGATGGCCGTGGCGGCGATCTCCACGACAGCAGCCGGCTCGACCAGTCCCGTGACCTCCACCAGCACCATTGCCGGAAAATGGCGGCCCATGATCTCGCGGTAGACCAAACCAAGTTCCCGCAGCGTCGCCCGGTAGTGATCGATGTCGAGCACGTACCAGGTCATCTGGGCGATGTGCTCGGGCGCCCCGCCCGCCTCGGCCAGGACCGTCCGGAGATTTCGCAAGGCCTGACGTGCCTGAGGAACCAGCCCAAGGGTCGTCACCCTTCCGGCATTGTCGGTGGCGATCTGCCCGCCGATGAACACGAAGGTGCCCGTGCCGGCCATCGCATGCGAATAGCCGCGGGGACTCGGCCACTTGGGTGGATTGATCTCGCGCAGCGGGGGCGCCAGAGGCGGTGGAACGATGGTCATGGTGTGCTCCTGTCGGGCTCCGCGGCAAGGGCGGAGCCATCATGATCCAAAACGACGGCTGGTGAGGATCCCCGGGGCGGCGCCCGATCGGCCGCCGCCCCGGGGGCTCAGGTTCCTGTTTGCAGGAACTCCACCGGCATCGGATCGTCGCTCCGGACGAACGGCTCAAACGAAGGAGCCAGGGTGAACGCCGCACGGTGCACCTCCGGCGTGTAGTAGCGCGTCCGGCCTTGCAGCGGGCCACAGCGCTCGCGAAGCACCTTGCAGGGTGGACGCAACGCATCGCGGGATTCACCGGCCGCGACGAGCGCCAGCATGCCCCCGGCATAGGTCGGGACCGGTGCCAGGTAGGGCCGTACGCCGGCAAAGGATCCGGCAAGGCGCCCGCACACGTTCTCCAGTTCCTGCGGCTGGAAGAACGGAGCCCCACTCTGGACCGCAATCAACCCACCAGGACGGAGGCGAGTCCGGCAGGCCCGGTAGAAGGCGGCCGTAAACAACGCCTCCCCCGGTCCGATCGGGTCCGTCGAGTCGATGAGGATGACGTCGAACTTCTCCCGCGTTTCCGCGATGTAGCGTGTTCCGTCCATCACCAGCACGGTTGCCCTCGGATCATCGAAGGCTCCGCCCGACACCTCAGGAAGGTAACGACGCGACAGGTCGATCACCTCGCCGTCGAGTTCGACCAGCGTGGCCCGCTCGACAGGATGCTTCAGCACCTCTTTCAGGGTGCCGCCGTCACCACCGCCGATGATGAGCACGTTCCGCGCGGAACCGTGCGCCATCAGCGGAACGTGGGCGATCATCTCGTGATAGATGTGATTATCACGCTCCGTCAGCTGCACGACGCCGTCGAGCGCCAGCACCTTGCCAAAGATCGCGTTCTCGAAGATCAGGACGTCCTGAAACTCGGTCCGCCAATGGTAAAGCACCTTCTCGATGGAGAGCGTCTGGGCGTAGTGATCATACAGTTTCTCTTGGAACCACGTCATAGGATCACTCCCCGCTTATGCTCGGCGAGCGTCACCATCCCGGGCAGGAACACGCCCTTCAAGACCTCGATGGCCTTGTGAGGCTGCGCGTTGCCACACATGAACACGTCGACGGCCGCGTACGAGATTTCGGGCCAGGTGTGGATCGAGATGTGGCTCTCGGCCAGGACCGCCACGCCGGAGATGCCGCCGTTCGGCGAGAAGTGGTGGAGGTCGACATTCAACAACGTCGCGCCGGCGCGATCCGCGGCATCCCGCAACGCCTGCTCGACGACAGGCAGGTCATCCAGATTAGATGCATGCCAGAGGTCGACGATCAGATGGCTGCCGGCGAACACCATGCCGTCGCGCTGGATAAAATGGTCCAGGCGGCTGTCGTCAGCCGGCGCGTTGGCGGTGGGTACGATCGCGAGGGGCGTCGTCCGATCAGCATGACGCGTGCGGCCCTCAAAACCGTGCGCCGGCGGGCGCAGGTCGGGGGTGGCAATCACGCTGAGGCGGTTGGTTTTTTCCATTCAATTCTCCGCTGGCAGGACTTCTGCCGGTTACAAGGCAAGGGTGGACCACGCGACCGGGGGCCGCGTGGGGCATCGCTCGTGTTTCGAGCACGGGTCATGGGCGGCTAGGCGGGCTGGAGCTCCGCAGCCGCCGGTTCGCGGACCTGCAGCACGGTCAGACGCTTCGTGTCGCCGGTGCGGGTGGTCCAATCGATCGATTTGCCCACGGGCAGCCCGATCAGGGCGGTGCCGATGGGGGTCAGCACCGAGATGCGTCCCTTGGAGATGTCGGCCTCATTCGGGTAAACGAGGGTGACCGTCTGCACGCGCCCGGTCACGTCGTCGCGAAAGTCGACCTCGCAGCCCATGCAAACGGTGTCGGCGGGGTGGCGCCCTGCGGCAAGGACATGCGCCCGGTCGAGTTCATCGGCGAGTTCGGCCGCGACGTCGGGCATGGTGTGTGCGGCCGCGTTGGCAAGCACCGAGAGCTTCTCGTGATCATTCGCCGTCAGGGTGATGCGGGGCTTGGCCCCACCGCTGGTTCTCTTCGTCATGTCTGGTCTCCTGTTCTGTTCTGTTGGACGCGTTGGCAGGGTTCAGGCTGCGGACGGGCCGGGATCATCGTCGTCGTGTGTTGGTGGCTCTTGAACCCGCTCTGTCGCCGGACGCCGCGGCATCAGCCGCACAACCTTTCCGTCCGGCTGCTCCGCATCCTGCGACGCAGGTTTCGATGGCGGTTCGTTCGGGGACTGCTGCACGGCACGGCCTCCTCCGCTTTCAGCGTGGTTCTGGGCGAGTGCTGACCTGAGGATCCCCGCCAGAAATTCGGCTGTGGGACGTTCGGACCCAAGACGCGCTCCATCCCTCCGCAGGCCGCTGTGTTGGCCTGCCGGATAAACGGCGTTGTTCTCCGCAAGGCGGAGTGTGCGTTTGAAGATGTTGATAAGCATACCGCGGCACCGGACGCGTCAGCAGCCGGCCTCACAAGATGTCTGAAAGGTTAGAGATCCTGGAGCGCCCCGAGCTCGGAGCGCGCACGCGCGTTGAGCTCGGGGCTACTTGCCCGCGATGAGGTTGCCTGCCCGGTGCAGACCACGACGATAGTGTGCGATGCTCAACATAATACGTTTAAGGTGGTGCACATTGCTCCGTTTGTCAAATCGCCCGCCCGCGGTGTGGCGGAATGTCCGGACTCGGGCTCGTCATCGGGCTCACGCCAGGCGTCGCTTGTCAGCACCGCGTAAAGTGCCTCGGCGTCATCGGCCGACCTGAGGCATTCGGCCACCTCGGGGTCCCGCAGGCGCCGCACTACACAGGCCAGTGCTCGCAAATGCGTTGAGTCATCGCCGTTGGGGCTCAGAAGAAGGAATGCCAGATCCGACGGCAGACCATCGGCGGCGCCAAAGTCATGGGCTGGCCACAGGCGGGCAAAAATGCCCAGAGGCTGCTTGAGGCCGGAAACGGGAGCGTGCGGGATCGCGATCCCGCGCCCGAAACCGAACGTTGAGTGCTCGCCACGAGCAACAACCGCCTGCAGAACCGCGTAAGGCTTGAGAGAAGCTGCCTCGGCCGCAACATGGCTCATCTGGGTGATCACGTGTTTTGCGTCACGGGATCGTAGGCTTGGAATGATGCGGTCTGGCGTGATCAGACACGCCATCGTGACAGGTGCCATCGCCAATACCGGCCCGAAACCTCAGGCCGCCTCATGCTTTCGGGAAAACAGGATGTGGATGCGACGACCCGGACGGCTCCTGGAAGCCGTCACGGGCTTTAAGTGCCCGTTTGAAGGAGGCCTGCCCGGTAGAGCAATCGCTGCAAGATGGTCCGTGCGTTCATGACATGACACCAACGCGGGCTTGAAAGGTAAGTTCAAGCTGGCGCCGGCAGCTATCCTTAAGGGCTTCCTGATGAGACAGATCAAGGCTCGAAGGCTCGGAAGAGGCTGTTTTCTTGAATTGTTGCCGCTCCAGCCTATGTTGAGGTTACGATGTCGAGGCTCGTGAATCCTTTTCATTCGACCGCTGGAACGGCCCACCTCTCCTCCGGCTCCTGAGCCCGGGTGCCAGGCACGCGTTCTGCGCTCGCGGCCTCGTCCATCATCAACCCTACGTCAGGCCAAGCGTCAGACGGCCCACTGAGGTCTATCTGGCTGCCAATCCCTTTGGGCGGGAAATCCGTCTGAAGACGATGTGAATCTCAGGAGAAGAAAGTGTCTTTGTCAGAAGCGCCCGTCATCATCTCCACGGCCGATCATGCCCGGCTTCGACGGATCGCCTTGGACGGCATGCGGATCCGGAGGGCGCCGCCATCGGCGCAGTGGCTGGAGGCCGAACTCGATCGGGCAACGGTCGTCAGTCCCTCAAACCTTCCGGAAAACGTGATCTCCATGCATTCAGTCTTTGAGTTCCAGGACGGGATCACGGACGAGGTCCGACGGGCCACGCTCGTCTACCCGGGCGAAGAAGACCAGGGGATCGGCAGGATCTCCGTCTTGTCGCCTCTCGGCTCTGCGCTGATCGGCTTGGCCGAAGGGCAGTCGATGCAATGGCGTGGGGCAACCGGCGAATGGTGGACGCTGCGGGTCATCCGAGTGAACGGTGCCCCTGAAGCACGCCAGGAGGACGCCTCGGCCCAGTCCTGACCGGGTCTTCATAGCCCCTTGGGTTATTCGCCTGCACAAAGGGCCGGAGGAAACTCCGGCCCTTCCTTGTTGTTACGCGACGGTTCTTGGTTACGCGGTGGCTCCTGCCCGGACTTCCTCGCGTACGGCACCGTCGAGACGACGCTTCCTCCGTCTAAGTTGCACCGCAACCTTTTCAAGCGCCAGGTCGAAGGCCCGATAGCAGTCGGGTGCTGACGCCTCACCGATCATCACCCGAAAGTTGCCGACCTGGATATTGATCGTACAACAGTACGATTGACCCTCGCGACGGAATCCGACGCTTGCGTGCTTCAACTCCTGGAAGTACGTCTCAGTCGTCGTGAGCAGCCTCTCTCGAACATGTTGAGGCAGCGCATCTCCAAGATCGATCTGGAAACCGTTGATCCGGATTGGGGAACTGCGATTGTTGCTCATCATTGGTCTGTCTCCTTTCGATTGATTATCATTGTGGAATTCGGGTGACCGGCCGCTCACGGCTCTGGCCGTCGCCGATCAATGGCATCCAGCTGTCCGTGGTGTGTTCACCGCACCTGGCGCCAATCCCGTAGGCGCACCAGGGGCATCGTGCGGCAGCCCGCGGCAGAGTGCGGTTGCAAGTTTTGCACACGGTTCGGCGATCATGACGATGCATGATGTGGGTCCTCGATAGTGGGCTACGACAACGGACTATCGGCTTTGTTGCGATCCGAACGTGTGGGTCGCCGCGACATAGACCGCCAGGATCAGCGAGAGCGATGCGGAAAGCCCCAGCACGCTCACCGACGCCGCGAAACCGAGCGTCTCGCCGAGTGTCTCCCAGAACACGAGTTGTGCGGTCGTCAGCGTGACGAGCGCTGCGAAGATGGCAATGGACATGACTTCACCATTCAGCCGCTCCAACGAGCGTGCCGTTCCTGACGATTGGGTTATGGTTGCAAGAGAATTCGTCCGCGGGCGGATCAATCCGCGCTGCAGCTGAAAGCATCTAGCGATGGACGAATTCTGATTTCGATCACTTATCCCCGGACGACGTGACGTCCGGGGCTCAGGCTCCCGTCTTCAGGCGGCCTGCACGCAAAGTAGAAATGGTGCGGAATGTGTTCATGACACAACTAAGGTCGGCTACAGGGTCGCCAATGTCAAGTTGAACGGCTGCGTCGGAAAGCATCATTTGACAAAACAGCCGGACAACCTAAGTTGATCCTATCATGATGTGGCTCCCAGCATATGTCCGTGGCCTCTGCCACGCCGGAACTCTGATCGCAGGACACTAGCCCCGTGTCCCGCCGCGTTGGCGTGTGGACCCGGGGCTCCTGAGGCTTTCCAAACAATTCGATCGAAAATCTCCGATGGCTGATCGGTGCCCGCTTTATGGGCCTGCGCCGCAGCACGGTATCGGCGGCGACGGAAAGCCAACTTGTTTGATGACTGGAAACTCACGATGGGCCAGCTGAGTGAGATGAGCAAAGAATCGAAAAAGAAATCCTTGAGCTATCGGGTCTCGACGCCCGAGGAGCGAGCCAAGCGTCAGGCCGAAGTCCACAAGCGCTGTGAGTACATCATGATGCTGAAGGCGCAAGGCTTGAACTACGCCACCATTGCTTGCCGTCTGGGCCTGAGTCCCAGCCAGGTCAGCAAGATCGCCCGGGACTACATCCACCGGATGCACCCCTGAGGGGTTCTTCTCCCGGATCCTTCAAAACACATCTGCAGCAGCCACCGACTGCCATATTGGAAAGGAGAGCATTGTGTCGGTTTCCTCACCTCAACTGTCGTTCAATCACAACCACCCGAGCCTGCCGCCAGATGCCGAGGAACTGGCCCGGGATCTGTTCGAGCGTGCCCGCCCCAACGACTCGTTCGACGACCTCAAGCGGCGAGTAGCGTTCAATCGGCAGGATGCCGGCCGGCTCAGGCATTGGATCAGAGCCGCACAGGCAATCGCGGCGGAGAGGCGTCTGCGCCAGCCCTGACGACGCCCGGGCTGTCGCTCTTCGTGTGACGGGCCATGCCGAGCCTGGACTTGGAGCGCTCCTGATCCGGGAGACCTCATGATCACTTCAGGACTAACCGAGATGACAGTTTTTACTTAGAATTACTCCATGTTCACTCCACATAGACCGTGATGTGGCCGCAGGTTCTTGCAACCCGCAAATCTTTACTTATATTGAACTCATGATGACTAAATTGCGCCATTGCTCTGACTTTCGCACGGGGTGCCTCCAAGCAGGCCACTGAACCCCGAAGGTCGGCCTGACCGCATCCGGCGGCCCGCCCTTCGGGGAATGATGTTTCCTGAACAATCTCGAACACCCTGCCCCATCCCAAGGGGCCATCGCGACTTGCGCCCGGTCAGGTTCGTCCTGAACCCCGCATACCGCGCCACGCGAAGGAGAAGACATGAACGCACGATCTCATCGGACGCATGGGCCGCTAACGCCCCATCTGCTGCTGCCCCTCGACCGCTCCCCTGCCCCGAACGGCACCGACCCCATTACGCTCTGGCCATGGCGTTTGAGACGGGAGGCTATCCGCAGCCCGCATCAGGGAGCCGATCGCAGCGGTGAAATGCACGAGGCTCGACATCCGGCCGCCGCACCCGACGACACGTCCCAAACCAACGGCAGGTCGGCGCAGCCCATGACCGTTGCCGATGTCATGACGCGTGACGTGGTCTGCGTCTCGACGGCAACCCCGGTGAGCGAGGTCGCCAATATCTTGGCCGGCAAGAGGATCAGTGCGGTGCCGGTGGTTGGCGTCGATGGGCGTCTCGTGGGCATCGTGAGCGAAAGTGACCTGATCCGCCGGGCCGAGATCGGAACCGAGCGCCGGCGCTCCTGGTGGCGCAAGGTCTTTGTCGACATCAGCGCCGAGGCAGCCGACTACGTCCGGGCCCACGGCAGGAAGGCGCGGCACGTCATGACATCGGGGACCGTCACGGCCACCGAGGACATGACGCTCGCGGATGTCGCCGAGGTCATGGAGAAGCGGGGTCTCAAGCGCCTCCCCGTCGTGCGCGGCAATCGTCTCGTGGGCATCGTCAGCCGCAGCGATCTCGTCAAGGCCGTCGCGCGCCACCGCCCTTCCCTTTTCGCCAAGCCCCTTACGGACAATGCCATCCTGCGGGACTTGACGTCACGGGTGAAGGTGGTGACGCCGTCTCACCGGCTCATCAACATCTCGGTGCATCGCGGCAACGCGGACATCGCCGGGTTGGTGGACTCGGCGGCCGAACGCGAGGCGGTTCTGGTTGCCGCCGAGAACACGCCGGGGATCCGCTCGATCCAAGACCGACTGATCCTGCGCCCCAGATCGATTTCCTAAGCCGGAAGGCAATCCGATGACACGCCTTCGCGCAACTCTCACGGCTGCCATTCTGTTCGGCGGCGTATGCCTGGTGCTCGGCGGACTCGGGGCAATGATGATCGAGTCCGCGCGAGTCCTCGCGGTCTATGGCATCGGGGTTCTCGGCTTTGCGGCCTGGGTCTCGGGGGACACGTACCAGGGATGCCGCGCCCAGCCGGACAGCTCCGGGACTTAATGGACGTAGCCGTGGAGCCTGTGAGCCTTCGCGTCCCGACCTCCACCCTGGAACCGCCGCGGCCACGGACCGGCTGCAGCGGCGGCGGTGCGGCGGATGTGTCGCAAACATTTCGTTTTAGAGTTTCAGCTATAGCCTCCTCGGCTTCAGGGAAGAGGACGGCATGTTCAAGGGCAGGCATTTTGATCGCTCGGTGATCCTGCTCTGCGTGCGGTGGTATCTCGCCTACAATCTCAGCCTCCGGAATTTGGAAGAGATGATGGCCGAGCGGGGCATCTCCGTCGACCATGCCACGGTGCATCGCTGGGTCGTTCGTTACTCTCCCGAGCTGCTGCAGCGGTTCAATCGACACAAACGCATCAACTGATGCTGGATGCGATCGCGGCAAAGAACGTGGAACTGGCTGACGAACTGGCGCACGCACACACCCGCCAGTTCCAGGACACCTTCATCAACTTCATGCGGGAAAACTACACGACCGATGTCACACTGGCTCCCCTGAAGGCTGCGGAATAGCGAGACTTCAGCATGAATATCGGCTGCCTTTCTCGCCTCGCAGAGTGCAGCTCACATCACCGGACGGAACATTCGCGTCGGTGGCGGCCTGATGCGGTCTGTCTAAGTACCAATTCCGAGCCGCGCCGCTGTCGGCCGCGCCGACCAGGAGTGCGGCCGTCTCAAAGTGTCAGCTGGCATTTTGCATTGTAGCAAGCCCGAATTGAGTCATAGAGCGCCCCCGCGCGAAGCCGTAGCCCATTGGCGAAGGCCAGCTCGAAGGGGTCCTGAAGGAGGCAATTGCTGGGCGTTTGCGTTCAGTAGAAGCTTTTACGGCTCCAGAAATCGGTCATGTTGAACCGGGTCTCATGCTGCGCTTGAAGAACCAAGCGCCACAGATGCCGTTGATAGTGATAGAGCTTCCCGAACCTGATGTTGGCAAGAACCGTCATCTCACCCGCCCCGCTTCTTAGGAAGGCAGTGAAACAGTCTTGATTCTGTCGTTCAATCGGTCAAGTTCAATGTAGCAGACCGAAGCCGATCATCAGATAATGTGAGTTCATCGGAAAAATAACAACAGGTACTAACGAGCGGAATAATGGAGCAATTGTCTTCGTTCGCCAACGGTGGCCTCAAAGGCACCGCCGGCAGAATTCGAGGACGCTGTGAATGGGATAATGCAACCATAGTCGCGAACGATACCCGCTTCTCTCATATGTGCCGGCAAGGGTTTCCCCAGGCAGCGACATCATGCAAGGCTAGTTTCATGTCAGTTCTTTACTTAGCAGACCCGAAGCGTGGACCGCGGTGGAAGTCCATGTTCGTCGCCGAAGCACCGGACATTCCCTTCCTGCTCGCCGAGGACAATGTCGCGCAGCACGATGTGCGCTATCTCATAACATGGGAGCTGCCGCCGAATCTGCTGAAGCGCTATCCAAATCTTGAAGTCGTGTTCTCCGCTGGCGCGGGCACTGAGCAATTCACATCAGATCTCGTGCCGCTCCAAATTCCTGTGGTGAGGATGGTCGAGCCCGGCATCGCGTCCGGCATGGCGGAATATGTCACCTTCGGTGTGCTGATGCTCCATCGGGACATGCTGGAGTACATCGCCGACCAGCGTCGCGCGACGTGGTCGCCGCGTCTGATCGTGCCGGCTCCCCGCCGCCGCGTCGGCATCATGGGCCTCGGTACACTGGGCCTTGCGACGCTCGAACAGCTGAGGACGTTCGGTTTCCAGCTCTCAGGTTGGAACCGTTCGGCACGCTTCATAGAAGGCGTCACGACCTATGCCGGCAACGGGGAGCTTGAGGCCTTTCTCGCCCCCTGCGATATCCTGGTCTGCCTGCTGCCTCTGACGGACGAAACCCGCGGCATTCTTAGTAGCCGCCTCTTCGCCGCGCTCCCTCCCGGCGCAGGAGTCGTCAATGCGGGCCGCGGAGGACATCTGGTGGAGGCGGATCTTCTGGATGCCCTGGAGAGCGGACAGATCCGCGGTGCCGTTCTCGACGTTTTCGCCACCGAGCCGCTACCGCAGGATCATCCATTCTGGAAACACCCGCAGATCCTCGTAACGCCGCATATCGCGAGCATGACGCAGCCTGAGACTGCCGCGAAGGTAGTGATCGCCAATATCCGCCGCCACCAGGCTGGCGAGCCCCTGATCAACGTCGTGGATCGCTCTGCGAACGCCTGAGCGCATCGCGCCGCTCCAGACCCGCACCTGTCGGTCTGACGGCAGTGATTCCCAATGCGGTACCGACACAGAGCCACCAAGACCTGGACAAGAGGAAGGTGGTGCCACCAATCTCTGCCGATCGATACCTTTGGCGACGCCCAACACCGCCACGCATCGTGTGAGGGTCACGCGCAAAACGATGGAGAGGATTCTCCATCGCGCACCTTGAACGCCGAAACAGTGGGCTCCGAGCAGAAACATGGCCCGAAGTCCGGTTCATCACCAATGCCCCGGAACTATTGCCAAGAGAAACTCGCAAAGACACTCTTCTCCAGCGCAGCCCTCCGCAGATGCACACCGAAACCCGGCGCATCTTTCACGGGGATGAACCCCTCGCGGACACTTGACTCGATAGGGTCCTCAAGGACGTCCACGTGGCCTGGAATTCGCCCCCAATACGGAAAGTGCTCCTGAATATAGAAGTTGGGTATGGAGGCTGAAAAGTGCATACCGACTGCTGTCGAGAGGGCACTTGCGCAGATATGAGGCTGCACCTTCATGCTGTAGGCTTCGGCCATAGCCGCGATCTTTCGGGCTTCCAGCAGGCCGCCGGTATTGCCGATATCCGGCTGGAGAATATCGGCGGCGCGGCTCTCCAGCACGTCGCGGAAGCCATAACGGGAATAAATTCTTTCACCCACCGCGATACGCTGTGAAATGCTTCTGGCAATTTTGACGAGCGCCCCGACATCGCCCGGCACCGCCGGCTCCTCCACGTACGTAATGTCGAAAGGCTCCACCGCCTGGCAGAAACGGATTGTATCGTCCGGCGTCAGCCCGGCGGAGAGATCGAGCATAAGCTCGACATCCGGTCCGACGGCATTCCTGAGATCGCGGACGGTCCGGATCGACCGCTGGACAACGGAGCGGTCGCTCGCCGCTCGATAGGATGGATGTCGGAGTCTGCCATCCGGCAAGATCGTCGCAAACGGGTAGAACTTGAGCGCGTCGTAGCCGTCCTCGACGGCCTTCGCCGCAGCCCTGGGCAGGTCCTCGTCACGCGTGCAGCCGAAATACCAGCCGTTACAATACGTCCGTAACCAGTCGTGAATGCGCCCGCCGAGCAACTCGTAAACCGGAACATTCAGAGAGCGTGCCTTGATGTCGAACAGGGCCTGCTCGATTGCGCTCATTGCGGCATAAACGATCGGTCCGCCACCCTTGGCCCAGAAACCGTGATCGTATATTTCCGTCCAAAGCGCCTCGATGCGCAGTAGGTCGAGACCGCTGTTCATATAGCGTTCGACAATATCTTTGAGCATGCCGGCGGTCCCCGTGCCGCCGACGCCATAGGCTATGCAAGCCTCACCGAGGCCGGTCAGGCCGGAATCGGTTTCCAGTTCCAAGATCACGGGCCGGATGCCGCCGCTTTCGACCAAATAGATGCTGGCTGATTTCAGTTTCATTGTCAGATGTCCTTACAGAGACGCATCGCGTCCAGCATTGCCGCGTGGATGTCACGGGACGACACGGCATCGCCGATGCGATGGAGTTCGTAACGTCCGTCCGGGTTCAGGAAGAGCTCTTGGCGTGTGCCTGCGACCATCGCATCCGGATCGGTCACGCCATCATTCACTGAACTGGAGCGGAGCTCGTGATAGAGCTCGTCCATAGGAAGCGTACCGCGCTCCAGAATTATCCGATCACAGAAGAGAGACTCCTCGTCCTCTGTGTACACGTTCGCGAATGTGACCTCGATCTGGTTGCCGTTGCGCGCGATGCGCTTGAGGCGCCTGTCGGGGTGCAGCACCGCCCCAGCCTCGTAGAGTTCCCGCATGATGAAGGGGCGATCGAGGTAACTCGTCTCCAGCGCCACTTCGCGGTCGGGCGTCACGTAGACGAGTTGCGCGCCCTGCTCGGCCAGCATCTCCGCAGTCGCCGCTCCGGCGATCGTTCCGAGCCCATCGTAAAGCATGACCGTACCTTGCATGGGACGTGGCGTCTCGAGCACATCCCAAACGGTCTCCGCCAACTCGGCACCGGAAACCTCATCATCCATGCGATCAGGCAGGCCGCCGGTCGCGATAATGACAATGTCGGGCTCCTCGGCCTCGATTGTTTGACGGTCGGCATAGCTATTGTAGTGGAAAACGACACCGAGGCGCCGCGCCTCAGCCAGGCGCCAGTCGATGATGCCGACGAGATCGCGCCGACGCGGTATGCGCGACGCGAGAAGCACCTGCCCCCCCGCCTGCGAGGCCGCCTCGTGGACAATCACCTCGTGACCTCGCTCAGCACAGATCCGAGCCGCCTCAAGTCCCGCCGGCCCCGCACCAACAATGACGACACGCCGCTTTTCTCGCGCCTTCTCGATGAGATGCGGCAATGTCGCCTCGCGACCAATCGAGACGTTATGGATGCAGCGCCGCTGCCAGGAACAATAAGTTGCGCCGACGCAGGGCCGGATGCGTTCTTCCTCGCCGCGAGTGAGCTTGGCGACAATATATGGATCGGCGATATGCGCGCGTGTCATTCCGACAAGGGAGAGAAGCCCCTCCTGCACGGCATAGCGCGCTGTTGCGAGATCGTTGATCCGTGCCGCGTGGAACACGGGCAGGGAGAGCTCCTTTTTTACCGCGGCCACCGGAGCAAGCTGCGGCGCGAGCCCGACATGCATGCCAGGCATGTAGTCTGCAAGCCCAACTTCGGTATCGATGCGACCAAAAGTCAGGTTGAAGAAATCTATGAGGCCGGAGCGCTCGATCAACCTCGCCATGGCGAGGTATTCCGCTGCGGACATCCCTTCTTCGTGCCCCTCGCCGACGGCCATGCGCACGCCGACGAGGAAGTTGTCTCCGACCCGGTTTCGGATTTCTTCCAAAACCATCAAGCCAAAGCGAGCACGATTCTCGAGAGAACCGCCGAACTCGTCGGTGCGGCGGTTCACAAGTGGATTCCAGAACTGGCCTATGAGATGCCCATGGACGTGAACCTCGCAACCGTCGAGACCACCCTCCTTGCAGCGCCGAGCTGCATCGCCGAACTGCCGGACGATGCGCGTGATGTCGTGGTGGTCCATTTCCTTCGTGAACCCACGATGGGACGGCTCGCGGTATCGCGAAGGCGAGACCGTGGGCAGCCAGTTGTCCGAGCGCCAGTGACTCCGCCCGCCGAGATGGGTGATCTGACACATGAGCGCTGCCCCGTGGCGGTGGATCCGTTCCGAGAACTGACGGAAGTACGGAATAATGTCGTCGTGCCCAACACTGAGCTGTCCAAAAACGGACCCGGAGTCCCGCGAAACGTTCGAGGATCCGCCGAACATGGTCAGGCCGATTCCTCCCTTTGCCTTCTCCTCATGGTAAAGCTGGTAGCGCTCCTTCGGCAGGGCATTTTCGCCATAGCTGATAGCGTGGCTCGTGCTCATGATCCGATTTTTGAGCGTCAGGTTCTTGATCGTGAATGGCTGAAGCAGCGGATCGGAGGACATGATGGGGCTCGTCTGAACACGGATAGGAATGTTTGTTAGAAACCATCTTGAGGGGCAAGCCGACGGAGGACGTGACTGGCGAGGAAGAGATCGAGGTGGCCGCCACCGCCATTCTTGAAGAGCGTTGGCGCCGAACCGAGTGTCGGCACGATCTCGCCACGGCAGAGAGCGAACAGATCGCCGTGAATCTCGCTTCGGGAGATTACGCCGGTGCGAAGCGGCTCGATGAACTCACCCGAGCGTTCGAGGCAGGAATAATCGTCAACGAAGATGCAAGCACGCCGCAGCAGTTCGTCATCGCCCTCCCGCATCTCCGGCGTGAACGAGCCAATCAGGTTGATATGTGCACCAGGCGCGACCAGCTCGCCTTTGATGAGGGGAACGCTGGCCATCGTGGCAGCGACCACAATGTCCGCATGGGGCAGAGCCGCATCAAGATCGTGAACCGCTTCAGCCTGCCTGCCCGCGGCTCTCAATTTTGCGGCGAGTGCCGCCGCGCGCTCCGGTGTCCGGTTCCAGACGCGGATGTCGCGCAGGGATGGCCTCACGCTGAGAAGGGCATCAATGACATATGGAGCGAGTGCTCCTGCGCCGACCATGAGGAGCCGTTCTGCCGATGGTGAGGCCAGATAGCTCGCACCAAGAGCACTATCTGAGGCTGTCTTCCGAAAGATGAGCGACTCACCGTCCATCACCGCCTTCGGCTGGCCCGTAAGCGGGTCGAAGACGAGGTACAAGGCATTGACAGTCGGCTGGCCGTAAACTTCGACATTGCCCGGGAAAGACGTGACGATCTTGACGCCGAGCGCCTCGCGCTTCTGCCAGGCAGGCACTGCGAGCAGCATGTCAGGATGTCCGCCCTCGCGCGGCTGATCAAGGGCCAACCGCGCGATCTTTGGCTTCGCCTTTTGGAGGCCGAGCCGCATTGCTTCGATGGCATCGGACCAATCCAGCAAGCGATGCACCGTCTCCGCGTCGACCATCCTCATAATGCGGATACTTTCGTCGAGCCCGGCTGCTCCGTCAGCGCCTGCGGCTCGAAATTCTTGGCGACGAAAGCACGGTACGCCTCCACCTCCTGTGTAATCCGTGCCGCGTCCCAGCCCATCACGTCGGCAACGGTCTCCGCGGCCTCCCGTGCCTGCGCCAGGCCCATGTCCGCAGTCCAGCCGACGAGAACGCGCCGGAACAAGAGGTCGACCAGCGTCTGCACATGCTCGTGGGCGGCGGCATGACGCAGGCGCTCCCGTGAGAGCGGGCCGCCGCCTGGACTTGTCTTGGCGGCATATGACAGAAGCGCACGATCTCCTGTGGGTCTACTCATCTTCGCGACGCGCGCCGCAACAGTTCGCCCGGCGTGACGGTGTGTCATGATCGGACAACCCGTCACAGTCAGAACGCCGGGCATGCCTTCGGCCGCCATATCATGTATCGTGAGCGCCTTGACGCCGGAAGCGGCCTCGCTCGTGGTCCGCGGCCGCACTCCTGCCCAGCGGTAGACGATGTCGTCCTTGGCGAGTTTGAGCGACGGCAAGGCGCGATTGGCCTCGCCGAGGATGAAATCGACTTCTTCCGGCAGGACGCGCACGGAGTCGGGATCATCTTCGAAGATGGTCTCCGTCGGACCGAAGAAGTGATAGTCCCCCCACGGCATGCAGTAGAACGGTTGTCCGATACTGTTGATCATCTCGAACCCGGTGCCCCTGCACGACTCGGGCAGCTTGACGACGAGATTGACGCCCTTGATGCCGACGAGGTGCTTTTTCCGGGGGGCTTGTCGTGTCGTCTGACGCAAGAGCCGATCGGCCCATGGCCCGGCACTGTTCACGACGACCTGAGCCTTGACCGTAGCCGTCTGATCGGGCGCGGTGCTGTCCTCGAGCCTTACCTGCCAGCCTCCCCCGGGAATAGGATCGAGCTGCGTAACGGCGGTGTAGTTGCGGATGAGGGAGCCGCACCGCTCCGCGTCGAGGATGGTGTCGAGGCAGATCCGCTCGGCCCATTGATATTGGTATTCGTCGAACACCGCTACGCTGCTCAGACGTGAGCGATCCATCAGTGAGACCAAGCCGAATTGCCTCGCCGCCTCATCTGCCGGTAGGCGCCTATAAGACAGCGGCACCTTCCGAGAGCCGAAGAGACCGAGCGCCCGGTAGCCGAGATCGACTTTCCAGGCGGGATACTCGCCATCCTCGAAAACGGGGAAGAAGAATGTGTGTCGGCTGACGCGTTCCGGCATCGTGCTGGCGAGTTCTGTTCGGCAGCGCATCGCCAACCGAGCCATGCGCACGCGCTGAAACAGGTCGCTCGGGCGATAAGCGAACCGCCACAGCTCGTAATCTGGGGAAAAATAGGCGAGCCCGGAATAAAGCAGACGGCTTGAACGGCTGGAAGTTCCTGAGCCGAAATCGCCTTTGTCGACAAGCAGGGTCTTATGCCCGTTGGCAGCAATGTGCTGGGCTGCGCTGGCACCGACAGCGCCGCCGCCGACCACAACGACGTCGAAGGAACGGCCATCGAGTTCCCGTAGAGGCGTTCTCATGGCATCATCTCCGCTTGCTCATTCCATCCCGCGACGGTCGGTCGGACCATCTCCAATTCAACCTCCAACGCTTTACGCGTCGCCGCCGCATCCTCGAGCCAACCTCGCCGCAGCTCGGGTACGGAGGCGACGAGCAGACGCGTATAAGGGTCGGCAGGTGCGCTGAGCACCCGCGTACATTCCCCTGCTTCGACGACTCTCCCGTGCCGAAGTACCGTCACTCGGTCCGCGATCGAAGCGACTGTCGCCAAGTCATGACTGATGAAGATGATCGCGAGGCCGAGTTCGTCGCGGAGGCGCTTGACCAGATCGATAATCTGTCCTGCAACGATCGTGTCGAGGGCCGACGTGATCTCGTCGCAGATCAGAACGTCGGGATCGGCCGCGAGGGCCCGGGCAAGGTTGACGCGCTGCTTTTCACCGCCTGAGAGCTGAGTCGGATAACGTTCAAGATAATTGGCAGGCAGGCTCACCATCGCGAGCAGATCCACCATCCGGGCCTCCGCGGCGTCTCCCCTCAGGCCGTGGAAGAACCGTAGAACGCGCCCGAGAATACGCCGGATTCGGTGTTTTGGATTGAGCGCCGTGTCGGCCATCTGCACCGCGAGCTGCACCCGTCGACGCTGCCCATCGGTTCTCTCGCGGTCGAGACCGGCGAGAGGTTCGCCCTCCAGAGCAACCGTGCCCGACGCCGGCGCGTGCAGGCCCGCAATAACCCGGGCAAGCGTCGTCTTGCCCGAGCCGGACTCGCCAATGACGGCGACGATCTCACCCTTCCCTACTTCGAGATCGACGCCGTGAAGTGTCGTTATCTGCGGCTTGCCGCCTCTGACGTTACCATAACCGGCGACGATGCTCTGCACGGACAGAGCCGTTGCGGGTGCAGTCAGCAGTCGCGAAGGACGATTCGCCAACGACGCAAGCGACAGGTGAGTGCAGGCCGCGATGAGCTCGCGAGTGTACTCTTCCCGTGGAGCATTGACGACCTGATCGGTTTCCCCGACCTCTACGATGCGCCCTGCTCTCATCACCGCTATGCGAGTTGCGATCTGTGCCACGACCGCAAGATCATGGCTCACGAAGAGTGCCGCGGTGTTGTTGTCACGAATGGCGCGCTTCAGCAGACGCATCACCTCCACCTGTGTGGTGACGTCGAGCGCACTGGTTGGTTCATCGCAGACCATCAAAAGAGGCTCTTCCTGCATCCCCATGGCAATCATAAAACGCTGCAGTTGTCCGCCGGATACTTGATAGGGAAAGCGTGACCCGATTCTGTCGGGAGATGGGAGGCTAAGGTACCGAAAAACCTCTCGTGCCCGTGCACGCGCCTCGGCGGATTTCTGGCTGTGATGCAGGAGGGCCGATTCGACCACCTGGTCGCCGAGGCGGATGCGCGGATTGAAAGCGGCGGCAGCGCTCTGTGCAATGTAAGCGCCAATTCGTCCACGCAGGCGATTCAGCACCGGATGGGGTGCCTTGAGCACGTCGACGCCGTTCAGATTTACGCTGCCGCCCACATGCTCGAGACCGGGACGCATGTGCCCGAGAGCCGCAAGGGCGAGTGTCGTTTTGCCCGATCCCGAGGCACCGATAAGGGCGAGGACCTCTCCCCGGCGAACCTGAAGAGAAACATCGTCAAGGACTTTGTGACCGGCCTTGGTCGCAATTCCGAGATGATCGACAGTCAAAACGCTCGTGCCCATTGTTGCCACCTCAGTGCCGCGCATCGTCATCGAGGGCGTCGACGAGCAGGTTGAGGGCAATCGAGACGAGGGCGATAGCGATTGCAGGCGCGATGGCGGCGAGCGGGTTGGTCGAAAGTCCGCCGAGGTTCTCCCGTGCCATCCCGCCCCAATCAGCCAAAGGCGGCTGAACGCCGAGGCCGATAAAGCTCAGACTGCTCATGAACAGGATGGCAAAACTGGCACGTAAGGCAAAATCGGTTGCGAGTGGACGTATCACATGCGGAAGAATCTCGCCGAACAAGATCCAGAGCGTCCCTTCACCGCGGGACCGGGCGAGCATGATGTAGTCCATGTTCTTGAGATCAGTCCCAAGAGCGCGTGCAATCCGGAACACACCGGCCGAGTAAACGACCGCAGCAATCCCGATGATGACCCAGATCGAAGAGCCGAGAGCTGCCACGACCACTAGGCCGACGATGATCTTAGGCAGTGACAGCAAGACATCCACAATTCGGCTGAGAGCAGCGTCTAGGATTCCACCCCGAATCGCGGCCGTCAGTCCGAGCGTATCCCCGATAAGGTGAGCAAGGAGTGTCGCCGTCATTGCCATGAACAGGGTGATGCGAGTTCCGTCCATCAGGCGTGAGAGAACGTCACGCCCCAGATAATCTGAGCCGAGCCATATGCCGGCGGCGGGCGGCATAAAAGGCTCGTCGGTAATGAAGTCGAACGGATCCTGCGGCAGCGCGACGAGAGACACGAGCGCTACCACCCCAACGAACACGAGGAGTGCCGCGCTGAAGACCAGGGTCGATGATGGCCTGATTTGGATTGAGGCAGTGGTCATAGGGCGTCCGTCGGTCGCTCGGCGAGGGAGTGCGGGTCGAACAGGCGGGCCAAAACATCGGCGAGCAGGATCAGAACAACATAGGTCGCGCAGAAGATCATGGCGCAGGCTTGCACGACCGGCAGATCACGTGACTGCACGGAGTCGATCATCAGCCGAGCGAGGCCAGGATAGGCAAAGATCGTCTCGACGACGACGACGCCGCTAACCAGATAGGCAACGTTCAATGCCACGACATTTGCGAGCGGCCCAACGGCATTGCGCAGCGCGTGGTACCCGACGATGCGTTGCCGGGGAATACCTTTTAGGACAGCCATCTCGATATAGGGTTGGCTTAGAATGCTCCCGAGAATGGCACGTGTCATACGCGCGATTTGGGCCGTCACGACAATCACCAAGCTGGCCGTCGGAAGAAGCAGAGCCCGCGCCGTCTGGCCGAAGTCCGAGCCTGTGCTGAGATATGCGACGGCCGGCAGCCAACCCAGATTCACCGCGAATAGCAGCACGAGGAGCGTTGCAAGCAGGAACTCCGGAGTCGCCGACAATGCCAGGAAGGAAACGGTGGCCGCACGGTCGAACGCGCGCCCATTCCACATCGTTGTCACGACGCCGAGCAGCACCGCCAACGGCACGGCGATCAGCGTCGTCACCCCGGCGAGCAAAGCCGTATTGGCGAGGCGCTCAGACAACAGCGAGCTGACGGGCGTCTTTGTGACGAGGGAGCGGCCCCAGTCACCCTGAAGCGCTCCGACCAGCCATTCGAGATAGCGCTGGATCGCGGGCCGATCCAGCCCCATCTCCAGGCGAAGCGCACGCACGTTCTCAGGCGTCGCATACTGCCCAAGAGCGACTTGCGCGACATCTCCCGGCAGGATCTCGCACGCCCAGAAGACGAGAAGCGAAACCACCAGCAATATCAGGAGGGTCGCTCCAAGCCTCCAAAGGATTATGTTAGCCACGCGTCGTCACTCCGCCCGCTTCACCGCTTGGCCGCACCGATCAAGCCTCGATCCAGATCCTGTCCGTGAAGTTGAACCCTCCGAGGCTCCCGATGGGCAGGGGCGTCAGACCTTTGATTTTCTTCGAGACGCCATCAACATAGCTCAGGAAACATGGAAGTATGATAGCACCCGAATTATGGATAATGGATTGGATCTCGCCGTAGTATTCCTTACGTTTGGCGAGATCGAATTCCGACCGGGTGTCGTCAATCAGTTTTTCGAGACGTTCGTTCTCGTAATGCGAGAAGTTCCAGACTGCGCCCTTCTTCCAACTGAGGTTGAGCAGCATATTGTATGTTGGCCGCGGGTGGAAGTTCGTCGCGAAAAAGGGACGCTTTCCCGCGACCGCGGTCCAGTAGCTTTCTGCGGGCTCACGCTTGATCTGGAGGTTCAGCCCGGCCCGCATTGCCTCGCGCTGCATCAGCTGGCCGATATCGACGCTGTAAAGCACACCGTCCCCCATAGAAAGCTCGATAGGTGCATTCCCAATACCAGCCTTCTGAAAATGGAACTTCGCCTTATCCAGGTCGAGCTCACGCTGTGGCAGTTCAGCGTTGTAGTACTCGCTGGCCGGTCCAATCGGATGATCATTGGCGATTGTGCCGTAACCGCGCAAAACCGTGTCAAGGACGCGCTTGCGATCGATCAGATAGGACATGCCGAGCGTGAGATCCGCGTTATTCGACGGTGCCCGGTCAACCGCAGCTTGGATTGCCGTATAACGGGTGCCAGGGGTTACGAAGACGTCGGCAATGTCCGATTTGGCGACCTGTTCGATACCGTTGCCGCGCAGTTCGAGAATCATATCGACATCGCCAGACAATAGCGCATTGGCACGCGCCGAGGCGTCCGGAATGGGAAACATCTCGAATTGGTCGATATAGGGCTGGCCTTGCTTCCAGAAATTCGGGTTGCGCACGAGCACCGTGCGCAACCCAGGTTGGAATTCCTTAACCGTGAATGCGCCGGTGCCTATTGGCTTAGAGAAATCGTAGGTACCATTCTTAACAAGCGCGAATTGAAAGATGCCGACGAGGATCGGGAGATCGACATCGGGCTGCGCCAATTCTATGACGATCTTATCGGGCCCATCTGCTCTTACGGACGTGATGTTGGCGACCAATTGCTTCGCGCTCGAGGCAACTCTCTCTTCGCGATGCCGCAATAGCGAAAAGATGATGTCGTCCGTGGTAAGCGGCGAGCCATCGCTGAAGGATATGCCCTTTCGAATATTGAAGACCCAGCGTGTCGCCTCCTTGTTGGCTTCCCAGGATTCGGCGACTTCAGGCTGGGCTCTCCCCTGCTCGTCCATACGCGTGAGATAGCTATAGACGCTCGTACCACGGATATAATCGTTGCCCTTGTCGTAACGGGCGGAGTCGAAGGTATCGCCGGTCGATTGCTGATAGAGCGCAAGTCTTACGGTGCCTCCGCGCTTAGGCATCGCCTGCGCCTGGCTGCGGCCGGGCCGAGCAATCAAGCCGGTTGCCAGCAGGCCCGCATTGAAGGCCCGCCGCGTGAACGCGCCCGGGGGCTGAGATTCCCCTAATACGATCGGATCGTCTGCCATTACCGTCACCCTCGTTGTTTATGGCGCCTTTTGGCGCTCGCTTAGACTGAAAGTCACAATCAGCTAATGAGCAAGAAATAATTGGTATATTTGGAGCGCTATCGGAAGATAATTTATATCAATACTTGAGTAGAAACCTCGAGAGGAGACCCAAGTTCATGAAACAGACCAGTTGACCCCAAATGTGGTGCTGTCGAGTTCGTAGGGATCATGAGAGATGCCGGAGAGCGGCTGATAGGCTCATGATGGACATTCAAAGTTCCCATCCTGGACACGGGCGGGCGCGTCTCGCTCAACGCTCGAGCTGTGCGGACACCGGCGCGCCTTGGGGCAGCGTGGACAGAAGGGAGCCCGATATACGGCAAGAGGATCCGAATAGCGAATCAGAGACTCGACGGCTTTCTGAAGATCACCACCGCTCTCGAACGACGAGCTGAGTGGCCCGGAACCGCCGGACCATCCAATCTAGAAGCGAGAATGGTAGAGGCCGGCACTAGGGAGCAGACCCGGTGTTTGTCATGTGTACTTTCGCGCGATATCCGCCCGGCTCTCGCCGCGTTCGCCGTAACGGGACGCGCGGCATTAAGAAATTCTAGTCTCTTTAAACCATGCGCCTGAGGTCGAGCTGGTTCTGATATGGATGCAGGTCGTTCAGCGGCGAAACCTTGTCGGGCTGCGTTGGTTGCAGCAGCGCGGATGCGCGATCCTCGGAGGGGCATACACCATAGGCTTCTCGATAACGCTCTAGAAACCGCGGGTACGAGCGGAAGCCGCAGCGTGCGGCAATCGTCGCGAGTTCTATGCGCGTCGCCTTAACGAGCTTCCGGGCGCGGGCGAGCCTAATCATCCGGTAGTAGTCAAAAGTAGAGCAGTTGAAGGCCGCCTCAAACAGTCGGTCGAGGTGCCGTCGGGAAAGCGCGAGATGGGTGGCAATTGTTTCAATGTCGAGCGGTCGGTGGATTGCCTCCTCCATGAGGCGACAGGCCTCGCGCACGGGTTGCGGAAATCCGTTGTAGGCGGATGTGAAGAGGTCGTCCTGGTATGCGCCCAGCTCCCGCCGATACGGAAAGATAATGATATTTGCGACCCGCGCGGCCACGGCCTTGCCGAGACGTTCGGCGATCAGGTGGAGCATCATATCCGTTGCGGCGCTTCCGCCGGCGCAGGTCATGCGCTTGTGCGACCAGGTATAGACCTGCTTGACGAACTTAACTCGCGGGAAGAGTTCGGCAAACATGGGAAGATTGTTGAAGTGCGCCGTCGCGATATGACCGTTCAGTACCCCGGCTCGCGCGATGTGATACACCCCGCTTTCGATGGATCCGATTGTCTTCCCATGCCGGTCAAACCGCCGGATCAGGCCTTGTGTCTCGGTGTTCTCGTACGTGTCGTGTCGAAAGCTCGAGGCAACAACCAGCGCGTCGAATTCCTTGAGGTCTCGCACATGGGTGGCCGCGTGGAGCGGGATCCCGGAACTTGAGGGGACGTCGGGTTCTGTATCGTGGGCGAAGAGGCATCGGAAGGGCGGATCGGCATACAGCGAATTCGCGACTCTAAGCGTCTCCGCGGCGGAAACGGCGCCAAGAAGAGAGTATTCAGGCAGGAGCAAGAAAGCGATCGTGTACATTGATGGAAAGCATAAACCAAATCCGCGATTGGCGGAATTCATACCGACGTTAGGCGGTTGCTTCGCTAGGATCCTACTCTCAGGAAGATGGGTGGCGGAACGCAGAACCCCCTTGGTTGAACGCACCTAGTAGCGGCCAGTACCAAGCGGTCCGCGTCCTGCCCCTGGTGGGCAGCTGTTCTACAAGCCAGTTAGGCCGCCCGGATCGCCATCATTCGTCTATTCCTGACCCGATTAACCGGCTTTGGTCAACTCCTCCTTGAGTTCAGGGAGGATTGAGAAGAGGTCTCCGACGAGGCCGTAATCGGCGACCTGGAAGATTGGCGCCTCCTCGTCCTTGTTGATGGCCACGATGACCTTGGAATCCTTCATCCCGGCCAGGTGCTGGATCGCGCCGGAGATCCCCACCGCGATGTACAGGTCCGGCGCCACCACCTTGCCGGTCTGGCCGACCTGCCAGTCGTTGGGCGCGTAGCCCGCATCCACCGCCGCCCGGGAGGCCCCCATCGCCGCCCCGAGCTGGTCGGCGACCGGCTCGATATAGGTCTTGAAGTTCTCCGCCGAGCCGAGCGAGCGGCCGCCCGAGATGATGATCCCCGCCGAGGTCAGCTCCGGCCGGTCGTTCTGCGCCATCTCCGCGCCCGTGACCGTCGACAGCCCCGGATCCTCGGCCGGGCCGACGGCCTCGATCGGAGCCGCGCCGCCCTCAGGCGCCGCCGGGAACGCGGCCGTGCGCACGGTGATCACCGTCTTGGGGTCGCTCGCCTGCACCGTCTGGATCGCATTGCCGGCATAGATCGGCCGCTCGAAGGTGTCGGGCGAGAACACCCGGGTGATGTCGGAGACCTGCATCACGTCGAGCAGCGCCGCCACCCGCGGCATGACGTTCTTGCCGGTCGAGGTCGAGGGCGCCACCAGGGCGTCGTAGGAGGAGGCGAGCGACACGATCAGGGCCGCAGTCGGCTCGGCGAGCATGTGTTCGTAAGCCGGCGCGTCGGCCAGCAGCACCTTCTCCACGCCCTCGAACCGCGCCGCCGCCTCCGCCGCGGCGCGGGCGTTGGAGCCGGCCACCAGCACGTGCACGGGCGCGCCGAGCGCCTTGGCGGCCGAGAGCGCCTTGGAGGTGGCGTCCTTGAGGTGAGCGTTGTCGTGCTCGGCAATCAGCAACGTGGTCATCGTTCTTGTTCTCCCTTAGAGCACGCCGGCTTCGGTCTTGAGCTTCGAGACGAGTTCGGCCACCGACGCCACCTTCACCCCCGCCTTGCGGCCGCCGGGCTCGGCGGTCTTGAGCACCTTCAGGCGCGGGCTCACGTCCACGCCCAGAGCCTCGGGGCTGGTCTCGTCGAGCGGCTTCTTCTTGGCCTTCATGATATTGGGCAGGGACGCATAGCGCGGCTCGTTGAGGCGCAGGTCCGTGGTGACGATCGCCGGCAGCCTCAATCCCACTGTCTGCAGGCCGCCATCAACCTCGCGGGTGACCTCGAGCGCGCCCTCGTTCAGGTTGACCCGCGAGGCGAACGTGCCCTGCGGCCAGCCGAGCAGGCCGGCCAGCATCTGGCCGGTCTGGTTGGAATCGTCGTCGATCGCCTGCTTGCCCAGGATCACCAGGTCGGGCTTCTCCTGCTCCACCATGCCTTTCAGGAGCTTGGCCACGGCGAGCGGCTCGACGACCGCGTCGGTCTTGACCAGGATGCCGCGGTCGGCACCCATGGCCAGCGCCGTGCGAAGGGTCTCCCCCGCCTGCTGCGGGCCAATCGACACCGCCACGATCTCGCTGGCCTTGCCCTGCTCTTTGAGGCGAACCGCCTCCTCGACCGCAATCTCGTCAAACGGGTTCATCGACATCTTCACGTTCGAAAGCTCAACGCTAGAACCGTCCGGCTTCACCCGGATCTTCACGTTGAAATCAACCACTCGCTTCACACACACAAGAAGCTTCATTTCGTCTGTCCTATGACGTGATTGGACGCTTTCCAGCCGAATGGGAGCGCTGTCTCCTATCGACACCCACCGTGTTGTCGCGGTGCCGATCGCGCGACGCAGCATGGGCTTCCGGTCGGTGCAGCGATATCATCCGATGAGCATTCCTGCCGCTCGCAACTGAGTCTTGATGTCGCTTAGGTTGCCTTCGTACTCCCAGGTTTGAGCTGTGTCGTGCGGGCACTCGATGAAAATGTAGTCCTCGGTGATCGACAAGATGCGATCAACCCTGATCACCTTCTCTATAAACTCCCGAGGAGGCAATTCATCGATGATGCTCGTCCGTTCCGCAGTGTAACCATGGTATACTTTCACCGGACGGACCCGGGCGCTGATGTACTTCATTGTGATAGGTCTCCAGTTAAAACTCAGCTCGCATGGTGAACTTCGGCTCAGGCGCAAGCCCCGTGATCTCCACAGTGAGGAATCCAAGCACGAAGCCGCCGTTCATCCACTGTGCGCAATCGGACACGTGCCGGAACGACGGACCACGGCCATCGACAAGAACTGAAGACGTCCCACAACGGCTGGCACGGAGCGTCGTGCCCCGCCTACCCCGAACCCGCGGCACAGAAGCCATACTCTCCCGTTGGGCGCCGATCGTCATGTACGAACACCGGCGATGTCGCCGATTCATACCGCTACACATAGCTTTCTCGACCCCGGCAATCACAGATCCCGAAACTCCTAGCCGGTGCATTTAATAGGAACTCCCGCTCCGATCAAAATCGAAACGTCGCAGATCAGTATGCGTTTCCCTTATAAAGGCTGATCAAACGGGCAGCTCGCTCAGCACCTTCTCTCTCAATTCTCGCATCTTCTCGAGGAGAGCCTCGATTGCCGGGTTCGTGGCGCGTGTTTCCGGCCTGAGCAGGCTCACTCTAAACGGAATCGCGGGCGCCAATGGAACCACCCTCACCTGCTCGCAGCGTTGCAGGACAGCGGTGAATGGATCGATGATGGCTGTTCCGAGCCCATGCTTCACCATCGCATAGGCAGGCGCCGAGAGGTTCGTCTCATAAATGTGATCGGTTTCCACGCCTGATGATTGGGAGGCCTGATCAAACAAGTGGCGCCCTGGTGCGAACGACGAATAGGAGATGAAGGATGTACCCGATAGATCCTCCAGGCTGAGGCTCGAGCGGTCGGCATATGGGTGATTTGCCGGAACGGCGACGACATAGGGTGCGGTACTGAACATCTCCACTCTGAAACCTGAACGCTGATAGGATATCTCGGCAAAGCCAAAATCGATCTGCTGAGCTGCGGCGTACTCCTCGACCCTGGTGGATGTGCGCACGCTCAACGTAACTTTGATGTTCGGCCAGTCTGAATAGAACTGCGACAGCACAAATGGGATGAAGTCGAGCCCTAAGGCGGGCATCGTCGCTATGTTGATCTCGCTCGCCTCTCCTTTCGCCAATCGCAGAGCCGAGATTCGAAGCGAGTCCAAAGAGACATAGGCCCGCTCGATCTCCTTCAACAGAGCGTACGCATGCGCCGTCGGTGTCACCAAGCCCTTGCGCCGCTCGAACAGCTGAACTCCGAGCTCGTACTCGAGCTTGTCGAGCAGGCGGCTGACAGCGGGTTGGCTGCGTCCAAGAATCTGGGCCGCACCGCTCACGGTTCCAGCAAGCATCACAGCTCTGAATGCAGCAAAATAACTCAGATTCATGAGGAGACTCAGCTACTTTTGGAGAACGTGCGGATCCTATCGGGAACACCTCGCATGCACAAAAGGCTACAGCAAGCGGGATGTTGGGGACAAGGATCTGCAAGGCGGGATGCACGGCCTTGCGATCCGGAGTTGAACCGATGACCGACGTCCGTCTCTCCTGCGCGGCGACCGCAACAACATGACGGAACCACACTTGATTCACGCGAGAGTGGCCCCCGGAAATTCTCTCGAGCCCGGATGACGGTATCCGCAGAACAGTTTGCGCAGGAGCCCCTGGAAGGGGCTGGCATTCAGCAGGCCCTGTCGCCTGGTGCGACAGGCCTTTCCAAAAATTCGTCTGCCACTCTGAAGGTGAGAAAGGATTGACGTGAGGATGCTCCGCACAACGACCTACAGCAGTCGCCCTCTCCACCCTCGGGTGTTCGGGTCAGAGACCGATCGCGTCCAGAAACTGGTACCATCCCGCCACCGTTCGAATGGCCGGCTCTCTCACGAGTTGAAATGGGACTGGCCTGAGCCGCGAGGACGTAACGAGACCGAGATCCGGCCTCTGTCCGGTAGCCAATTCGGCAACATACTTGCCCATCAGCGATGATAACGCGACGCCCGAGCCATTGTAACCGGCCGCGTATATGACTCTATCATTATACCTGCCCAGATGCGGCAGGCTGTCGAGCGTCATTGCGACGAGTCCCGACCACCGATGCGTCACCTCGATATTGCTCAACTCAGGGAACTGCCGAACCATAGCCTTGTGAAGAGCCGAGAAGGCGGCTTCAGTATCCTCTTTTCCGAAAGCTCCGCGACCGCCATACAACAGCCGCCCCTGCGCCTTCCGAAACCACCGCATCATACGCCGTGTTTCCGTATAGCTGCGGCCGAAGCGGAGCAAGTGTTCAGCGGCAGTTCCTTCCAGTGGCTTCGTCGCAATCATGGCGGAACGAAAAGGTATGACGGCCTTCTCGATAGGTCGCGTGGCCGGAGAAATATTTGAGTAGGAGTTCGATGCCAAAACAACTTGCTTGGCACGAATCGTCCCATTGTCGGTTTCGAGACATACGCCATCACTCTCAACCTTCAGACTCAGTACGGGCGTCTGCTCACAGATCGTCACCCCTTCCTGCAACAGTCCGTCGGCCCACCCGAGCACGAAATTGAACGGATGGATGATACCGCCGTGCCTGTTGAGCATGCCCCCTGAGAAATTGCCAGACCCAATCTCCTCCTGGAGATGTTCCGCAGACAGGATGCTGCACGCCTGATCGCCAAGTGCCGAGTTGAGCCACTCGCATTCCTGCTTGAGGGACGCGAACGATGCGGCATTGTGGGCACACCGCAGCGATCCACTCGGTTGATACAGCGCCGCCGTGATTTTGTACTCATCGACCAAGACACCGATATGCTCAGTGGCTTCGATCCCAAGTCGGTGCATCCGGCGTGCGGTTTCCAGACCGTAGCGGCTGCTGATATCCCTAAACGATACTCTGAACTTGCCCGATACGACGCCGCCATTGCGTCCACTGGCGCCCCAACCGACATGATTCGCCTCAAGAACGATTGGCGACAGCCCCTTACGGGCAAGATACCGGGCTGAGGACAGGCCGGTATAGCCCCCACCAACGATCGCAACGTCGAACCGGTCCTCACTTCTGTGAGTGCTGAATGTTGGCCTGGCCGAAGCCGTTGATTGCCACAAGGACGGCCCGATGGGCGCAGATGCACGAGACGACATGGTGGAGGTAACCGAAATCAAGCGTGATTGTCCTGCCTCATGGAGGCAGCGCCCAGTTCTGCATCGACTGCGTCAGCAAGCTGTGCGAGTGTCGCAAAGTGGAAATCAGGGATCTCGACTTTCCCCGGAACCGGCGTTCCGCCAAAGCCCTTCAGTTCCTGCCGCCGCTCAATCCAGCAGGTTGCGTAGCCGAGCTTCTTAGCGATCCCGATGTCGTGATACTGGCTCTGTGCAACATGCAAGATTTCCGATTGCTTGTATCCAAAGGCCGACTGGCGCCCCTTGTTGAACGCGAAGAAGTTCGGGTCCGGCTTCGCACAACCTGTTTCATCGCAAGTCACGCTGTCATGAAACGGGTTCCCCAGTGTGTCCGAGTAGGCCGAGAACGCGGTTCGATCCGCGTTCGTCATTGCGACGAGGCGAAACCTCTTCCGCAAGCGCCGGAGCGCATCCGCCGAGTCCTGGAAAGCCGGATGGCGGATCATAGCCAACTGGAACGAGTCAGCGGCGAGTTCGCTGGAATCGAGTCCCAGTTCCTTTGTCATATACAGGTAGACGTCTCTCATTGCGTAGGAGGATCGCCCATAGAAGATCTCGCGACCCCGTAGGTACGGTGCAAAGATTTCGTCGTCAGATAGGCTCCTCGCCTTCTCTCCGCCGAGACTCCGCGTGGCGTTCAAGACACCCGCTTCGAAGTCGATAAGAGTTCCAACAACATCGAAGGTCAGTACTTTGAATTCAGTGATTTTCATTGGCTTTCTCCAGTCTAGCTTTGTCGTCTCAGAGCACGCTGCAGATGCGATACGCATCCAGCATAGCCGAGTGGATATTCCGGCTGGCGACGGCGTCACCGATCCGGTGGAGTTCGAAACCTTCGTCTCTCAGCTTCGGTTGTGGTTGCAAAGCCAGGAGGGCTTTGATGTCGGTTACGCCATCGTTGGTGGATTGTGGCCGCAGACCCGCATAGATGTCCTCCATCGGCACCGTGCCTTGCTCGACCACGACATGGTCGACATCCACGAGTGTCTCCTGCTGGGATACCTCGCTCACGATCCTGGCCTGCAGGCGATTGTTCGAGCGGACAACCTCGACCAACTTGGTGTCGAACATCGGATTGATTCCGAGCTCCAGAAAGCGCTTCTTCCAACGGAACCGTTCCACATACGTCAGTTCCTCGGCAATCTGGCCGTCGATTGAACAGTAAACGATGCTCACCCCCTGGGCGGCGAGCTTCTCAGCCGCGAGGGGGCCAGGATGACGTCCGGTTCCATCAAAGATCAGCGCCGTTCCTGAGGCTGAAACATGGCCTGTGAGCACGTCCCAGGTATTCAGGCAGTGATCCGCACCAGACACGAGATCGACATTGGGAAGGCCACCGGTCGCAACGATGACGACATCCGGATTGAGGGCCCGTACATCGGCATCCTCCATATAGGATTCGGTCTGCACACGGACCTTCAGCCGTTCGAGCTCAGACACGCGCCAGTTGACGATGCCCATGAGGTCGCGACGCCAGGACCCCGTTGCGCCGATCAGGATCTGACCGCCGAGCTGTGGCGCAGCCTCATAGAGCGAAACGTCATGTCCGCGTTCCGCACAGATCCGCGCCGCCTCCAGTCCAGCGGGACCGCCGCCGACCACTACGATGCGCCTCGGCGCTCCCTTTGCCTTTGCGAATTTGTGCTGAAGCTGAGCTTCTCGGCCCGTAGCCGGGTTGTGGAGGCAGGACGGGCGCTGAGGCGACTGACAATGGGTGGCTCCGACGCACGGGCGGATCTCGCTCTCGCGCCCTGTCCGGATTTTCTCAACGATGTAGGGGTCGGCGATCTGAGCGCGCGTCATTGCGGCCATGTCAAGCTTGCCTTCGGCAATCGCATAGCGGGCGGACGCGACATCCGCGATGCGAGCGGCATGGAATACTGGCAGCCCGACCTCTTGCTTGAACAGACCGACTGGTTCGACCCAAGGGGCAATGGGCGAACCCATGCCGGGCATGTTCTGCTCGGAAAGGCTTCGGATCGTATCCATCGAGCCATAGACGGCATTGATGAAGTCGACTGCGCCGGCATTCTTCAAGATCAGCGCGATCTTGACACAATCATCGAACGACAGACCTCCGGGGGTTCGCTCGTCGATCGTAAACCGCATGCCGACGACAAAATCGTCCCCGACCGCTTTCCGAATAGCCTCGTGAACCAACAGGGCAAAGCGACAACGATTCTCGAGGCTGCCACCGAACCGGTCAGTCCGATGGTTTGTCAGCGGCGAAAGAAACTGACCGATCAGGTGGCCGCCCGCAAGCGTTTCCAGACCGTCCAGCCCCCCTTCCTTGCAACGCTTAGCAGCCTCTGCATAGGCACGGATGACACGCTCGATATCGTGCTCATCCATCTCCTTCGGAATGCTGCGGTGAAGTGTTTCCCGCACAACGGATGGTGCAATCGTGGGAAGGCGGTCGCCTGCATAGGGATCGCCGCGTCGTCCCAGATGGGAAATCTGGCACATGAGCGCCGCCCCGAGACCGTGCATGCGCTCGCTGAACTGCTGGAAGTACGGGATGATGCGGTCGTCACCGACATTGAGCTGGCGGAAGATGTTCGGCGAATCCCGATCGACGTTGGAGGATCCGCCGAACATGGACAGGGCCAGCCCGCCCTTTGCTTTCTCGGCGTGGTAAAGCTGGTACGCCTCACCGGGCATGCCGCCTTCCTCAAGGCCGCAAGCATGACTGGTGCTCATAATCCGGTTGCGCAGTGTGAGCTTTCCGATCGTGAAAGGCTGAAGTAGAGGATCCTTCGTGATCTGCTGATTGGTGATGTCCATAGTTGATCTGCCGTTTCTGATAATAGAGATCCGATCGGCCGAAGCGCTGTCTGGCCGCTCTTGATTCTTTGATGGTAGGCCGCTGTTTCGGGCGTGCGCCCGGATCTTGCTATAAGACCTGGCTTAGGAAGCGCCTGGTTCTCGGATCTTTTGCATCGTTAAAGAGTTCGGATGGCGGACCATGCTCGACTATGACCCCGCCATCGGTGAAATAGACATGGTCGGCGACTTCCCGGGCAAACCCCATTTCGTGTGTCACGAGGATGCAGGTCATTCCCTCGGAGGCCAGTTGCTTAATGGTGACGAGGACCTCTTTGACGGTTTCAGGATCGAGGGCCGCCGTGACTTCGTCGAAGAGCATCACGTCAGGGCACATTGCGAGGCTCCGGGCTATCGCGACGCGCTGCTGCTGCCCGCCGGATAGCTCACCGGGATAGGAGTTCTCCTTGCCCTGGAGCTTGACTTTCGAGATGAGTTCGCGTGCCCGTTCCTCCACCTGCCGTCTTGGCTCCTTAAGAACAAGCAGTGGCGCCAGCATGACGTTTTCAAGAGCTGTCTTGTGGGGAAATAGATTGTACTGCTGGAATACGATGCCGACCTTCCGCCGCAGCGCGAGCACATCGAGCTTGGGA
This sequence comes from Microvirga makkahensis, assembly GCF_009830105.1. Taxonomy (GTDB): domain Bacteria; phylum Pseudomonadota; class Alphaproteobacteria; order Rhizobiales; family Beijerinckiaceae; genus Microvirga; species Microvirga makkahensis. The sequence goes on from NZ_WURB01000002.1 coordinate 150,032, forward strand.
TCGTTGACTTCAAGGCCCTCAACTCTGATCGAGCCATGCTGGATCCCGTTCAACCCGTTGATGCAGCGGATGAGGGTTGACTTACCCGAGCCGGATGGCCCGATGATGCAGATCACCTCTCCCTTTCGCACATCGAGACTGATGCCCTTCAGTACTTCAAGAGAGCCGTAGAACTTGCGGACGTCACGCAGTGAGACGATCGGCATTCCGGGTGTCCAGCTGCGGGGGACATTGCCCTCCATGGTGCTAATGAGAGACAGCATATTTTTGCTCGAGCTTTCTCGTCCAAAGAGCGATCGGGTAGATGTATGCAAAGAACAGGCACAATAGGAAAAGGTAAAACGGCAGCAGGAACTCTGGCCGCCCTCCGCCCGCTTCCATAGCAGCCTGGGCGTTTCCGACAGCCTCATGAACGCCCAGGATCGATGCCATCGGTGTGGCCAGGGTGAGCAGGGCGTACCAGTTCATCCACGGTGGAATGGAACGCTTGATGCACTGCGGCAGAATGATATGCACCATGGTCTGGCGTCTGGTGAAGGCCAGACCTTCGGCTGACTCCCATTGTCCGGTCGGGATCGAGTTGATGGCGCCGCGGACGATTTCGCTGATGTTGCCCATCACCGGCAGTGAAAAGGCGAATGTCGCCTTGATCCAATCCGGAATGATGACTTTCTCTCCGCCCCACAATGTCGCTTCGACCGGGAGGAGGTACATGACCGTGAAAAGGATGACGAGCCAAGGCGCGTTCCGGAACAGATGTGTCACAAACTTTGAAGCAACACGGACAACCCCGAGTTGACTGACCTGTGCAATCCCTAACGCGACTCCCAGCACGGTCGCGATGGCCATGGCAAGAAAACTCATCAGCAGGTTGAGACCGAACCCTTTCAGGATGAAGGGCAGCCAGAGGCTCAGGGTATCGAGCGCCGATAGGTTCGTGGCATCGGCTTCGCGGCTGTTCAAATGGACGGCCGCGAAAACAATCACGAACCCCAGGAGGAGAATGGCTCCGTGATACCAGCTGACCCCGGACAGAGCGTATTGTGCCGGCCTGGCGTTGCCAGTTTCAGTTCGCACCTGCGTCATCGTCCAAATCCCGGCAATGCGAGTTTCCGTTCCAGGAAGTGAAGACCCGCACCGAGCAATGCGACGACAGCCACGTAGAATACGAATAAGATCAGCATCATCTCAGGCACGTTGATGGTGTCGGACCACACTTGGTTCAGAACGTATGTCATTTCCGGAACGGAGATGACGTAAGCGAGGGAAGTGGTCTTCGCCAAGCTGATAAGATTGCTCGTGAGTGACGGCAGGCAGATTCTGAAGGCAAGGGGCAGGGTCACATGTCGGTACGTCTGCCACTTCGACAAGCAGAGGCTTTCCGATGCCTCCAGCGTAGGTCGGGGAACGGCCTCAAGACCGGACCGGAATATTTCGACATTGTAGGCACCGCCGAAAATTCCCAGTGCAATCATGGCCCACGCGAATGCCGAAACCAATGGTTCGGTGTAACCGCCCATGTCGACCTGCGGTGTGAACGCCCCCAATCCAAAATAGAAGAACAGAAGTTGGATCATCGGCGGCGTGTTCCGGAACGCCTGGATGTAGGCGTTGATGGCGCCGCGCAGAACGCGCGACCCCACCCCCTGCGCCCAAGCGCCGAGAATGCCAATGACCAGGGAAAGGAGGATCGCTCCGAACATCAGTTTCAGTGAAATGACCGCACCGGACAGGAAACGGTCATATTCATAGCGGTCGTAGAAGATGTTAAAGTTCAGCCCTGTCTTATCGTACAGGTCGTGGAAGAAAGGGGCGATCAGCTCAAACATCCCGTCTCCGCCTCCCTTTGGTCAGAGTCCCGCAACCCGATCATGAATTGGCGTCCAACTATTTCCCGCCCTCGAGGTAAGATGCATCCCACCGGTGCTTCTCATGCTGCTGGGCAAACCATTCCGAAGGTTTCAGCTTGTACTGGCCTTCAAGCTCCACGAGCTTGCCGGTCGACTGCCAGCGGTAGGCCATTCCCGTCATGAAGACGCCCCACGGCTTATCGAGCTCTTCAAGGGGCACAGCGGCTGCCCACGGATTGTTGTAGAGCACGGATACGGGCATCTCGTAGTCGGCCCACTCGGGTGCCTCCAAATCTGCCATGATGCTTACGTCATCATACAACCACGCGACACACTTGCCGGAGCGCAACGCTTCTTTGCCCTCCGAGTTGCCTGCGAAAGCGACGATCCTGACCTTGTAGTCCTGTTCGACCTTCTTGTTGTAGGCAACGCCCTGCTTGCCGCAAACCGGCTTGCCTTCGATGTCTTTCCAGTCCTTGATGACTCCCTTCTTGGCCATCAAGGTAGGGCCCGACGTCCAGTAAGCCGGCTCGATGATACCGACCGCCTTCCGGCGTTCAGTAGTGTCGTACATGCCGCCAATGATCAGATCGATCTTGCCTTGCTGCAAGAACTGGATTCGGTTTGCCGAATTGATAATGACTGTCTCGAGCTTCACGCCGAGTTTGTCCGCGACATCCTTGGCCAGATCGACCTCGATGCCCTGCATTGTGCCATCCGGAGAAGGATAGGACCAAGGCTTAAATGCCCCCTGCACGCCGACACGAACGACACCTCGCTCAAGAATTTCGCTCAGGCGAGTTTCAGCAGCGTCCGCAGGAAGAGCCGAAACGATCGTACAAGCGCCGGCAGCCAGCGCAACAACGAACGGTTTGCGGTGCGATTTAGAATAAAGTCCCATTAGCATGTCCCTCTCTCTCTGTTCCCGTGTTATTGTAGTTGCTTGGGTCTGCTCGCCCGACAGCGATTTTACCGTCCGGGCACTCTCGCATCCGTCGAGGCACTAGACCTCAACTTTTCCATTCGGAACGGACTGCATCCCTGCACTTTAATTATATTATAGAGCCCTTGAGGGCCCCATCGGCGGTAGATTATAAGGCCGCCGACACATTCAAAATAGAAACTTTGCCGACTGGTATGCACAATTTGCATATTGCCGACCCGTCGTGATCGAAGGTTGTGGAGTAACATCGTGGCGCATGCAGCGAGCGGTGGTGGCGGCCGAGTTCCCGGCGGGCGCGGGCGAATGGGCTGGGATTGCGAGAGGCGGCAAACCGCTTGAGGATTGCGGATGGTGTGACAGCTCGTGTCTGGATCGAGGCCGTCAGATGAAATGACGGATGGACGGAGAGCCGGCGCTACCTGTCGCTGGAAAGTCTGAGCGCGTTGAGCGATGATCCCGGTTGCCGGCTGTCTGCCGTGACTGCCCCAGCAACCCGACTCAGCCGAGGACTGGCGCCCTTACACCACGCCACGGGACACGATCCGCCAATGTGTTCCTGGAGCGCGGGATAGGCATCCGGCTTCTCGAACGTATGGAGCTTCCGGTCCTTGAGGTTGCGCGGCCGCGGAGCAAATCCCAGGCCTGACAGGGCGAAGAGGCCAAACACGTGGTTGCTGGCGCCGCCCGTGTCCGTGAAGTGCTCCTGGATGTCGATTTCTGTCTCGTGGTCGAACAAGCCATCCGGCACGTAGGAAGCCTCGCTCTCGGTCGCGCTGATTGGCAGGATGCTGAGGGAGCCGTACTGGTCGGATAAGTGACTGTAGAACTTCGAACCCGGTTCGCTACCGTAATGCAAGTTGAAGCCACCACGCTTCCCGGCACGGTCACTGGCCTGGAAGATCTGTCCGTCCGATGAGGCTGTAGAGCCATCTCCCCATAAGACGGCATGTGGGTGCTGAGCATGCCTGTCGGTGATGCAGGCCTGACCCAGCTTGTAGGTCTCAGGCCGGGTATGGAAGATCCGCTTCCAGGTAATCTCCTGCGGACTCACTCCTTTCGACGCGGCCGCCATGCGCTGCATCGGCCGCACTGGCCTCTTGATAGCGCGATGGTCGTGCTCGATGCGATTGTTAAAGTAGGCACCTTGCCGGATTCGGATCGGCTCCACCTCGCGTCCCGACCGATCCCGAAGCCGATCTGCAGTATCGCACTATAGGATTGCTTCCGGTCAAGGGCGCATTTCTATTCCTTTAACCCGTCCGCGGAGTGTTGGAATGAAACGCTATTCCCGCTAATGCCATTGAATTCCGCGACAACGTCCGAGAGCATGGGGACGTAGTCTTCGCCACGGCCAGCATTGACGGCTAGAGCAAAGCTGTTACGTGTCGCGGCTCCAACCGGATTGACTAGTCCCACAGCATTGGCGAACGAATTCAGATAGGTTAGATCCTTCAGGGCGTTGTTGAGTGTGAACTTGTGGGCGTTCCTGTCGCGCTCGAGAACATACTTGAAGAACGTCTGGTAAAATCCGCAATCCATGCGGCCACCACGGATGACGCTGTCGAACGTTTGTGCGGACAACCCCGCCTTTGAGCCAAGGGCCAAGGCCTCAGAATATAACGCTGCGTAGCCCATCGATAGGAAGTTATTGAGGAGCTTCATCGTGTGCCCAGTTCCGGCCGGACCGGTATGCACAACCCTTCCAGCGAATGCCCTTAGGACAGGCTCAACCCGCTCGACTACGTCAGGTTCGCCTCCCACCATCACGTCAAGTGTGCCGGCCTTAGCGTCGGCAGGCGTCCGGCTCAGGGGCGCGTCGATGAACGTGATACCCGACAAAGCCAGTTCCTCGGCCAAGCGCACTGTCACGGACGGGTCAGAGGTCGAGCAGTCAATGATGAGCAGAGACTTGCCCGCCGCCGCGAGTCCGTCCGGTCCCTGAATGACAGCCTGAACCTGGGGCGAACCAGTGACGCAAAGAATGACGACGTCCGACTGCTCAGCGAGTTCGCGCGGTGTCAAAGCCTCCTTCGCTCCCCTTGTCTTGAGATCCTCCACCGCGTCCCGGCTTCTATGGGCCATGACCGTCAAGGGCCACCCCTTGTCAACCAAATTGCCGGCCATTCCGTGGCCCATGAGGCCTACGCCGATAAAACCAATTCGTTCTTTTGTCATGGACTTTACTTTCTAATCGTTCTGTCGAGGTGTGGAGGCGAAGGCTCCATCCCTCATAGAGGGGACTGGCGCGACTGAGTTCAGGATTTCTTCAATCCTCGGGTAGCTCCAGAGGCTCCGCCGGACAAGCAGAAGAGTCAAGATAATGGTGCCATCAAGCACTTCCGCGGCTTCCCAGCCACTATGAGCGCCGCGATGACATTCGTCTGGCATTCACTACACTTCGATGCAGCCTCATCTGCCTCCACCAGTACAGTCGGTTTGGTTGACTTCTCTAAGTCTCTCGCATTTCTGCCGGTGAGAGCTTTGATCATAGGTTAGGATGCTTGTTACCCTTTGCGAATTTTCGATCAGAATACATCCATGTTCATAAAGTATGCGTATGTAGCCGTGCGAGTCTGGTTCGGAGTTCATCCGCGGTGACAACAAACTTCCTTCCAAGCTCATTTTCGCCGGTCCCATATTTATCATACTGACTAGATTATTGGCTCTGTTGCCTTAAGCGCCGCGCGATAATGAGTATCTTTTCGGTGAGAAACGAGAGGCTGTGGTGGATCGCGGTGTAGGTTACGGGGCAGCATGCGCCAGTTTGTCCAATGCCGGTCTGATCGTAGACGGCGGACGCGTTCCGTGAGCCGCGAAGACAATTGCTTATCCCCGCCGCCACGCATGGCCGGTTCAGCCGAGTCGCTCGTACTGCCTGATGAACTTGCCAGGCATGAGTAAGCGCATAATTGCCTCGAAGAAGTAGTCGCCGAACATCACAGCTGACTCGACGCCAACGTTGTGTGGCTTCGAATAGCAGGCCTTTTTAAGAATACCTCGATGAGCTTGGTCTGTTGCTAAAAACTCCGAACACAGGCCGGAAGGAAGACGCTCAGCTTCACCTCGCCAGAAAATGCGCTGATCTTCTTCAGGATGCAGATGTGCAAGATCGACTAGCACTGCCGCCATCATGGCACTTGCCGAGGAGTCGAGCACAGGTCGTGGCGCCGGATCATCAAAATCCCACGGCGGCACAATGCAACCGCCAAGCTGCTCAAGCCATTTTTTAGCAAGTGAGCTTGCGCGATCGAGATAGGCGCGATCTCCGGTGGCAGCTGCAGTAGCCGCGAGACCGTAAACAGCCCAACCCGTGCCGCGCGACCAGGAAGGCTCGTCGCTATATCCCTGAAACGTGTATCCGCGGAGACGCACACCACTCACTGTGTCGTACTGCACGGCGTGATAAAGTGTTTGATCCGGACGTGTGAAAGATCGATCCGTCATTCGCGCATGGGAAACGGCAGCCAGTTGAAAGCTAGCATCCCCGCTCTCACGCGCAGCCCAATACAGAAGTGGAATGTTCGCCATTGTGTCGATCGCAGAACTCTCACGCCCTCTCGGATCGTCCATCGGCCCCCACGATGATATATAGGAGCCACGGCGTGTAACAACGAGTCGTGCACGCAGGCGCTCTGCTGCACGCATTGCCATGTCACGGTAAAGACGCTCGCCGGTGATATGATAAAATGGGACTGCCGAGCTTAGAAATATAAATCCAATGTCGTGAGTATTGCCATCGTCGGCGCACTGAGCCACTAACGCCATACGATCCCGAGCAAAGCTGACGAACTTCTCATCCCCGCTATGTAGATAGGCCGCAAGCAAAAGGCCAACCCAGAACCCACAGAACCAATTACCATGGTCCCAGTTCTCGCCATGATTTACAGCAGATACGGATGAAGACATCAGCATCCATCGCCCGTCAGGCGCAGTAACGTAAGGAAATGCGGTCCCGATCGTCCTTTCATCCTCCTCAAGCTTCTTGCATAGAATTGAAAGTGGCTCATTATAGATGTGGCTAGAGGAAGGCGCGTTCACTGTTTTTCTCCATGTCAGCAAGGTACGAGATGGCAAAACTCGGCCAGTTTCGTAGTAGCCTGTAGATCGTGCAACAAAGCCGGAAGATTCAGGTTCGATCTCAATCCTGAGTTACTGCATTGTTCACGACGTTCTCGGCACGCAGTCGATCAATCTCAGAAACGGAGAACCCCAGCTGCTCCAGGATCTCCGCCGTCTGATCTCCTGGCCTCGGTGGCAATGTGCGGATCGGCGGAACGACGCCGTCAAACTTCAGCGGGTGACGCACCACAGTCGCTTGGCCCGCGCCGACCGGGATTTCGGCGAATCGCTGGCTATGCACCACCTGTGGATCCTGCCGGAGGTCATCGTAATCCTGGACACGCTCGCACCAAACGCCATGCTCATCAAACCGCGCAGATAGGTCATCCCATCGCCAGCTGGCCAGAGCTTCGGCGACGGCGGCCGCGATCCGATCCCGCTCCTCGTACGCATCAAGATTTGCGAGCGCAGCGAGCGCAGGATCCTTCAACGCCTCCGCGACGCGTAGAAGCGGGTTCAGCGACAACGCCACGGTAGCGTCGGCAATCGTATATACGCCATACGGTGCCTCGTGAAACCAGGTGACGAGATGCGCCTCGCGCGCGAAGCGCTGCCGGGAATGATGGCCGCTGTAATAAAGCGTCAGGGCCTCCGCCTGCAGGTCGATGCCGGCATTGAAGAGCGACCCCTCCACTCGACTTCCCTGCCCCGTGGCGAGCTTCTTTGCATAAGCTGCCGCGATACCCATGGCCAGCAAAGCCGCGCCGTGCTGATCTACGGCGGCACATCCTATTCCTGTGAATCGTTCGGCGCCCGTCGCTGCAATCAATCCGGAACGAGCCTGCACGAGAAGATCTTGTCCAGGCCGGTCCCGAGCAGGTCCACCTGCGCCGAAACCCGTCGCTGAAGCGTAGATGATATGCGGATTGACTTTCGAGACATCAGCATACCCAAGGCCAAGACGTTCCATCACGCCCGGCCTGTAGTTTTCTAGCATCGCATCCGCCGAGGCAACCAGCCGATCCAGAACGACACGCGCACCAGGTTTCTTCAGATCAACCGCAAGACTCCGCTTGTTGCGGTTCGCCGAGAGGTAGAACGCGCTTACGCCATCAACAAAGGTCCGGGCGCCGGACCAGTGACGCTCAAAGGCCCCGCCAAGTGGTTCGACCTTGATGACGTCTGCCCCCATGTCAGCGAGATACTGTGCCGCAGCAGGCCCTTGCAGATAATGGCAGAAACTTAGGAGCCGCATTCCTTGTAACGGGAGAGAGGACGGCTCGGCTCGAATGTGCCCGCTATCTTGTGTCATGTTGTCTTCCTCGACGAGGCGATCGTTCGCTTGGTGGCACCCAGTTCCGGATCTCTGTGCCTGCGTCTTCCCTGAGATTCATCATCCCAGGCTTGGCGGCTGCCCTTGACGCCGTTCGATCGCGCGGCCTGCATGCCTAACAAGTTAGGCATGTATCACCCGAGTTCGCCGAGCCGTGCGCAGAAGAAGCTGTTCGGCGCGGTTCGGTCAATGATGATATTCGTGTCCTGGCTGTCATCCGACTCAGGCAGATCCGTCCTGTAATGACTGCCACGGCTTTCGGCCCGTTCGAGTGCAGCCATCGCCATGATATCGGCCACTTCGCACATGTTGATGAGCTCGATCGCGTTGATGCGATCCTGGGGCGTCTCAATGCGTCCAGCGGACAGAACAGTGTCGCGAATGGCGGTAGCGGATGAGCGCAAGGCCTCCAGCCCCTTCCCGTCGCGCAGGATGAGCAGGTGCCGGTTCGCTACCATCTGCAGCGAACGGCGCAGTTCCGGCAATGGTTCGCTTCCATGCCCCGGAAGCCGTGCAAGGAATGCGGCCTGTTCATCGAACAAATTGGGAATGTCAAGGTGTCCGTGCTCGCGCGCCAGTTCCGCGGCCTTCCGTCCGGCGCGTGCGCCAAAGACCTGGCAGGTGACCGACATGTTGCCGCCTAACCGGTCCGCTCCATGCGGGCCTGCAGCGACCTCACCGGCAGCGAACAGACCGCGGATGTTGGACTGAGCATCTGGGTCGATGCGCAATCCACCGTTGATGGCATGAGCCGAGCAAGCGATCTGGACCTTATCACGATAAAGGTGAGTCCCGCGCTCTTTGTACCAATCGTATGTCAGCGGCCACATCCGCGCGATACTGCTCGTGCGGTCCGCCAGGATCCGATCGAAATCGCAGTCTATAAAATCGAGGTAGACGCCGCCATCATCCGTGCCCCGCCCCTCGTTGATGGCACTCTGGATGCCAATCTCCACGTAGCGCGAGATGTCGGAAGACGAGAAGGGGAAGTGGCGCTGCTTCTCGTCGATCACGGATTGGACAGTTAGACCTTCCGGCAGATAGTCGCTCAGGAAGGGGACGCCGTCGCGATCAGTGAGACGAGGGCCCGCGTTCCACAGATAGTTGCCAAACAGGTTCACGAAAGGCGAGACAATGCTGACACCGGCCTGCATGAACTCCATGTTGACCAGATGCGCACCGCTGCGCCAGGGGTGTTGTCACATTAACCGGAGTATTGGAGCGAGGCGAGTAGATGGGGCGGCATGATCAAGTCCGTCAGCTACAAACGCCACCGCTTTCCACCCGAGGTCATCGCCCACGCAGTATGGCTCTATTTCAGGTTCCCATTGAGCCTGCGGCTGGTTGAGGAGATGCTGCTTGAGCGCAGCATGGTCGTCTCCTATGAAACCGTTCGGCGATGGGCGCTGAAGTTCGGGCCAGACTACGCCCGCCGCCTCAAACGCAAGAGGCCGAGCCGGCGCGACATTTGGCACCTCGACGAGGTCGTGATCACTATTGCCGGCCAGAAGCACTGGCTGTGGCGGGCCGTCGACCAGGACGGGTACATCCTTGATGGGATCGTTCAGAGCCAGCGCGACACCGAGGATCAGCAGGCGGCGCAGCGTTCGCTCACCCATCTTCGAGGTGGCGCCCAGCTTCTGCTTACCTCCCGTCGAGTGCTGAAGCGGTGTCAAACCGATCCAGGCGGCAAAGTCCCGCCCTCGCTTGAAGGTCTCGGCCGGTGGCGCAAGCGCCGCCAGGGCGACTGCGGTCACCGGACCGATACCCGGAATGGTCATCAGCCGACGCGCTGTCTCGTTCTCTTTGGCCCGCTGGGCGACCTCGTGATCAAGGAGCGCAATCTGCTCGTCCAGGCGATGAAGTGTCTCGACCAGCATATGGAGGATCGGACGGGCGAGCTTTGGGATCGGCTCGTCCGGATCCTCAACTGCCTGCATAAGCTGCGGGGCGCGAGCCGGCCCTCTGGCCGCCACGATGCCGAACTCGGCCAGATGGCCGCGCAACGCATTGATGATCTGGGTTCGCTGCTTCACCAGGAGATCCCGCGCCCGGAACACGAGGGCGGCGGCTTGGGTCTGCTCGCTCTTGGGAACCACAAAGCGCATGGTCGGGCGCTGGGCCGCCTCGCAGATCGCCTCGGCATCCGCCGCATCGTTCTTCTGGCGCTTGACAAAGGGCTTCACGTAAGCGGGCCGGATCAGCCGAATGGTGTGACCCAGCCTGCCGATCTCACGCGCCCAATGATGCGCACTGCCGCAGGCCTCCATGGCCACCGTGCAGGGCTTCTGGCCGGCAAAGAAGGTCAGAACCTGGTGCCGCCGCAGCTTCTTGCGGAACAGCACCGCGCCTGATGCATCCGCCCCATGGACTTGGAACACGTTCTTCGCCAGATCCACGCCGATTGTGCGAACTTCTCCCATGGACGCCTCCCTCAAGTGGTGTTCAACACCTCCACTTTGGCACACCAAGGCCGTTGGGGGCGTCCACCCCATCAGAGCCGTCCAGTACAAGACCAGTTTCGGATCGAATACCGGCCGGTTGCTTTCGCCCTGAGAGCAAGATACCTTCACCATAAGAATAACGACAGATCAGACCCGGAGGGTCGGCAGTCGGGAGAAGCGCTCTTGAGTCCGCAGGCAGCGGCGACGCTATGCGTCGCGGTGAGGGATGGCGCATACGGGCACGACAGGGCCCAACACGCGGCGAGACGGACCGCGGTGACGAATTTTGCCGGACAAGGAACAGCCCCCGCAATCCGACTTGAGCGGGCCGCGATCGCTCGTCTCGCTGTTGCCTATCCCTCTGCTGCTCGACCTTCAGGGAAGCGCCGATGACCATAGTCCTTAAAGGCGTCTCGAAGAAGGTCGGAGCCTCCACGCATATCGACGATGTCACTCTCGCCCTGGAGCGCGGCTCGCTGAACGTGCTTCTCGGTGCCACGTTGTCCGGGAAGACCTCCCTCATGCGGCTCATGGCCGGGCTCGATGCACCGACGAGCGGTCGCGTGCTGGTCGACGGCACAGATGTGACGGGCTGGCCCGTGCAGCGCCGCAGCGTGGCGATGGTCTATCAGCAGTTCATCAATTATCCATCGCTCACCGTCTACGAGAACATCGCCTCGCCCCTGCGCGTCTCTGGCGTCGCCAGGAGTGAGGTCGACACCCGGGTGCGCGAGGCCGCCAAGCTGCTGAAGCTCGAACCCTATCTCGACCGCAAGCCGCTCAACCTCTCGGGCGGCCAGCAGCAGCGGACCGCCATCGCACGGGCCCTGGTGAAGGGCGCCGATCTCGTCCTCCTCGACGAGCCGCTGGCGAACCTCGATTACAAGCTGCGCGAGGAGCTGCGTGAGGAGCTGCCGCGGGTGTTTGCCGCCTCGGGCGCCATCTTCGTCTATGCCACGACCGAACCATCGGAAGCCCTGCTGCTCGGCGGCAACACGGCCACCCTGTTCCAGGGCCGGGTGACACAGTTCGGGCCGACCCCGCAGGTCTACCGCCAACCTCGCGATCTGGTCACCGCCCGCGTCTTCTCGGACCCGCCGCTCAACACCCTCACGGCCCGCAAGGCGGACGGGACCGCCACCTTGAGCACGGGCGGGCAGATCCCCGCGACCGGACCTCTCGCCAGCGTTCCCGACGGCGAATACATCGTCGGGTTCCGGGCGCATCATCTGACTCTCGAACCCGTGGGGACCCATGAGATCACCATCGCATCGAACGTGTCGGTCGCCGAGATCACGGGCTCCGAAAGCTACGTCCATCTCGACGCGGGCGACCATCGCTTCGTGGCCCTGGTACCGGGTGTAAGGCGCCTGGAGCCGAAATTGCCGGTCACCGCCTATCTCGATCCCCGCCGCCTCTTCCTCTTCGATGCGGATGGCCGGCTCGCCGCGACAGATCCCGCCCAGAAAGCCGCGTGAGGAAAGACCGATGGCCCGCATCACGCTCGATCACCTCGCCCATGCCTACAAGGCCGATCCCCGCACGGCGGAGGATTACGCCCTCAAGGAGATCAACCACGTCTGGAGCCAGGGCGGCGCCTATGCCCTGCTGGGGCCTTCGGGCTGCGGCAAGACGACCCTGCTCAACATCATCTCCGGCCTCGTGCGCCCCACGCGCGGACGCGTGCTCTTCGACGACCTCGACGTGACGGATCTGGCCACGGAGGCGCGCAACATCGCGCAGGTGTTCCAGTTCCCCGTCGTCTACGACACCATGACGGTGCGCGAGAACCTCGCCTTCCCGCTCAAGAACCGAAACGTACCGCGCGACCGGACGGCCCGGCGGGTGGAGGAGATTGCCGGCCTCCTCGACCTCACCCGCGTGCTCGACCGCAAGGCGAGCAATCTCACGGCCGACATGAAGCAGAAGATCTCCCTCGGCCGCGGCCTCGTACGTCCCGACGTGGCGGCGATTCTGTTCGACGAGCCGCTCACCGTCATCGACCCGCACTTGAAGTGGCAGCTGCGCTCCACCCTGAAGGAGATCCATCGGGCGCTGGACATCACCATGATCTACGTGACGCACGACCAGACGGAGGCGCTCACCTTCGCCGACAAGGTCGTGGTCATGCACGACGGCGCCGTGGTGCAGACCGGCACCCCGGACGAGCTGTTCGAACGCCCTGCCCATACCTTCGTGGGCCACTTCATCGGCTCGCCGGGCATGAACATCCTGCCCTGCCGCGTCGAGGGCGCCACCGCCATCATCGGCAGCACGATGATTCCTCTCCGGCGCGCCTATCGCACCCTGTCCGGCGGCGAGCATATCGAGCTCGGAATCCGGCCCGAATTCGTTCAGCTCCAGCCGAAGGGGGCAGGCCTGCCCGTCCAGGTGCGGCGCATCGACGATATCGGGCGGGCGCGCATCGCCCGCGTGGAGCTGGGCGGCCGCCCCCTTGCCGCAAGCGTTCCCGACGGCGTCTCCATCGAAGGAAGCGAGGCCTCGCTCGTGCTCCATCCGAACCACGTCCACATCTACGCCAACGGGCACCTGGTCGCCGGAGAAACCTCGGGGGGACGCGCGGCATGACGAAAACCGTCAACAACAAGGCCTGGTTTTTCGTCCTGCCGGTCTTCGCCATCGTGGCGTTCTCCGCCGTCCTGCCGCTGATGACGGTGGTCAACTATTCGGTTCAGGACACCTTCGGCAACAACCAGTTCTTCTGGAACGGCATCGGCTGGTTCCAAGAACTGCTCGATCCGTCGAGCCAGCTCGGCGAGCAGTTCCTATCCTCGCTCATGCGCACGCTGCTGTTCTCCTTCATCATCCTGCTGATCGAAGTGCCCCTCGGCATCGCGGTCGCTTTGTCCATGCCGCGCGAGGGCTGGACGGTGGCGCTCTGCCTCGTGCTCATGGCGCTGCCGCTGCTCATTCCGTGGAACGTGGTCGGCACCATCTGGCAGGTCTTCGCCCGCGGCGACATCGGCCTCCTAGGCTGGGTCGTCAATCGCCTGGGGATCGACTACAACTACACGGGCGATCCGCTCGACGCTTGGGTGACGATCATCGTCATGGATGTGTGGCACTGGACGAGCCTCGTCGCCCTCCTCTGTTATGCCGGGCTGAAGTCCATTCCGGACGCGTATTACCAGGCCGCCCGCATCGATGGCGCTTCCCGCTGGGCCGTGTTCCGCACGATCCAGCTGCCGAAGATGCGCCGCGTTCTGCTGATCGCGGTGCTGCTGCGGTTTATGGATTCCTTCATGATCTACACCGAGCCGTTCGTCCTCACCGGAGGCGGCCCAGGCAACGCCACCACCTTCCTGTCCATCGATCTTGTGAAGCTGGCCCTGGGGCAGTTCGACCTCGGCAAGGCCGCCGCCATGTCGCTGGTGTACAACCTGATCATCCTCGCCATCTGCTGGGTCTTCTACACCGTAATGACCAACGTGGATGCCGGACGCGAGAGAGTTGAAGCATGACCGGTACCATCGCTGTCGGCTCCTCCGACGTGAAGTCTGCTGCCAGGCCCACAGCCGCCAACCGCGCCCTGTCGGGCCCGCGCGTGAGCGGCCGCGTCGTGATGATGACCCTTTACCTCCTGTTCCTGATGCTGCCGATCTACTGGCTCGTCAACATGAGCCTGAAGACCAATATGGAGATCACCTCCGGCCTGACCCTCTGGCCCCGCGACATCACCTTCGACAACTACGTCAAGATCTTCACGGACGAGAGCTGGTATTCGGGCTACATCAACTCGCTGACCTACGTGATCATCAACACGGTGCTGTCGATCTCCTTCGCGCTGCCGGCGGCCTATGCCTTTTCCCGCTACAGGTTCCTGGGCGACAAGCACCTGTTCTTCTGGCTGCTGACCAACCGCATGGCGCCGCCGGCGGTGTTTGCCCTGCCCTTCTTCAACCTCTATTCCGCCATTGGCCTCTTCGACACGCCCTGGGCCGTGGCCTTGGCGCATTGCCTATTCAATGTGCCGCTCGCGGTGTGGATTCTCGAAGGCTTCATGTCCGGCGTGCCGCGGGAGATCGATGAGACCGCGGCCATCGACGGCTATTCCTTCCCGCACTTCTTCGTGAAGATCTTCATGCCGCTGATCGCGTCCGGCATCGGCGTGGCGGCCTTCTTCTGCTTCATGTTCTCGTGGGTCGAACTGCTCCTGGCGCGCACGCTCACCTCCGTGACCGCGAAACCCATCGCCGCCACCATGACGCGCACCGTCTCGGCCGCCGGCATGGACTGGGGCCTTCTGGCCGCCGCCGGCGTGCTGACCATCGTGCCCGGCGCGCTCGTCATCTGGTTCGTCCGCAGCTACATCGCCAAGGGCTTCGCCCTTGGCCGGGTCTGAAGGAGAACGTCATGCCTGATCTCGCCTGGATGGCCTGGACCTGGCAGACCGGCCTTTTCTTCGCAGCCATCGCAAGCCTGCTGCTTCTCATGACGGGACTTGCCATTTACCGGCCAGAAACAGAGCGCGTCGGCATCCTGCGCATTCCCACCACGCGCGGCGACCGTCTGTTCATCTCGCTTTTGGGCTCTGCTTTCATCCACCTCGCCTGGCTCGGGCTCGTCGGTCCGGACCTGTGGTGGGCGTCTGCACTTTCGCTCCTCTATACGGCAGCGGTGTTCCGCTACGTGTGAGGACAGAAGCATCAAGACCTTCGGTTCACCCGAACGGAAGGGATAGGACCGGCAGACAAGCTGGCTAGGGGGTAATCTGGGAGGACAAGAATGAAGCTCACCCAATCTCACCAGCGCTTGAAGCTCTTCGTTTCGACAAGCGTCGCCGCCATGGTGCTCGGCACCGGTGCCGCTCTCGCCGGCATGGAAGAGGCTCGCCGCTGGATCGATAGCGAATTCCAACCCTCGACGCTCTCGAAGGACGAGCAGCTGAAGGAGATGGAATGGTTCGTGAATGCCGCGAAGCCCTTCGCCGGTATGGAAATCAATGTGGTCTCGGAGACCATCACGACCCATGAATACGAGGCGCGCACGCTTGCCAAGGCGTTCTCGGAAATCACCGGCATCAAGCTCACCCACGACCTGATCCAGGAAGGCGACGTGGTGGAGAAGATCCAGACCCAGATGCAGTCGGGCCGCAACATCTACGACGCCTGGGTCAACGACTCCGACCTCATCGGCACCCACTTCCGCTACAAGCAGGCGGTGGCTCTCGACGACTGGATGGCAGGCGAAGGCAAGGACGTGACCTCGCCGACGCTGGACATCAACGACTTCATCGGCAAGTCCTTCACCACGGCGCCGGACGGCAAGATGTACCAGCTGCCGGACCAGCAATTCGCGAACCTGTACTGGTTCCGCTACGACTGGTTCCAGCGTCCGGACCTGAAGGAGAAATTCAAGGCCAAATACGGCTACGATCTCGGCGTGCCGGTGAACTGGTCGGCCTATGAGGACATCGCGGAATTCTTCACCAACGACGTGAAGGAGATCGATGGCGTCAAGGTCTACGGCCACATGGATTACGGCAAGAAGGACCCGTCGCTGGGCTGGCGCTTCACCGATGCCTGGCTCTCCATGGCAGGCAACGGCGACAAGGGCATTCCCAACGGCCTGCCCGTGGACGAGTGGGGCATCCGCATGGAAGGCTGCCGCCCGGTCGGTTCATCGGTCGATCGCGGCGGCGACACCAACGGCCCGGCGGCGGTGTATTCCATCACCAAGTACCTCGACTGGCTGAAGAAATATGCTCCCCCGCAGGCGGGCGGCATGACCTTCTCCGAGTCGGGCCCCGTGCCGGCGCAGGGCAACATCGCCCAGCAGATGTTCTGGTACACGGCCTTCACGGCCGACATGGTGAAGCCGGGCCTGCCGGTGGTGAACGCGGACGGCACGCCGAAATGGCGCATGGCTCCCTCGCCGAAGGGCGCATACTGGAAGGAGGGCATGAAGCTCGGCTATCAGGATGCGGGCTCCTGGACGCTGCTGAAGTCCACGCCCGTCGAGCGCCGCAAGGCGGCTTGGCTCTACGCGCAGTTCGTGACCTCCAAGACGGTCTCGCTGAAGAAGAGCCATGTGGGCCTCACCTTCATCCGCGAGAGCGACATCTGGCATCAGTCCATGACGGAGCGCGCTCCCAAGCTCGGCGGTCTCGTCGAGTTCTACCGCTCGCCCGCCCGCGTGCAATGGACGCCGACCGGCAACAACATCCCGGACTATCCCAAGCTGGCACAGCTCTGGTGGCAGAACATCGGTGACGCGGCCTCCGGCGCCAAGACCCCGCAGCAGGCGATGGACTCGCTCGCCGCCGCCCAGGACGACGTGCTCACCCGCCTCGAGCGCGCCAACGTTCAGGGCGAGTGCGGACCGAAGATGAACCCCAAGACCTCGGCCGAGGAATGGTTCAAGAAAGCCGAAGCCGCCGGCACCATCGCGCCCCAGCGCAAGCTGGCGAACGAGAAGCCGAAGGGCGAGACGGTGGATTACGACACGCTCATCAAGAGCTGGCCGGCCAATCCGCCCAAGCGCAGCTGATCGCGACAGGCCCCGCCCTTGCGGGCGGGGCCTTACAGCACGAACCAACCCTTCTGGGGATTGTTGCATTAACCCTGGCGGTGTAACCCGGAGCGGCCAATTGAGGAGCCGTTCCGTTGTCGATTTTCAAGCGCCGCCGCTTTCCCGTTGAGATCATCCTGCTGTGCGTCCGCTGGTATTGCAAATACGGGATCAGCTATCGGGATGTCGCCGAAATGATGGAGGAGCGTGGCGTCAATGTCGACTCATCGACGATCTTTCGCTGGGTTCAGCGCTACGCGCCCGAGATCGAGAAGCGGGTCCGGCCATACCAGGGACCTCGGTCAGGCTCCTGGAGGGTGGATGAAACATACGTGCGGGTTGGCGGACGATGGAAGTACTTGTTTCGAGCCGTCGACAAACATGGCCATCTGATCGAGTTCATGCTCTCCGATCGCCGGAACACCGGAGCGGCTTACCGGTTCCTACGCAAAGCACTCAAGACGATGAGCGACTATCCTCCGTCCTCCATCACCACTGACAAGCTGGCCTCTTGCCCAAGGGCGATCCGACGTCTGAAACGTGAAGGCCACCTAGCGCATCCCGTGGAGCACCGCACTTCGAAGTATTTGAACAACATCCTCGAGGCAGATCGTGGTGCACTCAAGCGCGTGATCCGACCGACCCGCGGCTTCCAGAGGATGAAAACGGCTTATGCGACCCTGAAGGGCTTCGAAGTGATGCGGACGATCCGTCGTGGTCACTGCGTCCTGCGGAAATCCGGTGTCGATTTGTACTTCATGATGGGACTGGGCGATTTGAATGCAAATTTAGGCACTTCATGTGAGACCGAAGAGGTAGCCAGTCTCACATGAAGTGCAAACGGTCACGAGAAAGCAGCCTCCTTGTCGATTGCCGGCCGCCACGCCTCAACGGCCTCATCTGTGATTCTCTCTGTGCCTGTCCGAATGGCCTCAATGGCAAGTTCGTTCAATGTGGAGAAGACCTTGGCCGTGATCCCATCCGTGATGCGGGCGAGGTGCCGGAGGCTCTGGGCGGACAGGGAGGAGGGGCGTCGAAGCGGCACGCTCCGCAGGACGGGAGTCACGAGTGCTTGGAACTCGTCATCGGCCCTCCAGCGGGGAAGCGCAAGCTGGTCGAGGCGGCGCACCAGCTGGGCGTCGCCGGCAATGGCTTCACTTGCATCGACTATGCCCAGGCACACGAGTGAGGCTTTCAGCTCGTTGCTGAGGAACCGGAACAGCTGGAGGATGACACGCTGTTCGCGTGGGCTGCCCGCAAGCAGGTTGTGCACCTCATCGAAGACGAGCACACGGACATCGACCTGTTTCATCAACTTCAGTGTTCTTGTCTCCAGTTCGGCCAAGGGCACCGCGCGTTGCTCGAGGCCGGCATCCAGGGCCCTCAAGAGCTGGGCATAGATCCGACGCTCCCTCGGTCGCGAGGTCAGGGTCATTCCAAGTACCGGGATCGTCTCCAATCCATGGACTGGATGAACGATCAGCGGGTTATCGCGCCGGAACTTCTCGACGAGCATCGTCTTGCCCATGCGGCTATGGGCGAAGATGGCAAGCCCTGGTGGCCGGGTCGAAGGCGGGTGGTCGCGCAAGGCTTGCATCAGTTCGAGGACGCGCCGGGCTCTCGTGAAGCCCACCCAGCGTTCCGTTCGGATGGCTCGGATGCGGATATCCTCAGGACGGTCGAGCAGGGCCGCAGCTCCGGGCGCAAGATGAGGCGGCAAAGGCTGCTCGACTGTCATCCCCAGAACTCCATGTCGTCGTCACCCTCGCGCATGGTCGCGGTGTCGAGACCCCTTTGAGCGGCGTCGGTGGGACCTCGTCGGGCACCTGCCTGGGTGGTCTGCGCGCAACCCGGCGGCGCGCCGCAGCGCTCGCCAGGGCCGCCGCATCCTCAATCTGCCGCTGTTGGGCAAGGGAGGCAAAGAGAGCTTCTTCGTTCAGGTCCCGCCGGCCCTGTTCGTAAAGGCGCTTCTTGGCGTTCTTCCACTCCCACCAGGTCACCGGCGGATGGGCCAGATTGCGGTAGCGGGCCTCGACAAAGCGTCTACCCGGCTGGCGCACGAAGATCCGGGAAAGGTCGCGTGGGTCGTACTTGACCAGCAGTTCGCCTCCCCGTCCGACATCCCGGGACAGAGCGTCTGACCAGTAGCGGATCTTCTCCAGATGAATGCCGTCTTTCGAGAGCCGGCGACGGGTCTCGGGGAGAAAGGCGGTCCAGAACGCCATACGATCCGGCGGCAGGTCGAAATCGACCTCGCCCTGAAGGTCACGCCAGACGGCAAGCGGCGGTCGCAGCAGGGTAGTGTGGATCCGGTGATGGTACTTGCCGGCCACTTCGATCGCGAGCCAGACCCCAAGCTCGCGCAGGGTAAAGATGGAACGTCCCTCAGCATCGTAGTCACCGCGGAACTTGGCATTCGAGAAGGTGGTGCCCGGCAGCAGGTGCACGGCACCCATCATAGTTCCGATGATGCGCTCGATGTGGCCGCCAAAGCGTGGGGCCGCAGGCGGCCGATACTGTAGCTTGATGCCATATTCGCGGCAGGCTGCCTTGAGGGCCCGCGAGTGGAACTCCGCGCCATTATCGCAGTGAAGAACTTGGGGCAGGCCTGCGACAGGCCAGTCAAGATCAAGACCTCGCTCATTGAGCCAAGCGCTTTTGCCGTAAACGGCATGCAGCAAGCATAGGCCAACAGAGGAGGCCGAAGGAGGGTCGAGCGAGAGATAGAAGCCTGCCACCATACGAGTGTGCACATCGATCGCGACGGTGAGCACAGGTCTCCCAATGGGACGGCGGTGCTCTTCATCCACGACAATCACGTCAACCACAGTGTGATCGATCTGCCAGACTTCGTTCGGACGGTCAGCGATGTAGGTGCCTGGGCTGGGAGTAACCTTCGCGAGAACATCCCCCTCCCCTCGCCTGCGCGCGGTCTTCTGCAGGTCAAGTTCATTGACGCGGCGCTGAATTGTTCGGCGGTCTGGCAGCCGTAACGGCACCGTCAACTTAACCGAGTAAAGGCTGTTTTCCGGCGATTTCAGCTATTCCCCGGCAGGTCTAAGCTATTGAAACTGCGTGACCGGCGCCGAACCTAAACACCAAAAATAGCAAGTAAAAGCGTTAAGTTGACGGTGCCATCCGGATAACTTCAAGAACTCCCGTTCCGTCGGCGCCTGGTTGGGCCTGACCACCCGGCGCTACCAGTCGGGCGAGGTCGACTATGATGGTCATATCTCCCGGCGGGGCGACCGCCAGGTGCGAGGGCTTCTGTTTGAGGCAGCGACCGTCATCTTGACCCGCAGCTCGGCCGATAGCGGTCTGCAGACCTGGGGCCTCAAGCTTCGGGAGCGGGTCGGCTTCAAGCGGGCAGCCGTTGCGGTGGCGAGGAAACTCGCCGTGATCATGCATGCGATGCTCAAGACCGGCAGCTTCTTCGACCGGAGCATGGGTGCCGCGGCCTAATCGTTTGAAGATCGCGCTCAGCCTCTGAGCGCGCTGAGACGTCCCTGCCGGGACGTGGGCCGAGCCATTCCGCTTGTTGGGATGCACCGCTGATGCAGCCGAGTGCGGCGTCCACATAGGAAGGCTCCTCCCGCGCAGTTCCATCATGCGGCGACAGCTGTCGACCGCGAAGACGACCCTGCCCCCGGCATACGCTCACTCGGCGCAAGGTTGATCCGCCTGGACTGGGCTCTTCTGAGTACCCCCTCGACCCTGATCCCAGCGTCGAGCCAGTAAGCTCTTGAAGAAAACACTTGCAAAACGGCCCGCGATTAGACGACCCCAACACAGAACCTCATGCTCTCCTTTGCGGCCGCTGATAGCTTGATTGACATCACACCGGTACAACCTTAACATCTCGATTGCTTTAAATATAAAGCAATCGAGATGTTACCCTATCGAAGCGTTCGATCGAACCTGAAGTTCATACTTCAACTCGAAATCTGTTGCCGATGCATTCTCCATTGCGGGAGAATTCGAGACCGATTTCGGTTTAGTGGGTTCTGACAGGTGATTTGGCAGCTGCAAAGTCAACAGACCTACAGAAACGGATAAAGTGCATACTGGGAGGAACAGTTATGAAGAAGGTAGCGACTTTTCTAGTTTCTCTGACGATATCAATGGGCATCACCAGCGCAATTGCACAAAAGCAAGAGCGTCCAACGCTACCTGAGCTTCAGTTCGTCGAGATCCCAAAGCATGCTCAAAGTAAATACACGGGAGATCGTTGGAGCTTTATGGAGGCGGGTAGAACGGATGCACCACCAATCGTCTTCCTGCATGGCGTTGGCGCAAATTCGATGCACTGGCGATACCAGTACCATGATCTTGCTGACGACTTCAGGGTGATCGGCTGGAATGCCCCTGGATACATGCTCACCGACGCCTTAAAAGCCGAATTGCCTGGCTGCAAAGATTATGCGGACGCGTTGAAGGACTTTCTAGAAGCCATGAAGCTGGACCGGGTCAACATTGTCGGCAACTCCTTCGGCACGCGCGTCGCTCAATGTTTCGGAATGCACTATCCAGATCGCATCATCAAATTGGCAATGACGGGCACCAGCCGCGGCCTTGATGTTTCTAAGGAAGAAGCAGACAAGACCATGGCCGAGCGAAAGCGCCAGGTTTCCAGCGGTGGCTATGGCTTTGGTGAGCGAGTGAACGCTCTTCTGGGCACGAACCCCTCACCAGAGACAGTGGAGACGGTCCGCCACGTTCTGCGGGCGACAAACCCTAAAGGTTTTCTGCACGGTGTTGGA
Source organism: Microvirga makkahensis (assembly GCF_009830105.1). GTDB lineage: Bacteria > Pseudomonadota > Alphaproteobacteria > Rhizobiales > Beijerinckiaceae > Microvirga > Microvirga makkahensis. The sequence continues at coordinate 171,952 of NZ_WURB01000002.1, forward strand.
CTTGGTCTCGACTCAACCTATCAGCCGCACGTGTCTGGACCCAAGCTGACCTTCCCTGTGCTGCTAATTCAGGGTGATTCTGACCGCGTGAACCCCCTCGAGGAGGAAGGTGCCGTTGTTCTGAAGCACCTGCCCAACGCCCGGATGGAGGTTCTAGAGAATATCGGTCATCTTCCCGAGGTTGAAGCACCGGAGCGGGTCAATGCTCTCCTGAGAGATTTCTTCAAATAAGTGGTGCATCTGGAAAGCCATGCAGCCAATGGCCGGAAGGCAATGTAGGGTAAGCGGTGCCAACGCCGGTTGCCTTCCGGCACTCGTGGATGATCGGCTTTAGCTCGGCATCGTTACTTAACGATCTGTGATCGGATGGCGCCGTATGACGGGTATGAAGAAGCCCCGTCAGTTGCTCGACGCCCGCCACCGTTTCACGGCTGAACTGCCTTGATCTACCGCAATGGCCCAAGAATAGGTCAGAAATAGGAACACGCCTTCCGGACATGGCATGCTGCCTAGCGAACGCCCTTGTCCTCCGGGGATCCAAGTCTTCGAAACCGATCACGGAGACGATCACAGATGATCGACGAGAGGACCTTGACCTTGCTCCCAACCCCATCCTGTGGGCGCTCGCGCCATGCCTGTGGTTTAGGTCCGGCTATGGCAGGGCGTGAGCCGAGGCCGGCTTGATGTCGTTCGGCCGCACGATTTTCTCCTTGCCCGTCATGTTCTTGATCAGGTAGGCCGGCTGACGCTCGGCCCCGGCCGGGACAATGTTGACGACGCAATAGGTGCGTCCTTTCTCTCCGTCAGCGGCACCCTCGCTCAGGCGGACAAGCTGACCGATGTGAAACGTGGATCGCATGGAACCCTCCTGACGGCTGCGACAGGATCGGCAACTGGAAGCAACCACAAGGAGATGCTCTCAGGCTGCGAAGGATTGACCGCGCTGCTGCATCCAAAGCTTGTTCAAAAGATCGACATAAAGCTGACGCCTCTCACAGTGGGCGGCCCTGAGTTTTTCCGTGATGTATCGCTTGAGTTCTTCGGCGCTGGCGCTGTTCTCGACTTCCTCCAATTCGAGTTGATGCTCGAAATCGATGTTGCCAAGCGTATGGGCGACCTCTTTCAACATCAGATCAAGGCTGGGCGAGTACATCCGATACTGGTGGCTGGCGTAATTGGACACAGTTCCCTCCATGCTTGTTCATCATGGTTTGGGGCTTGGCTTATCCAGCTATATTACGGCGTCCTGGGCCAGTATCTTTGATGCGGAGCAGAGGGAAATTCCGTATTCTTACGGAGATACGGCATCATGCTCCCGGTAGGCAGGAGTCAGGAGAACCCACCGTTCTCTCAAGACGATAGGCTTGACGACCCGATGATACGCCTTCAACCGTGCGATCGTGCCCTCCTCGTCCGGCCCGATCAGCCGCGAGTAGCCCGCCACGTCGGCGCACACGATGGTCACCAGCCTGCGCTCCATGGAGCGCTCCATCACTGGTCCAGTCTGGTAGGCCGAAGCCTACTTCTGAGGCCCCGAGAGGAAAAAACGTCGGCCGGGAGCTTCATTGCGGCCTGCAACACAGCAGTGTGGCTGATGCCCCTTGTTGCCTATGCCCGTGGGCTGCTGGCTTTGGTCTTGTTTCGAGCTTTAGGCCTGGAGTTGAGCCCGTTCCATGGACTTGGGTCTTCCGATTACACGGCCAGCCGTCAGCCGGACCTGGTATCATCCGATTGGTCCGATGGGCCAGTTGTCTCCTGTCCTTCTCGTCCGCCGGCCGTGTCCTGACCGGTCGCGCCTCGTCCTTGTACCTGAACGCGCCGGGAGCGCTCCTGCCGCCCGGTCTTCGGCACGGTCACGGTGAGGACGCCGTTCTCGAAACTAGCTCGGACCTGCTCGGGGTCGGCGGCATAGGGCAGGCGCAGTGAGCGCTGGAAGGTGCCGTAGGAGCGCTCGACGAAGTGGAAGGTCTCCTTCTCGTCTTTGCGCTCGAACTTCTTCTCGCCCCGGATCGTGAGCACGTCGTCATCAAGACTGACATCGATGTCCTGCTCGGTGACTCCCGACAGTTCCACCGTGATGCGGATCTCCGTGTCCGTCTCCGACACGTTCATGCTGGCGTTGACGAAGGTGCCGACGTCGCCCTGGCCCTGGCTGCCGGTCGCGGCGGGCAGGCCGGCGCCGCGGAAGACGTCATCGAAGAGGCGGTTCATCTCGCGATGGAGCGACAGGAAGGGATCACCAGGGAACATTCCGTCGGGACGGAAGGGGGTCATCGGATGACGGGCCATTGTGCGTTCCTCCTCATCAGCCTGAGATCATTGGCGGGTGTGTCCCGCTCAGGAAGGGCAACACAACTCGGACTGGATGATGTCGGATCCGGCATCTCCGCCATGGGGAGACCAAAGCGAAAACGCTCGATCCGTGGGAGAAATCATAATCCCCTACCAACCTCCTTGGAACGGAGATTAGGTCTACATGCCGCCTTCGCCTGGGGTCTTTTGATCGGCATCTGCGGCTGGCCCAACCCGTGATCCGAGAATCTGCGTAGGCATACCGGACCTGCCAGCCGCCGTTCCGACTTGAATGGTTGGCCCGACGGTATTCGAGGGTGATAAGGCGATGCAGCCGATCTTTGTATTCGGCACTCTTAGCGAGATTACTCCCCTGATTGGACGGGTTCGCACTCCGCTATGGCGTCCTCATCAAACACCTGCTCCGGGATCGTATACGGCGGGCCGTTGAGCCATCCTTCGAGTTCTGCCTCTTCCTGCGCGAGATACCGTCTGACCGGGTGGCCATCGACGATGGTTCTGGTTTCCACCAAGTCAACCCTGATCGCCACGATCGTCCGGGTGCCAATATCCGTGCAGCGCCAGCGGCCGGCCGGCGTCGTGAACTCGCCGCCAATCCGGAACTCAAAGTGCTTCATAGGCTGCTCTCCATCTCGCTTTGCCTCTCCCGCATCCGCCTTAGCTCTGCCGGATGCCCGACAACCATCGGCCCAATCCGAACTCCTCTGGAAGGAGCAAACCTCCCACCCTCGCTCGCATGAGTGTTGCAGTGTCGCGCGGAATTACCTCACAATCGCCCGTCGGATGTCCCGGTGGCGTCAAACGGACACAATCTCCGCCAGGGCCAGGAATGCTACCTCGTTCTTGCATCCAATCTGGAGAAGGTTTTCTGATGCTTCGCCGTCTCATTGTGCTTGGTCTCGTTCTTTCGTCCCCTGCCTTCGCCCAAAGCTACACCCGCAGCGACATCGTGCGCGGCCTGTGCCAGCCGGATGGCTGTGATGAGTTCACGGTCCTCAGGGCGGATCGGATCGCCGCGGGCGAAGAGGGGACGCTGTTGAAGACCCGGGTGAGAACGTTCCATGCCAGTTCCGCCGGCCGGCAGGAGCGCGGCGAGCAGGGCGGCTATGTGTTCTGCTCGCCGACAAAGCCCGCGCTCATCGCCGAGCGGGACGGGCGCACGATGGCCTTCTATCTCGCCCCATTCACCACGCTGGAGAGCCGCGAGACGATCCGCCGGAACACCAACTTCCACGCGCTCTATTTCAGCATCTGCCATGGGCCGGAGGCCGGCAGGGCGGCAGTCCACAACCTCTCTGGAGCGGCCCGCGATCTGGGCTACCGCGTGTCTCTGGTGCAATCGAAAACCGAACCTTTGACGCGCGCCGACGATATTCTTGCGGCGACGGGCCGGCCGCCTGTCACCGCCGGTCCCAGCCCCGGCATGAATGCGGAACTCACACCGCGACCGACACGCCCGCAACCCGCTGCTCCCAACTTGACGGTTGGAGGTGGGGAGCACCCTGTACGACCGCACGCCGGTTCTGCCACAGTCACACCGAAGGACGACGGCATCATGGCCGGGCCGCGGCAGCTCACCAACCGCATGTTTGACGCTCTTGATGAGGTCGGGGAGTGGGTGCTCGGCCGCTGATCGGCAGCCCGGGATGCAACCGGACGAACTACGCCGCCTCTTCCAGCACCTTCCGAACCGTGGCCAACGACAGGCCGAAGTGCATGGCGACTTGTCCTGGCTCCACCCCGGCCAGAAGGGCGGCCCACACGGCTTTGCGCTGGCCCTCCTGCAGCGGGGATGAAGTTTTGCTGGACCTTGAGCGCCTGTCTTGCGGTTCGGGATCTGGAACGAGGCGCTTGAGCGACAGGCTGAACTGTCGGGCCGCCGCCTCCAGCTCCGGCCGATTCCCCCTGCCCTTCTCCAGCCGGCGCTGTACCTCCTCGATCAGTTGGCCGAGGTGTTGGGCTAGGCGTGCGTCAGACCAGCCAGCAAGCTCCGGCGGCTTGGCCAAAACGGAGGCCGGTTCGGACAGCGGGGTCGGGATGGTCAGCGTGACCTCAATCGGGTCGAGAGTGTGGGGTGAAGTTTCCTTCGGCATAGAATATATATGGGTATCAGGCGGCTCTCTTCCCAGCCTTGAGGGCTCAGCACGTTGCCGCGAGCTTCGGCAGAACAGGACTGGGCTGCGTGGGCGAGACGTCTCAACCTCCCCGCTGATGCTGCGCGGCCGTCGCGCGAACAATCGTGCTCATGGCAATTGGCGTAAAGTGTCGGCACTGTCGGAGGAGGGGTTCGGCAGACGAGCCTCGACGGCCGCAAGGAACTCCTCCACCGCCTGCAGTCCGCCCTGCTCCAGATTTCTGCTGTGGCTGCCGCCCTCGATGCGGATGAAGCGCTTTGGCTCAGGGGCGGCCTCAAACAGCCGCTCGCCGAACGCAAACGGGATGGTGCGGTCTTCCGTGCAGTGTAGGATCAGGATCGGCGCCTTCACGGCCATGATGATGTCGAGTGAGCGGAACTGGTCCAGCATCAGCCAGGAAACGGGTACATACCAGTAGGTGAGGCGGGCTACGTCGGCGGTGGAGGTATAGGGCGCATCCAGGATCAGCCCCGCCAGCGGCTGCTCGCTGGCTAGGCGCACCGCCACTCCGGTGCCGAGGGACTCGCCATAGGCGACCAGGCGCGAGGCCTCATAGGATTGCCTAACCCAGTCGTAGGCAGTGCGGGCGTCCGTGTGGAGACCCGTCTCGGTTGGTGTGCCCGTTGACCCGGAGTAGCCGCGGTAGCTGATCATCAGCAGCCCGCGGCCGGAGGCGGTCAGCGCCTGAGCGCGCAAGCGCCCGTTCCACAGGCTGCCGCCATTGCCATGAAAATACAGGATCAGCGCCTTGCCGGGCTCAGGCGGCTTCCACCACGCCACGAGCCGTTCGCCGTCGGGTGTCGTCAGAACCAGATCCTGAAAGCCGACAAGTCCTGCCTCGGCGGCTGTGGTGCGGCGGTCGGAGGCCGGATAGAGCAGGCTGCGCTGGTTCACGAACAACACGGCGAGAACGCAGGCATACAGGACGAGCACAACAAAGGCGGGAAAGCGGAGATGGCGGACCATGGAACGAGTGCTATGTCCTGCGGGAGACGCTGGTGGATTTTGCCCTTGGAGATAGCGCCGTGCTGATCTTAGACGATGCCCCAGGCGCGGTAGCGGGAGCGGCCTGTGAGCTCGCGCGGGCGGGTGCCTCCGAGCTGCGCCAGCATCAGATCGACGGCCTTCGGGGTGACCTTCAGCAGCTTGGCCCCGAGCGGCACCGTCACCAGCGGACGGGAGAGAAAGAGCTCCACGAGCTCCGGCAGCTTGGAGTTACTGCGGCACTTGTCTGTAACCCGGTTCATCAGCTCGCGAGCGAGGATCAGCCGGTCGAGATCCTTGTGGCCGATCGCGACCGCCTCCTCCACCACCGTGCAGAAGCCCTCGAGCTTGGAGAGCATGAGGTTTTGTGGGGCAGATTGGTAACGGGTCGGCTGTACGCGGTCTCCGGCGAGACGAAACAAGGCTACGGGACATCCTCACTTGCCAAAGCGCACCTCATCCGAACCCGACTTGTCTGGTGCTTCCCAATCTCCGAAGATTCTGCAGTTCAAGGTTTGGCTGCTCGGCATCAGCCCCATGATCTGGCGGCGGGTTCAGGTGCCAGCCAGCATGACCCTGCGGAAGCTGCACGGTGTCATCCAGGTGGCGGTGGGCTGTGAGGGCATCCATCTGTTCCAGTTCACGCTCCGGGCCAGACGGTTCGGCTCTCCGGAGTTGGCGGCTCGGTCTCCTGATGTCCCGCTCTCCGAGCTTCGCCTCCGCCAAGGAACCCGCTTCCGCTACGAGTACGACCTCAATGGCCCCTGGAAGCACGAGGTACGCCTCGAGAGCCGGCATGAGGCCGACCCTGGGAGTAGCTATCCCATTTGCCTGGATGGGGATGGATCCTGCCCGCCGGAGGACTGCGGCGGGGTGAGCGGCTTTCTGGCCCGGCGTGAGGCCTGGACTGCTCCGGAGACCCGTGATGACTTCGCCGCCCTCGCTAATTTCGTGGATCAGCTCGCTCTCAAGCGAAGCACAGGCACCTCCATCGATGCCGAGGAGGTCGATGACGTCCGGGAGGCTCTCGAGCGCCTTGAAGTGCGCCAGAGCTGGCAAGGAAAGCCGTTCTCCCGTAAGGACGTCAACGGGCGGCTAAGGGACGCCGAGTATCTCGACCTCATGCATCAACAGTGGTGAGGCCATGGCCGCGGTGATCTGACAACGGCGCCTCGGCTCGCCCGAGAACCCATGGAAGGTCCCATGCAGGTCAGGATCATGCTTCAGATCGTCGGAGACGATGGTACCATAGGTGGCACGGAGGAAATCGCAGCTCTAACGAAGGTCACCGAGGGAGCCGAGGATCTGGGCTTGTCCTTGGCCGAGAGCAAGGCCCTGCTGGCAGCCGCTCAGCAGCGAATCGTCGAGGCTCAGGTCAATGGCTGGCTCGAGAACCACCGGCACTGCAAGGTCACTGGTCGGAAGCTCCGGTGCAAGGGCAGTTACTCGATTACCTTTCGGACCCTGTTCGGCGATGTCCAGCTCAAGAGCCCACGCTTCTACCTTCCCAAAGAGCGGCAGACCAACGGTCCGGCCACCATCTCGCCTCTGACGCAGTTGATCCCCGACCATGTTGCGCCGGAGCGCATGTACCTCGAGACCCGCTGGGCCTCGCTCGTGCCCTATGCGGCAGCCGCCGGTCTCCTGGCCGATGTCTTGCCTGTGGAGAGCGGCGTCAACGCAACGACGGTCCGTCAGCATGTGCTCCGCGCCGCCGAGCGGATGGAGAGTGATCTCGCTGAGCAGCGGGTCTCATTCATGGAGGGAACGGACCCTCGCGATTGGGAGGATCTGCCAATTCCTGATGGACGAATGGTCATTGGCCTCGACTGCGGCTACATCCGCGACTGGCGCGACAGAAAGAAGAATTTCGAGCTCATCGTCGGTCGGTCCATGTCCGAAGAGGGAGACGCCCGGTACATCGGCTTCGTTCATGGCTATGACCGCAAGCCGCAGCGCCGCATCATTGACCATCTCCGCCGGCAGGGTTTCCAGGCCGACCAGGATCTGACCTTTATCACCGACGGCGGTGATGAAGTCCGGGGCCCTCGCCGAGCGGATCAGCCCGTGCAGCGAGCATGTCCTTGTCTGGTTCACATCACGATGCAGATCACAGTTCTGCGCCAGTTTGCTCAGGGCTTGGTGCACCATGACAAGAACGCCGGGACGGCGGTCCTCGATGGGCTGCGCCGGATCAAATGGTTTCTGTGGCATGGTAATATCTATCGAGCCCGCGAGGCCATCGATGATCTGGTGCTCGATCTCGAAGCTCTCGACAGTTGCTATCCCAACCTGCGCAAGCTCAGGACCACTATACGGAAGTTCCAGCTCTATATCACCAGCAATGAAGCGAGCCTGATCAACTATGGCGAGCGCTACCGGTCCGGTGAGCGGATCTCCTCGGCTTTTGTCGAGGCGACGGTGAATGCCGTCATCAGCAAGCGCTTTGCCAAGAAGCAGCAGATGCAATGGAGCCGGCGCGGAGCTCATCTGCTTCTGCAGACACGGACCAGAACCCTGGATGGCTCGCTGCGTGCCGCATTCGAGCACTGGTATCCCGGCATGATGAACGACAATGACAGGAGCCACAGGCAGGCCGCGGCTTAGCTGCCCCACAAAACCTCATGCTCTCCAAATCGGCATCGTTGGCTTTGATGAGCGCCAGCGCCTCGGCGCGCACTGCCGCCGGATAGCGGCGGATGCTGGGTTTGCCACGACGGGTGGATACCAGCGCTTTGGGGGCATGAGCCCGATAGGCCTTGAGGCGGACGACCTGCCGGCTGGTGAGCCGCAGGAGCTGGGCAGCCGCATTGACGGTCATGCGCTCTGTCGTCACGTCACGCAGAACATGCGTCTGACACCGGGAGGAGGCGGAATTTGTAACGAGCAGAGCGGTGACATCTCTATCAAGGGTCCACAACTATAGTTCGCATAAGCTATCTTATGGAACTTAGAGCGCCGTCCATTTCCAGGAACGGAGCCTCCGGCGGTCCAAGTTCCGGCTGTCCGAAAGTCCCTCGCCAGAATCTTCGGCCCCGAGGACAACTCGCGCGTCGGCGCGAGGGTCCTGCGCTATGCCGGAAATGGCGAAGCTGCCGCAGCCCGGAATCGCTTATCGGGTCTCGCGCGGAACAAGGCGGACCTGGAACGCATTGCCTCTTTAGGAGTATGCCGCGTTTTTGACATGCTTTCGCCCTCCCGGTGAAGAATGGAACCGGCCGCTCCGGGAGCACCGAGCAAAAGCGATCTGCGGGGCATATCTTGGCCGAGAACACATCCCGGAGCGGACACTGGTTTCTTCGTGGCGGCGGGGACATGGGTGCGCTCATCCGTGCCTGTGACTGGTCCGCGACCACGCTCGGGGCGCCAGAGAGCTGGCCACACCCCCTTAAAACGGCTCTCAGCATCCTGCTCAATTCGAAACACCAGATGTTCCTGGCCTGGGGGCCAGATCTGCTCTCCTTCTATAACGATGCCTATCGCCCCGTTCTCGGAGCCCGTCATCCCAAGGCCCTGGGTAAGCCATTCCCGGAAATCTGGGCAGATATCTGGCCGACCATCGCCCCTCTTGTGGACCGGGCGCTCGCGGGAGAAGGCACCTGGTCGGAAGACCTTCCCCTTGTGACCTTCCGCAACGGCTTTCAGGAGATTGCCTATTTCACCTTCTCCTACAGCCCGATCTTCGACGATAACGGTAAGGTCGCGGGAATGTTCTGCGCCTGTACCGAAACCACGGACGAAGTGCTCTCGGCATTCCGGGCGCGGCACAACGGAGGCGCTGCCGATGAACGAAGGCTGCACTCCCTGTTCCAGCAGGCCCCCAGCTTCATGGCCGTCGTGCGTGGTCCCCACCACATCTTCGACATGGCCAACAGCGCCCACCAGCGACTTGTAGGCTTCCGCAACATCATTGGAAAGCCGGTTCGTGACGCCCTTCCCGAGATCGCGGATCAAGGCTTTGCCCGGCTGCTCGATCAGGTGTACGCCACAGGACAGCCCCACATAGGTCGCGGCACCCCTCTTCTGGTCCAGCCTGCATCCGGCGCACCGGCTGCACTTCGCTACATCGACTTCATCTTTCAACCCATCCCTGCACCGGATGGTTCAGTTTCCGGAATTTTCATCCAGGGACACGACGTAACCGATCACAAGCGCATCGAGGCTGCGCTGTCCGAGAGCGAGGAGTGGCTGCGGCTCGCCCTCCAGGCTGGCCGCATGATCGCATGGGAGCAGGACCTGACAACGAATTTCGTGACACGGTCGCAGAATGCGCTCGACCTGCTGGGGATCGGATCCGGTCCGCTCTCGGAGATGCTCGACCGCATTCCTCCTGAGGACCGGCCTCTACGGGAGCACTTTCGCCCCGGTGGTGACGGCACGGGCACCGGTACCATCGAATTCCGCTACACGACGCCAGGCGGACGAACGCTCTGGCTCGGGATGCGTGGAGAATGGTCCGGTCCGAACCGTCTCATCGGCGTGACGTTCGACATCACGGACCGCAAAGAGGCAGAGGCCGAAATCTGGCGCGTGGCCAACCATGACGTTCTGACCGGCCTGCCGAACCGCGCCCTGTTCCATCAGAGATTCGAGGAAGCGCTCCATGCCGCGAAGCAAAGCAACACGTCCGTCTCCCTTCTCCTGATCGACTTCGACCACTTCAAGGAAATCAACGACGCGCTCGGTCACGATGCAGGCGACGCCTTCCTGCGGGAGACGGCCCGACGCCTGTCCACGCTTGTCAGGGATTGTGACGTCGTCGCTCGTTTCAGCGGTGACGAATTCGCGGTTTTGCTGATCGAGCCTCTTCGACTGAAGCATGCCGCGAAGCTCGCTGAAGCCATGATCGAGAAGCTGAGCGAACCCTTTCAGTATTGCGGGCGCTTGATCGGCAGCAAGGCCAGCATCGGCGTCGCCGCATTTCCTGATCATGATGTCATGCCCGCCGATCTGCTCAAGGATGCGGACATCGCTCTCTTCGAGGCCAAGGCGCAGGGGCGCAGCCGCGTCGTTATATACCGCCCTGCCCTGCGATCGGCTATCGAACAGCGGATTGCACTCCTGGAGGATGTTCGAGACGCGTTGTCCAAACATCGGATTGTCCCGTTCTATCAGCCCAAGGTTTGCCTCTCGACGGGGCGGGTCGTCGGCCTCGAGATCCTGGCGCGGTGGCGGCATCCCACGAAAGGCATTCTGGCTCCCGGCTATTTCGGAGCCGCCTTCGATGATCCTCGGCTGGCGATAGTGCTCAGCGAGACGCTATTGACCAAGGCGGCTGCGGATATGCGCGGATGGCTTGATGCCGGGCTTGATCCCGGCCGGGTCGCGTTCAATCTCTCCTCGTGCGAGTTCAGCCAGCTCGGGATGCCCGATCATGTGTTCCGCATCCTTGAGAGTGCCGGTATTCCGCCCGAGCATTTCGAGATCGAAGTCACGGAGACGGTTCTGCTCACCCGGAGCCCGGACAGCATCTCCGCAACTTTGAACCGCTTTCACGACAGAGGCATTTCCATCGCCCTGGACGATTTCGGAACCGGCTATGCCTCGTTGACGCACCTGAAGCAATTTCCTGTCGAGCACATCAAGATCGACCGCAGCTTCGTCATCGACCTGGAAAAGGATTCCGAGGATGAAGCCATCGTCGCCGCGATCATCACCCTCGGCCGGAACTTGGGCATGCATATCACAGCGGAGGGTGTCGAGACGAAGGGGCAGGCGGAACGGCTCCGGGACCTGGGTTGTCACAATGGACAGGGTTATCTCTTTTCCCGGCCCGTCGCCGGTACTGAAGTGCCTCAGCTCCTTGCAAGATCCGGAACGATGAATGGACATTGAGCCTTCGAGCCATACCGAGGGCTCAGAACGTGTCGGCTTTCAGCGCCGGCTCTGGATGCTTCGTCTGAATCTCGTCGCGGGGGTGATCGGATTTGGCATCCTGATCCTGTCCGTGCATGGCATATGGAACGAGCGTCAGGAAGCCTGGGAAAGAGCTCAACGAGCCTCACGCAATCTCCTGACGACGCTCGCCCGCGATCTTGGCAGCCATCTCCGATCGGTTGATGTCGCCTTGATCAGGATCACGCGCGGGCTTCGCTATCAGGGCTTCACGAGCCTGCCGCCCGAGGTCCAGCACGGCATCCTCTTCGATCAGGCCGGATCGGCCAGCATCGCGAGAACCATTCTCCTTCTCAACGCATCCGGAGACCTTGTTGCGGATGGAGGCCCTCTGCTGGCCCCGCGGGGTCTCAACGTCTCGGACGCCGATTTCTTCAAGATCCACAAGGAGCGATCATTTGCGGGCTTGTTCCTCAGCCATCCCTACGAAAGTCAGATCAAGCTCGGAACGCTCAGCATTGCTCTGAGCCGGCGGCTTTCGAAACCGGATGGCGAGTTTGCGGGAGTTGCCGTCGCTGAAATCGCCCTGTCCGACATCTACGAGCGGTTCCAGAACCTGAATATCGGTCCTGGAGGCTCGATCACACTGTTTCGCGACGATGGCACGATCCTCATGCGTTTGCCCTACGACAGGGAGGACATAGGCCGGAAACTGAGCGACACAGCGAATTTCCAGCGCTTCCGCGAGAAGGATTCCGGCAGCTTCGAAGGGATCGCTGCGATCGATCGGATACGTCGGCTTTACACATTCAGCCGTGTGGACGACCTATCTCTCATCCTGACGGTCTCTCTGTCAGTCGATGAGATTCTCGCACCCTGGTGGCGAAGGACCATGGTTCTTGCGGTTATCACGGGCGTTCTCTGCGCCGCGGTGATGCGCCTGATGTTTCTGTTCCGGCGCGAGCTCGGACGCCGCACCCGCGCCGAGAAGGCGTTGGAGCGTCTCTCAGCGATGGATCCTCTCACCGGCCTTCCGAACCGCCGCACCCTCGATAAGATACTTCGCCGGGAGTTGCAGCAGGCGATCCGCTCAGGCTCACCCCTGTCGCTGCTCTTCGTCGACGTCGATTGCTTCAAAGGCTACAACGACGAATACGGCCACGCCAAGGGCGACGATGTGCTTCGCGCCGTTGCCGATGCCATCGATGCTCCCAGCCAGCGCTCCGGCGGTATCGCTGCCCGCTATGGGGGGGAGGAGTTCATCGTCGTCCTGCCGGAAATCGGACAGACTGATGCCGGAGTCGTCGCACAGACGATCCGCAAGGCCGTAGCCGGGCTCGGCATCGAGCATAGACGGAGCGCATTCAACATCGTGACGGTCAGCATCGGCGCTGCGACAGCGAGCCCGGCCCGAGAGGACGACGCCATCCGTCTCCTGAAGGCTGCCGATGCTGCGCTTTACGAAGCCAAGGCCGCTGGACGAAACCGCGTCTTCGGGCCGGGAGGAGAGAACGGGGCCTCGGCGACGTGAGCGCATCCGGGGATGCACGATGGTCGAGGGCCGTCGCTTCGACCGTTCCACCCTGCTCCGCGTGCGGTTGAATCCGGTCGGTCCCGGCCAGACGGGCCAATGTGGCCTCCCCATCACATACGTCACAGCGCCGGAGCGGGCGAGCCCCTCCGTCCAGGGCTACAGAACGGCCTGGTAGATGCTCACGACCTCGTCGAAGTTCATGTTCCTGGGATTGTTCGCCAGAAGCCTCTGGATACCGACGGTGACCTCCTTCGCCATGTCGGGAATGTCGGCACCGGTCACTCCCATCTGGCTGAGGCGTGTTTCCAACCCGACCGATGCGACGAGTTGCTCCAGCTCGGCGACGAAGGCTTCGGCTGCCTCGGCGTCGCTGGCAAAGCGGCGGTCCGGCAGCAGACAGGCGGCCAGCTCGGCATAGGCCTTCTCTGCAACCGGCATGTTGAAGCGGAACACCGGGCTCATGACCAGGGCATTGCTGTGGCCGTGCGGCACATGGAAGCGTGCACCGAGAGGATAGGACAAGGCATGCACGGCTGCCACCGATGCATTGACGAAGGCCATGCCGGCCAGCATCGAGCCCTGCAGCATGGCGGAACGGGCCTCGATGTCGGAACCATCCGCGACGACACGGCGGATATTGGCTCCGAGCAACTGCAGTCCCTTCATCGCAAGGGCGTCCGAGACGACGTTCTTGCGCGTGCGGCTGGTATAGGCCTCGATGGCGTGAACCATGGCATCGAGCGCGGTGGCGGCAGTGACGCGCGGCGGCATGCCCAGGGTCAGCTCGGCATCCAGCAACGCCACATCGGGCAGGAGCTGCGGAGAATAGATCGCCTTCTTCTCATTGGCGTCGCTGGTCACCACGGAAACCCAGGTCACCTCCGACCCGGTACCGGCGGTCGTCGGCACCTGGATCAGCGGCAAGCGGCGGCCGCGCGCCAGATCCGTTCCGTACAGTTCCTCGATCTTCTGATCCGAACGAACCAGCAGAGCAACCAATTTCGCCGTGTCCAGCGAGCTGCCGCCCCCAAGGCCGATCACGCCATCCGCCTCGAAGGCGCGGGCAGCCTCTACGGCGGAGCGCACCACATGGACCGGTGGGTCGGCCTGCACCTGATCGAACACGGCTGCGCCGATGCCCGCCGCCTTCAGGGACGCGACGGCGCGATGCCCAAAGCCGCACGCCGCAATGCCCGCATCGCAGATCACGATGGCGCGGCCGACGCCAAGCCCCGTCATGAGCTCGCCCAGGCGGCTCAAGCCTCCGGTCTCGCAGATGGCGCGGGGCGTAGTCTGAAAGGTGAAGTCGTTCATTGCGGATCCTCCCTGTTCATGGGCAGCGTTCACGAAACCTTCTCGCGGGCATCCGCTTGAACGAGATCGCTGCCCTTTTCGGCGATCATCATGACCGCCGCTGCCGTGTTGGCCGAGACCATGGCCGGCATGACGGATGCATCGACGATGCGCAGCCCCTCAAGACCGTGGACCCTCAGGCGCTCATCCACCACGGCGCGCGGACTCTTGCCCATGCTGCATGTGCCGATGGCGTGATAAATCGTCTGGCCGTTGCGCCTTGCGAAGTCGAGCCATTCGTCGTCGGTGTTCACGTTGGATCCCGGGTTCATCTCGTAGGCGCGATACCGGTCCATGGCGGGCTGCTCGATGATCCGCCGCGCGATACGCATGCCGCCGATCAGGGATTCCTGGTCGGTCCGGGCGGACAGGAAATTCGGACGGATCGCCGGCGGGGCCATCGGATCCGGGGACTTGATGTGGATCGATCCGCGGGATTCCGGACGCAGCTGCGTGACGCCGATCGTCATGCCGGGCTCGCGATCGAGCTTGCGCTCGCCGGCATTCGCATAGCTCGCATGCATGAAGAAGTACTGCACATCGGGCGTTTCCAGCTCCGGGCGCGTCTTGACGAAGCCGTGCGCGAGGCCGGTCCCGTAGGTGAGGATCCCCTTTCGGGTCAGGAAGTACTGACCGACGGCGAGGCCGAGTCGCCATCCTCGCGTCAATTCGTTGAGCGTGACCGGAAGTTTCACGCGCCAGTTCATGCGCGTGGCAAAGTGGTCGATGTAGTTGTTGCCCACACCCGGCAGGGCATGGAACACCGGAATGCCGGCCGACGCCAGCGTCCCGGGATCCCCGACGCCCGACAATTCGAGCAGATGCGGGGTCTGCACGGCCCCGGCTGCAAGGATCACCTCGGCCCGCGCCCTCACCTCTCGCTCCTCGTTGCCGATCCGGTATCTCACACCGACGGCGCGACGCCCTTCGAAATTGATACGGGTGACATGAGCGAGGGTCTGGACCTTCAGGTTCGGCCGCGACAGGGCCGGACGAAGATAAGCGTCCGCCGCGCTCCAGCGCCGTCCCTTGTGCTGGTTGACCTGATAATAGCCGAAGCCTTCCTGGCTCGCCCCGTTGTAGTCGGGATTGCGCGGGAAGCCTGCCTGCTTCGCCGCCTCGATGAAGGCCTCCGAGATCGGCGGACGTTCGGCGACGCGAACGATGTGGAGCGGCCCGCTTCCACCCCGCAGCTCGCTTTCGCCGTCCTCGAACGCCTCGAGCCTTTTGAAATAAGGGAGAACGTCCTGGAAGCTCCAACCGGTGGCTCCCATCTGCGCCCAAAGATCGTAATCCTGTGCTTGCCCACGCACGAAGATCATGCCGTTGATCAGCGTCGACCCGCCGAGCCCCTTGCCGCGCGGCACCACGATGGTTCGGTTGTAGACGTTTTCCTCGGGCTCCGTCTGAAAGCGCCAGTTGTACTTCGCATTCGTCAGGAGCTTGCTGAATCCTGCGGGAATGGAAATCCAGAACCCGCTGTCGGTGCCGCCGGCCTCGAGCATGAGCACGCTGTTCTTGGAATTGGCCGTCAGCCGGTTCGCCAGCACGCAGCCGGCCGTCCCACCGCCGACGATGATGTAGTCAAAGGATTCCATGACGATATTCTTTCATAAACTCTGGCGGCCGCGGTCGAGGCGATCTTCAGGGGGAAAGCACCTTGCCCGGGTTCAGCAATCCTCCCGGATCGAGCGTGCGCTTGAGCTTGCGGGCCAACGTCATTTCGGCACCGGAGCGATAGCGGACCAGCTCGCCGACGCGATATTGACCGATCCCGTGCTCCGCCGAGATGCTCCCGCCATGGGCGGCCACCGCGTCATGGACGATGCGGTTGACGATCGCCGCGTCATGGCCTTCATCGACGAGCACATTGTAATGGATGTTGCCGTCGCCGAGATGACCGAAGGCGTTCACCCGTGTTCCGGGAACTCCGGCGGCGAGAGTCTTCCCGGCCTCTGCGAGAAAGCGCGGCACGGCGGTGAGAGGCACCGACACGTCGTGCTTGACGCTCTTGCCCTCACGCGCCTCGGATTCCGTCACGTGCTCCCGCAGGGCCCAGAGTTGCGCAGCCTGTGCTCCCGATTCGGCGATGACGCCGTCGAGGGCGATCTCGCGCTCGAAGGCTGCGCCGAGCATCGTCTCGGCAGCCTCGCGCAGACCTGCAAGGCTGGAGGCCGCCTCGATCAGCACGAACCACTCACCCTCGGCAATGGGCGCCTTCAGCCCCGCATGCTTCGCCACGAGCTGCAGGGATGTTCCGGAAATCAGCTCGAAGGCCGAGATCTGATCACCCAGGTCGTCCTGAGCCAACGCGAGAAGCCGCAGGGCCGCATCGGGATCGGTGACGGACAGCAGGGCGGTCACAGAGTGCTTGGGACGCGGTACCAGACGCAGCACGGCCGCCGTCACGATCCCCAGCGTGCCTTCGCTGCCGATGAAGAGCTGCTTCCAGTCGTAGCCGGCATTGTCCTTGCGCAGGCGGCGCAGCCCGTTTGCGAGCGTTCCGTCGGGGAGCACGACTTCGAGGCCGAGCACGAGATTTCGTGTCATGCCATAGCGCAGCACGTTCACGCCGCCGGCGTTGGCGGCAACGACGCCGCCAATGGTCGCCGAGCCCTCCGCCGCGAGGCTGATCGGCAGCAGGCGCCCGACCGCAGCCGCCGCGTCCTGCGCAACCTTCAGAATGCAGCCGGCCTCGGCTTCGATGGTCATGCCGACGGCGTCGAGCTCACGGACGGCCGCCATCCGGGTGAGAGACAGGACGATCTGCGTGCCCGAGGCATCCGGTACCGCGCCGCCGGCCAGCCCTGTGTTTCCGCCCTGCGGAACGATGGAAGCGCCTGCCTCGCGGCAGATATGCACGATCCGCACCACCTGGTCCGTCGATGATGGCCGAACGACACAGGCGGGCCGACCCGGGAAGAGTTTGCGCCAGTCGACTGCGTAAGGCTCGAGGTCGGGCCCTTCAGTAATGACTGCGGACGGGCCGAGCGCCTCTGCCAGCCGTGCCGGGAGATCCGATGGAATGCTCATCTCAACGCCTCGTCGAGGAGTGTGCCGTCGAGGGGCGCGCCCTTGGCCTCCATGGCGAGGGCCAGCCCGTGGGCAACCTCGCGACTGCCTGCGAATGCCGCGCGCTCGAGGACCTTCGAAATGGTCGGGGAAGCCTCACGGCCGTGAACCCTTTGAACCGGCTGGTCGAGCCAGTCCATGTAGCGGCGCTGAATTTCGTCGGCGAGCATCGTGCCGTAGGACGTGCCGACCGATCCCTGCTCGACGAGGATCACGTTGTTGGTCCGGCGGATGCTGGCCCCGATGGTGTCCCAATCGAGGGAGGCCCGGTCGAGGGAGCGCAGATCGATCACTTCCGCATCGACGCCCAGGCGCTCGACGGCTTCGAGGCTGCGCGTCACCATCGCCGAATAGGTCAGCACCGTCAGGTCGCGGCCGGGGCGAGCGACGCGGGCCCTGCCCAGAGGGATGACGTAGTCGAGATCCTCGGCCGGGATGGCGCCCACCGCCTGGTAGAGGTCGACATGTTCGATCACCAGGATGGGATCGCGGCAGCGGAGGGCCGCGTTCATCAGCCCAACGTAATCGTGCGGTGTCGAGGGAGCCACGATGCGCCAGCCGGGCGACGTCGCGAAGATTCCGGCGGGATCGAGGGAGTGCTGCGATCCGTAGCCGGTACCCATGGCGATCTTGGTGCGGAGCACGAGCGGCATATCGGCGTCGCCGCCGAACATGTGGCGGGCCTTGCCGATCTGATTGAATACCTGATCTGCGGCGACCCACATGAAATCGGGATACATGAACTCGATGATGGGTCGATAGCGGCCATCCATCGCGAGCCCGCCGGCGACGCCCGTGAAGGCCGCCTCGCTGATCGGCGTTCCGAGAACGCGCCCGGGATAGACATCGGCAAGCCCCCGGGTCGCGCCGTTGGTGCCGCCTTTCAGCCGGTGGATGTCCTCTCCCATAATGACGAGGGAATCGTCGGTCTCGAATCGCCGGTGCAGGACATCGGCGATCGCATCCACGAACTTCCGCTCCTTCGTCGGGCCCCGATAGGCATCGGCCTCAATGATCCTGGCCTGATCCCAGTCGGGAAGGTCTCCCCTGATGCCGACATCGACGAAGGCGGCGTCGGGCCACAGGTCGGGACGGATGCGCCGCGAATTGCCGTGCGGCTCCACAAGCCGTTCCGCCAAGCGGGACATGACGGTCTTGCACCGGTCGCGCAGGTCGGAAGCCTCCGCCTCGTCGAGAAGGCCGCGCCTTATCATCTCGTCCGCCGTCCGCTTGAGCGGATCGCGGGCGCGCCAGGACGCCTCCTCCTCCTTGGTGCGGTAACCGAAGGCGGAGCCCGGCAGCGGCCCGTTCTGGTGGAAGAAACGATAGACCTCGGCCTCGATCAGGGCGGGGCCTTTGCCGCTCCGGCACAAGGCCAGCGCTTCCTGGGTCGCGAGGTGGACCGCCAGGGGGTCCATGCCGTCGACCCGCCATGACGGGATTCCGAAACCGCATCCACGGCCCGACAGGCGAGCCTCCCGCGTGACCTCGTCGACCTTGGTCGCAACGGCATAGAGGTTGTTCTCGACGAAGAAGATCATCGGCAGCGACCAGGCGGCAGCGAGATTCATCGTCTCCAGAGCCGAGCCGATGTTGATGGCGCCATCCCCGAAATAGGTGACAGCGACATCCCCCGTTCCGGCGAGTTTGTGCGCCATTGCGGCGCCTGCCGCCAGAGGCACTCCGCCGCCGACAATGGCATTGGTCCCGAGCGCTCCGGCTTCGGCCCAGCGCAGGTGCATGGAGCCGCCACGTCCGTGCCCGAAACCGGGCTCGAGTCCGAGGATCTCGGCCAGCGTCCGGTGCAACACCTCCTCGACTTCGGACGGGAACTCCGCCTTGGGATCGAGCTTCGGCGCCACGTAAGCGAGCGCCTTGGCGAGGAACTGGTGGTGTCCGCGATGCGAGCCGTTTACCTGATCGCTCGTCCGGAGGCCGACGATGGAGCCTGCCGCACCTCCCTCCTGACCGATGGAGGAATGGGCCGGACCATGCACAAGCCCCTCCCCGGCAAGATCCAGAACGGTTTCCTCGAAGGCCCGGATGAGGTGCATCTGGGTCAGCATATCGCCGAGCAGCGCAGGATCGGCCGCGTTCCAGTCCTTCAGGGTGGTGCGAAGTTCGACCCAGGGGGCTGCAGGGGCAAGCCTCGTCCGTCCGGGCATGACAGCTCTCCTATATGTACCCGTAGGCGGTCCAGCCGCCATCGACCCCGACGACCTGACCCGTCATGGGTCCGGACGCATCCGAGGCCAGGAACGCCGCGACTTCGGCGACTTCGTGGGTTTCGATGAGACGTCCCATCGGCGTGCGCCTCTCCAGCGCACCGAGATCGAGCCGCCCACGCGCCTGCAGGTCCTCGAGGAAGGGCGTGCGGACATAGCCCGGCGCAATGGCATTCACGCGGATTCCATGGCGTGCCCACTCCACGGCGAGCGCCTTCGCCATGGCGGAGACGCCGCTCTTTGAGACGACATAACCCAGCCGTTCGGGCGCAGCGACCACGCCGTAGATGGAAGATGTCAGGACGATGCTCCCCCGCCCGAGCGGAACCATCCGGCGGCCCGCCTCGTGAACCGTGAGAAAGACGCCGTCGAGGTTTACGCTCATCACACGCCGCCAGCCCTCGAAATCGAGGTCGAGGGTGGGGCAGTTCTGAGAGATTCCGGCATTGGCGAGCACGATGTCGACGGGACCAAAGCGCCTCTCGGCGAGATCGAAGGCCGCCTTCACGTCGGCGGGTTCCGTCACGTTGCCGAAGGCGACAGCCGCGTTCTCGAGATCGCGGACAGCCGCTTCGGCATGTGGATCCTGGTCCAGCACGACGACGCGGGTGCCTCGTTCCGCGAAGGTCCGTGTCATTGCGAGGCCGATACCGGAGGCTCCGCCCGTGATCAGGGCGCAGCGCCCATCGAGACCTTTCACGGGCGGGCGGGCGGTCATGGACGCATCTCCATGAACTCTGCCATCAGTTCCAGCTGGCATGCGAGCATGGGCCTGCCCGGATGGGTCCGGCAGCCCCGCTCCCTGGCAGCTGCCATCAGCGCCGTGACCTCGGGCTGCATGATGATCTCCGCCACCGTCTGATCCGGCGTGAGACGGGTCACATCGAGAGGAAGAGGATCGCCTTCCTTGAGTCCGAGGGAGGTTGCATTGACGACGATCTCATGCCCTGACGGATCGCCGGTTCCAATCTCCACCGGAACGGAGGGATGATTCTCGGCAAGGCGCTGCCTCAGGTCCTCGCTCTTGCTTAGTGTGCGGTTTGCGATGGTGAGCAGCGACACGCCGGCTTCCGCCAGGGCGAACGCAATGGCATTGGCTGCTCCGCCCGCGCCGGCGAGATAGATGCGACGCCCGCGCGGCTCGATGCCGTTCTCCCGCAAGCCCGCGACGAATCCGGCTCCGTCCAGCATCTCCCCCACAAGGCGGCCATCGGCCTCGCGGCGCACCGTGTTGACGGCCCCGATCGCCCTCGCCTGCTTGCTGACGTCGTCACAGAGATCGACGATCGCTGTCTTGTGCGGGACTGTGACGACGAACCCCTTGAGGTTGCGCATCGCCTTGAGTCCTGAGACCAGGGCCGTGAGATCGTCCGCTCCCACATGGAACGGGATGAGAACGCCATCGACGCCGCGCTCTTGCATGAGCGAGTTGAGAGCCTGAGGCGTCTTCACGTGGTGGATGGGGTCGGCAAGAATGCCCCAGATCGCCGTTCGTCCCGTAATCTCTGTCATCGCATCACCCGAGCGTGTAGGCGACCTTCACCGCCGTATAGAACTCGCGCGCGTAGGCACCCTGCTCGCGCGGCCCGTAGGAGGATCCCTTCCGACCGCCGAACGGCGTGTGATAGTCCACACCCGCGGTCGGCAGGTTCACCATCACCATGCCGGCGGCCGAGCGCTTCTTGAAATCGCTGGCGTATTTCAGGGATGTCGTGCAGATCCCCGAGGAGAGGCCGAACTCGGTGTCGTTGGCGACCGTGACCGCCTCCTCGTAGTCGCGCACGCGAATTACCGTAGCGACGGGACCGAAGATCTCTTCGCGGTTGACCCGCATGCTGTTGGTGGTCTCGGTCAGAAGCGCCGGAGCCATGTAGTAACCGGGTGTCTCCCGATTGAGGATCTCGCCCCCGGTCACGAGTTTCGCACCCTCGTTGCGGCCGATGTCAACATAGCCCAGATCCTGCTCGAGCTGGGAACGGCTCACCACCGGGCCGATGTCGGTTCCCGCCTTGAGCGCGTCATCCACCTTCAGGCCGGCCACGCGTTCTCTCAGAGCTTCGACGAAACGATCGTGAATTCCTTCTTGAACGATCAGACGCGAGGAGGCGGTGCACCGTTGCCCGGTGGAGAAGAATGCTCCGTTGACGGCGCATTCGACGGCGACCTTCAGGTCTGCATCATCGAGTACGACCAGAGGGTTCTTGCCGCCCATTTCGAGCTGGATTTTGGCGCCTCTGGCCACGAGGTCGCCCGCGAGACGGCGCCCGACCGGTACGGAACCCGTGAAGCTCACGGCCCTCACTAGCGGCGACCTGACGATGGCGTTGCCGACCTGCGAGCCCGGGCCCATCACCAGGTTGAAAACGCCATCCGGAAGGCCCGCCCGCGAGATGATCTCTGACAGGGCCCAGGCGGAGCCCGGAACGAGGTCCGCCGGCTTGAACACCACGGTGTTGCCATAGGCCAGCGCCGGCGCGATCTTCCAGGCCGGAATGGCGATCGGGAAGTTCCAGGGCGTGATGAGACCGACCACGCCCTCGGGTTCGCGGACGATCTCGACATCCACGCCTGCCCTCACCGACGCCAGCCGGTCGCCTGTGAGGCGCAGAGCCTCGCCTGCGAAGAATTTGAAGACGCGACCGGCGCGCACGACCTCGCCCACTCCTTCCGGCAGGGTCTTGCCCTCTTCGCGCGAGAGGAGACGCCCGATTTCGTCCTTCCGGGCCAGGAGCTCGGTACCGATGCGGTCGAGGGCATCGGCCCTGGTCTCGGGGCTTGACGCGGCCCAGGCGGGGAACGCGGCATGAGCGGACGCGATGGCCGCCTCGGTCTGGGCCGCGTCCGCCGATGCGTATTCGCCCACCACGTCATCCAGATTCGACGGGTTGATGTTGCGGTTCGTTGTGGTGCTCTCCACCCACTCGCCGCCGATGTAGTTCCGGTGCAACATGTCGGTCCCGTTTTCAGATTCCAAGATAGGCAGTCTTGATGTGCGGATCGGCCAACAGGCCTGCTCCGGTGTTTTGCATGGCGATACGGCCGTTCTCGATCACGTAGGCGCGTTCGGCGATCTTGAGCGCATGGAAGGCCTTCTGCTCGACCAGGAGCACGGTGGTGCCCATCTGGCAGATGCGGTCGACCACATCGAACATCTGCTGCACGATGAGAGGCGCGAGGCCGAGCGAGGGTTCATCGAGCATGAGGAGCTTGGGAGCGGCCATGAGTCCGCGCGCGATGGCGACCATCTGCTGCTCGCCTCCCGACAGCGAACCCGCCAGCTGATCGAGTCTCTCCCTGACCCGAGGGAAGATGTCGAGAACCTCTTCGAAGCGCTTGGAGGCCCCTTCCCGCGCATTGGGGTGGTAGCAACCCATCATCACGTTGTCGCGCACGGTCATGACCGGGAAGAGCTGCCGCGCCTCGGGAACCATGACGAGTCCGCGTCCGACGATGTCGGCAGGGTCGCGCCTGTCGATTCTTTCACCGTCGAAAACGATTTCTCCGCTTGTCGGCTTCACCAGGCCCGAGATCGTCCGCAGCAGCGTGGTCTTGCCCGCGCCGTTCGAGCCGATGATGGTCACGACCTCGCCGCGCCCGACCTCGATCGTGATATCCTGAAGGATGACCGTACGGCCGTAGCCCGCCGTTACATTAGATACCTTGAGCATCGACGAAATCCTCTCCGAGATAGGCCTCGATCACTCGACGATCCTTCACCACGTCCTGCGGGTTGCCTTCGGCAATGACCCGACCGGAGTCGATCACCACGATCCGATCCGACAGGCTCATGATGGCCTGCATGTTATGCTCGATCGCGATCACAGTGACGCCGGTATCGCGGATGGCGCGGATGAGATTGACCATCTTCTGCGTGTCGGTCTGGCTCTGGCCCGCCATCACCTCGTCGAGGAGAAGGATCGAGGGCTCCGTCGCCAGGGTTCGGGCGACCTCCAGGCGCTTCAGACCGCCGATGGGAAGGTTGCGGGCCTCCAGATCCTTGATGTCCTCAAGCCCCACCAGACGAGCGACGCGGAGCGCTGCCGCCCGTGCATCCTCCACTTTCGGATGGCGCATGAAAGCGCCGACCATGATGTTCTCAAGAACGGTCAGCTTGCCGAAGGGCTGCACGATCTGGAAGGTGCGTCCCACACCGAGACGGGCGAACTCGTCGGCGGAGGCCGGGCTCGTCATCGCCCCATCCGGTCCGACGATGCCGATCGTACCGGCAGTCGGCTTCAGGAAGCCGGATATCTGGCTGAAGAGGGTCGTCTTGCCGGCCCCGTTCGGACCGATGATACCCAGGATCTCGCCGCGCTTGAGCGTGATCGATACGTTGTCGGTCGCCGTCAGGCCGCCGAATTTCATGACGAGATTGCGCGCTTCCAGGATCGGCTTGCCCGTTTCGCCCGTAATCTGGCGCAGCGCCGGAGCCACCCGGTCCTCCCGCTGGCGTCCGCCGCCCGGAAGCCTGTCGACGAGCTTCATGAAGCGAGGCCCGAAGGTTCCGACGAGACCGGCCGGCAGCGTCAGGGTGATGATGATCAGGACCGTGCCGTAGACGAACCCGTGAAGGCCGTTGGCGGAGGCACCAAGCCAGCCGCGGGCCAGCTCCGCGATCGGAACCACCAGAACCGTGCCGAGCAGGGGGCCGAACACGGTCCCCAATCCACCGATGAGGGCGAACATAGCGATCTCGATGGAGGTCGCTAGCGAGAACATCGTCGCGGGCTCGAGGAACGTCATGTACATGGCGTGGAATGAGCCAACGAGCGAGGTGAGCGCCGCCGAGATCATCACGGCCTTGAGCTTCACGCCGGTGTTGTTGACGCCTGCGGCCAGGGCCGCATCCTCACGCTCGCGCACGGCGGTCAGGTAGAAGCCCAACCGCGAGTTGCGGATGGCCCAGGAGACGATCAGCGTCAGCAGAAGTAGGCCGAAGGCGATATAGAGATAGTTGATCTTGTTCTCGAAGATCATCCATGCCCAGCCGAGATTGAGCGGAACGATGAGTCCCGCCGCGCCGCCGGTCAGGCCGTTGAAGTGAATGGACAGGAGGCGCACGACCTCCAGGAACGCAATGGTCGCGAGGGAGAAGAACGGCCCGCGCAGGCGGAAGCAGGGATATCCAATTCCGATGCCGACCAGCACCGACAAGGCCGCCCCCGCCCACATGCCCAGCCAGGGACTCAGGCCGACATGCTGGATCAGGAGGGCTGTCGTGTAGGCTCCGATGCCGTAGAACACCGTGTGGCCGAGTGACAACTGGCCTGCATATCCGCCGACGATGTTCCAGGCCGTCGACAACGCGCCGAAGATGCAAATCGTCACGAAGACGTGGACCACGAACGTCGAGTCGATCAGCACCGGCACGATGAGAAGCATCGAGAGGGCGATGAGCGCGCAGTAGACACGGGGGTTCGTGAGGCGGGACAGCAAGCCCGCGTTTCGCTGACTCGTCTCCGCTGGGGCAATGACTTTAGCGGTCATGGATCACTCCGTGCCTCGGCCGAACCCGAAGAGGCCCGTCGGCTTGAAGATCAGGATGAGGATGAAGATCGCGAAATAGACGACCTCCTTGAGGTCCGGCGCGATGTAGTAGCCGGAGAGGCTGTCCACGATGCCGATGATCAGGGCGCCCACGAAGGCCCCGTAGATGCTGCGCATGCCACCCAGCACCACGATCACGAAGGCCGTGAGCACGAAGTATGTTCCGATCGTCGGAGTGACCGGATAGAGCGGGATCAGGAGTGCACTCGCCAGGCCGACGCAGGCTGCGCCGAGGCCGAAGGTGATGACGTAGATCCGGTCGACCCTGACCCCCATGAGCAGGGCCGCGTTCCGGTTCTGAGCCGTGGCGCGGATCGCCCGCCCGAGGGCTGTCGTCTGCATGAAGAAGTGCAGCCCGGCCACGAGGGCGACGGCGCAAGCGAACATGATGATCTGGCCGACCAGCATGGTGTATCCGCCCGCGGAAACGGCCTGCCGTGCGCTCGGAACGGTCAGTGAGTAAAGATCCGCGCCGAAGACCAGGAGCGCGAGATTCACGAGAGCGGTCGATAATCCGACCGTTGCGAAAATCTGGATGTGCTCGTCAGCGCCAAGAAGCGGCTGGATGACGAAGCGCTGCACCAGCGCTCCGAACACGAACAGAAGGATGACGACCGGAACGATCGAAACATAGGGGTTCAGCCCCAGGTGAGCTCCAAGGAGGTAGACGGCATACATGCCGATCATCAGGAACTCGCCATGGGCGAAATTGACGACCCGGACGATTCCGAAGATCAGGGTGAGGCCGACGCTGATGATGGCATACATGCTGCCGAGCAGAATGCCATTGAGTAATAGCTGTATGAGGACGTCCATCGACGGGCTCCGGGACGCAGACAGGAAAAGCGAGGGGACGTTAAAGACGGCCCCCGGGGCGCGCTGCCCCGGAGGTCGCAAGCGCTGCATGGGGTCAGTTCGTGCCGACGCCGGTCTTCATCTTGGCCACGGCGGCTTCCGGCGGGAACACGGTCACGAGCTCGCCGCCCTGCCATTGCATGAGGAACGGGCTGACGCGGGTATTCTGACCCTTCTCGTCGAACTTCACGCCCCAGCCGGTCGCCGTCTTGCCCATCGGGATGTCGACCTTCAGGAGGGCCTCGCGGATGCTGTCGGCCTTCAGGTCCTTGGAGGCGGCCATGGCGTCGAGGAAGACGTTCGCGCCCATGTAGTTCGTGAGGCTGTGGCCGGAACGCGGCGGGATGCCGTACTTCGCCTGGTACTTCTTCACGAATTCGTCGATGCCGGGAGCGGCCTGGGGATTCGTACGATATTGCGGGAAGTCGACGTTGAGCGCGCCTTCGATGTTCTCGTTGCCGACGGCCTGCGCCGTGTCACGAGTGGAGTAGCCGCCGCCGGCGCCGATCACGGCCTTCGGCTTGAAGCCCTGGTCCTTCATCTGGCGGAAGAAAAGAACCGTATCGTTCTGGTACGACGTCTGCAGGACCACGTCGACATTCGCCGACTTGAGGCGCAGGATCACCGGCGTCAGGTCAACCGACTTCGCGGAATAGGGTAGCGTTTCGACGACGTTCAGGCCCTTTTCCTTGGCGCGCGCCTGCTGGAAGCTCGACACGGTCTGGCCGTAGAGGGAATCCTCGTGGATGATGCCGATCTTGAGGTCCTTCGGCTGAACGTTGAGAGCAGGAGCCACGGCCTCGATAACCGAATCCACCATCCGGTTGGCGAAATCCTTGGAGGTCGGGTTCGTGCGGAAGACGTATTTCAGGCCGCGCTCCGTGATGGGATCGGAGATCGCACCGAGCTCGAAATACGGAACGCCGGCCAGCTGCGCGACCTGCGTCGCGGCAAGCGCCAGCGAGGACGAGTAGGTTCCGAAGATCACCGAGACCTTATCGACCGAGGTCAGGCGGCGCGCCTCGCCGACGGCCTGGTTGGGATCGACCGCGTCGCCGCGAACCAGTTCAATCTTCTTGCCGTTGAGGCCGCCTGCAGCGTTGCGCTCTTCGACAGCGATCTCAAGGCCACGGAAGCTCTCATCGCCCAGAAGGGCAAGGCCACCAGAAAAGGGGTAAAGCGCTCCGACCTTGACGGTCTGCTGAGCGTAGGCCTGAGACGCGCTCAGCGCCAACCCGGCGGCCAGAGCCGCCTTCATCAATAACTTCATCGTTTCCTCCCTGAAGCCTCCTGTTCCCGGCGGCTTCTTCCGAGCAGCGCCGACGGCACGGCACGACCGGCCCTGTTCGTTCGGCGAGGGAGATTGTGCAGATAACCAAGTTGCCTGACAAGTAGGAAATTGCTAATCCTTAGGTCGAGCAGGATGGACGGGACCAACCGCCCACAGGAAGCTGCCCCACAGCAGGAGGAAACTCGCATAATGGCTATTCCCGAGACCATGCGGCAAGTCCGCTTCGAAGGCGCAGGCGGACCGGAGGTCATTCGCCTGGAGACCGCACCGATTCCGCAGCCCGGTTCTGGCCAGGTGCTCATCGAGGTCGCAGCCGCCGGCGTCAATCGTCCAGACTGTCTCCAGCGGGCGGGAGGATACCCCCCTCCCCCTGGCGCAACGGACGTGCCGGGCCTCGAAGTCTCAGGGCGCATCGTCGCCGTCGGCGACGGCGTGAGCAGCCTCAGGGTGGGCGACGAAGTCTGCTCCCTGGTCGCAAGCGGCGGCTATGCGGAATATTGCGTAGCGGATGAAGCTCTCTGCCTTCCTGTTCCGGGACCCTTGTCATTGCTGGAAGCCGCCGGAGTCCCCGAGACCTACTTCACGGTTTACGACAACGTCTTCACCCGCGGTCGCCTCGCGGCAGGGGACACTCTCCTCGTGCACGGCGGATCGAGCGGGATCGGTTCCACGGCGATCCAGCTCGCCAAGCAGGCCGGAGCCATTGTCTACGCGACCGCAGGCTCGCCCGAGAAATGCGACTTCTGCCGCTCGCTCGGCGCCGACGTCGCGATCGACTACCGCTCGCAGGATTTCACCGAGGAGGTCAGGCGCCTCACCAGGGAACGTGGCGTCGACGTGATTCTGGACATGGTTGGCGGCCCCTACATCGCGCGCAACATCTCGGTGCTGGCGATCGAAGGCCGCCTGGTCCAGATCGCATTCCTGCAGTCGAGCAAGGTCGAGATCGACTTCATGCCCGTCATGCTGCGCCGCCTAACGATCACGGGCTCGACCTTGCGGCCGCGCTCTGTTGCGCTGAAGGCCGAGATCGCCGAGGCCTTGCGGCGGAACGTGTGGCCTCTTCTCGAGAAGGGGGCCGTCCGCCCCGTGATCCACGCAACCTTCCCGCTGGAGCAGGCCCGCGAGGCCCACGAGCTGATGGAGTCGAGCGCGCACCAGGGGAAGATCATGCTGGAGATCCGCAAATGAGTTCGCATGCCGGTTGCGTCGCTCTGATCACCGGTGCCGGCCGCGGCATCGGGCGAGCCGTTGCGGATGCTCACGCAGCTGCAGGCGCCCGCGTCGCCTATGTCGATCACGACCTTGCCCTCGCGGAGGACGCTGCATCGGCGGCCCGCCAACGCGGTTACGAGGCGATGGCTCTTTCAGCCGATGTTGCGGACGAGGAGGCGGTCGCCCTCGCCTGCCGCCGTGCGGCGGAAGCGCTCGGGACCATCGACATCCTCGTCAACAATGCCGGCATCTCGCCCAAGACGGGACCGGATGGAAAGCGGGCGAACGCATGGGAGATGAGTCCTGCGGAATGGCGGCGCGTCATCGACGTCAACCTTACGGGAGCATTCAACGGCATGCGTGCCGTCGTGCCGGGCATGCGCGAGATCGGCCGAGGCCGCATCGTCAGCATGTCGTCGGTGGCGGGAAGGACCTATTGCGACATCGTCGGCGTCCATTATGCCGCCTCCAAGGCAGCTCTGATCGGCTTCACGAAGCATCTGGCAGGGGAGCTCGGCCCCTACGGCATCACGATCAATGCCGTCGCTCCGGGCCGCATCGATACGCCCCTGGTGCGCGGAACCGCTCCGGAAGCCAATGAGGCGGCGCGTCTCGCGACTCCGCTGCGCCGGCTCGGAAGCCCCGAGGACGTTGCCAACATGTGCCTGTTCCTCACCTCCGATGCTGCCGCCTTCGTGACCGGACAAGTCTGTGACGTGGCAGGCGGCTGGCTGATGACCTGAGGAGGTCGCTGACGGACCATGTTGGATTTCAACGGCAAGACCCTTTTCCTCACCGGAGCGAACGGCAGCATCAGCCGCGCGATCGCGCGGCTCTTCTTCGATCTCGGCGCGTCCTGCGTGCTGACGGATCTCGACGAGGCCGGCGTCCAGAGCTTCGCTCGCGAGCTCGACCCGGCGGGCCGACGCGCGGTGGGGCTTCGGCAGGACGCCGCCAGTTCCAGCGATGCGGATGGCGCTCTGGCTGTCGCTAGGGACAAGTTCGGCACCATCGACTGTGTCGTCACCAGCGCGGGCCTCTACCGGGACCAGATGGTCCATGACATGACCGACGAGCAATGGCGGCAATCGATCGACGTCAATCTCTCGGGCGTGTTCTATACCTGCCGCGCCGCCATTCCGCTCCTGGCCGACGGCGCCGCGATCGTGAACATCGCGTCCATGGCCGGACATAAGGGCAGCTACATGCACTCGCATTACGCGGCCGCCAAGGGGGCCGTGCTGACGTTCTCGCGTTCGCTCGCCCTCGAGCTTGCACCGCGTGTCCGAGTGAACGCGGTTTCGCCGGGCCTCATCGAGGGGCCGATGGTGCAGCCGCTTCTCCGCGCACGCGGCCCGGCGCTGATCGAACAAACCCCGCTCAAACGCCTCGGTACGCCTGAGGAGGTTGCGCGCACTGTCGCCTTCCTGTGCTCGGACTGGGCCAGCTTCATCACAGGCGAAACCGTGCACGTGAACGGCGGCCTCTACATAGGAAGCTGAGAACGATGAGCAGAACGGCCAAACCACCGGAGCAGCGCTCGACGGCACCATCCCGGGACATCATCGGGCGGGGGCCGTCCCTGGCCGATACGCTGGCCCTGCGCCTGAAGGACGAGATCGTCTCGGGCCGTCTGCGTCCCGGCGAGAAGCTGGCGACGGAGCAACAGATTTCCGAAACCTACGGTGTCAGCCGCCCCACGGTCCGCGAGGCGATCGGGCGCCTGAAGCACGACGGGCTGGTGATCACCCGTCAAGGCGCCGGCGCATTCGTTGCCGATCCAGGCGCCGTCTCGGTCTTCCGCCTCGACATCGCAGATTTTTCGAACAGAGAGGAAATCCGCAATATCGTCGAACTCCTCATGGCGGTCGAGGCAACCGCCACCGAGCACGCCGCCGTGCGCAGGACGAAGGGGGAACTGAAGGCCATCGAGGCTCAGTTGCGCGCCATGCAGGCGGCGGTGGATCGCGGAGAAACGGGCGTCGACGAGGACGTTGCCTTTCATCGATCCATTGTCGAGGCGACTGGCAACCCCTTCTTCCGGGACTTGTCCGATTTTCTCGACCGGCGCGTGCGCAACTTCATTCGCACGGCTCGTTCGAACACGGCGCGCATTGGAGGCATGGCACAGGCTGTTCAAGCCGAGCACCAAGCCATCTTTGACGCGATCGTCAGAAAGGACGCCGCAGCAGCGCGCGCCGCCGCCGAAAATCATCTGCGGAACGCGGCGTCCAGGCTTGCCCTCTATCTCGAACGATAGGCGCTTGAGTGGCGAAGCTCATCCCTTGCCAGAGGGGCGCTCTCTCGGCTCATGCCGATCAGGGGACCGTCGGTCGCATCGGGTTGAGGAAAGGGGGCAATGTTAGCGATCTCGTTCCTGGCGTATCGCTCTCGCATCTCGATTCCGGCAGGTTCGTCACCCGCGTCGACACGCCGCCTACACCAATCTAGCCTCACCCGCCTTCCGCCATGGCTCGACAGACGAGGCTCGTGCTCCTTCCGGGGAGGAGAGCATTCCCCTCCACGGCGCGCGGGTCGTGATCAATGATCGTCCTCCGGGAGCGATCCCTGGAACTGCGCACGCAATTCCTCCGCCGCTTCTTGGAGAGGCAGGCGTATTTCCTGATGACGGGAAACGATGCTCTGCCTGACGAACTCCTTGAGGTCCTCCTCAGCGCCGCTCTTGTCCAGTCTTTCCAGTTCGCGAGCCGTTCGCGCGTCCATGCACTCCAGAGCGTTCAAGAGATCATGAAATCTCTCCTTAGTCTCTGGCGCAATCACGGGCGAATAGGTGCTCGCCTCGTTCTTCGCTCGCAGCTTTGCACTATATTTCATGGCGTTCCCTGTAGAGTTATAGGCTGATGGAACACGCCTATATGGACCGGGTAATATTTGGGCACGCTTCGCGATTGGCGGCAATGCTGTCCTGACATGCTACTACTTCATGGTTATTCCATGAGGAGGCCGACTTCTGCGCTCCGCGACCGGGCGAGCCGTCCACCCGTTCAGCCCCCTGGTTGCCGGAACGGCCCTGCAACCCCATCAAGGTGATCATCAGGGCATCCGTCTGCATCCATGGATCCCGGTTCGGGACAGGCCTTTCAGCCCTGTCTCGGCGCCGCAGCCTTTCTGGAGCGCAGCGCCATGAGCAGCACGGGTACGAGCCAGACGAGCAGAGTAGCGACGCCGAGCGCGCCGGCGATCGGCCGCTCGAAGAATGCAAGATAGCTGCCGTCCGACTTGATCATGGAAGTCACGAAGTTCTCCTCGAGCGTCGGCCCGAGCACGATGCCGAGGATGCAGGGTGCGACGGGAATGTCGTTCTCTTCCATCAGGAACCCGAGCACGCCGAACACCAGCATCACGGCCACGCCGAAAGCGGAGTTGTTGACGGCGAAGGCGCCCACGATGCAGAACATGAGAATGCACGGCATCAGGATCTCGCGCGGAATGCGCAGGATGGTTCGGGCGCCCTTGATGGCGGCCCAGCCCAGGGGCAGCATCACCAGATTGGCCAGGATGAAGATGATGAAGACCGCATAGATGTATTGCGGATTGTTCAGAAAGATCATCGGGCCCGGGTTCATGTTTTTCAGGTAGAGCACGCCGATCACGATGGCCGTGATGCTGTCGCCAGGGATGCCGAAGACCAGCGCAGGGACCCAGGCGCCGGCGAGCGCCGCATTGTTCGACGACGTGCTTTCGATGATCCCCTCCACGTGCCCCTTTCCGTACTTCTCGGGAGTGCGGGACATCTTCTTGCTGATCGCGTAACTGACCCAGGCCGCGATGTCGGCGCCGGCTCCCGGAAGCGCTCCGATGATCGTGCCCAGTACGTTCCCGCGCAGCTGCTGCGGCCAGTACTGAACCATCATCCGCCCCCAGCCTCGGAAGAGATTGCCCATGACCGCCTGCGGCCCGGCCTGAACGCTGTGGGAGATGGCGAACCGGAAGACCTCGGACACGGCGAAGAGGCCGATCATCGCCGCGATGAAGTTCACGCCTCCGGTGAGTTCGGTGCTGCCGAAGGTGAAGCGGGGCACCCCGGCCGGATTGTTCAGCCCGATGGTCGCGACGAACAGGCCGATGAACAGGCTCACGAGACCTTTTACAGGCGATCCTGTTCCGATGAAGACCGCACAGGTCAGCCCGAGCAATGCCAGCCAGAAATACTCGAAGGAGCTGAACTGCAAGGCGACCTCGGCAAGGACGGGGGCCGCCAGGATCAGCACGACCGTTCCGAACAATCCGCCGATGACCGAAAAGAGCAGATTCGCGCCGAGCGCGATCTCCCCCTCGCCGTTGCGGGTCATCATGTAAGCTTCGTCCGAATATGCCGCAGATGCCGGAGTTCCCGGAATGCGCAGGAGCGTTCCGGGAATGTCGCCGGCGAAAATGGCCATGGCGGAGCAGGTCACCATGGCTCCCACGGCCGGAACCGGATCCATGAAAAAGGTCACCGGAACCAGGAGCGCGATCGCCATCGTGGCGGTCAGGCCCGGGATCGCGCCGACCACGAGGCCGAACAGGGCCGCGAGAAAAATGGTCACCAGCACCGTCGGCTGGAATACGAGCCCGAGAGCTGTCTGGATGGCACTCATGTCGTCATCCGGATCAGGGCCCAAGCAGGCCGAGTGGGAGGGGGACGCGCAGCAATCCCGCGAAGGTCTGCTGAATCAGGATCGTCGCGGCGAACGCCACTGCCGCGGCGATCCACCACCGGACGCCCATCATCAGCAGGAACACCAGCAGGATGACGATCGACATCGGCACGAAACCGAGTATCGGCGCGGCCAGGATATAGGCCAGGACCAGGGCGATGACGACGGCGAGCCTCACCCAGGCGTGGTGGGTGCGAGCCCAGTCGTTCCAGGCCACGGCGCCCTGCCAGCGCCGACGGCCCGAGGCGATCATCACGACGCCGCAGCCCGCGAGGCCCGTAGCGATGAGCATCGGGAAGACGGCCGCGCCGTATTCCTGTCCCGGAATGGCCGGAAGTGTCCTCGCATAGGCGAACATCGCGATTGCGAAGGCGAGGAGCACCGCTCCGGTGACGGCATCGTTGATGCGCATCGAAGTCGGCCGGCTACTTCGCCAACCCGACCTTTTTCATGACCGCTCCGAGATCCTCGTCGCTCTTCTTCCAGAACGCGAGGAACTCCTCACCGGCCGCGAACTTCATGCCGAAGCCCCGCTGGTTCATGAAATCGTTGTACTCCTTGCTCTTGTAGATCTTGTCCAGGGCCTCGGCGAGCCGCTTCGTGACGTCCGCAGGCATGTCCTTCGGCCCGACGATGCCGCGCCAGGCACCGATTTCCCACTGGCTGCCGGTCTGCTCCGCAAGCGTGGGGACGTTCGGAAACGCCGGATTGCGCTCGGGGTTCATGATGGCGATGCTCTTCACGCGACCGGCATCGATGAGGGATCGAGCCTCGGGGAGCGAGCAGGGAACGACCTCGACGCCGCCGGCGACGAGATCCTGAAGGCCGGGCGCGGCGCCCTGGCTCGGCACCCAGCGGACAGTGCTGGGATCGATCGCGAGGCTGTCGAGCATGCCGGCGATCGCGAGGTGCCATATGCCGCCCTGCCCTGTTCCCGACGCCTTGAACTTGCCCGGGTTCTTCTTGATGTCGTCCAGAAGCTCGTTCACGGTCTTGTAAGGGGCGTCGGCGCGCACCTGGACGCCCGCCGGATCGAGATTCATCAGGGCAATGGGCGTGTAATCCTTGTAGTCGCGCTGGGTGAGGCCCTGCCAATGCAACATGCCGATCTCGACAGTCGCGAGCCCGAGGGTGTAGCCGTCCGGCGTCGCCGCCGCGATCGCCTCATGCCCCACGACGCCGCTGCCCCCGGTTCTGTTGACGACGTTGACCGGCTGCCCGAGCTCCTTCTCGAGCAGGGAGCCGATGATGCGCGCGGTCGCATCGGTGCCGCCGCCGGCGGCCCACGGCACGATGATGGTGATCGGTCGCTCGGGATAGGCGGCCCAAGCATATCCGAAAGCCGAGACCAGCGAGATGGTGGCAACGGCCAGTGTCTTCAGGAAACCACGACGCAGCATTCTTTCCTCCCGATGCGCCAGCTCCTCGTTCACCTGGAGCCGGTCTTGGCTTTAGGTTGAGTCACGAAAAGATTATTGGCCAGCTCTCCCTATTTTCCACTCCAAGATTGCGTGATGCCCTGTGATATCGCTTGCGATCATCCAAGCGGATGAACAGTGCGCCTCGAACAGCCCGAACCGAAGACGATGTGAGCGGCGATGTTCAGTGCCCCTATCCGGCCGGGATCGGTCGCCTGGACGCGGCGATGCGGTCCCGTAGCGAGCTGGAGCTGAGCCCAAGGATCGAGCAGTGCTGTCACGCCAACGCCGCTGAGAGCCTTGCGATGGAGTAAATCGATCATCGGTCCAGGTCCCTTCCCGCCATCCTCTCGAACACGGAGTGCCCCTAAGGCATGTATTGGCCGCCATTCACCTCCATCACCTGCCCCGTGACGTAGCCGCTGAGCCGGTCCGAGGCGAGATAGAGAAAGGCCCCGACACAATCCTCCGGCGTGCCAAGGCGGTCCATGGGAATGGTAACCTGCATGGCGGCAAGCTGCTCAGGCGTCGAATAGCGCTCGTGGAACGGTGTCATGATGACGCCGGGCGAGACGGCGTTGACCCGGATGCCGTCCTTGACCAATTCCTTGGCCCAGCCACGCGTGGCGACGGAGATGAACCCCTTGGCCGCGGCGTAGATGACGGAGCCGGGCCCGCCACCGTGGCGTGCGGCGATCGACGATACATTGATGATGCAGCCGCCGCCCTGCGCCCGCATGTGGGAAACGCCCTCGCGAACGAAGCGCACGACCTGCTCGACGTTCAGGGCGAGCACGGCATCCACATACTCGTCCGTGTAATCCTTGATCGTCGTCCGCTTGACGAGGCCTCCGGCGTTGTTGACGAGAACATCGAGCCGACCGAAATGCCCCACGGTCTCGGCCACGATATGCGCCGCCGCCTCGGGCTCGGTCACGTCCGCTCGAACCAGGAACGCCTCTCCGCCAACGGCCCGCACCTCGTCGGCAACCTGCCGCGCCGGCTCCTCGCTGGCGTTGTAGTGGATCGCCACCCGCGCCTTGTTGTGTCCGAAGGCCAGTGCGGCCGCTGCTCCGATCCCGGTGCTCGCACCGGTGATGAGAATGACCTTTCCGGCAAGGTCGGGGATGGTGGCGTAGGTGTTGGAAGAGGTCATGGCTTGAGTTCCGGCGCGAGCGTTGAAAGGGTGCTGTTTCTCAGAAAAGAGCCTGGAGATCGGCATCGACGGCAATGGCCTGCCCTGAGATCGTCCGGCCCAGCGGCGAGCACAGGAAGATGATCTGGTCGGCAAGCTGCTGCGCGGTTACGTATTCCTTCAGGGACGTGTTCGCGAGCGCCCGGCGCTGCATCTCCTCGAACGACACGCCGAGCTGCTGGGCTTTGGCTTCGAGCACCCGGCGCTGGCGGTCGCCGGCGACGATTCCGGGTAGAACGGCGTTCACGCGGATGCCGTCCTCGCCGAGCTCCCGTGAGAGCGATTTCGTGAACCCGATCACGGCCCATTTGGCGGCGGCGTAAGGCGAGCGCAGGGGAAAGCCGAACCGGCCCGCAGCGGAGGACAGATTCACGATCGAGGCATTCTGGCTTTTCCTCAGGTGAGGCACGGCCAGGCGCGTGCAGTTGAACTGGCCGGTGATGCAGACCTCCAGACAGCGGTCCCAATCCTCGGGGTTGATCTCCTCGACCCGTGCCGTCGGCCCTGCGATGCCGGCATTGTTGACGAGAACGTCCAGCCCCCCGAGAGCCCGCAGGGCTTCCTCGAAGACCCGGGCGACATCGCCGCGATCCGCCACATCGCCGAAAGAGGAGGTCAGAGCCGGGTCGGACGTAGCCGCCGCCTCAAGAGCGGCACGGTCGACGTCGCAAACATGCACACGCGCCCCCTCACGGTGGAAAGTACGGGCAATCTCAAGTCCGATACCTGCGGCTCCGGCCGTCACCAGAACACGCAGCCCAGCGATGTTGAGGTCCATCGTCGTCGTCTCCCTCCCTGAGCCGGGCGCCTTGCTTGCAGCGCGGGCTCTTCTAGTGTTGTCCCAGGGGCCGGCAGGGGCCTATTCCAGCAGACGCCCGGTGCTCTCGATGAAGCCGGCGGCGCCCTCGATATCGGCGACGAGTGCCTTGCGTGCGGCGGCCGCATCGCCGGCATTCACCGCCGCCACGAGGCTGCGATGATGCTCGGCTGCGCCGCCCGTACGCAGACGCTCGGCAGAAGCCTTGAGGTCGAAATTCAGAACGGGCCCGATCTTCAGCCAGAGACCCTCGATGATTCCCACCAGCGTCGGCAGGCCCGTCGCCCGGTAGACGGCGAAGTGGAGCTCCTTGTTCGCCCGGACGGCCCTGTCCGCGTCAGGTTCCGGACTCCGGGCCTCGGCGAGGAACGCCTCTTCGAAGTGCCTTATGGCAGCGAGATCGGATTCCGCGCGGCTCCTGGCCGCCTGCTCCGCCGCGAAGCCCTCGACCGCGAGCCTCACGGCCGTCAGCTCCCGAAAGCGGGCGCAGGTCATCAGCGGGACGCGCACGGCACGGTTCGGGAGCACCTCCAAGGACTGGTCTGCCACGAGCCGCGCCACCGCCTCCCGCACCGGCATCATCGACACGCCGAGGGTTTCGGCGACGCTGCGCAGGGACATCTTCTGCCCGGGAGCAAGCTCGCCGCTCATCAGAAGGTCACGCAGCTTGGTATGGACGCGTTCGCCCAGCGTGACGCGCTCCAGGCGGTCGATCTGCGCGACGGCCGACGGGGTCTTGGTGGGGTTGGGGCTCGACAAGTTGCACATTTTCCGACAGTCTAACTGTGATCACAGATCGCGGCAAGTAACTGCGACACCATCATGGGAGGAAGGAAACGGCCATGGCACATTCTGATGACTTGACCCGACGTACGCTCCTGAAGGGAGCGGCCAGCGCGACCGCGCTCGCAGGACTCGGGATGCCTGCGATCGTCAAGGCGCAATCCGACGTGATCCGGATCGGGCACCTCACGCCCATTACCGGCTTTCTGGGACCACTCGGCGAGTTCGCACAGATGGGCGTGAAGCTCGCCGCCGAGGAGATTAATGCTGCCGGAGGCGTTCTAGGCCGCAAGATCGAACTCGTGATCGAGGATTCCGTAAACCCGCAGACGGCCTCGGCCAAGGCTGAGCGCCTGATCGAGCGCGACAAGGTCGCAATGATCATCGGCGAAATTTCATCCGCCTCGGCCCTCGCAATCGGTCAGGTGGCCAACCGGACCAGGACGGTGTTCATCAATACCGGCGCCAATTCCGACGCCCTGCGCGGGGCCAGCTGCAATCCCTACATGTTCCACATCGAGGCCGCGAACTCGATGATGGTCACGGCGGTCGGCACGTACCTGAAGAACGAGAACATGATCAAGGGGAAGAAGTGGTACTCCCTCACGGCCGATTACGCGTTCGGCCACGATCTCTTCCGGGTCGCCAAGAAGTTCGTGTCGGAGAACGGCGGCGAATTCACCGGCGAGGAGCTTGTTCCTACCGACGCCACCGACTTCAGCCCCTATCTCCTCAAGATCCGGCAGGCCCAGCCCGACATCGTCGCCTCGAATCTGGCCGGAAACCAGATCACGAACTTCATCAAGCAGTATGCCGAGTACGGGCTCCAATTCCCGATCACCGGTTTCGGCTTCGACACGGCGGTGGCCTGGGGCGCGGGCAAGGGCAACTTCTCGGGCATATGGCCGCTGATCTGGCATCACATGGTCGACACGCCGTCATCCAAGAGGTTCGTCGAGGCTTTCACAAAGACGTACGGAAAACCGCCGGAGAACCAGTGCTGGGGCGACTACAATTCCCTCAAGATCGTCGCGCAGTCCTTCACCGAGATGAAGTCCGCAGATCCTCAGAAGCTCGCCGAGCACCTGCGCAAAGGCGCGAAATTCGACATTCTGAAAGGCCGCGAGGGCTATTTCCGCGCCTACGATAACCAGATGGTTCAGGAGATGTATGCTGTCCGCGCCAAGGATCCGGACAAGATGAAGGACCAATGGGACATTTATGAACCGCTGGGTTCCGTCCCCGGCCCGAATGACGACCTCGAGACGTTGGCGCCGCCGAAGGACGGCACCTGCAAGATGCAGGCGTGACACGACAAGAGTCGGCCCGGCCGGAACGGCTGAACGCCGTTCCGGCCGGGCGGTGACGGCATTCTGTTTTCCCTCGGCTCGGGTTCCTCGCGGGAGGACGCCTCCTATGACTGGACAAGGAGTCTCGCTTGGCGTTCGTCTTTCTTCTTGAGCAGGTGCTGAACGGCCTTCTGGTGGGCGCCTATTACCTGCTGATCGCCCTCGGCCTGTCCCTGATCTTTTCGCTCGGCGGAATCGTGAACCTGTCCCACGGCGCCTTCTATGCGATCGGCGCGTATCTCGCCGTCACGTTGGCACCCAGGATCGGCTTTGCAGGCGCCTTCGTCGCATCCCCTGTGCTCGTCGCGCTTTTAGGCGTCCTGATCGAGCGCCTGCTGTTTCGAAGGTTCTACCGCTCCGATCCGATTCTCAGCCTGCTTCTGACCTTCGGCCTGGCGATGATCATCGAGCAGAGCCTGCGGATGATCTTCGGTGCGGCCCCCCAACCCTTCTCCATCCCCTCAGCCCTGCGGGGGCAGGTCTTTCTCGGCAACTTCATCTATCCGCGCTATCGCCTCATCATCTTCGGCGTGGCGCTCGCGGCCGTCACCGCGACTTGGTTCCTGGTTTATCGCACCGCCTTCGGCCGCGTGGTCCGGGCCGGGGTGCAAGACCCGGACATGGTCGGAGCGCTCGGCATCTCGCTGCAGCCGTACATGACGGCCGTCGCCGCGCTCGGCATCGGCCTAGCGGGCCTTGCCGGTGTCCTGCTGGCCCCGATCTCGGGGGTGCATCCCGCCATGGGCGCAGAGATCCTCACGGCCGCCTTCGTCGTGGTCGTCATCGGTGGGCTGGGTTCATTCTGGGGCGTGATCGCCGCCGCAGCGCTCGTGGGCGTGGTGCGCGGCCTCACGATCTATTTCTTCCCACCTGCCGGCGAGGCCTCGATGTACCTCCTGATGGCCCTCGTGCTGCTTCTGCGTCCGCGCGGGTTGCTCGGCGAACGCATCCAGAGATTCGAGTAGGTCGATGCGCACGAGTTATTTACCTCTCCTCATCGCGGCGGCAGCGCTCATTCTGCTCCCCTTCGCTCTCGATCCCGTCGGCCTGCCGCTTCGCTCGTCGATCGACGTGGTGGTGTTCGCCATCGCCTGCCTCGGCCTGAACGTCCTCGTCGGCTACACGGGCCTCGTCTCCTTCGGGCATGGCGTCTGGTTCGGGCTCGGGGCTTACGCGGCGGCCTTGAGCCAGCTTCACTGGTTCCCGGACGGCATCGTTCTTCCGGCTCTCTTCGCCGTGGTCTTCATTGCGGGTGCGTCATCTCTCATAGGCGCGCTCATCCTGCGGCGTCGCGGCGTCTACTTTTCCCTGCTGACCCTGGCATTGGCGGCCATGCTCTTCGCCGTCGCCTATCGATGGACCGCGCTGACAGGCGGGGAGAGCGGGCTCGGCGGCGTCGTCCGAACCCGGGCGCTTGGTCTCGATCTGAGCTCGGACTGGACCTATTATGGATTCGTGGCGACGGTGGCGTTTGCCGTCTGCTTCGCCCTGCTGCGCTTTCACAACTCTCCCGCCGGCAGCGTGCTGGTGGCGATCCGCGAAAACGAGCAGCGCGCCCGCTTTCTCGGCTATCCGACCAACCGCTACAAGCTTCTCGGGTTCGTGGTGTCCGCCACTGTCGTGGGAATCGCGGGCGTTCTCTCGGTTTTCAATCATCGCTTTGCCTCCGCCGAGCCCCTCTCCGTCGCGTTCTCGGGCGAGCTGATCGCGATGGTCGTGATCGGAGGAATGCGCAGTTTCCTGGGGCCGGCCCTGGGGGCTCTTTTCTACATCCTGTTCCGGGAGTTCCTGTCGATCTGGACTCCGCACTGGCTCCTCTATTTCGGCATCCTCTTCGTCGGGTTCATTGTCCTCTCGCCGACGGGACTGGTCGGGGTCGCACAGCGGATCTCGGCGCCGTTCCGGGCCAAGATGACGGAAGAGGCCGCCATGGCGGGCCGCACCCTGACCGAGGAGCCCCTGCCGCCCTTTCTCAAGCCCGCTGCCCATGTGGACGGCGTCATTCTCGAAGCGCGCGGCATGACGAAGAGCTTTGGCGCGCTCAGGGCCGTCCAGTCGGTCGATATCGCCGTACGCGACCGCAGCCTCCATGCGCTGATTGGACCGAACGGCGCCGGAAAGACTACCGCCTTCAATCTGATATCGGGATACTTCACGCCCGATGAAGGCGACGTCCTCCTTCAGGGTCGCTCGATCGTCGGGCTCTCTCCTGAAGCGATCACGCAGGCAGGAATCGGACGCTCGTTCCAGATCACGAATCTCTTCCCTGCCCTGACGGTCGAAGAGAATGTCCGCCTCGCCGTGCAGGCCCGTCACCCGCAACGCTTCGATCCGTGGACGGCTGCGCGATCAATCAAGCAGATCGAAGCCGAAACCTCGGCTGTCATCCGCTATCTCGGCGTGGCCGGCATTGAGAAGGCCGAGGCAGGCGCCCTCTCGTATGGCGGGCAGCGCCTTCTGGATATGGGCTTGGCGCTTGCCACGAAACCGAGGGTGCTGCTGCTCGACGAGCCGCTCGCCGGTCTGGCCGCCGCCGAACGTCAGCGCATCGGCGATATCATCAAACGCATCTCCGCGGACGTTCCGATGTTGCTCGTCGAGCACGATATCGACCGCGTGTTCCAGATCGCGGATGCCGTCACGGTGATGAATGCGGGCCAGGTGCTGGTGGACGGGACGGTGGAGGATGCACGCTCCAGCCCGAAAGTGCAGGAGATCTACATCGGCTCCGGCGCTGCCACTGTTGCAGCGAAATCCCGGCAGAGCGCCGCCGAGGCGGCGACCGTGCTCGTGTCGGAGAAGGTCAACACGTTCTACGGCAAAAGCCATGTCCTGGCGGACGTGTCCTTCGATGTGCGCCAGCATGAGATCGTCGCTCTTCTGGGCCGCAACGGCGCGGGCAAGTCGACCCTGCTCAAGACCCTGATCGGCATTGCGCCGCCCGGTTCGGGTTCGATCAGGCTCGACGGTCAGGAGATCGCCGGGCGCCCCTCCTCCGAGATCGCGCGTCTGGGAATCGGCTACGTGCCGCAGGGACGTGGGCTTTTCGCCGGAATGACCGTGGCCCAGAATCTCGAGCTCGGGCGACTCAAGCGCGAGACCGGCCATGGCGTCCGGTGGGATCTGGATCGGATCTTCGAGTACTTCCCGCGCATCCGGGAGAGACTAGACACCCCGGCGGATTTTCTCTCCGGTGGCGAGCAGCAGATGGTGGCGGTTGCACGCGCCCTCTCGGGCGACGTGAAGGTATTGCTCCTCGACGAGCCCTTCGAAGGTCTTGCCCCGGCTATCGTCGAGCAGCTCTTCGAGAGCTTCGATAGACTCCGGCACGAGATTTCGATCATCATCGTCGACCATCATCTCGACCTCGCGCTCGCCCTGTCCGACCGGACGGTCGCGCTCGAGCGCGGGCGGGTGATTCATACGGGTCCATCGAAGGACCTGCGGGACGATCTTGCGCTACGCCGCAAGGTCCTGTGGCTGTGAGACTTGAGGGAGATGACGGCATGCCGAGTGCTGCGATCATTGGTGCGGGGCTGATCGGCCGGTCCTGGGCGATCGTCTTTGCGCGAGCCGGATGGAATGTGCGCATCACGGACCCGAGCCCCGAGACGCTCGCGAGGGCGCCAGGCCTCATCCGCGAAGGGCTGGAGGAGCTTGCAAGGCATGGCCTCGTCGCCGACCCTGAAGACGCAGCCGGGCGCGCCCTCGCCGTGCCGTCCCTGGCCAAGGCCGTGCACGGGGCAGACCTCGTTCAGGAGAACGGCCCAGAGATCGTCGAGACCAAACGGCTCATCTTCGCGGAACTCGACCGCCTCGCGCCCTCGGACTGCATTCTCGCCTCGTCGACTTCGGCGATCGTCGCGTCCCGCTTCACCGAAGGGCTGCCAGGCCGCGCCCGCTGCCTCGTGGCGCACCCGGTCAATCCCCCTCACCTCGTGCCGCTCGTCGAACTCTGCGGGGCACCCTGGACGGCACCCGAGACGATCGCCCGCGCCCGAGCGATTTATGACAGCGTCGAGCAGGTGCCCATCGTCGTCAACCGCGAAGTCGAGGGCTTCGTCCTCAACCGACTCCAGGGCGCCCTTCTGGCAGAGGCGTTCCGGCTCGTCGGCGAAGGTGTGGTGAGCCCGCAGGATCTCGACAAAACCCTGAAGGACGGTCTCGGCCTGCGCTGGTCCTTCCTCGGCCCCTTCGAGACCATCGAACTCAACGCGCCCGGCGGCATCGCCGATTATTGCGGCCGCTATACCGGATTCTACCGCCGCCTGTCCGAGGATCCCGCGGGGCCGCATGTCTGGGACAGGGAGAATGTGAGCCGCATTCTGGAGGCCTGGGGCGGAGCACCGGGCCCCGATGAGCTCGCACAGCGCTCGGCTTGGCGGGACAGGCGCCTGGCAGCCCTGAAGGCCCACAAGCAGTCGCAACCGGATCAGTGATCTCCCGAGAAGGAAAAGTCCATGGCCCGCAAAGTCATCATAACATGTGCCGTGACCGGCGCGATCCATACGCCATCCATGTCCCCTCACCTGCCGATCACCCCTGAGGAGATCGCTGAAGCCGCCATCGGCGCGGCCGAGGCCGGTGCCGCGATCGTGCACCTGCACGCGCGCGACCCGAGGAACGGCAAACCCGATCAGTCGCCGGAGGCCTTCGCCCCTTTCCTCCAGGTGGTGAAGCAACGCAGCAACTGCGTCATCAACATCACCACAGGCGGCGCGCCGACCATGCTGGTGGAGGAAAGAGTGCGCCCGGCAGCCTATTACAAACCCGAGGTCGCTTCCCTCAACATGGGTTCGATGAATTTCGGACTTTATCCGATGCTCAACCGGTTCAAGGAGTTCAAGCACGATTGGGAGGAATCGTATCTCGAAGGATCCCGTGACAGGATCTTCCGCAATACGTTCTCCGATATCGAATACATCCTGACGACCTGTGCCGAGAACGGCACCCGTTTCGAGATCGAATGCTACGATATCGGCCACCTCTACACTCTCGCCCATTTCGTGGACCGTGGCCTCATCAAGCCGCCCCTCTTCGTGCAAAGCGTCTTCGGTCTTCTGGGAGGCATCGGTCCTCATCCCGAGGATGTGGCTCACATGAAGCGCACGGCCGACAGGCTGTTCGGGAGTGAGTACCAGTGGTCGGTGCTGGGTGCGGGCAAGAACCAGCTCCCCATTGCGGCCCAAGCGGCGGCCATGGGAGGCAATGTCCGCGTCGGTCTGGAGGACTCGCTCTGGATCGGCCCGGGCAGGCTTGCGAAATCCAATGCACAACAGGTGCAGATGGCGCGCCAGATCATTGAGGGGTTGGGTCTGGAGATCGCGACCCCCGACGACGCGCGCAACATGCTGTCGCTCAAGGGAGGCGATCGCGTCAATTTCTGACGATCGAGACCGGCCGGTTTTCGGCCCCCATCGCCGTTCTCTCGGGCATTGCACCCTCCAGCAGAGTAATGACGAGGCGATAGCATGCGCTTGACGAAAGGCTTCATGTAAGCCGGCCGGATCAGACGTATGGAATGGCCGAGCCCGCCGATCTCTCACGCCTGAAGTGAGCGGTGCTGCAGGCCTCCATTGCCACGGTGCACGGCGGTTGGACGGCGACGAGCGAGAACCTGATGCTGTCGCAGCTCTCTGTTGGACAGGACCTCACCGGATGCTTCGGCAGCGTGGGCCCGGAACACGCACTTCATCAGATCCAAGCCGATTGTGCGACTTCTTCCATGGACGCCTCCCTCAAGTGATATTCAACACCTCCACTGTGGCACGCCAAGGCCGTGGGGAGAGCGCACCCATCAGAGCCCGAAAACGTCGATCCGGACTCAGCCTTTACCAGCCAGCGAACCGAGCCACCGACCCATCATCAACCCTGCCTGCGGTAACGTCCCTCAGAGCCTGATCCAGGATCTCCACAGCCCTGGTTGCCTCGTCGTGCGTGAGGGGGAGAGATGGCGTCAACTCGAGCACATTGGAATTGACACCAACATAGTAGAGAACAAGGCCAAGCTCGAAGGCTCGGTATGCAACCTTCGCGGTCTGATGCTTGGCAGGCGTCTTCGTGGC
Organism: Microvirga makkahensis; assembly: GCF_009830105.1. GTDB lineage: Bacteria > Pseudomonadota > Alphaproteobacteria > Rhizobiales > Beijerinckiaceae > Microvirga > Microvirga makkahensis. The sequence goes on from NZ_WURB01000002.1 coordinate 216,599, forward strand.
CTGATCGCTCACAAGTTCGACCCCGATCGCCAATCCCTCCCCTCTCACGTCTCCAATCAGCGAATGCCGCTTTTTGAGGTCGGCGAGCAGGTTCTTGAGGTGCTTCCCGACGGCGGCAGCGTGATCTACAAGTCCTTGCTCTCTGATGGTATCGAGTACGGCTACGGCGGCAGATGCACAGACCGGATTGCCATGCACGGTCTGGAAGGAGAAAGCGGCGCGGTAATTCATAATCGGGGTTGGACCGACCACGGCCGATACCGGAAGGCCGCCGCCCAGTCCTTTCCCGAACACGACAATGTCAGGCTCAATGCCGAGATGCTGAAAGGCATGCATGCGGCCCGTCCGCCCGAGTCCCACCTTGACTTCGTCGGCCACGATGAGAATGCCGTGACGACGGCACAGAGCTTCGACCCGTTGGAAGAACTCCGGCGGCGGCACCACCATACCGCCGTCGGACTGGATCGCTTCCAGGAAGAGCGCCGCGACCTCCCCGGGCGGTAACGGACCTGCCAGCAGATCCTCCAGATGCCGGAGCGCGGCTGCCGCCGCGTGGCTCTCTCCACCATCGCGGTAGGCATTCGGATAAGGGATCAGTGTCAGGCCGGGGGCTCTCTGGACGCTTGTTTGCGCCGGATGCCCGGATATTGCCATCGATCCCACCGTGCCGCCATGGTAGGCGCCTTGGAAAGCGATGATCCTGGGTCGGCCCGTGGCCGCCACCACGGCGCGTGCCACGGTCTCGTTCGCGTCGGATCCGGAATGTCCGAGCCAGACCCGCCCGGCAGCCCGCCCGGGAACGATCGACAGCAAGCGTTCAGCCAATTCGATTGCCGGGATGTTTGCACCAGACAAGTAGCTCGCGCCTGCTTGGCTCGCGAGTGCTCGATCGACCGCAGCGCGCACCGCCGGGTGGGAGTGTCCGAGACTGGCCGCGCCCCAGGATGCCGAGAGGTCGAGCAGCCTTCCACCATGCTCGTCGATGAGATACGCGCCCTCGCCGCCGACAGCCGCCTGAGGGAAGAAGCGCAGGGACGCCATGCTGGAAAGGGCCCGCTGATCGCGTTCATAAAGGTTCATCGCAAGCAGTCCTCCTCGCAGACGGATCACTCGAAGAACCCGAGAAGCTCATCGTACTGCACGACATGACAGTAGATCATGTTGATGATCTCCAACTCGCGATGGTGCAGCTCCATTGTGGCAGCTGCACAGCAATCGTCGACCACGACGACGCCATAGCTCTCGTCCGCAAGGCTTCTGACCGTCGAAGACACGCACTGATCGGTGAAGATGCCTGCGACGATCACGTCCTTGATGCCCATATTGTGCAGGATCAGCCGCAGGTTCGTACCCGTGAGGGCACTATCGGTTGTCTTCAGCACCACGATCTCGTCTTCACGCGGTTCCAGTTCAGGCACGACCTGCGCATCCGGGCGGTCCTTCGGCAGCAGAAGATAGTTGAATCCTGGCTTCTTCTGACTGAGGGAACGATCCCGCCCGTCTGGTTTGAGGCACGCAATACGCGCGAAGATGACTTCGACGCCCCGCCTGCGGCACTCTTCGATCAACCGCGCGGTATTAGGAATCACGATATTTCGCATCCGCTCGTAGAAGGGACGCCAGCGCTCCGTCTCCTCTGGCGTGTCCTTGTTCTCCAGATATGTGTTCTGAATGTCGATGACCAGGAGAGCCGTCGTCAGGGGATTGAGCCGGATATCGGCGGGTTCCTCGGCATTGGCGTAGTAAAATGAGCGGTAAGCAGTTTTCCAATTCATGACACGTGTTTCCGTTTTGCAAACTTGCGAGCCAAAAGTGCACCAATCTCACGGGTCGGGAATAACCCGCCCGGGCGGAGGATGAGAACGGCGATCATTGCCAAAGCGAGAACAACTTCCGTTATGCCGATCACCTGCTCGCTGAAGATCCGCGCGCTGTTGAGAGCTCCCTCGATGGCCCGGAGCCCTTCAAAGGCGCCGGTCACGAGGAATGTGCCGATGACGGCGCCGGTCACCGTATTGGCTCCGCCGATGACAAGCATTCCAAGGATCACGAAGGTTTCGCGCAGGTAAAAGGCATTCGGCGAAAACGATGTGATGAAGTGGCCCCACAGCGCGCCGCCGATTCCCGCGACGAAGGCGGCAAGCACGAAGGACCGCCACCGGAGTTGCGCAGTATGAACGCCCAATGCACCTGCTGCGATCTCGTCGTCCCGGCTCGCCCGGAGCAATCGACCTGTGCGGGATTCCTTGAACGCAAGCGCCGTGATGACCGCCAGGATCGCGGCGATCGCTGCCATCGGGAGATCCGTCGCGCGGGGCACACCGAACAATGTACGTGGCCCATTGGTGACGTTACTCCAGTTGGTCATGATCGTATGCAGCACGACCAGGAGCGCGAATGACGTGATAACTGCCGCAGCATCAGAGAGTCTCATCAACGGATAGGACAGGACCGCCGCGACAGCCGCTGCCACGAGGCCGCCCACGACCATCGCGGCGTAGGGCGGCAGTTGGACGCCCTGCAGCACTGCATAGAGGTCCGGAAGGGCCATTCCCTTCATTTGCGCCGGGATCGTGAGGAGGGCAGAGGTGTAGGCGCCGACGCCCATGAATCCGATATGTGCAAACGACAGGATGCCAGAGTTGCCCATGAAGATCTGCAGCCCGAGAACGAGGACCAAGGAGATGCAGAGATTGGTCGCAATGCGGTCGAAGACACGGACGCCGAGTGCCTCCACACCTGCGACGAGGAGAAGAACGAGACCGGCGAGGATTGCGATGGTAAGAAGATGACGGAGCATAGCGGCCTCAGGTGCGCTGACCAGTCGCCGGACCTTTGAGAAGACCTTCGGGTCGCCACAACAGGATCAGGATGACAAGGCTGAAGGTGAAGGCATCCCGGAACTTAAGCAGTTCCTGGCTCAGTGTGTAATTGAGAGTCGTGTCGATGAGCGCGAGCAGGAATCCCCCGAGCACGGCGCCCCCGAGACTACGCATGCCGCCGATGACAGTGGCAATAAAGGCTACGAGCAGGGGCTCATTGCCGATCCCCGGCACCACGGTTCCTATCCTGCCGATCCAAAGAATTCCCACTATCCCGGCCAAGAGACCGCTGATCGCGAACGCCGACGAGATGATCAGATTGGCAGGAACCCCGAGCATCCGCGCCATCGTGAAATTGGTTGCCGCCGCCCGCATGGCGATACCGAGTACAGTGCGACGCATCAGGAAGGTGAACACGCCAAGCAGCACAACGGCCGCCGCGATCGTGATCAGATTTCTTACGGGTGTAATCACGCCTGCAAGCTCGACGGTCTGGGAGAAAGCCGCCGGCATGGGAACATTGCGAGGCCGCGGCGAAATGAAGAGGAGCGCCGCATTCTGAAGCAGGGTAGAGAATGCAAAGGAGGTGATCAGCACGGCGGTCACCGATTTGGCGCGCACCGGACGAAAGGCGACGTAGTCGGTTAGAATGCCGGCGATGACCGCCATCAGCACCGCGACTGCAGCCATCACCAGCCAAGGCAGACCGGATCCGCCAACCAGAAAAAGCGTGTAGCCGGCCACCATAATAAGCTCGCCATAGGCAAAGTTCACGAGCTTCAAAATGCCGTAGACGATGACGAGGCCGAGCGCCATCAGCGCGTATGCGCCGCCCAGGCTGAGCACGTCAATCAGGAACTGCAGAGCAAACGTCACGTCTTCATCCCCCGAGATAGACCGCATTGAAATCAGTTGCCGCACTGATTTCGCCCGCCGTTCCGGAGGCTGCGATCCGTCCGAGGCGCATCACATAAGCACGGTCGGCCACTTCAAGCGCTTTGGCGATGTTCTGCTCGACCAGAACGATGGTTAGTCCTGACCGCTTGAGGACGCCGATCATCTCGAAAATCTGATCGACGATGGCCGGCGCAAGACCAAGAGATGGTTCGTCGAGCAGCAGAACCTTTGGACGGGACATCATCGCTCTTGCAATGACAAGCATCTGCTGCTCGCCTCCCGACAGGGTTCCCGCTGGTTGGGACGAACGCTCGGCGAGGCGCGGGAAGAGCGTCAGCATTCTCTCCCGATCCTCAGTCACCCCTGCCCGGTCATGACGTCGGATATAGCTGCCGAGCATCAGGTTCTCCGCCACGGTGAGGTCCGGGAATACGTCCCGTGTTTCAGTGACGGTCGCAAGCCCCTTGCGGATCATCGCCTCGGGGCCCGCCGACGTCACGTCTTCGCCGGCAATGCGAATGGAGCCTGCGGCCGGCTTGAGCGCTCCCGCGATGCACATTATGGTAGTGGACTTTCCAGCGCCGTTAGCGCCGAGCAGCGCTATCAGCTCCCCGCGCTTCGCCGTCAGGGAAATGCCGCGCACGGCTTGGATTGCGCCATAGCGCACTTCGAGATCGGCTACTTCAAGCACGGATGGCCTCCGATCCGAGATAGGCTTCGATCACTGCTGGGTTCTTGCGCACGTCCTCGGCCCTTCCCTCTGCGATTGTCTTGCCGAAGGCAAGAACATGCAGCCGATCGCATAACCGCATGATCAAGCTCATGTCGTGATCGATAATGAGCAGTCCGAGGCCACGACTTCTCGGAAGCGCCGCAAGAATGTGAAGGAGTGCTTCCGTTTCCGCTTCGTTCATGCCGGCGGCAGGTTCGTCCAGCAGCAGAAAGGCCGGATCGGCTGCCAGTGCGCGCGCGATTTCAACGCGCCGCTTGTCGCCATAGCTGAGGCTTCCCCCAAGATCATCGGCGCGATGAGAAAGGTTGAACCCATCGAGTAGCGTCAGCGCTTTCGCACGCGCGGCGCGCAGGCTGCTGCCATGCGCAAGCGCTGCGGCCTCGACGTTGTCGAGCACCGCCATGTTGTTGAACAGACGAACGATTTGGAATGATCGCGAAAGGCCCTGGAGCGCGACTTCGCGCGGTGTGAGACCGGAGATCTGCTTGTTGCCTATCATGACTCGCCCGCCTGCGAGCGGCACCTGGCCGGTGATAGCGTTGATCATGGTGGTCTTGCCAGACCCGTTCGGCCCGATCAACCCGACGATCTCGCCCGGTGACAGGGTCAGGGACACACCATTCAGTGCGCGCAAACCAGAGAACTCGACTGCGACGTCGACTACTTCGAGGGAGGGATTCGCCATAAACTTTCCGATAATGGTGACCCAGCAACGGTCAGGCCGTAGTAGTTTCCCCCGGAGGCGGCTCCGGGGGAAACATAGAAATCAGGGTGCGGGAATGCGCTCGGGGCGGCGCCAGCCGACAAACTGTGGCTTGCCGCTCTTGAGCTCGAGAACCACGGCGGCCTTGTTAGGCACATGACCTTCTGCGGCCGTCCCGTAGTCGAGTTCCCCAGTGAGGAGCTTGAAGCTGCCATCCTCCAGCGCCTTCGCGACGGCATCGCCTTCTGTGGATCCCGCCGCCTTGACGGCTTCGGCAAGCAGCATGATCGAATCCCAGCCCGTTGCCACGAAGGATGTATCGGGATCCTCCTTGTACATTTCCTTGTAGAGCCCAATGAATTTCGGCATGTCCGGATGCGCCTCCGGCCCCATCCAGGTATGTGTGACGAAGAAGACGTTGTTGCCCATCTTCTCGCCAAGGGCAGTGTGCAGCGCCGGGTCGTCGTAGGCGTCTCCGCCCAAAACCGGCGCATCGTAGCCGACCTCGCGAAGCGCACGGATGATCATCCCGATATCCGTCCCATAGGAGGAAACGAAGATGACGTCCGGCCTCTTGCCGAGCGCCTTCAGGCGCGCGAGCTGAGCCGAGAAGTTGTTATCGCCATTGGTGTAGGTATCTTCCAGGAGGATCTCACCACCGTTGGCTTTAAACTGCGCAACGAAGTACTTGGACAGGGACTTGGTGTAGGCGATGAACTGGTCCGTCACGACGTACGCCGTCTTCCAACCCTTTTCTTTGGCGTAGTCGGCTGCAACGGCGCCCATCGTGGTGTTCCACATGGAGAGGGTGAATTGCTTGTCACCCAGCGTCCACGCGCTGTAGAGAGGATCAGATGCGCAGGTTGACAGACCGACAATGCCCGCTTGTTGTGCCTCTCGGCTCGCTGGGCTCCCGAAATCGAAATCACAAGGGGCGAGGATCATCTCGGCGCCTTTGTCGATCAACTCGACTGCCACATTGCCAACGGTGACTGGATCGGACTTGCCGTCGATGTTGACGAACTCGATCTGCTTGCCAAGAAGCCCGCCGTTGTCGTTGAGGTACTTGACCGCAACCTGCGCTCCCTTGAACCCGGGTGTGTCGAGAGGGGCTTGAACCCCGGTCAGCGACAGGGCACCGCCGATCATGATCTTGTCTCCGGCCGCCTGTGCGGCTGTCCCCGTCAGGAGTACCGCTGTCGCGACCGTTCCAATTAAACTCGTCAGATTAGCATTCATTCTAGTTCCCTCTTCTTGCTTCCGCCATCAGATCATCGTGCGATGTGAACCCGCTTCCGATCACCGCTGCCCGCATTGGCTCCTGGGACGATAACGAAATCCTTGAGAGCACGATGATCAAAAACAGCATATCCATCAAAGGATCTTTTCAGAGACTGCGCAATCCTGATGTTTCGCCACTACTGCCTGCCAGGCTTCCGATGACTCCGGGCCGATCCTCGGAGACGTCCCAGCGGCTGATCGAGACGTCAGGCGCTGTCCATGCAGCCCTCACTCCAGCTTCGGAGCTTGCCATCTGCCTCCTCCCTTCCTCTTACTGGGCCGACCACGGCAGGCTAGGCGGAGATCTCGGCGATCAGCGCGTCGGTCGATACTTGGCGACAGTAACCCTTGATGGCACGAAGCGTATTGTTGTGACGCTCCTGGGTGTAGGTGGCGCACGCGTCCGGCACCAGGGTCACCAGATAGCCGAGGTCACAGGCATCGCGGATCGCCGACTCGACGCACTGATCGGTGACCAGGCCGCACAGGACCAGCTGCCTCACACCTAAATTGCGCAGCAAGTAGTCGATATGCGTGGACACGAAGACGCTCGACGACGACTTCGGCAGCACGATCTCGTCGTCTAAGGGCGCAATCTCGTCGATCACCTTGCCGTCCCATGAGCCCTTAGGCACATTGAAACCGGTGATCTTGTAGTCGAGGCTGCGGTCGCGTCCATCCTTGGTCAGGCTCTCGATGGTGGTATATAGAACCTCAATGCCCGCCGCCCGGAAAGCCTTCTGCAGGCGTTGCATGTTGGGGATCGCAGTCGTTTTCAGCCGTTCGAAATAATAGCCATACTTGCCGGTGATATCGGCCTCAGGCACATCCTTGAACTCGCCTCCTTCCCGGCGGACCGAGAAGTTCTGCACATCGATGAACAGCAATGCGGACGCCTGCGGATCCAGCGGAATCTCGCGCGTGGTCGGGAAATCATGGGCCATGGGGGAACTACATCTCCTCTGTGATTGCGGCGGCAAGTGCTTCGACGACCAGATCCGCCCAGCGAGATTGACCATCCCGGCCCATGATCAAGTCGTTGCGAATTTCGAGCAGCAGGTGCGGCAGGCCACGTCTCTCGCCGTGGACCGGGATCGTGTAATCGGAAAAGTCGTCAACGGAATAGGGTTCGTTGGGGGCTGCGGGTATGTTTGGATTCCGCGCCCTGAACTCCGCGAGGAATCGGTCTGCAAGCCGCCTGTCGCGATTGAACAGTACGCCCATATGCCAGGGCCGCGTCGCGCCGCCGAGGAGTTGCGGGGTGAAGCTGTGCACGGAGACGAGGAACGTGGGCGTACCGGAACGACGATCCAGCACCCCGGCCAGCACGCGGTGGAAAGGCTGATGGATCTCTTCGAAGCGCTGCAGCCGGTCCCGTTCACCGAGCCCTTCATTGCCGGGTATCCTTGTGCCGTCGCTCACGACTGGAAAGCAGTCCCACGCGTCGAACGGCCGATTGCAATCGACCACCAGGCGGCTGTAGCGCTGCAGAACAAGCGGTGCGTCGAGCAGGGCCGACAGCAGCCGAGATACCTCTTCGGCGCCGACGTCCAAAGCGATATGGCGCTCCATGTCGGCTGGCGGCACGCCCAGATCGCGGAGCTTCTCCGGAATGGCCCGGCCGGCGTGCTCGCAGGATAAAACAATGGCCGACCGGCCTTCGCCATTGACGACCTCGACAGGCAGAGGATCACGGGGCGACAACAATGCCGTCAGGATTTCATTCGATTGCAACATCTGCCTCGAACCTGCCGATCACAGCTGACCGGAATAGGGCTACTCAAAGTGAAAGAAATATTTTGATCACAGTCAATGCCATTTTTAGATTTGACTAATATTTTTCATGACTAATAATGCAATGCCGGTGAGTCCAAGTGAGAACGCAAAGCCTGATGACAGTGCGTGAGACGATCCGGCGTGAGACGGCGAAACTAACGGCCAGTGAGCGGAAGATCGCCAATGCGGTGCTGGCTGACTACCCGTTCAGCGGCATCCAGACGATTCAGGAGCTCGCCGAGCGGACCGGGGTGAGCGCTCCGTCGATCACCCGCTTCGTCAGCAAGATCGGCTTCGCGGGCTATCAGGAGTTTCAGCGACAGCTGATCGGCGAGCTCCGCGAGGGCCGTCGTTCGCCACTCGATCTGAAGGCCACGGAGAAACCCGCGGATGCAGATTTCCTCGCCGACTATGCCCGGCGCACCTCGATCCTGCTTGCTGAGATGGCTGCCGCCGTTCCGCAGGAGCAGTTCGATCGCATTCTGAAACTGCTGTCGGATCCCGCTCGCAGCATCTTCCTGCTTGGCGGCCGCATCAGCGACGCCATAGCAAGTCTCTTGTCCCTGCACCTGAGGCAGGTCCGGCCGCGGGTCCATCACCTGCCGCCCAATCCGGAGCATTGGCCCGATCAGATCCTAGGCATGCGCAGGCAGGACGTATTCATTCTATTCGACTTCCGCCGTTATCAACCGGATCTGGCCCGGCTCGCCGAGATCGTCATGGCCAAGCGCCGCCCGACAATCGTGCTGATCACCGACCAGTGGATGTCGCCTATCGCGCGCCACAGTGATCATGTTGTCGCGCTGCCGATCGAGAACAACACGGCGTGGGACACCGCCGTCTGCGCCGTGGCGTTCGTGGAGGCGTTGATCGTCAGGGTTTCGCAGGCCGACTGGCCGGCGACGAGAAAGCGGATTGAGGCCTGGGATGAATTGCGTCTCTCGCCGCCGATACTAAAGAACGGGGAACAGGATGACGCGTGAGGAAATGATCATCGCCTGCTGCACGGATTTGGCGGGCAAGGTCCGAGGCAAAGCCTTTCCGGCAGTCCAGTTCGACAAGCGCGGACAGCGCGGCGTCGGCTGGACGCCGACGAACGTACAGATCACCTGTTTCGACTCGATCGCCGAGAGCCCGTTCGGCTCGCTCGGAGATCTGGTGCTCATTCCGGACGAGACGGCTCGGATCCGTGTCGAGATCGGAGACGATGCCGTCGAGCACTTTGCTCTGGGCGACATTCGCCATACCGACGGCAGGCCTTGGGAGTTCTGCACGCGCTCGATCCTGAAGGCAGCCCTGGACCGGCTGGAGAGGGTGACCGGTCTCACTCTGTTCGGTGCCTTTGAGCACGAGTTTCAATTCCGCAATGCTTCGAGCGCCTTCAACCCTGCCTTCTCTACCGCTGGCTTCCGCGCCGAACGGCGGTTCGCTGAAACGTTGGTAGCGGCCATGCGCATTGCGGGTCTCGAGCCAGACACCTTCATGAAGGAGTACGGCACGAGCCAATACGAGGTCACCATGGGGCCAACACGCGGCGTGGCGATCGCTGATCACTCAACGATCCTGCGTGAACTGCTGTGCGCCATCGTCGCACAATCTGGTCGGGACGTGACCTTCACCCCGATCCGTGATCCGGCGGGAGTCGGCAATGGTGTGCACATTCATCTCAGCTTTCTCGAGAGGGACACGCCTGCGACGTGGGATCCTGCCGGCAGGCACGAGCTGACCAGGGTGGCGGGTCAGTTCATTGCAGGCATCCTGAAATACCTGGATTCAATCGTCGCCATCACTGCGCCCAGCGTGGTCTCCTATCTGAGGCTGACGCCGCATCGATGGAGTGCCGCCTTCAACAATCTCGGGTTCCGGGACCGTGAGGCATCCGTCCGGATCTGCCCGGTATCCGAGCTGAGCGACATCACCAAGGCAGCCCAATTCAACTTCGAGTTCCGAGCCGCAGATGCCACCGCCAGTCCCCATCTACAGCTTGCGGCGATCGTCCATGCCGGCGTGCAAGGGATCGAGGAAGGGCTGCCGACACCGGATGCGACTACCGAGGACCTTTCGCAGCTCGATCCGGATGAGCTGACAGCGCGTGGTTACGTCCGCCTGCCCCAGTCACTGCCGGAAGCGCTGGAACGCTTCGCCGCCAACAACACGGTGACGGGTTGGTTCCCCGAGGGCTTCGCCGACGTGTACCTCAAGCATAAACAGGGCGAGATTGCATTTCTGGATGGAAAAACCGAGAAGGAGATATGCGCCCTCTACGAGCAGACCTATTGACCCTTCCCGCGATGCAGCCCCGTGTCGCCTTTGTCCTCTTCCAAGCTGTTCCAGAAGGAGAGTCTGAGTTCTAGGGGCAGTCACGGAGCGTTTAGGGGCAATCCTCATTGACAGGCGGGTATTCGTCTTGAGATGGCGGTCTCCTCTGACCTGACTGGGTGGAACTGGATCAGGTTGATCGAGAGAATTGACGAGGAACCAAGGAGCCCACAATGCCGGAAAGCGATGAGGTGTAGGGGGTGCGATGAGACAATTACATCCCTCGCCTTTGCCTCGATCCCAATCACCCTCCGGCCAACTTGACGGCGCCTCAGCAAGGCGATGTCACGTTCACTGAAGCCGTATGAATTGGGCAGATTTCGCCGCGTGAGCCTCTCAGGCGGCACGGTTGGCCATCCTCTTCCATTTCACCCGGGCGGAGCGGCGGGAGTTGGGCGGCACGAAGAGATTGCTGACGGCCTAGAACACCCTGATGATCCGGTGAGGCCTCGCGGCGACCGGAAGCCCTGCATCGCCCGCTCTCGCCCTCGCGACGGAACATGCGAATTCTCGACCCTGTTGTCCAAGGCCCGGTGCGGCCAGCGAGCGACCTTTCGCATGACTTCCCGCTTGGCGGCCCCACGGCGGACCGTCACATTGGAGATGTGAACGCCCAGCTCCAACAGCCCTTCCTCGACCAGCGGCAAGCTCCGAGAATAGCGAAAATAGAACCGCACCGCATCGGCGATAATCTGAGGCGGGTAGAGGTGTCGGTTGAAGCTGATGACTTGGGCACGCCAGTGGATCATACGGCTTGTCCTCTAACGTAAGTTAAGGTGACACTGCCAAGGCGCGTGCAAAGAAGCAGAAACCCGACCATAAAAACGGCCATCGTTGTCGACTGCGAGTTTCTCTGCGTCCAGGGTTCACAAAGCAGGTTCTGGTGCGCGGCTCACGATCCCGACCCGGTGATCGCACAAATTGGTGCGGTCAAGCTCGGACTGGAGGGCGACTTCCCGCTCACGGATACGTTCAAAGCCTACGTTCAGTCGGTTGACCGATTTGGCAACAGCTATCCAATCGACCCTTCTTCACCAGACTGACCGGCATCACTGAGGATAACATCCTGACCGAGGGGTTGCCATTGCCGGAGGCCCTTTCGAGGGTAGACCGCTTCTCGGATGGGGCGCGGTTCTGGTCTTGGGGAAAGGACGAACTTAACATTGTGGCCATCAGTTGCTATGTCGCAGGCATTCCAGCGTCAATTCCAGCCTATCGGTTTGGCAACGCCGTCACGCTCATGATCGCGGCCGGGATGCCGATCGAGGATATCGGCAAGCCTCCAAGCAACAAGCTGGCGAGTTACTATGGCGTCGAGCACCTTCCCTTGCAGGGGCATGACGCGCTCGACGATGCCCTCTCCGTGGCGTACGCGCTGCAACATCTATCGAGGACCGAGAAGTTGCGGCCAGATGCCTTGGACCGCGCCTAATATGCATGACACCCAATATTCGTGCTCCTATCAGGCAAGAAAATTTTATAGAAAAGCCAAATTTCTCAAGCTTTCGCGGATTCTAGAGGGTCGGCCGGCGGCCCCTTCTGCCGAATGCCGCGAATACCGAACGTTCGTGAATGGCAGGGGATTTCCTTGCCTGCCCCAAACACGGCCTTCATCGGACAGAGCACGCACGACCAGAACTGTTTTCTGACTGGAGAGTTCGCGCTGGGATGTCAGTACCGCTTTGTGGTTCGCTCAGCATGAGCCGACGAACCAGGTCCCGTTCAGGACGGATGAGGGTTTCCTCTCGTGCCGGATCGGTCTGTGGTGAGCCGTCTCCCGGCGCGTACCGCAGAGCCCTCGAGTGCCGACGTTAGGAATCGTGGAATTTCCCATGGGCGGTTAATCTTCATTGCCGCATGTCGAAGGGTACAGACGGCGAGACAGCGTGTGCGCCAGCGCACGTTGATGTCGCTTCGGCAGAGCCTTTGGCCTTCTTTTGCGTACCGATCGATATAAAAAGTTCAGGTCGCCTCTTTTAAATTGTACCAACCGGTATTATACCGAGTGGTACGAATCTGGTGCTCTTCAGGTGCTGGATCAATCTCTGAGTGAGCGACTTCACCATGAAAGCTGTTTCCAGAACCCGGCTCCTGACCTCCCTCGGCACCGCGAGCGTGATCCTGAGCGGCGTCGCACTTTGGGCTCTGCTCGGCAGCACGGCCACCCGAAGCAGTGACACGGGGCCGATGCCATCCGCCACGCCCGCGACTGTCGCCGCAATCGACAGGCGCGACGTTTCGCTGTGGGAGGAGTTCTCGGGCCGTCTTGAGGCGATCGAGCGGGTCGACCTGCGTCCCCGGATTCCCGGTGCCATCGAGTCGATTCATTTTCGCGAGGGATCGCTGGTCAGGAAAGGCGACCTGCTCTTCACGATCGATCCTGCGCCGTACCTTGCAGAGGTCGAGAAAGCGGAGGCTCAGGTCCGCGCGGCCGAGGCCAATCTTGCCTTTGCGCGCAGTGAGCTGGAGCGCGGCTTGAGAATGACCGCCAACCAGACCATCGCCCAACGCGACCTCGACACACGATTGAACAACGTCCGTGAGGCTGAGGCCAACGTGAGTGCCGCCAATGCTGTCGCCAAGGCCGCGCGCCTCAACCTGTCCTACACCGAGGTGCGCGCGCCGATATCGGGACGGGTGGGGAAGATCGAGGTGACCGCAGGCAACCTCGTCGATGGCGGATCCGGCGCACCGGTTCTGACGACAATCGTCTCGACCAACCCGATCTACGTCAGCTTCGATGCGGATGAGCGCGCCGTGCAGCGGGCTCTTGAGACGCTACCGACCGGAGGCGACCGGCGCGATCATCTTGCCCGTATCCCTGTCGAGATGCGCTCAGGACCGGACGCCGAGGTTGTGCGCGGCAAGCTGCAGCTCATCGATCATACAGTCAACAGCGCCAGTGGCACGGTTCGGGTACGGGCGGTGCTCGACAATGGCGACGACCGCCTGATGCCAGGCCAGTTCGCTCGCGTCCGGCTGGGCCGGGCCAAGACGACGCCGGCGGTGGTCGTGCCTGAACGGGCCATCGGGGTCGACCAGGACAAGAAGTACGTTCTCGTTGTCGATCCGACCCACAAGGCGATTTACCGCGAGATCAAGCTCGGGGCTGCCGTGGATGGGGGACGCATCGTTACCAGCGGCCTTAACCCGGGGGAACGGATCGTCGTCGATGGCCTTCAGAAAGTCCGTCCGGGTGCCCTGATCGCACCCCAACCCGAAGCGCCAGAGAAATCCGCCGCACTTCATACACGGGGTTCTTCCGCTTCCACTGCGAATTGATCGCGTGCCACGGGCTTGAGGGCCAACGCCATGAATATCTCCCGCTTCTTCATCGACCGTCCGATCTTTGCCGGGGTCTTGTCCGTGCTCATCTTCGTGGTCGGCTTGCTTGCTCTACAGGTCTTGCCAGTCTCGGAATATCCCGAGGTGGTGCCGCCCCAGGTCGTCGTCCGCGCGCAGTATCCGGGTGCTAATCCGAGAGTTATCTCGGAGACCGTGGCAGCCCCGATCGAGGAAGCCGTCAATGGAGTCGAGGACATGCTCTATATGAGCAGCCAGGCGACCACAGACGGCGTGCTGACGCTTACCGTAACCTTCGCCCTCGGCACCGATCCCGACAAGGCGCAACAGCTTGTGCAGAACCGTGTCTCGCAGGCTGAGCCCCGGCTGCCAGAGGAAGTGAGACGCCTGGGCGTCACCACTGTCAAGAGCTCGCCCGACCTGATGATGGTGGTTCACCTGCTCTCGCCAGACAGCCGTTACGACGTCACCTACCTGCGCAACTATGCAGCGCTCAACGTCAAGGACCGGCTTGCTCGGATTCAGGGCGTAGGTCAGGTCCAGTTGTTCGGATCGGGCGATTACTCGATGCGCATTTGGCTGGACCCTCAGAAGATTGCTGAGCACGGTCTCTCTGCGAGCGACGTCGTCAACGAGATCCGCGCCCAGAATGTGCAGGCGGCCGCGGGCGTCGTCGGCGCCTCGCCCGGACTGCCGGGGGTCGATCATCAGCTGTCGATCAACGCCCAAGGGCGCCTCCAGGATGAGGAACAGTTCGGCGAGATCATCGTCAAGACGGGTCACAATGGAGAGATCACCCGCCTGCGCGACATCGCCCGCATCGAGCTGGGTGCGGCCGACTACGCCCTGAGGTCTCTCCTGAACAACAAGCCGGCGGTCGCTATTCCGGTCCTCCAGGCGCCAGGGTCGAACGCCATCGAGATCGCCGACAAGGTTCGCGCCGAGATGGCGGACATCAAGGCCAACATGCCGGAAGGCATCGACTTTCAGATCGTCTACGACACGACCCAGTTCGTGCGGGCCTCGATTGATGCGGTGGTTCATACACTCCTCGAGGCCGTGCTCCTGGTGGTGCTCGTGGTGATCCTGTTCCTGCAGACCTGGCGAGCATCCATCATTCCTCTGGCTGCCGTCCCAGTCTCGATCGTCGGCACGTTCGCGGTCCTGCAGGTCCTGGGCTTCTCCATCAATGCCCTGAGCTTATTCGGGCTTGTCCTGGCCATCGGTATCGTAGTCGACGATGCCATCGTGGTGGTCGAGAACGTGGAGCGGAACATCGAGAAAGGGCTGAGCCCTCGGCAGGCGACTTACCGGGCGATGCAGGAAGTCTCCGGGCCGATCGTCGCCATCGCATTGGTCTTGGTGGCAGTCTTCATCCCGCTGGCGTTCATCAGCGGTCTTACAGGGCAGTTCTACAAGCAGTTCGCCGTCACCATCGCCATCTCGACGGTAATCTCGGCGATCAATTCGCTGACCCTTTCGCCTGCTTTAGCGGCCCTTCTCCTTCGCGATCACCATGCACCGAAGGATCGACTCACCCGGATGATGGACATGCTGTTCGGTTGGCTGTTCCGCCGCTTCAATGTGGTCTTCCATCGGGGGGCCGATGTCTATGGCACTGGCGTGAGGCGGACGATCGCGACAAAGACCGTGATGCTGTTCGTGTACGTCGTTCTGCTTGGGGCGACAGGCATCCTGTTCAAGACTGTGCCCGGCGGCTTCGTTCCGGGGCAGGACAAGCAGTATCTGGTCGGCTTTGCCCAGCTGCCGGATGCCGCGACCCTCGACCGGACGGAGAGTGTTATCCGGCAGATGACCGACATCGCTCTGAAACAATCAGGTGTCGAGCACGCCGTCGCTTTTCCCGGCCTGTCGATCAATGGCTTCACCAACAGCTCGAACGCCGGCATCGTGTTCCTGACTCTTGCGCCGTTCGAGGACCGTCGGGATCCGAGCCTGAGTGCCGGTGCGATCGCAGGTCAGTTGAATCAGAAGTTCGCCGCCATCACAGAGGCAGTGACCGCCATCTTTCCTCCTCCCCCGGTGCAGGGGCTGGGTACGATCGGCGGCTTCAAGCTGCAGATCGAGGACCAGGCCGGTCTCGGCTATGAGGCGCTCGACCGGGCCACGAAGGACTTCCTGGCCAGAGCCGCGACGGCGCCCGAGCTTGCGGGACTGTTCTCAAGCTATTCCATCAACGTCCCTCAGCTCTATGCGGATATCGACCGGGCCAAGGCGCGCCAGCTCGGAGTTGCGATCTCTGATGTGTTCAGCACTCTCCAGATCTATCTCGGCTCGGTTTACGTGAACGACTTCAACAAGTTCGGGCGGACTTACTCTGTGCGGGTCCAGGCGGATGCACCGTACCGGGGCCGCGCGGAGGATATCGGCTTCCTGAAGGTGCGCTCGAATTCGGGTGAGATGGTTCCTCTAACGGCCCTGTTGAACATCCGATCAAGTGTCGGGCCGGAGCGCGCGATGCGGTACAACGGATTCCTCTCAGCTGACATTAACGGACAGGCGTCTCCAGGATACTCTTCAGGTCAGGCACAGACAGCAATCGAGCAGATCGTGGCCGAGACCCTGCCGAAAGGTTTCAGGGCCGAGTGGACCGAGCTGACCTATCAGGAGATCTTGGCCGGCAATTCAGGGATTCTGGTATTTCCGATTGCCATTCTGCTTGTCTTCCTGGTCCTTGCGGCGCAGTACGAGAGTCTGGCGCTTCCCGTGGCTATCATCCTAACCGTGCCGCTGGCACTCTTTGCGGCCTTGGCCGGCGTGTGGCTGACGACGGGCGACAACAACGTGTTCACGCGCATCGGGCTCATCGTCCTGGTCGGATTGTCGGCCAAGAATGCGATTCTGATCGTGGAGTTTGCCCGCGAGCTCGAATACGAGGGGCGCACTCCCATCGAAGCGGCGATCGAGGCCAGCCGCCTCCGCCTGCGGCCGATCCTTATGACCTCGCTCGCCTTCATCATGGGCGTCGTACCGTTGGTGGTTTCGACCGGAGCTGGGGCCGAGATGCGGGCTGCTATGGGTGTGGCCGTGTTCTCGGGCATGATCGGCGTGACGGCATTCGGCCTGTTCTTCACACCGGTCTTCTACGTCCTCGTCCGCCGACTGGCGGGGAACCGCCGTCTCCAGCATCAGCCTCAGCCGGAGAATTCGGGTTCGGACACAAATGTGCTCCCGGTGAAGGAACTGGTGAACTGAACGAGCGCGAGGACGCCGCCTCTGGCAGCGCCCTCGCCTCCTCCTGTTAGACGAGTTGGACATGTTCCATGGATCGGTCTTGGCGAAGCCTTCGATTTGTCGTTGTTTCCGCATTGTTTCTCGCCGCAGGCATCTTTTCGGAAGAAGTGTGGGCAGAGGAGGATTACCGGATCACGAACGAGGTTGTTTTGAGCGACGTGCGTGTCCCGCCAGCGAAGGCGGGAGGTTGGACGCGGATTACGTTCTTGCTGGAGAACCGAAGTGCGGAGCGGGTTTCGTTCGGAGGAATAGCGGTAGCCCATGCCGGGCAGTCACGGATTGTCGCCTCTCTCGGCAACGGGAGCACGACCATCTTGGGCTCGATCTCCGTCGCTCCGGGTGAAGTCCTGTCGGTGGATGGAGAGGTGCTCTGGATCGAGGTGGACGGGCTGACCGAAGATCTTCGGCCGGGTGAAGAAGTCGAGGCGAATGTAAGCTTTGGAACCGCCGCCATTCCGATCAGCCTGACGGTCGAAGAGAGAAACAGAGTGTCGAACTGAGGAACGGGGAGATCCAGGCCTCAGCGCAACACACTCGGCCAACTCCGCATGGCGACGTCGACCACACGGTGGAGTTCCTCCCGCGAGGCACCCGATGCAGCCCTGACCGCCATTCCGAGGCCGATCGACACGACGTACCGGGCCCAATCGGCGGGATCCTCATTGCCGGGGAAATCGCCGTCGGAGCGTGCATGCTCCAAGCGGTCGCGCAGATTGTTCTCGTTGACCATCCGGCGGGCGATGAGCTCCTCGCGGATGGGCTCGCTCGCCTCGCTGCAGGCCAAAGCTCCGTTCACACCGAGACAACCGGGAGGGTTCATAGGATCGGTCAGAACGTCGACGTAGCCGCGCAGGAGCCGCTCGACCGCTTCCCGCGCCGTCGGGGCTTGAAGGGCCTCGTGCGCGAAGCACAGGTGCCGGCGCTCATAGAGGTCAAGGGTCCGGCGGAAGAGATCCTCCTTGTTTCCGAAGGCAGCATAGAGGCTAGGGCGCGTGATGCCCATGGCTTCCGTCAGGTCGGAGATGGAGGTACCCTCGTAACCTTGACGTCGAAAGACCTGAAGTGCGATGCGCAATGCCTCGTCAGGATCGAATTCGCGGTGGCGGCCCATGGTTCTCCTATCCTGCGGCCGAAACGGCGAATAGATGACAGACGTTGCGGCCACGTAGCATACCAATCAGTACGATAAGTGTTTCTGCGGAGATTTCAAGACTTTATCAGGATTGGATTGGACGGCTCTTCAACGTGTGTGGCAACTTTCCGGTCAGCGGCTCGCTGCGCAGCCGAACGCCAGATTCGGGACTGCGAGCGTGCCCCGCGAAGCTGCTTTCTTAAAGGAGGACAAGCAACCTTCCTCCGCCCGGAGACCGAGCGTCTGACGACGCGTGAGCGTGAAATCGAGCAGCTTCTGGCTGAGGGCAAGAGCAACAAGCAGACTGCTCACCTCCTCGATCTCAGCGTCAAGACCGTGGGGACGCCTTGGACTGCTGCGATGCGGAAGCGGGAGCTCAAATCGCTGCCCGATTTGGTTCGCTACGCTGTCAGGATGCAGATCATGCGGCCCTAAGGGTTCGTGCCGAAAAGATTCGAGTGGCCGGAGTTGACGTCATTCCGTCGGGATGCTCAGCCTGAGGATCAGAAGCCGTCGGGTAAAGCCGCCGTCAGGCTGGCAGCCATGTGGCGATGAGGGCGATACCGTGCGGCACGGGAGGCGAACGGGCTGAGCCGATCTGTGCTCCGGCGGATTGCCCGTGATCTCTGACCGGGAGGCGGTTGCGGTGCCGTCGGGAGGCGGAACCTCACGGTGTATCCGGGATTGTCACGGACTGCCCTCATCCCGATGACCAAGGAGGACGACGATGGCGGAGCTCGTTGCTGTCGGCTTTGACAACACGCAGGAGGCGGACCGCGTGCTGACAGAACTGGCGCGGCTCCGGCGGGAGTACCTGATCGACCTGGAGGATGCGGTGGCGGCCATCCGCCAGCCGGACGGCAAGGTCAATCTGAAGCAAAGCATTAATCTGATCGGGGTCGAGGCAGCCTCCGGCGGCCTGTCCGGAGCCCTGTGGGACTCGCTCGTCGGCCTGCTGTTCCTCAACCCGCTCGCCGGCATGGCAGTGGGCGGCCTCGTCGGGGCAGGAAGCGGGCCATTGTCGGGCTCGCTGGTCGATCCGGCATCGATGACACCTTCATCCGTCAGATCACCGAGACGCTGCAACCGAACACCTCGGCTTTGTTCGTGCTGGTGCGCAAGGCGCAGCCGGAGAAAGTGCTGGGTGAGCTGTCGCGGTTTCACGGGCGGGTCCTGCGCTCTTCCCTCCCGCCGGAGCAGGAGGCCCGCCTCCAGGCCGCTCTTTCAGGAGCGGCCGCCCCAGACTCGGCTGTTGTCCGAGCCTTTCAGGGAGCAACCGCATGTTTGATTGGATCACGGGGTTTGTGGTGCGGAGCGGCTATAGCGGCATCTTCCTGCTCATGCTGGCCGAGAACGTCGTCCCGCCGATTCCGTCCGAGCTCATCATGCCGCTGGCAGGCTTCACGGCCGCGCGAGGCCAGCTCGGCCTCGCTATCGTGATCCTCGCCGGCACGGCCGGCTCCCTGACGGGCGCCGTCTTCTGGTACTACATTGGGAAATGGTTGGGCCTGAAGCGCCTGAAGCATCTGGCGGCGCGGCATGGCCGGTGGGTGACGCTGTCCCCGGCGGATGTCGAGCGTGCCGACGAATGGTTCACCCGCCATGGTGCGGGCGCCGTATTCTTCGGTCGCCTCATTCCGACCGTACGGACGCTGATCTCGGTCCCTGCCGGGATCGCCGGCATGCCGCTTCCGAGCTTCCTCGCCTGGTCTGCCCTCGGCACCGGGCTCTGGACCGCGCTACTCGCTGGCGCCGGATATCTGCTTCAGAGTCAGTACGAGCTCGTGTCCGATTACCTGAACCCGATCTCGACTGCCGTGGTGGTGCTGATCATCGGTTGGTATCTCTATCGTGTCGCAACCTTCCGGACGGGAGGCCGTCCGTCCACCCGGTGAACGGATGCCACCCGGCCCTGCAATCGGCAGCCGCTCGCCGCCCGAATGCATCACGAAGACCGGCTTCTCTCTCGTTCCTGCTCCGGATATGCGACTGAGCCGTCCGCGAGCCTCCTGATCTCAAAAATGGCGGCAACCACGAAAGCTGCGATGACGAGGATTGCCAGAAGGGTCATGAAGACGCCCTCCTGGACGCCAGGGTTCATCCCGACGACCAGGATCAGCACGAGTGCCGGAAATCCAAGCGTGATCGCCGCCAGGATGTAAATCGGGTCGGCCAACACCTCAAAGGCGTAGGTCGGCTGCACACGACGCGTTTCGGCCTCCCGGGTCTGGGCTTTCATACGGAGTGAGGCACTCCTGAGGCGATGGGGAACGGTTTGGACATATGCGACCCACTCTTCAATGGTCCCTCGGTTCATTCAGATGATCCTCATTGGAAATCGGCAAGATATTTTCCCGCCGATCCAAGTTGGTTAAGCATTGCGGTGGAATGGTGGCGACCGCCCTTTCCGTCGAGCGCGAATGAGGATCGGCCCACATAGGGGTGGCGCAACGGCCCTCCCGGGTCTTCCGCCGATGATGCGACGTCTCAGGATCGACTGATGAACCGAGAGTATCCTGCATGCATGGTATCCCGCAGGCTCAGGTGAAGCGGCGCCGGGTTTGATCAGACAACCTGCTCGGCACCGCCTTCGAGCTTGACGGGAATCATGAGGTAGCGCACGCCGTTGGCCTCGGCGGGCGGGAACTTGCCGGCGCAGATGTCGGTCCGGATCGAGGGCCGAAGCAGCCGCGGCGCCGCAAGCGTGGCGTCGCTCGCCTAGCCCATGGCCACGAACTCCTCCTCCGTAACCCCGTCCTTCAGATGCACGTTGGTCCGCTCATCGGCCACCGTGGCCTCTCAGGCGTAGGTGTCGCGTCCCGGCGCCTTGTAGTCATGGCACATGAACAGCGTGTCGCCCGCGAACACCGCGTTCTCAACCTTGCCGGAGATGTCCGCCGGCGTATGGGCGGGCGTGTGCATCACCTCCACGTCGAATTCGCCGATCTTGAAGCGCTCTCCGTCCTTGAACAGGTGGCCGGTGTCGCGGCCGCGGGCGTCGAGATCGGTGACGTTGAAGATCGGGCGGAAGATGCGCGGCACCTTGGTGATGTGCTCGCCGACGCCGATCTTCGCTTCCCTCTTGGACTTGGCGTAGGGCGCACCCGAGAGATGGGCGGCATGGGCAGGGTCTCCAGCGCCCATTGCGCAGTGCAGCCCGCCGCCTCGGCGGCTGCGAGCATGTCCTCGACCGAGCGGGTGTCGACCGTGACCGAGTTGTGGTCGCAGTCGAAAACGGGATCGATGATCGCCGCTGTCCTGGTTGCCGGATCGGAGAAAAGGTAGCTGACAGGCTAGGTGGGCCCGTCGAAGAACGCCCGGATGCCCGGTTCGCCTGACATGGTGGGGTGTCTCCGTGCAATTTGCCGGGTCGTTGCGGTTGACGTTATATTAGATATATCTAAATAAGCATAAGGGAAAATACAGGAACTCGGCAGTGGCCACCCCGACCTTCAACCCTGAGATCTTCGCGCGGAAGGCCGCCGAGGTGGCGGACATCCTTCAGGCCCTCGCCAACGAGCGGCGCCTGATGATCCTGTGCAAGCTCGTGGAGTGGGGCGAGTCCAACGTGACCTCGTTGGCCGACGCCGTGGCGCTGTCGCAGTCGGCCCTGTCGCAGCATCTCGCCCGGATGCGCGAGGAGGGCATCGTCGCCACCCGGCGCGAGAGCCAGACGATCTGGTACCGGATCACCGATCCGCGGATCGAGGACCTCTTTGCCACCTTGCACGGCCTCTTCTGCCGCAGCGCTTGAGACCCTGTCTCACCTGGAGAGAACCATGACGCTTCCCACTCTCACCCCCGCCGAGGCCAAGCGCCTGCTCGATCAGGGCGCCATTCTCCTCGACATCCGCGAGGCCGACGAACACGCCCGCGACAAGATCCCTGGCGCCCGCCTGATGCCCCTGTCCAGGCTGGACGAGGCCCATCTTGCCCTGCACGAGGGCAAGCCGGTGATCTTCCACCGCAAGAGCGGCGCCCGCACGCAGGGCAGTGCGGACCGCCTGTCTGCCAAAGTCGGCGGCGCCCGCGAGGCCTTCATCGTCCAGGGCGGCATCGCTGCCTGGAGGAAGGCAGGCCTGCCGGTCGCCGTCGACCGCCGCCAGCCGCTCGAACTTCAGCGCCAGGTGCAGACCGGAGCCGGAAGCACGGCCCTGTTCGGCACGCTGCTGGGCCTCTTGGTTTCGCCCTGGTTCTTTGCCGTCCCTGCCTTTGCCGGCGCGGGCCTGATGGTGGCCGGGATCACCGGCTTCTGCGGCATGGCGCGGATTCTGAGGAAGGCTCCCTGGAACCGGTCCGTCCATGGCCAGCTCAAGCATGCCTGAGGCCCGACCTCGCCGGACGCATTGAACGAACCGAACCGCCGCTAGACCAGGAGATTCCGATGGACCTGTCCCTCACCCGGAGCATCCTCGGATTGACCTCGGGCTCCCTTGTCGGCTTCTCGCTCGGCCTCGTGGGCGGGGGCGGCTCTATCTTGGCCGTGCCGCTGCTGGTCTATCTCGTCGGTGTGACCAATCCGCACGTGGCCATCGGCACGAGCGCGATCGCGGTGGCGGCCAACGTCGCTGCCAACCTCGCCAACCACGCTCACGTGAGGAACGTGAAGTGGCGCTGCGCACTTAGCTTCTCCATGGCGGGTGTGATCGGAGCCTTCGGCGGCTCGTCCCTTGGCAGGATGGTCGAGGACAGAAGCTGCTCGCGCTCGTCGCCGTGCTGATGCTGGTTGTCGGCGCCCTGATGCTGCGCAAGCTCTCGGGCGGCGGCGAGCCGGCCGTGAAGCTCAGCCGGGGAGCTTCCCCAGGCTGGCCGGCATCGGCTTGGCGACAGGCGCCCTCTCCGGCCTCTTTGGCACCGGTGGCGGGTTCCTGATCGTGCCGGGGCTGATCCTGGCAGCCGGCATGCCGATCCTCCACGCCGTGGGCTCATCGCTCGTGGCCGTGACGGCCTTCGGCTTCACCACCGCTTCGAACTATGCCTTCTCGGGCCTCGTCGATTGGACACTGACCGCCCTGTTCATCGGCGGTGGCGTGCTGGGCGGGCTTCTCGGCGCCCGCTCGGCCAAACATCTCTCTACTAGGAAGGGCGCGCTCAACACGATGTTCGCAAGCCTGATCCTCGTGGTCGCGGTCTACATGCTGGTCAAGAGCCTCAACCTGATCTGAGGTCCGAATACAGGGGAGGGTCCATGACAAAATCCTTTCGGGTCGTCTGTCCCCGCTGCGATGCGGTCAACCGGCTTCCGAAGGACCGGAACGTCGAACAGGCGGTGTCCGGCAGCTGCAAGGCCAAGCTGTTTGTGGGGCATCCTCTCGAGCTCGATAGCGCCCGCTTCCGGCGTCACGCCGAGCGCAGCGACATTCCGGGCGTCGCCGACTTCTGGGCCCCTGGTGCGGCTCCTGCCCGGCGATGGCGCCGATCTTCGAGCAGGCGGCAAGGAACTGGAGCCGAAGGCACGCTTTGTGAAGGTCAACGTGGACAACGAGCCGGAACTGGCCGGGCGGCTCGGCGTTCAGGGCATTCCAGCCCTCTTCGTGCTCAAGCACGGATCGGCCATGGCCCGGCAGGCGGGGCTTGCCAATCTCGCTACCCTGGAGAAATGGGTCCAGCAATTCAACCCATTAGCTCAACGTGCGAAAAGTGGACCCGGTTTGTCGCACCAAACGATGCGCTGTTCAAAGAGTGGAGCATCGGATTGGATTCCAGAAGTGGACCTACTCCGGGTCCGATGCACCAGAAGAGGAGACCTCGCATGAAAGCCGTCAGGCTGACGCCCAACCTTTCGGTCGCCCCGCAGCTGACCGAGCAGGATCTCGAGGAGCTCGCCGCGGCGGGCTTCAGGACCATCATCAACAATCGCCCTGATGGCGAGGCCCCGGACCAGCCCCTCAGCGAGGAGCTCGCGGCCGCGGCGAAACGCCTGGGGCTAGACTACCGGCACATCCCGGTCGTGCCGGGCCAGCTGTCCAACGATCAGGTCGAGGCGTTCCGAGCAGCCGTCACGGAGGGCCGGAAGCCCTCCCTCGCCTTCTGCCGAACCGGCACGCGTTCGACCACCCTGTGGGCGCTCGCCGCCAGCGACCGGCTCTCGGCCAACGAGATCCTGCAGACCGCTTCGGCCGCCGGCTACAACCTGGACGCCCTGCGGCCGCAACTGGAAGCCGCCTCTCAGAAGCGATCCTCCAACAGCTGATCAACCGGCGTGGCTTTCAGGGATGCGGGGAGATCCCCCGCATCCCGGCCGATGGCATCATACGTTCCGTCCGGCTCCGAGCAGGCGCATGGCGTTGGCCGTGACCAGCACGGTCGCTCCGGTATCGGCCAGGATGGCAGGCCAGAGCCCGGTGATGCCGATGATGGTGGTGACCAGGAACACCGCCTTGAGGCCGAGCGCCACCGTGATGTTCTGGCGGATGTTGCCGATCGTGTCGCGGGACAGGCGCACCATGCGGGCGATATCGAGCACGCGTCCGTGCAGCACCGCCCCGTCCGCCGTTTCCAGCGCCACGTCGGTGCCGCCGCCCATGGCGATGCCGACGTCGGCGGCGGCCAGTGCCGGGGCATCGTTGATGCCGTCGCCCACCTTAGCCACCACCTGCCCCTGCGCCTTGAGCTCGTTCACGATCCTCAGCTTGTCCTGCGGCAACAGGTCGGCGCGGGATTCGACGTCGAGGGTGCGGGCGATGGCGCCCGCGGTTCTGGCATTGTCGCCGGTGAGCATCACCGGGGCGATGCCGCGGGCCTTGAGCGCCTTGAGACCTTCGTAGGCATCATCCCGGGGCTCGTCCCGCACTGCGATCAGCCCGGCCGGCGTGTCGTTCACGAGAAGGACCGATACGGTCTTGCCCTCCTCCTGCAGGGCGCCGATCCGCGCCTCGGCCTCTGGCGGGAGCGACGCGACGGCGGCCGCAGCCTTGGGCGAGCCCAGGAACAGGCCGCGTCGCTTGAAGCGCCCCTTCACGCCCTTGCCGCCAAGCGCCATCACACCCACCGCAGGCGCCACCTCGGCACCGCTCGCCTGCGCCCGGGCCACGATGGCCTTGGCGATGGGATGAGAGGACGTAGCATCGAGGGCCGCCGCGTCCTCGAGGACGTCGCGTTCGCTGGCCTCCCCGAGGGCGACCACGTCGGTCACCTTGGGCCGCCCCTCCGTCAGGGTACCGGTCTTGTCGAGCGCAACGGTCGTGACCTTGCCGAGGGTTTCCAGCACCGCTCCGCCCTTGATCAGCAGCCCGCGCCGTGCGCCCGCAGCGAGGCCCGCCGCGATGGCCGCCGGGGTCGAAATCACCAGGGCACAGGGGCAGCCGATCAGCAAGACCGCCAATCCCTTATAGACCCACTCGCCCCAGGGCTCACCCGCCAGCAACGGCGGCAGGATCGCGACAAGGGCGCCGACGACCAGCACGGCCGGTGTATAGTAGCGCGAGAAGCGATCAATGAAGCGCTCAGTCGGCGCCTTGGCTTCTTGAGCCTCCTCGACCAGGCGAACCACGCGGGCGATGGTGTTGTCCTCGGCCTCGGCGGCCACCCGCACCCGCAGGGTGCCGTCGGTGTTGATGGTGCCGGCAAACACCGTCTCGCCCTCGCCCTTGCGCTTCGGGGTGCTCTCGCCCGTCACCGGAGCCTCATCGAGAGCGCTCTCGCCGGAAAGGATCTCACCGTCCGCTGGAACGCGGTCGCCAGGCCGGATCGCGATGACGTCGCCAACCACGAGGCTGCCGGCTGCGACCTCCTCCAGGGTGCCGTTGCGCTCGACGAAGGCGGTCTTGGGCACGAGGTTCGACAGGGACCGGATGCTGGCGCGGGCCCGTCCCGCGGCAACGCCCTCAAGCAACTCGCCGACGAGGAACAGCAGAACCACGATGGCCGCCTCCTCGGTTTCGCCGATGATCACCGCACCGAGCGCGGCGATGGTCATCAGGGTCTCGATGGTGAACGGCGCTCCGGCCACAGCCGCCGATGTGGCCCGGCGGGCAATCGGCACGAGGCCGATGGTCATGGCGGCGGTGTAGAGCCAGGCGTCGTAGCCCGGCAGGGGAGTGGCGAGCCCCCAAGCAAGGGCGAGGCCAAGTCCGCAGAGAATTGTCAGCCGCCCCTTGGCCGAGCGCCACCAGGGGCCGTCGGCAGCGTGATCATGATGATGAGTGCCCTCGGTGAGGGGCGTGATGCCGTAGCCGAGATTGCGCACCACCGTCTCCACCAGTTCGCCCGTGCCGGCTTCGGCGACCCGCAGCCGCAGGGTCTCGGTGGTGGTGCTGATAGCGATGTCCGAGACGCCCGGCACCCGGTTGAGCGCGGTCTCGATCTTGCGGGCACAGCTTCCGCAATCCATGCCTTCGACGCGGTAGCGCAGGCGGTCGGTCATTGACGCAACTCCGATTCGATCCTATTTGCGCGGAGACTACGACCTCTAGCGGCTAGAGGTTCAAGAGGAATCCTCATGAATTTGGCGATTGGTGACCTTTCCCGGCGGACCGGGGTGAAAATCCCGACGATCCGCTACTACGAGCAGATCGGTCTGCTCCCGTCGCCCGCCCGGACCGAGGGTCAGCAGCGCCGCTATGGCCCTGACGAGCTGCACCGGCTCAACTTCATCCGCCATGCCCGCGAGCTCGGGTTTGAGGTCGATGCCATCCGGCAACTCCTCGGCCTCGCCAGTGACCCCGGCCGCTCCTGCGGGGAGGTGCACGACATCACGAAGACTCATCTCGCCGAGGTGAACCACAAGATCGCCCGCCTGAGCGCCTTGCGCGACGAGCTGGAGGCGATGGTCGCCTGCGACAACAGGCGGATCTCGGAATGCCGCATCATCGAGGTCCTGGCGGATCACGGTGAGTGTCAGCATCGGCAACACTAGAGCATCGGCATCATCCATTCCACTTTTGAGGTGAATCCGATGTTCTCTTCCCGGACGAACGCCTCGTCCCGGGGGAGGCCCTCCGGCTCCGCGGGATGCGCTGAGTTTTTCGGCCAGACTGCGTTTCCGCGCAGAAGGCGTAAGGTGAGACAGTCACCGAGCTTCCCCTGCGTTCCTGAATGGCTGGCTGATTGAGGTTCGCAGCCCATGGGCCCGGAGATCGGGCTCGCCGAACGCAGACCTTCATGAACTGCGGCAGGATCGTGCGCGATGACCGGGGAGCGATCTGCAGAGCACAAAAACTCCCCAGTCGCTCGTTTGCTTTCCTGTCACACGGGTCATTGAACGCGGCGAGGTCCGCGCTGTTGCAGCTCGACCGCTCTTGATCCGGATCGAGGAGGAGCCGGGGGCAGGCGAGCATGTGAGACCCGTCAAGCACACGTGTCCGAACTCGGACGCGTGTGAAAAACGGAGTCAAACGACCATGTCTCGCCTACCCCTCGTCGCATTGTCAGGAACGATGCTCGCCAGTGCCGCATCCCGATGCCGGTTTGGGCCCGGGCGGCGCTCCGATTGTAGGCGGCGTTGTCGACATCCCGACCTTGGTCACGCCCGAACTGGACATCTCGTATTTCTTTACGCCCAACCTGGCAGCCGAACTCATCCTCGGCTTGACGCCTCATCGAGTGAAGGGGGCTGGCACCTTCGAAGGGGTTCGGATCTACGATGCATGGCTGCTCCCGCCGACCCTGATGCTGCGGTATCATTCCACCGGTTTCGGCGGCTCAAGGCCTCTATGGGTGCCGGCATCATACACGCCCTTCCTAAACGAGAGGGCGAAGGGTGACTTCGAGAGTTTCAATATCGAGAACAACATTGCCTTCGCGCGTCAGGCTGGTGTCGACTTCATGATCGACGAGCATTGGGGCATCAACCGAGACGCCAAGAAGATCGTTCTCGAGACCGACGTGAGCGTCAACGATGGCTTGGTGAAGGGCAAGGTCAAGGTGATCCCTGGCTCATCGGCGCCGGCGCGACTTACAGGTTCTGAGACCGCTGACGTTCGGCTTCGATCTCCGGACAAAAGCCGGCCTCACGATGATGCCGCAAACCTCCATGGACCCCGAGCCGACATGCAGGGCGGGCCAGCCAAGGTCCGCCCTCTCCTGGCTGCACATTTGCACGCCAAGATCATGCATCTGGCAGCGTCAGCGGCACACCCAGAAGAGCGCGGCGCTTGAGCCACGGGCTCGCGCGATAGCGCGGATCGCCATAGAAGACGTGGCACGCATCGAGAATACCGAGAATACGTCGGGGACCGACGTCGTCTCCGAAGCGCAGCGAGCCACGCGGATAGCCCAGTCCGATCTCGACGGCGCTGTTGATGTCCTCAGGGGCCGCAATGCGCTGCTGCGCAATGTCTGCTCCGACATTCACGATGCATGCGATGATGCGCTGGGCGATGAAGCCGGGACTGTCGCGAATGACCGTCACGGGATGATTGCCGGTTGCGAGCAGAGCATGAGCGGCATCCTTCATGTCCGGGCGGGTAATGGGCGTGCCCATGAGCGTCCGCCTGCGGTCCAGACCAAGCAGGCAGTCGACTGCCACCGAACGGGCCGGATCGAGATTCTCGGTCAAGGCGGCGGTCGTCGTGTCCTCCCCGAACGGCGTCAGCATGATGATGGCCTCATCGGACGGCCGCTCGCCGGTTTCCATGCGTGCTCCCGTCGCCTCCACGACACTGCGCAAGGCGTCGGCCGCGTCCGGATGCCGGTTGCTGATCCAGACCCTGACGCTCGTTAGATCCGCTTGCGGAACCGCCGCTTCCGACGGCTTCCGTGCGCGCCCGTCGACATAGGTGTAGAAGCCTCGTCCCGTCTTGCGGCCGAACAGCCTTGCGGCGTGGCGCTGAGCCACGATCGGAACGGGCCTGTAGCGTGGCTCCTCGTAGTACTGGTGATAGATCGCCTCCATCACCGCATGGGAGACGTCGAGGCCCGTGAGATCCAGGAGCTCGAAGGGACCGAGGCGAAATCCTGCCGCCTCCACCATGACCCGGTCCACGTCGGCGAAATCCGCGATCCCCTCCGAGACGATGCGCAGAGCCTCCGTTGCGAAGGCCCGGCCGGCATGATTGACGAGAAAGCCCGGTGTGTCGGAGACACGAACCGGCCGGTGACCCAGGCGTTGCGCAACGGCCGTGAGCGCATCGAGGACACCCTCGTCCGTCATGACGCCGCCAATGACCTCAACCAGCTTCATCAGCGGGACCGGATTGAAGAAGTGGAAGCCCGCCACGCGCTCCGGCCGGCGGGCCCTGGCGGCGATCGCGGTGACCGAGAGCGAGGATGTGTTCGTCGCCAGAATGCAGTCGTCAACGACTACGCTCTCGAGCGCGGCGATCAGCATCTGCTTGACGTCCAGGCGCTCGGCGACGGCTTCGATCACGATGTGGCAGGACGCGAAGGCATCGTAGCCTCTGTCCGGCCCGGCATCCGTCGCGCGAAGGCAGCCGATGGCAGCTTCCGCGCTCTCCGGAGTAAGGCTCCCTTTCGCAGCCTTGCGGCGGATCATGTCGGTGCAAAAGCCGACGGCTTCGGCGACCGCCTCCGGCCGGGCATCGGCCAGGAGAACCGTGATCCCTGCCTCGGCCGCCACTTGGGCGATGCCGCGGCCCATGACACCGGCCCCGATAACTCCAAGGGTCAGATCCGTCCGAGTGGCCTCGAATGTCATTATCAGCGTCCCACGAAATCAGGCGGCCGCTTCTCGATGAAGGCCTGCATGCCTTCCTTCTGATCCGCGGTGGCGAACATGAGCTGGAAGGCGTTCCGCTCCATGACGAGGGCCGCCTCCAGGGGAAGATCGCCCCCCTGCAGAACCAGCTCCTTGATCTTGCGGGCCGCGAGCGGCGGCAGAAGGGCGACCGCGTGGGCAAGGGCCAGGGCGCGGTCGAGGACCTCTCCGTCGGGCACGACCTCGGTGACCAGCCCCATGGCCTCGGCGTCCTGAGCTGAAATCATCTCCCCCGTCAGCAGGATCTTCATCGCCTTGAACTTGCCCACGGCCCTGAGGAGACGCTGGGTTCCTCCCGCTCCCGGAATGATCCCGACCTTGATCTCGGGCTGGGCGAATTTGGCGCCTGCGCCCGCGATGATCATGTCGGCATGCATGGCAAGCTCACATCCGCCCCCCAAGGCGAATCCATTCACCGCAGCGATGAGCGGCTTGGGGAAATCCTTGATGGGGGCCCAGTTCCGCTCGCTCGCTCGAAGCATCATGTCGACGGGCTGGGCGTCCGCCATGGCCCTGATGTCGGCGCCCGCGGCAAAGACCTTTTCCGTTCCTGTCAGGACGACACAGCGGATCTCCTCGTTGCCGGCCAGGTCCGCGAAGATCCGGGCGAGCTGCTCGCGGACGGCGCCGTTCAGCGCGTTTCGGGCCTCCGGACGATTGATGCGCACCAGAGCGACGTGTTCTCCCCCGCTCTCCAGCAAGACCTCCATGATCCCTCCCGTCATTGTCCCGAAGGCACGACAGCCGTCGCCTCGATCTCGACGAGCGCCTTCCGTTCCACCAGCCGCACGACCTGAACCAAAGCCATCGCCGGGTAATGCGTTCCGAAGACGGCCTTGTACGCACGACCAAGCTCGCGCAGGTTGCTCAGGTAATCGTCGATGTCGACGACGTACCAGGTGAGCCGGATGACATGCTGGGGCTTTGCTCCGCCTTCCGCCAGGATGGCGCAGATGTTCTCCAGCACCTGCCGCGCCTGTGCGACGAGGCCTTCGGGAAACTCGCCGGCCTCGTTCCAGCCCACGATTCCGCCTGTTACGAGAATGCGCCCCTCCGCCATCATGCCGTTCGAATAGCCTTTGGGAATGGGCCAATTCTTCGGCTGCAGAATCTGGACGCCCTCATCGAGGATCGATGAGGCTTGAGAGCCTCTGGAGACCGTCATTGTTGTTTCTCCTGGTCATGCGTTTCAAGGCCGCGCGTCCTGCAAGAGTTCGGTCACGGCCTGCGGGATCTGCCCGCTTCATCTCCCATCGCCCAACTCGTCCCGGGACCGGGAATTGTTGAGCATCTTCAGAAGCTCGCGCGCGATCACGACCTTCTGCACTTCCGTCGCCCCCTCGTAGATGCGCAGCGCGCGGTTCTCACGGTAGAGTTCCTCGACCTTCACGCCCTTGGTCACCCCGAGCCCGCCGAAGATCTGGACCGCCTTGTCGATGACGCTTTGGGCGGCCTCGGTGGCGTGCATCTTGGCCATCGCGGCCTCCCGCGTCACCCGGGCTGCGCCCTGATCCTTCGTCCAGGCTGCGCGGTAGACGAGAAGCGCCGCGGTGTCGACGTTCGTCGCCATCTCGGCCAGGGCAGCCTGCGTCATCTGGAGCTCCGCCAGCGGTGCCCCGAACAGGTGGCGGGACGAGGCATGGCGCAGCGCTTCGTCCATGGCGCGGCGGGCGAATCCGAGGGAGGCTGCTCCGACGGTCGAGCGGAAGACGTCCAGGGTCGCCATGGCGACCTTGAAGCCTTCTCCCGGGCTGCCGATCCGCTTCGACAACGGGATCCTGCAGCCCTCGAAACGCAGTGTCGCGAGCGGATGCGGCGCGATGACCTCGATACGCTCTTCAATGGTGAGACCGGGCGTGTCGGCGTCGACCACATAGGCGGACAATCCCCTCGCGCCCGGAGCCTCGCCGGACCTCGCGAAGACGATATAGTAGTCGGCGATCCCGCCGTTGGAGATCCACGTCTTCCGTCCGTCGATCCGCGCGTGACCGAGGCCATCCGGAACCGCGGTGGTGCTCATGGCCGCAACGTCGGATCCGGCCTCGGGCTCGGACAGGGCAAAGGCCGCGATGGCCTCGCCGCGAGCCACCTTGGGCAGGTAATGCCGCTTCACGTCATCGGAACCGAAAAGGCTGATCGGGCCGGAGCCGAGCCCCTGCATCGCAAAGGCGAAATCCGCGAGCCCGTCCCGATAGGCCAGCGTCTCGCGGGACAGGCAGAGCGTCCGGACATCGAGAGCCGGATAGAGCCCCCCATAGGCTTCCGGAATGGCGGCTCTCAGCCAACCGTCGTCGCCGAGCTTACGCACGATGCGGCGGCACGATCCATCCGTGTCGTCATGATCGACAAGGCCGTCAACCTCGGTCCCGACCCAGGCCCTCAGCGCCTCCGCATATCGAACGTGGCGATCCTCGAAGAAGGGCCATTTCAGAAACGTGGCGTCGATCATGTCAGTTCCCCTGGAAGACCGGCTTTTCCTTCGCCGCAAAGGCCCTGTAGGCGCGGGCGAAGTCCTCGGTCGTCATGCACAGGGCCTGAGCGACGGCTTCCGCCTCGATAGCCTCCTCGACGGACATCGCCCACTCCATGGCGAGCATGCGTTTAGTCATTGTGTTGGCATAGGTCGGCCCCGTGCCGATCTCCCGCGCCAGGGCCTGCGCCTCGGGAAGAAGTTCGGCCTCGTCGACGATGCGGCTGAAGAACCCCCAGCGCTCCCCCTCCTCTGCCTTCATGAAACGGCCCGTGTAAAGCAGCTCGGAGGCTCTGCCCTGACCGATGATGCGTGGCAGGATCGCACAGGCGCCCATATCGCAGCCGGCGAGCCCCACCTTGTTGAACAGGAACGCCACCTTGGCGCTCGGCGCGGCGAGCCTCAGATCGGACGCCATGGCTACGATGGCTCCGGCGCCGGCGCAGATACCTTCGACGGCCGCGATCACGGGCTGCGGAGCGGCCCGCATGGCCTTCACGAGCTCGCCGGTCATGCGCGTGAAGGCCGTCAGGCCCTTCGTGTTCATCTCGACCAGGGGGCCGATGATTTCGAACACGTCGCCGCCGGAGGAGAAGTTGCCGCCGGCCCCCGTTACGACGACGGCCTTGACGCTTTCCTCAGCCTTGCAGGCGTGGAAGAAGTCCGTCAGCTCGCGATAGCTCTCGAACGTGAGCGGATTCTTCTTGTCCGGACGGTTGAACGTGACCGTCGCGACCGGACCTTCCACGGAGAGCAGGAAGTGGCGGGGCGTATACCCGGCAAGGGGCAGGCTGACTGGATTGGCGAATTGCGTCACGGAGCCACTCCCATGATGGCGTTTCTGGCGGAGAGTTTCGTTTTGGCGAGCAGGCGCATCAGATCCTTCTGTTCCCTCTGCGTGAGCCCGCCGAAGATCTCGGCGATCCAGGCTTCGTGCTCCGTGGCCATCGCGCGGAACTCCCCCCGGCCTGCTGGCGTCAGTTTGATGATCTGAGCCCGTCGATCCGTCGTGGAGACGCGACGCTCGAGATGCCCCGAGGCGACGAGCCGGTCGACCAGACTGGTGAGGTTGCCGTTCGACACCATCATCCGCTTAGAGAGGTCCGAGAGCGTCATCCCCTCTGGCACCTTGTCGAGTTGAGCCATCAGATCGAAGCGGGGAAGCGTCACATCGAACCGGTCGCGCAGACGACGGCGTACCTCACCTTCTATCAGCGTGGAGCACGTCAACAGCCGCAGCCAGAGCCGCAGCTCGTCACGGTGATCGTCCGGCATCTCGATAGCCTTCGTCTCGGCATCGAGCGGGATCGTCTGGTTGCTCATGTCAAACTTCTCCACCTGCCACCGCGATGGCTTGCCCAGTGACGGAGCGAGCCCCCTCCCCGCACAGCCACAGGACGGCGTCGGCAACCTCCGCCGGGCTGATCAGCCTTTGCTGAGGATTGTGCTTTACGAGTTCGTTCAGGGCCTGTTCGCGCGTTCTGCCCGTCTTCGCCACGATGTTGTCGAGACTCACGGCGACAAGGTCGGTATCGGTGTAGCCCGGGCACACGGCGTTGACGGTCACGCCAGTCGTTGCCGTCTCCAGGGCAAGCGCCCGCACGAAGCCGACGACCGCGTGTTTGGCCGCGCAATAGGCGCTCACATACGGGTATCCCTTCAGTCCCGCCGTCGAGGCCACCGCGACGATGCGCCCGAACCGCCGCTCGATCATGGAGCCCAGCACCTCATGCGCGACATTGGTCACGCCGAGCAGATTGATGTCCAGCATCCGCCTGAACACCTCCGGAGAGGACTTCAGGAACGGAGCCGAAACCGCTGAGCCAGCATTGGCGATCATGAGATCCACGGGGCCGTGCCATGAGATCGCGGCCTGAACGGCGGATCGAACGGCCTCCGGATCGGTGACGTCGGCGGCAAAAGCGGCATGGGCATCGCCCTCCGAGACGACGCGATCCAGGGTCGCCTGGTTCCGGCCGATGACCGTGACCTCCGCCCCTGCCTCGACAAGAGCCTTGGCGATGGCCCGCCCTATGCCGCGCCCGCCGCCCGTGACGATCGCGTGGCGGCCCTGAAGAGGGTTCATATCCATGTCATTCCGCGGCGAGGGGTTTCCCGCCGGCCTCCATCTTCAGTTCGGCTCGGGTCTTGGGCTTGGCCTTGATCTTCAGCTCTTCCAGATCCTGCCGATCACGAACGCTGTTGCGGAAGATCTGATCCTTTCCGGCGAAGTACTGCGGCGGACAGAAGATATCCTTCTCGCCATACCATGCGGCGGCCTTCATGGTGAAGAACGGGTCCACGAGGTGGGGACGCGCCAGCGCGACCAGATCCGCCCGTCCCGCCGCCAGGATGGTGTTGACCTGGTCGGCCGTGGTGATGTTGCCGACGCACATGGTGGCGACCTGCGCCTCGTTACGGACCTGATCGGAGAAGGGAGTCTGGAACATGCGTCCGTAGATCGGCCGGGCCTCCCGGACCGTTTGTCCCGCCGAGACATCGACGAGGTCGACGCCATGCTCGGCGAAGGCGCGTGCGATCTCGACCGCATCCTCTCCCGTGATGCCGCCCTCGGCCCAGTCGGTGGCGGAGATGCGCACCGACATCGGCTTGCGCGCCGGCCAAGCCTCCCGCATGGCGTCGAAGACCTCCAGCGGATAGCGCAGACGGTTCTCCAGGGAGCCGCCATACTCGTCCGTGCGCCGGTTGGTGAGCGGAGAGATGAAGCTCGCCAGCAGATAACCGTGGGCGCAATGGAGCTCGAGCATGTCGAACCCCGCCCGGTCGCCCCGCTCTGCCGCGGCGACGAACTGCGCCTTGATGGCGTCCATCTCGGCACGGCTTACCTCCCGCGGCACCTGACTGTCCGGGAAGTACGGAATCGGCGAGGCGGAGCAGATATCCCAGGCTCCTTCTTCCAGAGGACGATCGATACCCTCCCACATGAGCTTTGTGGCGCCCTTGCGGCCCGCGTGCCCGAGCTGCAGGCAGAACTTGGCCGCAGAATTGGCATGGACGAAGTCGACGATACGCTTCCAGGCCGCCTCCTGCTCGTCGTTCCACAGCCCCGTGCAGCCGAGGGTAATGCGAGACTCCGGCGAAACGCACGTCATTTCGGTAAAGATCAGCCCCGCCCCTCCGATGCTGCGTGAGCCGTAGTGCACGAGGTGCCAGTCGCCGGGAAGGCCATCTTCGGCCGAATACATGTCCATCGGAGACACGACCACCCGATTCTCCAGGGTCATGTCCCGGAGCCGGAACGGCTGGAACATCGGCACGCCCGGATCTTCGACGGAGACGTCGAAACCCTTGTCCCTCACCTGCTGCGCGAAGGTGCGATCCACGGCGGCAACGAAATCCGGCGCACGCAGACGCAGGTTGTCGTAGGTGATCGCCTTGGCGCGGGTCATTACTCCGAAGGCGAACTGCACCGGATCGAAATTCCAGAAGCGCGCGACATGCTCGAACCAGACGAGGGACACGTCGGCCGCATGCTGCGTCTTCTCCACCTCCTCACGCCGTCCGGTCTCGTAGAGAGACAGCGCACCCTCGACGTCGGGAGCGCGGCGGAAGGCTTCGAAAAGGGCGATGGCATCCTCCATGGCGAGCTTGGTGCCCGAGCCGATGGAGAAATGGGCCGATCCCTTGGCGTCGCCCAGCAGCACCTTGTTCCCCATAACCCAGCGCTTGTTGCGGATCATCGGGAAGTTGCGCCAGACGGAGCGGTTCGTGAGAACCTTGTGCCCATCCAGGAACCAGCCGAAGATCTGCTCCATCAACGCCGCCGACTCTTCCTCCGTTTTCCGGCCGAGCCCGGCGCGGTCGAAGGTTTCGGGATCCGTCTCGAAGACCCAGGTGGAACGGTTCGCCTCGTACTGGTACGCATGCGCGATGAAAGGCCCCCATTCCGTCTCCTGGAAGATGAAGGTGAAGGCGTCGAGCGGTCTGGTCGATCCCATCCAGGCGAACTTGTTGGGCCTCAGATCCACCTCAGGCTGGAAATGGTCCGCATACCGGTCTCGGAAGCGGCTGTTGATGCCATCCGCCACCACGACGAGATCCGCATCGGCGAACAGGCTCTCGTCATCGACATCCACCTGATAGAGCAACCTGACGCCGAGCTCGTTCGCGCGGTCTTGCAGAATCAGCAGCAGGGTACGGCGCGAGCAGCCGCAGAATCCGTTGCCGCCGATGCGGTGCTCGGTTCCTTTGAAGTGGATCGCGATGTCGTCCCAATAGGCGAACTCGCGCGTGATCCTCTGGTAGCTCGGCAGATCGTATTTCTCGAAACCGTCGAGGGTTGCATCGGAAAACACGACACCGAAGCCGAAGGTGTCGTCGGCGCGATTGCGCTCATAGACCGTGATATCCGCCCCCGGCTGGAGCTTCTTCATCAGAATGGCGCAATAGAGACCCGCAGGCCCGCCGCCGATGACCGCCGTTTTCATGTGAAGGTGCCTCCAAGGCAAAGCACAATTGTTTTATGCTTAAAATAACTGCAAATCAATCTCTGGGTTGGCCCAACCGCGACCGGGATTGTCGTCATTGCGCCTGCGCTGTTCCGCGTCCGCGATGCCCAAGTCCTGCTCATGATCCGGTTGCCGAGCCAGCCTCCATCACGCAAGGGCGCCGTCGACATTCGTGTGGAGCGCCCTCTCTGCCCGACGCTGGGCTCTTAGGAGATCATGGTCTCCTGTGGGCGCTGTGCAGCCATCTGGCGCAACTGGAACCGCTGCAGCTTGCCGGTCTGGGTACGCGGCAGAGCGTCGACGAACTCGATGAGGCGTGGATACTTGTAGGGGGCGATCTCCGCCTTCACATGATCCTGCAGCGCCTTGGTCAGATCGGCGCTGGGCCTGACACCGGAGCGCAGGACCACATAGGCCTTCACGACGGTTCCCCGCCCGTCGTCGGGAGCGCCCACCACTCCGCATTCGGCGACTGCCGGATGCGTGAGGAGCGCCGCCTCGACCTCGGGGCCCGCGATATTGTATCCCGCCGAGATGATCATATCGTCGGAGCGCGCCTGGTACCAGAAGTACCCGTCCTCATCCAGGAGATAGGTGTCGCCGGTGACGTTCCAGCCGTCCTGCACGTACTTGCCCTGCCGTTCGTCGGCGAGATAGCGGCACCCGGTCGGGCCGCGGACGGCAAGGCGTCCGATGCTGCCGGGAGGAAGAGTGCAGCCTTCATTGTCGATGACCTTCGCCTCGTATCCGGGAACGGGCTTGCCGGTCGACCCCGGGCGGATCTCTTCCTCAGTCGCGGCGATGAAGATGTGAAGCATCTCCGTCGCACCGATCCCGTCCATCAGCTTGATTCCGGTTGCCTTTCTCCATGCCTCGAACGTGTCCTTCGGCAGCGGCTCTCCCGCGGAGACGCATT
Source organism: Microvirga makkahensis (assembly GCF_009830105.1). Taxonomy (GTDB): domain Bacteria; phylum Pseudomonadota; class Alphaproteobacteria; order Rhizobiales; family Beijerinckiaceae; genus Microvirga; species Microvirga makkahensis. The sequence goes on from NZ_WURB01000002.1 coordinate 254,331, forward strand.
TGCGCAGCGAGGAGAGATCGTGATCTCCCAACTTGGCCAGCATCGCGCGATACGCGGTCGGCGCCGTGAAGCAGATCGTCGCCCTGTGCTGCGCGAGGGCCGGGAGAAGGTCGTCAGGCCCCGCCTTTTCCAGCAGAACGGTCGAGGCGCCCACCCGCAAGGGGAACAGGACGAGCCCGCCGAGTCCGAAGGTGAAGGCCAAGGGCGGCGAGCCGATAAAGCGATCAGCCGGCTCGGGCTTCAGTACGTTGCGGGAATAGGCATCGCAGATCGCCAGCATGTCGCGGTGAAAATGCATGGTGCCCTTCGGCTCGCCAGTCGTGCCGGAGGTGAAGGCGATGAGGCACACGTCGTCCGCCGCCGTATCGACCGGGTCGAACTCGGGCGAGGCCTCTACGATCAATGCTTCGAGACCGTCGGCGCTGTCCGAGCCCCAATACGCCACGTGCCGCACGTCCGGCGCCATGGTCCGCGCGCGCTCCATCTCCTCCGCGAGGCGATGGTCGCACAGCGCAATGGCGATCTTGGCCTTGTTCAACGGATAGGCGATCTCCTTGGCGCGCAGCAGGGGCATGGTGGCGACAACCACGCCACCCGCCTTCAGCACCGCCAGATAGGCCGCGACCATCATCGGGTTGTTGGCTGAGCGGAGCAGAACGCGATTGCCCGGCACGAGGCCGAAGCGATGCACGAGCACATTGCAGATCCGGTTCACTCGCTCCTGGAGCCCGCGGTAGGTGAGCGTCTCGGAGGGGCTGATGATACAGGGCTCGTCGCCCCTGCCCTCGTCCACCCACCGGTCGAGAAAGGCCACGGCGCAATTGAGCCGTTCCGGATACTGAAGCTCCGGACGGGCGAACTGGAAGGCCGGCCATTGATCCCGAGGCGGAAGGTTGTCCCGTGTGAAGGTATCGACATGTGCCGTGTACGCCATCGCTGCGTTTCCTCTGGTTCCGCCCGATCGACGATGCGCCGCGAGGAGCGATGGGGCTAGGATCGGCCTGTTTCAGGACAATACATAGCTTCACGATCGCCGGAGCCTCGGCCAGGGTCATCGATCAGGCCCCTCCTGCCACCTGCTTGTCCGCAGAAAAGTTCTGCGTGGCTTGGCTCGGAATTATTTAAAGCCTAAAATATTCCTTGGCAATCCCGGAGATCGAATCTAACATTCCTCCATTGTCGAAAACGGAGTATTCGACAGGAGCGTTTTGCGGCAGTATAGCGCCGACCTTCCGTCGAGGCGTCTCACGTCCCGCCGGGAACAATGATGCAGCACGGCGAACGTGCGCAGGGAACAGCGACTCGGGAGACCATGATGAACGTGACGATCAAGACCCTTGGCCTGGCGACGGCCGTGATGCTGGCCGCTTCTCCGGTTATGGCGCAGGAGAAGCTCAAAATCGGCCTGCTCCTGACCCTCTCCGGCCCCTCGGCCATCCTCGGCCAGCATGCGCGAGACGGTTTCCAGCTCGCGGTGAAGGATCTCGGCGGCAAGCTGGGCGGGCGCGACGTCGAGGTGATCGTCGTCGACGACGAGCTGAAGCCCGATGTGGCAGTCACGAAGGTCAAGGGTCTTCTGGAACGCGACAAGGTGGATTTCGTCGTCGGCCCGATCTTCTCGAACGTGGCGGTCGCCGCCCACAAGCCGATCGTCGACTCCAAGACGTTCTACATCAGCGTGAATGCCGGCCCGTCCAATCTCGCCGGCAAGAGCTGCAATCCTTACTTCTTCGCCACCTCCTACCAGAACGATCAGAACCACGAGGTTCTCGGCAAGGTGGCCCAGGACCGCGGCTACAAGAAAGTCTATCTGCTCGCTCCTAACTATCAGGCCGGCAAGGATGCACTCGCCGGCTTCAAGCGCCACTACAAGGGCGAGATCGTCGAGGAATCCTACGTTCCTCTCAACACCCTGGATTTCCAATCCGAGCTCGCGAAGATCGCCTCCATGCAACCCGACGCGATCTTCACCTTCATGCCGGGCGGCATGGGCGTAAACTTGGTCAAGCAGTACCGCGCTGCGGGCCTCGCCGACCGCATTCCGTTCCTGTCCGCCTTCACGGTCGACGAGACGAACCTGCCTGCGCAGCAGGACGCTGCCATCGGCATGCTCAGCGGCTCGAACTGGGCTCCCAACCTGGACACTCCGCAGAACAAGAAGTTCGTCGCGGCCTATGAGGCGGCCTACAACACCGTCCCAGCCTCCTACGCCATGCACGCCTACGATGCCGCCCTCCTCATCGACAGCGCCCTCAAGGCGACGGGCGGCAAGACCGAGGACAAGGATGCTCTGCGCGCTGCCATCCAGAAGGCGGAATTTACGTCCCTGCGCGGAGACTTCAAGTTCGGGGCGAACGGCTTCCCGATCCAGGACTTCTATCTGGTGAAGGCCGCCAAGCGTCCAGACGGCAAGCTCGAGACGGAAGTGGTGGAGAAGGTGTTCGACGACTACGCCGACGCCTATGCCAAGGAATGCACGCCCACGAACTAAGGCGCGAACGCATGGCCTGTCTGCTCCGGGCTCGACCTCAGGCAGACAGGCCTTTCCTTTTCGCGACATGACCGTTCTTATCTTCCGTGAGCGTCCGGGCGGGCGCTCGATCGATTGAGGCCTGATGCCAGCGATGCGCGTATGACTGCAACATTCTTTGCCATTCAGGCTCTGAACGGCCTTCAGTTCGGGCTCATCCTCTTTCTGATCGCCGCCGGACTGACCCTCGTGTTCGGCGTCATGGACTTCATCAACCTGGCTCACGGCGTGCAGTACATGGTCGGAGCCTATCTGGTCGCAGCCTTCAGTGCGTGGACGGGCAGTTTCGGCTGGGGGCTCATTCTGGCGCTCCCGACCGCGCTTGCTTTCGGCCTTCTGCTCGAAATCCTCATCTTCCGGCACCTCTATGACCGGGACCATCTCGATCAGGTTCTTGCAACCTTTGGCGTCATCCTGTTCCTAAACCAGGGCGTAAAGTTCGTCTGGGGCGCGGCTCCGCTGAGCGTGCCCGTCCCGGAGATCCTGTCGGGATCGGTGGTGATCATGGATGGTCTGCTCTATCCGGTCTACCGCATCGCCATCATCGCGGCGGGCCTGCTCGTCGCGGCGCTCCTCTACGTCGTCGTCAGCCATACGCGCGTCGGAATGCTGGTGCGCGCGGGCGCCTCGAATGCACCGATGGTGTCGGCTCTCGGCGTCAATATCCGACGGCTCTTCATGATCGTTTTCGGCTTCGGGGCGATGCTCGCGGGGTTTGCCGGAGCCATGGTTGCGCCGATCCTCTCCGTGCAGCCCGGTATGGGCGACAACATCCTGATCCTCGCCTTCGTGGTGATCGTGATCGGCGGCATCGGCTCGATTCGCGGGGCCTTTCTGGCGGCACTCCTGATCGGTCTCGTCGATACGCTCGGGCGTTCGTTCGCACCCAATCTCCTCCGCCTCGTTCTCGATCCTTCGGCTGCGAGCCAGACCGGGCGGGCGCTCGCGCCGATGCTGATCTATATCTTCATGGCCGCCGTGCTGTTCTTCCGTCCCTCCGGCCTGTTCCCGGCGAAGCGATAAAGGCCCAGCGATGACAGAACTGACACACGCAAGGTCTGCCGCCATGCCAACCGCCGCGCGGCTCGACCTCGTTCCCGTCGCGATCTTCGCCGTGTTCGCAGCTGCGCCCTTCCTGGCCTCGGCTTCGGGAGCTGAGGGCTATGTGCTGTCGCTCCTCACACGCGTGATGATCTTTGGCATCGCGGCTATGGCGCTCGATCTCATTCTCGGCTACGGCGCTCTCGTGAGCTTCGGCCACGCGGCCTTCTTCGGCATTGGGGCCTATGCGGTTGGGATCCTGGCGAGCCATGGCGTCGAGGACGCTCTCGTCCAGGTTCCCGTCGCTCTTGCGGCCTCGGCATTCTTCGCCGCGGTGACGGGTGCGATCTCGCTGAGGACGAAGGGCGTCTACTTCATCATGATCACCCTCGCCTTCGCGCAAATGCTCTACTTCCTCGCCTCGTCGCTGGCCGCCTATGGCGGCGACGACGGGCTGACGCTTCCCGCCCGGAGCCTCGTGGCCGGATCGGACTTTCTGGAAAACGACTATGCGCTCTACGGCGCGACCCTCGCCTGCCTTCTCGGCGCTTACATCCTGTTGAGGGCGGTCGTGGCCTCCCGCTTCGGCCGTGTCCTGCGCGGGACGAAGGAGAACATCACCCGCATGGAGGCCATCGGCTTCCAGCCCTTCTCCTTTCAGCTCACGGCCTATGTGATCAGCGGCATGATCGCGGGGCTGGCCGGATGCCTCCTGGCCAATCAGGCGGAATTCGTCAGCCCTGCCTTCATGACATGGCAGCGCTCCGGCGAACTGATCTTCATGGTCGTGCTCGGCGGGCTCGGCTCGCTCCACGGTGCGATCATCGGCGCGGCGGCCTTTCTCCTCATGGAGGAATTCCTGCCGGAAATCCTTCATGCGGCAGGCTTCTTTCTCAACGACGATCTGCGCTGGCGCCTCACGGAAAATTGGCAGATGGTCTTCGGCCCCATTCTCATCCTGATCGTGCTGTTCGCCCGCGGCGGCATCGTGGGTCTCCTGCGGCGAGGTCACCATGACTGAACCTCTCCTCGAACTGCGCGGCCTCCGGAAGGCCTATGGGGCCATCGTCGTCACCGACGACGTGAACCTCTCCGTCCTCCCCGGTGAGCTGCATGCCATCATCGGCCCGAACGGCGCGGGTAAGACGACGCTCATCCACCAGATCTCAGGAACCCTGAGCTCCGATTCCGGACGGGTCCTGTTCGATGGTGAGGACATCACCCACCTGCCCATGCACGGGCGCGTCCTGCGGGGGCTGGCCCGATCGTTCCAGATCACGAGCATTCTCCCCGCCTTCTCCGCTCTCGAGAATGTGGCGCTCGCCGTTCAGGCGCGCTCGGGATCGAGCTTCCGCTTCTTCGGTGACGCGGCACAGGAGAAAGCGCTGAACGAAGCGGCCATGGAATACCTGAGCATGGTCGGGCTCGCTCCCCGCGCCCGGGTCGCTGCGGGCCTCCTGTCCCATGGCGAGAAGCGGCAGCTCGAGCTTGCCGTCGGGCTCGCGACGCAACCGAAGCTGCTCCTGCTCGACGAGCCGCTGGCAGGCACCGGCCACGAGGAATCCCTGCGTGTAGTCGAAACCCTGCAGCGGCTCAAGGGTCGCATCACCATTGTGCTGATCGAGCACGACATGGATGCGGTCTTCTCCCTCGCCGACCGCGTCAGCGTTCTCGTCTACGGGCGCGTGATCGCCACCGACTCGCCGGAGAGCATCAGGGCCAACGAGGAGGTTCGCGCCGCCTATCTGGGCGAAGAGGAGGTCGTCTAGTGCTGTCCGTCCGACATCTGCAGGCCTCTTACGGAGCGGCCCAGGTCCTGTTCGACGTCTCCCTTGATGTGGGCGCAGGCGAGGTGGTGACGCTGCTCGGGCGCAACGGCATGGGCAAGACCACGACCATCAAGTCCATCATGGGTCTGCTGCGTCCGCGGGGCGGCGACATCCGCTTCGATGGAGCCATCGTGACGGGGCTCCCGCCATATAGGGTCGCGCAGACCGGCATCGGCCTCGTGCCGGAGGGGCGGCAGATCTTTCCGACCCTGACCGTCGAAGAGAACCTGGTTGCGACCGCCGCCACGCGGAAAGGCGCGCGGCGCTGGAATTTGAAGGAAGTGTACGAGCTTTTCCCGCGCCTAAAGGAGCGCCGGAACAACCTCGGCACTCAGCTGTCCGGCGGTGAGCAGCAGATGCTCGCCATCGGCCGGGCCCTCATGACGAACCCGAAGCTCCTCATTCTCGACGAGGCAACCGAAGGGCTCGCGCCACTGATCCGCGCGGAGATCTGGTCCTGCCTCAAGCGTCTTCGCGATGAGCGCCAGTCGATCCTGGTGATCGACAAGAACGTGGACGTGCTTGCCGGCTTCGCCGACCGGCACGTAATCATCGAGAAGGGCTGCTCGGTCTGGACGGGCACGAGCGCGGAACTCGCGGCTGACCCGGGCATCAAGGAACGGTATCTTCACGTCTGAGACCGCATTCGGTGCGAGGCCGCCGCTTCGCCGAAGAAGCGCTCAATACCTGAAGGGAGGGCCCATGCTCTATCGTGGAATGGACAAGATCGCGCTGGACGCAGCCTACGACAATCCGCGCGCGGTCGGGCTGTCCAGGCTGCAGGAGATGATGGCCGGCTGGATTGCCCGCAGCCGGGATATCGCGTCCTCCAGCCGCTTCACGGAAATCCGCTATGGCGAGGCAGAACGGAACCGCATCGACGTTTTCGAGGCGTCCCGCGATTCAGGCTTTCAGGGCCGGGCGACCCTCGCCTTCATCCATGGCGGCTACTGGAGGAGCCAGGACAAGGAAACCTATCGCTTTCTCGCGAAGGGGGCTCTCGAACACGGATTGAACTTCGCGAACATCGAATACACCCTGGCGCCGCAGCAGACCCTCGGCGGGATCGTCCAGGAGATCAGGGAGGCGATCGCCTGCCTGAACGGGCACGTCGCCCGGATCGTTCCCGACCACGAAATCCTTCACATCTCCGGCCACTCGGCCGGGGGGCATCTTGTGGCGATGAATATCAACGAGGAGGGCGTCGCGAGCGCCACCTCCATCAGCGGGATCTTCGATCTGGAGCCGATCCGCCTGACCTATCTCAACGAGGCGCTTAGGCTGACGCCCGAGGACGTGGCCCGATACAGCCCGCAGCATCACATCCCGGCCTCCTCCCGTCCCCTCGTCATCGCCTACGGAGCGGAGGAGCTTCCGGAACTCTGCCGGCAATCCGAGGATTTCCACGCGGCCTGGAAGGCCGGAAAGCTCGCCTCCCGGCTGGTGTGCCTTCCTCGGCACGATCATTTCAGCATTCTCGAGGAGCTGGCTGATCCGGAGGGCCTGATCCTGAAGGAAATCGTCCAGGCATGTCGCGTTGACCTGAGGAGATGACGCTCCGGCCCTGCCGCCCGGGGCCTTACGCAAGAACCGTTCGGCAGCGGGGGAACCAACAGGCATCCGCTGAATTCGCCTCCCGTTGCCTCTCCGGCCGATTCCTTCCAGCAACGGAGCGACGTTCATGCCTGAGACCACATGGTGGAAGCGCGGGATCGTTTATCAGATCTATCCTCGCTCGTTCCAGGACAGCAATGGCGACGGCATCGGTGACCTGAACGGCATCCGCCGGCGGCTCGATTATCTCGCGTGGCTCGGCGTGGACGCGATTTGGATCTCGCCGGTCTACACCTCGCCGATGGCCGATTTCGGTTATGACGTGGCCGATTACTGCGGCATCGACCCGATCTTCGGCACGCTGGATGACTTCGATCGGCTCATCGAGGAGACGCACGCCAGGGGACTCAGGCTCATCCTCGATTTCGTGCCCAACCACACCTCCGATCAGCACCCCTGGTTTCAGGAGAGTCGCTCCTCGCGCACGAACCCGAAGCGAGAATGGTACATCTGGCGCGATCCAGGTCCGGATGGGGGACCGCCTAACAACTGGATCAGCAATTTCGGAGGACCCGCCTGGGAGTGGGACGAGGCAACGGGGCAGTACTACTACCATGCCTTTCTGAAGGAGCAGCCGGATCTCAACTGGCGCAATCCGGAGGTGCGCAAGGCCATGTACAACGTCCTGCGGTTCTGGCTCGACCGCGGCGTCGACGGCTTCCGGGTCGATGTGATCTGGCACCTGATCAAGGACGCCGAGTTCCGGGACAATCCGCCCAACCCCGCCTACCAGCCGAGCCAGGCTGAGATCAACCGTTTCCTCCAGGTCCATTCAGCCGATCAACCGGAGGTGCACGGGGTGGTGAGCGAGATGCGCGGCGTGCTGGAGGAATACCCGGATAGGGTGCTCATCGGGGAGATCTACCTGCCGTTGGAGCGCCTCGTCGCCTATTATGGCCAGGATCTCAAGGGCGCGCATCTGCCCTTCAACTTCCAACTCGTCCATACGGTCTGGAACGCACGGGAGATCGCAGCTCTCGTCGAGGAGTATGAAACCGTCCTCCCCGAAGGCGGCTGGCCCAACTGGGTGCTCGGGAACCACGACCAGCCGCGCATCGGCGCCAGGGTCGGCCCTCAGCAGGCGCGGGTGGCCGCCATGCTGCTTCTGACCCTCAGAGGCACGCCCACGATGTATTACGGCGACGAGATCGGGATCGGCAAAGTCGAGATCCCGCCGGACAGGGCTCAGGATCCCTGGGAGAGGAACGAACCGGGGCTTGGATTGGGACGCGACCCGGAACGGACCCCGATGCACTGGGACGGCTCGCATCAAGGCGGCTTTACGAGCGGCACGCCCTGGCTCCCGCTCGATCCCGGTTTCCCGTCCCGCCATGTGGAAGGATTGCGGAACGATCCGTCGTCCATCCTGATGCTCTACCGGCGCCTGATCGAATTGCGGCGGCGGCATCTCGCCCTGAGCGTCGGGCGCTACATGCCGGTGGCCGCAGAAGGGAATGTCCTGGCCTATGAGCGGCGGCACGGGACGGAGCGTTTTCTGGTGGCGTTGAACCTGGGACATGAGCCACACACTCTTTCGCTGCAGGACGGGACGGCGGGACGGGTCTTGCTGTCGACCTCTCCGGACCGGGGCGATGAGCCGGTCGGAGCACGGATCGACCTGAGACCCGACGAGGGTCTCATTGTCGCGCTTGAGACATGACGGCCCGCTCCCGAGACGGAACCCACCGGAGCGACGGGGATTGCCCCTGCGAGACATTTCATGGAGCGTTGCCCGTATGCCTATTCCTCTGCCGAACCAGCCGTATCCGGAGCCGACCCCGGCCGATCCCAATCCCGCTCCCGTCAGTCCGCCCACGCCGCCGGAGACGCCTCAGCCCGAGCCTGTCGGCGTGCCTCCGACGTCCCCGGGAGACATCCCGCCTCCCAGCGAGCCCGTGGGAGTGCCTCCGGCCACGCCACAGGAGATCCCCGTCACGCCGACGACTCCGCAACCCACCGCGTGATCCGTCTATCGCCGCTCGCCCTCGGCACGGAACCAGCGATATCCATAAGCACCAAGGGAAATCTGGCGGGACGCGTCGCGCATGGCCCGGTCATCATCATCGCTCAGGAGTGGGCGTAGACGGCTTACGCCTTCGAGCGACACTTGCACCGCGACCGGGTGATCCGCGAGGTTGTGGAGCGTCAGGATGGTTTCACCACGCCAGTCGTATCGTAGGGCTAGAACGCTCGTCTCGGCGGCGTCGAGGACCCCGCACCTGCCCCACCCCACCTCAGGGCAGGCGCGACGTGCGCGGACGAGTCGCTGCACCGTGCTCATCAGTGATCCATCGCGGTCGTGCTGTGCTGCAACATTGACGCGCCGGTAATCGTATGTCCCATGAGAGACGACCGGCCGCACGAGACGCTCGGTCGGTCCGGTGGAGAACCCGGCATTGGGCTCGTCGGCCCATTGCATCGGCGTCCTGACCGAGTTGCGCTCCTTCAGCGAAAGATCCTCTCCCATGCCGATCTCGTCGCCGTACCAGAGCACCGGGGTCCCTGGGAGAGAGAACATCAGGCTGAAGGCCAGTTTGATCCGCCGCTCATCGCCATCGAGCATGGGAGCCAGGCGTCGGCGGATTCCGCGTTTATATGCCTGCATGTCAGGCGCAGGACCAAAAGCTGCAAAAACTTCATCTCGCTCCGGATCCGACAACCGGCCGAGATCGAGCTCGTCATGATTGCGCAGGAAACTTGCCCATTGGCTTTTCGGAGGAAGGGGGGGCGTTTGCGCCATCACGTGGCGGATCGGCTCGGCATCCTTGCGTGAGAGCGCCAGAAACAGGTTCTGGTTCAGCATGAAGTTGAAGATCATGTGGAGCCGGTCACCCGACGCCCCGAAATACTCGTCCACCTGATCCATGGTGATATTGGCCTCCGCAAGCAGCATGGCTTCGGCGCGGCGCCAGGAGATGAATGTACGCAGCTCATTGAGATACTCGTGAGGATCCTTCTTCGGCTTGGATTTTGCCGGAACGCCGCGATATTCGATCAGAAAGGGAACGGCATCGAGCCGGAAACCAGAGACACCGAGCTGCAGCCAGAATCCCATCACCTTCTCGAGTTCCTCGCGCACCTCCGGATTCGCGATGTTGAGGTCGGCCTGGTGCTTGTAGAATCGATGCATGTACCAGGCCTGTGCGATCTCGTCGTAAGTCCAGGTCGTGTCCTGCACGCCGGGGAAGACGACACCCTCATGGATGTTTTCAGGCTTCTCTTTCGACCAGACGTACCAATCGCGATAGCGCGAGTTCGGGTCCCGTCGCGCTTCCTGGAACCAGGGATGATCGATGGAGGTGTGATTTGCGACCAGATCGATGATGACCCGCAGCCCCCTGTCGTGGGCCGCGTGCGTGAAGGCGACGAAATCGCCGAGCGTGCCCAGCCGCGGATCGACGGCGTAGAAATCCGTGACGTCATAGCCGTTGTCGCAATTCGGCGTCGGATAAAACGGCAGCAGCCAGATGCACGTCGCCCCGAGAGCCTCGACATGATCGAGCCGGTCCGCGAGACCGCCGAAGTCGCCGATGCCGTCGCCGTTCGAATCCATGAAGGTTTCGACATCGACGCAATAGATCACGGCGTTCTTGTACCAGAGATCGAGCATTCTGAACCTGCCTAGCCGATCATGCGGGCGGCGCGCTCCCTCTCCGGCAGGCGCCGCGCCGGTACCGCTGTCCTCTGCGCCCCGAGACGCCATGCCGCCGCCAGCGCTCCGGCCGCACAGCCGAACGCAACCGCCGCGAGGATGCCGCGGGCCGTTGCGCCCGAAACTGCAGGCACATGGCGACGCGAGCGGGCGCCGAAGCGTCCCCGAATGCCCGGGTCGCCGGGCGGCGCGTCGAACAGGTTGCCTTCACGGGTCCCTGCAGGCCCGTTCGTCATCTGCCCTTCCCAGGCCCGTCGCGCCATCATGCGGTCGAGGAGCCCCGGCGCCACCATGTTGCCCAGAATTGCCTGGATCGTAGGGCCGCCGATCCACATCTCGCGCGGGGCATCCAACGCTGCCCTCATGATCGCCTCGGCCACCGGTTCAGGCTCGTGGATCGGCGGGACCGGCTGCAACCTGCGGGGCAAATGGCTGCGGGCCCAATCGAATTGCGGGGTATCGACAGCGGGAAGCTGCACCATCGTGAGACGAATGCGACTGCCCTCGTGCCGCAATTCGCTTCGCAGGGAATCCGTGAAGCCGCGCACGGCGAACTTCGCTGCGCAATAGGCTGATTGCAGCGGAATGGAGCGGTAACTGAGCGCGGAGCCGATCTGGACGATGGTGCCCCTGTCCCTCTCCCGCATATGACGGAGGGCCGCCAGGGTGCCATGGACCTGGCCCAGATAGGTGACTTCCGTGACCCGGCGGATCTCGTCAGGACTCAGGTCTGTCACGGGACCGAAGACGGACGCCATGGCATTGTTGATCCAGATGTCGATGCGCCCCCACGTAGAGACCACCTGCACGGCCGCGGCTTCGAGCGCATTCGCCTCGGCGACGTCGGCAGCAATGACGAGCGCCTGTCCGCCCGCCTGCTCGACATCCCGCGCCGCACTCGCGAGCCGTTCGCGTCCACGGGCGATCAGCGCAACGCGCCAGCCTTCTCGCCCGAACGCGACGGCCACGGCGCGGCCGATTCCGGCCGACGCCCCTGTGACGACGACGACCGGGCCGCTCGGGGTGGACCTGCCCGCCGCCTCGCGCCCCCCTGAGCCGGCCCGACGCCGACCATCAAGATTCTCAAGCAACATTAATCCCTTGATCTCGAGAGAATGCCTTTCAATAGAAAGAAGAGACCGCAGGTCGGGTTCCATCGCCGCACCTGCCGGCGAAGAGCCGGGGGATCGACATCGCCATGAAAAACTTGGCGGGGTGGAGCGGGGCGAACGGAGCTCCCTTCAAGCCGCTCCGGAGGGCCACGACAGTAAACAACGGCTCAGGCTTCCCGCAGCGAACGATGCGCTAGGCGCAGGCTGGGAGAATGAACGCGGGTATGCCGTGCCAAAGGATGACGACGATCGAGAGGCCGTTGACGAGGACGGCTGCGTGACTGATGAAATCGTCCACGATCGCAACCGGTTGGCGCTTCGCTTGCCGGTAGCTCCTGAACGACCAGACGAGGGCAACGGCTGTGGCGGCGAGCGTGACGAAGGTCGCCGAAAGGATCGTCATCGGAACGACTTCCATGCCGAGAAGGGTCGCATCCGCCCAACCACGGCCGCACAAGGTCGATGTCACGCCGTAGATGGCTGTGAACTGAACCGCCCATGCGATGAGTCCGGCCAGCATCAGGAGCACCTGCCCTGTCCGCGATCCGCCCATCAGAGGCCCCCTGTCAGCCGCGGAAAGCCGTGCACCATGAGAAGGCCGACCAAGCCCTGGCCGATCGTATAGTACCAGAACAGCATGGTGTTATCGAAAGTGGTCCGGCGCACGCTGTCGAGCCGCCCCGCGAGCCAGCGGGCAATGGTGTAAGCCCCCATAGTGAGGGACGTCAGGACGAAGAAGACCTGCAGGGACGTGATGGCATAGACCGCCGCTCCATAGGCATGGGCGGAAGGGCTCAGGCCGGATTCCCACTGCGTCCAGAGGTCAAGGGCGGATGCGCCGCAGACGAGCGGTAACGCGACGCCGACCAAAACTGGGACGGAGCGCGGGCTCCGCCGATCGGAGCCGCGCAACTGCCGGCTGGCGACGGCGATGAGGGCTCCGCAGGCGCAGTAGAGGAGTGCTGCAAGAGACGGCCAGATCCAATCGGGGATCCGAACGCCTTGCGGCGGCCAGGCGCCCGGGTTCACGAGCCAAAGGAAGAGATAGGAGAAGAGCAGACAGGTGAACACCATGCCGGAGACCACCATGAGGACGATCATCGCCCACCAGGAGTGGTTCACCGGACCGGTGGCGTAGACCGGCAGCACGATGCCGCCGCCGATATCCGCAGGCGGACGGACGGGGCCGGGATCGGTCTCCCAGAGCCACCAGATCACGCACCCTACCGCCAGCACGCCGCAGATCACGGACGGAAAGACGAGCTTTACCGTCAGGAGCAGGAAGAAGGCGGCGGTGAAGAACGCGGCGAGCACCGGCTGCCAGCCCGGTCCTGGGACCTGCAGGATATATTGGGGCCGCGCGTCGAACGGGCTCGTCACCAGCGCCTCGCGCCCGCCCGTCACGGTCCCGGGCAGATAATAGCGGCCCTCTTCCACGTCCTTCGACAGGTTGGGCTGATCCCAGAGGGGATCCCGGCTGGTGATGGAGGGAATGCTGCGCGTGTTGTAGTTTCCGTTCGGCAGCCATTCGAGGGTGCTGGCGTTCCAGACGTTTCCGGCATTGTCTTCCGACGTGAAGCGGAAGTTGCGCGCCAGATCGAAGAGGAAGACCGCGACGCCGGCCGCAATCATGAAAGCGCCGACAGTCGAGACGAGATTGAGAGCATCCCACCCCATCCCGACCGGATAGGTATAGACCCGCCTCGGCATCCCGATGAGGCCCGTGACATGCATCGGCAGGAACGTCACGTTCACGCCGAGGAACATGAGGCCGAACACCCAGCGTCCGAGCCGCTCGGACAGCGCGCGTTTGCTCGCGGCGGGTACCCAGTAATAGAAGGCCGCGAAGAGCGGGAAGACCATCCCGCCGATGAGAACATAATGCAGATGCGCCACGACGAAGTAACTGTCATGGGCCTGCCAGTCGAACGGAGCCACGGCGACCATGACGCCGGTCAGACCGCCGAGAGTGAAGATGAACAAGAAGCCGATGACGAAGAGCGAGGGCGTCGTCAGCTTCATGCGCCCCGACGCGATGGTCGCGATCCAGGCGAATACCTGGATGCCGCTCGGCACCGCGACCGCCGTGCTTGCCGCCGAGAAGAAGCTCAACGACATCTTCGGCAGGCCCGTCGCGAACATGTGGTGCACCCAGAGCCCGAACGAGAGAAAGCCCGTGGCGATGAGAGCCAGAACGACCAAGCGGTAGCCCACCAGCGGCGTCTGGGCCATGGTCGGCACGATCATGGACACCATGCCGGTTGCGGGAAGAAAGATGATATAGACCTCCGGATGACCGAAGAACCAGAACAGGTGCTGCCACAGGAGAGGATCACCGCCCCTTTCCGCGATGAAGAACGGCCAGTCGAAGGCGCGCTCCATCTCGAGAAGAAGAGTGCCGAGGATGATCGCCGGAAAGCCGATGACGATCATGACGGCGAAGACCAGCATGGCCCAGGAGTAAACCGGCAGCTTGTCGAGGGTCATGCCGACGGCCCGCGTCTTCATCACGCCCACGATGATCTCGATCGCGCCTGCGATCGCCGAGATCTCGATGAAGCCGATCCCGAGCAGCCACCAATCCGCATTGTCGGCCGGCGAGTACTTGGTGCTCGTCAGCGGCGGGTACATGAACCAGCCGCCATCGGGCGACAGGCCGAAGAAGATCGTGCCGAAGAACACGAGACCGCCGACGAAATACGCCCAGAACGCATAAGCCGAGAGGCGCGGGAACGGCAGGTCGCGCGCCGCCTGCATGTTCGGCAGCAGATAGACGCTGGCGGCCTCCACAGCCGGAACGGCAAAGAGGAACATCATCACCGTGCCGTGCATGGTGAAGAGCTGATTATAGAGGCCATGGCTCACGAGGTCGTTTTCCGGGCTCGCCAGCTGAGCCCGCATGATCAGCGCCAGGATTCCGGCCAGGATGAAGAACAGGAATGCAGTGCCGACATACCACAGGCCGACATAGGTATTGTTCACGGCCGTGATGAAGGCGAGGCCCCGCGGCGGCTTCCAGGCACGTTTCAGCGTTTCGAACTCGCCCTCCGGCCGCGGCAACGGGTTGGGAAGCTCCCTCTCGCCCGGGTCGAAGCTCCTCGGGAGCTCGGGTGCGTTCATTTCAAGCTCTCCAGGTAACCGGCCAGCGCACGAAGATCCTCACCCGTCAGCGACCCATAGGAGGGCATCCGCGCGTCCGGCTTGATATGCTGGACGTTGGCGATCCAGCCGGCCAGAGTGCCGATGTTGTTCGGAAACTGGCCCGCCCCGATGGTGCGGCGGCTGCCCACATGCGTCAGATCAGGACCGAACTGCCCGTTGGCCTCGGTTCCCCGCACCGCATGGCAGGATCCGCATCCGCCCGTGCGAAACAGCTCGCGTCCGCGCGCGAGCAGGGGAAGATCGGGCTCCCGAGCCGGCTTCACCTGTTCCAGGCGCCATGCCTCGAAGGCCTCCGGCTCCAGGGCAATCACGTCGAAAGCCATGCGGGCATGCTGGTCTCCACAGAATTCCGCGCAGACGCCACGGTAGATGCCGGGCCGCTCGGCCGTGAAGTTGAGGCGGTTAATGCGCCCTGGAATCATGTCGATCTTGCCACCGAAATTCGGGATCCAGAAGCTATGGATCACGTCGGCGGACGTGACCGATACGAAGACGGGCCGGCCGACCGGCACGACAAGTTCGTTCGCCGTCAAGAATTCACCCCTCTCCTGCTCGGCCGGATACCTCACGCGCCACCAGTATTGCTCGCCGACCACCTCGATGGGCAGCGCTCCCGGCGTCGGCACATCGGTGTCCCGCATGACGGTCAGGCCGTAGGGCAGAAGCACGGACAAGACGACGATCGGAAAGGCCAACCCTCCGACGACGATGGTTCTGCGTCCGCCGAGCCATGCTCTTCGTTCCGGTGCGGCGAAGATCGCATAGAGCAGGAGCCCGGTGACGAGGAGGAAGATGAGGGTCCCGCCCACGGTCATGATCACCGTGAGCCAGTAGATCCGCTGGGCATCGCCGCCCGCGGGATCGAGGGCCGATTGCACGCCGCTGCAGCCCGCGACAGCCAGAGCGCACGACAATCCTGTTCCGCACTTCGCGGAGTTACGCAGCCGCCCATGAGGGCCATGCCATGTCGCTTCGAGGTCCATCCGCCCTACATGGTTCTCGTGTCCATTGAACGGAAAAGCTCGGCTGTGAGACTTGGTTCCCTTGCAAAGTTCCTCGGGAAGGCCGCGACGGCAGCATTGGGCGTCTGTGCCGCCCTGTCCCTGCAGACCGGGCATGCCCGCGCCCATGGGACCGCGCCTCATGGACCGGCGGATCTCTGGCATTCCTGGCAGGCGGATCCTTTCGTCTCCATTCCTCTCGCCGTCTCGAGCCTGCTGTTCGCCTGCGGGGTCGTCCGCTTGCGGCGAAGCCTCGGACGGCTGCCGCCCGGTTTCGGCACGAGTCAGGCTTCCTGCTTCTTCGCAGGCACGCTCTCGCTGGTGATCGCCCTTCTCTCCCCTCTGGAAGCTCTCTCCAAGCCTCTTCTGTCGGCCCACATGGTCCAGCATATCCTGCTGATCGCCGTCGCTCCCCCGCTTCTCGTCCTCGGCAAACCCGAGGTCGCATGGCTCTGGGCGCTTCCGGCATCGTGGCGGCGTGGGATGGCACGCCATCGGGGAATGCGGGCAGGACTGTCCCTCCTGTCGCCCTGCGCAAGACCGATCCCGGCGGCCCTGATCCATATGGCGACCCTGTGGATCTGGCACAGCCCGGCATTGTTCGACGCCGCCCTCGCCTCCGACCGGCTCCACTGGCTGGAGCACGTTCTGTTTTTCGGCACCGCACTCCTGTTCTGGCGTGCCGTGATCAAGGCTCATTCGGGGCGCGAGGCCGCAGCCGCCGCGCTCATCGCGTGCTTCGTCACTCTATTGCAGAGCGGCCTGCTCAGCGCTCTCCTGAGTTTCGCGCGCCAGGCTCTGTATCAGACGCCCGGCACCGCCGCTTGGGGTTTGACCGCCTTGGAGGATCAGCAACTGGCGGGCGCCATCATGTCCCTTCCCATGTGCGCGATCTATCTCGGTTCGGGGCTGGTCATGGCGTTGCGACTTCTGAAGCCGCCGGATCGGGAACGGAGGCGGCCCATGCCGGTTGCCTCATCGGAGTTCCTGAAGCAGAGTCCATGACCCGGTGCAGCCTGTCCCGATTGCTGTTGATCCCCGCTTTCGCGGGACTGGCGGCTTGCAGCGACCCGCAGGAGCAGTCTTCGGCGGTGCGGATCCTGGGCGGCGACCCCGAAACGGGGCAAGCCCTGATCCAGAGCTACGGCTGCGGCACGTGCCACACGATCGAGGGCGTCCGGGGTGCGCGAGGCAAGGTCGGGCCGCAGCTCGCGGGTTACGCGCAGCAGCACCTCCTTGCAGGGTTTCTGCCGAACACACCCCGCAACCTGATTGCATGGCTGATGGATCCCGTGGCCCTGAAGCCCCAGACCGGAATGCCGTCGCAGGGCGTGACGGAAATCGAGGCCCGACACATGGCCGCCTACCTTTATTCCCGGGGGCGCGATGAATTGCAGGTGTATCCGGACGATCCCGCGCTGCCGCTTCGCGGGCCGAATGGGCACACGGTCGAGATCCCCGACTCCACGGCGCTCCCACTCTCGGAAACAGACCCGCGCACCCGCCGCATCGTCCCGGACCCCGACGCGAGTCCTCGACCCGGCAGCTAACAGCATACTTCGGCAAAGCAGATCCGGTTTGCCGCCGAACAATGCGGCAAGCCAAAGAGGTGAGGTGATTTCACGTCAATGGAAACACCTTTAGGGCGCGCTCGACGCCTCTTCGGCATAGCTCGGACGCATTCTCATCACCATGATGAAAACCGCGATCCAGAGGCAGAGCGTGCCGAGGACAAGACCTGTTTCCAACAAGGACAGGCCGTCCCTTGGCTGGAGAACCCAGAGCGTGTGCGTACCATGATAGAGGAGCACCAACGCACTTCCGCCCAGCATGGCGGCGCGGCTGACGCCCGAGGGGATCAGCACCACGATCGCACCTGCCATCAGCAGATAGGACGTCGTGAGAAGCCCCAGATCCCAGGGGTCGGAGCGTCTCGCGTACCAGCCTGCCCCTTGCGGAAGGTTGGCGAGCCAGACGATGATGAACTGCGCGAACCACGTCCAGACCGTCAGAAACGCCAGCGTCAGCAGCGCACGCTCCAGGCTCGACATGCGCATGGAAGATGTCGGCGCCGGCTTGAGAAAGTTCACCAGGATCGCACCGGCCAGCGCCGCGAGAACTTGCGCGAGCCCAAAGGCGAAACCGAACAAGGTGGACCACCAGTGCGGCTCACGCGACAGCACCCAATCGTAGGCCGCAAAGCTCATGACGGGCGTCATCAGGGCCAGACCGAGTGCACTGACGCGGCGGACATGCTGCGTGCGGATCAGCCAGAAGGCCATCCCGGCACAGACCAGCAGATAGAGAGTGCTTCTGATCAGAAAGAAGCCGGTGCTGAGATACACGGCCCGCATCGGCGGCAGGTGGTCTCTTTCGGCGACCCAGGGAAAGAGCTGATCGAGGCCGAAAGCCAATGGCATCCCGAGAAAGACGAGCAAGGGCATCGTCAGGGCGGCGGCCTCGACTTCCGCACGGATCGGAGCCAGCCAGTGCTCGCTCATGAGGTGACCGATCATCAACACCATCAGGCTGCCCATCGATAGTCCGGCGAGCCCGACAAAGCCGACGTAAAGGGCTTCCATGACGCTCATGGAGACACCGCTTCCTGGCGCGGCGGCACGCCACCTTCCGCCTGCAGCCGCTTGACATGATGGGCGATGGCCCAGCGATCCTCCGGCGGAACCCGGTCCGCATAGGGGAACATCCGTCCTCGTCCATGGGTAATCACGCCGACGATCTGCTCGGGAGACAACGTCCGCAGGCGCTCCTCATGATAGGACGGCGGCGGCGGGAAACCGCGCGAGACCACCGTTCCGTCCCCCCGCCCGCTCAGGCCATGGCAGGGCGAGCAGAATGCCCGGAAGCGCTCCTCGCCCCTGGCGAGCAGATCGGGCGTGACCTCCGGCCCCGGCGGGGCGAGCGCCGCCTGTTGCGCAGCCGTCCCCCTGGCGATCGTGCCCGGAGGAACGGGCACGTAGGGCCGCTGGACGGCGCGGGTCGAGGAGACGGCATCCCGTTGTTCGGTGCCGGTATCGCAGGCCGCCAGCAGAACAAGGCCGATGCAGGCAACCGCTAGCCGCACGCCAGCACCTCCCGCACGGCCTCCGGCGACAGCGTTTCCAGGAAACTGCGGACCGCTGTGGTCTCGAAGAGAGGGTCGCCGCTCAGGATGCACAGGAAGAACCGGTCCTCGGAGGCCCGCTCGAATCCGGGAACCGCGAAGACCGGGTGATGCAGGCGCGGCAGCCGCAGGATCAGAAGAAGCCCGAGCAATGTCGCAACGCCCGCCCAGAGGATGGCGACGATCAGCGTGGACGGGATGAAGGCGGGCCAGCTGTGGAGCGGGCGTCCTCCGACATTCAGCGGATAATCGACGACGTTCATCCAATACTGAGACCCATATTGCGCCCCTGCGCCCAGCACGGCCGCGACGAGCGCGATCCAGGGAATGGCAGACGTCCGGTAGTCGAGTTCCTTAGCGAGGTCCGCGAGCGGAAAAGGGCTGAACGCATCGAGCTTCGTGAAGCCTGCGCGCTTGGCTGCCTTGACGCCGTCCATCAAGGCTTCCGGCGTCCTGAACTCGGCCATGATGCCATGGAGGCGCTGCGTCATGAGGACTTCTCCTGATGCTCGTCGTGACGGGTTTCGAACATGGAGACCACCGGCAGGAAGCGTACGAAGAGCAGCAAAAGGACTGCGAACAATCCGATGGTGCCCAGGAACAGGCCGGTCTCGACCAGCGTCGGGCTGTAGTTTCTCCAGATCGAGGGCAGGTAATCCATCTGGAGGCCGCCGACGACGATCGAGAACCGGTCGAACCAGATGCCCACTCCGATGGAGAGGCCCACGAAAACCCCGGCGACCGTGCTCTGACGGGCGGCCCTGAACCAGAACAGCTGCGGGATGACGATGCTGTAGACGATGGCCGCCCAGTAGAGACCGGCATAATCTCCGGTCATGCGGTTGAGAGTGGCCTCCTGCGCCATACGATCTGCCAGAAGGGCAAAGACGAATTCGTCGATATAGAGATATCCCGACACGAGGGAGCTCGCGAGAACGAGCTTGCCGAGGAGATCGATGTCTCCCTCGTCGATATATCGCCCGATCCGCAAGCCCCAACGCAGCAGCACGGCAACGAGGAGAACGATGGACAATCCTTGTGCAAGGCCGGTTGCAACGAAGTGAAGCGGCTGACGGGTCTCGTGCCAATCGGGCACCAATGTGACGGCGAACTCGAACGCCACAGTACTCTGCATGATGAGGATCAACGGCAGCACCAGGATGGCGACGAGCCGGTAGGCGCGTTGGTGGTAGGCCCAGTGACGCACGGAACCGCGCCAGCCGAGAGCGAGGACTCCATAGACGGTCTGCGTCGTCCTGCGCCGGGCCCGGTCGCGCAGGGTCGCGAGATCGGGGATCAGGCCCACATACCAGAGCAGACTCGTCACGATGACATGGGTGCTGATGGCCCAGAAATCCCATGTCAGAGTGCTGCGGAACTGAGGCCAAACCTGGAAAGTGGCAGGGTACGGGAACGTCCAGTAGAACAGCCAGGGACGCCCGAGATGGAAAATCGGGAAGATGCCCGCACAGATGACGGCAAAGAAGGCGACGCCCTCGGAGAAGCGGTTGACCGCGGTTCGCAGATCATGCCGGCGCAAGACGAGAATGGCGGCGAAGAGGCTCGCCCCATTGGCGATGCCGATCCACCAGGCATAATTGATCAGGTCGAAGCCCCAGACGAACGGGATATTCACGCCCCAGACGCCGACTCCCAGGAGCGACACCGAAACCAGCGTATACCCGAGCAGCAGAACGAGCGCGCCCGATGCCAGAAGAGCGGCCCACCAGATCGCGCCGAAGCGGCGGGAGAGTGGGACCTCCGCCACCGGGCTTGTGATGGCCTGCGCGTCGCTGCTCATCGACTATCCCTTCTCCATGGGCGCCTCGATCCGGGCGAGATAGGTCGTCCGCGGCTGCGTGTTCAGGTCGCCGAGCAGCGCGTAGTTGCGCGCGCTCTTCTTGAGCCTGCTCACGGCGCTGCCGGGATCGTTGACGTCGCCGAACACGATGGCCTGCGTTGGGCATGCCTGCTGGCATGCCGTCGCGACCTCGCCGTCGCGCAGGCGTCTGCCCTCGACGCGGGCATCGGCGCGGGCCGCGCCGATCCGCTGAACGCAAAACGTGCATTTCTCCATGACGCCGCGGTCGCGGACCGTCACCTGCGGGTTCATGGCGTCGGGCGACGGCGTGTAGTCCGTGCCCTGGTAATCCAGGAAGTTGAAGCGCCGCACCTTGTAGGGGCAGTTGTTCGAACAGGTTCTCGTGCCGATGCAGCGGTTATAGACCATGTCGTTGAGTCCTTCGGAGGAGTGCACCGTCGCGTTCACGGGGCACACCACCTCGCAAGGAGCCTTCTCGCAATGCATGCAGGGCACCGGCTGAAAGTAGATGTCAGGGCTGGCAGGATCCCCGCCGTAATAGCGATCCACACGCAGCCAATGCATCTCACGCCCCTTCGCCACCTCCTCCGGTCCGACGACGGCGATGTTGTTCTCCGCCTGGCAGGCGATCACGCAGGCATTGCAGCCGATGCAGGCGTCGAGATCGATCACCATTCCCCAGGCATGCTCTTCATACGGCCATTCTGGATAGAGAGAGGGCTGCTCCTCCGTCTCCCGCGCCGGCGCCTCGCCGGGTGCCAGGACGCGCACGATGTCGCGGCTCCGGAGCGAATGATGCTGCTGCGTGGATATGAGCGGAAGCCGCTCGCCGGTGGCCCTGATGCCGCCCGTGGCGATCCATGGCCGTTGCGAGGGGCGAAGCGCGTAGGCATCGAACCCGATGCCGTTGCCGATCCGGCCGGCCCGCTCGCGCCCGTAGCCGAGAGGCAGCGTCACGGCTCCGGGTGCATGTCCAGGCAGGATCCAGACAGGAGCGCGCAGAACGCGACCTTCAACCGTCAGATCGACGGCATCGCCCGAGGACAATCCGAAGATGTCCGCCGTCTCGGGGGCGATCAGTGCCGCATTGCCCCAGACCAGTTTCGTCAGGGGCTTCGGCAGTTCCTGCAGCCAGCCATTATTCGCATAGGAGCCGTCCCATACGGACGGGTCGGGAACGAACACCACGTCGATTCCGGCTGACGCGACCGGCGGCGTAGGCTTCGGCACCCACTCAGGTCGAACTGCCACGTCGATGGCAGGCGAGGTCGTGCCTTCAACGATTCCGTTCTCGAGCGAACGCGCCCAGCGTTCCTCGAAACCGTCTCCCCAGGCCTCACGCCACGTCGCCTGGACAAGCCCGCGACCGTCGACGTTCTGCCCCGCCATGAGGCCGAGAAACTCCTCCGCGCTCAAGGCCGGCTTCAGTGGCATCGTCACAGGCTGCCTCAACCCCACCGTGCCATCGAAGGCCCGCAGATCACCCCAGCTTTCCAGCGGGTGGGCTTCGGGAATATGCCAATGACAGGCGACGGCGGTCTCGTCCCGATGCTGGCCCAGATGCAGCGACAGCGGAACCCGTCGAACGAGATCGGCCATGTCGATATCCGCAGGAGCCGTATGGACAGCATTGCTCCCGAGGATCACCAGGCGGGACACCTGGTCCGCAGCGATGGCTCGCACCAGATCGTCGAGCGTCCGGGCATCGCTCATCACGGGGCGGACCGGCTCCAGGATGCGGATCGTCGTCCCGACGGCGCCCATATGAGCGTTGATCGCGTGCACGAGCGCATGCACCCCGGACGGCAGTTCACGTCCCGCAACGACCAGGCTACGGGAGCCGGCGCGGCGCAACTCGCCCGCCAGCCGGGAAACCGACGGGTGCACATCCGGTGGCGGCGGCACGGCATTTGCCCCGAGCGACGCCGCGAGCGCCTGAGCGAAGGCCTCGAACTCGCGCGGCCGGAGGACGATCCTCTCATCGGCGCGCGTCCCAGCGAGGCTCGGCCTGGCTTCGACGGCGAAGAGCCGCGGAAGTTCCCTGCCCTGCATCCGCCGCCGTTCCTGATAATCGGCGGCATAACGCAGATGGCCCGGCTCCTCGGCGAAGATGTCGCCCCCGAGGGCAACGATGGTGTCTGCCTGGGTCAGATCGTAGGCGAGATCGACGTCGCGCCCGAACACGGTCAAGGCAGCGGATTGCCTGTTGTCATCATCGATCGGTGAGAACACATGCCATTGCGCGAGAGGAAAGAGCTGCCGCGCCTGCGCGACGAGCCTGTGAAGGGTCGGCGACGACGTCGGCGGCATCAGGACATGCAGCCCTCGCCCCTCGGCGACGACGAGTTCGTTGCGCACGGGACGAATGAAGTTCGTGAGCTCCTCCCAGCTTCTCGGGGAGCCGTTCTGGAGGGGAGCGCCGGACCGGTCCGGATCGTAGAGGGCCAGGATTTCGGCCTGGGCGAACACGTCCGTCGCCCCGAGGCTTGCCGGGTGGAGCGGATTTCCCTCGATCTTGACGGGACGCCCCTCCTGCGTCTTCACGAGAACGCCTCTTCCGTAGCCGTTCAGCGAAAGGGACGTGGCGACCGTCAGCGGCACTCCCGGCGTATAGCCAGGCATGTTATGGCTCTGCGACAAGAGAGGAGACTTCTTACCCGCATCGCCTCCATTGCAGCCGGCAAGACCTCCCAGAGCCAGGGAGGCGCTCATCAGCTTAAGCAGGGTCCGACGGTCGACAGGCGAAGCCTGGACGACATCAGGGAATTCGGCCTCCACATAGCGGCGTATGTCCGGCGCATCGGCCAACTCCTCGAGGCTGCGCCAGAGCCTCGGCCCCTCCTCGGCCGCGAGGCGGGCTCTCAAGGCATCAAGGTCGAATGGCGTTCCTTCACCCATCGCTTCTACCGGTGGCATGTATTGCAGCTGGTGAGGCGCCGGGAGGCCTCCCGGTAGAACGCGCGAACGTCGTCCGGCAGATCCTTGCCATGCGCCTCATAGCCCATGGCGAACACCGCCTCTCGCGGCCGAAGGTTCGGCACCGGATCACGATGACAGTCCAGGCACCACCCCATGGAGAGGGTCTGGGTTTGCACCGTCTTTGGCATCTGGTCGATGCGGCCATGGCAGGTCTCGCAGGCCACCCCCTTCGTGACGTGGGCGGCATGGTGGAAATAGGTGTAGTCCGGCAGCCGGTGAACAGACGTCCATTGGATCGGCTGCCCGAGCGTGAAGCTCGTACGCACGGGATCGAGGACGCTCGCCCCGACCCACACCTGGGAGTGGCAGGTCATGCAGGTCTGAGCGGACGGCATGCCGGCATCGGCCGCGCGCTCGACGGTGGAATGGCAATAGCGGCAATCGATCCGCAAGGCTCCGCTGTGGAGATCGTGCCGGAACGGAACAGGCTGCGGCGCGGGCTTGCCCACATTCCAGGTGCTGTCGGAGCGAGCCCAGACATAGGCTGTCACGCCCGCGGAAATGACCCCTAGACCCATGAGCACGATAACCACTCGGAACAGAGTGGTTGCTGCCGGCGTGAAGAGTTGCGCCATCGCCTGTGCCGCGCGTCCCCTGTTGCGTCAGGCCTCAGGCCTGATCGAAGCTTCGCTGTTGACACAATCGGTTCGCCGCAGCTTCGTTCCCTCGGGACGATGCAAGACCGGCACGATCGGGAGAGGGCGAACACCTCGAAGCCGCCTCTCGGGCAGCGCGGCCTGCAGGGAGATCCCGCGCATCCATACGGTATCGCCGCGGACCCTTTCCGGATGCCACAAAGGAAAGGACTGCTGCAGCAGCGATCCTCCTTTAGTTTCTCAACCATGCACGGTGGGCTGGAGATATGAGCATGCGTCGAGCTCACTCAGCCATCCTGTTCCAGCTTTTGAATTCTTAAGCGGCTTTCACACCCTGGAGGAAGGTGGCGACCTCGTGGCTGAGATCGTTGGAGTGGCGGGCGAGTTCCTGGGCGGCTCCCAGCACCTGGCTGGCCGCAGCTCCCGTCTCGCCGGCCCCATGCTGCACGTCCACAATCCTGCCCGTGACCTGCTCGGTGCCGCGGGCGGCTTCCTGGACGTTGCGGGCGATCTCGGCGGTGGCCGCGCCCTGCTCCTCCATGGCGGCGGCGATCGAGGTGGAGATCTGGCTCATCTCGGTGATCGTGCGCGCGATCTCCTGGATCGCGTGCACCGTCTCCTGCGTGGCCTGCTGCACCGAGGCGATCTGGGCCGAGATCTCCTCGGTCGCCTTGGCCGTCTGGCTGGCCAGCTCCTTGACCTCGGTGGCCACCACGGCAAAGCCCTTGCCGGCCTCGCCGCATGACAGAACAGCGATCAAACCGGTCGCGAGTGCCAGGGCGAACATGGTTGAAGAATAGGAGTAATGCAAATCCTCGACCGGGATCCCGACGTAGAAAATGCCGTTGACGCGACCGGCCTCATCGAAGCTCGGCTGATAGACGGCATAGAACTGTTTACGAAGAGCGTAGTGGGGCCAAAGTAGGTTTCGCGCCGGCGCACATAGATCTGGGCCGGACTGTCTGCTGTCGGAGCCGCATCAACGGCGCATTCGTCGGCCAAAGGGAACTTATCGTCTTGATTTTGCTTAGGGCTTGCCGCCGATACAGCCGGAAAGTCTTGAATCACTTGCCGAGATCGGCAGGGTTGAAGGATGCCCAAACGTAATTGCCGATTACCCCCTATGTTGCAGCGCAAGAAGAACTCTCATTCATTCGGGCGGAAGATTATTCGATCAAAGCTCCGTGCGCTCCGGATTCTGCCATCGGTGGACCACATTGATGAAAAGGAGGTCGACCGCTAAGCAGTTGCCGCACGGAACCGGATTACTCTATTAAGCCACGCTCGTCCCGCTTTGGGCGGGCAGCGGGGACGCCCCCACATACGGCATAATCCTCTGCATGCTTGCCTCTTGAGTTCACGTCGCCTCGCCTATACAGCATGAATACCAGGCCGGGCCCCTCTGGCAGTTCCGATGAACTGCGATGTCGGACTGGATATCCAATCGGGTGGCTCGGCTCATGATGTTCTGCCGACCGTAATCCTCTCAGTCATCCCTACAGCCGTCTGGCAGCGGACGCGGGATGCTGCGTGGTTTGCGGAGCGGTCAATTCAGAAGTCATGACGGCTGCCCCTGTTCATGCAAACGGGAGCCACATGAGCGAATTTTTCACCACAGAAGCCCTTACCGCCCTCCTCCAGGTGATCATGATCGACCTGGTGCTGGCCGGCGACAATGCCATTGTCATTGGCTTGGCCGCCGCCGGCCTGCCCAAGGAGCAACGGGCGAAAGCCATCCTGATCGGCATCATCGCGGCCACGGTCCTGCGCATCGGGTTTGCCGCCGCAACCACCCAGCTCCTTCAGATCGTAGGCCTGCTTCTGGCGGGCGGCATCCTGCTGCTCTGGGTATGCTGGAAGATGTGGCGCGAGCTGCGCACCAGCCATGCCGAGGAGATCCAGGGTGAGGAAGCCCTGGAGGGGCGCGACCTGGACCACGACGGCAGGATCGCGGGCACGGCCCCGCGAAAGACCTTTGCCCAGGCCGCCTGGCAGATCGTCATTGCGGACGTGTCCATGTCCCTCGACAACGTGCTGGCGGTGGCAGGGGCCGCCCGCGAGCACCCCAATGTGCTGATCTTCGGCCTGATCCTGTCCATTGCCCTGATGGGCGTGGCAGCGACCTTCATTGCCCGTCTGCTCCAGAAGCACCGCTGGATCGCCTATGTGGGCCTGGCCATCATCCTCTATGTCGCCGTCGAGATGATCTACCGCGGCGCTCTGGAGGTCTGGCCACTGGTCAACGGCGGTTAGTCCCGATGCCTTAGCTTGTGCGATGGTCCGTCTTTAAACTCAGAGGCGGACCATCACCGAACTGGGGCGGGTCCAGGCTGTCGCGCTCGGGCAACCCACCCTCGAACGCTGAGATGGGATTGCCGATGACCAGAACGGCAGGGCCAGCCGACGCGGTGGCCGGCATGACTTTCGGACCGATGTCGGAAGGGGAGAGGGTCCGGTGATCGGTCAGGCCTCCTCAAACGAAACCGGCGCGAGCCCGGAGAGTGAGCACGATGGCATGCCCGGCCGGGTAAGCGCGGCCCGGCGGAGTTGTGCCCTCATGGAATTCCTTAAAAAGAAGCGCCGCGTTCCGGAAACGCGGCGCTGCAACGGCATTGGTCCTTGGAATTAGGACTTCACCAACCCCACAGAAGTCAGCACATCCCGTGTGCGAGCCTGCTCCGACTTGACGAACTCGTCGAGCGCCGGTCCCGTCAGGAAGATGTCCTCCCAGCCGCGCATGGCCAGGATCTTCTTCCAGGTCTCTGACTTTGCGAGATCCTCGAACATCTTCGTGAGCTGCGCACGGTCATCGGCCGAGATGCCGGGAGGCGCAACGATCATGCGCCAGTTGGACAGCTCGAGATCGATCCCGCTCTCCTTCAGGGTCGGCGCGTCGACGTTCGGCAGACGGCTCGGAGAGGAAACAGCGAGCAGGCGCAGCTTGCCGGCCTGGATCTGGCTCATGAATTCGCCGAGCGAATTGATACCTGCCGTCACCTTGCCGCCGAGAAGCGCCCCGAGGGACTCGCCACCGCCGGAGAAGGCGATGTAGTTGGTCTTCGACGGGTCGGCACCGACGTTCTTGGTGATCAGGGCTGCGAGGATGTGGTCCGGTCCGCCGGCGGACCCGCCGGCCCAGGTCACCTTGGCCGGATCGGCCTTGATCATCTCGCCGAGTTCCTGCATCGACTTGATCGGCGAGGCCGCGGGGACCGCTATCGCCTGCCATTCGCCGGTCAGCCGCGCGATCGGCGTGACCTGGTCGAGCGTGACGGGAGATTTGTTGGTGATGATCGCACCGACCATCACGTACCCGCTCGCCATCAGCTGAGTCGGATCTCCCTTGGCGCCATTCACAAACTGGGCAATGCCGATCGTCCCACCCGCGCCGGGAACATTGGTGACCTGCACGCTCTTGGCGAGGCCGGCCTCGGTGAGGCCCTGTGCCACCGAGCGCGCGGTCTGATCCCAGCCGCCGCCAGGAGCTGCGGGCGCCATGACCTTCAGGCTCGGGGCCTGCGCGAAAGAAGCCGATGGCAGGGCCGCACCTGCTATCAGAGCCAGCCCGAAAAATGTCCTACGGTTGAATTTCATGGTTTATCCTCCTTGGGTAAGTGGTCATGCCCGACACTGGCGTGGCGTCGGGCTGTTCTTGGAGCCCGTCTGAGGCTCGTGGCGCCTCCTCACGCTCCAGCTTTGGCGTTCGGAATGGCGAGAGCCTTGGCTTTCGACGGGGTCGGCTCGTGGAGCGCGCGGCGCTCCTTGGCGTAGCGAACAAGCGCTCCGAAGCGGTAGATGCCGTGCACGAACTTGCTGTACGGCATGGTGATGAAGAAGCCGAACACGAAGCCCATGTGGAGCGCCAGCATCGTACCCATCATGGGGGTTGCACGCAGCACCAGGAGCAGCAGGCCGGTCAGGCTCACAAGGAACAGCATGGCGATGAAAGCCATCTCCATGCCGCGGCCGTTCTCGTCCCGCAGGGCCGGATCGCGCTTGACCTTCGCCCACATCAGGCCCGCAGGCCCGATGACAAGGCCGATCCCGCCCAGCGTCCCGAGCACCACTGGCAGGTCGTACCAGGGGTACGGCGCCTGCATTCCGAGCAGATAGTGATAAAGGGTCGCCGTGCTGGTCGCCGCCAGGCAAAGGAAGAATCCGTAGAATGTCAGGTGGTGATAGAGGCGGCGACGATCGGTCGGCCGCTCGTCCTCGTTGAAGCAGCCGGGACCGCCGCCATCGAGGTAGCGCAGCGCCATGGTATCCTTCATCGCCTGCCAGACCGAGACGCCGTTGGTCAGCGTCTCCCGCGTCTCGCCGATGTCGCGCCAGAACATGCGAAAGCCCATGATCAAGGCCGCGATTGCATAGAAGAACGCGGCACCGAACACACCGGCCATCGCGTTGTGAGACATGATCCGGTAGAACGCGCCGGGCCCTGTCTGCACGCCGAACATCACCGCCGGATCGTTGATCGCCATCAGCCCGAAGAAAAACACGCCGACGCTGAGCGCCGCGATGAGGCTGACCGCTAGGCCGTTGCGCTCGAACAACGGAGCCAGCGCCCGTGGCCAGACATAGAACTTGTAGGAGTCGTTACGAACCTTCGCCAGCGTCTGCGGCACGTTGACGTTGAACTCGTGCGGCGGCGAGAACTGGCAGTCGGTGTAGCAGGCTCCGCAGCTGTGGCAGAGATTGGCCAGGTAATTGAGATCCCCGTCCGAGAAGGCGCGCCGCATTTCCATAGCAGGAAAGACCGCGCACAGTCCTTCGCAGTAGCGGCAGGAATTGCAGACCGTCATCAGACGGTCGGCTTCCTTGAGTGCTTCAGTTGCGTGCATTGTTCGCAGCCTCCCGTCCGGCAATCCGTCCGAAGACGCTGCCGATGGTCATTCCGATTCCGGCGGCATAGCCCTTGCCGAGCACATTGCCGGCCATGATTTCGCCTGCGGCGAACATGTTGGCGGCAGGCGTCCCGTCGGCCATGAGCATCCGCGCTTCCTTGTTCACGCGCGTTCCGAGATAGGTGAAGGTGATGCCCGGCCGCACTGGATAGGCATAAAACGGCGCGGTCTCGATCCGTCTGGCCCAATGGGTCTTCGGCGGGTTCAGTCCTTCTGTCCGGCAATCGTCCAGGATCGTGTGGTCGAAAGTGCCAGGGCGGACAGCCTGGTTGAAGGTTTCGACCGTCGTCTCGAGGGCCTGGGGATCGAGCCCGAGCTTGCCGGCAAGTTCCCGGATGCTGTCCGCCTTCACGGGCGGGTAGAGCGACGGCATGAACATTTCGAGGGAAGGTCCGTCGAAGATGATGTAGGCGATCTGATCGGGCTGGGCCGCGACAAGACGGCCCCAGATGGCGTAGCGCTTCGGCCAGATGTCCTCGCCCTCGTCGTAGAAGCGCTCCGCGTTCTTGTTCACCACGATGCCGAAAACGACGCAGTCGAGCCGGGTGATGATGCCGCCGTCGAACTTCGGCGCCCGCGCGTCGATAGCCACCGCATGGCATTGGGTGGGATCGCCGATCTGCTGCACACCCTTGTCCAGCAGCATCTTGAGCACGGATCCGCGGTTATAGGGCGTGCCGCGGATGAGAAAGTTCTCGGCGACGTCGCCCCAGTACTGCTTCAGCCACTCGATATTGGCCTCGAAGCCTCCCGCAGCGGCGACCAGGGCAGCCGCGCGTACCTTGTGCCGCTGCCCCCCGTAGGCCACTGTCGTCGATTGAAACCTGCCGTCCTGAATGTCGAGGTCGACGACTTCCGCGTCGTAGAGGACGTCGACACCAAGGTCCTCCGCCGTGCGGTAGAGCGCATTGAGCATCGCCCGGCCTCCCCCGAGGAAGAACGAATTCGTGCGCCCCAAACTGAGAGTTCCGCCAAGAGAAGGCTGCCAACGGACGCCCTGCTCGACGATCCAGTGAAGAATCTCCTTCGATTCCCGGATCATGAAGCGGGCGAGCT
Organism: Microvirga makkahensis; assembly: GCF_009830105.1. GTDB lineage: Bacteria > Pseudomonadota > Alphaproteobacteria > Rhizobiales > Beijerinckiaceae > Microvirga > Microvirga makkahensis. The sequence goes on from NZ_WURB01000002.1 coordinate 284,750, forward strand.
CCTCGTCCGTCTGGCCGCCGGTGACCCGCAGAAGGTCTTCCCAGAACTCCTCCTCGGTGTAGGGGCCGGTCAGGATCTCGGTGGCTGTATCGTGGGCGCAGCGCATGTTGCGGGTGTGGCGCGTGTTGCCGCCCCGATAGAACTTGGGAGCCGCCTCGAGCACAAGCACGGAGGCGCCGGAACGGCGGGCGCTGATGGCGGCGCAGAGAGCGGCGTTCCCGCCGCCGACGACCAGGACGTCGTATTTGCGTGTCAGTTCGACCGGGACGGTCCCGGCCCGTACATCAGAACGGGAGGCCCCCTTCGTCCCATCCTGCGGAAAGTCCCTCGCCACCACAATTCCCACCTTCACCTCTCCAATTCCCGGCATAACCGTCGGAGTTCCGACTGGCGCGAGCCCGAAACAGCCCGGAGCCCATCGAACCCACCCGGACTGGGACGCAGCGCCACAGCGACGGCCGATTGCCCAAAGATCCAGACAATGAGGGTGCCTCCCTCAAATGTGCCCTGATCTGCAGCTCGCATTTTGAACACCTTTGTATACAAAAATATCCAAACCCTCTCCCTAGTCAACCCGGATGTTCGGTGCTTCATAGAATTGAGCAATATCCTCAGGAGGACCGATGGCAGATCAATCCGCTCACGAGCTGGAACTGGTTGGCCGGAACTCCGGCATTCCACTGAGCGAGGCGGTCTTCAGGTCGCTCTGCCAAGCTTTCCGTGTCGGAGTTTACCGCCCGGGCGACCGGTTGCGGGAGGAGGACGTGGCCCAACGCCTCCAAGTCAGCCGCACGCCGGTCCGGGAGGCTCTTGGGCGCCTTCTGGCCAAAGGATTGGTGGAGCCAGCCGGAGGGCGGGGATTGGTGGTGCGCAGTCTTGGGACTGCCGAGGTTCTCGAACTCTATGCCATGCGAGAAATCCTGGAAGGCGCCGCAGCCCGCCTCGCAGCCCAGCATGCCTCTCGGTCGGAGATCGACGCCCTCGTTGATCTGGAGAGCGCCTTCGAGGCTCGGTCGAGCGACCCTCTCGAAATGGCCCGGCTCAACCGGGCCTTCCACGAGATGATCTTCCGCTCCGCCCGAAACCGGTATCTCGACAGTGCCTTGCAAGAGCTTCAGGACGGGATCGCCCTCTTGGGCACGACCACGTTCAGCATCGGAGGCAGGCCCTCGACGGCGGCCGAGGAACACCGCGCCCTCATCGATGCCATCGCCGCACACGACGCCGACCAAGCCGAGAGCTTGGCAAGGGCGCACATCCGGGAAGCCTTGCGGGCGCGCCTGAGGCTGCTGCAGGAGCGTTGAAGCATTCTTTGGCGAAGTGGTTCCGGTTCGCAGCCAAAGAATGAGACGAGGTGGAGCAGCTCCCTCCTGCTGCGCGGAGTGGCGCAGTATATGGGCGACCGCTCGGATCCATGCCTGAGACAGCATCAGCGAAGAGGGGGCGGCCGATGGCCAACATGGGGCCAGTCGCCGACCGCGGCGAGCCCGGACTTTCATCAAGCTCCTCCGGGCTCTTTCTAACGACCGGGACCCGCACGGCCGAAATGTCGCCTGCAAGGCCATTCGTTGCGGTCAGGATTCCCTTACGCTCACGCGCCATGCCGTCGCTCAACGCAAGGCCTAGGCCCGTTTCCGCTCCGGAAGGCGTCGTCGTGACGACGGCTTGAAGATCTTGTCGAAAATGCTGCCTCCGTTATCCTCAACCAGAATGCGCGCGAACTGACCGGCCTCTCGTCGTCTATCCGGCATGTGATTCGATCCGGCCGAAGAATCCGTATCAGCCGCGCGTCCTTTCCTCGCGGATGGATATCGGGCATTCCGTACGAGATTGACGACGCCCTGCTCAATCTCATCCTGGCGACTGTTCTACCTCCTGAACCTTTCGAACTGATCGGAAGCGTAGACCAATCCGCGTTCCCGAAAGGCTTGCGGAAGTTCCGCTCAGCTCGTGATCTCGAGCTTCAGCTTGACCGTTTCGGAGGGAATCCCCATTGCTTCCGCGATCCGGTGCCTCGCCTCGTTCAGAATGTCCTCCACACTCGACTTACTGATCCCTGATTCAGCCTGGCCTTGATCAGCGATACGTTGAGGCAGACTGGCGCCAAGTGCTGTGCCCTGCGACCCTTCAATGAAGGCGACCCCATGTTCCTTTCCGTCAGACCAGACTGCTTTTGCCTTCACCGAGATCTTTCGGCTCGGTATCTCCAACTCGAATTCCGGAGGGATTTCGGTGGGGTGAGAGAAAGCGATTCGTGCTCCTGTCTCGGACAGGTTCCTCACGGTGCATTCGATCAGCGAGAACCGATTGTTGAATATGACCCGCGCATCGAGCAGCGTGCGTACGCGATTGCTGGAACGACGTTTGTTCATGAGGATCTACCCTACCATTGCCGACCCACCGAAGCCGGATTCGGCCAGGCTTGCAGACACACCTGCACTCTCGGAGCGGGACCGCATCCTGGTCACACGATCGGCATGCATTCAGTTGCGACTGTCGTGTCTAAGCATCATCGTCTTTGTCCGCAGATACCAGATGCCGGGCTCCAAGCGCCGCGGCAGCAGAACGGCTGTTGACGCCGAGATTCTTGAACAGCGCGGCCATATGAACCTTGATCGTGCCGTCACTAAGCTGAAGGGCCCTTGCAATCTCCTTGTTGGACTTGCCCGCGATCAAAAGATCCAACACCTGCCTTTGCCGTGGCGTGAGCGAGCTGACATCACCCGTCAGACGACTCGAGCGGCCATGCAGGAACGTGGCCGCATCGGAGGCGGAGGACACTTCGGCGACAGAGGGCGGAACATAGATCCAGCCCTCCACGATCTTCCGAAGAATCTTCGTCATCTCGGCCATGGAAAGATCTTTTGAGACATAGCCATGGGCGCCCGCATCAAGGGCCATCAGGATGTCCCCGCGCGCTTTCGATGCGGACACCATCGCGACCTTCGTGTTCGGAAAGAACTCCCGAACTGTTCTCAGGCTTCCCGGGCTGTCCATGCCCGGCATGGCTAGATCGAACAAGGCAAGGGCAATGTCACCCCGTGCCGTGAGATACTCCAGGGCATCGTCGAACGATCCCGTCTCAATCACTTCCGAAAAGCCGAGATGGCTGGTGAGAATGAATTTCATCGCAGCCCGGAAGAACTCGTCATCATCGGCCGTCAGAGCTATTCGAGGAGCGTCCTGCAAACTCATCTCCCTACACTGTATGCGCATTCACGCGGTTGAGCATTTCGCATACCCTTGCATGCACGTCGTCGGCAGCAACCCGTACAACCTGGAACACACCGGATAGCTCCTCGCGAGCCTTGCACGCTTCTTCAAGCCTGACGCAAAGATGCGCGAAATCGGAAAATCCGAAGATCGAGGAACGGGAAACCATCACGTGCGCTTTTCGGGCCAGCTGCTCACTCTCGATGGTTTCGGGATCTCCTTCGAGAAAAGTGCTTTCCAGCTGCTCCTTGAGTTCCGTCAAGCCTCGGGCGACCCACTCGCGCCCCATGAATTGGCAAAGGCTCTCTATGCTGTCGGGTTGATCCGAGCCTTGCGATACTCCATCCATTTCAGGCTCTCCTGCAGTAACCGCCGCAGCGACCAAAACGGCGTCCACCTTCTCCAAAAGTTGCGCACGGGTGTATGGCTTAGCAAGATGATCGTTCATTCCCGCCGCCCTGAACTCCCTGATGTCCTGCGGGAGGACGTTGGCAGTCATCGCTATGATCGGAACATTCCTTGCCGGATGGTCGAGGCTACGAATCATCCGCGCAGCTGTCACCCCATCCGTATCAGCCATTTCGACATCCATCAGAACAAGATCGTAGCGCCTCGTTTGAACGGCTGTGACAGCCTCTGCTCCATCCTTCGCCGTGTCAACGATATGGCCGGTCGCGCGGAGCATGGCCTGTGCGAGCTCACGGTTCTGGTCGAGGTCATCGACAACGAGGATGCGACCCGTCCCAATGGAAACGTGAGGATTATCGGCCTCAGACACATGGCGGGCCGCCGTCTCGGCTCTTGGTAGCGGCACGACGAACCAGAAGGTCGAACCTTTTCCCTCTTCGCTTTCGACGCCGATCTCACCACCCATGAGTTCGACGAACCGCTTCGAAATGGCGAGTCCAAGTCCCGCTCCACCCATCCGACGGCCGGCCGGGTGATCTAATTGCGCAAAACGCTTGAACAACTTTCTCTGCTGATCAAGGGCAATTCCAGGTCCCGTATCGATAACCGAGAACCGTATGCGATCACCCTCGTCGGAAGTTCCCGTGTTCTCAATCCGAAGAGTTATGTTTCCTTTGTCGGTAAATTTCACCGCGTTATTAAGGAGATTGAGAAGAATCTGGCGCAGCCTGCCGACATCGCCAAGCAAGCATTCCGGAACGTCTTGGCCCGCTTCAACACGGATGGGCAGCGCTTTCTTTCGAGCGGCTGCGCGAACGATGGATACCGCGTTATCGACGAGCTTCGGCAAAGAGAATGGCTCGGCTACGAGAAGCACCTCGCCTGCTTCGACCCTCGAGAAATCGAGAACGTCATTGACCAGTGCGAGCAATGCGTAGCCTGCATTTTGAATATGATCGACATAGCTTCGCTGTTCGCGCGTCAAGCCCCGGCTTTCGTGCAGGAGTTCGGTATAACCGATCACTCCGCTCAATGGCGTTCGGATTTCGTGGCTCATCGTGGCCAGGAAATCCGTCTTTGCCGCGCTTGCTCTCTCGGCCACGTCACGGGCCTGCTGCGCCAGCTGCTGGGCTGCCTTCAGCTCTTTCTCCACGCCGCGCCGACGCCGAAGATCTCTGGCCACGGCCGTGGAGGCGACGATCATCGCAATGACCATCCCGGTGAGCAGAGTGAGTGTGATCGTCTCCCACATGTGTGCCTGCCTTCTGAGATTCTCGGACAGGCGTCGACCGGTCTGGACTTCCTCTGCACGGGTTCTTTCGATAAGCGAGCGGATCTCATCAACACGGATCTTGCCGGTCCTGCCGTGAACTGTCCGAAGCGCTTGATCCGAGCCTACGAACTGATAAACGGTAATTGCGAGGTGCAGCTCGGCCAATCTGTCCTCGATCAATTTTCTCAATATTTGCATACCGGGCCGGAGACTGACTCCGTTCTTGACGAGCGCATCCAAGTGGCCCGAAACGGCATCATAGGCGGTCTGATAAGATTTCAGGGCCTCGGGATCCCCTCTCAGGAGATATACGAGATGATTGATCTCTGCCTCTTGAAGCGCTTCGGACAGATCGCCGATCAGAACGCGCCGCTCGAAAGACCGACCAAGGTTTTCGCCGAACTCGGTGCCCTGCCTTCCCTGTGTCAGGATCAGCGCGAAGATCACGGGGAAAAGAAGGCCGATCGTGCCGATCACGAGCAGCGTCGCGCGTGCGATATGCCTCCCATCCCTCGCAGACAGATACGAACGCAAGTCTGCTAACTTCCGGCGAGTGTCGAACATGGTATCCAGAAGGTCATTCAGTGCCGCCCTGCCCCGGTGGTGTTGCCGGCCCATCCTGATCGGGCAGGGCCGCTGCCGCTCCAGTGTTGGCGTCCGCGCCGCCGTCGAAATAGCTGCGAGTGGCTCTGGCCACTCGCTCGCCGTCGCTCGTGATCCGCGTGTTAGTGACGTATGGAGGCCAAGGATCGACCGTATGGACGACGCGGTTCCAGGCTTGCGCCTCTCCGGCCGCGAAGGTGATCGTGTCGCGCCGCTCCAAGTAATCGGCGCAGCCACCAAGGGTCGAGGTCGTCAACGCAAGAACAAGCGTGACTACCTTAGTCCTTGACGATCTTCTTCCGGACGATCCTCTTCTTGACGACTTTCTGTGCGGCATGCGGCTTTCCGGGCGTGAGGTCGACGATGTGTCCGTAGGGACCGATGATCCCTTTGCCAGCAGCGATCCCCTGCAGTGTGTCGTTGTCCACCTCCAGCTTGCCGAGAAGGAAGAACTCGAGATCGTTGCTGGGACTGGCTGAATCGAGCGGCGTACGGAGAGGGCGCCCAGGCCGCGTGGGCTTGACGAGGCGCGGCGTCACGATGATGACGAGATCGGTTTCCTGCTCTCTGAAGGAGGAAGACCGGAACAGGGCTCCCAGAACCGGCAACTGTCCAAGCCAGGGAAGTTGGTCTTGGGTTTTGGTATGAACGCTCTGCAAGAGACCCGCGATGACGAAGCTCTGACCGTCCCGGAGCTCGATTGTCGTGTCGGCCCGCCTTGTCGTGAACGCCGGAATCTGAATGGCCCCAGTACGCACCGTCGTCGAGAAGTCGACCTCGCTCACCTCCGGCTGAAGCTTGAGATTGATCAGCCCGCCATCGAGTACGGTTGGCGTGAAGTTCAGGCGTACGCCGTACTCCTTGTATGTAACGGTGACCTTGCCGTCCTCCTCGGAAACGGGAATCGGAACTTCGCCGCCGGCCAGGAAGCTCGCCTTGTCACCTGAGAGCGCAACGAGATTCGGCTCTGCGAGGCGGCGGGCCAGTCCCTTCCCCTCCAGAGCCTGGACCAGGATGTCAGCATCGATGCCAACGCCCAGCACTTCCGCTAGGATGGTCCCGAATGGAGCGCCTCCACTCGGAAGATTCGCGTTGAAAGTGATAGCGCCCGAGGAATTGGGGCCGCGGAACGCTCCGGTTGCCACTCCGCGACCGCTCCGATCGTTCTCCCGGCGCATGAACCAGCTTATTCCGAGCTCCCGCCCGGCATTGCGGCTCGCCTCGACGAAACGAACCTCCAGCATCACCTGCTGGCCACCGGTCACGCGAAGCGTATTGATCACTCCTTCTGATCCGTACTGCTCAGCAACCTCGAGCACTTTGCGCAAGGCTACGGCGTCTGGAACCGTGCCGCCGAGCCGGATACGGCCATTGACCGTGTCAACCCGGACATTGGCGTTTGGAACGGCCTCTTGGATCGACTGTTCCAGATCGATGGTATCGGCGCCGACCTCGACATTGGCCATACCGATCATTACGTCGTCTGCATTGAACACTGCAACATTCGTGCGCCCCTCGCCCCGGCCAAGGATATAGAACGAGCGACCGCTCATCACGACGGCCGTTGCAATGTCAGGATCGCCGACAACCACCTTGCCGATGTCGACCGCCGTCCTCACGGTCATGAATTGACCTTTGGCCAGGTCAATCCCGCTGGCGCGGCCGTTTACGAAGGTGATCAGCCGCTCCCGTGCCTGGGATTGGGACGGGACCAGGAGACTGCCCAAGCAGGAAAGGACCAGAAGAAGCACCTGGGAGAGCGCCAACAAACGGCAAGCAACAAGCCTGCGACGCCACTTCGTCAGAAACACGGGCATATCCCCATTGAGGCAACCAGAAAGCCGTAATGAAATTCACCGGAATCTGACGCTCTGCGCATATGCTTCAAGTGGCAACATAGCCGTTGGAGCAAGGTCCCCATACACGTGAGAAAATTTCGCTCATGGAGGTATTAACGAAATTTCGTTTCGTCACGTGAGAACCATTATCGCTCTTCCGCATGAACCTCTATCAGGCCACCGAGAAATTCCGCTCGGACTCCGCTGCACTCTATCATTGCACTTGCTGTTCCTCGGCGGATGGTGTGCATTAATGCGTCCTCCGACAGTGCATTACCCCATCGTACCGAATAGCGGGCGAAGACGGCTGAGAGTAAATCATTCCCACCAGCGAGGACGAACGGTTCGGCCTCCACAGGGATACATGAAATGATCAAGCTCATCACTCGCTTCGGCAAAGATCAGTCTGGCGCCACCGCAATCGAGTATGGCCTCATTGCCGGCCTCATCGCCGTCGCCATCATTGGTGCGGTTCAGCTGATCGGCGCCGATCTTGCTGCCTACTTCAACAACATTGCGACGACTCTTACGCCCCCGGCAGCCAGCAGCTAATACATTTGCGTCTGGCAGAGGCTACTATCCCAGCGCCTTCTGGCAGAGTGCATTCCAACTGACCTTCACAAAAAGGCCGCTGTTTTCAGCGGCCTTTTTCGCATCTTGGCCAAACTCCTGCCCACAAACGACGGCTGCGCCGTACATCCTGAATGGGCCATCTCTGGGGAAAGACATCACTCCACGAGCTTGACCGACTGGCTGGTCACGATTGGCCGCGTTCCGGTCGCCTGGCAGTCCGACTGCACCTCGGAGTTGCCGGTGAAGGTGACGGTCTTGCCGATGATCTGGGTGCAGCCGCCTGTGGAGCCGGCACGTCCCGAATATTCAATGCCCGAGCCAGGGAAATAGATTGCTCCATTGAAGGCCGATCCGGACGCGCCGTTGACCTGATGGCTCGCAACCGTGCTGTCTCTTGCACCGAAGAAGAGGATTCCGGCGAACGGGCCTTCGGCCGGTGCATCCAGGTTGATCTGGGCGCCACCGTTGAGCTTCAGACTCGCCCCCTTGGCCATGTAGAAGGTCACGCCAGACCCTACGAGAGTCGTTCCGGCACTCACGGCGAACTCCCCCTCGATGATGTAAAGGCCGGGGTTGAAGGTGATGCTCCCGCCCGTCACCTTCAGGCCAGCACAGAAACGCAGGGTCGGAAGGCCGCTCGGGTGCGATTGGTAGGTCGGAGTCAAGAGCGCCGAGCCGGTGCTGTAACTGTCCGGCTTGTAGCATGTTCCGCTTATCGCGGGCTCTGAAACATCCGCATAAGGATCCATTGTCACCGGGGCCTGTTCGCGCACGGCGTCGCAGGTCTGCAGTGTCAGGTCGGAAGTCGTAACGGCCCCGCCAACGGTACTGATGCAGTCCGTCGTCAGATGCCCTCCGCCTTGCATTTTCAGGGAATCCGACGCGTTTGAATTCGAAGCGACATCGCAGCCGTTGAGGGTCACGACTGTCGATCCCGCGACTGTAACGGCCCCGGGTGCGCTCGGAGAGAGCGCCAGAATGCATGCCTGAGAAACCATATCGAGCTTTGCAACGGCGCGTGCGTGGATGTTCACGGGATCGCTCAGGAACAGTGATGAGAAAAGCAACGGCTGAACCTGTGTCAGCACGACTTCGATGCTGCTCCTATCCCCGGAGTATGCATGAGACGTGGGAGGAGTACTGACCTGGATCGTGCCGGCTTCGGACGAGAAGCCCGAAGCCTGGGCCACATGGAGCGCCGCTGCCGCAATGCCGCTTTGATCATCGCCCGCACGCTTACGGATTGCCGCGGCATGGGCGGAGACATCGGCGGCGTGTTGCAGCTTGCGCTGGGCCAAGTACCAGTAGCCTGCCTCGGCTCCGAGGCCCATGGCGCCGATCAGAACTGGGAAAACGATAGCTGCAACCACGGCGATCGCGCCGCCGTCGTCGGTACGAAACGTGCTGAGCTTGGCGCGGAAGGCCTCTGCCCGGTACTGCGACCGCGACAGGTGGGCTCTCAAACGATTCCAAAATGGGGGCATCGGCGGAAGTACTTATGGGTTATGATAATTTGGCGACCTGAATGATGGCCGGTGTTATGATCACGGCGAACAGGACCGGCAGGAAGAACAGGATCATCGGCACCGTGAGCTTGGGCGGAAGAGCCGCCGCCTTCTTCTCGGCCTCGCTCATGCGCATGTCGCGATTCTCCTGCGCCAGAACTCGAAGCGACTGGCCGAGAGGGGTTCCGTATTTCTCGGACTGAATCAGACTGGTGACTACACCTCGTACCCCGTCAAGACCTGTGCGCTCGCCGAGGTTCTCATAGGCCTTACGTCGATCCTGAAGGTAAGCCAGTTCGGCGGTGGTCAGGCTCAGCTCCTCCGCCAGCTCCGCCGACTGGGAGCCAATCTCCTCCGACACCCTCCGGAAAGCACTCTCGATTCCCATGCCAGACTCAACACAGATCAAAAGAAGATCAAGCGTGTCCGGCCATGCGCGCCGGATTGCCCGCTGGCGCTTGGTGATCCTGTTCTTCACGTAGATCAGCGGCGCGTAATAGCCCAAGGAAGCCACCGCGAGGACGATCCCGAGTTTCACGAATAGAGGATGTTTCAGTTGCAGAACGAGGAAGACGTAGAACCCGGCGATGGCGAGCAGTACGGCCGGGGCGATCAGCCGTGCCGCGACGAATGTTATGGCAGGCCCCTGTCCACGGTAGCCCGCCATCCGGAGCTTCTGCATAAGTTCGGCGTCCTCGGCCTGCTTAACGAGATTGAAGCGCTCGACAATGGCCTGATAGAACTTCCTCGGCTCACTTCTGAGGGTAACCTGTTTTTTGCTCTGGTTGAGCCGGGCGCGCTCGCGAAGCCTGATCCGTTCCCGCTCATTGGCGACTTCGGCCATGCGGGCTTTCAATTGATCGCGCGTGAGATAGGGCCATGCCACCACGAGGATGGCGAGGAAGACCGAGCTCGCCGCCGACAGAGCCACGAGCAGCTCGACATGGGTGCTGATTGCGCCGAAGGACATCCTGGGAACCTCAGAAATCAAAATTGATCATCTTGCGCATCACGAGGATGCCGGTACCCATCCACAACACACATGCGGCGAGCACGAGCTTACCGGTCATGGTCGTGAAAAGGAGCGCAATGTAGTTGGGGCTCGTGAGGTAGACAAGCAGTGCGACAACAACAGGCAAGGCACCAATAATGCCGCCGGAAGCCTTCGCTTCGGCGCTCATCGATCGAATTTTTGCCTGCAGCTTCGTGCGCTCCCGGAGAACCTTCGAAAGGTTCCCGAGGGCTTCCGACAGACTACCGCCCGTGCGGCTCTGGATAGCGATCACGATAGCGAAAAAGTTCGCCTCCTGGAGAGGAACGCGTTCAGAAAGGCGCTCTACGGCTTCATCCAGAGGCATGCCAAGGGTCTGATCCTCGACGATCTCGCGAAATTCACTCCGGACCGGTTCCTGTGCCTCAGTGGCGATGATTTTCAGGCAGTCGACGAGAGGCAGACCGGCCTTCACGCCACGGACAACAATATCTACGGCGTTCGGGAACTCGGCCGTGAACGACTTGAATCGGCGCTTGCGCTTGGCGCTGACATATAAGTGTGGCAGCAGCAACCCGCCCGTGCATCCGAACCCGATAGCCGTGATCGGTCCGATCCCGATCACGATTACCGCCAGGAGAAACGAGGCAACACCGGCCGCTCCGCAGATGATGAAGTAGGTCTGCTTGCTCCAGCCGAGACCAGCCTGACGCATCCGTCCTACCAGCGAAGGCTTGGCATTTCTTCTGATCTTCTGCTTGTCCTCGATCTCCCGTAAAGTGGCCTCGACGGCACGTCTACGCCGGCTTTCATCGGATCCGGCGGCATTGACGCTCTCGTTACCGCCCATTGCCGCCACGACCTGGAAGCGCGTTTTGGCGATCGAACGGCTGGTCATGCGCGAATAGAAGCCGGCGACCGCCAATCCTCCGATGCTCAGAGCCATCAGAACTGCGATCACATAGGGGACAAGATCAGGCGGCAACATTAATCAGGCTCTCGGAAGATGTTGTTGCAGGATCACGCGGCGGCCTTTTCAGCCGAATCGAGAGCGGCGGCGAGGCGCTTCTCCTCGCCGTAGTACCTGGCCCGATCCCAGAATCGAGGGCGCCCGATTCCGGTGGAGCGATGCTGACCGATGAGGTTTCCGTTCACATCCTCGCCCAGGATGTCGTAGACGAAGAGGTCCTGCGTGATGATGACGTCGCCCTCGAGACCGAGAACTTCGGTAATGTGAGTGATCCGGCGCGAGCCGTCCCGAAGACGTGCGGCCTGAACGATCACGTCCACGGAGGACACGATCATCTCGCGCAATGTTTTCGACGGCAGCGAAAAGCCACCCATCGTGATCATCGACTCGATGCGCGACAGGGCTTCGCGTGGCGAGTTGGCATGCAACGTTCCCATGGATCCGTCATGGCCCGTGTTCATGGCCTGCAACAGATCGAAGGCTTCGGATCCGCGCACCTCACCGACGATGATGCGTTCGGGACGCATGCGCAGGCAGTTCTTGATGAGATCGCGCATTGTGATCTGCCCCTCGCCTTCAAGGTTCGGCGGCCGTGTCTCGAGACGCACGACATGAGGCTGCTGCAGCTGGAGCTCCGCAGCGTCTTCACAGGTCACAATGCGTTCACCAGGCTCGATGTATCGTGTCAGACAGTTCAGAAGTGTCGTCTTGCCTGAACCCGTTCCTCCGGAGACGATGACGTTGCAGCGCACTTTTCCGATGATCTCCAGGATCTCGGCACCCTCAGGCGTGATGGAGCCGAACTTCACCAACTGGTCGAGGGTCAGCTTGTCCTTCTTGAATTTGCGGATGGTGAGCGACGGGCCATCAATGGCGAGCGGCGGTACGATGACGTTGACGCGGGACCCATCGGGCAGGCGCGCGTCGCAGATCGGCGAGGACTCGTCCACCCTCCTCCCGACCTGGCTTACGATTCGCTGACTGATGTTGAGGAGCTGGGCATTGTCCCGGAACCGGATATCCGTCTTCTGGACCTTGCCGCCGACCTCGATGTAAACGGTGTTGGCGCCATTGACCATGATGTCCGCGATATCGTCGCGCGCGAGGAGTGGCTCGAGCGGCCCATAACCGAGTACATCGTTGCAGATGTCCTGAAGCAACTCGTCCTGCTCCGCCGTGGACATCACGATCTTCTTGGCCGTGATGATCTCGTTGACGATGGCTCCGATCTCGGACCGGGCCTGATCAAGGCTCATACCTCCGAGCTGAGCAACATCGATGGACTCGATCAGCGCTGCGAAGATCTTGGTCTTAAGTGCATAGTATTCCTCGGTCTTGAGCGTCGCTTGCGGGCGCGCGGACACGACGGGCATGGATTGATCCACGGCCGGAGCGGATACCTGGGAGATCGGCCTCGCGGCAGGACGAGCCATCGGCGCCGATGCGCCCGCCCGGTTCAGAACTTCAATCTTGTTGCTCTTTTTTCCGAACACGATGTCGACCTCTTCAGGGTAAAATCCGAGAGAGGCATGGTGAAAGCGCGTGCAACCAGCCCCGGGAGTAACCTCATCCCCAGCGTTATTTGCTCGTTCTGGTAGCATAGCGCTATTCGGAAGGATGCATTAACCCTCTGGGAGCCATGGATTAAGGCGTAGCGCTTGGCCCGACAATCGAGCCAAGACGGTCTCCCGCCGCGTCTACTGCGCAGCGCCGTTCCCGGTGGCGAATTCCTGCCGTGACTGTATCTGGGCACGGGCTCGGTCAAAGTGTCCTGCCTCATCTCCAACAGACAGAACCGGCGTGCAGGCACTAAAGCAACTATATGTCTGACGTTGCAGGCCCTGGTACACCGTCGTGACTTGGCGACCAGGAGTGACGATCACGCTTGTGTTCAGGATTTCTTTGTTGTCCTCGCCGAGAACGATCATGTTGGTCGTTCCTGCGGCCTTACCTGTCAGTACGACGGTCCTTTCGTCGTTCACCGTAGCGTCAAGGATGCCCGAGTTGCCGATCACGATCGTCTTGGCGGTTCTCTCCAGCGTCAGGATCTTGGCAAAGTCGATCACCACCTGAATCGCTTGGCCCACCTGTAAACCCACTTGGGCGCTCGCGGACGGGTTCGGCATGGGACTTAGCTTCGGCTCGTCCGCATGGGACGGGGCGTCGGCAACACACATACCGACGAAGACAGCTATGGTGCTGATAGCTCTCCCAGGCTTGCGCATCGACATTCCTCGGCGGTCGGTGTCAGGTCTCTAACGGCAATGGTTGGTGCGGGTTCCGCACACGGCTCATCCGACCGGTACGCGACGAGTGACATTGAGACTCAACGTGCTATCGGACAGGCTCGGCACAAGCAGATTCATAGGATATGCAACAGCTATGATGCGGTATTCAATTTCGTCGATGACTTCGGTCGAGATTGCGATCTGTAAAAGTGCGTCGTCCTTTGAGAACACCTCGCGCATCTCGTCTTGAAGCGCGTCATCTGCAATTCCGGGGTCGATCAGAACCTTACGCGATCCGATATCCGCCAGATATGCAATTTCATTGTGCACGAGAAGTCCACGGCCAAACTCAACGAGTCCGAGCATGATCAGGATCATGACGAAGCCGACGATCGCGAATTCTATGGCGGCCGCCCCGCTTTCATCCCGACGCCATGACCCGAGAAGGCGAATAATCCTCTTCATCGAAGCTGCACCTCAATGCTGGTCTGTAATCTCAGCTCCTTGAGAAACACGCCGTTATACAGTTTCTCTGCCGAGAGCCGATAATAGACGTGGGCCCGGTTCGAGCCGGCACAAGCGGTACACTCCTCTGTGCCGTTTTCCCCTGAGCACATGCACGTGACCCTGAGCGTAACAGGATTACCGGTGCTCGTTTCCGGCGTCGAACCTGCGAGCGAGAAATGCTCTGAAGCCGTCGTCTCAAGAACTTTCAGGATGGCCTGTTCTTCACGCCCAGCCATTGCGGCATGTACACCGGCGCGTAACACGTGATCGAGGTTCATCCGCTCGGTCACCGCAAGTCCGATATCGACCATCGACAGCAAGCCGCCAATCAGGATCGGAGCAAATAATGCAAACTCTACCGCCGCGACGCCGCGCTGATCCCGGGACAGCGCAGCCAGATGCACCCTCGCCCGGCTCACCGCCGCCTGAGCCAGCATCCTTAACCATCTCATTGGTTCTTGACCTTGCTGGTGAACTTCCCCACGAGTTGGCTGAGGCCGCGTACGCCCTTTTGCCGTTTTGTATCCTTTCGCCCCGTGATGACCTGCGTAGCCCTGGCGAGGATATCCGACACGCCGGATTTAGCAGAAACTTGTGGGATCATCTGTCCGTTGTTGGATGCGGTTCCGAACAGATGCGCCTCAAATGGAACGCAGGCGATCGGCTCTATTCCTATGGCATCGGCAAAGTCGCGTGGTTTGATTTCTGGACGTTTCGGCATGCCTACCCGGTTCAGAATGATCTTTGGCGGGGGATCATTCGGACGCACTTGCTTGAGAAAGCCGACCATGTTCTTGGCGTTCCTGAGATTAGCCAAATCAGGCTCTGCCGTAATGACGACCTGGTCGGCCAGAGTCAGCACATTCTTAGCCCATGACGTCCAAAGATGGGGAATGTCCAGCACCGTGAAGGGCGCGCTCGCCTGGGCAATATCGAGCAACGGGTCGAACGCATCTCCGCTTAGCTCATATGTCCTCTCGAGAGACACAGGGGCAGCAAGCAGGCTGAGATGATGGTCATACTTGGTCAGCAGACGGTCGAGCAGCACACTGTCGAGACGGTTGACGTCCTGGATGGCCTCGTTGATTCCCTGGGCGGGATCCAGATTAAGATCGAGGCTCCCAGTCCCGAAGGGCAAATCCATATCGGCCAAGATGACGTCCTGACCAAAGCGGTGCCCGATCATCCATCCCACGTTGTGAGCTATTGTCGACGAGCCTACTCCCCCTTTGGCACCAGTGAAGGCATAGACCTGTCCGAGCTTGTCCGAGGTTTCGTCCGAATAGATGCCAGAAATAGCGGCGATCACCGTCACAGGGTCGACAGGTGCAATGATGTAATCGCTGACACCCCGCCTTACGAGTTCCCGATAGATTGCAACGTCATTGGTGTGTCCGATCACCAGGACTTTTGTTCCTGCGTCACAAATCTCCGCCAGCCGATCCAGTTGCGAAAGAAGAACCTCTGCCGGATCTCGGCTTTCCACCACGATTAGGGAAGGGGTGGGCTCACTTTGCAGAGCCTGCACAGCCGAAGCGGCTCCACCCGAATGGACCGTCACACGGGCCCGGGCCATGAGCCGGTCCTGCGCTGCCAGCTCGATCGCTTCCATCGCATCGGGACTGTCACAGAAAGCCTGAATGACGACGCGGGGGACCGCGGCAATCTCCCGGCGCTGGTCCAGAGAGGCCTCGGCTACAAGATTATGAATGGAACTCTTCATTTGAAGTCGCACTGGATACTTGCTGATGATTGCTGTCTGACTGCTTCCTCGGCAGCGTTCTAGCGAATGGTCACGGTCTCGCTGCGACCGGCGCGGAAAAAGCGTATCGTACTGGTAGCCTGCGATTTGACTGTGGGACTTGCCGGCACTTCGTCACCGTCCTCTAGCGAACGGAGAGAGAGGGACAGAATGCCAGAAGCCTGAGCACCGGCAATGATCTCCGCCTGATCCGCATCCAGCTCCAGCGTGGCGGTCTTTCCGATGACGCTTGCTTCCCCTTTTGCGTCATCCACCTTCTGATCGATCGCAAGCACACGGATGTTTCTGAGGATCGTTTCTCCGACAAGCTTGATCTGCCCTTCAGGCTGCCCTTGCTGGTTTGCGATATGAATCACGTCGACGCGGCTGTTCGGTAGAATGAAGCCGCCGGCAGAGCTTTCAGGGGAGACGCGGATTGCCACGGCGCGCATGCCGGGGCTCAAACTGGCTGCCAGCAGGTTCGAGCCGTCCTGGAGCAGCTTGTCCTCCCGGATCGGCTCCCCCGAAACGATGCGTGTCCGGACGATTGCACCATCCAGTTCCTCTACCGCATTCGGCTTTGCCGATTGCGTGATGAAGCCAGGGTTGATGGCCTCCTCCGGCCAGGGCTGCCAACGCAAATGGGCCTTGACGAGCTTACCTCCCTGAGCAAGCTCAGCCGTGGCGACGAGAACCTGAACGGTTGGAGCTTTCACTGGCTGTACGGATGCGACGGACGGACTGGCGCCCGATTGCAGCGACAGGGCGAGCCAGGCTGCGAGAATGCCGGCGCCAAGCGCTCCGACGAGAATGAAGATGCGAAGCATCGTTACACCTCTGCTTATACAGATAAAGATGCAAACCAGATGGTATGCGGAAGAACGAGGAGCGCAGCTGGAGCCATGGCGACGCCATAGGGTAAGCCAGTCTCATTCATGGACAGGCGAGACATCCAGGGCGAGGCCCGACCGCTGAGAGGGAGCTCCAGCTTCCGTAAGCTTAAAAGAATGACGGAGAGCACGCCTCCGAACAGGGCCGTATACATTATATAATCCGGCGTCCGTTCGGCTCCGAGCCAGAGGGCGGTGACCGCGGCCAGCTTGGCATCGCCTCCGCCGATCCAGTTGAGGGAGAAAAGCAGAAACCCGCAAATTAGCACCACGAGTGCCGTTGCAACGCTCCACCCAACAGTTTCAGGATCAAGACCCGCAGCGGGAGCCAGGACAACGTAGAACGCAAGGAGGGTAAGAACGAGCCAATTGCGGATCTTCATGGTTAGGAGATCCATCAATCCAGCTCCTACCATGCCAGCCACGAACACGAGGCCGGCAACGAGAGCCGATAATGTGGAAAGTGTCATGATTGCATCGATTCGCCAGAGATAGTCCGATGACAGGTATTTGCTCACTCCTGCCTCGGGCGGCCATTCGGGCTGATGGATTAACCCATACCGCCCCCTATGCTTGGCGTGCATTAATGCACGCGAACAGGCGGTCAGCTGCAACAATGGACTAAGCCTCCTGCCCGGGTAGTCCCTGCTCTTGACTTGTGAAAACTTGGGAGCCGACCAGTGCCCCAGCAGAGCACGACCACCTGGATTGAAATGCTATGCCGCTCCCCTCCCCCATACGGATCCTTTTCGCGGAGGATGAGAGATTCCTGCGGGAACTCCTTACAAAGCAATTGCAGGCCAGGGGCTACATCGTTGAGGCTACCCAGTCAGGCGACGAAGCCCTCGCGATCCTCCAGGCTGGCATCGGGATCGACATTCTTCTGACCGACATCAACATGCCGGGCGCCCTTGACGGCTGGGCACTGGCGGAACACGCCCGCCATATCCAGCCACGGCTCGGCATCATTTACGCCACGAACGAGTGCCAGGATCCCACCAAGCAGCTGATCGACAGCCATTTTGTGGCCAAGCCGTATCAAGTAGAGACCATTGTTGACGCCATCAGCCGGATCGTCTCGCGTCAGAACGGTCCGCAGATTCCGCCTTCGACAAGAGATGATTTAAGTCATCCCGGCTTTCCTGGCGCTGTCCCGCAATAGTTCCAGGTTATTCAGAAGCGTGAGATTGTCGGGATCTAGCTCAAGCGCCTTCAGAAAATTGCTGCGGGCTTTTTGGATATCGCCACGTAGCAGGTAGGAATATCCGACATTGTTGAAATACTCGGGACGGTTCCCGACATAACGCGCGGCGCTCCAATAAGCCCGGTCCGCGAGATCGAAGCGCCGGACCCGGTCATAGGACGCTGCAAGCCCCAGCCATGCTTCCCCGTCAGTCGGTTCTACTTCTACGGCCCGCTCATAGTAGCGCGCCGCGTGGCCATAATTCCCTTCGGCAAAGTGGGCCTTCGCGGCGCGGAGCACCTCATCATCGGGATATGGCTCGACGGTCGCAGGGAGTTCGATCGCTGCCATGGAGTTGCCGAAGCTCGATGGCAATCCCCCGCCCATCGCCGTACACGCGGAAACCAGGAAAGCGACGCCAAGGCAAGCCAGGAGCGCAAGGCTGGAGCGCCATCCGCTGCGCACGGGATCAATCGGCTGAGTTCTGAAGATTTCCTGATTCGACAAGACAGGCACCCTCAACGTCCACGACTCGAAAGCATGACAGCAATCTGCTCTTGAGACAAAGCTGGTGAAAACAGGTAACCCTGCATTTCCCGGCAACCGGCAGCAAAGAGAAGCCGTTCCTGTTCCTTTGTCTCCACTCCCTCTACCGAAACGGCCAAGCCCATCGCGCGGCCCAAGGAAACCAGAGCCTCAATTATCGCAAGAGCCTCCTGATAGTCCGTGCCGGCGAGGCTCTGAACGAATGATCGGTCGATTTTTATCTTGTCGACGGCGAACTGTTTCAAGTAGCTCAGGCTTGAATACCCTGTCCCGAAATCGTCGAGCGCGATACGGAATCCGAATTCCCGCAATGCATTCAAGGTGTCGCAGACTACGTTGTCGTCTTTCAGCAGAATACCTTCTGTAATCTCAAGCTCGAGCTTTGTTGGATTAACTTGGCACTCTCGTGCGATCTCGATGCAGCGCTCCGCGAATCCGCGCGACCGGATCTGGACCGGTGACAGATTGATGGCGATGGAAAGATCCGACCATCGGCGGGATGCAGCGCAGGCCTCCCGAAAAACCCACTCTCCCAGCTCCAAGATCAAGCCTTCATCCTCCGCAATAGGGATGAATTGAGATGGAGGGATAAGGCCTCGGGTCGGATGCTCCCATCTCACCAATGCCTCAAGGCCGACGACCCTCTCGTCGACACCAGAGATCAAGGGTTGGAAATAGACCATCAATTGGTCTTTCGATAGGAGAGCCCTACGAAGATCATCTTCGATCATGCTTCGCAATTTGATCGTCTCATCCATGATAGGCCCAAAGATACAATAGCGGTTCCTTCCCTGGCTTTTCGCATGATAGAGCGCGATATCCGCCCTGCGTATGAGTTCAGTTCGATCCATGCTCATCTCGGGAGCCAGAGACACCCCTATGCTGAGCCCAACAAACATCTGATGGCCCAGCAGATCGAAAGGGGGGCTCACAGCGGTGAGAATATTAGCGCAAAAGGCTTCGATATCCTTCCTGCACCGAGCCTCGGCCTTGAGGATCGCAAACTCGTCCCCCCCGACTCTCGCGATGGTATCACTGCCACTGATCAGCCCTGAAAGCCTTCGAGCGAATTCCCTGATGAGCGCATCCCCCGCTTGATGACCGAACGTATCGTTGACATGCTTGAAGCGGTCGAGGTCGAGCAACAGCACGGCTAGCTTTTCACCTCGTCTCACGCGAACAAGCGCTTGTTCCATCCGCTCTTCAAAGAGCGCGCGGTTCGGCAGGCCCGTCAACACATCATGGGCCGCGAGATGTTGCGCATGAGCTTCACTTGCCTGAAGCTCGAGGGTTGCACGCCGAAGCCGCCGGGTCAGCAGAAGCATCGCTGCAACCACCATGACAAGGACGATGACCGCAGCAGGCAGGAGAATTCTCAGGATCCTTGTTCCAGGAAGTTCCGGCGACCACACGAAGTAGCAGAGGATCGAGCCGTCCTCGGCGTGCAGGGGAACTGATTGCTCATTGCCCGATGCCGTATCAGTCCGGGAGAACCGTGGCGCCTCGATCAGGTTCTCTTCGGAAAGCTCTTTAAGGAATCGGCCATCGAGATAGCGGATGCTGACAATGAGGAACTCCAAGCCGGATTGTTGAACCACTACCGCGGTGGACGGCTTGAACTTCATCGCGCTGGCCACAACCGGCCGCCCGTTCAAGTCCAGAAAATGAGCGTGAGCCTCGACACGCTCATCTGCTACGCCTCCCAAGGTTTCCAGGCCCTCTTCAATCTCGTGGGCTTGCCGGCCGCGCACACTATCGATGATGTGGTGAAGACTGGCGCGAGCCTCTTCGAACTTGGTGGCCGGAGCTCTAATTCCCTCCGCCATTGCATAGACTGGTTCGTCATGGGGGGTCAGGATATAGACCTCGTCATGGCCGAACAGCCGATATAGCCAGGTACCAATCTCGTCATCGACCCACTGCCAGTTTGTGGTCGGGCTGTTGAGTTCCTGGACGGCCTGATCCCAGATGGCGATCGTCTGTTGCTCCTTCACGAGATTACTGACGCTGCTGCCGATCGCATGGCGCACCATTCGAATCTGACGCTCGGCAGAGACGGAATTGCTTTCGTGCGCGGCCCAGAAGAGTGCAGTCACCGTGAAAGTTATTGCCAGAACCACTACGGCTCCGACAGGCAGCAGAATTTTCGTGGAGAAACGCCAGTTCTGACGTGCCCTTGAAATGCGACCAGCTTGTCTCGTCTCTACGGCGATGACTGCCATGATTTCAACCGGCAGCAGATAGATGGTTCGTATCGGGCCTTTCGTCAATCCCGTGGACAGGTGCCACGGTTCTCCTCCCGTCAGGTGTTACCGAAAACCCGACTCCGGCTTGTTCGAGTGCACTGCGAACTGCGGCGAACATGCGGGCATCGTGGCTTTGCGCCTCTTCGATCCTGCGGACCGTTGATACAGAAACCCCCGATGCCTCGGCGAGCTCACGCGCAGACCATCCAAGAATGGCCCGAGCAGCCCGTATTTGCCAGGGGAGGAGCCGACCTGCCGCGGAATCCTGGCACTTCGTATCCCGAGGAGCATCCGTCAAAACCCTGCTCTTTTCTGGGAGCACGACCTTTATTTTGTGACATGCCCCGATCCATTCCCGGCATGTACCGTCCTGAGCAAGGACGGGAGCAATGCGCATTCTCATCCAATGGTATGCTCCATCCCTGTCACGCACGCGGCATTCGAATACCTGGCACGACCTTTCATCTATGACATGTTCCAAGCTATCGCGTGTCCGTTCGCGGTCAGCCGGGTGGATTGCGTTCAGCCAACCCCAGCCGCGGATCTGGTCAATCCGCAGACCCGTGAATTCACGCCATTCCGGCATGTCTGCGACCTTGCCTTCAGGACCAGCAGACCAAACGATGTCTCCCGCGACCCCTTGTAGAGCACGATGCCGTTCCTCCAGCTCGCGAAGAGCGCTCGTTGTCTTCTCGTAAGCGGCCTCTGTTTCCCTGCAGCGGCCCTCCGCCATCTTTTGCGAGGTGATGTCGAGCGTCACCCCAATGATGCGATTGGAGCCTTTACGTACACTCCGCAAGAGACTTCCACTCGAGTAAAGCCACTTGAGGTTGCTGTTTGGGTCAATGATTCGATACAGGATCTGCAACCGAGAACCTGTCTCCAGCATGGCTTCTAGTGCACGCTTCACCGATGAGCGGTCGTCGGGATGTATACGGGCGAAGAATTCGCTGGCCGGGCCCGACCCCATCCCATGAATATCGGTCGAGTTAGCTGAACGCGTGATATGGCCCCTCTCATGATCATAGTCCCAAGTGGCCATGCGGGCCCCTTCAAGTGCCAGACGGAGACGTTCCTCGTTGATCCTTAGAGCTTCTTGAGCTTCGCGCCACCTATGAATGTCTTCGCTTGAACCGACCCATTCACGCACGGATCCATCGGCGTTTTTGATCGGGACCATCTTCGTGATGAGCCAACGGTACTCACCGGTGCGGTGACGAGCGCGATAGCTGAATTGAGTGCTGCAGCCGATCCTGATGGCATCACGCCAAGTCGCCGACACCGCATCGGCGTCCTCGGGATGAATAGCATCAAGCCATCCAAAGTTGCGCGCCTCCTCCTCGCTCTGTCCAGTGAATTCGCACCAATATTCAGCCTCAAAGATCTCACCTTCCGGACTGGCGCGCCACTGACCGAGAGAGTTTGCTCTTACCAGCGCCTCGTATCGAGCCTCCCTTGTTGCCAGTTCGAACTGCGCTTCCCGTAGATCTGTGACATCGATCAGCATCCCCGATGCCCAAGCCAGCTTTCCGCTCTCGTCGTGGAATGCCTCGCCCAGACTGGTCACCCACCTTACAGTGTCGTCGGGCCGTATGATGCGGAATGCTGCGCTGAGCGTCTGCCCGGAGTGCGCCATGAAGCTTATCGCCTCTGCGGCTCGTCGATCGTCAGGATGAATTCGGCTGACGAAAAATTCATATGAGGGCGGGACCGACCCGGGCTCCAACCCCAACAGCCTGAATACCGCGTCTGACCAAGTCACGGCGCCGGAGAGGAAATCCCACTCCCAAGCCCCGGCAGGTGTCAGCTTTGCTAGATCGCGCAGATACATCATGTCATTCAGCTCCGACATCTCTGCCTATACTCGACGCCCAGAACCGAAATGCCTTCGGAAACTCCTCTCTTTCGAAACAAGGATGAACCCATCTTCTGAAGTAGTAACCCACTAGAGTTGAACTGCCGTAAATCAGCAGACTTTCAAGCCTGACAACAGGATGAAAAGGGTCGCGGCGGATTAGTTTTAGCTCAGATTGACCGATTGAGCCATCATATCCATGCCATAGAGCGAAATTCATTCAGAGAGGTTGCCCAGGCACTGAACGCATCTCCATTACATTAAGACGCTATTGCCCGAGTACCTCGCTTTGAATACGAATCCTGCGGCGTTGACGGCCATATGTAAGTTCGGACGTGCCAAATGTTCACTATTTAAAAACTAAAGCATTGCAAAGACCTTCTAGAACCCGAGAGCGTTTTGATCTCCGATATCGCGGGTTGACATCACCAGTCAGCCTTGCGGGCACATTTTACTCCGAGCGCAACGGACGATGAAATATTTCGAATGCTAGGACGAAACCCCACTTGCTGGGCATCGTTGTGATAAAAGGCCTGCGGCCTACCGACATTATTCCGTAATTTCCATCGACAAACACCCGCCGATGCACTGCTTCTTTCATCTCGTAAATGCAAATGACATCATCGTCGACAACACCGGAGTCGACGTTGCCGATCTTACCACCGCAAGAAGCCTCGCTCTGGAGGCGATTGAGGATTTGAAGCGGGAAAATCCAGGAGATTCAGACGACTGGGAAGGCTGGAGCCTTGCCATCACGGACGTCGCGGGACGTGTTCTATCGTCCATAAGCCTAGATCCCGCAACAGAGTTTCGCGCCCGTCCTCGCCGGAGACAACTCGCGAGCTGATGAAGGAGCCCCTCTCGTGCTGGCAGATGAGAGCATATGGAGTCGGGGGGTGTACACACCCCGTCCCATCGCCTTTGTCGATCTTCTGGACGTGCTAGGCCAACAACTGGCAGTCGAGTACAATGAAATATTGGAGACGCCCTTTCCTGAAAGCCTAATGTATCTGGTGCGGCAGCTGTCACCGGAGCAGAGCGTATCGCCACACCAGAGTGAGAAATGATGGAAGTGCAGGAGCATCTATTCCAATAACCTAGTTTCCGCACATCGATCTGTTCACCTGACCGCCTGCCGGTCAACTACTCCAATCCACCATCTCTTTTGCTTAACCTTGGCCGATTCGAGGAGCGCGGCTGTTCAGGGAGGCGCTTCCATGTCGCTGCGCAAGAATTGCCGCTTAGTGGGCTGACGCAGAACGCCTATTAGGTTTTGCGACACCTTCGGAGGATCCCGCAAACCGCCAAATGGGTTTGAACGTCTTTTACCATGCTTGCCCGCCTCCAGCACGGCGACGGCACGAAATCATGATCCAAATGCATGCCCCATATGCAAAAATCGACATGCCGCATTGCAGCAAGAATCTATAGCCCCGCTTTGGAAAAGGGCACGCGCCTCTTACCCTGTTAAAGTTGCCAGACGCTCATGATCATTCTCAACGCACTACGTTTCATACGGCTTCTCTTGGCCGATATTCCTGACGTGCAGAAGACCATCAAAACACGTTACCCAAGGCTGCGGAATGATCACGCGTGGTAAGACAGGAACGGTCCAGAGAGCGTGACCCTCCTAGAGAGGGCCAACGTCATCAGATGTGATCGATGACCCGGCACAGAACTCCCTTTAGCAAGAAAATTCCATGAATCAGTGAGCCATTCCGGCCGACGCGCGCACTAAACGCGATGGGCCGCATTGTGCTCTCTTTCAGCCTGCTGGATGGCTGGACCGCAAGTCCAGACTTGGAGACCTGCTACTGCTAAGCTTGCCACTGCGCCGCAAAGCAAATACCTATATTCAGGTTGCCGCTTTCAGATAGCCGCAGCAGGTGACCGGACGCTCAAAGCGGACGCTGTTCCAGCCGCTCGCGATCTGGAACGGGAGGATGCTATGTTAACCGCCGCCGATGTGATGACCACCAACGTCATCAGCGTGTCGCCCGAGACGCTCGTTCAAGATATTGCGAAATTGCTTTATGCACATCGTATCAGCGGCCTGCCCGTTGTTGACGCTGAACAACGCATCGTAGGCATCGTCAGCGAAGGAGATCTCATCAGGCATGTCGAAGCCGTCGGTCAGCCACGCAGGTCCTGGTGGCTCACGCTATTCTCGGATGACAGCGCGTTGGCGCGGGACTATGCGAAGATTCACGGTCGCACGGCCCGGGATGTCATGACGGCGAAAGTCATAACAGTCGACGGAGCGACGCCGCTTGTCGAGATCGCTATGCTTATGGAGCGCCATAGGATCAAGCGCGTTCCCGTTCTGAATGAAGGCAAACTGATCGGTATCGTGACTCGAAGCAACCTTCTCCAGGCACTTGCGACTGCCGATGTCCAGAAAGCGGTGAGTGCTGAGGACAGCGCCATTCGCGAACGGCTCACCGAGGAACTCAGGGCGCAGCCTTGGTTCCGCTTCTCGATGACAAACGTCGTGGTCAAGGATGGAACTGTCCATCTTTTCGGTCTCGTCCGAACAGACGATGAGCGGAACGCCCTCCGGGTCGCCGCTGGGAACATAGCCGGTGTGAAGTCAGTCGAGGACCATTTGAAGCGCTGGGCCCCCGTGAACGACCTTTAGAACTTGCCTCTTTGAGCGTCTGCAGACTGCAGGGACTCAGCACGTATGCGAGACAATCAGAAGCCCGCTTCGTGAAGCAAGGGCGATCCTCTTAAGCGGCCTTCCAGCTCAAGAGTGCTTGAGGATCGTGAATGCCGGTCCAGCGCCGACCATGACAAGAACAACCCGAATGATGTGATGAGTGGCAACGAACGCCACGTCGATGCCCAACGATAGGGCCACGAGGCTCATCTCAGCCAAGCCGCCAGGCGAATAGGCCAGGGTGAGAGGAACAAAATCGTAAGTGGAAACGTAACTGATCCCACTGGCGAAAAGGAAAGTGATCGTCAGCAGAATGAAGGTCGATCCTATCGATATGACCAGAATACGTATGATTTCGCGTGGCGATGTTCCGGCGAAACGGCATCCGATCGTGGTTCCAAGAACGACCTGAGCCACGTTGACGATTTCGTAGGAAGGCACGAAGTGCGTCCACCCGAGCATGTGAACAGCAGCGCTCACCAGCATGGGACCCAGGAGAAGTCTGGCCGGCAGCCGCAGGATCTTGCCGATGATCGCACCGGCGACCACGCTCGATGCGAGCCATGCGTGACTGGTCCACGGCGCATCCAACACTGACAGACCAAGTTGAGGGCGCGCCCCAAGAGCAACTCCGCTGATGAGCTGCATCAGGAATGGCAATGTGAGGACTACGAGAAGCACACGGGCCGAGTGGACGAGAGCAATCTTACCTGCATCGCCGCCCTTGGTCTCGCCCAGGATCACCATCTCGACAAGACCGCCCGGCATTCCCGCAAAGAAGGCTGTTGGAACATCGAACCCGGCAACGCGCCGGAAATAAGTCACACAGACAGCACCGCTGACGATAACAAATCCCGCAAGACCAATTACGGTCGGGCCCCAGGTCGCGATGTTTCCGATGGTTTGCGAGGTAAAACCTGTTCCCAGCATGACCCCGATGACCATGGTCATCGGAGGGCGAATGATCGCGGGAGCCCCGATCGGTACTCGCAGGACAGCTGCGACCGTGCATGCCGTCATGGAGCCCAGCATCCATGGCAAGGGCAAGCCTAAACGAGCGAACAGCCATCCGCCAAACGTTCCAAGGACTATGGCTGCAAGGAACCGTCCGTATCCGAACTGAGCAGGCGAAAAGCTCCGCATCCAGGACCGCGAAGTGTCCGTGAGCTTTCTGATGACGATCTCAACACCCGAGTTCACCTGCCGAGGCTCTTTCTCTTCTTCCCTTGCAGGGAACGTCTAGCCGAAGGTCGTGGTGTTCACAACGCCGCTTCGTTCTCCTGCGTGAACGCGGTTTGTGGATCCCGGCTGCGCAACCCCGATGAAGGATCCTGACCTAGCCATGAAAAGCCCAGAAGTTCGCACGCAACTCTTCCAGAAGCCCTGTGACGGCGCCGACCGAAGCGCAGGAGAGGCGTCGACAGGTAGAGGAGAGCTTCTAAACCACAAACAACCCGGCTGTCACCGTGATGAGGATGATGAGAGTCGTCCCCGTAAACACGGCAATATGCCGCCAACCGATGCGCAGGAGAGAGGTCAACGAGGTACTCAGCCCCAATGCCGCGATGGCGATCAGCATTCCCCAGCTGGAAAGTTGGATGAGGGTGCTCCTGATCGGCGCATAGACAGGCTGGAGATCCGGGACGAGCGGCATCATGCTGTTGACGACACTCAATCCGAGGAATGCTAGCGCGAAGACCGGAACGGGCACTTTGGCTGCGGCGTGCTGAGCGTTGCTGCGTGTGAACCACCAGCCGATCGCGAGCACGGCCGGAAGGAGCAGGAACACGCGAAAGAGCTTGACGATCACCGCAGTGTTGCCGACAGGCTCGGACACTGCATAGCCGGCCCCGACGACTTGGGCCATGTCGTGAATTGTGGCCCCGAGCATGATGCCAGTCCTCTGGGCATCCAGACCGAGCAGAACGCACAACGGCGGATAGAGGATCATGACAAGGGTCGAGACGGCGTTGGCCGCTACGACCGTGAACGCCACATCTGCTCCTTTCTGCGGATAGGAAGGCACCACGGTTGCTGTCGCGAGCGTCGCCGATGCTCCGCAAACAGCCGTGGCGGCGCCCGCAAGCACTCCATAGCCGTCGCCGACCTTGAACCACCGCGCCAAGTAAACGCCGGCGGTGATCGTCAGCGCCATGGCAGCCATCATCAGGAGCGCGGATGAGAGGCCGAGTTCAATGATATCGCTCAAAGCAATGCGAACCCCGAGCAGGCCGATAGCGATACGCAGGAGCTTCTTAACGCACCAAGCGATGCCTGGCTGGAGCGTAGGGCGTGATGCGAGGCCGTTGAGGGCGATTCCGACGATCAGGGCGATTACAATGGCCGGCAGCGTATACGACCAGCCTGTCACTCCCTTGAGGGCTCCCGCGAACACAGGCTCTGCAAAATACGAGCTTGTGGCCACCGCAGCCGAGAGGGCGATGCCCGGGCCGAGGCTGCGCATCGTGCTCACGACTCCCTCTGCCGAGTCTTGGGTTGTCGCGGCGGCTTTCGACATTATCGTACCTATCGTTCGTGATGCTTTGTTGTGGATCGTCAGATCGCTCGCCTGAGAAGATCGACGAGATCCAGCCGTTCCCATGGAAACGAGCCATTCTCGTCCCCTGCCCTCCCGAAGTGCCCATAGGTGGCAGTCGGCTGGTAGATCGGACGGGCCAATTGCAGGCGGTCGATGATGCCCCGTGGCGTAAGATCTACGTTCTCCCGGATCACCTTGCCAATCCGCTCGCTCGGAATAGGGTCAGAGCCCTCAGCCTGAACATAGATCGAGACAGGCTCGGGAACGCCGATTGCGTAGGAGATTTGAATGAGGCACCGGTCCGCGAGGCCCGCCGCGACCACATTCTTGGCCAAATGCCGGGCCGCGTAGGCCCCGGAGCGATCAACCTTGGTCGGATCCTTCCCGGAGAAGGCGCCGCCGCCATGCAGAGCTGCGCCGCCATAAGTGTCTACGATGATCTTGCGGCCGGTCAGGCCGGTGTCGCTCTCGGGGCCGCCGACGACGAAACGCCCGGTCGGATTGATCAGAACGCGCTCGGCTCCTTCCTCCCATCTTTGGCGGACAGTGTCATCAAGAACAGCCAACACGAGCTCCCGCACGTCGTTCTGGGACAGGTCTGGTCGATGATGGGTCGACACCACGACCGTGTCCACGCCTACAGGTTTGCCGCGCTCGTAGCGAACCGTGACCTGGGATTTCGCGTCGGGCAGGAGACCGGCAGCGCGACCGGACTTGCGAGCGGCCGCCAGATTCCGAAGGATCTGGTGTGCGAGAACGATCGGAGCCGGCATCAGCTCGGGCGTCTCATCGCAGGCATAGCCGAACATCATGCCCTGGTCGCCTGCGCCCTCGCTGCGGCGGTCGCCTGCGTCCACCCCCCTGGCAATATCCGGAGACTGGCTGTGGACGAGGACGGAAATGTCGATACTCCGCCAGTCGAATCCCGGAAAGTCGTAGCCGATGCTCCGCACTGTACGCCGGGCAATGTCCTTGAGTGTCTCGGAATCCAGCTGCGCGGCACTGCGAACTTCGCCAGCGAGCACAACCGTGTTTTTCGTGCAAAGGGTCTCAAGGCCCACCCGGGAGTCCGGATCCGCACGGAGATAGGCATCCAGGATGGCATCGGAGATCTGGTCGCAGACCTTGTCGGGATGCCCCTCCGAGACGGATTCACTCGTGAAAAGAAAGTCGTTCGCATCTAGCATCGGCTCGATCTCTTGGCTGCCCGGCGGCGGGCCGCCTGTCATGGTTGGCAATCACTCGCTACACTGCCTTGCTGGGATAGCCGGCCGCCTCCACACTGGTCCTTCGGCGTCGGCGCACAGTCTGGATCAGCGGCAAGACGAACACCACCAGCGAAATGGCCAGACAGACAGCCGAGATCGGCTGGGAGACGAATACCGTCATCTCGTCGCCCGACATCACGAGAGCGCGGCGGAAGTTCGATTCCATCATATAGCCGAGAACGAGAGCGAGAATGATCGGGGCTGGCTCTATATGCACCTTGGACAGACCATAGCCGACGATGCCGAAACCGATGGCGACCCAGATCGAGAAGATGTCCTTCGACTCCGAGAAGGTACCTAGAAGACAGACCGCGCAGACGATCGCGGCGATCACGCCGCGCGGAATCTGCGTCAGACGGACCCAGAGCCGGGTACCATAGAGGCCGAGCAGGACCATGAAGGGCATGCCCACGAGAAGCGAGATGTAGATAGAGTAAGGAATCTCGGGATGCTGGCTGAAGATCAGCGGCCCGGGCGCGACACCGTGGATCGCCAGCGCGCCGATGAGCACGGCGGTGCTGGCCTTGCCCGGGATGCCAAGCGCCAGCATGGGCGCCAACGCGCCCGGCATGCAGGCGTTGTTCGAAGTCTCCGCGGCTACTACGCCCTCGGGGTTGCCGCTGCCGAAGCTGTCCGGATTTTTCGAGAGGCGCTTCTGCACCGTGTAAGCGACGATCGATGCGATGGTTGCGCCGGCACCAGGAATGACGCCGACGATGTAGCCGATGAAGGTGCTGCGAACCATGTTGCCCATGTGAGGCTTCATCAGACCGAGCTGACCGGAAACGCCGGGAATGTCCCGCATCGGCGTGGCAGGTTCATCGGTCGTCTCGAGCATGCGCAGCACCTCGGACAAGGCAAACAGGCCGATCAGAGCCGATACAAACGGAACTCCGCTGAGGAAGCCGTCGTCGAAAACGAAGCGCGGCAGCCCATCGACCGGGTCCGTGCCGATCGTGGTCAGAAGCAGACCGAACAGGAGCGCAATGAACCCGCGGATGATGGAATTCCCGGACAAGGTTGAGATGAGACTCAGCCCGAGAACCGCGAGCGCAAAGTATTCCGCAGGTCCGAATGCAAGCGCGAATTTGGTCATCCAGCTGACGGAGAAGATGAGAAGGATCGTGCTCAGAACGGACCCGAAGGCAGAACCCAGGATGGACAGGGTGAGCGCGTGGCCCGCCTCGCCTCGCCTCCGCATCGGATATCCGTCGAGAGCGGTGATTGCCGCGGACGGTTCGCCCGGCGTGTTGACGAGAATGGCCGGGATGGCACCCGAGTACTCGGAGGCCATGTAGACGGCGATCAGCATGACCACCGATACCACAGGATCGAGGCCGAATGTGAAGGGAATGAGCAGGGCCATGCCGACCCCGGCCGAGAGGCCGGGCAGCGCTCCAACGAGATAGCCGACGAAAACGCCGGCGAAGAGACCCGCAACGACCTGCCAAGAGGAGAACGCCGCCAGCCCAGCCGTGAATCCTTCGATCATTGATGACCTCTCACGAGAGCGGGGTTTGCAGGATCATCTCGAAGATGATCTTGGTGAACAGGAGAAAGCCGGCCACGCAACCGAAGACGAGAAGCGGCCGTGTGATGCCAGCGATATAAAGAAGGGCGGTGAGGAAGATTCCCATCGCGAGATAGTAGCCGGCGTAGGACATCATGAGCGGGAAAGCGACAAGTAAAAGAACGCCAATCAGCACGTGGAGAGGCCGGCGAATCGTGGACGATTCACCGGCTTGGCCAGTCGCCAAGCGCCACACAGCCCCACCGAGGAGACCAAGCGAACCAAGGAGCAGAAGAATGGCCAACCCCTTGGGGAAATCGGCCGCGCCGATGGCGGTGCCCGAGTAGTCCGGCAGAGCACTCGCCTCGACCAGGAACCACACGGCGACACCCGCGAGCCCGAGCCCGGCGACGATGTCGCCAAGCTCGGACCTGATGGTGACTTCCGTCGCCGGGGGCAGCGTATTCTCGTGCGTGCGGTCATCAGCCAAATTCATGGACATGGCTTTGTCTCCCACGGTTGGGTTCATCGTTCCAGTGAGAGAATCTGCATCCATTGCTTGGTCAATGCGTCCTGCTGCTTGGCATATTCGGTGAACTCCTTAGGGCCAAGGAACGCGGGAACGAGCGAGGATTCGTTGATGTAAGTCTTCATGTCCGGCGCCTCAAGCGCCTGCTTGATGGCGTTCGCGAGCTTCTCCTTGATCTCATCGGGCATGCCCTTCGGCCCAATGACGCCACGCATCTGCTGCCAAGACGTATCCGCCTTGTAGCCCTGCTCGGCCAGGGTCGGAGCATCGGGAAGCTGAGGCACCCGCTCGTCGGCCATCACTCCGATCACGCGCATATTGCCGGCCGTTACATGGTTCTTGACGAGGTCCACATAGGCGATGGCCACTTCCGAATGGCCACCCAGCACAGACGTCACAGCGTCGCCCACGCTGTCGAAGGGCACCCAACGCACCTTGCCCGAATCGAGGTTGGCCGCCTTGGCCATGATCTCCCAAGCGAAGTGACCGCCCGAGCCGCGCACGAAGCCCGCCATCACCACGCTACCCGGCTTGGCGTTGGCAGTGTCGACGAGATCCTTCATCGTCTTCAACTTGCTGTCGTTGCGGACCACAACGAGGTAAGGCTCGTTCACCAGTCGCGCGATCCAGTCGAAGCTGTCGACATTGTATTGCTTGAGCGTCTGATTGAAGGCTCCAATATGCGTGCTCGTCACCGACGCGATCGTGTATCCATCCGGCTTGGCCTTCTTCAGGTCGGCCAGCTGCGCCGCGCCACGTCCACCGGCTTTGTTCTCGACCGGCAGCGGAACCCCGAGAGACTTCTCCAGCAGCGTGGCGAGCTTGCGCGCCATGATATCTGTCGCCCCGCCGGGGGAAACGTGCAGAATGTAGCTGATAGGCCGTTCAGGATATTCCGCTCTCGCTGCCGCCGAATTCGCTATGACGGCGACGGCGAGACTTGCTGCGGAAATAAAACGAAGCAACATGATGGTTTCCTCCACTTGGCTTTTTTCTGGAGGCCTGCTTGTCTGCCGGCTCGTTGCTCTTGGGGTCCTCCTGATGCATGTGCGGGAAGAACCCTGCTTTACGGTGCAGATCCTCGGTGCACCGTCCCGCTTATCGAAATTAACAGACGCCTTCCCCTAGTGTCGTACCCGGATCATGAAGAGTAGTTGCGATTGATGCAACCATTTATTTTGCAGCCAATCGGTTAAATGACGTCCGGGAATCCGGCTATTCCTGGAAGGCTGTCAGGAGATGCCCGACAGGGCCGCTAAGGCGGCTGCGGACCCAAATTATCAGCCTCCCATATGCCATCCACCGTTCACATGGATGATCTGGCCGGTCATGAAACGGGTGGAGGGCCCTGCTAGAAAGCGGGCCATTCCGGCAATCTCATCAGGTCTGCCTGGACGGCCGAGGGGAACCGGCCGGGTGCGGAAGTGCTCGGGCACGGCGCCCGCGCGGGCAGTCTCGATATAGCCCGGCGAGATGCAATTGACCGTGATCCCCGAGGCGGCAAGTTCGGCGGCCAGGGCTCGGGTTAGACCCGCAACTCCTGCTTTCGCGGCAGCCACATGGGCGCGGTGGGTCACTCCCGCATGCGCCGCAACTCCGCCCATC
Organism: Microvirga makkahensis; assembly: GCF_009830105.1. GTDB lineage: Bacteria > Pseudomonadota > Alphaproteobacteria > Rhizobiales > Beijerinckiaceae > Microvirga > Microvirga makkahensis. The sequence continues at coordinate 317,430 of NZ_WURB01000002.1, forward strand.
ATGATGATCGAGGCCGCATCGCTTTGGCGCAGATGAGGCAAAGCCGCCTGCGAGCACAGGAACGACACGTCGAGAATGCTCGACACCACCCGCCGCCACTCATCGTATCCGATTTGGGATACTGGATTGTCCGAGCGGAGGGCTGCGTTGTTCACCAGAATATCGAGCGATCCGAAATGCCCGATGCAGGCCTCCACCAGCATCTTTGCGGCTTCGGGATCCGTAAGGTCGGCCAAATGCACGGCAGCTCTTCCACCGCCCGACCGGATCATGGCGGCGGTTTCCTCGGCTTCGACCCGGGAGCCTTTGGCTGCGATCATGACGGACGCGCCGCCCTCGGCCAGCGCCAGCGCGATGGCGCGTCCGATATTCTTCGCGGCTCCGGTGACGATGGCAACGCGGCCCGACAATTCGCGATCAGCCATTTCGATGCTCCCGAGCGGACGATGCTTCCCTGTTCCGGGCGCTGACGGTGAGGATACGGCGTGCGATATCGAGATGCAGCCGCTCGACCATCTGCCCGTTGACCTTGACGACGCCGGCGCTGGCCTGGGCCGGATCATCGAAGGCAGCTTTGACGGATTCGGCCCAGGCCACTTCCGCCTCGGAAGGCGAGAAGATCCTGTTGCAGGGCTCCACCTGCTTCGGATGGATCAGGGTCTTTCCATCCATGCCGAGATCCCGCCCCTGCTCGCATTCGCGGCTGAAGCCCTCGATGTCCTCAAGATTGTTGTACACGCCGTCGAGGATCGCCAAACCATTGGCGCGGGCGGCGGCGATGCAGTTCATGAGCCAGGGCAGCATCGCCGAACGGTCCTTGCTCAACCTGACGCGGGTGTCCTTGGCAAGATCATTGGTGCCCATCACGAACAGGGCGAGACGGCCGCCCTCGCCTCGCGCGGTATCGGCGATGGCAAGTGTGTTCAGCATGGCCCGCGGGGTTTCCATCATAGCCCAGATCCGGGTGGTCTCCGGCGCGGCCTGCTCGTCCATCCGCCGCGCCACAGCCACGATGTCGTCCGGCGCCTCCACCTTGGGAATGAGGATTGCATCGGGACAGGCCGCGCAGGCCGCCGCAAGGTCATCGGCACCCCAGGGCGTGGAAAGCGCATTGATGCGGATGACAATCTCGCGGCCAGAATAGTTTCGCGTCTTCACGGCCTCGCATACCTGGCTGCGAGCCTGCGCCTTAGCGTCCGGCGCAACGGCATCCTCAAGGTCGAAGATCAGGGCGTCAGCCGGGATCTCACGGGCTTTTTCGAGAGCGCGGGCGTTCGACCCGGGCATGTAAAGGGCGCTACGGCGTGTCAGTTCTGTCACGATCATCTCCTGAAAGATTGGGTTAAGCATCGAGCCGGCATTAGTCGGGGGCTCCTCTCGCGGTCCGGCGCGCGACCGTGGTCCTGAAAAGGAGCGGTGCGCCCACGTTGCAAATGACACCACGTCCGGCCTGGAAGGCCGTGACGAGCGCGGCATCCGCACCGATGGATTTCGCGGTGAGAACCATTTCGGCCGTCCCTCCTGTCGCGAAGCACAGAATCATAGTCGGAAGGTCAACTTCCGCGAGGCCGTGAAGCAGCCCGGCAAACAGCGCCATAGCAACGGCCTGCACGGCGATGACAGGTATGGCCATGCTCATCCCGCGCGGTAGTCGGCGGAGCGTCGTCTTCCCGAAGCGGGAACCAAGATTGAGGCCGAGCGCCACTTGCGCTGCAGCGAGCAGCGGCAACGGCATGCGCGCCTCTACAATGCCAGTGCCGGAAAGCGCGGCGAGCGTCATCATGGGCCCGAGGAAATAGGCTGCCGGAAGCCGCGCGAGCACACCAAGCCACCCGCCCGCCGCCCCCGCCGCAATGGCCACAAGGAGCATGGGGTTGAAGGACGCTGTCGAAGCCGCGACAGCCTGCCGCTCCGTACCCGGGATCAAGAGCATCAGGGCAGGCACCACCACAACAATGACCGCCACGCGGAGGGCGTGAATACTTGCCACCGCAGCCGGATCAGCACCGTAGCTCGCACTCGTCTCAGCCATTTCGGCAATGCCGGCTGGAATGGTGGCAAAATAGCAGGTGGCGGCGTCCAATCCACTCAGGCGCGCATAAAGAGGGAACAGGAGACGCGCGATCAGGAGATTGGCCAAAGCGGCAACGGGAATGAGGTAGCCCACCTCGACGATGCGGTCCGCAACGACCGATGTGACGGTGAGGCCCACCGCGGTGCCCGCCAGAGCCAGGCCCGTCCGATAGACGACAGGCGGCGGGGGGCGTCCGATGCCTGAAAGCGTCAGCACCATCGTTGCCAATGTCGCACCCACCATCCACGCGAGCGGAAGCCCGAAGGCGGAGGCCGCCGCTCCGCCGAGCGCGGCGGTCAGCGCGCGCGCCGCAAACCCAGAAATCCATTGCACATCAAGGGTCTTCACAAATGGCTCGCAGATCGTGGAGCGATACGCCCCGCAGCATATTGCAAATGGTAGAGCGGCGTAGTAGCAATAACAACCACTAAATGCCAGAGCCGACGGAATCCCTGTTTCAAAGCCGCGCAAGAGGTCAGTCCATGCCTGTCGTCAGCCGCGTGACCCTCCGGCATCTCAAGATGCCCCTGGTCAGGCCCTACCGCCTCTCCTACCGAACGTTCGAGGAATTCGAACCCTATCTCGTCGAGATCGAGGACAGCGACGGCCGATCCGGCTTTGCTGACGCGCATATCTCGCCGGGTTCGAGCAGTGAGACCCGCGAGGGGGGCTGGCGCTTCGCGTGCGAGCGCATAGAGGAGATCCTCGGGCTCTCCGGCGGAGCCGCGAAGGACCGCCTGCTTGCCCGATTCCCGGAAAGCAAGGCCGCCACGACGGCGCTCGTCAGCGCCATCGAGGTGATGGAGCGAAACGACAATCTGCGCATCACCCAGCCCGCGACCCTGCCCCTCCTGGTGCCGGTAAATGCTCTGACGAGCGAAGAAATCGGCCGGGAGGTGGCGGATCTGCTCGCGCAGGGCTTCACGACCTTCAAGGTCAAGGTCGGAAAGGACGTGGACGGAGATCTGCGCCGGGTTGCCGCCATCCAGGACGCCTCGCGAGGCCGAGCGACCCTGCGTCTCGATGCGAACCGCGCCTATACGCGAGACCAGGGCGTCGCCTTTGCGTCGGAGCTTCGCCCGGACGGCATCGAGCTCTTCGAACAGCCCTGTGATGCGGACGATTGGGACGCCAACGCGGCGGTCGCAGCCGCCTCCCGCGTGCCGCTGATGCTCGACGAGCCGATCTGCACGCTCGCCGACATCGAGCGTGCTGCGACCATCGAGAATGTCGGCTACTGCAAGCTGAAGCTCAAGCGCTTCGGCGGCCTTGATCGGTTGCGCGAAGGTTTGGACGCGGTGCGGGCGCGAGGCATGCAGCCGGTGCTCGGCGACGGCCTCGGCAGCGAGGTGCAGGGCTGGCTCGAGGCCTGCGTGGCGACGCATACCATCGACAATGCCGGCGAGTTCAACGGCTTCCTGAAGCCTCACGACCGGCTGTTCGAGAATCCCCTGCCCTTTTCAAACGGCTCCATCCACTTGCCGGAAGGGTACTGGCCTCGCCTCGACCGGGCGGCGGTTGACCGCTTCACCATCCAACAGCGCAGTTTTCACAAATCATAATGGGAGGAATACCAATGGCGCACGACACGATGCTCGCCGAACTCGAACGCCGCAGAGGCGCGGCCAGGCGTATGGGTGGCGAGGACAAACTCGCCAAGCGCAGAGATCGCGGACAACTCAACGCCGAAGAACGTCTGACTGCGCTCGTGGACAGGGGCAGCTTCATGGAGGTGGGACTGCTCGGAGCGTCCGGCGTCTTCGAGTCGGACATTCCGTCCACGCCACGCGACGGCAAGATCACCGGATTCGGGAAGATCGACGGGCGCGATGTCGGCGTCGTCGTCAACGACTTCACGACGAAAGGCGCGTCGACCAGCGCAACCAACTCCAAGAAGATGGGCTATATCCGCAAGGTATGCACCGAGAAGGGCATGCCCTTCGTGCATATCGGCGAGTCGACCGGTGCCCGCCTTCCCGACGCCATGGGCTCGAAAGGAATGGGGTCGATGCTCGGCAACGACCCGACTCAGTTTCGGCGCATGCGCGACACGCCCTGGGTGGCCGCGGCGCTCGACACCTCGTTCGGATCGTCGGCCTGGCTGTGCTGCTGCGCGGACTATGCCGTGATGAAGAAGGGCTCGATCATGTCGGTGTCGAGCCCACGCCTCGTCTCGATGGCGATCGGCGAGAAGGTCGATCTGGAGGATCTCGGCGGATGGCGGCTCCATGCCGAGCAGACCGGTTTGATCGACAATTTCGTCGACACGGATGAGGAAGCGATGGCGGCCATCCGGCATTTCCTGTCCTACATGCCTTCCCACAACGGCGAGCTGCCGCCGGTTGCGCCCGTCACCGAAGGATCGGGCGAAGGCCAGGAGCAGATCCTCGACGTGCTGCCCGAGAAGCGCACGCAGGTCTACGACATGAAGAAGATCATCAGGATCATCTTCGACCGCGACAGCTTCCTCGAGATCAAGCCGCGCTTCGGCAAGCCTGCGACGGTGGGCCTGGCGCGCCTCGATGGCAAGACGGTCGGCGTCATTGCCAATAACCCGCTGGTGGGCGGCGGCGCACTCTCGGCGGAGGCCTGCCGCAAGATCATTGATCTTACGGTGCTCTGCGACAGCTTCAACATTCCCATCATACGCCTCATGGACACCCCCGGCTTCGTCGTCGGTCTCGATGCCGAGCGCCGCGGCGCTCCAGGGCACATCATGAACTTCATGAACGCCACGAGCCTGACAACGGTGCCGTCGATCACCGTGATCTGCCGCAAGGCCTATGGCCGCGCCTATGTGGCCATGGGCGGCGGCACCCAGAACGACGCCATGGTGGCTTGGCCCACTGCCGAGGTGAGTTTCATGGACCCGGTCTTCGCGACCAGCATCGTCAAGAATCTCTCGCCGGGTCAGGAAGGATTCGAGGGTGCTCTCGCGGAGATCCAGAAGGACCTCGAGATCTGGGACATGGCGCGAATCTTCTCCGCCCATGACGTCATCAAGCCGCAGGAAACCCGCAACTATCTCATCCGGATGCTCGACATCCAGCAGCGCCGGCGCTCGAAGGGTCTCGGACAACACCTGATGCGCACCTGGCCCACGAGCTACTGAGGCAGATCATGAATCATCACGACATCACCAACGCCACGGCACTCATCGCCAAGGCCCGCGCCGAGGGCCGCACGGCCCTCGACGAGAGCGCCGGCAAGATGCTCCTCGCACGGTTCGGAATCCGCAGCCCGCGCTCGGCCGTCGCCGCCGACGCCAAGGAGGCCATGGCCATCGCCGAAGGGCTCACGCCGCCCTTCGTGGCAAAGGTCGTCTCGCGCGAGATCCTGCACAAGTCCGATGCGGGCGGCGTAGCCCTGAACCTGACCGATGCTGCTGCGGTGGGCGCTGCCATCGAGGCTATGCAGGCAAAGCCGAAGATCGCATCCGCCCAGGTTGAAGGCTGGCTGGTCGAGGAAATGATCCCGGCAGGACGCGAAGTGGTGGTCGGCGGTTTCCGCGACCCGCAGTTCGGCCAGATGATCATGGTGGGCCTCGGCGGCATCTTCGTCGAGGTTCTCAAGGACGTCTCGTTCCGGATCTGCCCGATCAGCGCCAGCGATGCGCGTGCCATGCTGGCAGAGCTGAAAGGCCACGAACTCCTCAGGGGAGTCCGCGGTGAGGCAGGCGTCGACGAGGATGCCCTCGTGGACCTGATGGTGCGCATCGGCGGCGAGAACGGTCTGCTGATGACGCTCGGGGACGAAATCGCGGAGGCGGACCTCAACCCAGTGATCGTCTCATCCAGCGGCGTGATGGCGGCGGACGCGCGCTTCCTTCTGACCCCTGAGGGGAATCAGGCGGAGAGCGAGGGAGAGGCCGCGCCCCACATGCCGCCGCTCCAGGCGTTCAGACCTCTCTTCGAGCCCAAGACCATCGCCGTTCTCGGAGCCTCGACGAAGGATGTCGCCATCGCCAATACGTTCATCCGGCGGCTGAAGGAGTTCGGTTATGGCGGCGCGATCTATCCGATCCATCCGTCCGCGACCGAGATCGAGGGCTGCAAGGCCTATCCCAGCCTCGCCAGCACGCCCGAGCCGATCGACTACGCCTATGTGGCGATCGGAGCGCAGCGCATTCCCGACGCTATTGCCGAAGCCAAGGGGCGCTGCCGAATCGCCCAGGTGATCTCTTCCGGTTTCGGCGAGGTGGAGGAAGGAAAGGAACTGGAGAAGGACCTGCTTCGGAAGGCTAGGGATTCCGGCGTTCGCGTGATCGGCCCCAATTGCCTCGGCACCTACTCGCCGCGCGGAGGGCTCACATTCCCGTCCGGAGCGCCGAAAGAGGTCGGACAGGTGGGGGTGGTGGCTCAATCCGGCGGCCTGAGCACCGACATCATCAAGCGCGGGCAATGGCGCGGCTTGCGCTTCAGCGGCCTCGTGACCATCGGCAACAGCGCCGATGTGACGCCGCATGAGTTGCTGGAGTACTATTTCGCCGATCCCCAGACCCGGGCAATCGGCCTCTACATCGAGGACGTGAAGGAAGGCCGGGCGTTCTTCGAGCTCCTGCGCTCGCCTCTCGCCACCAAGCCGGTCGTCATCCTGAAAGGCGGGCGCTCCAGTCAGGGACGCATCGCGGCGGCGTCGCATACCGGCGCGCTCGCCGGTGACGACAAGGCGTGGGACGCGCTGACGAAGCAGGCTCCCGTGGTGCTGGTTCCGACCGTGGATGCCTTCATCGACACGCTGCTCGCCCTCCAGCATCTGCAGCTTCGGCCCTGGAAGCCGACCAAGGCGGTGACGCTGTTCGGGAATGGCGGCGGTTCGAGCGTTCTGGGCACGGACGCCTTTGCGGCGGTCGGCCTCGATGTCTCGCCCTATTCGGGCCGGGCTCGGGAGTTGCTGGAAGGCCTGGGCCTGCCGCCCGGCACCAGTGTCGCCAATCCGATCGACACGCCCGTGCGGACGTTGCAGGAAAGGGACGGCTTCGTGGCAGGCGAGATCCTGGACATCGTCTACGAACACGCCAAGCCCGATGCGATCGCCATGCACCTCAACCTCGCGGCCTTCGTCGGGCGCGGCACGGTCGATCCCATCGACAACCTTTTCTCTGTCGTCGCGCAGACGCAGGAAAAGTGGCCCGGCGTCGCCCATTTCGCACTGGCCCTCAGGACCGATGGTTCCGCCGAACTCGACGAGCGTCGCCGTCACTACCGTGACAAGGCCAGGGAGATCGGCGTACCGGTCTTCGACGAGATCGCCCCCATGGCCTTGGCTCTCGCCAATGTCGGCCACCTCGAAGGTCGGTTCGCCGCGAGAGGCGGCGCCTAGGAATGTGCAGAGACGACCGGGCTCGCGTTGTTCAGAGCCCGGTCTTTTGCTTGAACGAGACGATCTGCTCGGGAGAGAAGCAGGCCATGCGCAGGGCCTTCAGATGCGGTCCGAACTCCGCATCGATCTGGGGCCCGAATCGCGCGAAGATCTCGGCCATGTAGTAGTCGTGGCGGATCAGAGACTGCGCCAGGTTCACGATCGGCCGGTTGCGCGAATGGGCGGCCGTGACCTCGCCATCCAGGGCTGCGGTCAGCATCTCGGTATGATCGACCGCGACTGTGAAGAGATTGTCCGCGGAGCCCATGCGAACGCCACTGCCCTCGTGGATGTAAACGCGGCAACGGTCGGTGAACCGGAACTCGTCCGCATCGAAGCCGAACAGAACGATCAGCGTCTCGACGCCGCGCTCGGCGGCGGCTCTGAGGGCGGCCTTGTGCCGCCGCAGCACTTCATCGGCGGCCTTGATCCAGATCACCTCGCGGCTGTCGGAGATCAGGTCGTGGATCTTGTCATGGACGGCGACTTCGCCGCGCAGGGTCCAGACATATTGATCGTCGGCACTCGGAGCGATGGCCGACAGGCGCTCGGCAAGATCGCTGCAGAGGGTTTGCGTTTGCCGCGCGATGGCGTCGAACAGCTCGCTGGGTTTGGCTGCCACATAGCGCACCGGAGTCTCGCTGACCGGCAGCACGGCGGCACGCTGGGCGAGAGCCTCCAGCGCCTGGTATGTATTGGGCCTTGGAACACCCGTGCTCTTCGAAATCTCGTACGCCGTCGCAGGCGACTGGCGCAGGAGCTGGATGTAGACCCGCGCCTCGTATTCCGTGAATCCAAGGCGTCTCAGGTCGCCCGAAAGTTCATTTGACGTATGGGTAACTGCTAGCTTGCCGGCCACGAGGAACCTCCATTGCGAGAACCATTACCCGACGGGCTGTTGCGAGGCAAAGACAGGAAGCGGGCTCGCCGAGCCCGCTTCCGTTGCGCCTTGTGCCATACCTTCTCGTTATATCATAGGATCCTCGGGAGCCCCTTCCAAGCCATGGGAAGCAGCACCGCAGCGAGGGAGGCCTTGACCGCGTCGCCCACCAGGAATGGGGCAACGCCGACGAGAAAAGCCTTCTCGGCGCCCAGCAGTGCCGCCAGCCAGGCGAAGCCGAAGAGCGTGATGACCGCGGAGCCGAGAAGCATTCCCAACAGGGTGAGCGGGATAGAGCGGCTCCAGTTGTTTTCCGCGAGCCAGCCCGTCAAGGCCGCGGCAACCAGGAATCCGGCAAGATAGCCCCCGGTAGGGCCGGCAAAGTGGGCGATCCCGCCACCCCCGGCGAACACCGGCAGACCCACAGCCCCTTCGGCGAGGTAGAGCGCCACGGTGGCTGCCCCGAGTCTCGATCCGTATACGAAACCGATGAGCAGCACGGCGAAGGTTTGCATCGTAATCGGCACGGGCCACATGGGAACCTTGATGTGTGCGCAGACTGCGATCAGCAGACTTCCGGCCACGGCGAGAAGCGCGCCCCGTGCAAGACGGCGATGCCCGCCTGGAGCCCAGGCGGCGTCGATCAGAATGGGAGCCGATGACATGGTTTTCTCCTTTTGCGCTCACGCGGCGATCAAATGGGTGCGCCGGTTGTCGATGAAGCTGGTATGGACGTCGCCCCTGGCGAACTCGCCATCGCTCAGGCAGGCGACCAGGAAGTCGCGGTTGGTCCGCACACCCTCGATCCGAAAGGCCGTCAGGGTGTCGATCAGGCGCTGGCGGGCTTCGGTCCGGTCCTCGCCCCAGGCGATGACCTTCGCGAGCATCGGATCGTAGAAGGGCGTAACCGTATCGCCGCTCCGGTAACCGCTGTCGATGCGCACATGCGCCACGTCCAGCGGCCCCGTGAAGGCTTCCAGGGTGCCGGGCGACGGCATGAACATCTTGGCCGGGTTCTCCGCATAGAGCCGGCCTTCGATGACGTGCCCCCGGCACGTAACCTCGCTCTGATCCATTCCCTTGAGAGCGCCGCGGGCGAAGTCGAGCTGCATGGCGACGAGATCGTGCCCCGTGACCATCTCCGTCACCGGGTGCTCGACCTGGATACGCGTGTTCATCTCGAGGAAGTAGAATGCGAAGGTTTCCGCATCGACGATGAACTCGACCGTCCCTGCTCCGCCATAGCAGACCGCGCGAACGAGGCGCAGCGCGGCCTCGGCCATCTCCTGGCGCACGGCATCCGGCAGGCCCGGCGCCGGGCTTTCCTCGATCACCTTCTGGAACCGCCGCTGCAGGGAGCAGTCACGTTCGAAGAGGTGTACGGCGGTACCATCCCCGAAACCGAAAACCTGAATCTCCACATGGCGGGCCTTGGGAACGAAGCGCTCCAGGAACACCGACCCGTCGCCGAAGGCCTTGGCCGCCATGGACTGTGTGGCCACTACGGTTTCGGCGAGCTTATCCTCGCTGTCGACCCGGCGCATGCCGATGCCACCCCCGCCAGCCGCGGCCTTGACCAGCAGCGGATAGCCCACGTCCCGCCCCGCCTCGCTGAGGCCATCGAGAGCGTCCGGCTGGAACCTGCGGGAGCCGGGCACGATCGGCACCCCTGCCTGTTCGGCAATCTCGCGCGCCCGCTGTTTATCACCCATGCTGCGAATTACGTCCGGTGCAGGACCGATCCAGGTGAGGCCATTGGCGATCACCCGCTCCGCGAAATCGGCGTTCTCGGAAAGAAACCCGTAGCCCGGATGAATGGCGTCGGCGCCGGAACGGGCCGCCGCACCGAGGATGGCATCGACTTTCAGATAGCTGTCCCGCGCTGACGCGGGGCCGATGAGATGCGCTTCATCCGCGGCCTCGACGTGCAACGATCCGGCATCGGCCTCCGAGAAGACGGACACCGTGGAGAGTCCGAGCGTCCTGCACGAGCGAAACACCCGGAGCGCGATTTCTCCGCGATTGGCAACAAGAACCTTCTGCATCCTTGGCCTCATACCTCGATCCGCGCGACGACGGACCCTTCTGTGACGGTATCACCTTCAGTCACGAGGATTTCTGAGAGGCGGCCATCCTCCGAGGCCATGATCGGAATCTCCATCTTCATGGACTCCATGATGATGATGGGATCGTTCTCGCTCAGCCGATCCCCCACCTGCGCCACGATCTTCCAGATGTTGCCGGTGATTTCGGTCTTCACGTCCACAAGGCTCATTTCGCGCTTCCTCCTCGGCCATTGCCGTTGACTGCGAACTTAAACCGGCCCAATAGTAGTTGCAAGAGCTACTACGGAAAGAGTTGATGACTGAGACCGGAATTTTCAAAGAATGGATCGGGCGCACCGAAACGGCGAAGCAGGCGGCGGAGCGCTGGCCGATCCTTGGCCTCTGCGCGCTTCTGGACAAACACGAGGCTCCAGGGCCCGGCGATCCCATCCCGCCCGCGGCGCACTGGACCTATTTCGGCCCGACCGTTCCCCAGTCGCAGATCGGAGCCGACGGCCATCCGGAGCGCAAGGGATTGCTGCCTCCCATCGTTCAGCCGAGACGGATGTGGGCTGCAAGCGACATCACCTTCTCGGGCGAGATCCGGGTCGGCGACGTCATGACCAAAACTGCGCGGATTGCCGATATCTCCGAGAAGGAGGGAAAGACGGGATCGCTGATCTTCGTCAACATCGACAACCGCTACCATGTCGGCGGTACGGAGGTTCTCTCGGAGGTGCAGACGCTCGTCTATCGCGATCATCCAGGTCCGGGAGAAGCCCCTCCACCGGTCAAGGCGGCTCCCACCAGCCCAGCCTGGTCGCACCGGATCGACCCGGACCCCGTCATGCTGTTCCGGTATTCGGCCGTGACCTTCAACGGCCATCGCATCCACTATGACGAACCTTATACGACGCACGATGAAGGCTATCCCGGCATCATCGTGCAGGGGCAGTTGACGGCGACGCTGCTGCTCGATCAATTCCGCACGCGCTTTTCCGGCCGCCCAATCCGAAGCTTCAACTTCCGGGCCGTCAAGCCGCTCTTTTCCGGGCGACCGTTCTTTCTCGAGGGTGCGGAAAAGGATGACGGCTCTTACTCGCTGTGGGCCCGTGATGAGGAGGGCGGATTATCTATGGTTGCCACGCTTAGCTAAGAGAGTTGCCAATCGATGGATCGACGAAAAGGGCTGCGTGCGCGCATTCCGGCAGCGTTCGTGCGGAGTACGGACACCGGGCCGACAAGGCGTACAGAAACCTCCGGGAGAAATATGGTGACATTCAACACCGAACCTTTGCTCGCATGCGGGTGCGCAGAGGATCCCGATGGTTCCGGCCGGTCGATGTCGCTCTCTCAGCAGCGTCGGTCTTGCCGGACTTGGCGCCGCGGCGGGGGGCGCGCTCCAGCCTGAAGGACAACGGGTCCTCGACAGTTCCGGCGAGGAATAGGGCTCGTCGTCCTGAGCGAACGCTCCTCGATGACCGAGCCCTCGAGCATCTGCTCAATGGGGGACCATGCTGATCTTGTTCTTCCTCCGCAACAACAGCCAGGGCCCGCAGGCTGAAGCTAACCCGGATGCCCGCCTCCTCCCGGTCCATGGAGCGAACACCCTATGACGGAGCCTTCACCTGAGCTTATATTCGCGGCTGCGACAGGCTTTGAGCCGGCGAGCGAAGGTTGGGAGATCCACCCTGATACAGGATTCATCGGCTTGATCGGCCCTTTCTGGCAACGATGGGATGGCGAGCGCTGGATACTAGGGCTCGTAACGCAGCCAAAGCATCGCAACCGTCGTGGCGTCGTGCAGGGCGGCGTACTGATGACCTTCGCCGACCGGGCACTTGGGATGACGGCGTGGCACGAGACCGGACATCAGCCACAGGCAACCATACAGCTCGATGTTCACTTCGTTGAAAAGGTGCGAATTGGAAGGTTTGTTGAGTCACGATGCCAGGTGGTGCGGCGTACACGCTCGCTGGTCTTTGTGGGTGGCACCCTCATTGCCGATTCCCGTGTGGTCGCAACAGCAAACGGTATCTGGAAAATCCTTGACAGGTCAAAGACCTCCCCGGGCTGAGAAGGGGCGTATTCAGGTGAGCGGACCCCGCGAAAGGAGCCGCACTTCCAGCGAGAGGAAATCCACGAGCTGGCGCAAGCGGGCATTCTCGCACTCCGTAATTTTCAGGCCCTGGTCTGCTAGAACCGTAGGTTAGCCTGCCGGTGAGGCAGCTTTCACGATGTGCAGCATCAAGACTCCCGGAATGCCCTCGACATGCTGTCCTTGAGCGGCTGCACCAGATATTCCAAGAATGTCCGCTCCGCCGTCGTGATATAGACCTCCGCCGGCATGCCCGGGGTCGGCTCGAAGTGCTTGAGGTCGCCGGTCTCCTGCTCGCTGAGCTCGACGCGGACGACGTAGATGTCGCTCCGGGTGCCGGCGCTTCTGTCGTCAGGCAGCGCGTCGGCCGATACATAGACGACCTTGCCGTTGATCATCGGTGTAATCCTCTGACTGAGCGCGGTCAGGCGGACCGCGGCGCCTTGCCCGTTGTGAACGTCGTCGATGTCCTGGGGGCGGACCCGCGCCTCGACCACCAGGGGCGCCCGTGCCGGCACGATCTCCATGATGCTCTTGCCCGACTCGATGACACCACCGGGAGTATGATAGCGCAGCTTGACCACGACACCGCTGACCGGGGCCGTGATCACGCCGCGCTCGACCACGTGGCTGGCGGCTCGGATGCGTTCGCGCACGTCGTTGAGCTCTGCCTGCACCTCCTGCAGCTGCTCCGTCGCGACCTTCCTGGCAGCGATGCGCAGCCCCAGGATCTGCTCGTTGATGCGGGCAATTCGCTCCTTGGAGTCGCCTAGCTCGCCAACGAGCCGTCCAGTCTCACCCTGGAGGCTGGCTTGGGCGCGCTGAAGGGCCAGCACCTCCGACTTGCGCACCATGCCTTTCTGTAGGAGGCCGGACTTGGTTTGGAGTTCCTCCTCAATGAGCTTGAGCTGGCGCCCCACCGCCTCCAGCTGGGTGCGCCCGCCCTTGATCCGCTCTTCCAGCGCGTCGATGCCGGTCTTCAGTGTCGCTACTTCACTGTGCAGGTTGGTGCGCCGCGCCTCGAAAGCGTTGCGCTGCGCCACCACGATCTCGGCGATATCCCGGTCGGAGCGGGCCCGTTCGAGAACCTCCAACGGGAACGAAGTCTCGTCCTGGTCGCCGGCCTCCGCGATCAGGCGCGCCTCCATCGCCGCCAGACGCGCCTGCCGTAGTTCGAGACGGCGCAGCTCCGCTTGCGGCGCTGTCTCGTCCAGAAGAATGAGGGGCTGCCCAGCCTCGACCTCGTCGCCCTCCTTCACGAGGATTTCGCGGATCACCCCACCTTCCAGATGTTGGACGATCTTGTTCTGCCCGGTCGCGACGAAGACGCCGTTGGCAACCACTGCGCCGGCGATGGGTGCGCTGCTGCTCCAGAACCCGAACCCGCCCAGCGCTACCGCGATGACCGCGATCCCGTACAGGGTCGGTGCGCGCGTGCTTCGCGGCACGTCCGCGTACCATTCCTTCTGCTGCCCCGCTGCGTCCGTCATGTCACTCCCCCTCATTGGCCCACCGGATTGCCGGGCTTGCGTCCAGCCAGAATTGGCAGGATCTCGTCCCGCGTCCCGAAGGCCTGCACCGAGCCGTCCTTCATGATCATGATCTTATCGACGCTCTTGAGCAGCGCCGGTCTCTGCGTGATCGCCACCACCGTGATCCCGCGCTCCTTGGCCCGCACCAGGGCCCGCGCCAAGGCCTGCTCGCCTGGATTGTCGAGGTTGGAGTTGGGCTCGTCGAGCACGACCAGGCGAGGGGTGCCAAAGAAGGCGCGTGCCAAGCCGATGCGCTGCTTCTGACCGCCCGAAAGAGGGCTACCATCCATGGCGACAACGGTCTCGTACCCTTGGGCGAACTGCGAGATCATCTCGTGCACGTCCGCCATCTCCGCTGCCTCGAAGACCTGCTCGTCGGTGGCGTCAGCGCGCATCCGGGCGATGTTGGCCTTGATGGTTCCAGGGAAGAGCTGCACGTCCTGAGGCAGGTAGCCTACGCTCTCGCCGAACTGCCGCGGATCCCAGTTGCGCAGATCCATGGCGTCGAGCCGCACTGCCCCCGCAGTCGGATGGATGGAACCGACCAGCATCTTGCCCAAGGTGGACTTGCCCGTGCCGGAGGCGCCGACGACAGCCAGCGACTCGCCGGGTTCCAGGGTGAAGTTGATCCCATTGAGGATCACTTTCTTGTTCGGCGGCGGCACGTAGAGCACGCGTTCGACGCTGAGCCGCCCCGCAGGCTGAGGCAGACGCAGTCGCTCCAGGTTGAGCGGCGAATTGAGGAGCAAGGTCCGGATACGGCCATAAGCGGACCGCGCCCCGACAAAGCTGCGCCATCCCTCGATTGTGCCCTCGACTGGGGCGAGGGCACGTCCCGCGACGATCGACGCGGCGATCACCATTCCGCCGGTAAGCTCGTGATTCAGCGCCAGCCAAGCGCCCCACCCTAGCATGCAGACCTGCGTTGCAAGGCGCACCATTTTCGATGCGGCCGACATCAAGATGTTCCGGTCCTGCGCGACGACCTGCGCCTTGAGTGACTCGGCCGTCTCGCTGCCCCAAATCTGAACGCTCTCCGGAATCATGCCCATGGCATTGATCACCTGCGCGTTGCGGGCCATCGCGTCCGCCTGCAGGTTCGCACGCGAGGAGAACGCGCTGGCCATCGAAAACGGGGCATGCGTGATCCGCTGGTTTATATAGGCTACCAAAAGCAGCAGCGCCCCCGTAGCCGTGACGATGTAGCCTAAGTCCGGGTGGATCAGGAACACCACGAGCAGATAGACCGGCGCCACCGGGGCATCGAGCATCATCAGCAGGACAGATCCAGTAAGGAAGCTGCGGACCTGCTGCAGGTCGGTCAGTGTCTGGAACTCTTTGCTCGACCCCGCCTGCGAGGCCCTCGCGGCGGCTGCCAGCACCGGCGCACCCAGCCGGCTTTCGAACTCCACCGCCACCCGCATCAGGATGAAGCGCCGCATCATGTCCATCAACACGTGCGCCATCACGGCCCCGACGACCACAACGCTCAGCATCACGAGGGTGTCGACGCTCCGGCTGGTCAGCACACGGTCGGACAGCTGGAACAGGTAGATCGGCATCGCCAGGATGAAGATATTCACCACCAGCGAGAACACGGCGACCGTGATGAGATTCCGCCGGACCCGCCCGAGCCCTTTGCCGAGTGCCTCGCGAAAATCGCCGTCGCGGAAGCGCCTCTGCAGCGGCGTCCCGCCGCCACCGCCGCCCCCGCCCTTACCCACACCACCACCCCCGCCGCCAGAGCCCTCGGTGGACGTCCTGCCGGAGGCCCCGGCGTCGCCTGCCCTTCGGAAGCGCAGCACCGGAGCCGCGGGAGAGGGAGCTTCCGCACGCCCATGCGGAGCCACGCGCCGTGGTGAAATGGCCTCTGCTGCCGCAGGCAAGATGGCTGCCTCTCTTCTCATAATAGGCACCTCTGATCAGATGTTCCTGGTATTCGGCCGTCAGGGATCAGGTCAGGATCGACCCCATCATGTCGTCATGGACCGCAGCCTCCCGGCCAACGGAAGTGTCGGGAGTGTCGGGCGCATCTTCCAGCAGTCCCGCGAAGGCGACCGCCTCCGATACGAGCGCCATCGTGTCCTGGTTCAGGACAGTGGCCGAAACATCTACGTACTCCGCTTGGACCAAGACGGCGTCGGAGTAATGCTCGCCACCGAGGTACTTGTCGTAGATGGCCCCCACGTCGATGATCTTGGCCATGTTTGCCAGCTGGTTTCCGCCGGTGGTGAGCCATTGCTCCCCCTGGCTGTTTGCCTGGTGCTGGGCCGCGACGTCCGCGTCGACTACGACGTTCGTCTGCGAGATCACATTGATGTCCCAGTAGTCACCGCGCACGACGAGCACGTTGAAATGCCCCGTGGCAGCCCCCCCAAAATTGGCCCACTCGTCGAGGCCCGGATGACCCTGACGGTCGAGGGTCGCAATCAGACTTTCCAATGGATCGGGCACATCCCTGAAATCCTGAACACCCCTGTTCTCGATACTGGCGTCGTTCACGAGAGTGTTGCGTCCGCCGTGGGCCGTTCCCCCGGATGCTCCCTCCCCGTTCATCGGCGCGACAATGTCATCGTCGATCAGGATGTTCGTCTGGGTAATCAGGTTGAACTCATGGTAGTCGCCGAGCACGACGATGATGTCGTAGTCGCCTAGATCCAGGAACTGGGCCGAACTGGACTGGATGTTGCCGCCGACGAACACCGCGCTGTGCGAGGCTGTCGAGTTCTGCACCACCTCGTCATTGTCCGAGATCCAGTTGCGCTGGACGAGCGATTTCACATCGAAGAGGTCGCCATCGGCAATGGTGACGTCGACCTTGAGTCCACTGGGTCCGATCCAGTTGCCCTTCGCAGCAGTTTCGACCTGCTCAGAAACCATCGTTGCGATATTGAGGGCAAGGTTGTCCCCGGTGCTCCCCGCTCCCTCACTCTGAGGCGTGACCTGATCGCGGTCGGTGTAGGCATTGGATTGGATGATGGCGTTCGTCTCGTAGTAGTCGCCCATCACGACGAGCGTGCCCGTCAGCTCGGAGAGATCGCCGATGACCGCGACATTGACGGCCTTGTTGCCGCCCGTCTCAAGAACCTGCGTTCCGTCGCCGCCTGTCTCCGGGGGCTCGGGCGGCGCCGCAGGCATATCCGGCGTATTGTCGACCAGCTCGCCATTGACGTAGGTGCCGGGCTCTGCCTGCGGTCCGGAAGCGCCACCCGCTTCCTTGATCGCGGCATCGCGTTGCTCGACATGGCCCAACCAGTCGAGAGCTGTCTGCCCGGTAGGGACGAGGCCGCCCGGAGTGGCCTCCTTCGCCTCTCCGATGAGGTCGACCAGCGTCGCAGACACGTCGACGGTGTGCATGTCGCTCAGACCGGCTTCAGCGTCGCCCCCGAAGCCGTCGTCGTCGTCCATCAGATTCGTCTGCACCACCGAGGCGAGCTTGTCGTTCCCGCCCTCCTCGTAGACGGCCGCATAGGCCGGCGTCTCGCCTTTGAGCACCACCGGAGCATGAGCACCACCGGGGGAGACTGCCGGTTCCGATTGCGGCCTCAGGCTCTCAGCGCGGAGCGGAGCGACCTCGATCGGTTCTGCGCCGGGCCTCGCCTCGACCCGCATGACGGCGGCCTCAAGGGGAAACACCGGAAACGAGGGTATGCTCACCCGCAGGCCGCCTGAGGCAAGTTCAGGAAGTTCCTCCACAACGCGACCATCGGGGCTCGAGGGAAGCGTGTAATCGCCGCTGGCAGAGGAATAAGCGCTCCCGTCATGTGCGTCCCGGCTGCCAGGCGTGCTCTCGAAGAGGCGGAGGTAGCCCGCGAAATGCCAGATGATCTCACCAGTGGCGCCGTCCGACATGTTCTCCCCCCATGTGCGCTGTTACGCCCTTCACAGGCTGCATTCCCGCCTGGAAATGAGGGAGCCCGCGCGAAGGCGCGAGCTCCCGTGTCACTTGGGCTACGCCACGTCGGCGTCGTCGATGGAGCTATTCCCGCCCACGACCGACATATCAACGCCGTTGTACTGGATGTTCGCGCCCATCACGATGTTCTGGGTGAACGCCTCCAGGTTGGCAACACCGTCGGCCGAGGCGGTGGCAGTGGCGCGATCATCGAAGTCATCGCCGCCGCGTGCATAACCGCCGTCGGAGTTGGCGTCCTGCTCGAAGCGGGCGTCGTTCTCGACCTCCGCCCTGTACAGGGTGTCGTTGTCCTTCAACTCGCTGACCTGAGCGATGTTGAACATGGCATCGTTGCCCGAGCCTGTGAGCACACCGTCACCGATGGCGGTCAGGACATCGAAATCGAGACCATCGAGCTCCAGCCAGTCGTCATCCGAGTTGTAGCTGTCCTCGATCTCGGAGACGGTCTTCGAGATATCGACCTCGAGACTGTTATAGCTGTCCTCGATCTCCGTTTCGTTCTTGGTGTTGTAGCTGTCTTCGATTTCCGTTTCGGTCTTGGTGTTGTAGCTGTCTTCGATCTCCGTCTCGGTCTTGGTGTTGTAGCTGCCTTCGATCTCCGTCTCGGTCTTGGAAACGTCGATGTCGTTGTAGCTGTCTTCGACCTTGGACTCGGTTTCGGTTTTGACGACGTCGATATCCACACCGAGCGTGTTATTGCTGTTCGACGTGTTGTTGCTGTCACGGATGTCGTCGTCCGAGACGTTGACCGTCTTGTTCTCGACCTCGTTCACCGTCACCGTCTTGTACTCGGTGTTGTTATGGCTGTTTGACTCGTTGTAGCTGCCGGTGTCGTTGCCGACATTCTCGATATCGTCAACGGCCACGGCCACGCCCAGAGCTGCGGCGACAGAACCGGAGTTGGTGTTGCGGGCGTCAGAAGAAGGATGTCCCATTTGAGTGCTCTCTTTCACGAGGGCACAGCTTTCCCTTTCGTCGCTGATCATCTACGTCTGCGACGGGCAAGGTCGGCTGGTGCCTATAATTGGAATTTGGGAGTGATGGATATGATTCCCGGGATCCCGCTAAACGCAAGGGCCCAGGGAAAAGCGTATGCTGAACGTCTCGATTCTGATTCCGGGCAGATCCTCTCCTTTGCGTTGAAGTCCTCGTATCGTCGGACACAACCTCCCTAGACACGCGTCCTCGTACGGCGTCCTGCAGGCAGCGCGCCGATACAAAGACATCAAACCTAGGGGTACTGTCTCGACCCCTGAAGCAGGGGCGACAACAGCTGGCTTCCAACAATGCAGGGGCCAGTTATCAAAACGAGCGGCCTTGACAGCGCACGACCGCATCAACTGATAAGCTGTTTGAAGAGAACTGAATTTTAGGAAGGCTTCCTAAGCAGCTGCGCCCCAACCAGCAGTTAAATCCTAGGAAGACAAAGCTAGTGGATCAACTGCCCATATCAGATAGGGGGCATTGCAAAGGGGTTAAGTCATTAGGGGGAAGACTATTGTCCAACACTACTTGTTGTACTGTTAGAATTTTCTTCGAGACGCGTTGACATACTTCTTTCGGATAGTTCCTTGCACCAGCCCTCTCTTGCTCAATCAAATTTTTGAGTAAAGATGCAGGAAGTGAATTGACGCTCTCGCACCGAGAGCGTGTCCAAGATCGCCACTTGCATGTGCGTTCAGTCATTGGAGGAATCTGTGCCGACTCGCTTGCCGCCCCGACCTGGCTTTGAGGCCATTGAAGCCGCAGCACCGGAGACTGCCAGTCGGCGCACCCTGATCTTGGCATTGATCGGGAACATCAGCTTCAGCTGGTCCAATAACGAGAGCATGTTCATCTACGTGCTGATGCTGCTTCTCGACATAGACCAGACCTCCGCGGCGATCATCTTCTCGACTCTGAACACGACACGCGCGCGGCTCGATCTGGTACAACGGCTCGCGGCTGCGAACATCGCCGACAAGCAAGTAGCCTCTCAGCTTGAGAACCTGGTTGAGCGCTTTAACGCCTGCACCAAGATCCGCAACGAATTCAATCACTGTATGTACGCTCTCAATGACCTTGGAGAAATCACTCACACCCATTCGATGAAAATCAGCGAGGTTCGCGGGCGCCTGAAGTTTGGCGCAGTCAGACCCGTCGATGACGACCGGCTGAAGGAAATGCAGGGTATCATCGGCGATCTGAAGGCGCTTAATCGGGATTTGTGGAACTTCCTGCCGGTATTGGAGAATCATGTCGCCCGAAAGGGAGAAGCGGTTCGCCAGAGAGGCTGAAGGCGAAAATCTGGTGCGGCTGCGGGGCTTCATCGCGCCCGGAACGGTTCGTTAATCGGAGGGAGCGCACCCAGAACGAGGATCTGATCTATGCCCATAGATCCCGTCACGGGTCCTGACTGGGTTGGTGGGAAAATCCGAGAGCGTCCACTCGTCAACCGCTCAGAGCTGAACATCCAGTGGGGCGCGGTCGATCACCAGGTCCGGATCCGGAGGGATAGACTCGGCCGCCGATCGCTGTTTGCCCGAAAAGAACTCCCCATCGAAGGGAGCCCGAAATAGGGCCAGACTGCGTGAGCGATGATCACAGGCGGGAAGCGGTGCGGGATTGCTCATATGGGCTCATCTACACGCCTTGTCCCCCTACGCCGGTCGATGCGGTAACGCCGCTCGAACGACAGGCGACCGACGCCCGCAATCCGCAGCAGTTGCTCCCAGAGTAATTTCATCCGCTCGTTTCCTAAGCATTGGGTAATGCCACTCACTCTCCCGGCTCAGGTCTGGATTTGCGACGCGCCCGAACCGGCATGTAACTCTCCAACAGATCGGCGGCGTCATCGGCACAACCAGCCGGTGCACATCATTCTTTCGAGGCGCAAAGCGCAGGACGCCTGAGCAGCAAAGCTATGGACAAGCGGCAGCCTGCGGGTGGGCCTGCTCTTGCTATAGAGAAGCGAACCTTTAGGATGGCGCCAAGCGCCGCTCACAGGCGCAGGAAACGCTCAGTTCTCATGCCTGCATCATCGACCACCTCAGCCGTTTCGCTCCTCAGCGTCGCCATCACCTTCGGGCCGAAGGTGGGAGGGTACACGGCTGTGAAAAACATCGACCTTACAGCGGCCCCGGGAGAGTTTATTGCGATTGTCGGGCCAACCGGCTGTGGTAAATCCACCCTGCTCAACGCGTCTGCGGGGCTGCTCAAGCCATCCCATGGCGAAGTCGAGATCTTCGGTGCACCTCTGGAGGGTCTCAACAGCCGGGCCGGCTATCTCTTTCAGCAGGACGCGCTGATGCCTTGGAAAACGGCGCTTCAGAACGTGGCCGTGGCCCTTGAGCCCCAGGGCGTTTCCCGCCGGGAGGCCGAGCTGAAAGCCCGTGAATGGTTGCGGCGTGTCGGACTCGCCGCCTTCGTCGACCGCTACCCGCATATGCTCTCAGGCGGCCAGCGGAAGCGGGTTGCACTCGCGCAGATGCTGATCCGCAATCCCGAGATCCTCCTGATGGACGAGCCCTTCGGCCCGCTCGATGCCCAGACCCGGCAGATCATGGGCAATCTGCTGCTGGAACTCTGGGCTGCCGATCGCAAAGCTGTTCTCTTCGTCACACACGATCTCGAAGAGGCAATTGCCCTGGCTGATCGAGTGGTGGTCATGTCGGCCGGTCCCGCGTCCCATATCATCGGAGAGTTTCCCGTGCCGCTGCCACGCCCGCGCGACATTGCCGAAGTGCGGCTTGAGCCAGCCTTCCATCACATCCATAAGGAGATCTGGGCAAGCCTTCGCACCGAGGTGCAGAAGGCCTATGCACAGGGAGAGGAAGCCTCCCCATGAACCGCTTGAAGTTGATCCTGCTTCAGGTTGCCGTAGGCCTCGGCTTCTTGTTGCTCTGGCATGTCTTGACCGCCTATCCCATCCTTGCGCCGACGCGGCAGACGCAGTTCTTCTTCTCGACACCTCTGGATGTGCTTGCGAGGGTCTGGAAGGAATTCGCTTCCGGCGAGATATGGCGACATCTCGGGATCACGCTCTTGGAAACCATTCTTGCCTTCGCCTTCGGCGCCGGTGGCGGAATCCTGTTCGGCTTCCTGTTCGCTCGCCGCGAGCTGCTCGCCGCCGTGTTCGATCCTTACATCAAGGCGGCAAATGCATTGCCACGCGTGGTGCTCGCGCCGATCTTCGCGCTCTGGTTTGGGCTGGGTATATGGTCGAAGGTGGCTCTCGGATTCACCCTGGTCTTCTTCATCGTCTTCTTCAACGTGTACCAGGGCGTGCGCGAGGTCAGCCCTGTCGTGCTGGCCAATGCCAGGATGCTCGGCATGAACGAGCGTCAGCTCCTGCGGCATGTCTATTGGCCGGCGGCGCTGACGTGGATGTTCTCGTCCCTGCACACCTCCGTAGGGTTCGCTCTTGTCGGCGCAGTGGTGGGCGAGTATCTCGGCTCGTCCGCGGGACTCGGCTACAAGATCCACGAGGCGGAGAGCGTGTTCGACGTCACCGGCGTCTTTGCGGGCATGGTGATTCTGTCGATTTTCGTGATTCTCATAGACCTCGTGGTGACTCTCGTCGAAAGACGGCTCTTGGTCTGGCGCCCTGCCCCATCGACAAACGGGCAGGGTTAGGCGATCCTTTCATGCACAATCTGTATTCAAACAGGGAGAACTAGGATGGAACGCCGTACATTTCTCGTTGGAACGGGCGCGGCTGCTCTGACTGCCGGACTAAGCCGTAACGCTTTCGCACAGGAGGAGCCTGAAAAGACCAAGGTCACTCTGGGCGTCGGCGGCAAACCGCTGCTCTATTACCTCCCGCTGACGATCGCGGAGCGGAGAGGATTCTTCAAGGACGAAGGCCTGGAGGTGGAGATCAACGATTTCGGCGGCGGCGCCAAATCGCTCCAAGCCCTCATCGGCGGCTCCGTCGATGTCGTGACGGGGGCTTATGAGCATACCATCCGCATGCAGGCCAAGGGGCAGGATATTCGCGCCGTTACCGAGCTCGGGCGCTTCCCGGCCATCGTGATCGCGGTGAAGAAGGACAAGGCGGAGCAGGTCAAATCGGCCGCCGATTTCAAGGGCCTCAAAATCGGCGTGACGGCACCGGGCTCCTCCACTGCGCTCACGACTCAATACGCTATGGTGAAGGCGGGTCTAAAGCCTACCGATGCGGCCTTCATCGGTGTCGGATCCGGCGCGAGTGCGGTCGCCGCCATGCAGAAGGGCGAGATCGACGTGATCTCGCACCTCGACCCGGTGATTTCCAAGCTCGAATCGGATGGGGACATCTCTATCCTGATCGATACACGCACGGAGGCCGGCACGCGGTCGCTCTTCGGCGGCTCGAACCCGGCGGCGACGCTCTATACGACGAAAGACTTCATCGACGCCAACCCGGTGACGACCCAACGGCTCGTCAACGCATTCATGAAGTCGCTCAAATGGCTCCAGACGGCTAAGCCGGAGGATGTCGCCGAGACGGTGCCACCCGAGTATCATCTCGGTGATCGCCCGCTTTACCTCAAGGCCGTGCAAAACTCCCTTGAGAGCTATTCCCGTGACGGCATCATACCGCCTGATGGCATGAAGAGCGTCATGGATATGCTGCAGCAGCTCGACCCCGAGATGAGGGATGCCAAGGTTGATCTCTCCGCGACTTTCGATGGCCGCTTCGTGAAAAAGGCCGCTATTTAGCCGTGGTCCGATCCGGTGAGGAGGGCCGCTTCTGCGAACGCCCTCTGGTCACCCTGTCGTGCAGAGGTCTGCCCGCATTCCAGGGATGCGGGCAGCCGAATGTGTCGGTTAACCTGACGGATATCCCGTCTCACCCGGTGATGTGAAGTTGCCGTACGTCTCTGAGGCTCGTCTCCAGGGCCGGGTGAGCGCCGGAAAGGTGGCTGACGAGATCAAGCGTCGTCGATCGGCGGGTCAACATCAGACATGTGGCTTCCGGCCCACTTGTTCGGGTCGCATGCCAAACACCGGGGCGCATGCAGATTGCGACGCCGGGAGCCAAGCGAAAGGCTCGGAGCGTGGCAAGCTCAGGGGCGCCCTCTTTATCGCTTGTAGCCACGACCTGAATGATCTCTCCGGTCAGCGGCACGACTGCCTGCTGGGTCAGATGATGGACCTCTAAGCGAGTGATCACTCGACTGGCATCGCTGTAGGTCACCCAAAGGATCTCGACCTGCCCATTCGGTCCCGGGTCGAACAGATGCTCCTGCCAGAAGGAAGTCGCGGTATTCCGGTAGGCGGCACCGGATTCAACGGGATATGGCTTGCCAAGCATCCAGCCGAAGGGCGCAACCTCAACCGGATCGGGAAGCCGGACACTCACCGTTGCATCGACTGACATGCCCTTTCTCCCCCTTGTCCGGGCGCAGCTGATCTGGCGCTGGCCATAGCAGGTTAATCATGGGATTCGCATCAGGAGACCTGCGCAGACATGGGCACAAGTCCGTGCGATCAGCGGATTCTTTCACGAGATTTCGCCTGCTCCCAGTCAGAACACGACGGAGAATTCTCATCCCGGAAGCTGCTCTGAAGGGGGCATGGCCGATCCATTCTGATGGACGATGCGCGAGAATTGCGGCTGCGGTCAAGCAACGCGTCCGACCTGCCATCATTCGATCATTGCTCGGCCTTCGCTCAGGGAGAGGGCTACCTTGCGCTCAGCAGGATTGAGGCTGTCATACCCCGGGCCTGTTGGGCCCGGAGCTGTTCCTGGAGATGATACGGATGCTGGATCCAGACATGGCGTCCATCCAATCCGCGGCGATCCCATTCCGGACAAGCGCCGTAGGGATCAGGCGACCTGCTTCAAGACACCTGACAAGGTCTCGATGATTGCATCGATCTGAGAGGTCTCGATGATCAGCGGCGGCGACAGGGCAATGATGTCGCCGGTGATCCGGATCAGCAGCCCTTTCTCGAAACAGTCGACGAAAGCATCGTACGCTCTGCCACCTGGCGCTCCGGCACGACTTTCCAACTCGATGCCGGCGATGAGACCGATGGTCCGGATGTCGAGGACATGGGGCAATCCCTTCAGATTGTGGATCGCCTCGTGCCAGTAGCTCTCGAGCCCGGCTGCCCGGGTGAGCAATTCCTCGTCCTGGTAGATCGAGAGTGTCGCCATTCCCGCAGCGCAAGCCGCAGGATGGCCCGAATAGGTATAGCCGTGGAACAGCTCGATCTGTCCCTCGGGCCCCTGCATCAGCGCATCGTGCACCCTCCGGCTGGCGAACACGGCACCCATCGGAATGGCGCCGTTGGTCAGGCCCTTGGCCGTCGTCACGAGGTCCGGAACGACACCGAAGTAGTCAACGGCGAAGGGCGCACCGAGACGTCCGAAGCCTGTGATGACCTCGTCGAAGATCAGCAGGATGCCATGGCGGTCACAGATCGCCCGCAAGCGCTCGAGATAACCCTTCGGCGGAATGAGAACTCCGGTTGAGCCTGCAACCGGCTCGACGATCACGGCTGCAATCGTCTCGGCTCCATGGAGAGCGACGAGGCGCTCGAGATCATCTGCGAGTTCAGCGCCATGCTCAGGTTGCCCTTTTACGAACGCATTGCGAGCCGGATCGTGGGTATGCCGCAGATGGTCCGTACCCGGGATCTGCGGGAACACGCGGCGGTTGTTGACGATACCACCGACCGAAATGCCCCCGAAGCCGACCCCGTGATAGCCGCGCTCACGCCCAATCAGACGCGTTCTCGTGCCCTGGCCGATGGCGCGCTGATAGGCGATGGCGATCTTCAGGGCGGTATCGACGGATTCCGATCCGGAACCGGTAAAGAATACCCGGTCGAGGCCGGTGCTCGCCCCACCTGGCGCCATGGAGGCAAGCCGCTCTGCGAACTCGAAGGCAATCGGATGCCCCATCTGGAATGAGGGGGCGTAATCCATCGTAGAGAGTTGCCGTCCCACCGCGTCAGCGATCTCGCGACGCCCGTGGCCGGCGTTCACGCACCACAAGCCTGCCGTGCCATCAAGGATCTGACGCCCATCATCGCTCGTATAATACATTCCTTCTGCGCTTGCGAGCAGACGGGGTGAGGCTTTGAACTGGCGGTTCGCCGTGAAGGGCATCCAGTAGCTGTCGAGCCGGACGCTGTTGTGTCTATGAGGAGCATTCATGGCCGTGATCCTTTTCCTGGAGGATCATGGCCATGAGCGGGAGAAGACAACAAGTCCTTTTCTTCACTATGCCAAGATACTGATATTGTTAATCCCGCCAGTGTGTGTTTGTCTTATTTAGAACATACGAAACACACGGGTTGCGGTGACGGGATGGAATTCGATCTTGGCGGTCGGCTGCGTTATGTTCGGGGTCTGCACAATCTGTCCCAACGCGAACTCGCTAAGCGCGCAGGCATCACCAACTCGACGATCTCGCTAATCGAGTCCAATCAGACCAATCCCTCGGTCGGTGCGCTGAAGCGCATCCTTGACGGCATCCCGATCGGTCTGGCGGAGTTCTTCTCCCTGGAGCCGGAGAAGCCCAAACAGGCCTTTTACCGTTCCGACGAGCTGGTCGAGATCGGCAAGGGAAAGATCTCCTACCGCCAAGTCGGGAACAACCTGTTCGGCCGCGCGCTTCAGATCCTGAAGGAACGCTATGAGCCTGGGGCGGATACGGGCAAGGTTCCTCTGACGCATCAAGGCGAAGAGGGCGGCATTGTCCTGAGCGGACGCCTGGAGGTCACGGTCGATGACGAGCGGCGGATACTCGGGCCGGGTGATGCCTACTACTTCGAAAGCTGGAGACCGCACCGGTTTCGCTGTGTCGGCCCGGTGCCTTGTGAGGTCGTGAGCGCCTGTACACCGCCGACGTTCTGACTTGGCATGGTCGAGACGGACGTCGCATCCGGGCTCACGGCGGGCAAGACAATAGGCGGATTCATCACTTTGAGCGGGGCATGCGGGCAACGCGAGGCAGACAGGACAGGACGTGCGTGTGAATGTACTCGCGGCGCGCGGCGTGGGGGATAGCCACGCGGTGAAGGGTCGGATGTTCCGATCATGAGACAGAACTCCCAGACGGCCGGGCACTGACAGGCACCCTCTCTACGCGCCTAGGATTGTCGCCCGTCTGCCGCTCCAAGGTGATCTGCACGACCACGACCGTTTTTGGTAAAGCGTCTCGGGATCGGTTACGTTGAACGAGTGCGATGGAGAGGCGTCACCGCATGGCTCTGCCCCAAGCAGCCGGTCTCAGCCCGTGCTCAGCAGATCGGAGCGGAAGGAGGCGTCGAGGCGCTGCATGAAGCTCTCCGCGCAGCACATGTGCTCGCGCATGATGCGGCTGACGGCGCGGCGGTCCTTGGCGCGGAAGGCGGCCAGGAGGTCGCGGTGGCTTGCCACGTTGTGCTGACCGAAGGCTTCGTGCTCGTCGTAGCGGTCGCTGCGGAACTCGACGAGATCGCGCAGAAGGCCATTCAGGAAGCGGCAGATGAAGGCGAGCAGGGGATTGTCGCAGCTTTCGCAGAGGATGTCGTGGAACTCTATCTCGAGCCGTCGGCCCGAGACACGGTCGCCGCTGTCGCGCGCCTCGACGCATTGCTCAATATTGACCTCCAACCGTTTAAGCTGATCCTCCGTCAGGCGACCGACGACGCTATCCGCTAGGGAGACCTCAAGACTGCGCCGGAGGACGTAGATCTGCTCGAAATCCAGCACCTGGAAATGGAGATAACTGCGCAGCTGCTGCATGGCCGCGTCGGTTGAAACGGGCTGGATCTCGGCGCCACCGTTCGGGCCGGTCTGCATTTTTACGAGGCCCTGCACCTCAAGGGCCTTCAGCGCTTCGCGAAGAGTGCCCTTCGCGCAGCCGTAATGCTGCATCAATGTTTTCTCGTTGGGCAGCCGGTCCCCTGGCTTCAGGCCTTCCCGCGCGATCCAGCGCCTCAGGTCCTCGGCGATCTGGTCCGAGAGCTTCGTGCGCTGCATCCGCCCGCGCCCGCGGACCGGAACGCCTTCCTTCTCGTTTGTCATAGCCTCACAGCCTCAGGTCTCCACGATCCGTCTTGCTGGAGAGGATATACCGGACGAGCGAGCTTCTCGAAACGAAATAACTCATAATTCGAACTCGTCACGCCGCGGCTCGCGCACTCGACGACGGCTCTCGCGATGGGCTCGAAAACGGGGCGGCAATACATGCGGGACTTCAGGATCAGGTAGCGGCACGCACGGGGGTCGAGGCCGACGCTCATGAACACCGCCAGATCCCAGGGCTCGTGAGGCAGCTCGGTGACGAGCACCCGCGCCCGGCCGGTATCCAGAACGGCGGCCCGCCCCATGAAGCAGCGCATTCCCGTGTAGGTCGGACCGCTGATCGTGTACTCGCCGTCGCCCAGGGCGCGCACCATCCCGCCGAGCTCCAGCGGACGCTTGGAGACGCCGATGCGGGGCATCGCCACGCGATTGCCGATCCCAAGCTCGATCCGGGCTCCGACGCCCGCCGCCGTCATCGCCGCCACGGCCTCGGGGTCGCAGATCGGGCCCGCAACGATGTCATCAAGCCCCTGCGCGAGCGCCTCGCCGAGTACGTCCATGGTATCGCAGGTGCCGCCGGACATGCAGTTGTCGCCGTGATCGAGCAGAAGCACGGGACCCTCACCCGCTCGTTCGGCCGCGGCGCGCGCCGCGGCGATCGAATGGTGAAGCGGCTCCTCGTGGTAAACGAACTCGGCACGGCGCTCCCACAGGAGCCCGCCGATCTCACGCGCGATCTCCGCCGCGAGATCGGCCGTCTCTGCGACCGTGACCACCGATACGCCGGCCTCCGGGATGTCGGCAATGGGAAAGCCGCCGAAGACGCTGACGGCCAGCACGCCGGGCCGTTCCTCCGCATTTCTCGCAGCCGCGATCGCATCCTGCATGGCCCCGGGAACGCCGGTATTCATCCTCAGGGTATGGGCGAGTTGCGGTGGGTGGCACCAGGCCCGCTTCGGCGCCAGCCCTCCGGATAGCATACGCCCGACGAGCCTTGCCGCGTGGGCCCCGGTCTCGAACATGTCCACATGGGGATAGGTCTTGAAGCCGATCAGCACGTCGGCATTCGCGACCATGCGCGCGGTGATGTTGCCGTGAAGGTCGAGGGCTACGCCGACCGGCACGTCCGGCGCGACGGCACGGATGCGGGCGAGGAGCTCTCCTTCGCCGTCGTCCAGGCTCTCCGTCACCATTGCCCCGTGAAGATCGAGAAGAACGGCGTCGCACCCCTTCCCAACGGCCTCGACGATGGCCGCCGCCATGGCCTCGAAGGCGTCGTCCGCCACGGGGCCGCTTGGATTGGCGGTCGCGAAGACCGGCGTCGTCACCTCCGCCCCGCGCTCCTCCGCGAAGTCGAGGAAGGCGCCCATCGCCGTGCGGGAGCCCTTGCCGGCCCGCAGGGCATCCGCTCCCCAGCGCGGATCGAACGACGCCAGCGGCGTCGGCACCGGCGAGAAGGTATTGGTTTCATGATTCATGCGGGCGACAACGAAGCGCATGCGGGTCTATCCTTCTGAAGGCGCTGCCCAGCGCCGATGGGTTCCATGCATCCTGATGAAGCGTGAGCCGTTCGCCTGACGCATGTCAGCGCGGGCTTTCCGTCCCGCGCCCGTCGTAGTCGAGAACGGCACCGAGGAGCACCTGCGCCCCGGCCGCGCATTCCTCGAAGGAGGTGCTTTCCTCCTCATTGTGGCTCAGTCCACCCGCGCAGGGCACGAAGATCATGGCCGTCGGCGCGACGCGGGCGACGTAGGCCGCATCGTGGCCTGCGCCCGAGATCATGGGGCGCGCCGGATATCCCGCCGCCTCCGCGCTCCTGCGCACGGATGCAAGGCAATCGGCATCGAACCTGACGGCCGGCGACTCCCACACCGTCTTGAGCTCCACCGCGAGGTTCGTCTTGCGGGCCGTCTCCTCGACGGCTGCCTGGAGCTTCTGCTCCATGACATCGAGGGCGGCATCGTCGGGATGGCGGAAATCCACCGTGAAGAACACACGGCCCGGCACGACGTTGCGCGAGTTGGGCTGAGCTTCGATCAAGCCGACGGAACCCACGGCGGAGGGAGCGTGCTCCAGCGCGATGGCCTCCACCCGGTCGATGAGCCGGGCCGCGCCCACCAGGGCGTCGCGCCGCATGGGCATGGGCGTGGAGCCCGTATGCGCCTCCCGGCCCGTGACGGAAATTTCGTACCAGCGCATGCCCTGCACGCCTTCGACGATTCCGATGGACATCTCCTCCTGCTCGAGGATCGGCCCCTGTTCGATATGCAGCTCGAACATCGCGCCGAACTGGACCGACCCGGCCTTGGCTTCCCCCCGATATCCGATCGCCTCGACGGCCTCGCCGAACGTGACGCCCTGACGATCCTCCCGGCTGTCCGCATAGGCGCGGTCGAACACGCCCGCATAGACGCCGGACCCGAGCATGGCGGGCGCAAAGCGCGATCCCTCCTCGTTGGTCCAGTTCACCAGCATGAGCGGCGCGTTCGTCTCGTAGCCGGAATCCTGAAGGGTCCTGAGGATCTCCAGGCCACCGAGCACGCCGAGCACCCCGTCGAACTTTCCGCCCGTGGGCTGCGTGTCGAGATGGCTTCCGATCGCGATGGGTGGCAGATCTGAGCGCCTGCCGGGTCGAACGGCGAACATGTTGCCGACCTCGTCGACCGTCACGGTGCAGCCGAGCCTCTCGCATTCTGTTTTAAGCCAGTCGCGCACCTGCCTGTCGGCCTCCGTCAGGGTCAGCCGCGAGATGCCGCCCTTCGGCGTTCCGCCGATCCGGGCGGTATCCATCAGGCTGTCCCAGAGACGCCGGGCATCGATTTGGAGATTTGGAATCATTGGTTCTTTACCAGGGAACGTCGGGTCAGTGAGCCTTCACGCCGAGATAGCGGTCCTTCGTCGCCTCATCGGCCGCGAACTCGTCATGCGTGCCGTGATAGACGACACGGCCGAGCTCCAGGATGTAGTGGCGATCGGCGAGCTCCGTACAGACGGCGAGGTTCTGCTCCACAAGCAGGATCGGGATTCCGGTCGCTCGGATCTTCCTGATCTGGTCGACGATCTCGTCGACGATGACAGGAGCCAACCCTTCGACGGGTTCGTCCAGCATCAGGAGCTTCGGCGCGTTGAGAAGGGCGCGGGCGATGGCCAGCATCTGCTGCTCGCCGCCGGAGAGCTGGCCGCCTCCGTTGCGGCGGCGCTCCTCGAGACGCGGAAAGATCCGGTACACGTCCTTGAGCGACCAGGGCGAGCCCTTCCGCTCCGCGATGCGCAGATTTTCCTCCACGCTGAGCAATCCGAAGATGCCGCGATGTTCGGGCACGAGGGCGAGGCCGCGCTGCGCGATCCGGTGAGGGCGCCATCCCGTGACGTCCGTCCCCGCGAAGCGCACGCGCCCGGCGCTCGGCGAGAGCAGGCCGCTGATGCTCTTCAGGGTCGAGGTCTTGCCCGCGCCGTTCCGTCCGAGCAGCGTCACCACCTCCCCTGCCCGCACCTCAAGTGTCACGCCCTGAAGGATATGGCTCTTGCCGTAATAGCCGTGCACGTTTTCGATTTCGAGCAATGCGGCGGTCATGCAATGTCACCCGTGATCATGTTGCCGAGATAGGCACGCCGCACTTCAGGGTCGTCGCGCACCAGGGCGGGCGGCCCCTCCACCAGCACGCGCCCTGCGCGCATGACCGTCACGGTATCGCTGATGTTCATGACGATGCCCATGTTGTGCTCGATGAAGAGCACCGTGTGATCGCGGCCCAAATCACGGATCAGGGCTTTCATCGCCTCCACGTCGTCGATCCCCATTCCCGATGTCGGCTCGTCGAGCAGGATCAGCCGCGGCTTCGCCGCGACCGCCATGCCGACTTCGAGCCGTCTCTGCTGCCCGTGCGAGAGCTCGCCCGCGGCCCTCTCCGACACATGAGCCAGCTCCAGGCGCTCCATCACCTCGTCGGCGACGGCGAGCGCACCGCCGCGCGGATCGACACCGCGCCAGGGTGCGAGCGCCTGCAGGGGCGTGCGCCCCTGAGCCGCGAGGCGCAGGTTCTCGCGGACGCTCAGGTTCTGGAAGAGGCTCGTCACCTGGAAGGAGCGCGCGATGCCAAGAGGCACCCTCTTGTCGTCGGAGACATGGGTGATGTCCCGCCCGTTAAGGGAGATCCGCCCGCTCGATGCGCGCACCCGGCCGGTGAGGGCATGGAACAGGGTGGTTTTTCCGGCGCCGTTCGGGCCGATCACGGAATGGATGGTGTTGGGCCGGATGGACAGCGTGACGTCCGAGAGGGCCACGAAGCTGCCGTAGCGGACGCCGAGGTTGTCGGCTGCAAGGATCGGAACCTGGGTGCTCATATGCTCCTCCCCTCGGATTCCGGCCGGACGGGAGCCTCGACGGGAGACTTGCGGCCGTTCTGGAGAGCCTCGACCAGCCGTTCGAGGAGCCCCCAGAGGCCCTTCTGCATGAAGAGCGCCACCACCACGAGAAGCCCGCCGAGAAGGAGAAGCCAGCGCGGCCAGATCGACGAGAGCAGATCCGATACGATCACATAGAACCCGGCGCCCAGCACGGAGGCGAACAGGTTTCCGCTGCCGCCGATGATCGTCATGATCAGGATGCTTTCGCTCATGTGGTATTCGATGCTCGACAGCGGCGCGACGCCGATGAGGAGGGCATGGAGCGCCCCAGCGAGCCCCGTCACCGCGCCGGAAACGGCGAAGGCCGTGATCTTGAAGAGCCTGACGGGAAAGCCGATGGCGCGTGCGCGCTCCTCGTTGTCGCGGATGGCGAGCAGAGTCCGCCCGAAGGTGGAGCTCGCGACCCGCTGCAGGGCCGCGAAGACCAACAGGAAGAGCACCGCGACGAAGGCGTAATAGGCCCAGGACTCCCCTAGAGCGAACGGTCCGATGGCGGGCCGGGGAATGTTGAGCAGACCATTGTCGCCGCCCGTCACGTCCTTGAATGTATAGGCGAGGAAGTAGAAGAACTGCGAGAAGGCCAGCGTCAGCATGACGAAGTAGACGCCCTGCCTGCGGATCGAGAGCCAGCCGACGCCCGTGGCGGCGACGGCGCCCGCGATGGTCGCGAGCGCGAGCGCCGCGCCGAGCGGGAGCGAGGTGTGCAGCAATGTCAGTCCGGCCGCATAGCTCCCGAGACCGAAGAAGATTCCCTGGCCGAAGGACAGAAGGCCCGTATAGCCCAGAAGCAGATTGCAGGCGGCCGCGGCCATGGCGAAGATCAGCACCTCGGACGCGAGCGTGCCCGATCTCATGAAGAGCGGGAGCGCGATGGCGACGAGCGCGGCGAGGACGAAATGGAGGGAAGCGCGGTTCATGACGGCTTCCTCATGCCCGGCCGAGCAGGCCGCGGGGCATCGTCAGGATGACGAGACCCATGCCGAGATAGATCATCAGGCGAGCCCCCTCGGGCCAGAGGGTCGCCATGACGCTCTGCACGATCCCCACCAGGAGGCCGGCGATGAGCGCGCCCGTGTAGCTGCCCATGCCGCCGATGACGACAACGACGAAGGCAATGCCGAGGGCCTCTACGCCCATGAAGGGCTCGACGCCGCGAATCGGTGCCGCGAG
The DNA here is from genome assembly GCF_009830105.1 of Microvirga makkahensis. Classification (GTDB taxonomy): domain Bacteria; phylum Pseudomonadota; class Alphaproteobacteria; order Rhizobiales; family Beijerinckiaceae; genus Microvirga; species Microvirga makkahensis. The sequence continues at coordinate 350,901 of NZ_WURB01000002.1, forward strand.
GGCTCCGGCGAGGCCCGCGAGGCCCGCGCCGAGAGCGAAGACGGCCGTGTTCACCCGCACGATGTCGATGCCGAGCAGCGAGACCATGTCGGTCGATTCCGAGCCCGCGCGCACCACCGCGCCGAGTCGCGTGCCCTCCAGGAGCCACCAGAGTCCGATGGCGAGAACGAGGGTCAGGCCGATGACGAAGAGGCGGTACTGCGGATAGATGAAGTCGCCCAGCATGAAGACGCCGCCGAGCACGTCCGGAGGCGAGACGTTTCCGCCCACCGGTCCCCACAGGATGATGACCAGTTCCTGCACCATCAGGGCAAGCCCGACGGTTACGAGGATGTGGAACGTGTGAGGCAGATGATAGATGCGCCGCAGGAGAACGGCTTCCGTCAGGGCGGCAAGCCCCGCAACGACGACTGGCGCCAGGAGAAGCCCCGCCCAGAAGTTCACGCCCCGCTCGGTCATGTCATAGACGAGATAGGCGCCCAGGAGGTAAAATGCGCCGTGGGCGAAATTCACGAAATGAAGCAGCCCGAAGATGATGCTCAGTCCTACCGCGAGCAGGAAGTAGAGCATTCCCAGGCCGATGCCGTTCACCAGCTGAAAAAGATAGATCACGCGGCCACCCGACGTTGGAACCGATCGCTATTGGAAAGGAGGGGACGGTGCGCGGCCGCCCCCGTAACGTTCAGGCCATCTTGCAGAGGGCTTCCTCCGGGGACTGGAAGGACTTGCCGAAGCTGATGATGTCGGCGTAGTCGTCCTTGTCCTTCATAGCGCTCTTGGCCTTGCCCTTGAGAAGGTAGTAGTTCTTGATGACCTGATGGTCTGCGGCGCGGATCTCCTCCTCGCCGGTGAGGCCCGCATATTTCATGCCCTCCATGGCCTTGACGACAGCCGGTCCATCCGTGCTTCCCGCCTTCGCGGCCGCGTCGATCAGGAGCTTCGTCGTCAGATAGGCGCTCGCGAAGGCGTAGTTCGGGTTCATCTTGTGTTTGGCCTGCACCTTGGCGACCAGCTCGCGATTGAACGGCGAGTCGATGCCATGCCAGTACTGCGCCCCGAAATAGACGCCTTCCATCAGATCGGGCCCGAGGGTCTCGAACTGTTCGAGGCCCGAGGCCCAGGCGAGCAGGATCGTCATGCGCTGCTTCATGCCGAAGCTGACGGCCTGACGAAGCGTGTCGGAGGATTGCGAGCCGAAATTGAGGATGAGGAGCGCATCGGGCTTGGCCGCCATGGCATTTGTCAGGTAGCCACTGAACTCCTTCTCGGTGAGCGAGTGGTAGCTGTTGCCCACGTGCTCGATTCCCTTCTCCTTGAAGATCGCCTTCGCGGCGTTGAGCAGGCCGTCGCCAAAGACGTATTGAGGCGTGATCGTGTACCACCGCTTCGCGTTGGGAAGCTGCTCGATGAGCGGACGCACCGTCTGCTCGATGGCGCCGAAGGTCGGCACGCTCCACCGGAACGTCGCCCTGTTGCACTCGGAGCCGGTGATCTCGTCGGCGCCGGCCGTGGTGATGAAGACACCGTTGCCCTTCGCGACCTCCTTGCCCATCGCGAGGGCTTCGGAGGACAGGATGCCGCCGGAGAACATCGTCACACCGCGCTCCATCGCTTCCTGCACCTTGCGCACGGCGGTGGCGGGCTTCCCTTCCGTGTCGATCTCCAGATAGCCGAGCTTGCGGTCGAGGATTTTGCCGACTTCCTCGACGATCATCGCGGTGCCCATGGAGCCGAACTTGCCGTTGGCGGCGAAGGGGCCGGACATCGGCAGCGGTGCACCGATGGTGATGGCCTCGCCGGCGGCAAAGGCCGGGCGAAGGCCTGCGGGCAGGAGCAGCGAGCCTGCGGTCAGAGAGGACAGTTTCAGCAGATCACGACGATTGAGCATGGATACCTCTGGTCATTTATTTGTTCTATTTATACGAATAGTTATCATAGAAACCGGGGTGTCAAGAGGCGTCGGAAGACGCCGCCGGGATTTTCCTGGCTGCGAAGTCATTCGAGATCAGGGGCTCAGGGGCTCAGGGGCTCAGGGGCTCAGGGGCTCAGGGGCTCAGGGGCTCAGGGGCTTTCGAGCCCAAGCAGGTCCATGCGCTTAAGGCAACCTTGCTCCGTCCAGGCAGCCCCATGATAAACTCGCAGCCGCAATGCTTGCGGCACCAGCACGCCCTGAGTCGAGGCAAGAAAAAGCCGGGCCAAGGGCCCGGCGACGTCGAGGTCCGGCAGTCCAGCCAAACTTCCCCCGGAGGAAATGCCCGATGAATCGATGCCGTTCCACCGTCAGGTCTTGCGCCGTGTCCGCGCCGCCAGCCGATCCTGAAGGGTCAGCCAGGCGAACACCGCAGGCATGAACCACGCCTTTCCGTTGAACAGCGGAACGGCCGCGGGCGGCCTGAAGTCGAGGGCGGAGCCGCCCTCGTCGAGGCCGAGCACCTGCATGGCGGCCTTCTGTCCGGCCCATCGCGCCCACACGACGCCCGACCCGCAATAGCCGGCCGCATACCGGATGCCGCGGCGGGAGAAGATCCTGGGCACCATGTCGCGATTCATGGCTACATGGCCGTACCAGCTATGCGTGATCTCGGTCCCGGCAAGCTCCGGGAACAGGTCGACGAGCGTGCGGCGGAGGGCTTCGGTCGGCCAGTCCGGCTCCCCGGCAATGGTGCCGTCCCGTCCGCCGAACAGGATCCGTCGGCCGTCCGGGGACGGGCGATAGTAATAGCTGAGCTGGCGCGTGTCGCTGCACATCATGCCTCGCGGCATCAGCCCGGCCATCAGGTCCGGCGGGAGAGGAGCGGTTGCGATGATCCGGCTGCGCACGGGAACCAGCCGGCGTCGGAGCCACCGGTCGGACGCGTCCGTGTAGCCGTTCGTCCCCACGATGACGTCCCGCGCGCGCACCCTGCCTCGCAAGGTCGTGACCTCGTAGCCGTCGCCCTGCGGGGTGATGCCGAGAACGGGGGTCTCGCCGTGGATCACGGCGCCCGCATCCCGGGCCAGCCGCTGCATGCCGGCATGCAGCTTGGCCGGGTGCAGACCGCCGATATCCATCCGGACATATCCGCCGTGATAGAAATCGGTGCCGAGAACAGTGCGCTGTTCGCTTCTCGGCACGGCATAGGCCTCGATTCCGAGCGTCCGGCGAAGATCCTCGGCGCCCCGGGCGAGCCCTTCGTAATCGCCCGGGGACGCCGCCCCCGTGAAACGCCCGACCAGCGTGAAATCGCAATCGATCCCCTCTTCGGCGATGAAGCGGTACAGATCCTCGCGGGCGACCTTGGCCTCGGCCTCGATCGCGGCGGCTCTCGCCTGTCCGAAGCGCCGGACCATGTCCGCACGGCCGAGGCGAAGATTGCCGCTCGTGATGCCGCCATTACGCGTGGAGGCGCCTTCTCCGGGCCGCTCCTTGTCGAAGACCTGCACCGAACGTCCGGCCCGTGCGAGGGAGATCGCTGCGCTGAGTCCCGTGTAGCCCGCTCCCACGATGACGACATCGCTGGCCGGCGCGATCGCTCGATGCTCGACGGGAGCGAGCGGCGCGGTTTCCCACCAGAGTGGCTTGCTGTGTGTCATCATGACCTCGTCCCGGTTTGATGTCCTCGGTTGTTGTCCCATCGATCCAGGCGCCGGCCCGACCGGCAGAGCAGATCTCAGCCGATGGTGCAGAACACCTTGCGGACCGTCACCTCGCTCGACCATGTATTCTCGGCGCCCGCAGGGACGATGATGGTATCGCCTGCATCGACGGTCCAGGAACGTCCGGACGGTTGGATGAACGTGACGGCGCCGGACAAGATGTGCATCAGTTCGCAATGGGCCGGTGTCAGGGCCTTGCGGGAATAGGGCGTGCATTCCCAGACGCCGACCTGGAGATCGCCCGAGGAAGCCTCGAACCAGACCCGGCTGTGCGCCGCAGGCGGCGGGCTGGTGACGAGCAACTCGCGGGCAGGTCCATGGGAGGCGGCGAGATCCGATTGCGGATCGATCTTGACGACCGCGGACGCCGGTTCACCTCGCAGGCCGGGAAAAATCATGAAGGTGCGGCTGACGGGACCCGGCTGCTTCCAGCGGATTGCGACGCCGGAGGGAAGAACGGCGCAGTCTCCCGCCCTCAGGGTGACGCATGTCCCGTCGCTTTGAAGCAGCGACAGTTCCCCGGTGTCGACAACCGTGAATTCCGTGTACGCGAGGACGACGTCTTCATCGCGCGGGCCCGACCGGCTGATGCCTGCGCGATAGCCCAGGGTTTCGTCGGACAGGTAATAGGTGCGCCCATCGGCCAGTGGATCGCCGTCGAGATCCGGAATGCGCAGCGGCGTCGCCGCGTCCGCAACGATGCCTGCGCGCAGATGCAGGCATAACGGCCTCTGGTCGTGTTCCATCGCGATGCTGATCCTCGAATGAGCGGCCTTGAAGGGTAAAAGGGCGGGGAAGCGCATCTGTGCTCCCTCTAGGAGACAGCGCATCGTTCATGCGGACCCGAAGGGCCGCACGATGCGCTAGAGTCCGCCGTCGTTGAGGCGGTACCAGGCAATGATGGCCGAGACGTAGAGCTTGTGAAGCGCATGGAACGGCAGCGGCCGTATCGGCGAGAGGGGGACCGGAAGCGCGCCCTCGTCGCCTGTGGCGACGTATTCCGCCATCGCCCGGCCCATGGCGGTCTGCATGCCGACCCCGCGCCCCTGGCAGCCGATGTCGATCAGAAGGCCCGGCGCGGGCTCGTGAAGATGGGGCATGAAATCCCGCGTGATCGCCACGCGGCCGCACCAGCGGTACTCGATGGGAACGTCTTTGACCTGCGGAAACATCTTGCCGACGATCCGTTCGAGATGCGCCCAATCCTCCGGCCCCTTCGGCTCACGGAACGGTCCCCGGCCGCCCATGAGCAGGCGCCCGTTGTGGTCGAGACGGAAGTAGAGCAGCAATTTGCGGGTGTCGGAGCTGACATGGCCCTCGGGCAGAATCGTGCGCCGCAGGTTGTCCGAGAGCGGCCTGGTCGCGATCTGGAAGGAGTTCGCCGGAATGATGGTTTCGTGCAGCCTCGGCCAGAGCCCGCTGGTGTATCCATTGGTGCAGAGAACCACGCGGTCTGCGGTGACAGTCGCTCCTGACGCGGTTTTCACCGTCCAGCGCCCCCTCTCCTGCGCAAGGCCGGTCGCAGGGGTTCGCGTATGAATGATCGCGCCGGCCTTCTGTGCGGCCCGCGCGAGACCCCGGGCGTAGCTCAGCGGCTGAATGCCCCCACCCCGCCCGTCGATCCAGCCGCCGACATAGCGCTCGGAGCCGAGGAGGCGCCCAGTCTCCGACTGATCGAGAATGCGAACCGGCGCGCCGCGCCGGCCCCACTGCTCTGCCCGGCGCCGGGCCTGGTCCATGCCCTCCTGCGTATGCGCGCCCTGGATCCAGCCGTTGCGGATATGGGGCACGTCCATGGCGTATTTGTCGATCAGGCCGAACACCGCATCGGCCGTGCCGCCACCGAACGCGATGAGCCGCTCGCCCCGCTCGCGGCCGAACTTGGCGATCAGTTCGTCGGGATCGTATTTCAGGCCGGGAATGACTTGGCCTCCATTGCGGCCCGAGCCTCCGAAGCCGACCTCCTGCGCTTCGAGCACGACCGGCTTAAATCCGCGCTCGGCCAGATGAAGTGCCGTCGACAGGCCCGCATAGCCGCCGCCGATCACGACGATCTCGGTCGAGAGCGAGGCCTCCAACCGCGTGGTCTGCGGCGGTGCGGCGGCTGTTGCCGCCCAAAGGGATGGCTCGAGAGGAAATGGGTTGGCCATGGGGCTTCTCGCAGGTCTAGGGCACTTATCGGCGAAAGGATTGACTCCACCTCGGTGAATCATCCCTAGAGCGGGTGCAGGACGCGTCTCAGGAAATCCTGAGTGCGCGCATGCTTGGGATCATTGAGGACGTCCTTCGCAGCCCCCTGCTCGACGATGACGCCGCCGTCGATGAACAGCACCCGGTCGGCGACTTCCTTCGCGAAGCCCATCTCGTGGGTGACGACCACCATCGTCATGCCGTCGTCCGCGAGCTTGCGCATGACGCCGAGAACCTCGCCCACCAGCTCCGGATCGAGGGCGGATGTCGGCTCGTCGAAGAGAATGGCCTTGGGCTGCATGGCGAGCGCGCGGGCGATGGCGACCCGCTGCTGCTGTCCGCCGGAGAGCTGCGGCGGATGGGCGTCGGCCTTCTCGGCTAAGCCGACCTGCGCCAGCAGCATGCGAGCCCGCTCGATGGCCTCTTTGCGCGGCTCCTTCTTCACGAATACCGGACCCTCGATGACGTTCTCGAGCACGGTGCGGTGCGGGAATAGATTGAAGCGCTGAAACACCATCGACACCTGCGTGCGGATGGAGACGATGGACGGCGCGTTACGGTCGACACGCTGCCCTTCGACGAGGATCTCGCCGCTGTTGTAGCTCTCGAGTCCGTTGATGCAGCGCAGGATGGTCGATTTGCCCGATCCGGATGGGCCGATGATGCAGACGACCTCGCCCTTCTCGACGGAGGCCGTGATCCCTTTCAGGACCTCGACGCTGCCGTAGCTTTTGCGGATGTCCCTCAGCTCGATCATGGGCGGCCTGCTTTCTTCTCGAAGTGACGAACAAAGAGGATGAGGGGAATGCTCATGACGAGATAAAGGAGCGCTACGAGCGTGAAGACGCTCGTGTTCTTGAAGGTGGAGGAGGCGATCAGCTTGCCCTGGAGGGCGAGTTCAGCCACGGTGATGGTGGATGCCTGGGACGAATCCTTCAGCATCATGATCATGGTGTTTCCATAGGGCGGCAGGACGAGCCGCACGGCCTGCGGCAGCACGACCCGGCGCATGGTCATCCACCAGCCCATGCCGATGGACTGGGCCGCCTCGATCTGTCCCTTGTCGATAGCTTCGATGCCCGCGCGGAAGTTTTCCGCCTGGTACGCCGAGTAGGCGATGCCCAAGCCGATAATCGCGGCCTGAAGTGCCGTCAGCGAGACGCCCAGATCCGGCATCACGAAGTAGATGTAGAACAGCTGGACGATAATCGGGATGCCGCGGATCACGTTGATGATGCCCGCGCTCGTCCGGGAAATGAGCTTGATGCTCGAGACGCGCATTATGGCCCATACAAGGCCCAGGAGCGTGGACAGGATGAGCGAGCCGATGGTGACGAGGATCGTCAGCCTTACGCCCTCAAGGAGAATAGGCAGAAACTCGGTGGCATCGCGCAGAAAGGCTTGCATGAGCGCGGGTATCCGGGGAGGTCAGAAGAAGAGGGAGCGGCGGCGCGTGAACCGCGCCACCGGATGTTGCAAGACTTGGAAAGCCAAGACTTAGGAAGCCTTGAGGCCCCACTTCGCGAGGATCTTGTCGATCGTGCCGTTCGCCTTCAGCTTGGCGAGCGATGCGTTGATCTTTGCAAGGAGTTCCTGATCGTCCTTGCGGGTGCCGATGCCCACGGAGCCGAGCATGGTGGATTTGTAGCTTTCGACGAGACGCGCCTGCGGGAACTGGCCCTGCTTCAGGCTGTAGGCAACCACCGGGTAATCGGCGAACCCCGCCTTGAGGCGGCCGGCATTCACATCCCGCATGATGTCGGGGATCGTATCGTAGATCTTCACCTCGGAGAACAGGCCGGCTTTCTTCAGCGGCTCGACGAAGGCGGTTCCGACCTGAGCCCCGACCGCCTCGCCCTTCAGATCGTCGAAGCCCGCATAGTCCTTCGTATCGGATTTCGGGACAATCAGCCCCTCGCCGTAAGTGTAGACCGGCTCGGAGAAGCTGATTACCTCCTTGCGCGCCGGCGTGATGAACATCGCCGCCGAGATCACGTCGATCTTCTTGGATGTCAGAGCGGCGATCAGGGACGAGAACTGCATCGGCTCGACCTGCACCTGGAAGCCGGCATCCTTGCCAATTTCCGTGATGATATCGACCATGACGCCCTGAATGGTGTTCGTCTTGGTGTCGAGGAAGGTGAAGGGTACGCTAGTCGGCGTCGAGCCGACCTTGACGACCTGTTGGGCGAAGGCAGGCGCCCCTGCGGCGAGAGCAAGCGAAAGACAGGCCGCTTGCAGGACGGATTTGAACATGGTGGTCTCCCTCGATTGCCACGACACGAAGGGGTCCCTTACCCCGTTATGATGATCGTGTTTGACATAATTTCACATTTATGAAAAAATTTCTGCATATTTCCTGAAGTAATGCAAGCGATTTTCACATAAGTGAAAAAGAGGGTACGGATCAAGGCAATTTCCGCGTGAGCAGCCAGAACACCAGCAATCCACCATCCGAGAGACTCGTCGATCAGGCGGTTGGGCGCCGGCTTCGCGACCTCCGCCGCTTACGCGGCCTTTCGCTTGAGACCGTCGCAGCGCGCGCAAGCCTCTCGGTCGGCTTCATCAGCCAGATCGAGCGCGGTTTGTCCTCCCCGTCATTGCGGGTTCTCGCGACCCTGGCCGACGTGTTCGAAGTGAGCATCGCCGCGCTGTTCGATGCGGCTCCCCTGGAGAGCAGTCCCGAACAGATCGTCAGGCGGGAGCACGAGCGCGCAGAGCTCAATCTGTGGCGATCCGGCATTTCGAAGCAACTGTTGAGCCCCAAAGGGTCGGACGGCCGTCTCAACCTGTTCCTGATCTTCCTGGAGCCGGGGGCCAGCACCGGCGACGAGCTTTATACTCACGACGGCGAAGAGGCCGGCGTCGTTCTCGAAGGCGAGATGGTGCTGACCGTCGATTCCGCCACAATGACACTCGGCAAAGGCGACAGCTTCCGCTTCGCCAGCCGCAGGCCGCATCGCTTCGGCAATCCGTCCGATAGCAGCAGGGCGCTCGTCCTGTGGGTGAACTGCGTCTGAGCGGCCCGGTGCGTCTGAACGTGAAGGTGGGATCTGCCGCGGCGTTCTTGATCGTGGGACCGGGAGGCGGAACAGCTCAGGCTGCGGCGTCCATGGCCGTCCGGGCCTTCGCGGCCAGAGTCTTGGTTGTATCGACGCAGGCCTGACCGACGTGCCAGTATCGATCCTGCAGCTCGATGTTGAACACGACACCCTGCGGGAAGACGCAGGACGACATCAGCGCATCCCAGGGAATATCGCCCCACCCGACCGGCAGATGAAGATCGCCATGGCCGTAGGCGAGCCGCTCACCCTGCGTGAACATCCAGATGTCGTCTTGGCGGCCGAAGGAATCGTGTACGTGCAGATGCTTGGCGAAGGGTGCGAGCGCCGCGCATTCCGACACGAGATCGCCTCCGGTAAAGGAGAGATTCAGATAGGCATGGCTGAAATCCAGCGTCGCCACGACATGGCCATGCCCGATCGCCTCGAGCTCGCGGGCGAGCCGTGAGGGGCTCGCGGTATGGACCTTGCCCTCATAGCCGCCGAAGAGGTTCTCCACGCACAATATTATGTCGTGCTGTTTCGCGACGTCGCCGGCACGCGCCAGCCATTCCCGTTGCCGGGCGTAAGCCTCTTCGATCCCGTCGTTCTGCGTCACCCCGATCAGGCCGGAATGCATGACGTAGTGCACGGCACCCAACTCTGCGGAAATCTCCAGCGAGGCCTGCAGGACCTCGAAATGGCGCCGGTTGCGGAACGGCGCATCGAAGAAGTTGACTGCCAAAGGCCCATGAACGGTATAAATCACCTCGCGCCCGGCGCAGATCGCCTTGAGTGACTCAAGCTGATCCCTGCGAATGCGGCCGCCGACGATGAGATCGAGGTCGAAGATCGGCAGCTCGATCGTGTCCACACCGAAAGCCAGAGCCCGATCGAGGTTTCGGGCGAACTCGCTGAGGTCGGGCTTGCCGGACTTGGCCGAGATACCGGTGCCGAGAACATGCTGTGTCATCGAGAAGAACTCCTTCGGAGCGAAGGGCGGCGGCGCCGGCCGGGACGATCCAGACAAAGCCGCCTCAGCTGCCATGCCCTCCCGGTATTCTCGGCTTTCGGCCTTCGCCGTACCGACGTAGGAAAGATGCGTGACGGCGGGATGAAGCCCGCAAGACACGAGCATGACATACAATGGACTTGCGCTCCGCATACGGCCGGCGGCCCTCCATCCGGTACCGCCAGATGCTCTAGGCCGCCTGCAATCCGAGGGCCAGGTCAGGGCTGTCCGAGGTCACATAACCGATCTCTGTGCCGAGCCAGTGCCGCAACCGCTCCTCGTCGTTGACGGTCCAGACGCACAGCCTTTCCCTCGGATGGGCAGCGACGATACGGCTCCATTCAACGTCCATCAGCTCATGATGAACCGCGATGATGTCGACCAGCGGTTTCGCCTTCGTCAGGAAGGCCTCCATCCCTCCTGTCCTCTGGGCCCAATCGGCATTGACCGATAAGAGCCGCCTGATCTCGGGAGCGTACCGACGGCACGCCTCCAGAACCGTCATGTCGAAGCAGGTCAACCAGGCACGATCGGCAACCTCATAGCGGCGGAGCATGTCCGCAGCCCTTTCGACGAGACCGGGATAAGGCCGTCCGTTCCCATCGTGCTTGATCTCGACATGCACCAGCACGTCTTGATGGGGAGCGAGGACGCCGAGCACCTCTTCGAGAACGGGAATTCGATCGTCCACCAGACCCTCGGGCCCCTTGAGCCGCACCGTCCTGCGCTCATCGGCGCTCAGGGCTCTGACCGGACCTCTTCGATCGGTCGTCCGGTCCAGAGTAGCATCATGAATGACCAGAAGCTCACCCGAATCGCTGAGATGCAGGTCCAGCTCGACCGCCTTCACGCCAAGCTCCAGAACGTTGCGGAACCCCGTGAGCGAGTTCTCTGCCCAGAGATTGCGTGCGCCACGATGGCCGATGATTACCGTCATCGTTCTGTCCTTCCTTTCGAGGCTACGGGAGTGGCCGACGAGAGCTCAGCGCACCGTCGGGTCGAGCCTGTCGCGCAGCCAGTCTCCCGCCAGCGAAATCGACAGCGTCGTCAGCATGACGACCAGTGCCGGCGCCAGCATGATCCAGGGGGCGCGCGTGAGATACTCGCGGCCGAAACCGACCATGTTGCCCAGCGAGGTCTCCGGCGGCTGCACGCCGAGGCCCAGGAACGACAGGCCACTTTCCATCAGGATGATTTCCGGGAATGTCAGGGTCATCGAGACGATCAGCGTCGAGGCCACGTTCGGCAGGATGTGCTTGAGATAGATCCGCGCGGGCGTGGCGCCCAACTGCACGACGGCTGCGGCATATCCCTGAGCGCCTGCCGATATGGCGAGACCGCGTGCGATACGGGCGTAGCGTTCCCAGCCATAGAAGCCCATCAGGAAGACAAGGAGCGTCAAGGACGATCCGAAGAAGGCCAGCACCGAAAGGGCAAGAATCATGAACGGCAGGGCAGCCTGAAAGTCTGCCAGCGTCAGAACGAGATGCTCCACGATCCCGCGGAAGCGGGCGGCCAAGAAGCCCAGGGTCGTGCCGAACACCGCCGACAGTGCCGTCGCTCCAAAGGCAATGACGAGCGAAACCCGGATGGATTGCATCAGCCGGGACAGAACATCGCGCCCAAGCTCGTCCGTTCCCAACCAATGTCCGGGCGTTCCCGGAACGGCCAGGCGGGCGGAGAGGTCCATTTTGGTGACCGGGTAAGGCCGCACCCAGTCGGTCAGGAGCGCGACGAGGATCATCAGCGAGAGCCACAGAAGGCTCAAAATGACGAGAAAAGGCACCTTGGTCCGGATGCGCTTCAGCAGCCCCGGACGCGCCGTATTCATTGGAGCGGTCGCGATGAAGTCGGTCATGATCATGGCTCCTCAATGCACGCCCGACTTGCGGCTCAGGCGGGGGTCGAGCCAGCCATACAGGATATCAACTGCGAGATTGGCCAGGACCATCGTGCCCGCGATCACGAGAAGCAGGCATTGCACGACGGCAAGGTCACGGTTGGCGACCGATACGACCAGCAGCCGTCCGATGCCGGGCCAGGCGAAGATCGTCTCGACGACCACCGCCCCGGCGATCAGAGACCCTATCATGAAGCCGACGATGGTGACGATCGGCACCGAGGCGTTGGGAAGGGCGTGCTTCCACACGACATCGCGCCAGCTGACGCCTTTGGCGGAAGCGGCGCGGATATAGGGCTGGCCCAGGACCTCGATCATGGCCGAGCGGGAGAACCGCGCCAGAATGCCGACTCCGCCGATGCTCATCGTCAGGGTCGGAAGGATTCCATGGATCCAGCCGTCCTGACCGCCGGACGGCAGCCAGCCGAGCGTGACCGAAAAGATCAGGACGAGCAGCAAACCGATCACGAAGGACGGCATGGTGAAGCCAAGCACGGCCAGCATGATCACCCCCCGATCGGCGACGCTCTCCCGGTGCAGCGCGGCATAGACTCCCGCCGGAATGCCGATGCCGATCTTCAGGATCAGGGCCGGGACCGTGAGCTGAAGCGTCGTGGGAATGCGCTCCAGGACCAGTTGCAGCGCCGGCGACTTGTCCCGCATCGACATGCCGAAGTCGAGGGACAGGAGCGATCTAAGATACGCCCAGTATTGGACCAGGATAGGGTCGTTCAGCCCCCAACGCTCGCGAAAGGCATCGATCGCCTCCTGTGGAGCGTCGGGCCCGAGCAGAATCTGGGCCGGATCACCGGAGAGGCGCAGCACGCAGAAGGCGAAGGTCATGACCAGAAGCACGGTTATGAAGGCGCGCAGCAGCCGTGAAAGAACGAACGAAAGCATGAGACAGGTTCCTTGAGCGACGCTCACGTCACGAGGGGTACCTCAGACCGATCGAGAAGAAGGCAGGCCGCCGCGCGCTTGCTCTCAAGCGTCCGGAGCGCGGGAATCGAGGTCCGGCAGGGCGGCTGAGCCATGGGGCAGCGCGGATGGAACGCGCAACCGGAAGGTCGTTTGGCCGGGTTCGGCGGCTCTCCCTGCAGGATGATCCGGCTCTTGAGCCTCCGCCCGGGAACCGGCACCGAGGATACCAGCGCCTGAGTGTAGGGATGCAACGGCTTGACGAAAATGTCTTCGGAAGAGGCCTCCTCCACGATCCGACCCAGATACATCACCGCCACGCGATCCGCGATATTCCGCACGACCTTGAGATCATGGCTGATGAACACCATGGCGAGGCCGTGCCTGTCCTGCAGATCGCGCAGGAGGTTCACCACCTGTGCCTGGATCGAGACGTCAAGGGCCGATACCGGCTCGTCGCACACCAGCAGTTTCGGCTCGGTGGCAAGCGCACGGGCGATGACGACCCGCTGCCGCTGTCCCCCCGAAAGCTCGTGCGGGTAGCGTTCTGCCTGATCACGCCTCAGACCGACAGCGGCCATCAGCTCCGATACGCGATCCTTCACGTCGGCTTTCGCGACGAGACCGTGGATTATCAAGGGCTCCCCGATCTGCTCGGCGATCGGCAAGCGACGGTCCAGGGCGGCCAGCGGGTCTTGAAACACCAATTGCATCTGCGCCCGGAGCTTGCGCCATTCGGGCGTTCCACGGGCGGGCATCGGCTTTCCACTGAACAGCACCTGCCCTCCGGCCGCGGGGTCGATCCCGAGAAGAACCCGACCGAGTGTGGACTTTCCTGAGCCGCTTTCTCCGACAATCCCCAGTGTTTCGCCTGCCGAAACCGCCAGACTCACGCCGTCGACGGCCCGCACGAAAGCGGGTTTTGCCAAAAGACCGCGCTGGACTTCATAGACGCGCACCAAGTCGGCGGCTTCAAGAAGGGCAGTCATGCCGCGGCGCTCCCACGGCAATCGAGAACCTGTGGACGCTGCCCGTACACAGGTACCGGATGGATGCAGGATAGCTGGCGACCATCCGGCTGAGGGTTCAGCAAAGGCAGGTTGTCACGACAGAAACCCGTCGCCCGAGGACAGCGAGGGGAGAATGTGCAACCCTGCGGCAGGTTTTTCGGATCCGGCACAGTGCCGTGGATCGGGACGAGCCTTCCGCGCCCGCCATCGAGGCGGGGAATGGCGTCGAACAGACCACGCGTGTAAGGATGATGCGGATCGTCGAAAAGGAGCTGAACCGGTCCCTCCTCGACGATACGTCCGGCATACATGACGCAGATTCGCTCGCAGATATGGCTGACGGCACCGAGGTCATGGGAAATGAACACCATGGCCATGCCGGTTTCGTCCCGGACGGTCCCCAGAAGGTCGAGAATCTGCGCCTGAATTGTTGCGTCTAGTGCCGTCGTCGGTTCATCGGCAATCAGCAGATCCGGTTCTCCGGCGAGCGCCATGGCGATCATCAGGCGCTGACACTGCCCTCCCGAGAATTCATGCGGATAGGTATTGAATCGGCCGCGAGCATCGGGAATGCCGACCATATCCATCAGGCGGATGGCTTCGTTTCGAGCGGTGTCCCCCTCCAGCGCGCGGTGGATGCGAAGCGCTTCGGTGATCTGGCGCCCCACCCGGACGACAGGATTCAGCGAGGACGACGGGTCTTGAAAGATCATCGCGATGCGTCCTCCTCGCACTCTCTCCAAGGCCGCGCGGGACGCTCCGCAAAGTTCCTGTCCTTCCAGAGTCACGGAACCCGTGACACGGGCTTTGCCCGGCAGAAGTCCCAGCGCTGCCAGCCAAGTCACGGATTTCCCGCATCCGGACTCTCCGACCAAACCGACGGCTTCGCCCTTTGCGACATCAAGATCGATGCCGTGAAGGACCTGTGTACCGTCGAAGGCGACCCGCAGGTCACGCATCTTCACGAAAGACATGGCAGACCTCCTGATCCGATGAGCCGCATGATCCGATGGCTCGATGTGCACACGGGCAGAGCGACATGGACTTGCCCCTGGTCAGGGCATCCGCCAGGGGCAAGCCGCAGGTCAGAGGAACCAGTTCTCTTTGCGGAAATCCATCGCGAAGGCCGGAGCGGCCTTCCACTTCAGGGACGATTTCACGCCGGTGAACACTGCATTCTGGTGAATGATCTGATAGGCAGGGTCCTCGCGCTCGCAGATCTCGAGCATCCGGGCGAAGGCCTTCTTCCGGGCTGCGCGATCCGTCGACTTCTGGATGATCTCGGCCATCCTGTTGGCCTCCTCATTGGTCCAGTCCTTCTTCTGCTGAACCTCGCCGTTGGGGCCGAACTGGTTGACGATCGTTGCGACCGGATCGTTGAAGGCGCCGCCAGCCGACCAGTCGCGGACGCCGCGCGGAGCGGAGGCATCATGGATCTGCGCCCAGTTTTCCTTCATCTCGATTTCAACGTTCAGGCCAATCTGCTTCCACATCTCGACCATGATCTGGGCATTGGGGACCTGATTGGTGTAGTAATTGTTCAGCACACGGAAGGGGATGGGGTCGCCCTTGTAGCCGGCCTCCTTCAGCATGCTCTGCGCGAGCTTCGGATCATAGGCCGGCACGTCCCAGCCATTGACGAACATATCCCCATAGAACTCGAACTGGAGGCCTTTCGGGATGTTGGTCTTTCCTGCCCACAGAGCTTCCACGATCGCCTGACGGTCGATCGCGTGAGTCATCGCGCGACGGACCAGCGGATTCTCCAGGACAGGATGGTACTTGTTGAAGGTCGAGATGCGGTGGTTCAGGATGGGAGAGCCCTGCACTTCGAAACCGCTGGCCTTCTCCACAGCTCCGACCTGATCCGGCGGCAGGTCGCACGCAAAGTCGTACTCGCCTGAGAGCAGACCATTGATGCGCGAGGACACCTCCGGCACCTCAATGAAGCGGATCTGCTGCAGCGGCGGGCGGCCGCCCCAGTACTCATCGTGAGCCTCCAGCACCAGTGATATGTCGGGCTTGTACTCGACGACCTTGTAGGGCCCCGTCGTGACGGGTCTGCGTGCCCATTCCGTATAGGACTTGGCTTCGTTCCAGGCGCGGCGACTGGTGATCTGACTGCCGAAGGCGAACAGTCGCCCCTCCAAAGTCACGTCGGGCGACGCATTGTGGAACCGCACTGTGTATTGGTCGACAGCCTCGACGCCCCGCAGGGCGGGCCATATGCGGCGTGCGACGCCGGGGATGGAAGCCGGGAGCTCCTTATCCGTCTTGGGCTTGTAGTCGTCCTCATATATGGTCTTGCCGCCATCCGGCTGCGTGTCCGCGAACATCCGCTCGGGGGAGAACGAGAACACGACGTCATCGGCGGTCATCTCGTCGCCGTTGTGGAACTTGACACCTCGGCGCAACGTGAGCTCGACGGTCTTGTCGTCGAGACGCTTCCATTCCGTGGCAAGCCCAGGAACCGGGCCTTGATTGCCCATCCAGTCACGCAGGATCAATCCTTCCCAGAGATTTGGGAAGAACACGCGCTCGCCCACATTGGACTGCTCGTACCACACGTCGAGCGTGCCGTTGATGGTGATCTTTTGCACCGCAACGGTAATGGAGGGGCGGGCGCTCTGTCCGATGGCAACTCGCGGCAGGATCAGGCTGCCGCTGGCTGCGCCGAGAAGTCCGAGTGCTTGGCGGCGGTTCATCTTCAGCATTCAAATTTTCCTTGGCTAGCGCATCGTTCGGACCAAAGGGCCACGTTCGTGAAAGCTGGACCCGGTTTTCCACGCCGGACGTCTCCGCCTCGGCTCGAAAGACAGCTGGCGGAGCCGGAAACGCGAACCGGTTGCGACGGACTTGGTCCTATTGTGGATGTGCAACGGCTGGATGATATTCAGATGATGGTTTGATGACGCCCGCATCGAAGGCTCGGCGCCGACAGGCGGGGCGCGACCAGGACAGCTGCTCTCGTCCGGTTCCCGACCCCGTCATGGCGATCTTCACCGATCTGCTCGAGATTGATCCCGCAGATTTCCTCGCAGGTGAGGATGCTTTGCCGAGGAGCGTGACGGCTATCGCTTTCCCTCGGAACGGGAGTGCCCAGTGTGCCCCTGCCCTGCTGGCGGGGTTCCTCGTTCGAACGGCAGGTCGGCGAGCTGCTCGAGCGACATCCGTTGCAGGACCGGATGGGAGAGCGGATCCTTCTCCCACTCCTTCTCCCACTCCTTCTCCCAGCCTGAGGGTTCCTCGAGGAATCTCGAGAGGCGCTTGAGCCGTTCGACCAGTCCTGACAGGTTCAACATGCCTATAGGCTGGGCCACTTGCCCCCCGAAGGAAATCGCGTATTTATGCGTCTGAGTATAGGAAATCTATATGCACGTCCTGAACCGCTTCCACCTGAACGGCCTGCGTGCGCTCGAGGCGGCCGCGCGCCTGGGAAGCCTGCGGGCGGCCGCCGAGGAGCTCGGCGTCACCATCGGCGCGGTGAGTCAGCAGGTGCTCAAGGCCGAGGAACAGTTCGGCCATCCCGTGTTCGAGCGCCACCCCAAGGGGCTGAGGCCGACACCCTTCGGGCAGGAGGTCCTGCGCTACCTGAGCGCGGGCTTTGCGGAGATCTCCGCCGGCCTCACCCGCGCCAGCCGCCAGCGCGAGGGCGTGCTCACGGTTTCGGTCGCTCCGGTCTTCGCCAGCAAGTGGCTGGTGTGGCGCCTCCAGCGCTTCCGCGAGCAGCATCCCGACATCCGCATCCGCATCGACGCCGACGTCGCCCTGGTGGACCCGAACACTTCGGACGTGGACGTGTGCATCCGGGTCGGTCGCGGCGACTGGCGGAATGTCAGAGCCGAGAGGCTACTCGATCAGCTCGTGTTCCCGGTGTGCAGCCGAGCCTTGGCCGAGCGGCTGTGGCACCCTCATGACCTTGCCCACGTTCCCATCATCCGTGAGCCGACGCCGATGTTCGACTGGAATGTCTGGCTCGCCCCCAATGGCCTCGATGAAACAATCCTAGGCGACGGACCCGTCTTCTCGGACGCATCGCTGTGCCTGGATGCGGCGGTAGCGGGCCAGGGTGTCTTCCTCGGCTGGGAGACGCTGGCCTGCGATGCCATTGCCATGGGCCGCCTCACCTCTCCGTTTCCGGACCGCTACGCCACCGGAATCTCCTATTGGTTCGTGACTTCCCGGTCGGCGCCTTCCGCTCGGGCAGTGCAAGCCTTCCGCGACTGGCTGAAGGCCGAGCTGTCTACGGGAGTGCGGCAGGACGGAACCCTTGTCCCCTAGGGTTGGGCAAGCGGCGGCGGATGCCTGCGGATCGGCTTCGCCTCGACCACCGCGGCCTGCAGCACCCAGCCCTTCACCCTGATGGCGGTCAGGGCGGCGCTCTTCCACGCGCTCACCACCCTTTTCACCAAATCGCTTCCGGCACCCCGCCGCACCTGATCGCCCTGGGAGACCCGGCACGATCAATTCGGCCGGATCGCAAGCACGCTTGGTCGCCAATTCACCGCTTCTAGCGAATTGCGGTGGGATTGATGATGCTCTGGACGCCGCCCGTCATCTTTGAATGTCCGAGTACGAACATAAACTCGTAGGCGCGGTCGCGCGCGAGTTCCGCCGTGTTGATGTTCTCGAGAATGAAGATCCCGTTCTTCGGAATGAGGATCTGATGGACCTCGAAGATGCCCACTCCCGGCTCGAACGGTATCGCCTCAACTCCCCAAGTGTCTGCCCCGACGGCAATGACGTCCTTGCTCGCGAGGTACTCTGCGCCCTCCTTGCCGAGGCCGGGTTCGCCGGAGATGTAGCGCTTGTCGTCCTTGCCGACGAGTGAGAGCCATCCCGTGTGGAACAGCACGACGTCTCCCTTGCGGATTTCGATGCCCTGCTTGGCTGCGACCTCGTCGATCTCCTTGCGGTTGAAGGCGGTTCCCTCCGGGACGACATCCTTGCCGTAGTGGGCAGCCATGTCGAGTACGATGCCTCGGGTCACGATGTTTGGAATCTTCTCGATTCCGAGCTTCGTCAGACCGTTCGCCTGCACGAACTCGCTGTTCTTGTTGCAATTGTAATAAACGTTATCGACGCCGATATGCCCTAAGCCGTCGATCTGGGTGCCCGTCCCGACATAGCCCATATAGATGTCGTCGTTGTAGTTCGTTTTCGTGTGCCCGAGGCCAACCCCACCTACCTGACCGGGCTGGTTGATCGCGAGAGCCCAGCTCCGGGGGCCGAAGGCCGGTGTCTTGGAATTTGTTTCAACGCCAAGGGAATAGGTCTTGCCTGTCTTGATGAGCTTGGCTGCATTCATCGTCAGCTCTGGGCCGAGGAGGTTTGCGGCGCCGATCTCGTCGTGTGGACCGTATTTTGATTGACACCAGCTCTTTGGATCGCTGGGCTGGGCATTGGCATAAGATGAGAGCAGGCATGCGGTTGCCAGTCCAACCGCAATAAGAGAAGATTTCATCATGTTTCCTCCACGCCTTGATGCTTTGGATGAGCCTTGCCTCGGTGGAAGGGGGCTCATCCTGAAAGGATGCACAAGGTTTGGACGAAATTCTAAGAAAGCTTAGTTCTGGCTGGTATAAGCTGCGCCTATAACGGTGGCGTTACAGAAGACGTGGATAAACTCTCCTCATAAGCCTGACGAGTTTGAATCCGTATCCACTGACGTGGGGTCATCTCGCTTCTCCGGTTCGCTCGAAAATGCTCTGGATCGCCGGCACGAACCTCTCCGTACTTCCGACTGCTTGAATCAGGTTTCGAGCCTTTCACACCATCGTTTTGCGCGATCTGCAATGAGCCTTCGTGAAATCAGTCGAAGACCACGACCTGACGGATTGCCTTACCCTGATCGAGCAGGTCGAAGCCCTCGTTGATCTGGTCGAGGGTCAGCACGCCCGTCAAGAGCTTGTCGACGGGCAGCTTGCCTGCGCGGTACAGGGAAATGAAACGCGGGATGTCGCGCTGAGGCACGCAGGAGCCCATGTAGCTACCCTTTACGGTGCGCTCGTCGGCCACGAGGTTCACGGCCGGAATCGGGAACGTCGAGGTGGGCGAAGCCAGCCCTGCCGTCACGGTCTGTCCGCCGCGCCGGGTGATCTTGTAGGCGGTTTCGAAGGCGGCGACAGCACCGGCCAGTTCCACCGCGTGATCGACGCCTCCACCGGTCGCCTCACGAACGTTCCGCACCACGTCTGGATCCGAAGCGAGGAAGGCGTGGGTCGCGCCCAGTTGGAGGGCGACCTTGAGCTTCTCCTCGGAAAGATCGATCGCGACGATAGGGATGGCCCCCGAGGCCACAGCGCCCAGAAGGGCAGCGAGCCCTACTCCGCCCAGACCGACAATGGCCACGCTCTGTCCGGGATGGACGTTGCAGGTGTTCATTACAGCACCCACGCCCGTTTGCACCGCGCAGCCGAAGAGCGCCAATTCGGCGAAGGGAATGCCCGGCTCGACCTTGACGATGGAATGGCGCGAAATCACGGCATATTCCGCATAACCCGAAACGCCACAATGATGATAAATATCGTGGTGGTCGTGCCAGTCATGCAGGCGGATCTCACCCGACATCAGCACACCCTTGCCGTTGGCCTCGGCACCCGGAACGCACAGGGCGGGACGGCCCTCGGCGCAGGGCAGACAGCAGCCGCAAGTCGGCTGGAAGGCCATCACGACGATGTCGCCTTCCTTCAGATCGCGAATGTTCGAACCTGCCTTGACGACGGTGCCTGCCGCCTCGTGGCCCAGCACCATGGGAGTCGGACGCGGACGATGGCCATTGATCACCGACAGGTCGGAATGGCAGAGCCCCGCGGCCCCGATCTTGATGAGCACTTCCTCGGGGCCGGGCTGATCCAGCTCGACCTCTTCGATGACCAGCGGACGGCTCTCCGCGAAAGGTGCCTTGACCGGTGAGTGCTTCAGGACTGCGGCGCGGATCTTCATCGATTGCCTCGTTGGAACGGTGATCGGGCCCCATCGATGGAGCCCGAAGTCGGTTGCGGATTGGGATCAGACCGTGCGGCCGCCATCGACCGGCAGCAGAACGCCGGTGATGAAGTTGGCGTCGTCTGAGGCCAGATAGAGCGTGGCGCGGGCGATATCGTCGGGGCGCGACATTCGTCCCATCGGAATCGTCGCCACGAACTTGGCGCGGTTCTCAGGCGTATCGGGCAGGCCCATGAAAGCCTCCAGAAGACCCGTCTCACCCATGACCGGGCAGATCGCGTTCACGCGGATGTTGTCGGGGGCGAGCTCCACGGCCATGGATTGCGACAGGATGTTCACCGCGCCCTTGGTCGAGTTGTACCAGGTAAGGCCAGGGCGGGGACGGATGCCCGCCACCGAGCCGATGTTGACGATCGAGCCGCCACCCTTCCGGCGCATCATCGGCACGATGATGTTGGTGATGTGGTAGATCGACTTGACGTTGATGGCATAGACGCGATCGAACTCCTCCTCGGTGACTTCGAGCATGGACTTGTTGCGATGCGTCCATCCGGCATTGTTAACCCAAATATCGGGCACTCCGAAAGCGTCCACCATCCTGGCGACGGCGGCCTCCATCTGCTCACGCGAGGTGACATCCGCGGCAAGAGCCACCGCATCGGCCCCGATCTCGGCCGCCACTCGCTCGGCTGCGTCCGCACGCAGGTCGAGCACGCCCACTTTCGCGCCTTCCTGAGCGAAGAGCTTCGCGATCCCCTCTCCAAAGCCGCCGCCCGCTCCGGTCACAACGGTGATCTTGCCTTCAAGGCGGCCTTTGCCCGTGCTCATTCACACACCTCTCTCAATCGTGCTTCATCACAATGGTCTTGAGCGCGGAGAATTCATAAAGCGCCTCAAAACCCTTTTCGCGGCCATGGCCGGACTTCTTCACGCCGCCGAAGGGCAGCTCGATGCCGCCGCCTGCGCCATAGGCGTTGATGTAGACCTGACCTGCGCGCACCTTTCGGGCCAGACGAACGGCGCGCTTCGCGTCGGTGGTCCAGATGCCGGCCACGAGCCCGTATTCCGTGCCATTGGCAAGCTCAAGTGCTTCGGCTTCGTCCTCGAACGGAGTTGCGGCCAGGATCGGGCCGAAGATCTCCTCGCAGGCCAACACATTGTCGCGCGGGACCGGGCCATAGACGGTCGGAAGCACGTAGAATCCGTCGGCGGGGGCTTTCTCATGCAGGCTTCCTTGGCCGATGACCGGTATGTTGTCCGTTCTCGCGCGCTCGAGAAAGGCCTCGATGCGGCGTTTCTGCTTGGCATTGATGACGGGGCCAAGATCGGGATTGTCTTTGGGAAGGCCTGCTTTCAGCCCATTGAAGCGCTTAGCGAGTTCCGCCGCGACCTTGTCCCATATCGACGCCTGGATCAGAACCCGCGCACCCGCCGAACAGGTTTGACCCGAGTTCTGCACGATGGCCGCCACCACTACCGGGATTGCGGTTTCGAGATCGGCATCCTCGAAGATGATCTGGGGGGACTTTCCGCCCAGTTCGAGCACACAGCCGATGTGGTTTCTGGCGGCAGCGGTCTGGACCATCACGCCCACCTGCGGGCTGCCCGTGAAGGCAATGAAATCGACACCCGGATGCTCGCTCAGCGCAGCGCCTGCTTCATGGCCAAGGCCCGGCACGACGTTGATAGCCCCCGGCGGGAAGCCAGCTTCCGCAGCGAGTTCGGCGACGCGCAGCGGTGCGAGGCAGGCGTCCTCGGCAGGCTTCAACACGGTGGCGTTGCCCATGGCCAGCGCCGGGCCCAATGTGCGGCCCATCATCTGAAGCGGGTAGTTCCAGGGAGTGATGTGAGCGGTGACGCCAAGCGCCTCGCGCTCTCCCGTCACGTAGTAGCCATTCAGGAACGGG
The DNA here is from genome assembly GCF_009830105.1 of Microvirga makkahensis. Classification (GTDB taxonomy): domain Bacteria; phylum Pseudomonadota; class Alphaproteobacteria; order Rhizobiales; family Beijerinckiaceae; genus Microvirga; species Microvirga makkahensis. Next base: position 373,463 of record NZ_WURB01000002.1, read on the forward strand.
ATCTGCTCGCCATGAACCTTATCGGCCGCGCCGCCATAATATTCGAAATAGCGGGCAATGGCCTCGACATCGCCGCGCGCAAGCCTCATGGGCTTGCCGCAGTCGCGGGCTTCGAGGGCCGCGAGTTCTTCGATGTTCTCAAGGATCAGCCGGCCGAGCCTTTGCAGCAGGCGTCCGCGCTCGATGGGGCTCAGCTGCGACCATGGGCCGCCGTCATAGGCTGCGCGGGCGGCTTTGACGGCCCGATCGACATCGTCCGGACCGGCGGCCGCGATCTCCGCGAAGATGACGCCTTCGGCGGGGGCTACCACCGGCACGGTCCGGCCGGTCGACACAGGAACCCATTCATTGTTGATGAAGGCTCCCTTGGCAGCGAGGATCTCGGCCGCGCGAGGGTAAACGAAGTTCATGCTTCCATCCTTTCAGTCTTGATGTCGCTGTCGATCTGGCCGCGCTCGATGGTGATGGCGCGTGCTGCGAAGCTCTTGAGCAGGTGCGGGTTGGATTCGGTGATGATGATGGCCAGGGACGGGTCGATCTCGCGCAACTTGCCGAGCGCCTCGGCGTAGCGATGAGCCAGAACCGGGGCGAGCCCCTGGAAGGGCTCGTCCAAGAGCAGGAGCTTGGTCGAAAGCATCAGGGCCCGGCCAAGCGCCACCATCTTGCCCTGACCGCCCGAGACCGAGCCTGCAGGGCGCGGACCAAGGGTCTCGAGTTCGGGCATGACAAAGTATATGCGCTCTAAGCGACGCTTCGTCTCGGACGCATCCAGGCCTGCGACCCGCGCGGGCAGCATGATGTTCTCGGTGATCGTGAAGCGCGAGAAGAGACGCCGGTCCTCGGGCGCGTATCCGATGCCGAGCTCGGGCCGTTTGTGCGCCACGATCTCGCTCAGATTCCTGCTCTCGAAGTGGATATCTCCCGCGGACTGGGTGAAGCCCATGATCGTGCGCAAGAGCGTGGTCTTGCCTGCGCCGTTGCGGCCGACCAGCGCGATCGTCTCCGCAGGGTCCACCGTGAAGGTGATGTTGCGCAGGATAGGGATATTAGCGATGGACGCATGGACATTGTTGAGCTTCAGCATGTCTCAGCCTCCGATCACATTGCGGACCACGTCCGGGTCGTTGAGGACGACCTCAGGTGCTCCCGTGGTCTGGATCTTGCCTTGCGCCCATACGGCGACACGGGTGGCGTAGCGCGACACCATCTCCATATCGTGCTCGACGAAAACCGAAGACACCTTGGCCTGACGGAGTGCGTTCATCAGCGTCTCCATCACATCGAACTTGTCGGCAGAGGCCACACCCGAGGTCGGTTCATCCATCAGCAGGACCCGCGGCTTCAGCGCGAGAGCGATCGCGATATCGGCCAGCTTGCGCTTACCTTCGGGCAATTCCGACGCTACGCGATCGCGCACGTCGGAGCATCCGACCAGCTCGAGCAGCCCCTCCATCTCACGACGTTCGGGCACGGCATGGAGGTTGCGAAGCGGGTTCCAATGGCGTTCGCGCACCGAGACCGCGAGCAACATATTCTCCAGCACCGTCTGCTCGGCGAACAGCTGCGGAATCTGAAAGGCGCGGGCGATGCCCAGACGCGTGATCTGGCGCGGTGGCTGCGCCGTGATCTCCCGGTTCTCGAAGCGTACCGAGCCGCCCTGTGGCCGCAGATAGCCCGTGCAGATGTTGAGGAAGGTGGTTTTTCCAGCCCCGTTGGGGCCAATGATGGCCAGATGCTCGCCCTCGTGCAGCGACAGATCGATGCCGTCTGCGGCGATGATGCCGCCGAAGCGCAGTTTCAGACCTTCCGCTTGCAGAAGAAGCGGGGACGCGGAGTAGTCGCTCATCGGCCCGCCTCCGGAGTCAGGGTCTTGGCGCGGTCGAGGCCTGTGAGGCGCCTGAACAGTTCAACCATGCCGCCTGGCGCCCAAAGGATGATGACGATCAGGGTCACGCCGAGTATGAGTTGCCAGCTGTCATCGAGCAACGCTGCCGCATAGGTGCGCACCGCCTCGAAGACCACGGTGCCACCGAAGGCGCCAGCCACATGAGCCGGTCCCCCGAGAGCCGCGATGAAGACGAGTTCCGACGACCGTGTCCAGAATGCGTGTTCCGGCGTCGCGAGTCCTTGCACCATGCCCATGAATACGCCACCGATCCCGCAAAGCACCGCCGAAGCGATGTAGCCGCCCAGGAGCACCGACTTGGCCGAGAGTCCGACATATTCGAGGCGGGTCTCGTTCGATTTTACCGCACGCAGCGCCTCGCCCATGGGTGAGCGCAGATAGCGCCATACCAGCCAGACGCTCAGGAGCGCAAAGAGGAGAATGACGTAGTAGATCGCGATGTCGAACTCGGCGCGCTTGAGCTCCATCCCCAGAAGCGTAGGACGGCGGATGCGCATACCGTCAGAACCGCCGGTGATGTGGAAGGCCTTCTCGAGGATCGAATAGAACACCATCGAGAAGGCCAGATTGACCATACCGAAGAAGATACCGCGGTAGCGGGTCACGAAGATGCCTACGATCGCCCCGGCCACACCGGAGGCTAGAATGGCGGCCCCGATCAGCAGCAGCATGTCGATGCCACGGAAGGCGGACGACAGGAAGGCTGCAGCATAGGCTCCGATCGCGAAATACATTGCATGGCCAAAGGAGACCTGGCCTGCACGCAGCAGGATCAGGATTCCTAGAACCGCGAGCCCTTTGGCAAGGGACATCGCAATGAAGGTGGTCGAGGTGCCGAACGTGAACGGCACCACAGCCAGCAGCACCGCTACGATGATGAAGGCCAGAAGTTCCTTGTTCATCGCATATTTCTCACGGTGCCTGCGCCGGACTGGCCATGGGGCTTCTGCAGCGGCGGTGGCGCTGACAGCATGATCGGGGAAGGCATCCAGAGATTTCCTGCTCATCAGATTTTTCTCGCTGTGTCTTTACCGAACAGGCCATTGGGCTTCACCAGAAGCACCAGCACCATGATCAGGTAAGGCATGATGACTTCGAGCTCCGGGCTGAGATAGACGGCAAACGCGCGCGCGACGCCGATCATCAATGCAGAGACCGCAGCGCCTTCGATCTGACCGAGCCCGGCCGTGGCAGCGACGGCAAAGGAGAGTACGATCATGTTCGCGCCCATGCCTGTCACGAGCGAGGTCGTCGGTGTCGCTAGCGCCCCGCCCAGTGCGGCAAAGCAGGCGCCGATGACGAAAGTCATGAAATAGACCCGGGTGGCGTTGATCCCGATCGAGGTTGCGGCTTCGCGGTCTTCGGTCACGGCGAGGATCTGCGCGCCTATCGCGGTGTGACGCAGGAAGTGACGCAAAGCGAAAAGAACGACGATAGCGGCCGCCGGAAGGAACAGAACTTGGTAGGCGGTGTAGTTGATGCCTAGGAAGGATATGTTGCCCAGCAGGTTCAGCGGCGTCGACATGAAATAGGGCTGAACACCCCAGATCATGCGCTGCAGGTTCTCGAGGATCATGAAGACCGCGAAAGTCACCAGGAGCTGCAGAACCTCGTCTTTTTTGTAAATTCGTTGAAGCAAGAATCTTTCCAGCATTCCTCCCAGCGCGATGCCGACGACAGTGGCTCCAGCGAACAGAGCTGGGAAGGTAAGCCATGGATTGTAGCCGTTGGCGACAAGCCATTGACCCAAGGTGGCGGCGACATAGGCGCCGATCGCGTAGAGACTGCCATGGGCGATATTCAGGATGCCGAGGACCCCGAAGACCAGGGTCAGGCCGACCGCAACCAGGAACAAGAGGGATGCATATGCTATGCCGTCGAGCAAAGCGAGGACGGCGAAATTCGGTGTCATGAGCATATCTCGATACAGGGGCTAGGGCCGGGAGGAGCTAGCCCGGGGAGAGGCGGGCGACGTGAGACTGCGTCGCAATCACGTGGCGGCCTGCCGGAGCAGGCCGCCATGCCATAGACGAGACTATTGATGGCGATAGGGGGTCGCAGGAACCTTGCTCAGGAAATCCGCCTTGAACTTGGAGATCCACGCCAGCGACTTTTCGCCGACCGGAGCCATGAGGTCCTTGCCGTCATAGATCTCCATCTGATCGATGACCTTGAAGTCGTAGCCATCCCGTTTTGCGGTGGTGCCGACGAGTTGGGCTTCGATAGCCTGGCCGTCCTCACGGATGACCAGCGGGCGACCCAGACCTTTGAAGTTGAGGCCGATCATGGCTTCGGCGATCTGCTCCTTGGTCGGCCATTCGCCGCCATTAGCCTTGATCGCTTTGTCATAGACCGCTTCCAGCGCCGCGAAGGCCTGGACCATGTGAGCCGCCGAGTAGATCGGATACTCGCCGGTGCGCTCTTTGAACTTCTCATTGAAGGCCTTAAACTTCTCGTCGTTGCGCGTTTCCGGATGGAGGAAGTAGTGGTCACCGCGGGCGCCCACGATCACGCCTTCGGGCAGGTCGTCGCGCAGGCGCTGCAGCGAGGACTCGGCCAGCGGCAGGACGAATTTCGAACTTTCAAACAGACCGCGCTGCTTGGCCTGACGCACGAAGGTATCGAGGTCCCCGCCCCAGGAAGTCGATAGGATGACGTCCGGTTTCAAGGCTTGCAGGCGCGACACTTCGGTCGAGAAATCCGCTGCGCCGAATGCCGGGAAGAGTTCGGCGACGACCTTCACGTCGGGACGCTGAGTCTTCAGGGCGTTGGAGAAAATTTCCCAGCTGTCGCGGCCCCAGGCATAATCCTGGTTCACGACCGCGATGGTTTTGAAGTCCGGGTTCGTCTTCAGCAGATAAGCCAGCGGCGCCAGCACTTCGGGCGTGGCATTCGCCTGGGTCCGGAAGACATAGTCGTACTTGTCGTCCTCGAGGATACGCTGAGTGCCGCAATCCCACATGAAGTTTACGACTTCCAAGTCTTCCGCCAACGGGGCCATCTTGTTGCATACGCCGGAAGAAATCGACGCAAAGGTGACATCCACACCCTCGTCCTCGACCAGACGGCGGTATTCGGCCATCAGGGTCTCGAGACCCGCGCCTTCATCGATGAAGTAGAGTTTGACCGGAACACCGTTGATTCCGCCCTTCGCGTTGATTCCCTCCGCAAGAATCTCGGCCGCATGGCGTGCAGGAACGCCGAACACGGAGGCCGAGCCAGAGCTATAGGTCGTAATGCCGATCTTGAGCTCAGAGGGCTTGTCGGCAGCCCAAGCCGCACTGGTCAGCGCCGCAGCGGACATGGCCGCAGCCAGAACGCCGCCCAGGGAAAGCTTGTTGAATATCATTGAATCCTCCCAAACCTGTCGACATCCGGAGGTTTTCCTCCAGACCGACCAATCCTTGGGGGGCCATAATCTTTAGGCAAATTGATTATTTCGCTTGCCCCTATAGAAATTCGTTATAGAAGCCGCAAAAATCAACCAATAAGTTCTATGGCTCGCAGAATTCGCGCTGCCATGGCTCCGCCGATGATTTCAAAATATCGAAACGGCGCGACGCGCCAAGGGCAATTTGCCGGATCAGGGCTGCATCTCGCAGTCTATGTCCAGCTCTTGAGGCGCGACACCCGCCCACCTTCCAGATTTCACGAGCTCCCTGAGCACCTCGTGCGTCAAGGATTCGATCGCCGCTACAGCGTGGATCTTGGGACGGCTCACGGCATGGGCAATGTGGACGCCACGGGTCAGGTTCGGATCACGGATGCGCCAGCTCCGCAGGGAGCCTGCCTCTACTTCCTTCGAGATCGCATTGAAGGGAAGAATGGAGTAACCGTAATCGACGGCGACGAGCTCTTTGATGCTGGCGTAGGAATCGATGTCGATGACGGAATTCAGGACAAGTGTCCGCGCCAGGGCATGACGTTCGATCAGATCACGCAGTCCATGGTTCTGGCTGGGCAATATCAGCGGAAATTGCGCCACGTCCTCGAACGCGAGACTGCGTTGGGCCGGGTCGGGTGCCCTGTTGCCTCGCGCCGGATGGGCCGGCCCGAAGAATACTAGTTCCTCGTCGAGAACATGAGTCAAGCTGATGCCCGCGTCATCGGGTTTGTTGTAGAGTATCGCCAAATCAACCCGCTGCTCGCGCAACCAATCCAGCACGAACCCGCTCATGGCTTCGGCAATGCGCAACTTCATCCTCGGATATCGCGTTCGCGCGGCCATGATCAGCGGAACGGAAAGAATTTGGCTGATTGTTCCCGGCAGGCCCAATCTCACTTCGCCCGCAGGATCGTTCTCCTGCCCCCGGATTTCCTCTTCGACGATTGCGAGTTGGTCCAGGATGATGCGCGCGTTCCTCAACAGGATCTCGCCTGTCTCGGTCGGCACGACGCCCTTCGAACTGCGAAGCAGGAGCGAGGTGCCCAGATGAGCTTCCATGTTGCGCACGTGAAGCGACAGCGCAGGCTGGGCGATGTTCAGAAGCGAGGCCGCCCGCGTAAAGGATTTCTGCTCGACAACTGCTATGAAATAGCGAAGCTGGCGTATGTCCATCGGCCTCTCACTATATATAAAATCTATAGATACCGCCTGGGTAACACATTGTAAATTATGCCACAACGCGGCTGGCCTGGGCTGACGAGACGTTGGCCAAGCCGCGATCCAGCGCCTCCCGATGCTGCTTCCATTCAAGATTGCACATGGTGGCTTTGGCGTCCTGCGGCATGACAGGAGGGGCAAAGGGGAAGCCGATATAATTTTTCTATAATAGAGAAACCAAATGAATATTTCACTTATGCGTTCCGGCCTTTCATCTTCTGGCCCAACCCAGAACAGAGTCTCGACATGAAGAGCCGCCTCGCAGCTTGTACTTTGCCACTTTTTGTCCCCGCAGACCGAACGGAGCGATTCCCCAAGGCCGCAGCCGCGGGCCCCGATGCCATCGTCATCGATCTCGAGGATGCGGTGGCGGCGGAGAACAAGGTCGCCGCCCGAGACGGTCTGGCCGGGGCGCTGGCTGAAACCGATCTGGGAGGGCTGCCGATTTTGTTGCGGGTGAATGCCACCCATGCTGAATGGGCGGTGGACGATCTGGCGGCGGCATCGAGGCTGCCTCTGGACGCGATCATCCTGCCCAAGGCTGAAACGGCCGGAGACATTCTGGCCGCCGGCCGTGCCTCGGGTCTGCCGGTGATCGCCCTGGTGGAAACTGCGCGAGGTCTGAGAAACATCTTCGAGATCGCCGAAGCGGCTGACCGCATTGCCTTTGGATCGATCGATTTCGCGGCTGATCTGAACATCGGTCATACCCGCGAGGCGCTTCTTTTCGCCCGTGCTCAGATCGTTCTGGCCTCGCGCTGCGCCGGCAAGCCTGCGCCGATTGATGGTGTGACTACCGAGATCAGGAATGAGGCGATCATCGTCTCCGACAGTCGGTATGCGGTGGAGCAGGGTTTTGGCGGCAAGCTCCTGATCCACCCGGCCCAGATCGCTCCTGCCCGCCATGGCTTCGCCCCGACCGAAGCCGAGATCGACTGGGCGGGCCGCGTGCTCGAGGCCGCGGCCTCGGGGCTTGCCGCAATCAAAATCGATGAGGCGATGGTCGATGCCCCTGTCATCATCAAAGCGCGCCAGATCTTCCAGCGCGCCGGAAAGGATGTTTGAGCCATGAGCGTGACCTGCACCCTTGCGACATTCGCGGCCGAGACCAAAGCCGAGAGCCTGCCCCCCGAGGTTCCCAGCCGCGCCCTCGCCCTGACGACCGATCTGATCGGCTCGATGATCCGGGCGGCGAACGAGGCGGACTCGACACCCTCGGTACTCAAGATGCTGGCGCGGCTGGGGCTTGATGCGCCGGGAGAATGCACGGTCTTCGGCCTTTCGCGGCGCTATACGCCCGCAACGGCCGCCCTGTTGAACGGCACCTTCGGCCACTCACTCGATTTCGACGACACTCATTCCGACAGTTCGCTCCATCCTTCGGCCGCCGTGGTCCCCGCAGCCCTCGCGGCAGCCGAGATGACCGGCGCGTCGGGGGCCGATCTCCTCGCTGCGATCGTCGTGGGCTTCGAGGTCTGTTGCCGGCTGGGCAATGCGCTTGATCCGACCGCACACTATGCCCGCGGCTTCCATCCGACCGCGACGGCGGGCAATTTCGGGGCCGCGGCCGCGGCGGGCCGCCTTCTGGGCCTCGGCGCTGATCGGATGTGCTCGGCCTTTGGTGTTGCCGCAAGTCAGGCCTCCGGTTCTCTCCAGTTCCTGGTGAACGGCGCCTGGAACAAGCGCTATCAGGTGGGCGAAGCCTCGATGAAGGGGCTGATCGCCGCGACGCTGGCGCTCGAAGGGTTCACCGGTTCCGCCGAGGCGATTGACGGCAAGCACGGCTTCCTGAAGGGCTACAGCGACGGGGCCGACCCTGCAAAGGCCGTTGCGGGTCTTGGCGAGGTCTGGGAAACGATGAACATCGGCGTCAAACCCTATCCGGCCTGCCGCTACACCCATGCTGCTGTTGACGGACTTCTGGCGTTGAAGCGCGAGCATGGTCTGGCCGCAGCGCATATCGACAGCATCACCGTCGGCCTTCATCGCAACGGCATCACGCTTGTCGGGGCGCCGCTTGACGAAAAACGCCGCGCCCGCAGCATCGTCGACGGGCAGTTCTCGATGCCCTTTGCCGCCGCCGTGGCGCTGACCCGCGACCGTTTCGGTTGGGATGACTACGAACTCCTGGGTAAGCCGGAGATCGACGCGCTCGCCGACAAGGTCGATGTGATCCGTGACGAAAGCCTCGAAGGGCTGCGCCATCCTTTCGGGGCCACGCTGAAGGTCCGCGCCACAGGGCGGGAGTATGACCTGCGGATTGCCGATCCCTCGGGCGAGCCCGAGACCTTTCCGACCTCGGCGGCTTTGATCGAGAAATTCCGCGCATTGACGGGACCCTGCCTGAACGCGGGGACCGAGCCGATGCTGGCCAGACTTGCTGCCCTGGGCGGAGCCGAAAGCCTGAAGGGCTATTTCGGCTGAAGGAGAAGAAATGAGCCTGGAACTCGATATCAATCATCTGAAAGGATGGATCGGGACCGTACGCGTCAGCGAGGACATCATCACACCCCGCCTGGCGAACTCGCTGGCCGCAATCCTGGATGAGCCCTGCAATTTGAAAGCGGGCGACCCGGCGCCGGTGGGTGCACACTGGTGCCTCTCGCCCGATATCGCTCCGATGTCGGGACTGGGTCCGGATGGTCACCCCGCTCGGGGCGGCTTCCTTCCTCCCGTGCCCCTGCCGCGCCGCATGTGGGCGGGCGGGGAACTCCGATTCTCGGGCGAGTTTTACGTGGGCGACGAGGTCAAACGCATCTCGCGAATCTCCGACGTGGCGATGAAGACGGGGCGCACGGGCACGCTCTGCTTCGTGGCTGTCGATCACGAATACTACACCGGAGCGGGCCTCGTGCTGCAGGAGCGCCATGACATCGTCTACCGTGCGCTCGAGGTGCCTACGGGCGGACAGCCCCCGAAGGTCGAACTGCCCGAGCCCGACCTGACGCTTGCGGTCGAAGGGACTCCGGTTCTCCTCGCGCGCTATTCTGCCGTAACCTTCAACGGCCACCGCATTCATTACGACCGCGAATATTGCATCACGGAAGAGTTCTACCCGGGGCTGATCGTGCATGGCCCGCTGCAGGCGAACTTCCTCCTGCGCATGGCCCGTCAGATGAACGGAAATGCGTTCCCTGCGCGTTTCAAGTTCCGTGGCACCTCGCCGCTTTTCGACGGCTCGGTCTTTACCGTGAACGGCAAGGCTGAGGGCGAAGGGTTCAGGCTTTGGGTCGCCGACACCGATGGCGTCATGACCATGCAGGCCAGCGCGGAGTAGCCTGCACAGGCGTTTCTGGAGCATTGGTCTTGAAAAGTGGACCTGCACTTTTGGAAACGGTCCGATGCTCCCTGCTTGGATGAACCTATCGTGTCATGGCCGGGCCTGCCCCGGCCATCCCGATCAGAGGAACGCTGCGCTCGACGCAATCGGGATCACCGGCACAAGGCCGGTGATGACGTCGAGGGCCGAGCGGGCAAAGACCCAAGTCCACATTTCACCGAGGCGGCCCCTCGGATCGCCGACGCGTCCGCCTGGGTCCATACGATGCGCCAATTCACACCACCCGCTATGGGTCATCGGCCTTGGCCTCTGCAATCCGTTTCCGCCAGAGCGCAGGGCCTGTTTTGTGAATCGATTGGCCCGTGGCATCGACAGCAACCGTCACCGGCATGTCCTCCACCTCCATTTCGAAAATCGCTTCCATGCCAAGGTCTTCGAAAGCCAGTAACTTGGCGGAGCGGATCGACTTGGAAATGAGATAAGCCGCGCCTCCCGTGGCCGCGAGATAGACTGCGCCATGACGGGCCAGGGTCTCGACAGTGGCATCGCCGCGCTCGGCCTTGCCGATCATTCCGAGAAGTCCGGTTTCCAGCATCATCTCGCTGAACCCGTCCATCCGGGTGGCGGTGGTGGGGCCCGCCGGGCCTACGGCCTCGTCGCCAACCGCGTCCACAGGACCTACGTAATAGATGAACCGATCCTTGAACGTCACAGGGAAGGGTTCGCCTCGGGCCTGCATGTCCGCCAGCCGTCTATGCGCGGCATCCCGCCCGGTCAGAATGCGCCCCGTCAAAAGCAGAGTCTCGCCCGCTCTCCAGCCCGCGATTTCGGCGTGGGTCAGCCTATCAAGGCACACCCGTCTGCCGGTTGCGCTTTCCTCCTCAGGCATCTCGGGCCAGTCGCTCAGCGCAGGAGGCTCGAATTCCGCGGGCCCGCTGCCGTCGAGGTGAAAATGCACGTGGCGGTTCGCCGCGCATTGCGGGATGAGCGCCACAGGTTTGGAGGCCGCATGCGTGGGGTAGGTCGCGATTTTCACGTCGACGACGGTCGTCATGCCGCCCAGACCCTGCGCCCCAATGCCAAGCGCGTTGATCTTTTCATAAAGGGAGACGCGCAGCCCCTCGAGAGGGGTCTGCGGCCCCCGTTCGAGCAGATCGAGCATGTCGATGGGCTCGTTCAGCGCTTCCTTGGCCATCAGCATGGCCTTTTCGGCGCTGCCGCCCACGCCAAGCGCGATCATGCCGGGAGGACACCAGCCGGCACCAAGCGTCGGCATGGTGGCCAGAACCCAATCCTCGATCGAGGCGGCAGGATTCAGGGTCGTGAAGCGCGCTTTGTTTTCCGACCCGCCGCCTTTGGCGCCGATGCTCATGCTGAGGCCGGGCCCCTGCACCAGCTGAGTGTGAATCACCGCTGGCGTGTTGTCGCGGGTGTTCTTGCGCTCGAAGATCGGGTCGGCCACCATCGAGGCTCGCAAGGGATTCCCGACATCACGATAAGCGCGGCGCACACCCTCATTGACCAGATCTTCGAGGGGGCGATCGGAAAGAATGCGGCTTTCCATTCCCAGTTTCGCGAAGACGACAATCATACCCGTATCCTGGCAGAGCGGACGGCGCCCATAGGCCGACATGCGCGAATTTCGCAGGATCTGCGCCATAGCGGCTTTGGCGGCGGGGCTTTCCTCGCGTGTGTATGCTGTACTCAAGTGGCGGATGTAGTCCGCCGGATGGAAATAAGAGATGAACTGTGCCGCCCGGTAGACGCTTTCGACGATGTCGTCCCCTTTGATGTCCATCGCTCGCCCCTTTCCTGTCCTCAGCTCATATCTTGAGGGCGGGCGGGCCGAATATCAACAAACGACACCGTTCGGGCAACCACGATCTGAGATTCCAGACCATGGCGTGCGCCCTGTTTCAGGCTTGTGGCGTCGTTCGCGGTCTGCGGTCCTGACTACCGATTGATATCGCATGGACATAGACGGCCCGCGCGTCTGAAGGTCCTGCAGGACGAAGACCCGGTCAGAATAATTCCGTTGCCTCCAGGGATCGGATCCGGTCGGTGGCCAGTTGGAACCTTTGCCCGTCGGACTGACCTGGTCATGAGCATTCAGCGCTCAGCTTGGCGGCCTCCCAGCGCTCGCGATATAATAAAGATATATACGTTAGTAAAACTGTATATTTGACTTGTATCGGTCCATGCGAAAATTTCCCTGGACACACCGCGATTTCGCGCAACGTTCCAGACCGCATATTGTCCATGACACATTCCATCGCCGACCAGCACCAGGATATCCGGGACGCAGTACGCTCTCTTTGTGCCCAGTTCCCTGCCGAATATCACCGCAAGATCGACGAGGCCCGGGGCTATCCCGAGAAATTCGTCGACGCTCTCACCAAAGCGGGTTGGATGGCGGCCCTCATTCCTGAGGAATACGGCGGTTCAGGCCTCGGCTTGACCGAGGCTTCGGTGGTCATGGAAGAGATCAATCGCGCAGGCGGCAACTCGGGCGCCTGTCACGGGCAGATGTACAACATGAACACGCTCGTGCGCCACGGCTCGGAGGAGCAGCGCCGATACTATCTGCCCAAGATTGCCTCGGGCGAACTGCGCCTCCAATCCATGGGCGTAACGGAACCCACCACCGGCACCGACACGACCAAGATCAAGACGACCGCCGTCAGAAAGGGCGACCGTTACGTCATCAACGGACAGAAGGTCTGGATCAGCCGTGTGCAACACTCTGACTTGATGATTCTCCTGGCCCGCACCACGCCCATCTCGGATGTGAAGAAGAAATCGGAAGGTCTCTCGCTCTTCATCGTCGACATCAAGGAGGCCATGAAGGGCGGAATGGAGGTCCGTCCGATCCTGAACATGGTGAATCACGAAACCAATGAGCTCTTCTTCGATAACCTCGAGATCCCGGCCGAGAACCTGATCGGCGAGGAAGGCCAGGGTTTCAAATACATACTCACCGGACTCAACGCGGAGCGCGTTCTGATTGCTGCCGAGTGCATCGGCGACGGCTACTGGTTCACCGACAAGGTCGTGCAATACGCCAAGGAGCGTATCGTCTTCGGCCGTCCGATCGGCCAGAACCAAGGTGTCCAGTTCCCGATTGCAGAGGCCTTCATCGAGTTGGAAGCCGCCAATCTGATGCGCTTCGAGGCTTGCCGTCTCTACGATGCTCAGCAGGCTTGCGGCGCACAAGCGAACATGGCGAAGTACCTCGCTGCGAAAGCCAGCTGGGAGGCCGCAAACGCGTGCATCCAGTTCCACGGCGGTTTCGGCTTTGCCTGCGAATATGATGTCGAGCGCAAGTTCCGCGAGACCCGTCTCTATCAAGTTGCCCCGGTCTCGACCAACCTGATCCTGAGCTATGTCGCCGAGCACGTGCTTGGCTTGCCGAGGTCGTTCTGATGGTTGAGGCGTCCCTTCCCCTCCACGGTCTGACGGTCGTGGCTCTCGAGCAGGCCGTGGCTGCCCCCTTCGCCTCCTCACGTCTTGCTGATGCCGGAGCGCGGGTGATCAAGATCGAGCGCCCGGGCGGCGATTTCGCCCGCGGCTATGATGATGTCGCCAACGGTCAGTCGAGCTATTTCGTCTGGTTGAACCGCGGCAAGGAATCTGTCGCAGCCGATCTGACCAAACCCGGCGACAAGGCCATGTTCGCCGAGCTATTGGCAGGGGCGGATATCCTGATCCAGAATCTCAAACCCGGCGCGCTCGAGCGACTCGGCTTCAGCGTCGAGCATCTGAGGTTGGAATATCCCAGGTTGATCGTCTGCTCGATCTCGGGCTATGGCGAAACCGGCCCGATGGCCGACCGCAAGGCTTACGATCTGCTGGTGCAAGCCGAAACCGGCCTTTGCTCGATCACGGGCGGGCCGGAACAGGCCTCGCGCGTAGGAATATCCATCGTCGACATCGCAACCGGCGCCACCGCCCATGCGGCCATCCTCGAGGCTCTGATCCACCGCGGCATTTCAGGCAAGGGATCGCAGATTTCGATCTCGATGTTCGACGTGCTCGCCGATTGGCTAACCGTGCCGCTTCTCCAGCAGGAAGGTGGTAAGCCGCCGAAACGCGTTGGGCTCGCCCACCCCTCCATCTCGCCCTATGGTGTCTTCACCTGTAAGGATGGCCACCCGATTCTAATATCGATCCAGAGCGATCGTGAATGGGTGAAGTTCGCCACCGAATTCATGGGCCGTCCTGAAATGGGACATGATCCAAAATACGCAACCAATGTGGCTCGCGTGGAGAACCGCCCCGCGACCGATGGCGCCGTTGCCGAGGCATTCGCGATGATGAGTGCCGAAGAGGCGACGGAAAAGCTCGTCAGGGCCGATATTGCGTTCGCCTCATTGAATGATATGGCCGGTCTTTCCTCACACCCGCAACTGCGGCGTATCACCGTCGAAACGCCGAACGGACCTGTTTCCTACCCGGCACCTGCGCCAATTGTGTCCGGCTCTACCCGCCGGTACGGCGCGGTTCCGGCCATGCCGGTCCCCAAGGCGTGATGATCCCGTCACTTCGATCGAAGTCGGGGGAGTGAAGGCAAACTCCTTTCTGACCTGCAATGCCTCGTCAGCCGCCATGAGATGGCTGAACCTCCCTTTCATCGACAGCGCGTCGTTCATTGCGAGGAAACCGGGTCCACTTTTCGCTCACGCAGCGCCTCGGGTCACGGAAGCGGCCCTCCGGGTGCGCACTATGCCCCAGCGCCACGCGCCCATTTTGCCATGGACTGAATCGCCGTGGAGCCGATCACGAGGTCGATCATGACGATCACCGATCCAAGCTCCCTGGCGAATTCGGCGCGTTCGTACATTTCCTTCATGGCCGCTGCGATCACGTTGAGATAGGTGACCTTGACCTCCCCGCTGGCCGCCTGCGCCTTGCTGACGGCCTCCATGCAGTAGAGAAAGCGCTCCCGCCAGTGCATGCAGGGCTTCGAATTGATACTCTCGTCGTCCTTCGTGAAGTCAGGTCCGCCATTGAGCGCCACATAGACGACGCGGCCGTAATTGCGGCCCGTCAGGCCGAGATTCGGCTTGACCGTCGCGCCGAGGAGCGGAGGGCCGAACTTGTCGAGACCCTCGCGCTCGCCAACGGTCCCTGTGGCCGGCCCCTGGAAGGTCGTCACCTACGCGGCTGACATCCCTGCCCAACCAACGCCACCCTCAACCCGAGCCGCGCTCCACCAGCCGTTGGAAATTGCAAAAAATCGCGTTTGTGACCGTTTGCTGGCGCCACTCTGCCTGCTGCCGGTCCTCCAATTGCGGCAGGCCGCAGCCCTGGTGGACGGAAATCAGGTTTAGCGGTTCTCCGCCTTCAGTTGGGATTGCTCTATGTCTATGTAGATTCGGTAGGCGTTACCGCGCTTATCCTCCTCGAGGGCCGGCAGATCCTTGTATCCCGGCCGATCCGTCTGCGCGTAAGCGGTATCGTAGTCGGTCCAGCTCTCCGTCGCGTTCTGCATCGCATTGCGCACGAAGAGGATGCAGTCCCGTGTGGAGGCAATAGCCCCTTGGGCAGTGGCCTTGCGGTGTCCGGAGCCGATCATGATCGGTGCGAGCTGCTCGACTTCATCGAGCGCCTTCAGCCATGTCGTCGTGTCGACGTCGTCGCTGTTCATGAAAGGAGCGCGCGAGCGTCTCTTGCACCGTTACAGCTTTCGTTCCGCCGCTCTGACGTTGGCGGCCCATGATGCGGTGCTGCCACCGTGTCACAGAAATTAACGATGCGATAAGGTACGTATTATCACCCAACGTTCCTGATTGACTTTCAGGTCCCGACGACGAAACCTGAAGACCGACATAGCAGATCTGGTGGGTTGACGGGACACGTGGCGCGCGACCGCTCAAAGGCATGAAGCTGCCCCGCCAAGGCTGGTGAGAGTCCGGCATTCCTAATCCACGTTCTTAAAAACCGGATAAACCGACGGCCCAAGCTGCACATGCGGGTAGCATCTCTGCGGCCTTGATCAGAGTCGCACGCCATTCTTTGAGGTGTAGTAAGTTGAATCGTTCTGCATCGTTAGGAACACGTACGCCGCTTCAAACGAAGATCGTGGTGCCTGTGAGCATAGTCACGATAGCCGCTCTGTTCCTGTGTGGTTTTGCTCTTATCTGGACAGCCCGGGAAAGCAACATCATCTCAATCGATCGCCAGCTTCGCACAACCGAGCGATCGATCAGAGCTATTGTTGACGAGCTTGCCCAACAGCAAGAAATGGTCGCGGTCTGGGACGACGCCATTCTGCAGCTCCGCAAAAAGGACCTGGATTGGCAGTGGCTCGACGCAAATATGGGTGTCTGGCTGAGCAGAACATTCGGTCAAGACCAAGTCTATATTCTTGATCCTGACGACAGGCCGATTTATGCCGCCGTTGATCAGGAGAGGGCTCCGGTTGCCGTGTTCGCCCAGGCTCGCCCCTACCTGGAGGGCCTCGTCCTTGGCCTGCGTGGCCATGAGCAGTCCCCTCACGCAAAGCATGTCCAGCTATCGAAAGACAACCGCGTCCTGAAGACAGGGAAAGCTGTCTTTGACGCGCATCTGCTAGAGTTGCTCGGTAGACCGGCAGCTGTGAGCGCCATGATGATTGTTCCCGAATCCGACCAGGTTACCCAGGAGCAAGGCCGGGAGTTCCTTCTCGTTAGCATCCGCTTTCTGGACACGAGTTTCCTGGAGCAACTCTCCGAGAGAAATCTGATCGAGGGTCTTCGCTTCTCGCGCTGGAACGGAGGTCTGGAAGGCGAGGCTTCTGTTCCACTCCTATCGGATGAAGGGCAGTTGATCGGCTACTTTCTTTGGACACCGGAACTCCCGGGGGCACGATCCCTCTATGTACTCGCACCGGCTGCAGGCCTAACGGCGGTCACGATCGTTGCCGTCATGATGCTCCTTGTCCGTTCACTGCGACGCTCGGTGGCACAACAGGAGATCATAATATGTGAGCTCCGGGCTAGCGAAGCCCAAGCGCAACACCTTGCATTTCACGATGTTCTGACAGGTCTTCCGAACCGAGCGCTGTTTGACGACCGCCTCGATCAAGCTCTGGCTCGGACGCAAAGGGGCGGGAGGACCGCAGTGCTTATGCTCGATCTCGACCGCTTCAAGCATGTAAATGACACCCTCGGGCATCATGCTGGCGACAGTCTTATTCGTGAGGTTGCAGGTCGGCTCTCGAAACTAACGAGGAGCAGCGACACAGTCGCCCGGCTGGGCGGCGACGAGTTTGCAATCGTGCAGACCGATATCTTTGACGAGGAAGACGTGAACTCCCTTTGCGTCCGGATTCTCGCCGCTGTCCAGCAACCGTTCGAAGTACTCGGCCATCAAGTCTTCGTAGGAGGCAGCATCGGCGTCGCCCTGGCGCCTGAAGCGGGATCGGAGCGCGTCGAAATCGTGCGGAAAGCCGATATTGCGCTCTACCGCGCCAAGGAAGACGGGCGAGGGTGCCATCGCATATTCAGCTCTGCCATGGATGAGACGGTGAAGGTTCGCAGTTCGATAGAGGATGAACTGCGCGCCGCATTGACGACCGGAGAGGGTTTTGAGGTAGCTTATCAAGCTCAGGTAGCGGCGGCGGGCAAGTCTATCGTCGGTCTCGAGGCCCTGCTGCGGTGGCGACATCCAGCCCTCGGAACGATCCTGCCGGAGCAGTTTATTCCTGTCGCCGAACAAACCGGTCTCATCATCCGGCTCGGAGAATGGGTTCTGCACGAGGCCTGTTCAGTGTCGCAACGCTGGCCAGATCTGTTCATTTCGATCAACCTGTCACCCATCCAGTTTCGAAGCGAGAATTTTGCAGAGAGGGTCATTGCAATTGTAAGAGCGAGTGGCGCTGATCCTCGCAAGATCGAATTGGAGGTTACTGAGGGAGTTCTCCTCGACGCCGGAGGCGAGACAGCCAATGCATTGAGAAAGCTGCGGCGGGCCGGCTTCAGGATTGCCTTGGATGATTTCGGCACTGGCTACTCAAGCCTGGGCTACCTTCAGAAATTCGAGGTCGACAAGATCAAGATCGACCGATCTTTTGTAAAGAACCTAGGACAGGATGAGAATGCCACAGCGATTGTCGAGGCAATCGTAGCCCTTGGACAAGCGCTGAACCTGACAGTAACGGCCGAAGGTGTGGAAACCAGGGAGCAAGGACGCTTCCTCGATAAAGCAGGATGTGACGAACTGCAGGGCTATCTGTTCTCGAAAGCCCTTCCCACGGAGCAGATCGCTCTTTTGCTTGCGGCCCCGCCGCCGACCTCACAGGTTCAACGCTCCGGCCCGTCGTCTCTCCATCAGGCTCATGACGACAGAAGAGAGATCGTCGGCATCGGGGGACCAGCTAGCGCCTCGTGAATAAAGTGGATTCGGAGATCGTCTTGTCTCGCAGGCTCCAGTTCAGCTTGCGATCTCCCTCCGCGTCAGTTGTCGGCAGCCTTCATGGTGGCGCCCGGCAGAAGCGTCGCCTCGCCGCTGTGGATCGACAGGTTCTCCATGCGTCGGATCGGGCGCGAACCCGGAAAGGCGGACGGATTCGACTCGCCACGGGGACGGCCGCCATGATCATCTGGAGAAACGAGTCGGTCTTGCGCATTCTCGGTTCCGGTGGAAAACGCGATCTGGCCTGTGGCACGGCCCGGTATGGGGTCCGCGCAGTGGGATGATCTAACCCTGGATCGGGGAGACGCCGGTTTGTCCGATCGGGACGTTAGCCTTCGACAGCGGCAACATCCGCCGACCTGGCCGCGAAGGAAGCGAACAGCCTGCCGACGCCGATATAACCGACACGGACGACCTGAGCGGGAAGGCCCAGCCGGATCCAGTCTGCCGGCTTCACATGCTTCCTCGGCGGGATGTCATCGTTCCCGCATTGCGCGAGTTCAGCCCGGTCCCAACTCACAGAACTCGGAGGAAGCCGTCGATGACGATCCACGCGAACACCGGATAGATCGACAGCCCCAGGATAGTGCCTATGAGGCGGCCCAATTGGACCGCCGGGACACGCCTAGGCTCGTCACCGAAAAACCGGTCGACCATCGCAGCTCTCATCAGACGTTCTCCTCTGCTCTTCCGGCCCGGGCGCGACTTTCGTGCCGTAGTCCGACCTGCTACATAGACCGGAGCGACATTGGTCTAGAAATTGGTATGAAAGCCATGCTTGGCGCACGACTGACGGTGGACGCGGCCACTCGGCGCCTGCGCGCCTATCTGCGACATCGCGCGTACGGCCCGCAGGACCGGCTGGAACCGGAGCGGGTCCTGGCGCCCAAAATTGGCTGCAGCCGCGAGACGCTCCGGGCGTCGCTTGATGTGCTGGAGAAGGAAGGTCTGATCTGGCGGCATGTGGGTCAGGGTACCTTCGTCGGGCCGCGCCCGGCCTATGAGCCGATCCGCCCATCGGTCTTAGCCGAGATGGCGTCTCCGGCTGACGTGCTCGACGCACGCCTTCTGATCGAGCCTCCCATTGCGGGCGAAGCCACGCTGCGGGCGACAGCCGACGAGATCATCGTTCTTCGCAATCACGCGCTCCTGAGCAGCGAAGCGCCCGACTGGCAGGCCTACGAGCAGGCGGACGATGCCTTCCACAAGGGGATCGCTCGGATGACCGGGAACCCGTTGCTGATCGCCTTTCTCGATGTCTTGTCATCGGTCCGCGGTCGCGCCCGCTGGCAACGCCAGCACGACCTCGCCTTCCGGCGTGCACGGAAGAAGGAATACGCGTCGCAACAGGGGCGCATGCACCTGGCCGTCGTCGAGGCCATCTCAGCGCGCGACCCGGAGGCGGCGAGACAGGCCATGCTCGACCACCTGAGCGCCATCCGGACCATCATGGTGCAGGAACTGTAAATGCGATGCGGCTGATCTGCACGGCTTCGGTGAAAGTGTGGCCGCCCCGTTCTGATCGGCCGCCCGCCAGAGCCGCTGCCAGATCACTTGCGAATGCGATGAAAAACTCATCGAAGTGCTATTTGCCGCCAGCTGCCGGAAGACGCTTGCGGAACTGGCCGGTAAAGTTCTGACGAGCTTGAGCGTCCCTCCCCGCACTGTCTCTTGGCAGACCAGGACGCCCATTCCGGCGAGGCCCCGTTGACCGTGCGTAAACTGAATGGAACGGTAAAGTAGAGACACTCGGATCGGCCGGTTACTTCAGTCGGGAAGGGATGATAGCATAGCGAGGACTGCGCGGCGGCCAACTCCCTCACGCCTGCCAGCATCCTGCCATTTCTGAATTACATTGACGGTGCCGCAAGGATTGACATTATAAACCGCGCCGAACTAGACGCAGAGCGGGAGAGAAAGCACACTAAAGCGTCTGACGTCGAAGATTATTTCTCCTGCTGAAACCATGAGCCGGAAGTGTTGAGCTGCTGGAGCAGAGCTACCTGTCACGGGCTCCGAAACCAAAGGCTATGAAAGCGCCGCATTGATTTCGGTCATGCTTGTACCCGAACTCGCGAGCGTACAAATGGCTGTTCGATGAGAATGGCGATCAAGCTGCAAGCCGCGCGTTAGTTAAAAGTGAAGCATCCTGATAACAAGGATCCGGGAATTCGATATGAGTTTCGATGTCGGCGGCCGATTGAAGGAAATCAGGCTGGCAAAAGGGTTGTCGCAGAGGGATCTCGCAGCTCGCTCTGGTGTCACTCATGGCCTCATCTCCCTGATTGAACAGAATAAGACCAGCCCCTCTGTCGCCTCTCTGCGCAAGATCCTGGGCGGGATCCCGATGACGATGTCCGAGTTCTTCAACGATGATCGGCAGCTGCAGGATAAGGTCTTCTTCTCGCCAGAAGAACTCGTCGATCTCACCTCAAGACTGCATCAGGTGAATGGTGGACGGGCTCAGGGCAAGCTCACACTGCGACAGGTCGGGGACGCGCGCGCCCATAACCTGCAGATCCTGCACGAGAGCTATGAGCCCGGAGCCGATACAGGCACGACGATGCTCGAGCACAACTCTCATGAGGGCGGCGTGATACTATCGGGAGAACTTGAGATCACCGTAGGCGATCAAGTGCGAGTGCTTACGGCGGGCGATGCCTATCTCTTTGACAGTCGGATTCCCCACCGCTTCCGCAATGTCGGCACGGAATGCTGCATCGTCGTGAGCGCCTGTAGCCCGCCCTATCTCTGACAGCGGCGGCATTACTGCCGCCGCCTCTATGCCTACTTACGCGGCGTCTATGCCGTAACCGAACATCGACTTGATCTCGAGAAAGTCTTCGAAACCGAAGCGACCCCACTCTCTGCCGTTACCAGACTGTTTGTAGCCGCCAAAGGCTGCTGCCAGATCGCCGCCTGCGCCATTGATATGCACCATGCCGGCTCGAATACGCCGCGCGACGGCACGCGCGTGGTCGATATCGCCAGATGTTACATAGCTTGAAAGTCCATACACTGTGTCATTGGCGATGGCGATGGCCTCTTCCTCGCTGTTATACGGCAGGATAGACAGAACGGGGCCGAAGATTTCCTCGCGCGCAATCGTCATGTCGTTGCGCACATCAGCAAATACCGTAGGCCGCACATAATAGCCGCGATTGACGTTCTCCGGTCGACCGAGACCGCCAGCGACGAGACGCGCCCCCTCCGCTATGCCGGCCTCGATGAGCGACTGAATCTTGTCAAATTGGGCTTTACTGACCACCGGGCCGATCATCGTGTCTTCAGCTCGGGGGTTACCGACGCGCGTCTCGCCGGCGATGCGGCGGGCGACCGCAACAGCCTCTTCCTGGCGGTCGGCGGGCACGAGCATGCGAGTTGGTGCGTTACATGACTGACCGCTGTTCGAGAAGCACTGACGGGTGCCGTGCGCAACGGCGCGCGCGAGGTCGGCATCGGGCAGGATGATGTTGGGCGACTTTCCGCCGAGTTCCTGGGCGACCCGCTTCACTGTATCGGCTGCTGCGCGCGCTACCGCAATGCCCGCGCGCGTTGAGCCCGTGAACGACATCATGTCGATATCAGGATGGGCAGCGAGAGCCTGTCCGACAACCGGTCCGTCACCATTGATCATGTTGTAGACGCCCGCCGGCACGCCCGCCTCATGCATGATCTCGGTAAAGACGATGGCTGAGACAGGCGCAACCTCGCTTGGCTTGAGTACCATTGTACAACCCGCCGCCAGAGCGGGTCCAACCTTGCAGGCAATCTGGTTGAGTGGCCAGTTCCAAGGTGTGATGAATCCACATACGCCGACCGGTTCGCGGGTTACCAGAGTTTGATTGATCACCTCGTCGAATTCGTAGGTGCGCAACACGCTGAGGACCTCGGCCAAGTGCCCGAGGCCAGCCGCAGCCTGCGCATTCTTTGCAAAGCTGAGGGGCGCTCCCATTTCGTCGCTGATTGCCGCGGCGATGTCGTCATAGCGCTTCTTGTATACCGCGATAACCGTTTCAAGAAGCTCTACGCGCTCCTTGCGGCTGGTGCCGCTAAAGCTCCGGAACGCCCGGCTGGCGGCTGAAACCGCCTTATCAACGTCAGCCACCTCGCCCAACGCGATCCGTGCGTATGCCTCTTCATTTGCCGGATTGATGACTTCAAGCGTCCGACCGCCAGATGGCGGAACCCAGGCCCCGTCGATGTAGAAATCAAGATATTCTTGCATATTCGCCTCGCCGCTTTGAAGGAATGAGAAGCACGATTATCATTATAGCGAGCGCAGTCAGCTTGCTCAATATTTTATACAGAATTTAGTACCTTGCATGTTGCCGATCGACAACCCCGCGCATTGCCGAATGCGATGAGGCTTCTCAGTCCATCGCAAGGTCATCCAGAACGAGATTTACAGGCACCGAGGTAATACTATGGTATAGGTCGCTACACCGCTTCTCGCTCCGGTGAGAGCAGGGACCACCGGGACGCGCAGCGAACAATGCCTGCGGCTCTCGCATTCTGTCTCCGAATTCGACTTTCTGCTGAATATCAGTGCTTGCAATCGGCGGACTGCTTAATATCCTCAACACTTCGGTGCGCCCAGAGACCCGCTGCATCCAAGGGAGAGTGCTGTGACCGCAGAACCGTTGGCCGAACGCCAGAGACAGGCCGTGCCCCAAGGCATCGCGACGAAGGGGATTTATGCGGCCCGGGCCGAGAACTCGGAGCTGTGGGACGTCAACGGTAAACGGTACATTGATTTTGCTGCTGGCATCGCCGTGCTCAATACGGGACACAGACATCCGTCCGTGCTCGCTGCGGTTAAACAGCAGGCCGACAACTTCACGCATACCTGCTTCCATGTCGCTCCGTATGAGAGCTACATTCGTCTTGCCGAACGGCTAAACGGACTGGTACCAGGCGACCACCCGAAAAAAACGATGTTTGTGACGACGGGCGCCGAGGCCGTTGAGAACGCGGTCAAAGTCGCCCGGGCTGCAAGTGGGCGTTCAGCCGTCATCGCATTTGGCGGGGCATTCCACGGCCGCACGCTTCTTGGCATGGCGTTGACAGGCAAAGTAGCCCCATACAAAAGGGGTTTCGGTCCATTTCCTGCCGATATTTACCATGTGCCGTATCCGAAGACCTACCACGGAATCGGCACGGCCGAGGCGATTGCCGGCCTGCGCCAACTCTTTCAGAGCGACGTGGATCCAAGTCGCGTTGCGGCTATCATTGTCGAGCCCGTACAGGGCGAGGGCGGATTCTATATAGCACCGAGCGAGTTCCTGCAGGCCCTCAGGCAGATCTGCGACGAACACGGCATTCTGCTCATTGCTGACGAAATTCAGACCGGCATTGCCCGTACGGGGCGTATGTTTGCCATAGAGCATGCAGGGGTCGTGCCTGATCTCGTAACCATGGCGAAGGGTCTTGCCGGAGGGTTTCCGCTCGCAGCTTTGACAGGCCGCCCGGAGATCATGGACGCAGCCGAGCCTGGCGGTCTAGGCGGAACCTATGGCGGCAGCCCCGTTGGCATCGCCGCCGCCCATGCCGTGCTCGACGTCATCGAAGAAGAGCGATTGTGTGAAAGGGCCGAGGAGATCGGATACGTGATGCGTTCGCGTCTTCAGGAGATGGCGCGCCGCAACAGCTTCAACGCGATCGGCGAAGTGCGTGGGCTCGGAGCCATGGTGGCCTTTGAACTGGTGAAGGACCGCACCACGCGAGCGCCCGACGCGGCACTCACTGCCGCCCTTATCGCGAAAGCTCAGGAGAAAGGGCTTATTCTGCTCTCCTGTGGCGTTGACTCCAACATCATCCGGCTACTCGCACCGCTGACTGTTCCTCGAGCGCAACTGGAGGAAGGGCTCACGATCATCGAGGACGCACTTGCCGAAGTTGTCGGACCCTGAAACCCGCGGCACGAACGAGTGAGAAGTTAAATGAACGGTGCCGATCGACTGTGCGAGACCTTGCTCGCTAACGATATCGACGTCTGCTTTGCCAATCCCGGCACGTCCGAAATGCACTTCGTAGCCGCTCTGGACCGTCGGCCGCAGATGCGCTGTGTTCTCGGCCTCTTCGAGGGGGTGGCGACAGGGGCCGCTGACGGGTACGCCCGAATGGCTGACAAACCCGCTGCGACATTGCTGCATCTCGGGCCCGGTTTGGCGAATGGCCTTGCTAATCTTCATAATGCACGACGTGCCCGCACTCCGATGCTCAATGTGGTTGGGGACCACGCCACATACTTCCTCAAGCACGATGCTCCCCTCACAAGCGATATTGAGAGCCTTGCTCGCCCAATGTCGCAATGGGTCGGATATATCGGCAGCGCTGCCGAGGTGGAGGCAAGAACATCAGAAGCCTACCGAGCGGCTATGCGCATGCCAGGTGTGGCAACGTTGATCCTGCCGGCTGACGCTGCCTGGGGAGACGTGCCGTCTGACCGACCGCCCGTGCGCACTACCCTGCCCGACCTTGCAGCGGCCTCCACGCAGGCAGTCCGTAACGCGGCCGAGACGTTGCGCTCCCAACGCCGCGTGGCTCTGCTCCTCACCGGCCAGGCGTTGCGTGCGCACGCGCTTGAAATTGCAGGCCGCATAGCCGATGCGACTGGCGCACGCTTGCTGATGCAGACATCCAACGGGCGTGTCCAGCGGGGCGCGGGACGCGTTGTGATCGGCAGCGTCCCTTATTCCGTCGATGCAGCGCTTGAGGCGCTGCATGACGTCGATGCCATGATCGTGGTTGGGGCGAAAGTCCCTGTGGCATTCTTTGCCTATCCTGGAAAACCAGGTCTGCTGGTGCGAGAGGATTGTGAGATCGTCGACCTCGCTCGTCCGGGAGAGGATCTTGTGCAGGCTCTTGCACATTTGGCGGACGAGCTCGGCATCAAAGCCAACACACCTGTATCTGTCAGTCCGGGGTTCACTGACGATGCGACGCTGCCGAGGGGCCCATTGACGGATGAGGCGGTCGCGTTCACTGTCGCACGGATGCTGCCGGAGCACGCCATCGTCTGCGACGAGAGCATAACGGCAGGTGCGAGCTTCTTCCGTCACTCTCAACACGCTGCGCCCCACGATTATTTGCGCATCACCGGGGGGGCGATCGGAATCGGTATTCCACTTGCTGCAGGCGCTGCCGTTGCTTGCCCTGACCGCAAAGTGGTCGCCCTACAGGCCGACGGAAGTGGCATGTACACCGTGCAGGGTTTTTGGACACAAGCCCGCGAGAACCTCGACGTCGTCACGATCGTGTTCGCCAACCGTAGCTATGCCATCCTGCAAGGTGAGATGCGCAACGTTGGCGTTGAACACTTCGGGTCCAACGCTAAGCGAATGTTGAGTATCGACGAACCCACGCTCGACTGGGTTTCAATGGCACGCGGAATGGGAGTTGATGGCGGGCGGGCGACAACCGTTGAGGAGTTCAGGACTCTGCTTGAAGCCGCGCTCAAGCAGCGGGGTCCATTCGTTATCGAAGCCGTCGTATGATGCGCGCATGTGCGGTTGGGGTCTGAGAATGACGATCTCACCGCCAGGCGTGCATGCCGGCTGACAGCAACATGTGACGCATCAGGATGGGGGTCAGACTGACGGGGATTGAGGGATCGGCAAGATCAGGTTGGGTAAATCATGATGACGCCCGCGCCAGCCGGCGGCTGCCGAGCCGGTGAAGTCAGCTG
Organism: Microvirga makkahensis; assembly: GCF_009830105.1. Lineage (GTDB taxonomy): Bacteria > Pseudomonadota > Alphaproteobacteria > Rhizobiales > Beijerinckiaceae > Microvirga > Microvirga makkahensis. The sequence goes on from NZ_WURB01000002.1 coordinate 399,336, forward strand.
CGAGCGAGAGAATGGCGTCAGCCAAGGCCCAAGATACGTACTCGATGATGGTCTGCTGCTATGCGGATTGCTTCCGGGTCTTCCACCGCCAGCACGAGTATCGGATCACGGCAGAATGGACGCTGCAGGGGTTCGAACAAGAGTCCAAGGGAACGGAGAAAAGCATATGAATATGTCGAAACGATTCATTTATGGTCTAGTCAGCTTGGCCACCATCGCTATGGCCGGTAGCTCACTCGCCCAAAACAGTCCCACACCAGGCGGGACGCTTAACATGATTGCCCAGCCCGAGCCGCCTGTGCTCATGGTAGGCCTGAATTCTCAGGGTCCGACGCTCTATGTCGGAGGGCAGATATACCAAAGCCTGCTAAGCTACGGCAAGGATCTCAAGATTCTGCCGTCACTCGCGAAAGCGTGGGAGGCATCGGATGATGGCCTTACCTACACGTTCACGCTTCAAGATGGTGTGAAGTGGCACGATGGCAAACCTTTCAGCGCCGATGACGTCGTGTTCACTGCCGACAAGTTCCTTCGAGAGGCGCATCCGCGGTGGCGCTACATTGCGAACACTTACGTCGAAACGATCACATCTCCTTCACCCGACAAGGTGATTTTCAAGCTGAAGAAGCCGTTCTCCGCCTTCCTGTACGCGTTCGAACTTAGTTCCTTCCCTGTGGTGCCAAAGCACATTTACGAAGGCACTGATTACCGCACCAATCCGGCCAATCAAACGCCGATCGGCACGGGGCCCTTCAAGTTCAAGGAGTGGAAACGCGGCTCCTACATTCACCTCGTGAAGAATGAAGACTACTGGAAGGAGGGCAAGCCCTACCTGGACGAGCTGTATTTCCGCATCGTGCCCGATGCGGCCTCCCGCGGCGTAGCGTTCGAAAAGGGAGCTGTCGACGTCCTGCGCGGTGGCGACGTCGAAGGGTTCGAAGTACGTCGCCTTTCGAAACTCGAGGGAGTCACAACGACGACTGAGGGCTGGGAGATGTACTCTCCTCTGGTCTTCCTCCAGATGAACTTGCGTAAGGCGCCTTTCGACAACAAGCTCGTGCGCAAGGCCGTTATGCACGCGATCAATCGTGAGTTCATTGTCAAGAACGTATGGTTCGGCCTCGGCGAGCCCGCGACAGGCCCCCTCGCTTCGACGACACGGTTCTATACGAAGGACACGACGAGTTATCCTTTTGACCTGAACGCTGCCAAGAAGCTCATTGCCGAGTCCGGCATCAAGCCGCAGGAGCATACCATCCGCCTCATGCCGATCCCTTATGGATCGCAGTGGGACCGAATGGCCGAGTACGTCAGACAGCAGCTCGAGCAACTTGGCTTCAAGGTCAACATTCAAGCAGTCGACGCCGGCGGTTGGTCGCAGGCGCTCAGTGACTGGAACTTCGACGTAACCTTCAACTTCACCTACCAGTACGGCGATCCGGCCTTGGGCGTAGCCCGTCACTATCTTTCCAGCAACATCATCAAGGGTACTCCCTTCGGCAACAACGGCGGCTACTCCAATTCTAAGGTCGACGAGCTCTTCCTCGCAGCTGCCGAAGCCGTGCAGACGGACCAAGCTGCGAAAGCTTACGCCGAGGCTCAGAAGATCCTGACGGATGAGGTGCCGATCGGCTGGCTCTTTGAACAGCGGAACGTTACCATCATGCGTGACAAGGTGAAGAACCTCGTCCGCACCGGCATCGGTGTGAACGAGTCGATGGACGAAGTCTGGATCGCCAAGTAAGGCGCCCGCCACCAAGTCCGACGGCGGCTTGTGAAAGCGCCGCCGTCACTCGGGGGTCTTACACGGGAACGTGGCACCCTAACATCGTGATCAATTGCCTGGAGTAGCGTGTGAAGACGCTTGAGTTCCTCATCCAGCGCCTCGCTAAGGCCGTCATGGTCGTCATCGGGGTCGTCATTCTTAATTTTCTTCTCATCCAATTGGCGCCTGGCGATCCGGCTGCGGTGCTCGCCGGCGAGGCAGGGGCCGGCGACGAGCAGTTCATTGCACAACTCAGGGCCCAGTTTGGCCTGGACCAGCCACTTTACGTACAACTGCTGAGCTATCTCAAGAATGTGATCGCCGGTGACCTGGGATTTTCCTATCGGAATCACGTGCCTGTTGCCGACCTCATCCTTGAGCGCCTGCCGGCCACACTTTTGCTTACCGGAAGTGCTTTTGTCTTCTCACTCGTGCTTGGCATCACCCTGGGTGTGATCGCTGCCCGCAGGCGCGGAAGCATCGGTGACAGCGTGATCATGACAGGGGCGCTCGTATTCTACGCCACGCCTCTCTTCTGGGTGGCCCTTATGGCCGTTCTCGTCTTTTCCATTCATCTCGATTGGCTCCCGCCCTTCGATATGGAGACGGTCGGCGCAGGCTACACAGGATGGGCACGGGTGCTCGACATTGCTCATCACCTGATCCTGCCCGCAGTAACACTCGGCCTCTTCTTCACGGCGGTCTATACACGTCTAACGCGAGCCTCGATGCTCGAGGTAATGAACCTCGATTTCGTCAAGACGGCTCGTGCAAAGGGCGTCCCAAGAGGGCGGATCATCCGGCGGCACGTTCTGCGCAACGCCGTTCTGCCAGTCTTCACGTTCGCGAGCGTGCAGGCCGGCCAGCTCGTCGGCGGGGCGGTGCTCACGGAAACGGTCTTCGCTTGGCCTGGCATTGGCCGCCTGATGTTCGACGCTCTCCTGCAGCGTGATTACCCGGTATTGCTCGGCGTCTTCCTCGTCACGGCTACCGTCGTCGTCGCCATCAATCTTGTGACCGACCTGCTCTATCGCATCGTCGATCCGCGCATCGAAGCAACAGGATGACCCAGCTATGAGCTTTTTTCGGCGTTATGCCCAAAACGTCGGCGCCCTCGTTGGCCTTGCCATCCTCGTCGTCGTCATCATTGTAGCTGCTGCTGCGCCTATCCTTTATCCCGTTAGCCCGTGGCAAGGTATCGGCGACCCCTTGCTCGGTCCTTTCGAGGATAGTGCCTTTCCGCTTGGGACGGACATGCTCGGTCGCGATATCGCCGCGGGGTTGGCCTACGGTGCGCGGGTGTCGCTGCTGATCGGCGTCATCTCGACCGCCGTCGCTGTTCTCATCGGTGTATCGCTCGGCGCAGTTGCCGGATATTACGGTGGGCGGGTCGACGATCTGCTGATGCGGTTTACCGAGTTCTTCCAGACGATTCCCGCTTTCGCCATGGCCGTGGTCTTGGTCGCAATTTTTAGTCCGACGATCACTTCCATCACGCTGGCGATTGCAGTTGTCTCCTGGCCGCCGGTGGCCCGCCTCGTTCGTGGCGAGTTTTTGAGCCTTCGTTCCCGCGAGTTCGTCCAGGCAGCGATCGTGATTGGTCAGACAGGCCCACGTATCATGTTGACGCAGATTCTGCCTAACGCCATCTCGCCTATCATCGTGACAGCATCACTCATGGTAGCCACCGCTATCCTTACTGAGAGCTCCCTCTCCTTCCTCGGACTTGGAGACCGCAACATGATGAGCTGGGGATTCATGATAGGTGCGGCGCGCACAATGCTGCGTGAGGCGTGGTGGCTCAGCGTGTTCCCAGGGGTTGCGATCCTTGTGACAGTGCTCGCTATCAATCTGATCGGTGAAGGATTGAACGATGCAATGAACCCGCATTTGCGCGGACGCAAAGGATGAGGACTAGCTGATGATGAATTCTGCTGCTCCCCTTCTCGAAGTCGCTTCGCTGTCGATCCCGCTCCCCCCGGGGCTTGACCGGGAGTATGCCGTCGAGAACGTGACCTACACGCTCAACTCGGGCGAGATCCTGTGCGTCGTGGGCGAGTCCGGTTCCGGCAAGTCCATGACGGCGAACGCCATCATGGGACTTTTGCCGTCATATTTGAAGCCTTCGGGTGGGCGAATTCTCTTCCGCGGCCGTGACCTCCTGACGATGAGCGAGACCGAACTCGCCCATGAACGCGGCCGATCCGTCGCCATGATCTTTCAGGAACCCCTGTCTGCCCTTAACCCGCTGATGAAGGTGGGGGACCAGATTGCCGAGGTATTGCTGGTACATGGTGAACGCGATTCGGCGCGGCGGGAGGCCCGCGTGCTTGACCTTCTCGCGTATGTGGGCTTGCCCGACCCATCCAACTTGCGATACGCCTATCCGTTCCGTCTGTCGGGAGGTCAGCGCCAGCGCGTTATGATCGCCATGGCCCTTGCACTGGAGCCGGCCATGCTCATCGCAGATGAGCCGACGACAGCACTCGATGTGACGACGCAAGCCCAGATCCTTGAGCTTATCCGCAGCATTCAACGTGCGAAGGGCATGGGCGTGCTCTTCATCACTCACGACTTTGGTGTCGTTGCCGACATCGCCGACAAAGTCGTGGTGATGGAGCAAGGGGTGGTTGTCGAGCAAGGTCGGGCCGGTGACGTGCTCAACCGGCCGCAGCACCCATATACGCGACGCCTCATCGCCGCCGTCCCCCATCGGGACGGGCAGAATGAGCGTGCCTCCACGATCGGCGAGCCTTTGCTTGAGGTAAGAAACCTGAGCAAGGTTTATCGCTCTGGCGGCGGCCTCTTCAGCAAGCCTCGTGTCGTCAGGGCGGTCGACAACGTCAGCTTCACTCTCCGGCGCGGGGAAACTCTCGGCGTCGTCGGGGAATCCGGCTCCGGCAAGTCGACCCTCGGACGCTGTCTGCTGAAGCTGACCGACGTCGAGGGCGGTGAGATCCGCTTCCGCGGGCAGGATCTCGTGCCACTGACGCCTGCGGCCTTTCGCCCGATGCGGCGCCACCTCCAGATGGTGTTTCAGGACCCGTTCGCCTCGCTCAACCCGCGCCAGACCATCGGACGAATCTTGACCGACGGACCTGTGGCGAATGGTGTGCCTCTCGTCGATGCCGAGAGGAAGGCGCGCGATCTACTGGGCCTCGTAGGCCTCGAGCCCTCGGCCTATGATCGCTATCCGCATGAGTTCTCCGGCGGTCAGCGTCAGCGTGTCGGCATTGCCCGAGCGCTTGCACTTGATCCGGAGCTGCTCATCGCCGACGAAAGCGTATCCGCGCTTGATGTTTCGGTGCAGGCACAGGTGCTGGAACTTCTGCAAGAGCTCCAGAGGAAGCTCGATATCGCCATCATCTTCATCACGCACGACCTTCGAGTGGCAGCGCAGGTGTGCGATCGAATCGCGGTGATGTACCGTGGCGCCATTGTTGAATGCGGCCCCCCGTCGCAAGTCTTCGATGCGCCTCGACACGACTATACAAGGCGGCTGATCGCCGCCATTCCCGGGCTGCATTGGGATCCCCGTGCAGCTGTAGCCTGATCTTGCTGCCCATTGAAGCGTGGGCCGTGCAAATTTCACTTATGGATGGAACGTCATGCGGGCATTCTTTCACCCCGATCAGCATCTTCACGATCCCAAGCAGTTCATGCGAGTCGGCCGCATCAGCGCTCCGACGGATCTACCGAGCCGGACCGATGCTCTGCTCGGTGCCCTGAGGTCGCACGGCATCGAGCCGGAGATGCCGGCCGACTATGGCATCTCTCCTGCGCTGACGATTCACAAGCAACATTATCTCGATTTTCTCGCGACCGCCTACGAGCGCTGGGTGGAAATTCCCAATGCTGGACCGGAGGTATTGCCCAATGTCTCGCCCTATTGGAATGGCAGTCCGGACCGCGACGGGCGCCCTCCTTGCCGCTCGCAATCGGTCATCGCTCAGGCAGGCTACTATCTGGGTGATCTCGCCGTTCCAATCGGCCCGAACACCTGGCGCTCGGCATTGACATCGACGCATACGGCAGCAGCCGCGGCCGATGCGATTGTTGCAGGCGCAGATACGGCTTATGCACTCTGCCGGCCGTCGGGACACCATGCCCGAACTGATCGGGCGACAGGCTTCTGCTATCTGAACAATTCGGCCATTGCGGCAGAGCGACTGCGCACGCGCTTCCGGCGTGTTGCGGTGCTCGATGTCGACGCGCACCATGGGGATGGTACCCAGGAGATATTCTATCGGCGTGATGACGTGCTCACTGTCTCCGTCCATGTTCATCCGGATGCCTACTATCCGTTCTTCATCGGTTATGAGGACGAACGCGGAAGCGGAAACGGCGAAGGCTTCAACCTCAACATCCCTCTTCCACCTCGGTCCGATGATGCAGCCTTTCTTGCAGCGGTGGATCGCGGAGCAGAGGCTGTTGAAGCCTTCGAAGCAGAGGCGCTTGTCGTTGCGTTGGGATACGACAGCCATCGCGAGGATCCGATCGGACTACTCAATGTCTCGACCGAGGGTTTCCGTGGCGTTGGGGAGCGGGTTGCCCGTTTGGGTATCCCGACCGTCGTCGTCCAGGAAGGAGGCTATCAGATCTCGGTCATCGGCGCCTGCCTCAGCGAGTTCATAACTGGATTGGGGGGCGGTAAGCGGACTGTTTAACGAATGCTCCACATGTGTGGTGCTGCAATTGGCGGATGCCTTCGTCCCGGAAACATCATTCGCTCCATACCTTCTGACATCTAAGCCGATGGATTAACCGTCATGCCTCACACTCCGCAGAGCCTGTCGCCCGATACACGCGTCGATACAGAACGCTTTTCCGCAACCCTCGCGCGTTCGGCCGAGATCGGGGTGGGTCGCGAGGGCGGCTTGTCGCGCCTGGCGCTCACGGACGCGGACCGGGAGATGCGCGATGTCTTCGTCTCCTGGTGTCGGGAAGCGGGTCTTTCTGTAACCATCGACAGGGTTGGCAATATCTTCGCCCGGCGCCAAGGACAAGATAACGATCTGCCGCCTGTTGTGATGGGCAGCCACCTTGACACGCAGGCCAATGGCGGGCGCTTTGACGGCATCGTAGGAGTGCTGGGTGCATTGGAGGTCGTACGACGACTCAACGATATCGGGCATATCACGCGACGGCCCATCGAAATCGTGAACTGGACGAATGAGGAGGGCGGGCGCTTCTCCCCGCCGATGACGGCCTCTGGCTGCTTTGCAGGCGCCTATCCCGTGGACTGGGTGCACGAACGCCCCTCCGATGACGGCGCGACCTTTGGTGGGGAACTCGCCCGCATCGGGTACCTTGGGGAGGCTCCGGTGGGCGAGCGCCCACTCGATGCCTATTTCGAGTTGCATATTGAGCAGGGGCCGATCCTCGACAGCGAGAGGATCCAGATTGGCGTTGTTACTCACGCCTACACCTCACACGGCTTCCTTGTTTCCTTCAACGGAGAAACGGCACATACCGGCCCTTGGCCGATGGAAAGGCGCAAGAACGCGCTCGTTGCCGCAGCGCGCTTTCTCGTAGCCGTAGACAACATAGGTTGGGACTTTGCCGGCACCGGCGGCAAAGGCACGGCATCCCGCCTCGTTGCTTGGCCCAACAAGGCGGGAATTCTCTCCGATTGGGCGGAAGCTGTCTGCGACGTGCGCCACGAAGACCCAGCCGCGGCTGCGGTAATGGCTGAGCGCGTCATTCGCGCAGTCAGTGAAGCAGCAGCACGAGCCGGCTGCACGGCTGAAATCCGCGACCGCTGGGACTGGGGTGGAGCAATCTTTGACGCGGACTTGGTCTCCGTGGTACGGGAGACCGCCCGGATGCTCGGTTACAGCCACCGTGACCTACCAAGTCAAGCGGGGCATGACGCCTACTTTCTCGCCCGCGTTTGTCCCACGACGATGATCTTCACGCCGTGCCGCGGCGGCGTCACTCACAACAATAACGAATTCGCCGGTCAGGAAGACCTCGAGCCTGGGCTTAACGTGCTGCTCCACAGTACCGTAGCGCGGGCCGATCGCTGACGATGCGAGAGAGGCTGCCGTGACGAAGATGATAGATGCGCCCGGTGAGTTGCTTGCAACATCCGTCCCGCCGATCGGCAGGGCGGAAGCGGAGGAGCTTGCTCGAACGTACTTTGGTCTTCAAGCCATAGCGAACCCGTTGAAGGGAGAGCGTGATAGCAATTTCTTGTTGGAGGCTGTAGATGGCCGCCGCTTCGTCCTAAAGCTCGCAAATCCGGCAGAGGACCGGGCGGTCATAGATTTCCAGACTCGGGCGCTTCAGCACATCGCACGTGTCGATCCTACCCTGCCGGTGCCTCACGTCGTGCCTGCTTGTGATGGCACAGACATGGTGGCGATCGACGGACCAGCCGGATCTCGATTACTGCGGGTACTCACCTTTGTCGAGGGTTCACCGCTTCATTCCGTACCGCACAGCAGCGGTCAGCGTCGCCAGATAGGGACGCTCGTAGCGCGTCTTGATCGTGCGCTGGAGAATTTTTCTCATCCTGCCGCCGATTTCACCTTGCTGTGGGATATCAAGCGTGCAGCGAGCGTACGCGATCTCTTCGATCATTTACCATCGGATCGCGATCACAATCTGCCGCGCTTCTTCCTCGACTCCTTCGAGGAGCATGTCCTTCCGGTCCTCAATCAGTTACGAACCCAAGTCATTCACAACGACATGAATCCGCACAACTTGCTCGTGAGGTCGGATTCAAAGGACGAAATTGCGGGTATCATCGACTTCGGCGACATGGTGCGATCCCCCCTCGCGCAAGAGGTTGCCGTTGCGGCCGCGTACCAGCTTCACGGTGCTGGGCATCCTCTTGCAGGGGCGGCCGATGTCATTGCCGGCTACCATGCGCATCTTCCGCTGCTCGACCGGGAGATCGACCTATTATTCGATTTCATAGCCACGCGTCTCGTACTCATCGTCACCATTGGCGGATGGCGGGCTGCGCGCTATCCGGAGAACAGCGCCTATATCCTGCGCAACAATGCCGCAGCATGGACAGGCCTCGCCAAACTTGCTGCCTTGAAACGGGATGAGGCGCGAGCCTATCTCCACGCGGCCTGCGAAGGATCAATACCGAGGTGATCATGACCAACCCTCATCGCCCAGCGGCGAAAGGCGAGAGTGCCGAGGCCACGCGAGCAATGATCGCGCGCCGCCAACAGCTGCTAGGTCCCGCGTACAGGCTGTTCTACGAAAACCCGGTCCATGTCGTGCGCGGGGAAGGCGTCTGGCTCTACGATCCGGATGGGAACGCCTATCTCGACGTCTATAATAATGTCGCGTGTGTGGGTCACTGCCATCCGCGAGTGGTCGAGGCAATTGCCCGACAGGCGAGCGTGCTCAACACGCATACGCGCTACCTTCACGACCTCGTGCTCGACTATGCCGAGCGCCTTCTCAGTTATTTCCCACCGGATCTCGGACATGTGATGTTCACATGTACGGGCAGTGAGGCGAACGATCTTGCGCTCAGGATCGCCAAGGCGCACAGCGGCGGTTCCGGTTTCATCGTCACGCAGAATGCCTATCATGGAGTGACCGATGTCCTGGCAGGCATGTCGCCCTCGCTTGGGGCGAGCATGGTTCTCGGTGATCACGTCCGCATTGTTCCAGCGCCCGATACGTACCGCAGTGGCGGTGATGTCGGAAGTGCTTTTGCGGAACACGTCGAAGCAGCGATTGGCGATCTCGCTCGCTCTGGTGTCCGGCCTGCTGCGCTCATCGTCGATACGATCTTTTCCAGTGATGGAATCTTCCCTGATCCAACCGGCCTTTTGAAGCCGGCTGTCGAGGCGATCCGCCGCGCGGGTGGCCTTTTCATCGCTGACGAAGTCCAGCCCGGTTTCGGCCGCACAGGGAGTCACATGTGGGGCTTTGCCCGGCATGGCATCGTTCCGGACCTGGTGAGCCTTGGCAAGCCGATGGGCAATGGCCATCCGGTGGCGGGGCTCGTGGCGCGCCCGGAAGTTCTGTCCACCTTTGGGGCACGGATGCGGTATTTCAATACATTCGGCGGCAATCCTGTTTCCTGTGCCGCCGGTATGGCAGTGCTCGACGTCATCGAGGGAGAGGCATTACTTGGAAACGCTCGCCGTACCGGCGAGTACCTGCGCACGGGTCTCGATGAACTTGCCGCGCGGCATGCCTTGATCGGAGATGTGCGCGCTGCCGGTTTGTTCGTGGGCGTCGAGTTGGTTCGCGAGCATTCAACGCGCGAGCCGGCAAGCGAAGCTGCGGCACGGGTTGTCAACGGTCTGCGTGAACGGCGCATCCTCATCAGCACCGCCGGCCCCAACGGAAATGTTCTCAAGATTCGGCCACCTCTCGTCTTCACCTGCGAGAATGCGAACGTCTTTCTTGCGGCCCTCGACGACACGCTTGCCGAGATCGAGCGGATTTAGGGGCGTAATATGGGCGTGACCGCAACGACAGTGACCTCGCCGGCTCCGAGTGCTTCTGCGCGTCATTATCTGGTGGTGCCACTGCTCGCAATTCTGTGGGGTTTCAACTGGCCCGCGGTGCGCGTCATTCTCGATGAGATTCCTCCGTGGACTCTACGCACGCTGGGCCTCTCGCTTGCTGGCGCCGTCTTGCTCCTGGTCGCGCTGACACGGGGCCAAGCGCTTGCCGTCCCGCGCCGGCACTGGCCACGCCTGCTGCTTGCCGGGACGCTTTCGATCACCGCATTCAACATTCTGCTCGCTTTCGCCCAGTTGTCAGCCCCGACCTCCCGAGCCGTGATCGTTACCTTTACGATGCCCCTCTGGGCCGTATTGTTTGCCCGTCCGATCCTCGGTGAGCGACTGAATAGATCTCAGAGCATCGGACTCGCCCTTGGCGCCGCGGGACTCGTTGCGCTCGGCTGGCCGCTTCTCGTTTCCGGCGCCTGGTCCGTCGGTCTGGCTTATGCACTGCTCGCCGGCATGGCTTGGGCCCTTGGAACCGTCATGACGAAGCGTGCGCCTGTCGATGCGTCGCCTCTCGTCTTCACCGGCTGGCAACTGATGGCGGGTGCCGTCTGTGCTGGCTTCGGAATGCTCTTGTTCGAGGGGGCGGCAATGCCGCGCCTCCCCAGTCCAGGTGTTCTGGCGGCACTGGCATACCATGTCCTGCTCTCTCAGGCGCTCGCATACGTATTGTGGTTTGCGACCGTTGCTCGCTTGCCCGCCGGCACAGCAAGCTTAGGCACGCTGATGGTTCCTGCGGTCGGCGTATTCGGTGCCGTGCTCATTCTCGGCGAGCGGCCGACGCTTACCGACTGGGCCGGCCTTGCACTCATGCTTGCTGCAGCCGCTTCCGTACTTCCCCTGGCGCAGATGCGCCTTCTCAGCCCTCGAACTGGAGAGTCCAATGGCGTTTGAATGCAAGATCCCCGCTTCACCGACAGTGCAACAGGATGATGCCGACATTCGCATCACACGTTGGGATTTCGAGCCAGGCGCGGTAACGGGCTGGCACAGCCATGGGTGGCCATACTTCGTGATCATGCTGACGGACGGCGTCCTTCGCATCCACAACGGGAAAGAGGCGCACGACAACAAGCTGGTCGCCGGACAATCCTACATGCGTCAAGCTGGGGTGGAGCACGATGTCATGAACGGCTCCGATCACCCTATCGCTTTCATCGAGATTGAGGTGAAACGCCCGGAGGCCTTCGCGCGCAATCCCTAAGCCTGGTGTCGGTTCCTATTCAGATGGGATCTTCGGCTTGAGCCCCCATCTTGTTCAGAACCTGCCGTATGCTCTCGGCGCGCGGCATGTAGAACACGAAGCCGAGGATCACCCCGAGCAGTGAGCTGAACGCAGCCAGGCACCCCTGCATGATCGAGCGCGTGATCAGGCAGATCATGTTCGGCCCGGGCGTAAGCGCCATGCCGAGGACACGAGACCAATGACAATCCCTGAAACGACCGCTGGCGAGCGCCTGCCCGGCACTCCTGATCCCGGACGGGATAAGCCGGCTCGCGACGATTCGCCGGAACCGTTCAGTTGATGGAGCCGTCCGCACGCAGGCGCTGAGCCGCGAAATCGACGAAGGCCCGCACCCGGGCAGAGGCCTGCCGGCCCTCCCGGTGCACGAGGTGGATCGGCACCGGCGCGGGCTCGTGCTCGGCCAGCACGATCCTCAGCCGGCCCGCCGCCATCTCGGGCGCGACCATGTAAGACAGCACCCGCGTCAGCCCGTGGCCCTGCACGGCCGCGGTGATCGCCATCTCGGCCGTGTTCACCTCCAGGCGCGGCGACGGCCGGACCCTCACCTCGGAGCCGCCACTCCGGAACGACCATTCCGGCGAGGGCGTGACGCCCTGGAAGGCGATCGTCTGGTGGCGGATCAGGTCGGCGGGCTCCTGCGGGATGCCGTGCTCGGCAAGATAGGCGGGCGACGCGCAGACGAGGCGCCGCACCGATCCCACCTTCAGCGCCGTCATCCCCGAATCCGGCAGGTGGGCGATGCGCACCGCCACGTCGAGGCCTTCCTCCATGAGGTTCACGACCCGGTCGACGAAGAGGGTGCGGGCGCTCACCCGGGGATGGCGACCGAGGAAGTCGAGCAGGATAGGAGCGATGTACATGCGTCCGAACAGCACCGAGGCGGTAACCGCCAGTTGCCCCTGCGGCTCGCGGTGCGAGCCTGCCGCCGTCTCCTCCGCCTCGTCGATCTCGGCCAGGATGCGCCGGCAATCCTCGAGATAGCGGGTTCCGGCCTCCGTCAGGCGCACGTTGCGGGTGGTGCGGTGGAGCAGTCGGGTGCCGATCCGGGCTTCGAGGGCGGCGATCGCCCGCGTCACCACAGGCGGCGACATCGCCAGCCGCCGGGCCGCGGGGGCGAAACCCTCCTCCTCCGCGACGGCCACGAACACCGTCATCGCCTGCAACCTGTCCATGGCTGATTATTCCTAAAATAGAAATGATTCATTGTCATTAATGAACATTCACCTCTTCCGGGACAAGGACGATTATTCTCCCAACGAGCGGCGACCGCCGTTCGGACCCAATTGAAAGGACGCCCCATGGCCCGCATCTCCGCCGTTGACCCCACCACCGCCCCCGTCGAGGCCAAGATCCTCCTCGAGGCCGTGCACGCGAAGCTCGGCATGACGCCGAACTTCCTGCGCGTGCTCGCCCACTCGCCTGCCGCCCTCGGCTCCTTCCTCGGCCTGTACGGCATCGCCGAGCAGGGCAGCCTCGACCGCCGGACCCGCGAGCGCATCGCCCTGGCGCTGGCAGAGCAGAACAGTTGCGAGTACTGCCTGTCGGCCCACACTGCCATCGGCCGCAGCGCCGGCCTGACGGGCGACGAGATGGAGGCCAATCGCCAGGGCACGTCGCAGGATGCCAAGGCGGCAGCCGCGGTGGCGTTCGCCCGGGCGCTGGTCGAGCACACGGGCGAGGTGACGAACGCCGAGATCGAGGCGGTGCGCAACGCAGGTTACGGCGAGGCCGAGATCGTCGAGATCATCGTGCATGTGGGCATGAACCTGCTCACCAACATCCTCGGCAAGGCGAGCCGGGTCGAGATCGACTTCCCGAAGGTGGCGCTCAGACAGGCCGCCTGACCCCACCTCGCGCGGACCCTTGCCGGCTCCGCCTGGGCGGGCGCTCCCCTCCGGGGCCCGCCCCCTCCTCCGATCGGCCCTGCAGGAGAAGCACGATGACCAAAGCCGCTCTGGCGTCCGGCGTCGACCACGCTGGTGTGACCGTCTACGACCTCGCCGCCTCTCGGGCCTTCTTCACCGACTGTCTCGGCTGGCCGCCGCTCGGAGAGAACCCGGACTACCCGGCCGTCCTCGTCACGGACCGCGCCAGCCACGTGCCGTTCGACCGGCACAAGATCGGCCTGCACCATCTCGCCTTCCATGTCGCGGACCTCGCGACGTCCCGGGCCGTTCACGAGCGCGCGGCGGAATGGCCCCGCGCCATCGTGGAGCTTGCGCCGGAGCGCAACGGCGCGGGACCGAGGATTCACTGCATGGTCCGGGAGCCGGGCGGTAACCGCCTCGAGTTCACGTGCCTGCCTCAGGACACCGCCCTTCACCCATATGGGTGAGCCACACCAGCGGTCCTCTGCCTTCAAGGAGCACGCGAGCCATGGCCCGGGCCTTTTCAGAGATCACCTTCACCCCCAGCGTCAGGGCGGCTCAAGCCCGCTACGGCAGCCGCGCCGCCAATGCCGGATTCGATCTGGCCGAGGAGCGTCGTGACGCCCTCACCGACCGCGAGGCCGAGTTTATCCATGCCCGCGACGGCTTCTATCAGGCCAGCGTGGGCGAGACCGGCTGGCCTTACGTGCAGTTCCGCGGCGGCCCGAAGGGTTTCCTGAAAGTGCTCGACGATCGCACGATCGGCTATGCGGACTTTCGCGGCAACGTCCAGTACATCAGCACGGGCAACATCAATGCGGACGGCCGTGTCGCGCTGATCCTGATGGACTATCCGAACCGGCGCCGCCTGAAGATCTGGGCGCGGGCACGGATCGTGCACGAGAGCGAGGATCCGGCTCTCCTCGTCCGTCTCGAGGTCCCGACCTACCGCGCCCGGGTCGAGCGGGCCGTGGTGATGACGGTCGAGGCCTTCGACTGGAATTGCCCGCAGCACATCACCCCCCGCTTCACCGAGGAAGAGATTGCCGGGCTCGTAGCACCGCTTCGGCGACAGCTCGCGCAGGTCACGGCAGAGAACGAGACCCTGCGGACGACAGCGGCCTCGGACGTGCAGGCGGGCGGCAGCGGTCCGCTGGAGCTGGTGGTCACGGGCCTGCGCCAGTTGACGCCCCGGATCAGGTCGTACGAGCTGCGGGCCGCCGACGGTGGACTCCTGCCCGCCTGGAAGGCGGGCGCTCATCTCACCGTGCCCGTCCGTCTGCCGGGCGGACGGGAGCAGACCCGCAGCTACTCGCTGATGGGCGATCCGGCCAATCGTCACGTGTACGAGATCGCGGTATTGCGCGAGGATCCGGGCAGCGGCGGCTCGGCAGCCGTCCACCGGGACTATCGCCTTGGCACGGTTCTCCGCTGCGGCTATCCCCGGGACCTGTTCACGCTCCATGACGACGGCAGACCAAGCGTGCTCATCGCGGGCGGGATCGGCATCACTCCGATCCGCGCCATGGCTCTGACCCTGCTCGCATCCGGCCGCCCCTTCGAGCTCCACTACGCCGCCCGGACACCCGCCGAGATGGCGCTACGCCAAGACCTAGAGGCTCGGCTCGGCGACCGTCTGCGGACCTACTTCAGCGAGGACGCCGCGCCGACGCCGTTGGATGTCGGCAAGGTCCTGGCGGAGGCGCCGCCGAATGCGGTGGTCTACGTCTGCGGTCCCGCAACCCTGATCGCAGCCGTGCACGGGCATGCGGAGGCGATGGGCATGTCCCCGGATCGAATCCGGTCCGAGCGATTCGCGGCGGACACGCCACGCGAAGGAGACCGGCCGATCACGGTGCACCTGGCGCGGAGCGGCCGAACCCTCGCGGTCGCCCGTGAGCAGACGATCCTTGATGCGCTCATCACCGCCGGAACCGGTCCACTTTACGACTGCCGTACCGGCACCTGCGGCACCTGCGCCGCGAAGGTTCTCGACGGTGTGCCCGACCACCGGGACAGCGCCCTCTCCGAGGCGGAGCGGACCCGTGCCGGCCTGATATGCACCTGTGTCTCGCGGTCCCTGACCGACCACCTCACCCTCGATCTCTAAACCGATAGGAGACACATTGATGAGCCCCCAGCCGCCCTCGCCCTCGATCCAGCCCCGTCCCGCCAGTCTCCTACCGCCTCTGGCGTCACCACGGGCCATCATTCTCGCCGGGCTTGGCGGCGCTGTCGCGACATTGGCCCTGTTCGCCCTGGCGCAATGGTCGGGGCTCGCCTTTGTCATGGCGCCGTTCGGGGCCACCTGCGTGCTCGCCTTCGCCCTTCCCGACAGTCCTCTGTCGCAGCCACGCAGCATCGTCGGCGGGCATCTCATCGCCACGACGGTCGGCCTCGCGGTGAGCACGCTGCTCGGTGTCTCCCCCTGGACTATCGCCCTGGCTGTGGGCCTTGCCACAGCGCTGATGCTGGCCACACGCACGACCCATGCCCCGGCGGGCGCCGATCCGCTTCTGGTAATGCTCGCGATGCCGGACTGGTCGTTCCTGCTCACGCCGGTGCTGACGGGCACCCTGGCGCTGGTCGCCGTGGCGTTCGCCTACCATCGCGTCACCGGCCGCCGGGATTACCCCCGCTACTGGTTCTGAACGCGAGGCAACGGCAATGTCCAAGCTGATCGAGGATCCGACTCCCACAATCGCCGTAACCGTTCGGGCGCGACCGGAAGCGGGCGCCGTGTTCAGCGTCGACTCGTTCGTCGTTCCCGCCTCCACCCGCGAGGCGTTCCTTGCGAAGGTCCGCGCAACCTGCGGCCTGATCGGAACGAGGGAGGGGTGCCGTCGGAATCGCATTCTGGAGCAGGTGTCCCGCCCCGGCGGCACAACATCGTCACCGCGGTCGGGTGGAACAGCGCCCCATCTCCTACGGCTGTTTCCAGTCGCATCCGTTCGTGTGCAGGAAGGCGGACAGCGACCGCTCGATGATGGCGCGGTCGAGACCATCCACGATAAAAACAATCCGCGACCGGCGGTCCTCATCGGGCCACGACGCCATGTGCACCGGCGGATGGACCAGGTGCTGCACTCCGTGCACGGCCACTGGTGCCGGCGAACCCGTGACGTTGAGGATGCCCTTCACGCGCAGGATCCTGGGTCCATGCCGGTTGAGCAGCATGGTCAGCCATATGCCGAACACGGTCCAATCGAGCGGCTTCTCAAACACCAACGCAAATGCATGGATGCTGTCGGCGTGGCAGTTGATTTCAGGCCCGTACGCTCCTCCCTTGCCTGAAGCACGAGGAGAGCGGACCTGCTCGACGTCACCTGAGGCATGACTGTACCGGTTTAGCCGCCACTGCCCCATGAGCGCGGTGGCGAACCAATGCTGCGCCCTCTCGCTCCTGCCCGCCAGTTCGAACTCCTCGTGGGAGAGCAATCCCTCCGCGTCGAGCGGGTCATGCGGGACGCGCCAGAGCGGGGCCAGCGGGTTGAGCTGGCGGATCCGCGGAATGAGCATCTCGACCGCCGCCTCGTCGGCCAGATCGGTCTTGGTGATGACCAGCCGATCGGCCACAGCCACCTGCTTGGCGTTCTCCTGCTGGCGGGCAAGCTGGACCCCGCCGTTCACGGCATCGACCGTCGCAATCACATTGCCCAGACGGAAATGATGCTTCAGCACCGGATCGGCATGGACGGTGGAAAGGATTGGGAATGGATCGGCAAGTCCCGTGCTCTCGATTACCAGCCGCCGGAAGAACGGTATCCGCCCGACTTCGCGCCTGGAATGCAGGTCCTTTATCGCGGACGAAAGCTCCCCCCGGATCGTGCAGCACAGGCAGCCCGACTGCAGAAGCACCATGGTCTCGTCGACGCGCTCAAGCAGATGATGGTCGAGACCGACCTCACCGAATTCGTTGATCAGGACCGCCGTGTCGGCAAGGGCCGGATCGCGCAGCAGGCGCTGGAGCAAGGTTGTCTTGCCGGAGCCCAGGAAGCCGGTGATCAGATTGACCGGCGTCAATGCCGGCCTCTCAGTCATATTCCGCCTCGAGCCGGGCAATCAGCGCCGGATCGAGAGGATCGCAAAGGCGGCCGGTCAGCTTCTCGGCCTTGATCCACAGATGGGCCAGATGATCGACAATCTCCGTCTTGCCGGTGGCGGTGGCGAGCAGAAAGGCGGATCCCTGCCAATCGCGCAGCTTCAGGCCATAGGATTTGAGCACCCTGTTGGCGCACTGCACGCGCCTCATGCGCTCGCGCCGACGCTCCGCAGTATCCGAATTGCGGCTGAACACTCCTGGACGAGCGATGGCGTCCGTCCAGTGATCGGCGCTGCCCAGAACCCCGCAAAGTGCGCACATGGTCCACCCTTTCTTCTTGCTGCGGCCCGGCGAATGCGCGGGGAGCTGCCAGGCTACTTCCTTCGCGGGGAGCGGCGTGCAAAGTCGTCGGCGATTTCGTCCATGGTGACGAAGCGGACGCCCGGATGGCCGACCATGTGATGATAGAGGCGCTCCAGCATCATCAGCACCTGCGGGCGGCCGGACACATCCGGGTGGATCGTGATCGGGAACACGGCATATTCGTACTCCCGATACACCCAGTCGAACTGGTCCCGCCACAGCTGCTCGATGTCGCGCGGATTGACGAAGCCGTGGCTGTTCGGCGACGCCTTGATGAACATCATCGGCGGCAGGTCATCGAGGTACCAGCTCGCCGGGATCTCGATGAGGTCCGTTTCCTCGCCACGCACGAGGGGCTTCATCCACTCGGAAGCCTTCTTGGAGTAATCGATCTTCGTCCAGCGGTCACCGACGCGCACATAATACGGTCGGAAATCATGATGCATCAGCGAGTGGTCGTACTTGATGCCGCGTTCCAGCAGCAGCTCGTTGGTGACGGTCGAGAACTCCCACCAGGGGGCGACATAGCCTGTGGGCCGTCGGCCGGAAAGCTGGGTCACGAGCTCGATGCACTTGTCCAGGACCTCTGTTTCCTGCTCACGGGTCATCGCTATGGGGTTCTCATGGCTGTAGCCATGGATGCCGATTTCATGGCCCGCATCGGCGACGGCCTTCATCTGCTCCGGGAAGGTCTCGATGGAATGGCCCGGGATGAACCATGTCGTCTTGATGCCGAACCGGTCGAAGAGCTCTAGCAGGCGTAAACTTCCCACCTCACCCGCAAACAGGCCGCGGGAGATATCGTCCGGAGAATCCTCGCCGCCATAGCTTCCGAGCCAGCCTGCGACGGCATCAACGTCGATGCCGAAGCTGCAAAGGATTTCTTTCGCCATTGCTGCGTATCCTCCTGTATGTGATGGTCTGCTCTAGGACCGGTCGTGAGGCGATTGTCCCACGTCGTCACGGATGATGCTTTCCGCCGCGAGCGCCATGGCGAGCAGGTGATCGTCGCGTCCGGGACCTCCCGACAGCAGGAATCCGGTCGGCATCCCCTCCGCATCGAACCCGTTCGGAATCGAAACGCCGCACCAGTCGAGGAAGTTACCCAAAAGCGTATTGCGCAGCGTTTTCATGTTGATGCGCACAAAGAGGTCGTCGTCGGCTTCGAGCGCATCGATGGACGGCGCCACATGAGCGACCGTCGGATAGGCCACCAGCCAGCCACCCTCCAGCATCGCCGCCGTTTCCGCCACGAGCCGGCGGCGTGCCTCCATGATGGCGATATAGGCCGTGAGGGACGTCGCGGCCGCGAGCCTGATCCGCGAGGCGACCCGCCGGTCCATCTGGGCCGCGGCCTCTCCGTCCACGCGCTCCTTGTGCAGCGCGTAGGCCTCGGCATTCACGATGGGCCCATACCGAGCGTTCAGTGCCAGAACCTCGTCGAGGGCGGGGATAATCCGGCGCTCGATGCGCGCGCCAGCGTTCTCCAGGCGGCCCAGCGCAGCTTCGAAATTCGCGGTGACGGCAGGTTCGCAATCATCGAGGACCACATTGGTCGGCGCGATCAGCCGAAGATCCCTGATGCGGCCCCGCCGGAGATCGGGCGCTGCAAGACGTCGCGCTGCGGCATCGACCAGGATCGCATCAAGCACAGCCAGACAAAGGATCCCGAGCGTATCCAATGTGTGGGACAACGGGTAGGCGCCATGCATGGGCCAGCGCCCGCCGGAGGTCTTGAAGCCGACGACGCCATTGAACGCCGCCGGAATGCGCACCGACCCGCTCGTGTCGGTCCCGATGGAGACCGGCACAAGCCCCCGCGCCACCGCAACGCCTGAGCCGGATGAGGACCCGCCCGGGACGCGGCGCTGCCCGTGAGGGTTGACAGGGGTGCCATAATGCGGGTTGAGGCCGAGCCCCGAAAACGCGAACTCCGTCATGTTGACTCGGCCGACGCTGACCATGCCCGCCGCTTCCAATCGCGTGACGATGGCGGCGTCAGCCGTTGCGGGCGGGGCGTCGGCAAGCACGCGGGATCCTGCTGTCGTCGGATGCCCCGAGAGATCGAAGAGGTCCTTCCACGCGACAGGAACGCCGTCGAGCCATCCGAGCGGGCAACGGCCTCGCTGTCGGCTCAAGGAGGCTCGCGCTGCCGTGCGAGCCCGCTCGGGCGTTGTCAATGTGAAGATGGCTCGGTCATCGCAGGCATCGACGGCGGCCAGCGTCTGGTCAATGGCGTCGGCGGCGTCGACGACGCCTGCCGCCAATTGCGCCGCCCACTGAGCGGTGGAGCGGCGGGCTGGCATAAACCTGATTTCCCTGCTCATGATGCAACCTGACGAATGCTGGGTCCCTGTGCGCCCACGTGAGCGGCATCGCGAATGCAAGGGCAGAGCCGATGCGGGATGTGCCTCGATGCGGCCCTTCGATCCTCAACGGAACGTCTCTTGCCAGGTTCCATCGGCTCTGCGAACCCGACCGCAGTCTCAGCCTCCTCCGGGATCATCATGGTCTTGGGCCCGTTGTCTTGGGCCCGTTCGGAGTGTGCCAACAGCAGCGTTCGATCACCCCGCCCTGCTTGGCAGTTGCCCACGTGGAACGGTAAGGTTCCGGTTCAGCCGAACGCCAAGGGAATCTTCCGGAATGACGATCAAGCTCTATGAACTCGCAGGCGCCGATGACGACCGGCGCTTCAGCCCCTATTGCTGGAGGATCCGCTATGCTCTCCAGCACAAGGGCCTCGATTTCGAGACCATCGCCTGCCGCTTCACCGACAAGCACGTGATCGCCTTCTCCGGACAGGACAAGGTGCCGGTACTGGCCGACGGCGATGAGGTCGTTTCCGACTCCTGGGCCATCGCCTGTCATCTCGAACGAGCCTACCCCGATCGCCCCTCGCTCTTCGGGGGGCCTGCCGGACTGGCCCTGTCACGCTTCTATGTGGACTGGGCAGACACGGTGCTGCACGGCACCCTGATCCGGCTGCTGGCGAGCGACATCCATGCGCACCTTCATGAGAAGGACAAGGACTATTTCCGCGAGACTCGGGAGAGGCGGTTCGGGACCACCCTGGAGGCGTTCTCCTCTGATCAGGCCAGAACGCTGCAGGAGCTCAAGCGCATTCTCACGCCTCTGAGGCGTACTCTGCAAGGCCAGCCCTATCTCGGCGGAGATGCTCCCCTCTATGCCGATTATACGGTGATGGGCGCCTTCATGTGGGCTCGCTGTGTGAGCCAGGTGCCCCTCCTGGAGTCTGCCGATCCTGTGACGCTCTGGAGAAGCCGTCTCCTCGACCTGCTCGATGAGGAGGCCTTGCGTCTGAGAGCCTATGGCTGATGCCCGCGGCAGATGCGCAGCGCCCAGCTTCCTTGGAGCATCCTCACAGCCAGGAGGCGATCGTCTCCAGAGGTTTCTTGATCCCGCCGTGAACCGGCACCGTGCAGCCCTGGGCCGGGTAGCCGACAACAAGGAGGATGTACGGTTTCTCCGTCTCCGGGCGGCCGCAGATCTCGTTGAGGAAACCCATCGGACTGGGAGTGTGGGTAAGCGTAACAAGCCCCGCCGCATGCAGAGCCGCGATCAGGAAGCCGGTGGCG
>NZ_WURB01000020.1 GCF_009830105.1 Microvirga makkahensis
CGACAGGGCGACGATCGGCAGCGGACCCTGGTTGCCGAGCCTCTCTGCTGCTTTCGCTGCTGTCTCGACACCTTTTGCTAGTTCGTTCAACTCACCTGCAACAGCAGAAGGACGGAGCTTCTCGGGGGGCCCCAGAGAACTTGCTCGCATGACGCCCGAGGAAACGGGACTTTGAAGGCTGGCGGTGATCAACGTCAGCCCTCAGGAAGAGGCGGCCCTTCGGGAGGAGGGAGCGGGCCTTCTCGCGGTTCACGCCTCATTGGTCAAGGTGGCTTAGATGTTACTGAAATTCAGCCGGGAGCCATGTCGTGACAGCGATCCTCCATGAGGGAGCCACAAGAACCTTAGCAATTTCCTTGAGTATCGCGAGAAATATACTGGCGATCGAGGTCTCGCACAGGAGGGTAAACGATGGTGTCGAAGCGCTTGCCAGCTGTCATACTGATAACGGCCTCTCTTCTCCCATCGAGTGTCAGCGCACAGCAGCCGCCGCAAAATCAGGGGCTCTGGTCGGTGTATGAGCAGGCCACCAAGGGCGCCAAGCATATTGACCTGACCCATGCCTTCGCGCCCGTGCAGCCGGTTTGGCCCGGTTTCGGGCAAGCTGAGTTCAAGGCGACAACGGCGGGTGCCGACATTCCTGACTATGTAAAGCGCGGCGAGGAATACACCTACGCCAAGCACGGGTTCGTGGCGACAAGCTATGTGCTGACAACGGATCAGTACGGCACCCAGCTTGATCCGCCTGCCCACTGGGATGAATACGGGGCGACGATCAGCGACCTGCCTCCAACCTTTGCCGTGCGCCCTTTGGTCGTCATTCCAATCCAGGAAAAAGTGAAAGCCGATCCCGGCTATCACATGCAGGTCCAGGATGTGCTCGACTGGGAAACCAGACATGGTCGCATTCCTGAAGGGGCCGTCGTCATGGTCCGCTCAGACTGGTACAAGCGTTGGAACAACCCCAAGCATTTCAACGATAAGCCATTCCCCGGCGTGAGCCTTGATGCACTGAAGTTTCTGCATCTGGAGCGCAAGATCCTCTTCCATGGTCATGAGCCCCTCGATACCGACACGACGCCAACCCTCGAGGGGGAGGCATGGCTGATGCACAACCACTTCACCCAAGCCGAGGGCGTCGCCAATCTCGATCAAGTCCCGGAGGCAGGCGCCCTGATCTCGATCGGTTTCGCCAAACCGCTCGGGGGCACGGGTGGCTACGCCCGCTTTGTGGCAATCGCTCCGGCGGACTGGCCGTATGGTGTGACTGTTGCGGACGCATCCGGAGCACCACTGCCCAAGCAGAGTGCTCCTCTGCGGCGCGATGAACATGGGGCCATGCGCCCCACTCCTGGTGCGAAATAGCTTCCGGAAGAGCTCGGACGATCGTACTTGGTTCGAAACACCCAGGGAAGCCACGGCTTTGAACAGACGAGGCTTTCTTCCATTGTGTGTCAGGCAGGGCACCTTTGATCCTGTGCTCGGGCGATACGCCGTCTCGGCGATAAGCCGGCAGGGCTGCGCCAATTCGCTCGAATCGCGCGACCCTTTCGCAATGATTCCCTCCCCCGATCGACCGATAAGCCCAAGCTGTCCCCATGGAAACGGTGCTTTCGAAAGCCGTTTCCCGGATCCGACGAGTTCAACAGAAGGCCATGTTTTCAGGAAAGCGTCATGGAAGGCTATCGTCCCTATAGAGTGCCCTTCCTGCCCCTTCCATCAGCATATCTCGCGGCTTAAACTCCCGCGCCAGTGCCTTGTCGAACCGCGAGCCGCACAACTCCTCGGAATGCGCCTAGAGCAACGCACACAGAGCATGCTGTCGAGCCCGGGTTTGCTTGAGACGGCACCCACAGCGAGGGTAAGGACTTGAGCGAACAATTGAGCGTGATCGCAGAACGACTGGTTGCCGAACACCGCGATGGAGTGAAGTTCCACAAATTAGATGGAATCAGTAGCCTGTCGGACGCCTACCGCGTGCAGGACGCGTACGTGGCCGCCACCGTCGGCGACGATACCCGAGCTGGGTACAAGATCGGCTTGACGTCCAAGCGCATGCAGCAGATGTGCGGCATCGATCAGCCGATCTGCGGCACGATCTTCAGCAACCGAGTGTTCAAGAGCGGCGCCCGCCTGTCGATGACCGACTACGGTCGCCTCGGCCTTGAGTTCGAGATTTGCGTTCGTATGGGGCGAGACTTGGATCCGCGTGATGAGCCATTCACGCCCGAGCAGGTGGGTGGGGCGATCGATGCGGTTGCCGCGGCCATCGAACTGGTTGACGACCGCCAGGCCGACTACAGCATGCTCGACATCAATACGCTCGTTGCCGACAACTCCTGGAATGCCGGGGTCGTCATAGGGGAGTTTACGCCTCCCCCTGCCCGCTTGAATACTCTGGAAGGAATCGCCTACCAAGACGGAGCCGAGCTCGCGCGAGGCTACGGCGCCGATGCGCTCGGACATCCCTTCGTGCCGCTCGCATGGCTTGCAAACCACCTCGCTGCCAACGGCCGTCAGTTACGCAAGAACGACATCGTCATGACCGGCAGCATCGTCACGACCCGGTTTCCGACCGGGCCCTTCACCTATCGCTTCGACGTGGCAGGACTGGGAAGCGTGGAAGTCAGCGGCAGCTAGAGCGGAACAACGCCAGGGAGCCGGCTTGTCCTCGGCCAGGGAGGCTCTGGGTTACGGAAATAGGCCCAGAGACCGCCTTCGTCACTCGAAGCCTGAATGCACCGTTCGACGCCCAATGTCGAAATTACGAGAGAGATTACGCTATGGATTTCGGGTTGAGGGGCAAACGCGCCTTGGTGATGGGAGCGTCAAAGGGGCTTGGTTTCGCGATCGCAAAGGAGCTCGCGGCCGAGGGAGCCCAGGTCGCGGTCTGTGCACGCAACGAGGAGCGGCTGAGAAGGGCCGCCGAGGCCATCGGGGCGACGGCCCTCCCCTGCGACCTGCAGCTGCTTGGTGCGGCGGAGCAGGTCGTGGACGAGGCGATGACCGCCCTGGGCGGCCTCGACATTCTGCTCGTGAATACGGGTGGGCCGCCAACCCTGCCGTTCGAGCGGATTTCACCGGACGACTGGCGGCGATCCTTCGAGGGGCTGTTCATGAGCACGACGGATGCGATCCGCGCCGCGATACCGGGAATGCGTGAACGCAGATGGGGACGCATTCTCCTCGTCACCTCCATCGCCGCGAAGGAACCGATCGAAAACTTCACGATTTCGAACGCGTTGCGTGCGGGCCTCCACGGGCTGACCAAGACCCTCAGTCGGGAATTTGCGGCAAGCGGCATTACGGTGAACGCCCTCATGCCCGGGTACACCATGACGGAGCGCTTGGCCGAAGCCAAACTCGACTTGGACAAGGTCGCAAAGGCGATTCCAATGGGACGGATCGGACAGCCGGAGGAGTTCGCTGCACTTGCGGCGTTTCTCTCCTCTGAAAGGGCAGGCTACATCACCGGGCAAGCGGTCGCGTGCGACGGCGGAGCCCTGTGGTCGATTTGATCGGCTGCGGGACCGCGCCTCCCTCATACACGATGGGCGAGCGCAGGCTGCCCATCGTGCAGACGCCTTCGGCCTCGAAGCTATTGACGAGTATGCTGGCGCCACCGGTGCGGCGTCATGCCTGTAGCCTGCTTCAGGGCGGTGGTGAGATGGCTCTGACTTGAAAATCCGCAGCATTCGGCGATCTCGGACAGGGAGGCGTCACTGTCTGTGAGTTGCTGCTTCGCCTTGCCCAATCTCTGCTGCATCAGCCACCGGAACGGCGCCTCGCCGAGCTCCTGACGGAAGCTGCGTGAGAAATGCCTGCGGCTGAGCCCTGCGACCGCTGCCAGATCGTCCAGGGTGATATCCTTGTCGAGGTTGCGGTCGACGAATTGCTTGACCCGCTTCAAGCGCCACCGTGGCAGAGCCACGGCCGTGTTCGGTTCCAGTTCAGTTCCGGCCCTGATCAGCATCTGCGATACGATCGACATCAGCAGGCCGTCGGCCAGGTAATTGTCTGCGGCCTCAGCTCCTGCCGCACTCTCCCACAGACGGCTCATGAGAACCTCGATCAACGGGTCCGCCCACGTCTGCTCGGAAAGCGTCCGAAAAGCCTCGCCGATGCGCCGCGGGCACGCAGGGCCTAGCACGCCGCGAATGGTATCGTTCGGAACCGCGAGAACTAAGATCTTGCGGTTCCCGTCCACCTCCCACTTGCTCTCTGTTTCTGCGGGTACCACGAGCATGCGGCCTGGCTCCGCCTTCTGACGAAAGCGGCGCTCGCCTATAGTCCACCCCCAGTTGCATTGCTTCTCAACGCTCAACGGGAGGGCAAGCACCGTCTCGAACAGGACCGGATCACTGAAGTTGTGGGGTCCCTGGTCGACGAGGATCATCCGGAAATCGAGCCGTCCCTGAGAGCGGCGATGTTCTTGCGGGAAGATCGAGTATCGGGATCGCTGATAGAAATCCGAATAACTGCTCCACACGACATCCGACATTGCGCATTAAGCCTCGGCTTGAACTCTACCGGATCGGGTCCGAACGGCGCGATGTCATTCCATTACAAAATCACATCTTCGGTCGTTCTGGCAGGATTGATATGCGAAACGTCCCAACTCCGCAACATACGCAAATCAAGATAACTCTCGACGAAATATCGTGTTTCGAAGCTGGACCGGACAACGGACGCCGTGGGCAGGCGAGCCTGGTCTGCAGATGGCATCTCTCAGGAATGCAACTCAACATCCTGTGACAAGATTGCTATCCTGTGCAGAGTATGGGACCCGGATGTGATTGAGCCTGCGGCATCAGGGTGGATAGAGGCAGCGCGTGCCTATGCGAATGGCCCGCCCATGCAAAACATGACCATCTCAAAAAAGCGCGATGCATCCAAGCTGATAGCTTCGGCGGCAACACAAGCCCTCATGTGCAGATTTGAATCACGTGGTGGGGCGAGCAGGTTCAAGGGCGATACAGTTTCATGATCATGCGGCACGCTCCGCGCCATAACTTCAAACGACAGCGGTTTTCATTGCCGTACGAGGCTGTTCAGACAGGCTGTTCCATGGACTCCGCTCCCGGCTATGTTGTCGGGAACGGTTCATTCGATGCACATCCGTTGGTCGTCCGATGAGTTCGACGATGATCTTGTCGTGCGAGAACCTGACGCTTGACTTCAATCTCTTCCGGGCCATCGATAACTGCTCCCTCTCTATTGTAGAGGGATCGATCACCGGGCTGATCGGCCCCAATGGCGCCGGGAAGACGACGCTCTTCAACCTGATCGCGGGCGCGCTTCATCCGAAATCCGGTCGCATTCTTTATCGTGGAGAGGACATTACCGCACTCAGTCCGGACCGGAGGTTCCACAAGGGCTTGGTGCGCACGTTCCAGATCCCGCATGAGTTCCACCTGATGTCGGTCCTCGAGAACCTGATGGTGGTTGCTCCCGCGCAGCCGGGCGAGTCGCTCTTCCGGAACTGGCTGGACTTCGGTGCCGTGAAAAGGGCGGAATCCGAAACCCTGCACCGCGCCTGGAGCACGCTGGAGTTTCTCGAGCTGACCCATATCGCTCACGAGCGCGCCGGGCAGATATCCGGTGGCCAGAAGAAGCTCCTGGAGCTCGGCCGAACAATGATGACCGATGCGAAACTGGTTCTTCTCGACGAGCCAGCCGCGGGCGTCAATCGCACCCTGCTCCGGAAGCTGGAGGAAAAGATCGCTCTGCTGCACAGGGAGCGCAACTACACGTTCATTCTCATCGAACACGACATGGAAATGATCGAGCGCCTGTGCGATCCCGTGATCTGCATGGCGGACGGGCAAGTTCTCATCGAGGGTGATTTCCACTCAGTCCGCTCGGACCCCCGGGTCCTCGAAGCCTATCTCGGAGAAACGTCGGGTGCATCCGCATGAGCGCGCTGTTGAAGATGAAAAGTATCCGGGCCGGATATGGCGAGGCGGATATCCTCTATGATGTGTCCATGGAGGTCGCGGAAGGCGAGATCGTCGCCATCGTCGGCCCAAACGGCGCCGGCAAGTCGACGGCCATGAAGTCCATTTTCGGGCTTCTCAACATCCGCTCCGGGACGATCACGGTTGGCGGTAGGGACATCACGGGTTGGTCGCCGAACCGGATCGTCAACGCGGGCGTGTGCTATGTGCCGCAGGTCCAGAACATCTTTGGCGAGATGACCGTGCACGAGAATTTCGAGATGGGCGCCTTTCTCCGAAAGGGTGACTTCTCGGCTTCACTCGACCGGGTCTACGCTCTCTTTCCCGATCTCAAGGCAAAGCGCAAAACTATCGCCGGGAGCCTCTCTGGAGGACAACGCCAGATGGTCGCGATGGGGCGAGCGCTCATGCTCGATCCGAAGGTGCTGCTCCTGGATGAGCCGACTGCCGGTCTCTCTCCCAAATACATGGAGCAGATTTTCAAGATCTGTCGGGATGTCCGTGCTGCGGGCGTTGCGATCCTCCTCGTTGAGCAGCATGCGAAACAGGCACTTGCATTTTCAGACCGGGGTTACGTGCTCGCCGCCGGCCGCAACCGTCATGAAGGTTCGGGACCGGCGCTCCTAGCCGATCGTCACATCGCCGAAATGTTCCTGGGTGGATAGGCTACGGACAGAATGGACATCTTCAGCTTCGTCAATTTCTTTCTGCTGCCTGGCGTCGTTCAAGGCTCCATCTATGCTCTCGGCGCGATCGGGATCACGCTGATCTACGCCATCATGCGGTATGGGCATTTCGCCCATGGCGATCTGGCGACCTTCGGCGCCTTCACGGCGCTCTTCGTCGCGGGGCTTCTCGGCCTTTCGCCTTATGCGGCCCTGCCCGTGGCCGTCGTCGTCGCAGCGCTCCTGGCGATTGCTATCGACTGGCTGTTTTACGCTCATCTGCGGCGAATGCCCAAAATCATCACGACCATCGCCTCCTTCGGCGTCGCGCTGATGCTTCGGTCCGTCGTCCAGATTATATGGGGGGTCGACACGACGAGCTACACGCGAGGAATCTCCCGGCCGGAGAACTGGTTCGGGATCCGCGTGAAGCCGCATGAGCTCGTGACGCTCCTCGTGGTCATCGGGCTCGTCATCGCGCTTCACCTTTTCCTCACTCGGAACAAATGGGGCAAGGCCATGCGGGCCATGTCCGACAACCCGGATCTCGCCTTGCTCTCGGGCATCGACAACAACAAGGTCATCGCGATGACCTGGGTCATCGCGGGTGGTCTGTGCGCCGCATCGGGCTTCTTCCTCGGCCTGAACACCGAGCTGAGATCCCTGATGGGCTGGAACATCCTGCTGCCCACCTTTGCGGCCGCGATCCTGGGCGGTGTCGGCAGGATCGAAGGCGCTATCGTCGGGGGACTCGTGGTCGGAGTGACCGAGGAACTATCGGTTCTGGTGATCCCCAGCGAATACAAGATGCTGAGCTCGTTTGCGATCCTTCTGGTCGTGCTGCTCTTGCGCCCGACCGGGCTTTTCCGCGGCAAAATTCTGTAGGACGGGGCATGGACTGGCTCTCTTTCACCATCTACCCCGTCTATCTGATGATCTTCATGTGCATCTACGGATGCCTGGCCATCGGATTGAACATTCAGTGGGGCTATGCCGGACTCTTCAATGCCGGCCTGGCGGGCTTCTTCGCCGTCGGAGCCTATACCTCTGCGATTCTGACGACGTCCGAGGCCGCCGGCCGCCTCGGCGGTTTCGATCTTCCGTTCCCGTTCGGGCTTGCAGGCGCCATGATCGTCTCGGGCCTCATCGCATGGCCGGTCGGCAAGATTTGTCTTCGGTTCCGTTCGGACTACTTGGCCATCGTCACGATCGGCGTCGCGGAAGCCATCCGCCTCGTCGCGAAGACGGAGGACTGGCTGACGAATTCCGCCCGAGGCATCACGGGGGTGCCCCGGCCTCTCGGCGACCTCCCCTATGCCCAGGCGCAACTGGCGTATCTCGCCATCGTCGGGCTGATCCTGATCGTGGTCTACCTGCTGATCGAACGTCAGGCGCATGCGCCCTGGGGGCGGATGATGCGCGCCATCCGCGACAACGAACGGGCCGCCGTCGCCATGGGCAAGAACGTTCCCGTGCGGCGTCTCGAAGCTTTCATGCTCGGCTCGGCGCTCATGGGGCTCGCAGGCGGGCTCTACGTGCACCTTGCCCGCACGATTACTCCCGATGCGATCGATCCCATGCTCGTGACCTTCCTGGTGTGGATCATGGTTATTCTGGGAGGCTCGGGCAACAACCGCGGCGTGCTGCTCGGGGCCGTGATCGTCTGGATCATTTGGTCAGCCTCCGAGATCGTAACCGATCAGCTTCCGGCAGAGTTTGCACTGAAGGCCAAGTACGGCCGGATGTTCCTGATCGGCCTTCTTCTGCAGATTGTTCTTCGTTTCCGGCCAGAGGGCCTGTTGCCGGAAAAACTGCGTAGGGCTCCCCTATCCGAAGGGGCGCTCTCACCAACAGGTCACGGAGCAAGGATACAGGCCCCGCACAAAGAAATCTGAATACGCCACAGAACCTGAAGGGCGGTTCGGACAACACAGGTGGAGGAATTCTATGAAACTCAAATCTCTCGGACTTGCCGCATGGCTGCTCGGGACATGCGCGCTGGCGACCCCGGCCCTGGCCCAGGTCAACATTGGCCTTCTCGCCGGCATCACCGGCGGCGCTGCCGCCATGGCCCCCGAAATCATCAAGTCGTACGAGTTCGCGGTCAAACAGGTGAACGACCAGGGTGGCATCCTGAACGGACAGAAGCTCGTCGGCAACGTAGCCGATTCCGGGTGCAAGCCGCAGGTGGCTGCCGATGCGGCGACCAAGCTCGTCAACGTGTCCCGCGTGATCGGCATCGCTGGCCCCATGTGCTCGGGAGCCCTCCTTGCGGCGGCGAACTCCGCCACGATCCCGGCCGGTGTTCTCCTGATCTCGCCCGCCGCGACTTCCCCGGAGATCACGACGCTCAAGGACAACGATCTCGTTTTCCGAACCGTCCCTTCGGACGAATACCAGGGCCAGGCACTGGCGAGGACACTCTTGTCGCGTGGGACCCAGACGGTGGCGGTGTCGTTTATCAACAACGACTACGGCAAAGGCATTGCGGCCGCCTTCAAGAAGGAGTTCGAGGCCAAAGGCGGCAAGATCACGGCTTTCGCCGGCCACGAGGAGAGCAAGTCGTCGTACCGCTCCGACCTGGCCGAACTTGCAAAGGGCGGAGCCGATACGCTCGTCCTCCTCGACTACGGTGACACATCGGGCTTGACCATCCTGCGCGAGGCGATCGAGAACGGCTTCTTCAAGAACTTCGTCGGCGCGGAGGGTATGAAGACCTCGGCTCCAATCAAGGCGTTCGGCGCCGAAAACCTTTCGACCTTCATCGCCTCGGCGCCGATCCCCGCGAAATCGCAGGCTCTCGACATTTTCAATGCCGCCTTCAGCAAGGCTGGCGGAGATGTCAACGGAAGCTATGTGGCGCCCTCGTTCGACGCCGTGTTCCTGCTCGCCCTCGCGATTGAAAAGGCTGGCGGCGACAAGACGAAGCTGCCCCAATCCCTGCGGGCCGTCACCAGCGGCAAGGGCGAGCCTATCATGCCGGGTGAATGGAAGAAGGCGAAGGAGCTCATCGCCGCCGGCAAGGAGATCGATTACAAAGGCGCTTCTGGCAGCGTCAACTTCGATGAGCGTGGTGACGTGCCCGGCTCGTACGGCCTCTTCAAGGTTTCGGGCAGCGACTACGAAGTCATCACTGAGATGAAATAGGTTGATCGGCGTGGCGGATACGGCATCCGCCACGCCGTCTTTCTTTCCCGCATCGCCATTTGACCGGCCGGACACCTTTATGCGGTCCCGACAGAAACGGACGGCGGTCGCGCGGGTACACTTTACGCTTCATAAGAACTGGACTGACCGATATGGACGTGAGACTGGCCCGTCGTATGGATGTGATGAAGCCCAATGCCATCCGTGATCTCTTGAGGCTGGGCGCGGATCCCCGAGTGATCTCCTTCGGCGGCGGGTATCCGGACGCCTCGCTCTTCCCGATTACGGAGTTGGAAGGGATTGTCCACGAGGCCGTCGCCGTCAGCGGCCGAGACACCCTGCAGTACACCGTATCGAACGGCATTCCACGCTTGCGTCAACAGATCGCCGAACGCATGACGCGCGATTCGATCCCCTGCGCCGAGGACAACATCCTCATTCTGCAGGGCGCCCAGCAGGGGCTGGACTTGGTTGCGAAGATGTTGATCGACAAGGGCAATGTCATCATCACCGAGAACCCGACCTTCCTGGGAGCGCTCATTGCCTTCAATCCCTACGAGCCGGCCTATGCCACGGTGAGGATGGACCAGGACGGAATGGACATGGACGAGCTCGAGCTGACGCTGCAGCGAAACCCGGGCGCCAAGCTCCTTTATACCGTGCCGGACTTTCAGAACCCCACAGGGGTGACGATGAGCCTGGAGCGGCGCAAGCGTCTCATCGAGCTCGCCAATCGTTACGACCTGATGGTCCTCGAAGACAGCCCTTATCGAGAGCTTCGCTATCAGGGGACCCCTATCCCGCCCATCAAGAGCTTCGACACGGAAGGACGAGTGATCTTTCTCGGCAGCTTCTCCAAAATCCTCGCGCCGGGTCTGCGTTTAGGTTGGGCTGTCGCGTCGGAAGAACTCACCCAGCAGCTCGGACTGCTGAAGCTGGCCGCGGATACGCAGTGCAGCACGCTCAATATGTCTATCGCATCGCTGTACCTCGAGCGATATGACATCGACGCTCATATCAAGACCATTCGCGAGACCTATCGACGCAAGAAGGATCTCATGCTCGACACCATCCGGCGCACATTCCCGCAGAATGTATCCTTTACAGATCCGAGCGGCGGCCTGTTCACCTGGCTGACTTTTCCAGAGGGTTTCGATACGACGCGGTTCATGGCGGACCACGCCCTACCGGAGGCGAAGGTCGCCTACGTGCCCGGCGCGACCTTCTTTCCGCTCGAGCAGAGGGTAAACCATGCGCGCTTCAGCTATTCCACGCAGGCGGACGAGGTGATTGTCCGCGGGGTCAGCGCATTAGGGCAGCTGCTGACATCCCGGTCCCCCAATCACTGAGGGCAACCGAGCGCATTCCTTGCTGGTCAGCTCCCGATCTCCAACTTCGCCCGCAGATTATGAACGAGAGGCTTTCATGCCGACGCGAATCTATACGAAGACCCTAAACCATCTGGAAGCTGCCGCATTGCAGGAATGGGCTGAGGTTCCGGTGACCATCATATCCGACATCACGAATGGCCGGATCATTGTTGATCCTCGGATCAGACCGCTTCGTCCGTTTCCCCTTGGCCGGCGAATGGTGGGGCGGGCGATCACGGCGTGGTGCGAGCGCGCTGATTTCGGGCCGGCTCTGCACGCCATCGACATCGCCGAGGCGGGTGACGTTGTCGTTATTGACGCCGGCGGAAGCGTCGAAACCGCCTATGTGGGCGAGTTGCTCTCCGGCTTTGCGCGACAGAAGAAAATTTCCGGCCTCGTGGTGAATGGCGCCGTCCGAGATATCGACACTCTCGCGTCATGGGACGACTTTCCCGTCTACTGCCTTGGGAACACGGCGCGAGGCCCGCTCTCCAAGGAGCGAGGCTCGGTCAATGGCCCGATCGTATTCGGTGGCGTTCCGACCAAGCCCGGCGATATCGTGCTGGGGGACAACGACGGTCTTGCCATCATCCCGGTGGAGGAGGCCCCGCCGCTGCTTGAGGCCGGGTCGAAGCGCACGCGGATGGAGGAAGAATGGAAGCGCCAGCTGGATTCCGGCAGGACGTTGCAGGACGTTTTCAGCATTCCAGAGACAATCTGAGTTTCTTTGTCGCTCACCTCTCCGGAATGGACCACATACCTGTCCCGGACGAGGCGTATATGCGCGCGAAGCCAGTCGGATTGATCCAGGCTTAGTAAGAGCCTACCGTCCGGCTGCGCTCGACGCGGTTCACTATAGGCGCGCCGTGTCCAGGCCCTGGCAACGTCTTTGAGCCAAGTGCCAAAGACGTGTCCCACCCGTAAAACGAATGGTCAGCGTCTTGGTTGCCGGAACCGGGTCTGGCCCTGCGCGGGCCCGCCTTTTGTTTGCGGATGCCAGGTCAGGCGTTCCGGAGTCGGCAAACACAGAGCAGTTATCGTCGGGCTTGGCGACGGCTAGCGCGAACGAGCATAGGAGCGCGTCGGAAATGATGCCTCTTACCCAAGGAAGGTAGTCCGTGGGTAAACCGGTAACCGCACCTTCCTCGACCGTCAATTGGAAGTCGGGCATGTAGCCGTTGAGGTGGTCGATCTTAGCATGTCGGCTGAACCGGATCGCGATCGGGCTGCGACTGATCGGTCCGCCATACTTGGGACGATGCGGTCCCGGATCATTATTCTTTGGACGACAAAACGGCGCCAGAACGATGGATTCATCGTCGTTCTCCTGCGCTCTGATCAAGAGATGCAAATCAGGTCTCTCGAGAAGGAAGACGACATCTGGAAAAGGAAGCCGAACCTGTCCCTTGGCAAGCCATTCCTGATGCATCCGCAGGAACTTACTGGCTGGCCCTGCATGGAGATCTTGCCCGGTGAAGTGAAATTGCGAACCAGAGTCAAAGCTGGGAATCGACCAGTCCATCTGCCGAAACATTCCATCCAGAGGCTGGAGCTTGTTTCCCCCATATGTTGGACAACTTGGTCCTTTCGCATGGCATTCACAAACTTTTCGTAGTCCAAGACTTCTTCCCCGCGTCTGTCACTTACGATCAGCTGCAATCGGCGGCACGGCCGTCTAGCACGTGACAACCGCTAATGGGAGGCTCGCGGTCGAGGTGCGATTGCGAGAGGTTAGCCAAGATACTGATCCGAGGATCCAGCTCCTTGGGAGTTCTGCGTCAATATCACCTTACCGATCACGGCCAATATCCTCCTCGGCATGTAATTGGCTTTATGGTCCGATACCCGTAGGATCGTGCGGCCGGTTCTCATGACAAGTTTTATAAATGAGATATCATTGCACATAATTAACATTATAGAACTATAGCTGTAGGAGCATTCTCTCTTGCGGGCTGACAGCTCCCTATAAGCTGGCGTGTAGGATGCACGCTGCGAGGTGTACGGAGTTTAGGAGGGCGCAAGATTCGATCAAAACAAAGGGCCGCTGACGATCAGCGGCCCGAAGTTTGGGGCCTGTCGCCCCGTGAGAACGTCCTTTCGGTAGAGGTGCTGGTCCTGGCTCAGCGGGCTGCCGTGATCATGATCTCGACAAGAGTATCTTCGCCAAGATCCGCAACGCCAACAGTGGCGCGGGCCGGAAAGTCCTTGGGAGCCAGCCACCGTTTCCAGGCGGCATCCATCTCCGGCTTGAGGTTGAGATCCGTCAGGAAGATCGTCGCGGACAGCAAGCGGGATTTGTCCGTGCCAGCGGCGCTCAGGTACTGGTCGAACTTGGCGAGGATTTGTTCAGTCTGCCCCTCGAGACCAACCGACAGGTCGTCCGCGACCGTTCCGCCGACGAAGACCAGGTCGTTGTGCACGACAACACGATGCATGATCGGCGTTTGAATATGGCGTTCCGTCACTGAGGCTTCCTTTCGTTCCAGTCTGCGGAATGGTGCGTATCGGCGAGGTCGGCCAGAACGGCGACTTTCGCTGTTTGTGTTTGCGGCAGGGCGGCGAGTTCGCGCAGCCTCAATGGCTTGATCGGGAACCGCAGCCGGTAGAACCCGATCTCGCATGGATGCTTGCTACGCTCGTCTGCGATCAATTCGGTCACTGTCAGCCCACAGAGCCTGCCCTGGCATGGACCCATGCCGCACCGGAGAAACACCTTCATCTGGTTCGGACCGCCTGCGCCTGCGCTCACGGACGTCCGGATCTGTCCGGCTGAGATCTCTTCACAGCGGCACACGATGGTGTCTGGGTCTTGCGGCACCCGGAACTCCTTGCCAGGCCGGTACAACTCATCGAGAAACCGCCTGCCCCGCATGGCCCGTGCTAGGGACCTCCGGAGCGGAACAGCAAGTCGATCACGCTCGGCCGGTGCGACGAGACCAAGACGGGAGGCGCAGCCCAGCCCTGCGATTCGCCCCTGGATCGCCGCTGCCTCGGCTCCCCTGATTCCAGCCCCGTCGCCCGCAAGGGAGAGACCGGCAACCGAGCTTCCATACCATTCGTCAATCTGCGGCCGGAACGTGAGCTGAGCCTCGTCCCATTCGTGAGCGCATCCGGCGGCATTCGAGAAATTGACGTTAGGGACCACGCCTTGGTGGAGCAGAAGGAGATCCGCGGGCAGCCGGTGCTCGCAGCCTCCAGCCCTCCAGACGACTTCCCTCAATCCTCCCTCGCCCTCCGCTGCCAATTCGGAAACCCATCGAATTACACGGGTGCGGCGTTGCACCGTTCTGAGCAGCTTCAACCCCTTGGCGAGATAGGGCGAGACGAGAAAGCCCGGGGCATGTCGAAAGGCCCGAAGCCAGTTCTCCCTCGGCGTCGTGTCGAGGACGGTCGACACCCTTGCGCCTGCTTCGATCAACTGCGCCGCGAGGAGATAAAGCAGCGGACCCGTTCCCGCGATCACGACCTTTCCACTGGGGACGAGGCCGGAGGTCTTCAGGGCGATCTGGGCAGCTCCCGC
This sequence comes from Microvirga makkahensis, assembly GCF_009830105.1. GTDB lineage: Bacteria > Pseudomonadota > Alphaproteobacteria > Rhizobiales > Beijerinckiaceae > Microvirga > Microvirga makkahensis. The sequence continues at coordinate 14,660 of NZ_WURB01000020.1, forward strand.
GGTCATGACGCCCGGAAGAGTCCAACCCGGGATCGGGAAGGGACGCTCCAGGGCTCCCGTGGCGAGCACCACCTGCTTTGCGCGGATGAGACGCGCCATTCCGGTCGAGGAGAGCCCCACTTCCTGACCGACGATTCGTTCAGCGTCGTCTTGTACGGATTGGATGCTCCACGCGGTCGTTGCCGGCGCATACTCAGCCTCCGAATTGAGAAAATCCTCGGCGATGCCGCGCCCGCGCCAGTAATCCTCGCCCAGTCTGCGGCGGTCTGCCGACTGCGCCAGGGTGATAGCGCGGTAGATCTGGCCTCCGGGTGTCTGATTCTCGTCGACGAGAAGCGTCCGTGCCTTGAACCTCGCAAGCATTGTTGCCGCCGACAGACCCGCAGGCCCGGCCCCGACGACGATCACGTCGTATTCATCCGCCAGATCCGCAATCCCGTGTCCTCTACGGACCATACCCTCCGTCATTGGGCGGGCTCCGTTGTCAGAGCTCGCGCGCCGTGCTGGGTCTCCACCCTCATTCCCTCCTGCACCGGCACGAGACATCCCTGGCGGTTGTCCATGCCGTCAATCCTGACCAGGCACTCGAAGCACACGCCCATCATGCAATAGGGTCCCCGCGGTGCTCCCGAGACGGGTGTCGTGCGGCAGGCACGGACGCCTGCCGCCAGCAGCGCTGCAGCGACGCTGTCGCCAGCGGACGCCCTAACTGGAAGCCCGTCGAAAGTGAAGGTGACTTCGCCCGAAGCGCGATCAGACAGACGCCGGAACACGGAACCTCCTGGTCGAGAAGACAGCAACTTCCTTCGGGATCGTCCCTGTGGCGATGTAGTCTGCCAGCGAGAAGGCATGCTGAGGAGCCAAGGTGACGCCTGAATGCGCCATGGCGACGTAGGCGCCAGGGCAGGTTTCCGATTGCTCGTAGATAGGGGAGCCGTCCGGCGTCATGACGCGGAAGGCCGACCAGGTCCTAACGACATTCAGATCACCGAGCAGGGGAAACATCCGGATGGCCCTGTCGGCCATGACGGAGGAGATGGAATGATCGATCCTGAGGCTTGAGCCATCCGCCTCCTCGCTGTCGCCAATCATAACGCCTCCTTCGTCGGTCTGACGAACCGTGACAACCGGATAGCGCAGGAAGGGAGTGGCCTTCTCGGTGACAATGATCTGTCCCCGGCTCGGCTTCATGAGCGCCTCAAGCCCGACCATCGGCGCCAGACGCGCGTTGCCCAACCCTGCTGCGAGGACGACCTTTGGAGCTCTTACGGTGCCCCAAGCGCCGTTCAGTGCGAAGCCGCCGGCACGCGGTTCGATAGCGGTGACCGCGTGATCCGCCCGGTAGTCAACGCTGCGTGCCTTCATCGCGGCATGCAGGGCACGGAACAGGCGCAGCGAATTCACATGCCCGTCGAGAGGACAATAGATCGAGCCACTCACATCGGGTCCGATGGCAGGCAGCCGGGCCTTCGTCTGCCGATGATCCATGACTTCATAGGGATAGATCACCGCGTCGGTCTGGCTATGCAGTCGCACCATCAGGTCGACATTCGCCTGCAGCTCGCGGTCCGACAGGCAAAGCGTGAACCCGCCTGGCTGGTCGAGGCCGACATTGATGCCCGTCTCGGATCGGAGCTCCGCGGCCAGCCGGGGCCAAGCCTCCGCCGCGGCCTTGGTCCAGGCCGCATAGGCTGGAAAGCCGATTCCCTTGCCCTGCACCCAGATGAGGGCGAAGTTCGCCCGCGAGGCCCGCAAGGCGATATCGCCCTCGTCTAGGACGCAGACCCGCAGTCCCCGTCGCGCCAATCCCCATGCCACGCAGGCTCCCATGAGGCCTCCGCCGACGATGGCAACATCGGGCTCTTGGTCTGATTGGTGATGCGTCATGCCGTCCTGTTCACTGAAGACGAGGCGCGCCCGGGGCCTCCCCGCCGTTACGATGGATCTTAGGCTCAGGGCGCGATGTCGACCTTGAACCACTTCATGCTGAGCGCCTTGATCGTGCCGTCGGCAGAGGCAGCTGCAATGGCCTCATCAAACATCTTCTTCAGGTCCGTGTCCTCCTTGCGGAGGCCGACGCCGATGCCGGGCCCAAAGGGGCCGCCGAGGAGAGTGGGACCAGCAAGCTTCATATCTTTCATTTCTGGCTTGGCGATTGTCGCGGTCAGAACCGTCATGTTCGCCAGGACGGCATCGATGCGGCCAGCAACAAGGTCGAGGTCGTGCTGCTCGGTGGTTTTGTACTCGCGGATCTCGACCAGCCCTTTGAGGTACTGATCGGCAAAGGCCGAGGCAGTTGTGGAACCCTGAACCCCAAGAGTTTTGCCTTTCAGGGCGGGCGCCATCGCAGCGATTGCCGCCTTGCCGGCGTCCTCGTCCGCTGTCAGGTTGATCCTCTTGCCGTCGCCCGGCAGCTTGGCAAGATCTCCGGTGGCACCGACGGCAAAGGTATTGATTGGAAGGGCATATGGACGGGAGAAGCTCATCACCTCCTCGCGCTTCGGCGTGATGCTCATGCCGGCCATGATGGCGTCGTACTTCTTGGCCTGGAGCGCCGGGATGATGCCGTCCCAGTCCTGCGCCACGATCTCGCACCTCACCTTCATGCGGGCACAGAGGTCGTTGGCCAGATCGATCTCGAAGCCTTCGAGCTTGCCACCTGGGCTCGTGAAGTTCCAGGGAGCATAGGCGCCCTCGGTGGCTATTTTGACCGTCTTCTCCTGCGCCACCGCTCCACTCGCTGCGACGGCCAAGCCGAGAACGGCGCCCAGAACTTTCAACGTGCTCATGTCCTCATTCCCTCGTTTGAACTTTTGTCTCGGCGGTAGCCGCCTCTATGCCTGCCGAAGCGGCAGCGCAACAATCGGGCAGCTCTTTCTATGAGGTCAAATCAGATTTAATATGACTGGCATGTCCTGAAGTTATGCTGCGCTGGAGCCTTATGGAAATCAGTTCTCGTCAGATCGAAGCGTTCCGTGCGGTCATGCTCACCGGCAGCATCACGAGTGCTTCCGAGGCACTCTTCGTCACCCAACCGGCCGTCAGCCGGCTGATCCGAAGCCTGGAGGAATCGACCGGCCTGATCCTATTCCAGAGGCGCGGCAACCACGTCGTGCCGACAGCCGAGGCGACTGCGCTGCTCGAGGAGGTTGAGCGGTCCTTTGTCGGATTGGCACGGATCGGGGCATTCGCTCAGGCACTTCGGGCGCAGACCGCCGGTTCGCTTCGGATCGCCGCGATGCCGGCTTTGGCCGGAAGCATTCTCACCCGCTTTGTCGCCCGGTTTTCGGTTCAGCGGCCGGATGTCCATATTACGGTCAGCGGGGCTCCCTCCCATCTTGTTCTCGATGCCGTCGCAAGCGGTCAGGCCGACTTTGGCTATGCGGATAGTCCGCTCGATCGGGCCGGACTCGAGATCGAGACCATTCCGGTCGCGGCCGTTGCCGTCATGCAAAAAGACCACCCGTTGGCCCGGCGCCGATCCATCAAGCCCGCGGATCTCAAAGGCGAGCGTTTCGTGGGGATCGGACCAGGGACTTTCTTTCGAACTCGGATCGATATGGCTCTCGCCGATATTCCACGCACGATCTCGCTTGAGACCCCCTTGTCCCACATCGCTTGCCTGCTGGTCGCAGAAGGCGGCGGCATCTGCTTGGTCGATCCCTACTCGGCAGCTGAATTTCTGGACAAGGGAGTCGTGGCGAAGCCATTCATACCGTTTATTGATTCCGGCTTCGTCTCATTGCGATCACATCAGCATCCGACCTCTGCACTGGCCGTGACGTTCATGCGTGAGTTTCGCGAGTATGTTGACCGCTTGCATAACTCCCTAGTTCTGCGCTGAAACGAATCGAAGTTTCCATAAGCGCGCTTCGGGAGACGGAAAAGGCCCTCGCTCAGGAAATCTTTGCGCACAAACGGGGCCATAGGTTCCATCGCAAGCCTGAAGCGAGGGCGAGAGCTGTTTGATCCCGGGGCTTGATGGTGCATTCTTATCGCCGGAATGGAGGGATGCGCTATGGGCCAAGTGTTCCATGGGAGCGCCACAACGCCCGAGGCAGTCCGTCGAGCGATACAGCATAGTCAAGCGGGCCTCAACGCTTCAGGCTCGACCCGCTCCCCCAAATGCCGGGACTTCTCTATTTTTCGGCGAGTTGAAGTCAAGCGCCTTCCGAGCTGTCCACCCCCCAGTGTTCAATGTTCTTCGCGAGGCCCTGCTTCCCTTCGGGATCGGCTCTCGAGCCGTCCCAGCATGGGATCAGGAGAATGAAGCGGGCAATCTAAACAGCGGTTTGAAAGTGATGACACGCCCGACCAAGTCCCGGCACGCCCTTGCTTCATCCCTCGTCCCGCGAAGGACATCTGTCCACCGGCGGGTGGAACTTGTAATGCTCTCTCTATCGTTTAGGCCTCGCCATCGGATCAGACACACGCCTTGGCATCATCTCTGGACCAGCGGAACTCTGTCCCATCGCTCCACCTCCGATGCATGACGATGGCCAGGCGCCGGGCCAGTGCGACGATGGCCTTGCGCAGAGAACCAGGCGGTCAGACTGCCCCTCTGGCGCAAGGCAGCATCGTACTCGGCCCAATTTGTCACCCGATGCCGCTGCTTGGGGATGCGGTGACGGCGCGCGGCATTGGCCGTGAGGGGCATGGCGGAGATCTTTGGTCAGGAGGGCACAGCCTTCCTATGGCATCCAGATCCAGGCGCCAACGCACATTCGTGCAACAAGGCGGCGTCACATCCTCGCGGAAGACTGTTTATGGGACTGCTCGTCTCAGCGAGGCGCAATCGAACGCCATGGATGGATAACGCGGCGGGTCGCGACCTCAAAGGCCCAAAAGTGGCCTTGGAAAGGTTGATCCATATAACGGGAGATCGGTCGCATGAGATACTTGCAGAGCAGCAGTGTGCCAACGCCGCCATGCGCTACAAATGCGATGCTATCGCCCAAGAACCCCTGAAGGATGTCGTCCACGGCGGCTGCGACACGATTTTGTGCATCAACAGCACGCTCCCATCCGCGCACGCTCTCTTCTGGTCTTGCGAAAAAGGCATCTGCCATCTCTTCAAACTCTGGCGGCGGAATAAACCCAGTCGCGCTGCGGTCATTCTCATGCAGCGCATGGTGGATGCCCACCGGCAGTCCAAAGTGGCCCGCTAGGATCCCGGCCGCCTCAATAGCTTTGGTTTCGGTGCTGGCCCAGATGGCAGAGAGTTTGGCTAGATCGGCTAATGAGGCAAAGGTCCGCATGCGGTGGATCCCTTTGTCCGATAAATGCCACTGAGGCACGGGGGTACCCAGGTCAACGACCACTTCAGGGTGGGTGACAAAGTAGGCAATGGTCACAACGGCCTCCACTCCGAGGATCAGCATATCTTACAAGAGACGTAACTTCTGCCGGCGCAAATACGTTCACGGAAGCGCCTTCATCGATCTGTCTTGCTTCGTTCACCGATCATAACGCCAGCCAGTCCAAGAAGAGCGCCCGCGGCCTTCACCAAGCCATCTGGAAGGCGGCCATGGCGGCTCGGCACCAGGTGTTGGGCCATCTCGAGCCCTCCAACGATCCCGATCACCACCAGGAGAATGGAAAGTCGGTGTGTAGGATAGCCGAGGCCAAAGCAAGCGCCGATTAGCGTAAAGGCTGCAAAGCGCTCCAGACTGACGGGAGCGCCGGAGACTGGCCGAAGCTCAATCGGTGCAAAGGTGAAGACGGCAATGGCGAGGACAAGCAGCCATGCGGCGCACCGAAAGAAGGCTCTGGTTGTCATGCCAGATATAGTAACCGGTGCAGCCGCCTTGTGAATGTCTCTTTCGTGCTACCGACGCTGCGTGCGTGACATGATCTACACTGCATTGTTGCAACCAGTTTGAAATGTCTCAGGGTTCTACGGAGCCCTACCGGGGCTGCGGAGCTCTCATCCATCGGAGCAGGCGCGGCGGAGGCGACGGGATAGGCGTTCTTGGCGGCTAATGATCTTCACGAGTGTCCTGTGACGGAGAGGCCTGCGTGCCGAAAGAAGCTGACGATCATCGCGGGGCGGCGCCGCAAACGGCAAAACTCGCGGCGCGCCAGACGGTGGAGATCGGCGACTGATCCAGGCAGCGCATTCTCCATGGCGCGCTTGACGGGGGCATTGCACTGCTCCTCGGGATTGAGCTCGGGCGCATAGGCCGGCAGGTAGGCCACTGCGAAGTCCTGCGGCTGGGCCGCGATGAAGGCTGGGGTGGCCTGTGACCGATGAGCGTTGAGCCGACCCCAGACCACCAGCAGGGGCGTGCCGAGCCTGCGACGGAAATACCGCAGGACCAGGATCACCGTGGCACTTGAGATGCTGGAGCGAAAGTGGCGAGCGTAAAGCCGCCCGTCGCTTGCTCACCCGCTGGAGCACCGGGGTGACTCCGCGCCGCGCCCAGGTCGTGCCCGGTCGGGCGCGGAAGCTGTGGCCCGTCTCGTCCCAGAGGAGAAAGGTCCGGTGCTCCCGCTGGGCCTTTTTGAATCGCCACCCAATCCCGCTTGGGCCAGATCGCGATGACAAGCTCGTCGCGCTCCTTGCCCCGGGTGGCCGCACGCTGCACGCTGAAGCCATGGGCCTTGAGAGGCCGCTCCAGATAGCGCGGATGGTAATGCACTCCGAACTCGCGCTCGATCAGGGTGGTGATGCGTTTGAGGGTCCAGCGCTCGGTCGCAAAGCCTGCTGCCACCGCACCCCGATCCAGCAGCCGACCCAGATAGGCCCAGGTCTTCTCATCAAGCCGGGGCGCTCGTCCTGTTCTGGCTCGGGCGGCTAATCCGCGCCGGCCCTGCTGAGCCAGCGTGGCCGTCCAACGGGAGACACTGGCCCGACTGACCCCAAGTTGCCGGGCGACCTCGGCCCGGGACAACCGCCCCCGCCGCAACAGCCTCGCGGCCGCCAGACGTCGCTCCTCCATTTGCTCCGGCGTGAGATGCGCCGGACGCCAAACGTTGTCCTCCATCGCGCGCCTCCTCACGAGGATCGACACTGCCCTATGTTACACCAGCTTCGTGAAGATCATTAGGTGCCGATCGCCCTACCGACCTCCTACGAGCACGCCACCCGCGAGGCCGACCTGCGAGCGCTGATTTAGGCTCAGCTTGAGGTCATGCAGATGGCAGCGTGAAATCCAAGCCAATCCGCCTCCGGAAAACTCGGCGCGGTTCAACTTCGTGCTCATGTCCAATCCCTGCCATAGGTCCTGGACCGTTGCCAACTTGACAGCACCCAGGCACGCTTCCCTCGTGTCATCGCCCGCCGACAGGCGCATCCAAGCCTCAGGCGCAGGAGCTTACACAATCTTCTCGGCCGTACCCGCCACCTCGGGTTTGTGGCCCCAGGAATGGAATTGGTCGGTGGCATGTGCGCCGAGCGAAGTTACTGCAGAGCCAAGCCCTTGGAGGACTCCCCATGGGTACCCTAAAGGCCTGACTGAGCGCTATTCAGGATAAGACTCCTAGTAAAGATAAGCTCTGTAGCTACAGTGGTGTCCTCTTAATCTTATCAATGAGGACGACTTGCAGAGATCGGACCCCTTCCCAATCGAGCTTTGTTCGCCACGGTTGCGGGCGGCACTTTTAGCCGAGTTTCAGGGGCGGCGCCCAACCGTTCAGGAGATGGTGAGCGTTCCTTTGCATACTTGGATGGCAGTCCCCGGCATAGGCCAGATGTCGCTCATAGAACTGAGAAACATCTTATGGAGAGATTCTGGTGACGACGGCAGTGCTAAGGAAGCGCCCCCGCAACAGCTCACCGGTACTGAATTAGTCGCGCGGCTGGTTCGCCTAGAGCATGATCTGAAACACCTTAGGCGTGCCATTCAGATGGTTATGACCACCCGACAGATAAGAAAATTCGATCCAGGACGTCCAGATTGACTGCATTCCGGGTCCGACCAGGTACGGCCGTGGCTTCGCCGCTCTCGCCACTGCTGACAAAGCCAAGTTGCTGAATGTCATCCCGCGCAGCTGCTCCAGGCAGGTCTTACCTGCGCTAGTACCTCGCTCGCGAAAAGTGGAATCCACTTTTAGGATTGAGCCGATGCTTACCCTGACAGATAGCACACCGTCGGACGCAGACCCGAAGGGCCGCGCTAGCAAAACCGGATCCACTTCTCGCTGACGCGGCCTTGCGAGTCACGGACGCAGACCTCTGGGTCCGCACTATGAGCGCATGTTGGTAAGAATGCATCGCCTCTGGAAGATGTCGCTGAGAGTCCATTCCCTGAGCCACTGTCCTTGCGCCGAAGTCTTGCCTCTTTTCAGACCGGCACTCCGCTGGATCAGAGTTCGTTCGTGCGAAGCTGCGCCAGGAGTGAGCGTCCGTAGCGGGTCTTGGCAAGACTGGTGGCCGCATCCTCGAAGGCGGCCCTGTCGATCCAGCGCTCGCGATAAGCGATCTCTTCCGGAGACGCGATGAGCTGACCCTGACGGGATTGCAGGATGTGAACGAACTCGGAAGCCTCGAGAAGCGACTCGTGCGTTCCCGCATCCAGCCAAGTATAGCCGCGCCCGAGCTGCTTGACGCGCAGCTGTCCCTGGCGAAGGTAGAGATTGTTGAGATCCGTGATCTCGAGCTCCCCACGCTGCGACGGCGTCAGCGTCCTGGTTAGCTTCACCACCTGTTCGTCATAGAAATAGAGCCCGATCACGGCCCAGCGGGATTTCGGCCGATCCGGCTTTTCCTCAATCGACGTTACGCGCCCCTCGCTGTCGAAGTCGACGATGCCGTAGCGCTCGGGATCCTCGACCTGGTAGCCGAACACCGTCGCCCCTTCCCGCTGCGTGCCGGCCCGCTTTAAGACCTCGGACAGCCCGTGACCATAGATGAGATTGTCTCCCAGAATCAGGCAGGAGGGATGCCCCTCGACAAAGTCCTCCCCGATGAGAAAGGCCTGCGCCAATCCATCGGGACTGGGCTGGATTGCGTACTCGAAACGCACGCCCCATTGTCGGCCTGTGCCCAGAAGCCGCTTGAACGCGCCTTGGTCTTCAGGCGTGGTGATGATCAGTATGTCCCTGATACCCGCCAGCATGAGGGAGGTCAGGGGATAATAGATCATCGGCTTGTCGTAGATCGGAAGCAACTGCTTCGACGTCACAAGAGTGAGAGGATGTAGCCGCGTGCCCGAGCCTCCCGCCAGGATTATGCCCTTGCGCTCCATGTATCACTCCCAATCACGATTATGCTCTGTACTCGAAGCGGAGGATCATGCACGCGCTCCCAGCCTCTCGCCGCAATAGACACTGGAGCGGATGCGCTTCCACCATGAGGGGTTGGCGAGATACCAGCGCACGGTCTTGGCGAGGCCCGTTTCGAAGGTCTCCTGCGGGGCCCAACCCAGCTCCCGCCCGATCTTGGATGGGTCGATGGCGTAGCGCCTGTCGTGCCCTGGCCGATCCCTGACGAAGGTGATCAGTTCCTCCCGCCGCCCGATGCGCGGATCGGGAGCGATCTCGTCCAGAACAGCGCAGATCGCCCGCACCACCTCCAGATTCGTCTTCTCATTGTGGCCGCCGACGTTATAGCTTTCACCCACCCGGCCTCTCTCGGCGATCAGTACGAGCGCCCGGGCGTGGTCCTCCACGTAGAGCCAGTCCCGGATGTTCGATCCGTCGCCGTAGACGGGCAGCGGCTTGCCCTCGAGGGCGTTGAGGATGACGAGTGGAATCAGCTTTTCGGGGAAGTGGTAAGGACCGTAATTGTTGGAGCAGTTGCTGATCCCCACAGGGAAACCGAAGGTGTGATGCCAAGCGCGGACCAGATGATCCGAGGCCGCCTTGGAGGCGGAGTAAGGCGAGCGCGGGTCATAAGCCGTGCTTTCCGTGAAGTATCCTTCCGCGCCCAGCGAGCCGAATACCTCGTCCGTGGATATGTGGTGGAAGCGAAAGTCCGCCTTCCGCGAGCCGGACAGGCCCAGCCAATAGGCCAAGGCCGACTGCAGCAGGGTGTAGGTACCCATCACGTTTGTCTGGATGAAGGCGCCAGGCCCGTCGATGGAGCGGTCGACGTGGCTCTCGGCAGCCAGATGCATGACGATGTCGGGTTGGTAGGAGGCGAAGACATCCTGCACCTTCAAGGCGTCAAGGATGTCAGCCTGCACAAACCGATAGCGGGGGTTGTTCGCAACGGGCCTAAGCGAGTCCAGGCTGCCGGCATAGGTCAGCTTGTCGAGGACGAGCACCTGATGGTCCGTCTCGGCAATGAGGTGGCGCACTACTGCTGAGCCGATGAAGCCGGCACCTCCGGTGACGATAATGCGCTTTGCGGGCGAAATAGCGGGCATGAAGGAAACTCGAACAGGGATTGTGTGGGTCAGACCGGCGTCTCAGCGGGCTCGTAGCGAAAAGGTGACACGAAGTTCGCAAAGGTCGGCAAATCTCTATCCCTGCCGGAGAGAACAACCTCCTCCGTCCGGATAGGCCAAGTGATATCGAGGGAAGGATCGTCCCAGGCCAGTCCCGCGTCGCAATCCGGCGTATAGAAGCTGTCGACCTTGTAGGCGACTTCCGTTTCGGGCTCCAAGGTACAGTAGCCATGGGCGAAACCATGCGGCACGAACAACTGCTCGCCCGCTTCCGCCGTGAGCGTTGCGCCGACCCAGCGGCCGTAGGTAGACGATCCGACGCGGAGATCGACGGCCACGTCGAAAATCCGTCCACGCAGAACGCGGACCAGCTTCGCTTGAGACTGAGGCGGACGTTGAAAGTGCAGACCGCGCAGAGTCCCTCGCGCTGCGGAAAAGACCTGATTGTCCTGAACGAAAGCCGTGCGGCTCAAGGCTTGGGGACAGGAACGCACGCTGTAGGTTTCCGAGAACCACCCCCGCTCGTCACGGAAGCGGCGCGGAATCAGCAGGATAACCTCGGGGATGTCGGTCGGATTCACCTCACCGCCAAAATCGTGACTAGACCACTCATATGTCGTTACAGCCAACCGCATCGCATGCTCCTGAGCAACGGAATCTCTCCCGCCGTAGGCCCTGAGGCCGACAGACCCGACGTTGTCAGGAGCCGAACAACTCGCTGCTTGAAGGGGTGTCGCCTTACTTAGGCATGAGACCACCAATGCCCTCGGCCGTCGCGCCAAATGGCAGCATGTGACGTTCCGGCGAGTAAAAGCGCTCACGTCCTGAAAGACTAGCAAGCCGGTGCAGGCTTTGAGTCAGATCATCAGGATAGAAGAGATCAGGCAGAGGGATTAACCAGCTTTCCTATAAGATTTTATCCTTACGAGCCAATTCCTCGCTGGCGACGATCTTGTGTGAAGGCGCGAGAGCGGCTTGACTGACATGCAGACATGAGCGGTCGTGCGACCGTGAAACGAAAGAGGCAAGGGCGGAGGCCCAAATGACGAAACACATGCCTGCGAGTTCGATTGCCTCAGAGAGATTGACCGGGCCGACGGAATTCCGGTTGGCAATGCGGGAATTGGCCGCCACCGTCAGCATCGTCACGGCCGGACAGGGAGATCAACGCCGCGGGCTTACCGTCACGTCGCTCTGCTCGCTTTCGCTAGAGCCTCCAAGCCTCGTCGTCTGTGTCAACAAGGAAACAGATGGTCATCGCGCAATCCTCCAATCCGGAAGCTTTTGCGTTAACGTGATGGCCGCAGAGCAACGCATTCTCTCCGATTGCTTCGCAGGTCGTACGAGGCGCCGTGGTCTTGATCGTTTTGCAGATAGCGACTGGACCGTACTGGCCACGGGCTCACCAGTCCTTATCGATGCCATCGCAGTGCTTGACTGCGATGTAATCAACCAGCTCGACCATGGCACGCACACCTTGTTTGTAGGAGGAGTACGAGCAGTCCGGTCCGACTCCAATCGGCCGGCGCTCATCTACCGAGCTGGTGATTACCATGTGGTGTGAAGTGATGCGCCGACTTCTTAACAGCACTGCCGAAAAGGCAGCCCGCGTACCCTGGGCGGTGTGGTCTTCGCCAATCGATGGCCGAGAATTCTCCAGACGTACGGGAACGACAATGCTACGACACGATGCATGGATACCCTCAGCATGAACGCCAACAGCGACGATAGACATTCATCGGCATGATGCGCGAAAGGGTCTCGCGATGAGAAGCAAGAGTAAGGCATCGGCAAGGCAGAGGCTAGTTCCGCCCCTGCATGCGACAGCTGGAATCTCATCGCAGGTCGATTTCGAAGTAGCGCACCTACGCGCAGACAGAGATCGATCCAGGGTGACAGTCGCCTATCTCACCAACCAATACCCTGCCCCATCGCATAGCTTCATCCGGCGGGAAATTATTGCGCTTGAGGCGCGCGGCAACACTGTGCTGCGTTATGCCTTGAACTACCGGGAAGTCGAACTGGTCGATGAAGGTGACCTCGCCGAGAAAGCCAAAACCAAGCATATTCTCCGCCAGAAGTCAGTCGATCTTCTCGCAGCATTCACACGAACTGTTATCCGGCACCCGCTCGGCACAATGAGAGCTCTCGGAGCGAGTCTACGCATTGGCTTTCGATCTGATCGTGGCCTAATTCGACACCTCGCCTACCTCATCGAAGCCGCCATTATTGCCGACTGGTGCAGCCACGACCAGGTTGAACACCTGCATGTCCATTTTGGCACGAACCCAGCCACGATAGCTCTCCTGGCTCACGTAATCGCTGGGATCTCATACTCCCTCACGGTGCACGGGCCCGAGGAATTCGACGGGCCGAGATCGATCGCGCTCTCAGACAAGATGAAGTCAGCATCATTCGTAGTGGCTGTGAGCTCCTACGGTCGGAGCCAGCTCAAACGATGGATCGATCCAGACCAATGGCCCAAGTTACAGGTCGTACATTGCGGTCTCGATTGCGATTTCTACCCCGACCGAGGCCACGACAAAATTCCAGGGCCAAGTTTCGTTTGTGTGGCTCGCCTCGCAGAGCAGAAGGGACATTTTCTTCTGTTGGAAGCCACAGCCAAACTCCGGGCGCAAGGCCTTCGGTTCAGGCTGACCCTAGCGGGCGATGGTCCACTGCGGAAGCGTATTGAGAACCGGATAACGGAACTTGAACTCGACGATATCGTCCATATCACGGGGTGGCTTTCAAATGAGGGCGTGAGAGCGGAAATCATGCAGTCCCGCATCGTCGTGCTCCCGAGCTTTGCCGAGGGGCTCCCGGTGGTCCTCATGGAGGCAATGGCCATGCGGCGTCCGGTGGTCTCAACATACGTAGCCGGAATTCCTGAACTTGTAATTCCTGGTACGACGGGATGGCTGGTGCCTGCCGGCGACGCCGGATTGCTGGCGGATGCCATGCGGGATGCTCTGTCGGAAGAGCCTGAGGAATGGTCGCAAATGGGGCGAGCCGCGCGGCAGCGCGTCCTTGAGCGCCATGACGTGACCCGCGAGGCGGAGAAGATCGAACGCTTGATTCAAGTGGCGATCGGGCGAAATGTCCTATCCTGAACCCCGCTTCTGCGCCAAGGTCACGGGCTGCAGCTGACGCCAGCCTTTGCTCATTGACCGTATACCTTTTATCGATGAGGAGAGATCACGGATTGGAGCCGATCCGCCAGACAACGGGGCAATGGGAGCATCCCGCATAACGTCTCTCAAGTTGCAAGACATCACCGGCTTCAGATCTGCTTCCATTTGCATCGAATAGGCTTTTCTCCTCATTGTACCGCGATTTCAATGGCGAACCGGCACCACTTCGAAAAGAGATGCCCTAGCGCATCGTGCGGACCCGAAGGGCCGCGTCAGTGAAAAGTGGACCCGCTTTTCCGCATTCCACGATGCGCTCTTCAGAAAGTGGAGCCTCTGTCACCCGCGCTCGCGGCGGGCCTCCCGACGGGGCCGTGTGCCGGCCGACGATTCCCCTCCGGGTGCCGGATCGACCCTGATCAGGTCTCCTTGCTGAATTTGAGTGAGCTCGGTGGCGGGGATTTCTTGAACACGGCCAGCTTCAGTGCGAAGTATTACATACTGCCAGGATCTGGTTCCGATGATCGAGCGGTCGGACGACTGGGATGCGCCATCAAGATGCATCAGACGGTCCTGACTCATCTTCATCCTTGAACGAAGTTCATCGAGGTTGCGTTCCGTCTGCTGGAGCTCCGATTGCAGCTCAATCTGGCGCTGATTCTGAATATCCGGAAGAGCGGCCGTGTTTTGGATGACGTTGCTCTCGGCTCTTGTCAAGTCCGCTTGCAGTTGAGACCTGGTTCGCTTGAGCTCCTCTAGGGAGATTTCGATCTCCAGCAGTCGTGAGTCCGTTGCAATCCCCTTGGAAACCAAAGACTGGATATTCTCATAGCGCCTGCTGATCAGCTCAATCTGTTTATCGGTCGTGGCAATCTGATTTCTGACAGCGTCGACTTCCCGTTTGGCCGTATCTTTGAGCAACTCAACCGCTTCGATCTGGCCGCGGTATTTTTGGCGGCGTCTGTCCAGCAGCACTCGCTCCCGCTGCAGGACCTCGCTGGCAACGGAGTCCCGATGCGCGGCAATCTCGGCAGGCATCTCGATGGATTGTTGATCATCGAGCTCAGCCCGCAGCCTTGCCTCCTGAACGAGAAGGGTGACCAACTGCCGCTGCAGGGCTTCAGACTCGCCGCGTAGCTCAATGGCGCGGTCGCGGCTCGCCTCAATCTCCGTCCGGAAGAACCCTCCAGAGACGCTGACGGCGTGGAGAACAGTCATTCCAGCCCGGTACCGGTAAGCACCAGGCTGATCGACGTCTCCGGCGACATAGATCATTGGAGGATCCTGTTCAGGCGCTGGGCTCAGCATGACGGTCAGGTTGAGCTTGTCTTTGAAGAACTCTTGGAGCCGCTGCGTCAGCGCAGTCTCGAGCTCTTCAGGAGTAAGCCCTTCCGCATGCAAATGACCGGCGAGAGGCATCGATATACGACCGTCGGGCCTGACGACGATCTGCCGGTTGAGAGTCTGCTGCTGCGCCACCCAGACTTCGATGAGATCCCCTGCCTTGAATTGGTAAGGTGCCGTTTGCGCCGCGGCGGAGGCAATCCACAGGCTCCAGCAGAGCGAACCGAGCCAGGGCAATGCAGTCAATCGGGGCACAGGAAGGCCGCCTCCAATCCTCCCAAGACGGGCCATCGCATTTCTCCCTGTCACTTGAAACGGTTTCGACGGAACAGTCGCGAGCAACCGTGATCCTTCGCCACATCCTACGGCGGACGCGAGTAAACGGCGAATAGGGTTCAAACGGCTTTCAACCACGATAGAGACGAGATCCCGGGGCATTCTGCTTTCCATGTTCTATGAAGGCGATTGGAATCGAACCCAACGGTGCCGCTGAAGAGTACCAGCCTACTCGCCATGCTGGCCTTGGGCTAGGGCGTTATCTCGCATGAACTGCTGCACCGCCTCCCATTTGGGTGCTGTCGATGGATCCTGCTGCTCTGTTTCGAGAAGCCCCCAACTTCCCCATTTGCCGTACACACCCATGGAATTGTAGAGCACAAACAGATCGCCTCCCGCCGCCTTCCAATGATTGAGGTGAGACAGGTAAATGTCCTTCATTCGTGGATGCCGGTTGGCTGACAGAAAGAGCTGCTCGAGCTTTGGATTGTTCTCGGAACCCGCATATCCGGCGAGGTGCTGCCCGCCCTCGTAGGCAACCAATCTGACGCCCATCGCCCGGGCGACCGCCGCTTGGCTTTCGATCATCTTCTTGTTTTCCATTTCGACCTCCCGGGCGAGAGTCTGCAAGACTTGATCGACCGACAAACCGACGACCTGCCCCTGCCGCTTAGGATCGCCGAGCGCATTCCCGAAGTAGGGCGCTACTGCAAGGACGTCGGCGTAGCGGCGCGCCTCGCCCCATTCCAAGACCGTAGAGCTCGTCCAAGGATTCGCTGCCTGGGCTGCATATACGCCGATTATCCTTGATTTCTGGTCGGCAAAGACCTGCTCCCAGATCTTCAGCACCTCGGTCGTGCGTTGAGAATAATAGCGAAGCTGCGCCTCGAATTCGTTCGAGGAGAGGCCTAGCTGCGTTCCCATTCGGGCCGCATGCCTGGATTGCTCGAAGATCCCGTTCCAGACCTCGTTGGAGTACTCGACATAGACAGGCAACGAAGGATCAAGCTCTTGCTTGACCTGCTCGGCGAAATGACGAACGTATTCGTCGTCGGCCAGATGCGGAATACAGAACCAAGGTGCCGCCTTCTGCACATTGGATAGCCCGATCATGTACTCGAGAGCGACTCCACCTTCAGCTTGAGTAAAGCTCGCCTTCGGAGGTCTTTGTTCCCAACGGCGCACTTTCGAATTGTTCGTTTGCATCCAGTCCATGAAGCGAAGAACGGACATGCCTGCCCAACGGTCGAGAAAGGCCTGACGAAATGTCGGCGGATTGGTAGGAACATTCGGCTCGTGCAGCCGAATGTTTCGTAAAGGGTCAGCAGGGTCGGTTTCAACGATCTGTACGGCTATCGCACCCCGCTCGCCGCCAAGATCGGTAATGATGTCACGTCCTGCTCCGCGCTGTTTCAGGTGCGCCCCAAACGTGTATTGCAGCCGACCCTTGCCGTCGTAGAGGACGACCAGCTCTTTTGGGAGATGACCGCGAGCGGAAGTGCCAAGGAGGAAGCTCTCCATTCCTGATCCTTGAGGCACTGCCTTCGGATAATTGTCGTCTGTCATGGGCGGCAACGGGACGTCCCAGGTAAACGGCTTTCCGCGAGGCTGAGTACGCCAGCGCGATGCATGCAGGGCGAGATTGGTAAACGGGTGCTCCGTCGTCCAATAGGTTATCTCGGCCAAATTGATTCCAAGTCCCGCACGTCGGGCAGGCTCCTGGACACGAGATGGAGCCGAAATCTGCGCCTCGCTTGGATTGGCAGTTCCTCCAAACAAGGCAAGAGCCAGCACGGCAAAGTATGATTTGATTTTCGTTCGTCCCGCAAAGGCCATTGGTGAGATCTTCTCGACTAGGGTGGAGAGAGGATGCGCGCGTAGGTCAATCCGGTGGGGAATACCAGTAGGTGCGATCATGAGCGGCGCTGTAATAGAGTGGGTTATCTTCATCTTCACGCGAGAGGCGGTAACGCCAGCGGGCAAGATGTTGCAGCCATTTCGCGTAGGCTTGAATCGTATTGCCCTCCTGGCGCCAGTAGGTATCGCGGATATACGACCAGTAGGTGTACACAAACTCATTGCTGACGATGGCGCGGCACGCCTCTAGAGAGTTGGCCTGCTGATCGCGCGCAATGTCCGTCACGAAGGTCCATGCCATCTGTTGGAGAGTAGCTGTCTGTGTCTGGTCGATTTCTGAGGGCGCCCAAGCACCCAACGGCGAGCGGCGATAGACGATGGCATAGCTCACAAGAGCGATATAATACGTTCCCAGCGGCGTCAGATGCACATCGTCCCGGAAGAGCCGCTCCATTGTCTGCCGCACGCTTTCCCCGCTGATACCCGGCAGACCAGCGCCCTGCGTAGCACGCTCCACGAGGGCAGCTAAGGCAGCAGCAGCCGGCAGGGAGGAAATTCGATCCGTGCGTCCTTCTGCTGCCAGAGACTGGTTGATACGCGCCGCAACACACTGCCACGCCGAAAGCGCTTCCCGCTCGTAGGCAATCCATCGATTGGGATTATCCTTATCGTTCAGGCTGATCCAGGAATGATAGAGATAGGTCGTCGCCTGCGGATTTCCTTCGATGATCCGGTCATGGAAGTGCCGAAGATAGCGGACCGTGTCATTCCAGATCAGGGAACCCAGCAGCGTGTGCTGCTCAGTGATGATCAGCGCATCGTACCGATCGGTGTCGATGGTCTGCGGCCTGCGCAGCTCGTTGATGACGTTCAGGCCCTGCCCGTCGCGGTTCTCCCCCTGGCTATAACCCACCCAGCCCGTTTCTCCAGCACCGCGCCCGCGGATACGCTCGCGGATCGAGGAGCCGAATAAATTTTGCTGGTTCCAGACTGCAGGTGTGCCAAGGCTGTCGGCGATGGTCGCAAGATAGTCCGGTAGCGGGCGGTCCGTCAGGCTGTGTCCCGACACGAAAATCCGTGCTGCCTCTCGGGGGGGCGGAACGAGGCTCAAGGCAGGCTCAGTTCGGCCTTTGGATAGGCTCGCCTGGCTGCCGGCTCCGGCGGCCTCGGTCGCACTCGCAGCCACCGCGAGGGCCAGAACACCGTATCGGGCGACCTTCGTGGCTCTCGCCAGCATACGCATGTCACGCGAGCCGCTGCTCGACGTCAGCATATCGATTGGAAGCTCATGGTCGAATCCCACACGTCACTCTCAAGCTAGGTCGAACGCACGTCCCGCCATTAAGGATGGAGTGAGGCAGTTCCCAAAGTAGGAATAGGGGCAGAAAAGAGGAAAAAAGGGGTAATTTACATCGCCGTTGGCCGCTGCCAGTTTTACGTATTGCAAGGATCTGAGCAGCATGAAATGCATAGACGCTCCCGCTTCGCGGCAAGCCGACCGAACCAGCACCAGCCGCTTGAAGCCATATGTGCAGCATGCATGGTTTGACAAAGCGGTGCGTATCCTATGCTGGATATGACACTAGGTGCTTTGGCCGCTCTGGTCTGCTTTCCCTCGCTCATTCTTGCGGCCGAGGTTCTGGCCGCCTCCGCTCTCAAGAGCCCTGTCAGTCGCACCTGGCGCCCCGGCCGCTTCCTCGGACCCGGAACCATTGCGGTCATCGTGCCGGCCCACAATGAGGAAGCCGGCATTCGACAAACTCTGCAGGATATCGCGGCGCAGCTGCGGCCCTGCGATCGGCTGCTGGTGGTCGCCGACAACTGCACCGACGACACCGCCGCCGTGGCGCGAGCGGCCGGCGCCGAGGTCAGCGAGCGTCAAGATCCGGAGCGCCGCGGCAAGGGCTATGCCCTCGACTGGGGCCTGCGCCATTTGCGGCAAGACCCACCTGAGACGGTGGTCATCATTGATGCTGACTGCCGTGTGGCTCCAGGCTCCATTCTGCCCCTCGCCCAGACGGCCTTCGCCGCAGGTCGGCCCACTCAGGCGCTCTATGTCATGAAGTCGGCGCGAGAAGGGCAGCGGCGGCGGGTTCAGGAACTGGCCTGGATGCTCAAGAACCATGTGCGGCCGCTCGGGCTGGCAAGACTCGGGCTGCCGTGCCAGCTCATGGGCACCGGCATGGCCTTTCCATGGCAGCCCCTCGCAGCCGTCGATCTGGCCAGTGGCCATCTAGTGGAGGACGTCAAGCTCGGGCTCGATCTCGCCGCCCGCGGCAGAGCTGCGCTGTTCTACCCTGCCGCCTACGTCGAGAGCACCTTTCCGGCCTCGGAGACCGGCATTATTACCCAACGGCAGCGCTGGGAGATCGGCTCGACCCGCACGCTTGTGCAGGAGGCGCCGCGGGCGCTCTGGCGAGGGCTACGGACCGGCAATCGGGATCTGCTGGCGCTGGCGCTCGACCTTCTGGTGCCGCCCTTGAGCCTACTGAGCGCCGTGGTCGGACTGGTGTGGCTGGCTTGTGCGGCGGCGGCTCTGGTCGGGTACGGCCTGATGCCCCTGTTGCTGGCGACGATTGCCGGTTTGCTGACGGCGGGCAGTCTGACGCTGGCTTGGGCGCGGTTCGGCCGGCGGATTCTCGGGGTGCGAGACCTGCCGGAGCTGGCAGGTCATCTGATGCAGAAAGTTCGGATCTATCGCCGCCTCGGACACCTCCCGGAGTGGATCCGCACCGACAGGTCACGAGGATAGTGTCATTTCCGACCCTCGCCTATCGCGCCTCCTCGCGCCTCGAGAGCGGTATGGCGCGGGATAAACCAGAAAGCGTGCGCGGGCCCTCGGCGCGAGCTTCTCTGAACCGGCGCGGAGGCGCTTGAACTTCCTTGCAGCGTCCTCGTTGCTGCAATGGTCGGCTTATGGGGCCGGTGATGCACGGAACAGCCGACAGCAGTCGCCGCATGATGGAGCTGCGCAGGAGGAACCTTCCAAGGTGTGGAACGCACGCTGCGGGCTTGAGGCTAGCAGGTGCAACAGCCTAGGCGGAATGGTTCATCCACGTCCCGGCAGGGACGCCTCAGCACACCTCAGGACAGGCGCATCGGAGTTCCGTCTGGATCAGGCGATGGCATTGCCTGCCCGGCTGAACGGTTCGCCGGATTTGAGCATCGCATGCATGATGACGGCGAGCTTCCTCGCCACAGCAACGGCTGCCCGTTTGAAGCCGATCCTCTCCCTCAACTGAAATCCCCATTAGCGCAGGTCACTGTCGGCATGGGTGCGTGCCAGGATCACGGTTACGGCCTCATAGAGCAGCCCTCGCAGATGAGCATCGCCGCGCCCGGAGATATGGCCGTCATAGTCGACCTCGCCGGTCTGGTAGCGGCGGGTCGTCAGCCCCAGCCAAACGCCGACCGAGCGCGACTTCTTGAAGTTTGCCGGATCCTCGATGGCGGCCGTGAACGAGGTGGCGGTGATCGCCGCCACGCCGGGGATCGACATCAACTGCTGACAGGCCGCACTCTGCCGGGCACTGGCGAGAAGCTGCCACCCCAAGGCGGACGCCCGCTGCGCACGCTGCGCCAAGCCTCCAGCACCGGCAGGATGATCCGGGCGAGCTCTTCCTGGCCCACCAATAGGCGCTGGACTTCGGCTTCGAACGTGCCGCCTTTGCCGCGCGGCACGACCAGCCCGAACGTTTTCATGAGCCCGCGGACCTGGTTGGGCAGCTCGGTTGTGATCTGGACCGATCGGGTCCGTGCGGCCACCAGCGTGCGGATCAGCATGCTGTCACAGCCCTTCACCCGCACCTCGCGGTAGAAGCCGACCTCGGCCAGATGGGCCAAGCCATCGGCATCATTGGCGTCGGTTTTGTTGGGTGCCATGTCGAGGGCGGCCTTGGCGTGGCGGGCGTTGACGCAGATGGCCGGCAGCCCTTCAGCACTCAGCGCATGATAGAACCACACCGATAAAGGATCGGTCTCGGAGACCACCCGCTTCGGCTCGGGCGCACGCTTGCGCAGGACCTCGGCGATCAGGTTCGGGTCAGAGGGGCATTTGCCGCGCCAGATCCGCGTGCCGTCCCGCCGCACGGAAATCGCCGCTTCATTCAAGGACACGTCAAGGCCGATATACTCACCCATGCTTGTTCTCCGTTCGATGCTTGGGCCCGGCGTCCAGTCGTGAGCCCGTCTTTCCATCTTATCGGGGAACAACCACCCATTCTTCCATGCAGTGACCATCCGGCCTAAGGGCGGCTCGCTCCGCGACTACCCAATGTGTGGGCTACGCGCTGGCCCTCGCGCGCGCGGCGGACCAAAAGGACTCATGTTGGAAATTATGGGCATCCCGGCCGGCTCGGCATTGCAACCCATCGGCAGGCCTGTACCATCCAGACGACCTATGCTTCTTGCGAACTCGTGAAAGCAGCCGGATGTCCGACATATCTGAAGTAGAAGCCGATCCCAGTTCGCTGGCCGACGAGTTGTGGGATGCCGTCATCGTCGGCACGGGTATTGGCGGTGCTACGATCGGATACAGCCTCGCAGAGCGAGGGCATCGGGTTCTCTTCATCGAGAAAGGCAAGGCGAACTTCACCGGTCCGGTCTCGATGGGCGTGGAGATCGAGAGCAGCGGCGAGCGTCTCGACTCCGCCCACTGGCCTGAGCGCATCACCACGCAGGTTGACGGCCGGGAGAGCCATATCTTCGCGCCCCTCGGATGCGGCGCAGGGGGATCGTCGATCCTCTATGCAGCCACCCTTGAGCGCTTCGAGCGCAGCGACATCGAGTTTCTCGCGGAGCTGCCGCATCCGACAGGAGGATGGCCGGTCTCGTGGAGCGACATGGTTCAGTACTACGAGGAGGCGGAGCACCTCTATCGGGTCGTGGGAACGGTCGATCCGCTCTCGCCGCAACCGCAGAGGAATCTCCGTCCTCCGCCCCGCGCGAGCGCGGTTGACGAGCATTTCATGGAAAACTTCGCGAAGATGGGCCTCCATCCCTACCGCCTTCACGTGGGTTTTGGGTACGCGCCAGGCTGCGCTGAATGCGGCGGCAGGCGATGCGAGCGCGATTGCAGGAGCGACGCCCGATCCGTGTGTCTGGCTCCTGCGTTGCGGACCGGCCGCGCAGTCCTGCTTGCGGAATGCGAAGCGGAGCGACTCGAAGCGGGTGCTCAGCGGGTCGAAGCGGTCATCTGCCGTCATAAGGGACGGCTCTATCGGCTGCGCGGACGAATCATCGTTCTGGCGGCCGGTGCCTACCATAGCCCGGCCCTTCTCCTTCGGTCGAAAAACGACATCTGGCCAAGCGGTGTCGCCAATGGGTCTGGTCTCGTGGGGTGCAACCTGATGTTCCACGCGAACGAATGGATCGCTGTGTGGCCGCAGCGAAAACTGGCAACCAGCGGCCCCCGCAGAACGATCGGCCTACGGGACTTCTATGTCCGGGACGGGATGCGACTCGGCATGATCCAATCAACGGGGCTCTCCGCCGGCTTCAGCGAAGTGTATGGTTATCTTGTCAGCTGGTTCGATCGCAGCCTCTTCCGGCGTTTCGCGCCCCTTCGTCAGCTGCTGCGCATTCCGGCCACGTTCGGGGCATTCCTGTTCGGGCAGGCAACGGTCTTCACCATGGTCATCCAGGACATGCCTCAGCCTGGAAACCGGGTGATTCTTGATCCCGCCGATCCGAACCGCATTCGCGTCATCTACGATATTCCCGACGAACTCCGACAGCGAGCGCGGCGGGCGCGCAGGCTCCTGAGAGCGGCGCTCGGCCGCTTCCGTAGTCTGTCGCTCCAGCTCGACGTGCAACTCAACTACGGGCATCCCTGCGGAACCTGCCGCTTCGGCCATGATCCTGCCACGAGCGTGCTCGACTCCAACTGCAAGGCCCATGACCTCGACAATCTTTACGTTGTCGATGCATCCTTTATGCCGACCAGCGGCGGCACCAATCCGAGCCTCACGATCGCGGCCAATGCCTTGCGCGTTGCCGAGACCTTGAGCAAGCATTTGAAGGAGACCTCCACTGCATGGGCAGCCTGAAACGATGAGGACGGGCTGCCAGAATCGGATGGCTCTCCCGCAGTGCAAGCCGAGGGCGATCCCGCTTATCCGTCCACGAGGTGTTTGATGATGGATCAGGCCATGCAGCTGATGCGCTCCACTCGACAAAGCGTGTCGTCCACCGAACCGGACTTCTCACGGGAGGTCAAAACCTTCCTGAGCTGGTGTCCCTCTCGATCTCTCATAGCCAGCATCCGCGCCTACCAGCGGGCAGGCGCATCGCAAACGCCCTGGGCGGCTTTGCAGCGGCGATGGGCGGTCCTTCGGCACCGTTTCTGGAGCGTTGTGACCGGCGCGGATATCCCGCTCAATTGCCAGATCGGGGGCGGGTTGCTCCTCCCCCATCCGAACGGCATCGTCATTCATCCTGACGCGCAGATCGGTCCCAATTGTCTCATCTTCCAGCAGGTCACCATCGGGACCATCGATGGAGGATTGCCGCGAATTGCCGGGCATGTGGACATCGGCGCGGGAGCCAAGATTCTCGGTCCGGTCATCGTGGGCGAGCACGCGCGGATCGGGGCCAATGCTGTCGTCCTGACCGATGTTCCGGCCGGCGCGACGGCAGTCGGTATTCCGGCGCGGCTCATATGAGGGCTTGAGAAAGCGACGGCCGCGTCTCCGGCCGCGTCCCATCGCTGGCGGACCTGAGGCTCATTGTTTTCCGGCCCGTTCCCGCTGGAGCGGATAGCGACCGCTGGCAAGGACACCAGCGCCCTCGCGCGCTGAGCCGCCATCCTTCCCGACCGCCTTAAGGGCTTTACGGAACATCATTCCGCTTCTGAGGCCCGCCGCGCGTCATCGTCTGACACACAGGTGCGGGCAGGCGAGAGCAGTCCTCTGGGCCGACTAGGGGGCATGGGCATGCCGATCCGGAGATTCCCTGTCGGTCGGGTCGGGGAAGCTGACGCATCCATCGGCTGTCTCCTGACCTGGGCGGTCCGCACCAGCCCAATGCTAAGCCCAGCCATTATCCAGTAGACATATGGGATAAAGGAGATGCTACTGACGGTCATGATCGTCACCAGAATGGCCACGAGTGTTGCCAGGACCGCGCGCAGGTTGAGACCAGGTCTGGCCTCCTGCTTCAGCAGGCCGGCCAATCCGAGCAGGACGCAGCTGAAGAACAGCACGAACAATGCGAGGCCGACGACCCCGGACTCAAGAGCGATCTGCACGAAGGTGTTGACGACGTCTATGATACCCTGGCCCTGGACCATCTCCTGCATCTCCGGAGTAGAGAGATAATCGGCCGAGCCGAACAGAAGATTTCGCTCGATCACCAAGAGGGAGTTCTCCAAAAGCTGTTTCCTGTAGTCAACATTCTCCACATCGACGGAGCCGACGAACGGCAGAAGACGCAAGGCCCGTTCCCCTACCGGCGTGAACAACACCGGCGCCATCAGAACACCGGCGCCGATGAGCTTGAACGAATTCGCGGCTCTGCGGGGACTGATCATGACCAGGATAAGCAGCAGCACGGCTGTTCCTACCCAGGGCCCGCGAGATAGGCTGGCGACCAAGCCAGCTGCTAGAATCGCGAGCGCAGCACGCACTTTGACGGTCCTGAACAGCTCTCCGCTCGTGGCGATCAGGCAGCCGATGGCGACCATCACCAAGTAGCCGAAGACGATCGGCCCCTCGGCCGACGCTGTGGCACGCAGAGAGCCCTCACGGGTGATATAGGCGTGGATGAGCGGAACACCCCAACTCGAGGCGACAGGAGGATAGAGAAGCCAGCTCTTGGCCACCTCGAACACTCCGATCAGCGCCAGCGGGAGAACTGCGATCACGAAGGCCAGCAGGATCTTCATGACCTCGTCGATGCTCCTCACGCCTCGACTGAAGGCAAAGTAGGGCAGCGCGATGGTCAACGTGTGGATCACCGCCGTTCTAATGACGTGCGTCGTTCCGGCCTCCCGGTACTGCAGGACAGTCTGAAGGACGACGAAAGCCACCACCAGGATGTCGCAAACATTTCCCAGTCGCGATCGTCTCATCTCAGGGGACGGCGGCGTAGTCCACGCTGCGGAAGGATATGCTCCCGATGAGGTCCGTTGGGCTGATCCGCCGTGGCCGGAGAGCAGCACCGGTAGGAGCAGGAGCATGGACAGGACATGGGCATGATTGAGGAGCAAGAGGTAATGCACGAGGCCGAAGCCGCCAACGGTGACGGCAACCGGCGGCGTCGTGAAGAGCAGGATGATATAGAGAGGAAGCCGGGAGGTGCCTGTACGCGCGTACCAGCAGATGGCCGCCAACGCGGCGGCAAAGACGAAAAAATTTCCGGACAGGAATACCGCAATGGTGCTGGCATACCAAGCGTTTCGCCAAACGGCGAACTCTTTCCGTGACACAAGGTCGGCTGAGACGATCCGCCCAACATAGAAGGTTGGGATCGACAGGATCAGAATATAGACCAGCGCTCGTATGTTCTCGGACATTGCGAATGTGCAGCCTTCGTATCCGGTTGTGAAGCCTTGTTCACCAGGACGATCCCACGCAGGCCCCGGCCGGTCGATCAGTCATTCTGGCGCTTGTGCGCCGGCATTTGGGATGGTGCGGACGGCTGAAGGATACAATGAGGTCGACCGGAATATAATCCGGCATTTCGAGTGTAACCCCTATTCTCCGGAGCGCCGTCGCGATGCTTCTACGGCATACGACGCACAGGCTGCCGGTGGGACGGATTCTCATCTCTACGACTCTGTTGGCAGAGACATGAGGTACCCTCAAAGAAGCATTGAAGCAGGAGGATTTGCCTTCCATCGTGACGGTACGGCGAGCCTGCGGGCCGTTGGCGAAGGCATTCTGATCTGCCTGACGACAGGTCAATGGGTCTAAAGGGGTTGCAGCGTCTTGATGAATGGGAACGCCGTTATGTCGAATGGGCCACGTCTCGTGGTCTTGCCCACCTTGCCGGTCGCGCGGTCGGGTGACCGCTTCATCCTCACCAGAAAGTTCATCTCCGGGCTTTGCGAGTACCAGCGCTCGTGGCCAGGCCCCGTTCAGGTGGTGATGGAGCCTGCTCCAGACGCCTCAGACAACCTCGATAACGTAGCTGTCCGACAGGAGGATCTGCCCTTCGAGCTCACGGTTTTACCTCATGAGAGTCTGGAGATTGCGGGCGTTCTGCAGGGCGCTGCCGTTGCGATGCTGGCCGTCCATTATCGGCAGACCCATTTGGCGCAACTATGCGCCCACTTGAATGTTCCCTGCATCTATGGTGCCGAGTATTCGCTGCGCACCCGGCTGCAGATCGCCAGGACAAACGCGCCGGGCCCACTGCGCTTCGCGCGACAAGCCCTCTGGCTCTTCGGGGAAGAGTGGAGGATACGGCGGGCCGTTGCGGCTGCATCGGGGGTGCAGTGCAATGGAATCCCGACCTACGAAGCCTACCGGCGGATCAATCCATGCACGATACTGTTCTTCGACACCCGCGTCAGGACCAGCATGCTGGCTGACGAATCTGCCCTGCACCGTCGATTCAAGGACCGGCGCCGTCGCGGCGAGTTGCGGCTTGTCTTCTCGGGGCGCCTCATCGCCATCAAGGGCGCGGACGACTTGGTGGTGGTGGCGGACGCCCTGCGCAGGTCGGGGCGGCCCTTCAGGCTGTTCATTTGCGGCTCCGGCACTCTCGAACCTCGGATGCGGCACGAGGTCAAGCGGCGTGGCCTCGACGACGTCGTGTGCTTCAAAGGCAATCTCGATTTCGAGCAGGAACTCTTGCCTTTCATTCGCGACGAAATTGATCTGTTCGTCTGCTGTCACCGGCAGGGCGACCCATCATGTACCTATCTGGAAACCATGGCGTGCGGTGTGCCCATCGTAGGCTATTCGAATGAGGCCTTTCACGGCGTCATGGAAGCCAGCCGGGCCGGTTGGGCAACGCCCATCAACCGGCCTGCTCTCCTGGCCGCCCGGATTACCGCACTCAGCGATGAGGACATTGACTCCCATAGTCTCCGCAGCCTTGCCTTTGCTCGCGAGCACACGTTCGAGAAAGAGTTCGAGCGACGAATGGAGCATGCGCGCGATCTCGCCGGCCTCGCCTCCGCTGCCCCGAACGCAAGCCTGAGCGCGCATCAAGACGAGCTTCAAGGGATGCGATCGACAGGTCTCAAGGGCAGAATCGCCTGATCCTCACGATACGGCCTGGGAGGTTCTGCCTCTCGGAACGTCGTGTCGCAAGGCTGGCGGCACTTTCGCGCAGAAGACCCTCGATAAGGCTCGCGCGGAAACCGCGATCATTCAAGCCTGTTCAGGCAAGGTGCTTGCCGGTATTCCCCGGGCAGACTGAAACTGCACGTCCGAGCGAAGCACGCGCGGTCGGACGACCCGCGTCTTCACCGACCGGTTCGCGCCTCCCCACCCGCCGCCCCGCCGTGCGACTGCCGTCACCGAGACATAGACGCCAGCGGCTCAGCCCCTGCTTCATTGCATCACAAGGAGCATGGCGCTTCTCCCCAACCACCCCAGAGCCGCACCGGCGATGAACAGCGGCGGGCCGATGAGTAGGCCGCCCGGCTGGAAGAGGCCGTTGCGCATCGCGAAGCGTATGGTGACCGGCCAGCCCGCATACTGGGTGAGGATAAGAGCTACGAGAGCACCATCGATGCCGTACAATGCAAACCCAAGCGGCAGGCCAAGACATAGCACAGCGACCCTGCAGAAATTCGCGGCCGCTTGGTAGCGCACCTGGCCCATGGCCAGGTACCCTTGCTCGGAGATGGAGGAGCGTGCGCCGATCAAGCCGAGCGAGAGCGCCGCTAGCATCGTTCCGGCCTCTCTGTAACGATCGTCGTACAGGAGGTCGACTATCGCCGGTCCGGCCACGAATAGAAAGCCAGCCAGTCCGAAGAGCGCCACATCGGCTTGCAACTGGAATCGTCGATGCACCTGCCGCAGATCATTCGGGTGATTCCTGAACACCTCGCTCAGGGTCGGAAACACGACCGATCCGATGATGGCGTAGAAGGTCGAATACAGAACGCCGAGCAGTAGAACGGCAATGGAGTAGACCCCCAGAACGGTCGAGTCGACGATCGCTCCGAGAAGGATCCGATCGCCGCTGACAAGAAGAAATCCCATGACAGAGCTGAGAAAGATCCATTTGCCGAAGCTCAGAATGTCGGTCCAGGCACTCGGATCCCACATGATGCGGTTACGCGGCCCTGACAGGATAAGGTGTCCGGCAACTACCCTGAGTGTCGCCGCCACAAGTGAGCCGGCGACGAGCGCCCAGACATTCCGGAAAGTGGTAGCGAGAATCAACATGACGATCAGGGCGGCCGCCTGACTCATCAGCTCGATCATGGTGATCTGTTCGAGCTGCATATTCCGGCGGGCTTGCTGCACCTTTGTCGTTTCGAAGCCCAAAATCAGAACGTAGAAGAAGAAGGCTACGATGACATAGGGGAGTTGCGGGTCCGTATAAACCGTGCCGGGCCTAAACCAACCGGCCTGCTCAAGCAGGAAAATCCCGACGGCACAAGCCGCCGAGGCGATCAGGATGAGGACACCGCGCAGGATCTGCACGGTCCAGACAGTGTTTAGAAAGTCCGGATCGTCTCCTCGACGGTGAACCACGATATTCTGGGAGATGCCGACATCGGAGAGGTGCGCTAGTGCGACCACGAGCGCTTGGATGACCGCCATGAGACCGAAGGCTTCCGGCGTGAGTAGGCGGGTCAGCAGCAGATTGCCGAACAACCGGAGCGATAGCGATGCGCCGTTCTGAATGAGCGTCCATCCACTCGCGCGGAGAATGCGTTTGCGTAAAGGAGCGGCAACAGCGTCATTGATCATGCTTGGCCCTTGTTGAACGCTATCGTCCGTCTGGCTCGGGAGGAGACGCGTACGGTGGATCGCTGTGGCAGCAAGCCCGGTGTGTGCAGCGCGCTCACCGGCTCCGTGCCTCTTCTTCTTACAGCATCATCATACATGGGTCGAGGCAACCGTCTTCCCTGAGATTTCGAATTAAGCGGCCTGCCCGTGCTTTCAGCCGCGATCGCTATTTAGAACGACCCGGACGATGTTCGTCGCCTCCAAGTGGCCTCTACAGGCATCGAGCTCCGCCATGGTCGAGTGCCCCGCCGCCAGCACTAGCAGCATGCAGTCGACTTCAGGCAGGAGTGCGACCGTCTCGTAGGAGGTGAGCAGGGGGGGCATGTCCAGAATGACGAGCGGGCGGTCGCCCTCTCGTTTCAACCGCTGGATTAGGGTCTTCGTCCGGCTGGACGCGATCACATCCGGAGCGTTCGCCCCCGAAGCGGCGCAGGGCAGCACGAATGCGCTCCGTCCCGAGACCTCAACCTTCACCATCGTGTCCTGAAGACGAGCCCTTCCATCCAGATAGTCGATCACGCCGACCAGCCTGTTCAACCCCAGGCTCCTGGCGATCTGCGGCTGCCGGAGGTTCAAATCGACCAGCACGACCGGGCGCTCGCCCTGACGCGCAACGCTCAAGGCGAGGTTGATGGCTGTCGTCGTGTTTCCGCTCCTGTCGGTGGGCGAGGCGACTGCAAGCACCTGCCAGTCATGCTCGTCCATGACGTGCAGGACTTGGG
This sequence comes from Microvirga makkahensis, assembly GCF_009830105.1. GTDB lineage: Bacteria > Pseudomonadota > Alphaproteobacteria > Rhizobiales > Beijerinckiaceae > Microvirga > Microvirga makkahensis. Next base: position 44,236 of record NZ_WURB01000020.1, read on the forward strand.
TTCTCAGCAGGTCGAAGGGATGCGCGCGCTCGTCTGTGCCATCATGCGAGACGATGCGGTTGTCCTCCAGGTGAGCTGGGCAGAGGGAAACGGCCTTGACAGCGCTCCAGGACTCCACCGCAGCCCCGTGTCTGCGCTCCGATACGACTGAAACCTCGATCCGCTGAACGGGTGCAAGCGACTGCTCCGCCTCGACGGCTTGGTCCAATCCTATCCACTCGGCGGCTTGTGTGATCTGCACCATTTGTATGACCTGACTCGTAACAATTCGTGTGTCGTTCGGTTTGGCTTCAGCGCGTTCTCAGTTACGGCGGAAGAGCTCGACCTTTTCCCATATCTGCTGAACGGGCATGACGTAGGTATGAGCGGCGAAGAGCAACACGAGCATCAATGAACCGACGGAAGCAGTGCCGACAGTCCGTCTGATCCTGCGTCGACGCGCCTCCCGTCTCGTCATGATCTTCGGAATGCATGTTACCGGCATGCCTCCCGTGGCAGATCGCACCTCATTGGCGCTGCGGATCGTCTGATCGAGGAAATCAAGGGCGAGGACGGTGCCGAATCCGGCTATGACGGCGGCGCCAAGGACAACGATCAGGAGCTTCAAGCGGTTGGGCTTGGCTGGTTTGTCCGGGACGATAGGCCGCTCAATGAGCTTGAGGCGCTGAGATCGCTCGTCCTGCTCCAGGCGTTCCACCAGCTCGGCGGCGGTCAGGCGCCCGGTCAGCTCGTCAAGACTCCTCTGAAGCGCATCCCGACGTCCCTGCAGCGTCCTCAACGCGGCCTCGACTTCCGGGGCCTGCGCGATTCCGATCTGGAGGGCCGAGATGCTGGCCTGCAGGGTCTGGCGCCGCTCGTCCAGGAAGATTCTGCGGTCTTCGAGGGTTCTGATGCGCTCCGCAATGAGCCTCAGATTGGGGGGAAGGAGCGAGGTTTCGATATGTCCGGGAAGCTCAGCTCTGGAGGACGCGTTGCGGATTTGCTCCTCTATCGAGACGATCTGCTGCTTCAGTGTCCGAACCTCGGGGTGTTTGTCCGAGTAGACCGACGTCCGGTCGACAAGCTGCTCCTTCATCTCCTGCAGCCGCATTTCAAGAGCCTGCGTATCGCTGGCCGGGGCGCTTCCGCCGACCGCCTTCATGCGCAGCTCAAGATCGAGCAGACGCCTTTCGTCGTCCAGGGAGCGGATCGCCGCGTCATTTTCGGCCAGATCGCTCCTCTTTGCCTCGAGCTGTGTCATCTGGAACTCGGGCCGGCCCGGCAGCACGTCGATGTTCTTCTGCGAAAGACCTGAGATCTGGTCCTCGATCGCGGCGATCTGACCCCTCATATCCTTGACTTCGCGGCCGAGCAGCTGGACCGCATCGCCGGCCCGGCTGGTCCGCGCGCGGACATCCTCGTTCAGAATAGCGTGTGCGAGCTCATCTGCCACTGCGGCCGCCAGCTCAGGATTCTCGTACTCGAACTCCACCGTGAACGTAAAGGTCGGGCTGTTTGGCGGGCGGGCTGCAGGTCCGACTTCGATGCGCGCGATCCGGGTGCGTTCGCGCATCAGGTCGGCAATCTCCACCGGCGTGAGACTAGCCCTACGCTTTGTAAACAGATCGAACTTTTCGGCGAGCCGGAGCAGATTCTCCCTGGTCAGGACCCGCTGTTCGGCCAGCTGAAGCGGTTCCGTCGGCTGGTATGGCCGGCCAGGCTCGCCCAGGCTCGCTGAGATGGTCGGAGGATCTACCAGAATAGCCGCTTCCCCACGATAGATCCTCGGAAGGGAAAACACCACTGCAGCACCGACGGCTGCGAGCAGCAGGATGATCCCGGCCACGAGGCCGAATCTTCTCTTCAGCAGGTCGAGATAGTGTTGAATGCCGCGCTCGCTGCCCTGTTCCATCCCTTACCTCGATTTCGACGGGGTCGATCCCCTGGACTTTCGACCAGTCCGCAGCGCAACCTGCTATGAGCGGTATCTGGTGAGTGCAGTCTTGTACTCGATCAGGCGCCGCGGGCGCCGGAGCAGGTGATCACGTATCCATGTGAGCTGCCCTTTGAGCTCGGCGAACTTGCCGATGACCGAGAGCGCTCCATGGGCGGGCGCGTCCCGGATCGATCCGCCACGCTGGATCGCAGCGGCCGCGGCGCGCGCCATGACGAGCGGATAGGCAAGGAGCGGCAGCAGGCCCAGGACGCCGAGAGGTCGCCAGAGAGCAAGCGCAAGAGCCGGAACGGCGAGACACCACACCCATGGACGTACCGCCTCGCGAGCCCATCGGCGATGCCCGGTGCGGGCTTCCATGACGGCGCCGTTCACGAAGGCCCAGCCGGCCCGCTCGGTACGTCGCCACCATTGGCCGAAGCGTGTGATGTTCGCGTCATGAAGGGTCATTTCTTCATCGAGGCGCATGATGCGCCAGCCTGCTTTCCTGAGCCGCGAGCACAATTCCGGCTCCTCGCCGGCAATCAGAGCCGGATCGAATCCGCCGACGCCGCGCACGGCGTCTACGCGCATCAAGGCGTCGCCGCCGCAGGCTTCGGCCTCGCCAGCCGGTGTGTTCCACTCGAGGTCACAGACCCGGTTGTAGATTGAATTGTCCGGATGACGCTCCCGCCGGCGCCCGCACACGACCGCATAGTCCTTGTGGTGCGTCAGGAAGGTGGATGCCGAAGCTATCCATCCGCTGACCACTTCGCAGTCCCCATCGACAAACTGGACGAACTCGCAGTCGGGAGCTGTTTCGAGGAGCCGGGAGAGACCCGCATTGCGGGCTGCCGCCGCCGTGAAGGGGCTGCTCAGATCGAGCGCGACGATGTCGCAGCCCAGCGTGGTCGCCAGAGCGACGCTATGGTCCGTCGACCCCGAGTCCACATAGATGACCTTATGCCTGAGATCGACGAGCGAGTGCAGACAGCAGCGCAAACGCTCGCCCTCGTTGCGGCCGATTGCGACGGCACCGATGCGGGGTGTTGGAGAAACGGGCGTTTCGCTCATCGCCGACCGTTTCCGCTGGTGGGTCTGTGCAATCTCCCCGGATTCCATGACGCTCCTCCATCGCGGGCTCAAGGTTTCGAGATCTGGGCCGTCCGCGCGAGAGCGCATTGCCTCAGAAAGTCGGTCAGCAACCGGGGAGGATCTCGGTCGGGCTTGTTCTGCAGGTTCCGTCGCAGGCGCCAGACAGCATGGCCGCCGACCCAGGCCAGGTCGGCCAGGACAGCGTAGAGCCAGCCATGGTTCTTGATGAAGTAGCGGCGGCGGGAGGCGAACCAATAGGTGGGCCGGCGGCGTGGGGCACCGCTGCGGCTCGTCACGCCGGAGGATTTGCCCACGAGATGGACAACCCGGCTCTCCGGCACGTACCAACATTGCCACCCTTTTCGGGCGACGTGCAGACACAGATCTGATTCTTCGTAGTACATGAAGTAGGCCTCATCGAGCACGCCGGTGCCATCGAGCGCCTCCGTGCGAACGATTAGGCTCGCACCTGAAACCCAGTCGGTCCGGATGGAGGCATCGGCGATTGGAGGCGCTACACACCACTTCCGCAGCAACCGTGAGACGGGGCCGAGCCGAATGGTCGATTCCAATTCCCCCAGGACGGAGTGGAACCGGAATGCGGAATGCTGCGGCGTTCCGTCGGGGTCCTCAAGCCGGCTGCCGGCGATCGCCGCCTGTGGGTTCCCTTCCATGAAGGTGAGAAGTCGCGACAGGGCTCCGGGACGCACAATCGTGTCGGAATTCAGGAGCCAGACAAAGCGCGGTCTGCCGAACCGAGTCGTTGCAACTTCAACGCCACGGTTGTTCGCATAGGCGAACCCGCCGTTGACGTTGAGTGGTAGGAGGGTAGCCCAGCCAGCCCAGCCGTGATGCTCGATGGCTGCCCCGATAATGGCAGCCGAGTCGTCCGTGGAGCCTCCGTCAACGACGACAACCTGCATGCTGGCCGTCAGATCACCGCTCTGCTCAAGGGACTCCAGGCAGTTGATCGTAAGCTGGGGGGTGCAGTAGTTGACGATGACAATGACCACCTGCGCGGACGAGGGGTCTGGTTGACGGATCTCCTGAAGTGCCGCGCTCATTGCCGCTGCCCCTCCGCTTCGGCCGGCCGCTCCTTCGGAGCCGTGGCGCCTGGCGGCATGGCATGACCTTTGAGGGCCTCCGGGCGCCTCGGTCGCGAGGCGCCGTACGACTGGCGCGGGAAGGACCGGACGACAATCGGATCGGCTGCCTGTTGCATCTTCGCATCCGTGATGCCTACGGCCTGCCGGGTCCGGCTCGCCATCTTGTCGGCGCCGTTGATCGCTTCACGCATCTTCGTGGCCAGCACGCGCACGTTGGGCTCAAGCACCATGCTGTCGTGGTCTCCTGGAACTTCAAAGACGACGATCCGCCGGCAGTATGGAGTCCAGCCGTTATCCTCGTAGATGAACCGCCGATCCGCGTTGATCTGCCGGTGCGGCCCGAAGACATGGACCGGCTGCAGCTTCGGGCGGAACAGGGTAATGGTGCCGTCATAGGGCCGCACCTCGTACCGCTCCAAAGCCCGGTGGAAGGCTGCTCCGATTGCTGCGGAGTGCAGCCCGCCCTGCGCAACCGATCCAAGGGCATTCTGTTCCTGGATCAGGCGACGCCGCCAGGCTCGCCGGCCCTGCACGATGTCCAGGACGTGGCGCGGCCCTGCGCGCCGCATGCGCTGGAGGTGCATGACAATCTTGTCCTTCCAAGTCAGCGTCTCCGAGCGCGGCAGAGGCGTGTCGAGCATCACGAGCAGATCGACCTTCTCACCCTCCTCCTGCAGCTGCCGCGCCATCTCCAGGGCGGCGATCCCGCCGCCGGAGAATCCGCCCAGAGTATAGGGGCCCTGCGGCTGGACGAGACGGATCTCTTCCAGGTATTCGCGCGCCATGTCCTCAAACGTTTCATGAGGCGCATCATTGCCATAGACCCCGCGGGCCTGCACACCATAGAATGGCCGGTCGACGCCGATCTGATGGGCCAGATGGCGCAGGTTGAGGACGTTGCCAAACATGCCGGCCACCAGGAAGAAAGGCCGCCCAGACCCGCCTTCCCCGGCATGCATCGGCACCAGATGCCGGTAGCGCGGACGGGCGCTGCCGGTGGAAGCGCGGTCCCCTTCTTTGTCGCCGGCCGGCCTCGCGCTGCGGATCAAGGCTGCGCAGGCCTCGATGGTGGGCGCTTCGAAGAGAACCGAGATCGGGAACTCGACCGCAAAGACGCGCTTGACCTTGGCGAAGAGCCGAACGGCGATCAGGCTGTGACCGCCCAGGTCGAAGAAGTTGTCGAGGATGCCGACCTGACTCACCCCCAGCAAGTCGCGCCAGAGCTCGGTCAGGGTCGTCTCGATTTCGTCGCGTGGCGCCACATAGTTCGATCCGAGTTCGGGTCTGGCAAAGGAGGGCTCCGCTGCGGAAGTCGTGTTCTGAAGGCCTGCGGCCGCACCGGCCTGCGTGACGAGAGCCCTGAGATCCATGGAGCTCACGTAAAGCTGTGCTCCCTGATATCCGCCGAGCGCCCGGGTGAAGGAGCGCCGTCCTTCATTGGGCTTGATCCCTTGCGAAAGGTTGTGTTGGAAGGCGAGCTCCGCCGCGGAGGGGCGACGGTCGGAGGATGCAGCCTGACCCTCTTCAACATCTGCAGCATCCGCCGATGAGCCGTGGCCGATATCCAGAGCTGCGTCGAGGCGCTTGATGGTGAATTTCTCGGCCGCGATCAGCACGTTGCCCTGACGATCGGTGATCGTAACATCGAACTGCGCGAACCCGCTTTCCTGAGTGCTGCCGCCACGCACCGTCACCACAGAGCAGATCTCGGCGGGAAGACGCCCCTGTACTCGGATCTTATGGTAGCTCACCGGCACCCAAAGGCTGTCGCCGGTATATCCCTGAATCAGGTCCATGGCGTAGCCAGTAGCCAAGTCGACCAGGGCTGGATGCAGGCTGAAATCCTCCAGGTCCGACGCGAAGGCGTCGGCGAGCCGCAGATAGGCGAGCGCCCTCTCCTCTCCGGCCACGACGCGTTCGACTACGTCCCAACGGGGTCCAAACCGCAGATGATTCTGCTGCTTTGTCACCGAGGGCAGACGACGCGGCATGGCGGCTTCGAGGGCCACGAGGTCGAGGCTCGGCAGCTGCGGCTGCTCGCCCAGGATAAGCTCCGCCTGCGCCACACGCCTCCAGCCGGTCCGCAGTTCTGCGCCGGCGGCCAGGTTCGAATCGAGATCGACCGCGACGGCGACATCGAACCCGTAACCCTCCGGTGTCGGCGTGAGGCGCACCCTTACATGGCGTCCCGCATCGTCAACGGCGAGGGGTCTGAGGAACAGGAGGTCCTGGATCTCGAAAGGCTGGGCAATGCCGATCTCCCGCAGTGCCGCCGCCGACAACTCCAGATATCCGGCTCCGGGCAAAAGCGCGTCGCCCTGGGCGGTCCTGTGCTCAGCCAAGAACCAATGCTCCGACGCCGACCATCTCACCTCGAGTGTAGCCACGCCTTTGGCGTCGACCGAGAGCCGGTCGAAGAACGGATGCTCCGCGAGCTGCGCCTCTGCCGCCCTGTCATCGCGGAGCAAGCGAGCCGCACTGCGTGCTGCCATGCCGACATCGCTCCACACGCCCCAATTTATCGCAATAGTTCTGCCATGCCCCTTTAGGGACCGTGCTTGCGCGAAAGCGTTGAGGAAGGCATTAGCAGCCACGTAGTCGACCTGCCCGGGCGGTGCGGTGACGGTGCTCGTCGACGAGAACACGACGAACATGTCGAGATCGTCATCCCTGAGAACCTCGTCGAGCACCAGTGTGCCGTAGACCTTCGGGGCAAGCACCTCCTCGATATCCGCTTGATCCTTCGTCGCCAGTGAGGCGTCGTGGATGACGCCAGCAGCATGCACAAGACCGTTGATGGCGCCGTAGCGCTGACGCACCGTTTGAGCGACCGCACGCATGCTTTCGATATTCGTCACATCAGCCTGCAGCAGGGTCACCTCGGCCCCGAGCTTCTCGATCGCTTCGATCTCTGCGATTGTCCGTAGCAGCTGATGGCAAGCGGCCAGCTTTCGGGCGAGGTCAGGCCATTGCGCGCGGTCCGGAACCGCCGTCCGCGACACGAGGACGATGCGCGCCTCGCGCTCAGCAGCGAGTTCTTTGGCGATCGTCAGGCCGATGCCGCCCAATCCGCCGGTGATGATCACCACGCCGCGTTGCCGCAGGGGAATCTCCCCTCCGTCCGCAACGGCCGTGCGCCGAATCGTCTGGAGGTAGCGGCCGAGGCTTCGATGGGCGACGATGTCGTTTGACGCTGGCGCCCGCAACTCCGCCTCCAGCAACGACAGGGCGGCTTCTTCCTCCGCTTGGTGGCCCGCACGAACGCTCACCGGCTTCGCGAGGCTCAAGCCCTCGACGAGATCGCGCAGGACCGCACGCTTTCTCTTGAACGCGGCAGGGTCAACGTCGACGCAGGAAACCGTGATGTCCGGGAACTCGCGCGGGATCACCCGCACCGGCCCCAGGACGGTGGCTTGCTCGGGTCGCGCAACTGGATCACTGTCGCCAACGCTCTGCATGCCGGCGGTCACGGTGACGATGTGGAGACCTCGTTTGGAATCTTCGGACGCCCAGGCTTGAGCGAAGAACAACAGGCTGTAAAAACCCTGCTCCTGATCGCGATGGAATAAGCTCGATCCGGGACGGAAGCTGTCGGTACGCGACAGCAGGAACAGGTGAGCCACCCGGTCGGGAGCCCTCCCGGACCGGGTGAGGTCGTGCACCAACGCATCGTAGTCGGCGCGGCCATGCTCGGGAGCGATGACATAGGCGTCGTCGGAGAGCCGCTGATAGGAATCGCCCGCACGAACCGTCACGACCCGATCACCGCGCCGCCTCAGGCGTTCGACAAGGCGCGCTCCGATGCCGGAATCGTCGAGGAAGACGAGCCAGGACAAGGATTCCTCAGTGGCGTCTTCCGCCTCGCGCATCTTCCAGCCCGGTGCCCAGTACCAGCGGGATTCGTCCGCCTCCCGATCGGCAAGCAGGCTCTCGGATCCCTTGCCTTGCTGTGCCCCGGCGCCGGGCTCGAAGAAATAGCGCTGGCCCTGAAACGCATAGGTCGGGAGGCCAATCCGCCGCCGCCGCTCGCCGGAAAACAGCCGTTCGCTGTCGAGGCTTCCGCCGCACGCCCACAGCCGGCCCAAAGCCGTGAGCAAGAAGCCGTCATCAGGCACCTGCTCGTCCGCGTGGCGCATGGTCGGGATGACGGCCTGACCGGCCTTGACGGCAGGCTGGATCTTCGCAAGGGACGACAATGTCTTGCCGGGTCCGACCTCGAGGAAGACCCGTCCGGGCTCCGCCGCCAGGGTCGCAAGGCAGTCAGCGAACCGGACAGTGCCGCGCAGGTGGTCGACCCAGTATTGCGGGTCAATCGCCTCTTCGTCAGTAATCCAGGTTCCAGTGCGGTTCGATACCCACCGGATCGACGGCGGCGTGAGCCGTATTGATCTGAGATAAGCGCCGAACTCATCCAGAATCGGCTCCAGAAGCCGGCTATGAGCGGCAATCTCGATCTTGACGCGCTGGGCCTCGATTCCCGCTTCACCGAGCCGTTTCTCCAAGGCGGCGATATCGGCTGCCGGACCGGAAGCGACGCAGAGATTGGGGGCATTGACGGCTGCCAGATCGAGACCAAGCGCATCGAGATGCGGTTGCAGCTCCGCAGCCGAGACCGGCACCGCGATCATGCCGCCGGACACCCGGTCCATCAGACGCCCGCGCAGAACCACCAGGCCGAGGCAGTCCTCGAAGCTCATGGATCCGGCCACGCAGGCGGCGGTGTTCTCGCCGACACTGTGACCCAGCAGCGCCTGCGGTTTAACGCCCCGTGCCATGAGGATTTGAGCCAATGCATATTCGACGATGAAGACGGCCGGCAGTTGGAGCGATGGTGCCTCAAGGGCCATACGGATCTCGTCCAGCTGATGACTCTCACAGAGCAGAAGTGGCCGCAGGTCGAGGCCGTACCGCTCCTGCAGCAGGCGAAGGCCATGATCAATATGCTGGGCGAAGGCTGGTTCGCTGCGGTATAGGTCCGCTGCCATGCGGGGATATTGCGAGCCGCCGCCCGGGAACATGAAGGCGACGCTCTGGGTCTCCTGCGAGGCGGTATGAGTGAACACCCTCCGGCTGTCCTGCGCCTCGAGCAGGGAGATTGCTTCGGCGCGATCGCGAACGGCAAGGACACGGCGCTCCTGGAAAGAGCGCCGTCCCACTTGGAGCGTCCACGACACGTCGCCAAGGTCGATCTCCGGGTGGTCGCGCAGATGTTGCGCCAGACGGGCTGCATTCGCATCGAGCGCCGCGCGGCTCCGGGCAGACACGGCCAGCAAACGCCACGGTCGCCTGCCGCTTCCCAACGATGATCCTGCATATTCTTCCAGGACGGCAAACGCGTTCGTCCCCCCGACACCAAGCGAGTTGACGCCGGCGCGGCGCGGCGAGCCCGGCGAAGCATCCCAGGACTGAAGCCTGTCCTGGACGTAGAACGGACTCGTCGCGAAATCGATATGGGGATTGCTCTTCTCGAAATTGATGGTCGGAGGTATCTCGCGATGATAAAGGGCTAGTGCTGCTTTCACGAGGCCGGCGACGCCAGCGGCTGTGTCGAGATGGCCGATATTGGATTTGACGCTGCCGATCCCGCAGTATCCGACATCTGCCGTACCGCTACGGAAAGCCTGGGTGAGTGCAGCAACCTCGATCGGATCCCCCATGAAGGTTCCGGTGCCGTGGCATTCGACATACCGGATGCTGTCTGGCTCGACACCGGCAACGGCGAGCGCCTCCGAAATGCAGGCTGCCTGCCCATCCACCGAAGGCGCGAGGTAGCCGACCTTGCTGGAGCCATCGTTGTTGACGGCGGTTCCCTTGATCACCGCATAGATCCGATCGCCGTCCGCGACCGCTTCCTGAAGACGCCGCAAGACCACCACAGCAGCGCCAGAGCCGAAAACTGTACCTGCAGACCTGTGATCGAAAGCCCGGCAATGGCCGTCCGGGGAAAGTATCTCACCGTTCTCGTAGTGGTAGCCGCGTCCATGCGGGATCTCGATGGTGACGCCTCCGGCGAGGGCCATGTCGCATTCACCCGAAAGCAGATGCTGGCACGCGAGATGCGTCGCGACAAGGGAGGTCGAGCACGCCGTCTGAACATTCACCGATGGCCCGCGCAGGTTGAACAGATAGCTCGCCCGCGTCGTCAGGAAGTCCTTGTCGTTACCCGTATGGCGCAGCAGGAACGTGCCGACGTTCCGCACAAGATCAGGGTTGGACAGCAGGTTGAACGCGAAGTATCCGCCCATACCGCAGCCGGCGAACATGCCGACCGAACCCTTGAAGGCCTCCGGAGGATGACCGGCATCCTCGAAGGCCTCCCAGCAGGTCTCCAGGAAATGACGGTGCTGCGGGTCCATGATCGCGGCCTCTTTCGGCGAGAACCCGAAGAATTCGGCGTCGAACATCTCCATGCGGTCCAGCATCGCTGCGGCCCGCACGTAGTTCGGGTGCAGAAAGGTCTCCCGCGACACGCCGGCCTTGAGGAGTTCGCCCTCGGTCAGCTGGCGGACGCTCTCGCGCCCCTGGCGTAGATTGTTCCAGAACAGGGCCGGGCTCAACGCTCCCGGAACCCTGAGACCGATGCCCACGATCGCGATATCGCTGCCTAATCCGGACACGAAGTTCTCCTAGTGATAGGCGCCGCGGCGCTGGAGGTTCTGGCGCCGGCGTGCCGCGCGATCGATGCCCTGCTGAGCCGCGGCATCTGGCACGTTGGATGAAATCGACTGCACGAAGCTGCGCACGGTCGGGAAGCGGTAGAGATCCGTCAGGAAGATCGGCCGCTTGAGGATCTCGCGGAGGTGACGATGCAGCCGGACCACGAGCAGCGAATGTCCCCCGACATCGAAGAAATTATCGTCGACCCGGATTGTGTCGTCTCCCAGAGTGGTGTGCCAGGCAGCGAGAACTGTCCGTTCCAGCTCACCCTCAGGCGCCAGCGGCTCCTGGGCGACCGTGCGGATGCTGCGCGTCTCGGCCAGCTCCGGTAAGGCCTTGCGGTCGATCTTGCCGTTGAGCGTGTGCGGCAGGGACGGCAGCACCACCAGATGGGCCGGCACCATGGCTTCCGGCAGCGTGTTTCGGAGATAGGCCCGGATCTGCGCGGCGTCGGCGGAATGATCCGTGCGAGCCGACAGGAATGCCACGAGCTGCTGGTCGCCGGCAGGACCCGGCCTGGCCACCACCACGCACTCCCGAACCGCCGGGTGTTGGGCCAAGCACGCCTCGATCTCACCGAGTTCAATGCGGTAGCCGCGGATCTTCACCTGGTGATCGACACGGCCTAGGAACTCCACAATTCCGCGCCCGTTCCCGAGCCGTCGCCACTTGGCGAGGTCGCCGGTCCGGTACATGCGTGCCCCAGCGCCGCGGAATGGGTCGGCCACGAAGCGTTCGGCGCTCAGTTCGGGCCGCTGATGATAGCCACGGGCTACGCCCTCGCCGCCGATCCAGAGTTCACCCGGGACGCCGGGCGGAAGCGGCTGCCGCTGCGCATCGAGGATATAGATCGCATTATTGGCGATTGGGGTGCCAATGGGAACGGTTTCTCCGCTGCCCTGCAGAGGCCATGTCGTGGACCAGATCGTGGTCTCCGTCGGCCCATACATGTTGGTGATGCGACCGCCATCGACGAGTTCGGACAGCTCCCTGGCAAGTCCGACCGGGAAGGCTTCGCCGCCGATGAAGATGTTCGCGACCTTTGCAAGCGCGGCTTGGCTCCTATCGTCCAGAGTTAGCAGGCGCGCCATCGAGGGGGTGCACTGGAGATGCGTCACCCGGTGACGGATGAGCTGAGCGGCCAGTGACTGGTCGAGGTGGAGCGCCGGCACGGACGCCGTTCCACTTGCCTCGACGGCGGATGCCGGCTGGCTCTGCTGCTGCAGCCTGCCGAGATGCGGCAGGTTGGCGAGGACCGTATCGGTGTCGATGCCGAAATCGACCAGACAGGCGATCTCGTCGATGCCAATCCCTTTCAGGGATGCAACCATCCGGGCGGCGCTTTCTGGCGTTCCGAACAGCCCGCTTGTCTCGTAGTAGCGCAAGAAGGCGAATTCCAGGATTGCGTCGCGCTCGTCGTCGGCGACTCCCGCCAGTTCATCGCCACCGGCTTCGCCGGATCTCGGCTTCTTGAAGGCCGGGAAGGTCCACGCATAATGCTTTAACAGCGACAGCGAGCTGCCGAGATAGGCCTTGAGCGGCTCGCGGACGATTTCGCGCACGGCCTCTTCGTCATCCGACACAAAGGTATGCAGCATGAGCGACACGATGCCCGTATCGGGATCGAACCCGGCCTCAGCGCGGGCCTTCCGGTAAGCGGCGATCTTCGGCGCAAGCTGCTCGACGGATTGCCCGAGCAGATGGGTGAGGAGGTTGGCTCCGATGCGTCCTGCCTGCTCGAAGGTCTCGGGATTGCCAGCCGTCGTGACCCAGAGAGGCAATTCCGGCTGGACTGGCCGCGGGAGAACCTGGATCTCGACGTCCTTTCCCAATGGCCCCGCGAAGGCCACCTTCTCGCCGCGCCACAGGCGCTTCACCAACTCCGCGTCGCGGAACATGATGTCCTTCGACTTGGCATAGTTTTCCGGCATGAGAATGAAATCGTCCGGCTGCCATCCGGATGCGATCGAGATTCCAGCCCGGCCGTTGGAGAGATTGTCGACGACGCTCCAGGCTTCTGCGACGCGGACTGGATGATGGAGAGGCAGAACGACCGAGCCGGCCCGGATCGAGACATTTTGTGTGACGGCCGCAACGGCTGCAGCCGTGACGGACGGTTCCGGATAAAGCCCGCCGAAGGCATGGAAGTGACGCTCGGGTGTCCAGACTGCACAGAAACCGTTGGCATCGGCCCAGCGTGCGCCTTCGAGCAGCAGCCGATACTTTCCAGATGCGTCGCTCTCCGCTCCGCAGCCGGAGAAATAGAACAGGGAGAAGTCGATCCCGCTGCTGGGCCGTGCTGCGTCAAGCCGACGATCGACGCTTGGAACCGCGGCACGGTCGCGATAGATGACGACTTGGAACCCCCGGGACAGGGTGTAGAGGAGCTCCAGGACCGAGATATCGAACGACAGGCTTGTGACGGCAAACCATGTTGCCGGCAGCTGGCGATCAACACGCTCGTCCATTCCTGTGAAAAAATTAATGACGTTGCGGTGCTCGATCAGAACACCCTTGGGCAGCCCGGTGCTGCCCGAGGTATAGATGCAATAGCAGAGATTCCCTGGCATAGCGGCGCTGTCAGGGCGATCGGTCGGGAATCGGCCGATCGTGGCACTCTCTCCGTCGACCTGCACGATCCGCGCTGTATTGCCCGTGAGGGAGGGCAGTGCGTGGGCGACATTGCTGGACGTGAGAATCACCTGACAGCTGCTGTCAGCGATCATGTGCTGGAGCCGGTCGGCCGGATAGGCAGGGTCGAGTGGCAGATAGGCACCGCCAGCCTTGAGCACGGCGAGCATGGACACTACGAGATCAATGCCTCGTTCCACATGAATACCGACCAGATCATCCGGAGCAACACCAAGGGACTGCAGGCAGGCGGCCAGCTGGTTCGCGCGCCTGTCGAGTTCTCCATAGGTGATGGTTTCGTCCTCGAAGATCACCGCAACCGCGTCGGGGGAGCGATCGACCTGCTGCTCAATGACGCGATGCACGAGCAGATCCGGAACCGGCGTGCGCCGAGCGTTCCAATCTACCAGCATCTGCTTGCGCAGTTCGGCACCTAAGATGTCGACCTGGCCTACCGGTGCGGCCGGGTTCGCGCAAAGGCCGGCGAGCGCCTGCTCGAAACAGCGAACCAGCAGATCGGCATCGTCAGCAGCGACGAGTTTGTCGTCGATCCGGAGCGAGCAACGGGAGCCGTTCACAACGAGTTCGGCCAGGATGGTGCGATCAGGTTGTCCCGCGGCGTCAATGCGCAGGCCGATCGGAATGAACGGGAGGGCACTCGAATTGGCGCGCCGGCTGAGATCCGGATCGCGGGCCACGAGGCTTGCCAGGAACCCGCCCTGCCCTGCTACACGGTCGATTTCATCTGCGGCAGCGGCAACGGCTCGGATGAAGTCACCGCTCATATTGACTTTGACTTCGAAAGGCGCCCACGAGGAGACGAGTGTCCCGGCCAGCGCCACATCGTCGACGATCGTCCGGTCGACTGCCGCAAGATGGAACAGCTCCTTCCCCGACAGGCGAGATAGAACGATGCTGAAGCCAGCGACCAGCGCCGCTGCCGGCTGCGCGCCGAACATGTCGGACAAAGCCGCCGGGACGGCCACGTCATAGGTTGCAAAACGCGGCTCATGATCGCTCGCCGCGGTCCTTGCCCAGGGCAGGCTGACCGGCTCGAGGCCAACCAGCTGACGAAGGCGGCGCTGTTCATGTCTTGCCAGCCGGGCCCCGAGCTCCGTGAGCGGTTCAAGTACATCGTCGAGCCCGTCCATCCTAACGCCGGTGGAGAGGCGGAGGTCTTGGACAGCCTGTGCCACCCCGACGGGGGCACCAGCCGGACTTGTCAGAGCCTTCAGCCCCAGGCCTCCAGATCCGCATGCGACGACAATCTCCTCGGGCAATATGGCAACCACGTCACCTGGCTCGCCGCAGACTTCAGGATAAAGTGCGGTCCGGGTAACGCTGAGAGCCACACCATTGTGGCGAATGGCCGCTCGTCCCAACGGGTTTGAGTAAGGCCCGAAGTCGAGAGCTCGCACCAGGCGCTCGAGCTCCTGCGCAGGGCGGCTCCAATCAAGCAGACACAATGCCTTCGGCCGATCGGACCGGCGATAGACGACGCGCTCCACGTCGCGGCTTTGCGGGATGGGTTCGATGATGCCGCCGGCGAGTTTCTCGATGAGCTCCTCGAATGCATCGAGAGCCAGTCCGAAGTTACGCGTGTTGATCGACAGTGAGGTTTCCGCCGGATCGATCTCGAAAGTGCGGGATGCGATAATGTCGCCTTCATCGATGCCCTGCGTGATAAGGTGCCATGTAATCCCGGAAGTCGATGCTCCTTCCATCAAGGTCCATGCCGGCGTGTTCAGGCCGGCATATCGCGGCAGCAGACCATCGTGGAAGTTGATAGCGCCCTTCCGTGGCAGGGCAAGCACGTCAGAAGGGAGGACCGCCAGATGTGTGATGGAGAACAGCCAGTCGAAGCTCAGGCCTTTAAGATCGTCTATCCAACCGGGTCCTGTACCGTCAATAACGGTCAGTCCCTTGGCGGCAGCCCACGAAGCAACCTTCTGAGTGCCGGCGACGACGGCGACGATCTCGTGGCCGGCCTGCAAAAGAAGTTCACCGCACTCCGTCAAAAGGGTGTCGGCCCCGATCAGAGCGCAAGCCATGCGCCCATTCAGCGGTATCGAACGCGTCATCCCAGCCCCCAAGCATCGCCTCGTCGCGCCTAACGAGGCTTCAGGAAATTCATCCTTCGGGAGGATTAACGGTTCTCGCCCGGGCCACAACTGAGATTCCGGATTATTGCTAAATCTACAGACATGGAGCAAAATATATCTTGTGATACTCGCCTAACTGGGTTGACACCTCAAAGAACAATGTCGCTTTCATCAACGAATTCCGACAAATTTTATGAATCTATAATAACAATAATCGAAGAAATGCTATGATTTCAGTTTCTACTTTCGAATATCTTTCAATATGTCGCATGAAAAGCTCCGAGAAACGATCCAGCAAACCTGCATGCCTCAATGTTGCTCGCCGCGGGACTCAGCCGACATCGGGATATAATCTTGTGACCCGTGGGTTCATCCGTTGCGAGAATGGCGCCATGGGCCCGTGAGGAGTCAGGACATGCTGGAGCTGCCGACGCGCCATGTCCATCTGTGGTGCCTCACCATGGATTGTTCCCCGTTCGATCTGGCTTTCTGGGCCAGCCTGCTCTGCGCCGACGAACGCGTCCGCGCGGATCGACTGCGCCATCAGAGAGACCGGAGATTTTTCATCTGGTACCGCGGCAATGTCAGGCGGATTCTGGCGTCCTACTGCGGATCAGCGCCCCAGGCGTTGCGATTTCGGACTGGCCGGTTCGGAAAACCGGAACTCGCAGACCCCTTCGACATGCATCAGCTTCGCTTCAGCATTTCACATTCCGGCAATCGTCTAGCGATCGCCATCGTACGCGCAAGCGAAGTCGGTGTTGATATTGAGCAGATCCGGCCGATGCCGGATCTTCCAGACCTTGTTGACAGCGTCTTCTCCGGACGCGAGCAATCTCTGTTCCGTTCGCTCGAGGAAAGCAGCAGGCTGCCCACTTTCTTTTCTGTTTGGGCGCAAAAAGAAGCTTATCTCAAGGCACGCGGACTTGGGCTCAACCGACCTCCCAGGGACATCGATGTCGGCCTGTTTCCTGTTGAAGGGGCGGGTCTCATCCGTGATGGCTGGGATTCATCGGCGACGAAACAGTGGTCTTTGATGGCATGGCCTCCGGTACAGAGCTATGCGACAGCCTTGGCCGTCGAGGGGCAGCATTGGCGCATCGACCACATGGCGGAAGATTCTCTACCGCTCTGATGATCGGCGCTCGACCTGGGACCGAACGGCGCGTCCATTTCAAACTGACCCGATTGCCCAAAATATCAGGCCGTCCCATGAAGTATGAATATTTTTCGATCAAAAAGAGCTAGTTCTTTTTGTATGGGTAATAATGCCCAAATCGCCTTTGATGCCCAGCGGTTTCGTATGTCAGCCTAATGCCTATGCCTAGGCGTGTTTGAGGCAGGGGGCGTCTCACCAGCAGATGACGTGATGAACGACGAGCAGTCCGGCGGTTGCGCCCGCTTGGCTAAAGGCGAGGCGTCGCTTGTCGCTCCCTCTCTTCAGAGTCTCCGGGTACCGCACCAGAGTGCGGGTGACAAGTTGGGGGGACATGTCGATGTCGAATGCCGTTGCCACTTCTCGGACGCTTGGAGAAGCTACCGCCGACGACACGGCCTTGAGCTGGCTGAGCAACGCGCCTGCGCCCGAGATCATTCACGATGTGACGTTAGATGACGGAGCGCACTGTGACGACCTCGACCGGGAAGTGTACTGTCTACAAGGATTTCCGATCGATGCGATCGGCATGCAAGAGGTGATGCCGCGATTGCTGGCGGCTATGAGGCCGCATTCTCCGTATCTGCTCTCCACACCTAACTTGAACTTCTTAGCCGCGAGCCAATCGGATGCGGGATTTCAAGAATCCCTGCGGACGAGTGATCTCTGCCCACCCGACGGGATAGCACTGGTGTGGATCGCGCGACTGTTGGGCATACCCATCAAGGAGCGGGTCGCCGGCTCCGATATCTTCGAGGCTTTCGTCACCCGCGGGAAACCGCAGAGGCCTCTTCGCGTGTTCCTGTTCGGCGGTGCCGAAGGGGTTGCAGCTCGTGCCGCCGAAGCGCTCAACAGAAACGCCGCCGGCGTCATATGTGTCGGGTGGATGAATCCAGGCTTCGGCTCGGTCGAGGAGATGAGCCAGTCTTACATCATTGACGCGATCAATGCGAGTGGAGCAGATTTTCTGCTCGTTGCACTCGGGGCCGCGAAAGGGCAGGCGTGGCTGCAACGCAATCATCATGCCATTCGGGTTCCTGTCCGGAGCCACCTAGGCGCGACGATCGCGTTCGTGGCCGGGACCGTCAAGCGAGCCCCGACGATAGTAAGAAAACTCGGTCTCGAATGGCTGTGGCGCATCAAGGAAGAGCCAGTTCTTTGGAAGCGCTATGTAAGGGATGTGTCGGTATTGTCGGGGCTGCTGATAACGCGAGTGCTGCCCCTCACCTTTGCCAGCCTGCTGGCACGTGCGAGGCGAGCCGTAACGCAGCGGAAATGCCGGATCATGGTGACATCAACGGCGCAGGAGGCGAAAGTCTCTCTTCTCGGAGACGTCAGCGCCGGCGATGTCCCTGCGCTAAGAGCGGCGTTCAGGCAGGTCGTCAAACGCACGGATCACCTGAACATCGATCTCTCTGGCCTGACAGATATCGACGCTCGCGCTATCGGTCTCCTGATGATGCTGAGGAAGCAGATGATCAGCAAGTGCGGTTCGTTCATATTGTCTGATCCACCAGCGTCCATCCGTCTCCTGTTCCGTCTCCACGGAGTAGGCGATCTTCTGAAACACCCCACAAACTTCGAGAGCCACTATTCACAAGGCGGCGTCGGGTTATTGAGGTCGGACGGACCGATCCAAGTCGACGTTTGAAGCTCAAGCAACACGGCACCGTCAACTTGGAGCTGAAGAGACGGCGTCAACGTCAAGCCCATTCCAGCTCGGTCTGCGAACCCGTCCTCCGTCGCGTTCGGATGACGAGGATGCTCTCTTCGAACAGCGACGCGATGGAATCGTCTCACGACGCAGCTATGTCAGGGCGAGCGGCATTGCCCTGTAGGGACAGGCGTCGTGCGGCCAGCCCGGGAAAGCTGTCCTCACCTGCCGGACAGGTCAGCGAGTTCGCGCAAAGGCAAGTCGTCACATGCAGGCGTGAAGATCACAGCCATGACGGGCCGGGTGGGTACGTTTCGTCCGGCATAGCGGTTCAGTTTGCTCCAGTAGTAGTCGGCCCGCGTGTGCAAGAGCGGCTGCTCAGAATACTTCTTCCCGTTGAACAGGTAGACGAGGTGATGATCCCCAGCGATGCCTGCTACCAGAGACTGCTGCCACCCTTGAGGCATGACATCGTTGATCCGGACACTGCAGGCTCCCGCAGTGCCCGATATCCCCGCCAGGTTCTCGCCGGGCGACACCTGCTGCACCTCGAAACCGTGCTGTTCGAGCAGCCTCGCCGCCTCACCCGAGAATCCCGGTGCCGGGGCCATAGGGCTGGTAAGGAGCATGAGACCTGGAAGCTTGAAGGCCAAACTCACCGCCAGCACCAGACCGACTCCGCCGACAAGTGCCGGCGAAAAGGTCACGGGGGGTCCCGTATACGACGGAACCGGAAGATCGCGCCGCATGCCGAGCAGGCAGATCGTCACCGTTGCTCCGAGAGTTAGCCAGCTTGCCGCCGTTGCGCCGATCGGGCCGTGGAGCAGATCGAAGTGGTCTCGGTAAAGACCCATCAGGCTGATGCGAGTGACGTTGATGAGCGCGACCGCAGTGCATGCGAGCACAACCCAGCCGATATCGCCAAGCGAACTGGGACGATTCAAGGCTTTGGCGATCGTCGCCCAGCACAGGAACGCCAGGGAGATGTTGGCCAGCGAGGAACAGCCTGGCGCGATCCAGAGATACCCTGACTCGTCGGCGAACTGAATTGCGTTGCCGAGGCGGGGTGTTCCGACGATCCAGCCCACAAGTATCGCATCAGCCTGCAGAATAGCCTCGCTCAACATCACAAACAGAAGCCTCGACCAGAGCATCGGGACCGTCAGGGCCAGAAGAATCCATGCACCCCGCTGGAGGAAGCTCGAACGGGGTGAGGTCCGCAGAATATGCATGGCCAAACCGGCGATGGCGAGCCAGCTGAGCGGGGCCATTGGCAACAGAAAGGCGAGGAGTGCAGCCGCCGCTATAATTCCATCCAGCCGGCTCGCCGGTTGCAGAGGAGGGCGCAGCAGGAACACAAGACCGATGGCCCAGGCGCTCCAGACAATCACGCTGATGCCGAAAGTACTCAACAGCGCAGCCGCGACATCGGTTTCCGCGACTGCGAGGCTTACTCTATCGCTGATGCCATTGGCAAAGCCGACCACCGCCAAGCTGGCGAAGAGGACATTGCGGGACGCAGAAGAGGCCGCGATCGAGTGTTGCCGGATCGTCGTCCTCAGATCTGCCGCCGCAGGACGCGAGCGCCATCGGTTCGTCGGCAGGCCGTCCACTTATTCGCCCTTGCCACGGTTGCGGAAGCGGCGCACCAGAACATATCCGCCCACTAGAATGAGGAACGGCAGTCCAGCCCCGGCGATTGGACCGGGCGCGCCTCTGTGCGAACCACCCGACGCCCCGCCGCCGCCTGCCCAGGACGGGTCCCATGCGCCGGCGCCCTGAACAGCGCCGGCACTCCCGAAAACCAGGCCGCAGAAGGTTGCCGCCACGATGAGAACTTTCTGTCGAGGAAACAACGTATTCTCCCAGGGCATGAATATGTACCTAGACATTAGCATGGAACCTTGAGTGCTGACTCAAGACGCATCCGGATACGCCGCCACCCCTTCGGGTTAGTCCCTCGTCGAACGACGTCAGGGTGATAGAGTTGAGCAGAGCGGGCGGCCTTGCACGGCAGTGCAACACGGCGGGCAGCGCCGCAAATACGGAACGGGCACGAGACGTAGCCGGTGCTTTGCGAGGCACTCGTGCGACGGGCAGATCAAGCTGCTCAGAACGTGGCTCGGTTCCTTATACCATTTCGACCAATGATCGTGTCCCTTTGCGTGGTGTAACTGACGGCGGGTCACCACGATCTCCGACCAGAGCCGGGATGATCAGATCGCCACCGCGGGCAAGCTGACCAGGAGATCATCGCTCATCGGCGCCATCGTTTCCAGCGTGAGACAGCGAGCCCGTTGCACGGCCCATTCCATCGTTCTGCCCCAGCAGGATCGCTCCCACCAAGCGCGTGATCGCCACCTCATTCGGGAAGATCCCCACCACATCCGTTCGGCGCTTGATCTCGCCGTTGAGCCGCTCCAGTGGATTGGTCGAGTGCAGCTTGGAACGGTGCGGAGTCGGAAAGCCCATGTAGGCCAGCACGTCCGTTTCGGCTTCGTCCATCAGGGCGGAGAGCTTTGGCAGCTTCGGGCGGAGCTGGTCGGCGACCTGGCGCCACTGCTGTCGCGCCGCCTCAGGCGTGTTCTGGGCAAAGGCCGCGGCCATGAAGGCTGACACCACCCGCCGGCCGCTCTTGCCCGCATGCGCCAGGGCATTGCGCATGAAGTGCACCCGGCACCTCTGGCAGGTGGCGCTCAGCACCTTGGACACGGCGGCCTTGATCCCCTCATGCGCATCCGAGATCACCAGCTTCACGCCGCGTAAGCCCCGCCGGGCGAGCTTTCGCAGAAAGGCGGCCCGGAAGGGTTCCGCCTCCGACGGGCCGATGTCCAGGCCCAGCACCTCGCGCCGGCCGTCGCTGTTGACCCCTACCGCCACAATCACCGCCACCGACACGATGCGGCCATTCTGGCGGACCTTCACTTAGGTGGCACCGATCCAGAGATACGGCCACTCGCCCTCGATCGGTCGCTCCAGAAAGGCGGTCACGCGCTCATCGATCTCCTCGCACAAGCGGCTCACCTGGCTCTTGGAGATCCCGGTCATGCCGAGCGCCTTGACGAGATCATCGACCGAGCGGGTGGAGATACCCTGGATGTAGGCCGCCTGGATCACGGCCGTGAGCGCCTTCTCGGTCATGCGGCGCGGCTTGAGAAAGCCTGGGAAGTACGAGCCGGTGCGCAGCTTCGGGATGCGCAGTTCCACCGTGCCGGCGCGGGTGTGCCAGTCGCGCTCGCGGTAGCCGTTGCGCTGGGCCAGGCGATCGGGGCTCTTCTCGCCATAGCCGGCGCCGGCGAGGGCACCGACCTCCAGCTCCACCAGCCGCTCGGCCGCAAAGCTGATCATCTCGCGTAGCAGATCGGCGTCCGGGGTCTTCTCGACCAGGCTCTCGAGGTCCATCATGGGGTTGGCCATCGGGGGTTCTTTCGGTTGCAGGTGGATGTCGCAACCCAACCCTAACCGGGAATTGCCGATGACCACCCGCGCAGCGCCCGGCCCGCTACGGCGCTGTTGAGGCGCGCGAGCCGACCGCTGTGCTCCCGTCGAGCTACACCACGCCCCGGGACCTATCCTCGACCAATTGTCGGGAGCGGGCACGAAATACTCGCGGCCTCCAATCGCCGTCCTCAACCGAGCGACGGAACGCCGCCTGCAATGCTGATGCCTGCATCCGCCAAACGCGGATCATCTGGCGTCGGAAGTGCGGGAGCGCTTTTGGCATTCGTGAATCGTGGCGGGGGGGCATCCCAAAGCGCTCGACCGGTGCTTTCAACGGCTTGACAGCGCGACGGGCTCCTTGCGTCACAGGGCTGCGGCGAAGAGCTTGGCGCGTACCACTTCCCTCGCGGAATAACGGGCAATCATAGCACCACGTTGCGTACCCAAATATCTAGCGGCCACACCCGCGCCGAGCGATCTCAATGACAAGGGTTTGAACGAGGATTTTGAGATCTAAGGCATGACTCCAGTTCTTTACGTACCAGAGATCGAGATCGATACGATGCTGCATGTCTGCAAGCGTTGGGGTCTCGCCTCGTGATCCGTTCACCTGGGCCCATCCTGTAATGCCGGGTCTGACTGCGAAGCGGCCAGAATACTGGCGGATCCGCTGTGCGTAGTATTGATCGTGCGCCTGTGCGTGCGGGCGCGGTCCCACTAATGACATTTCGCCCCGGATAACGTTGAGAAGCTGTGGGAGTTCATCAATGCTAGTGCGCCGCAGCCAACGACCGATCCGGGTCACGCGCTTATCGCCTGTCGTAACCTGCTGCACGACAGGTCCATTCTCAAGCACACTCATCGTCCGGAATTTGTAGATTTGGAATGGCCGCCCTCTTAGACCGGTGCGGGTCTGCTTGAAGATCACCGGTCCTTCCGAATCCAGGCGAATGGCAAGCGCGACTAGGAGTAGAAATGGGATCAGCAGAAAAATCGCAAGTACAGCCAATGCAGCATCAAAGATGTGTTTTACGCTGTACGTAGATCGTCTCTCGCGGGCCAGTCTATGGACAAGATCATTCCCTGATCCAGCAGTATCTCCACTCGTTTGCAAAGCGGCTTCCTTATGAAATCGGTTGACTCTGACCAAGTACGCTCAAGCAAAATTACCATTCTCGCAAGAAAGCAAGCGCAGCTATTTAGGCTCTAGGAATATATACATTGGGATTAACTATTTTGGCTCCGTTGCATAAAACTTGGCCGGTCGGAAGAGGGCGGCTCCCTGAGGAATCGCCCTGTTGTCTCTGTTCAAGCGCCGCCGTTTTCCCGTGGAAATTATCCTGTTATGCGTGTGCTGGTACTGCAAACACGGCCTCAGCTATCGCGACTTGGCCGAGATGATGCGGGAGGGCATCGTCACATTAGCGGGCGTCTGCCAGATTTTGGGCTGGGAGGAGGCTGGTTTCAGGCGGCGAATGTCACAGAGGTGATGTCCGCCCAAGTCTGAAAGGCTGCGGTTCGCGCTCTCCGGCAGTCAGCCGCAGGCAAGCAATGGCGCCGCAGGTGAAACAGATTGCTGATCGGATCATGGATCGAGAGGAAGCGCTGCACCTGCCGGGCTGACTTGAACCGCTTCATCTGGCGTTCTCGTCGGCGGGTAGGCTGGTGTGAGTTTACCGCCCGGTTGTTCAACCCTTTGTGCTGCCGATGCTCGATGCTCAGGCCCATCTTTCTGCGAGCAGCACCATAGGAGCCAAGTTTGTCGGTGACCATCACCCGCGGAGGCATGGCGCTCTTCTTCAGGAGCTTGCGCAGCAAGCGCTTGGCGGCTTTGCGATCGCGATGGCTCTGGACCAGGACATCAACGACAAAGCCGTCCTGATCAACCGCCCGCCACAGCCAGTGATTCTTTCCCGCTATGGTGATCACCACTTCATCGAGATGCCACCGATCACCTGGTCGAGGAGTACGCTGGCGAACGCGATTGGCATACGCCCGGCCGAACTGCTCGGCCCAGCGTCGCACCGTCTCATGGCTAACCAGGATGCCTCTGGCGGCCAGCATCTCCTCCACCATCCGCAGGCTCAAGGGAAAGCGGAAATAGAGCCAGGCCGCGAGGCTGATCACCTCAGCGGGGAAACGGTGGCGGGTGTAGAGCGAGGGGCGCGGCTTCTTCATACCGCCTCATATGCCAGTTCCCCCTCGCATCGGGTGGCGAGGCGGCGGAACTGCCCGTACCGGGCAAGTGTGCGCTCCACGACCCAGCGGTGACGCCCCAGCTTTGCCCTGCTCTCAACCCCACGCCTGGCGATGCGCGGTTTGATGTGACGCTGGGTCAGGGCACGTCGGCAACGGCGCTGATCGTGCGCCTTATCCGCGTGCAACTTGCTCGGCCGCTTGCGCGGAGGTCCCCAGCTCTGCTGGATGGGCGGCACAGCATCAACCAGCGGCTCCAGCATACGGCTGTCATGCACGTTAACGCCGGTGAGCCTCAAAGCAAGCGGGATGCCGTTCGCATCCGTGAGGACGTGACGCTTCGAGCCTGCTTTGCCACGGTCAGTCGGGTTCGGGCCGGTCGCCGCGCCCCCATTTTGGCCGCAACGGCCGCACTGACCAGAGCGGCCCGGCTGAAGTCGATGGCATTGCGGCGACCCTGCCGGTTGAGCAGGACCTGCTGAAGCTTGTGCCAGACACCCGCCTGTTGCCAATTCCGCAAGCGCCGCCAGCACGTCGTGCCGGAGCCACAGCCCGTCTCTTGGGGTAGCAACTCCCACAGTGTGTCAGAGCGCAATACGAACAGAATGCCAGTCAGGGCAGCCCGGTCGCTCAGCCTGGGCCGTCCACCCTTGGGCTTGGGCGGCTCAGGAGGAAGGAGGGGTTTGATCACCGCCCAGAGGGCGTCGGAAACAAGAGGTTTGGCCATGCCAAACCAGCGCTCCCACCCCAGTTTTGTTAGACGTTCTTAGGAAAGATCACGGCGTGCTTCTCAGTGACATGATCGCGGGTGCCTTCTCAGGCGGCGACGACAAGTTCGCCAGAGCAACCCGGTCAGATGTGGAACAGGCCGCCGCCGAGGACGAGGGCGGCTTGGGTGACGATTTCGGGTTTGAGGAGGACATGTAGTCCGAGCTGCCGCCGGGGTTGGCTGGTCCGCGGGCCGAAGCCTTCCCCCAGCGGCGTCGGGGAGAGCAAGAACTCTTCCGAAAATGGCCTCCAGCCCCTGCATCAGGGGAGCATCGTTCCGATAGCCTCCCGCCTGGTGTGCTGGCGCCGTTCACCCTTGACGCTATAGAGTCGCGCAGGATCAGCCTTCAGGTGGTGGACCAACCCCCTCTTGACGTTGCGATATCTGCATCCTACCTGGACTTTGTCGGCGACCGGGCCCCTCTGACGGGATGCGCAACGCTCCCGTGATGTCGGAGCCGATGCTTTTTCAACAGAGCAATCACAGGTCCGGTCTCATGCCCGAATTCCTTCTAATGGAATGGCTGGGAAAACCCGTCTGGATGTGGACGGCTTTCCTGAGCCTCATCGTGTTTCTCCTCGCTTTCGACCTTGGCGTCCTGAACAGGAAGGACAAGGAACTGGGCGTCGCGCAAAGCCTTTGGCTTTCTGCCTTCTACATCGCCATCGCGGTTGCATTCGGCGGCTATCTTTGGTGGTCGTACGAGAGTGGCGTCCTCGTCACTGAAGACGGGATGCATGCCGGCATCGCCTATTTCACCGGCTTCTTCATCGAGAAGTCGCTGTCGATCGACAACGTCTTCGTCATTTCACTGATCTTCAGCTATTTTGCGATCCCGCGGAAGTACCAATATCGCGCGCTCGTCTGGGGCATTATCGGCGTTATCGTCCTGCGCGGCATCATGATCGCGCTTGGCGCGGCCCTGGTGCAGGAATATGCCTGGATCCTCTACATTTTTGGCGCCTTCCTGATCCTCACCGGCCTCAAGATGCTCTTCGTCTCGGAGAGCGACCCGGACATTGCGAACAATCCCGCCGTCCGCTTTGTGTGCCGGCACATGCGGGTGACGGATCGCCTTCACGAGCAGTACTTCTTCGTGCGCCAGCCCCATCCCAGGACGGGCCAGGTTGTGACTTGGGCGACGCCGCTCTTCCTTGCGCTCGTCGTAATCAATGTCGCCGACCTGATCTTCGCTATTGACTCGGTCCCGGCGATCTTCGCCATCACGACGGACACCTTTGTGGTCTACACGGCCAACATCATGGCGATCCTGGGCCTGCGCGCGCTCTACTTCGCACTCGCTGCCATGGTGCACCGGTTCCATTACCTGAAATATGCGCTTGCCCTTGTGCTGGTTTTCATCGGGGGCAAGATCTTTTGGAACCAGATCGTCGGAAAGGTGGAGCCGACAATTTCACTCGGCGTGACCCTTGCGCTCATCCTGGGCGGCGTCTTCTACTCGCTGTGGAAGACCAGGAACGGGTCCGTCGCAGCCGCCGAGTAAACGGGAGAAGAGGAGCGATCTCACAAGTAGAGCTGCGTTGCGTTAAGCTTGGCAGTGTAATGGGAAGCGGCCAATGAAGGAGCCGCTCCCTTGCCAATGCTCAAGCGCTGCCGCTTTCCTGTTGAGATTCTGGATGTCGATGGCTTTGGTGGCCTGAAAGAGAGCTAGAAAATGTTGGTAAAATAACATTGTTTTTAATGATTTACGCCCAGGGAGCGCTTGAGCGTGGAATGCAGAGCTGTGCCAAACGTTGTGACACGCTTGCCCCCTCCTTAGCACCTCATCCATGGCAATCCGAAAAACACGCAACGTCTCGCTCACTCCTGGGCGCCGTGAAGTTGTTGAAGTAGGATACACCGATCCTGGTTCGGGGCCGGATTAGGCACCAGTGACCTCTGCCCAGACGCGGAAGGCCCGAGCGCGAGCCTGCCGACGATCGGAAGTGTGGATGGTGACAGGATG
>NZ_WURB01000021.1 GCF_009830105.1 Microvirga makkahensis
GAGGTCGCCAGCCGCAGGTTCACCACCGGCTCGCCGTTGTTGAGGCGGCGCACCTCCGGGTCGCGCCCCAGATTGCCCACCAAAATCACCTTGTTCACGCTGCCCGCCATCGGACCATCTCCTGTTCGTCTCTCCCGAACCTGGTTCGGGTCTGCTGCGCTCTCCTGCCCGGACGGGCATCACCTTATGTTCTATATTTGTTCCGAGAAAAATTCAAGAGCGAAGGGGGGCGGCCGTGGCGGTCGGGCGCATCGCCAATCGAGAGGCTCCGAATGCGCGGAAAGGGCGATGCAGCCCATACGAAAAGAGCGGCGATGAAACGCCGCTCGTCGGGTCTTGCCGTCACTCGGCGGCCTGGAGATAGACCACCTTGGATTGCTCGCTCTGAACCTCCCGCAGGGTGCGGGCCATATAGATCAGCTGCTCAATGGCCTTGTCGAGATCGGCCCTCGTGCCCTGACTGAGATCATAAGCCTGGCGTCCGCGGTAGAGGCGGTTGACTTGGCTTTCCATATCGACGGCGGCTTCGCGGATGCGATGGACGAGATTATCGGCGATTAGGTTCGCATTGCCGTCGACAACGCAGAAGCCGACATCGCTTGCACGGACCTTGGACATGGGGTGAACCTCTTCTTCTTGTTGTTTCTTTCTCAAGCAACGGCCTTGTCGCGAGGCTCGCCGTACAGGCCGAGACGGCGCGCCAGGGAATGTTTCGTCACCGGCCCGATCCAGGGAAGCGTGCTCAAGAAACGCAGCTTGTCGGAGCTTGCCGTGTAGTCTCGAAAGAGCTGTTCGCGCTCCCGCCAGATCTGATCGATGGCGGCAGCCTTGGCCGGATGGCGAAAGCCGGAGCGAGATGCCGAGCCGAGCATGAGCGCGCGCATGCAGCGCTCGAATGTGCGGCGGCCGACACTCGGCGCGACACTCGCGTGGCAGATGGCGGCGATCACGATCTCCGCGAACTCATCCGCCGTTCCGGGCGCCGAGACATCCAGGCTGGACGCATTGCCGTGCAGAGCGCTCCAACCAGAAAAGGATCTCTCATCGTGCCCTATGCTTGGCATTCACATCACCGTATGTTCCAAGCTGCCTGCAGCAGCCGAACGAGCTTCGTTCCGGTCCTGCGAATTCGATACGGCGCCTGCCATGCGAGAGCCGGAGCCTTCTCCATGGTGTAGCGTGCAGAACGGATACGTGTGGTTGTCGAAAAGGGGCGCGCGCTCGGTTGACTGCGCATGCGCGAGCTATTGTCAGGCTTGCGAAAACCCTCGTCCAGCAAGGATTTCTCCGAAAAACCCGACTCCACGAAGATGGGTGTTCGAGCCTCGTTTCGCAAGGTCGGCGACATCGCGGGAGCGGGATTTCGCGAGGTCCGGCCGAGGGGTTGATTTACCTGCGGCCAAGCTGCGATCTCGCGGCGCGCCACCTTGAACGTCTGTGCGAGTTCCGCGCCCGCTTCGACGTCGTAGACGGAGACCGCGCAGGAGAACGCTTCAGCAAACGGCGTCATTGCGCACCAGCTTTTCTCGGCCATGTGCAGCGGCCAAGCCCATAGACCGTCGCCGCGACGTTGGCCGAGACTCTCGCGCTCGATGAAATAGCCGTTCGTCTTGTGCTCGAGCCCTTCCTCCGTCACGAGCCATTCCTCGTTCTCGAAGATCGGGCGAACATCCGTCATGGCGCTCATACCATCATCCTTCCGACGCGGGGGCGCTTGGCCCAGGGGCAGCACGCACGAGACAGCATGTGCTTGATGCGCGAACAAAACAAGAACATAATGCCGCCCGACACGGTGTCAAGCAAAGTTCGTTGTCTGGGACTGTAATCTTGGAGTAACAGGCATTATGTGGTGGTTCGGGCGGCAGGATTGGAGAGATCGTCCTCAATCCAGGGCGAAATAAGGCAAAGAAGATGCGACGAAATATCGCCGTTCTAAACTGAAGCTCGACCATTCATCTGCAGCGGAGCCATTCCCCATGACGAGCCAGACACGCCTGGAAACGGACAGCCTCAGGCGTCTCGAAGAGCTGCGCAGGACATTCGACAAGCTCCGCGCAGAGCGGATCCGTGCGGAAGGCGAGGTCGAACGTCTGGCGCGCGAGCTCGAGGAGGCGAAGGCGCTCGCCAAGGCTGAGCTCGGCACCGACGATGAGGCGGAGATCCGCGCCCTCATCGAGGCTGCCACTGCGCAGAATGCAAAGCTCGTCGAGGAGTTCGACGCCGCGCTGCGCGATGTGGAGACGAACCTGCGGCAGCTCGGAGAAGAGCGTTGACGGACCGATCCATCGCGCACGATCTCGCCCGGGTCGAATCTTCTCTCGCGCGGCTGGAGGGGCGGCGCGATGCAATGGCGCTGCGCCTCGCGGAGTTGACGCGCGAGATCGAGCTCGCGAAGGGGCGGCTTGCGGTCAAGGATCAGGTCGAGGCCTTCATCGAGGCGGTGCACGGCAGCGCCAGCCGCCGCAACCTTGCCGCCTTCGAGACGCTGCTGACGGCGCTCGTGCAGGAAGTGCTGCCGGGCGAGAAGCCCGTCGCCTTGGAACTTTCGACCGAGCGCGGCTTGGCCTCTCTGGACATCTGCGTGCGCCGTCCGGATGGAACGCTCGAGGACGTGCTGGAGGACAATGGCGGCGCGCTCACCAACGTGATCGGCATGGCGCTGCGGCTCATCGCCGTCGTCAAGGCGGATGTCGCGCGCTTTCTTGCCCTGGACGAGGCCGATTGCTGGATCGCGCCGGATCGGGTCTCCTCCTTCTACAGAGTTCTGGAGGACGGAGCGGCCCGCCTCGGCGTGCAGTGCTTCGTCGTATCCCACCACGACCTGTCCCAGTTCTCGGACAAATTCCACGTTGCCCGTATCGTCGGCGAGCCCGTCGACGGCGTCGACGTGCAATCCGCCGACTGCAGTGGGGTATGGGACGACACGCGGCCGGGCCTGCGCTTCATTCGCCTCGTCAACGTTCAGGCCTACAGGGATGCAACGCTTTCCTTGAGCCCCGGCGTCAACGCGCTGATCGGACCCAACAACCGCGGCAAATCCACCTTCATCCGCGCGCTGCGGGCTGTCTTCTATGGCGAGGCGCGCGACAGCTTGGTGCGCGCCGGGGCGAAATCCGCCATTGTCGAGATCGGCGTTGCGGGCAAGAGGACCTTGCGTTTCACACGTCAGCCACGGCGTTCGCCGGTCAACATCTGGTCTCTGCACGAGGCGGATGGATCCGTCGCGGAAGAGAAGGGCATGCGCTACGAAACCGGCGGGCGCAGCGTGCCCGACTGGGTCGGCGATCTCATGCGCATCACCAAGGTGGAGGACCTCGACGTCCATATCGCGCATCAGAAATTTCCGGTGTTCCTGCTGGGCGAAACCGCTTCCCGTCGCTCTGCCGTCCTCTCCATCGGGCAGGAGGCGAGCTATATCCGCGACATGCTTGTGATCCACCGCGAGCGATGCACCCGCGACAACGCGACCGTCCGCAATGGCGAGCGGGAACTGGCCTCTCTGCAGGAGACCCTCGCGAGGTTCGGGGCGCTCGGCGCTCTGAAGGATCGATTGAGTGCTCTTCTCCAGCAGGCGCGGCAGATCGAGGCCACATCCAGCCGCCTGCAGAGCCTGCAGGAGCATGCGTTGCGCCTGGCGCATCTCACGCGACAGCTCGGAACGGCCCAGGCCCGTGTGCGGGCGACTCGTGCTCTGCCTCCGCCGGAGCGGATCGCGGATCTCACGCGCAGGATCGAGCATGCGCGCGAGCGGGAGCGCATCGGACGCCAGGTTCTTCAACTTGGCGAGCGGCTGGCATCCGGCAAGGTGCGTCTCGCGGCGCTCCGGTCCTTGCCCGTCGACGTGCCTACTCTTCAAAACACGGCTCATGCGCAGAGCATGACGAAGCGCCTTGCCGATCTTCGCAGTGCCGCTCTCATTGCTAGACGCCGTGTGGCCCAGATAGACGAAGGCATCAAGTCCATGCAGGCCGAGATGGCGCGCTTCATGGAGGAGACCGGAGGGCTCTGCCCGACCTGCGGCTCCCCCGCCAGCGCGGAGAGCCTCCTGGACCACCACGCCCATTCCTCTCATTCCTTGCCGTCGGAGCGGCTAATCGCATGATCCTGTCCGGAGATCGTCTTCCACCCGTTTCCTGCAACGGGCTTCTCGTGATCGGTGACCCCCATGTGGGGTCGAGGCGTCCGGGGCGGCGCAAGGATGCGGTGTGGCCCCAGGCCGTGCTCACAAAGCTCGACCGTTGCGCGGCAATCGCGAACGAGCGCGGTCTCGCGCCCGTCATCCTGGGCGATCTCTTCGACCGGCCCGTGGAGCCCGACGAGGCGCTAAAGAACCAGCTCATCCGCATTCTCAAGAGCTTTCGTCACCGGCCGCTCGTGAACGTGGGCAACCACGACATCCAGCACACGACGCTGACGGACGGCGATACTCTGTCCCTGCTGGGCATTTGCGATGTGGTCGATGTGGTGGCCACGTCCGCCCCCGTGGCCGAGTTCCATATCGGCGGACGGCGTTTGGGCGTAGGCATGACACCCTACGGCCAAGCGATCCCCACGGATACGCGCGGCTCCTTCACCGGGGCGGATCTGCATGCCTGGTTCACCCATCACGACATCGCCTTCGACGGCGGCTATCCGGGAGCGGTGCCGCCCTTCGCGGTGGAAGGCTGCGACGTGCTTGTCAACGGGCACATTCACAAGACGCAGAAATCCGTGCTGGCCGGGCGCACGCGCTGGCTCAATCCCGGCAACATCAACCGTCAGTCGGTGGATCTCGCCGACCATGTTCCGCGGGCCTGGATCCTCGAGGGGAGCGGGGAGCTGGAAGCCCAGGAGCTGCCGCACGAGCGCGACGTGTTCGATCTCACGGGGCGCATCGTGGAGGCGGCCGACGGCGGCGTCGTGGCGCGGGAGGTGGAGAGTGCCTTCGTTACGCTGCTGCAGGCGGAATCCTCGACGGAGCTGAAGCGCAGCGGCGACGGCTCTATCGTACGGGATGAAATCGAATCGAAGTTCGCGGAGGACAACACGCCGGATGCCGTGCGCGCCATCGTGCGCTCGCTCCTGAGCGAGGCGGTGGAGCGGCATGCAGACTCTTAAGACTCCCTCATAAGGCTTCCTGCCGCCTCACAGTACGCTCTCGTCAGCGCACCCTGTCATGGCCGTGACGAGCACGGCCATCGATGTCCTGGCAAACGCCACGGTCGGAATTTGAAGAGCGCGTCCTTCCCTGCGGAAAATCGGGGCCCCTTTTCGCTGACGCGGCCCTCTTGGTCCGCACGATGCTCTAGAACGCGAAAGGGTCCGCGTAAGGCAGGCGCCGCCTGCGGACCTGTGTTTCGGGCAGGATCGGGCGGCTGATATCGACCGCGATCAACCCCTCGCACGCCAGGGCCAGAACGGCCGCGACTCCGTCCTGCGTGTTCATGACCGCGCCTGCGCAATCCACCAGCCGCATGGCGCCGACTTCGTCGAGCTGATGGAGAACCCGGACCCGGTCACCAGCCGTCACGGGCGTACGCTTGCAGGCCGTGATGAGACGCACGGTCGTGAAGCGCGGCTCGGCACGGATACTGGCAGCTGTCTCGATGGAAAAGTGGCGCCCGTCCTCGGAGGAGAGGCCGTGGATCGCCGCTGTGCGAAGCGGGTGGGTGAGGAGATCCTCTTCCGTCAGGACATCGACGAGAAAGGACTGCCCGTCCCGGACGATCTCGAAATCCGCGATATGCTCAATGGTGCGCTCTCCGATCCTGAACTCCGCAGGATCGGCCGGCGCGCGCAAGGCCTCGATCTCGGAATCGAGCTCGCAGATCGCGAGAAAATCGACAATGAGGCTGTTGCGGGTAAGCGGCGCCGTGGGGCGCTTCTGCGCGCGGCGAGCCCCCTGGCGCCGTTCGGAACGGCGGTCGGACAAGTCGAGGATCGCTGGCGCGGACATCGGGCCTCCTGGTGAATGACGGCGCGGCAGGAGAGTGGGTACGCCATTTGCGCCCTGTCAAATCCTGCCCCTTGATATGGAACAAATAAGGAACAAAGACTCGCAAGTCAAATTATGAGGGGGCGGTCCGATCCATCAAAAGCCGTACCGCAAAGGTCGAACAGCGAGATACTGGGACAAAATGACGCTTTGGGTAAGTTGCTGACGATGAAAGCACTTTTTTCCCTCAGCAGAGCCCGTGCATTGGACCTGCAGGGCATAATCTGGTATAGAACAAATAACGAACGAAGCAGCCTTTCGAGGGTGGCCTCAAGAAGAGTGCGAAACTGGTTTGCGGGCATGTGAGAGATAGGAACGAGATGAATACAGCAGATAAAAAGATTGCCGAGGTGCTTGCAAAATTCGACGAGCCGATAGCCGGCAATGTCTGGCGCGTCCAGGGCACGGCAGTGATCTATCACAAGACCCTCGAGCGCATTGCCGCCCAAGCCAAGATCAGCTTCGAGGAACCGAAGATCATCCGCGCCGAGCGCGACGAGGCCGTCATCCAGGTGACCGGCCGCATGGGCGAACGCGTGGAATGGTCGATCGGCGAGGCCCTGGTCGGCGTGAACTATCGCGTGTCCGGCAAGCAGGCGGCCTATGTCTATGCCATGGCCGAGAAGCGCGCGAAGGACCGCGTCATTCTCAAGCTCATCGAACTCCATGGCTTCGTCTATTCGGAGGAGGAAGCCGACGAGTTCAAGCAGAGCCGTCCCGGTTATGCCGAGCAGCCTGCCGAGATCGAGCGCTCTGAGACCGAGAAGACCAAGGTCGAGGTCACGGCCGACGGCCGTGCGGAGGACGAGCTGAAGCAGAAGATCAAGAAGGCGAAAACGATCAACGCCGTGACCGATCTCATGCTCCATGCAGACACGCAGAAGCTGCTGTCGGGTCTGCCCGAAGGCATTCGCGACGAAATCCGCGATTTCGCCAAGGCGCGCCTCGTGGAACTCGGCTGGCCGACCAAGAAGGCGGCTGCGGCTTAAATCTGTCCATCCAGTGAGGCGGCATCGTCCGCCTCGCCTTTGATGCGCATTCGGCTTATGATCACGGTCCTGACAAGTGAGGGCGGATCCCGAATGAGCATTGGCACGGAGCAACCCACCACCTCGGAACGGCGCGCGGGCGTTGCTCTCGTCGCAGTCGCGATCATCTGCCTCGCGGCGTCGGGCGGTCTGCTCTGGTGGCGTTACGGCGGCGTCATCTTCAACGATATGGTCTCGGCCGCACTGGCTTGGTGTTTCTGAACGCGCCGGACCGAGACGTGCGCGCAAGGCCATGGCTCGTCTTGTTCCATCGAAAAGGTGCAATGCCGAGCTCCCATAAGCCGCGCCAGGCCGCGAGGCTGACGAGGCCGTAATAGAGCGGCAGGAGGGCGACCCAGGGAAGGAGCCGCCACAGGCCGCGGCGGTGCAGCGCTACGCATGCCGGAATGAAGATGGACGCCAGGCCCGCGAGGAACAGCGTCAGGCTTCCCGCATACCAGATCTCCTCCAATTGGGAGCGCGGTCCGTCGGACAGCCACAGCACCACGAAGAGCCCGGTGCAAAAAGGATAGACGAGCGCGCTCAGCACCCCCCCGGCGGTCAAGGACATTCCGGCATAAAACCTCCAGAAGCCGAATTGCGAAAGGCCTGACCGAAGATTGCGTGAATGGCTGATGCCGGTCTGCAGAAAGCCCTTCATCCAACGGGTGCGCTGCCGCAGCCAAGCTCTTGTGGTGCTCGGCGCCTCCTCGAGTGTCGAGGAAGGAAGATCGGCGACGCGATAACCGAAGCGTGCCAGACGGATGCCGAGATCCGCATCTTCCGTTACGTTCCAGGCATCCCATCCGCACAAACTTCTGAGAACCGTCGTGCGGAAGTGATTGGACGTGCCGCCAAGCGGGATCGGACTTCCGATCTCCGCTAGGCCCGGATTCAACACATCGAACAAAGCCGCGTATTCGATGGTGAAAAGGCGCGTGAGCCAGGAATCGTCCGTGTTGTCGATGGTCAGGCGTGCCTGAAGGCAGGCTACGTCCGCAGGCATGCGCGCGAATGCGGAAACCGCCATCCGCAGCTGCTCGCGATCCGGCACGTCCTCCGCGTCGTAGACGACGGTGAAGCGGCCGCGGGCGAGCGGCAGGGCAACGTTGAGAGCGCGAGGCTTGGTGCGGGGGTGCCCCGGGGGAGCGATGATGATCTCGATATTTCCCGGTAGCCTTATCCCCGCGAGGGCCGCCATGGTCTCGCGATCGTCCGCTTCAAGCACGAGTTTGATGTCGAGCTTGGCGGCAGGGTAATCCAGCCGGTCGAGCGCTGCGACAAGGCGTGAGGCGACACGCTTCTCCCGGTAGAGTGCGACGATGACCGTATAGACCGGCAGTGACGCGTCATCCGCTCGTTCGGGGGACAGGGGCGGATGCAAGGGATTGCGAAGAAGCGAAGCCGCCAAGCGCAGCACAACGATGCAGAGAAACAGCGGACTTGCGAGCGAAGCGAACAGGGCAACGGCCTTGGAGGGGCTCACGACGATGCCGAAAGAGGCGATCAGTGCAAAGAGGAAGCCTGTCGCCATCTGCGGAACGCTCGCCCCGCCATAAATGGACAGGCCCGGCGCCCCATGGGGCAGATCGAGGGCCGCGCGATGGGCGATCAGACGGCCTTGAGCCTGCAGGACGGATCGTCTCAAGGAGGATGGCGTGGTAATCGCAAGGGCGCGCGGCGGCCGGAGGTCCTTGAGAAGCCGAACCAGCTTCTCCCCTTGAGGTGCCGCCACGAAGCCCCCGCCTCGGGCCAGCGGGGCAAGGCCCGCCAGGATGCTCTCCGGAAAAGGGGCGCCCGGCGACAGGCGAGGGGCGGCAAGGAAGGGGAGGCGCAACTCTGCGGCAAGAGCCCGGTAGAAGACCGGCTCCTCGACGAGACCATGTTTGAGAAGCGCCTCGTCGGCCGTAACTCCCGTCAGATCGGCGACCATGACGGCGTCGCGTAAGGCGGCGGGTGGGAGGCCGTAGCGGGCCAGAAAACCGATCTCGACCGGAAGCGCGGTTGACTGGCGGGTTTGCTCCGCTAGACCCTGCCTCATGCGCGACGAACGTCTCTGCGGCGTTTTCGTGAGAGTGGCGAAGCGAAAAACAAGAGAGTATCGTCTTCATGATGCGTTATTTCATATCAATGATGACCCGCTTCCTGCGCAAGATCAAGGCTGCCTCATGGGCATGGGGTCCGGCCCTCCTGCTGTGTCTCGGCGGGGGGGGTCAAGCCCAGACCGTCAGGGTGCCCAATTTCTGGGATTCGAAAGCGCAACTTGAGCGCCCCGACATCCCAGCGACCCGGACGGTCCGCTTCCTCGTGGACGATGACTTTCCTCCCCTGCATTTTCCGGGCCTCGACGGCACGCCTACGGGTTTTTCGGTAGAGCTCGCACGGGCGGCATGCGAACGGCTGACCCTGCCCTGCACCGTCCAAGTCCGCCGGTTCGACACCCTGCTCGACGCCTTGGCCGACAGGCAGGGGGACG
Source organism: Microvirga makkahensis (assembly GCF_009830105.1). GTDB lineage: Bacteria > Pseudomonadota > Alphaproteobacteria > Rhizobiales > Beijerinckiaceae > Microvirga > Microvirga makkahensis. The sequence continues at coordinate 9,479 of NZ_WURB01000021.1, forward strand.
TGGTTGCGGCCGCGATCCCGATCACCGCGGATCTGCGCAGACGCTTCGCGGTCACGGCTCCTTATTTCAAGATCCCGGCGCGGCTCGCCGTGAAGCCGGCCCAGATCAGCGACATGCCGGTGTTCTCGCCCAAGGCTCTCCAGGGCAAAACCATCGGCGTCGTCGAAGGGACGGCGCACGAGGCCTTCGCCAAGGCCTTCATGCAATCCTCCACCCTCAAGCCCTATCCGGAACTCACGGCCGCCCAGACGGACCTCAAGGCGGGAGGGATCGATTACGTCTTTGCCGACGGGCTCGGCCTTGCCCTCTGGATCGGCGGGCAGGAGGCGGATGGGTGCTGCGTCTTCGCAGGCGGGCCTTATCTCGAGAGCCGGTTCTTCGGAGAAGGCATCGGCTTCGTACTGCGCAGCGAAGACGACAATCTGCGCCGCGCCCTGGACTATGCCCTGCAGCAGCTCTGGAGGGAGGGCAAATACGCCGAGCTCTACCTGCGGTTCTTCCCGATCAGCCCATTCTAGAGGCGCGGCTCCGCTCCCGGAGCCTTCGGTCGGATGAGCCCCGAAAGTGCATTCCACTTTCGGGTCCGATGCTCTAGTGTGCCGCGCTTCTGGAAGCGTTTTCCTCAAAGCAAGGCCCATGTCCCGACCTGTTTCTCTCGATCCCGCCCTTATTGAAGCCGCTCAGACTGCGACCGCCTGGCCTTTCGAAGAGGCCCGCAAACTCGTGGAGCGTCTCAAACGGACGGGCAAGACGGAGGCGCTGTTCGAGACGGGGTACGGTCCCTCGGGGTTGCCGCATATCGGCACGTTCGGTGAGGTAGCCCGTACCACTATGGTGCGCCATGCCTTCCGTGTGCTGACGGGAGACAGCATTCCGACCCGCCTCGTCGCCTTCTCGGACGACATGGACGGTCTGCGCAAGGTTCCGGACAACATCCCGAACAAGGAGCTGGTGGCGTCCGCCCTCGGCAAGCCTCTGACCCAGGTGCCGGATCCGTTCGGCACGCATGAGAGCTTCGCCCATCACAACAACGCGCGCCTGCGCGAATTCCTCGATGCCTTCGGATTCGACTATGAGTTCAAGTCGGCCACCGAGTGCTACAAGTCCGGCGTTTTCGACAAGACGCTGCTCACGGTGCTTGAGCGCTACGAGGCGGTGATGGCCATCATGCTGCCGTCGCTGCGGGAGGAGCGCCAGCAATCCTACTCGCCGTTCCTGCCGATCCATCCGAAGACCGGCATCGTGATGCAGGTGGCGATCGACGAGTGCAAGCGCGATGCCGGCACCATCGTCTGGCGCGATCCGGAAACGGGCGAGCGTTTCGAGACGCCGGTCACGGGCGGCCACGTCAAGCTGCAGTGGAAGCCCGATTGGGCCATGCGCTGGGTCGCGCTCGGGGTCGATTACGAGATGGCCGGCAAGGATCTCATTGACAGCGTGAAGCTCTCGGGCGAGATCGCCAAGGCGCTCGGCGGGCAGCCGCCGGAGGGCTTCAACTACGAGCTTTTCCTCGACGAGAAGGGCCAGAAGATCTCGAAGTCCAAGGGTAATGGCCTGACCATCGACGAGTGGCTGACCTATGGTACACCGGACAGTCTCGCGCTCTTCATGTTCAACAAGCCGCGCGAGGCGAAGAAGCTCTATTTCGACGTGATCCCGCGTCAGGTGGACGATTACCTGACCTTCCTCGAGAAGTATCCGGCGCAGGATTCCAAGGCGCGTCTGATGAATCCGGTCTGGCATATCCACACGGGCGAGCCCCCGGCGCCGGAGCTGGTGTCGTCCGGCGGGGCCAATCAGCCCGGCACGACGATTTCGTTTTCGATGCTCCTCAACCTCGTGGCGGTGGCGAATTCGGAAGACCCGGCGGTGCTCTGGGGCTTCATTCGTCGCTATGCGCCGGGCGTGTCTCCCGAGACGCATCCGCGCCTCGACAGCCTCGTGAAGCGTGCCGTGCGCTACTTCGAGGATTTCGTGAAGCCGCAGAAGACCTATCGCCTGCCCGACGAGGTGGAGGCCGCTTCCCTGCAGCGTCTGAGCGTTGTGCTGGCCTCGTTCGAAAGCGGGGAGCGTCCCGCGACCGCGGAGGCGATCCAGGACGAAATCTACAACGTGGGCCGCGCCGAGCCTCGCTATCAGGACCTCAAGGCCAAGGGAGCCACGCCTGAGCGCCCGGGCGTGTCCATCGAGTGGTTCAACACGATTTATCAGGTGCTGCTCGGCGAGCCGCGCGGCCCTCGCTTCGGCTCTTTCGTGGCGCTCTACGGCGTGAAGGAAACGCGTGCGCTCATCGCAAGGGCGCTGGCGGGCGACCTCGTGCGCGAGCACGAGGCCTTCCTGAAATCCCGCGCGGCTTGAGGGATCGGTCGCGAGGAAGAGGGAGCCGGACCGATCCGTCGGAAGGGAGCCTCATTGGCGGGCCCACATGATGCGTGCGATCCAGGCGATCTCCTCCATGGGGATCACCCGATCTTCACTGTCCTTCGTCAACGACGACAGCTCCAGAGTCTTGGCGGAGCGGCGTTTGAGCTCCTGAGCGACGATTTCGCCGCCGTTGGTGCACACCACCACACGGTCGCCTTTGCGCAGGCTCGCGGTCGGTGAGACGATGAGCACATCGCCGTCGCGATAGAGCGGCGCCATCGTGTCGCCCGTTACCTCGAGGGCAAACACTTTCTCCTGGCCGAAATCCGGGAATTCGATCTCGTCCCAGCCCGGCCCACCCGTGGGAAGGCCCTCATCCGTGAGGATCTTGCCGGTGCTGGCCTGCGTCATGCCGATCATCGGGAGCATGGAGCGGCGCAGCGATCCGGAAGGCTCGACGAGGCGCAGGAAATCCTCCAGCGTCGCTCCCGTGGCGCGGAGGATCTTGGAAATGGATTCAGTTGACGGCCAGCGCTCCCGGCCCTCAGGGCTGACCCGTTTCGACTTGTTGAAACTGGTGGCATCGAGGCCGGCTTTGCGCGCCAGCCCGGATGCAGTCATTCCATGGCGGGCGGCAAGTGCATCGATGGCAGCCCAGACGCGCTCGTGAGATAACATCGTACAAACCTTCGCGAGGAAGCGAAAAAGCTTAAAGCGAACTTATGCCTAGGAATTAAGGTTGTTCTATGGCCCTTGCAACCTGCAAGACACGAGCGGGACACAATGTCTAATAAGGGTTGCTCCCGAAGCGGAGTCGAGGCACAGGAATCCCATGCACATCATCTACAAAATTTGCCCCGAAAGCCTCTGGCATGAAGCGGAAGCTGCCGATTCCTTCAAGGGAGCGCCCATCGATAGACAGGATGGATACCTCCATTTTTCCACGGCAAAGCAGGTCAAGGAAACTGCGGATAGGCACTTCGCAGGACAACGCGATCTTCTGTTGATTGCCGTAGACGCCGACAGACTCGGTCCGGCTCTGCGATACGAGCCATCCCGGGGGGGCGATCTTTTCCCGCATCTTTATGCATCGCTTGCCTTAACCGATGTCCTGTGGGTAAAGCCGCTGCCGATCGGCCCCGATGGCCGCCATGTTTTTCCGGACCTCGATTCATGATTGGTGCGCTCTTCTCTTTGGCAAAACCCGCATTGCATGCCCTTGATGCGGAGACGGCGCACCAGCTGACGATCCGCTCACTCTCCGTCATGCCCACAGCGCCCGCACCGAAGGACGATCCGCGATTGGCGGTCGACGTGTTCGGTCGCCGCTTCCCCAATCCCGTGGGACTGGCGGCAGGCTTCGACAAGCAATGCGAGGTGCCCGATCAGCTTCTGTCCCTCGGATTCGGTTTCGTGGAGCTCGGCGGCGTCGTGCCGAAGCCTCAGGAGGGCAATCCACGCCCGCGCGTTTTCCGGCTCGTGCAGGACGAGGCCGTCATCAACCGCTTCGGGTTGAACAGTGATGGGCTGGAGGCTGTGCGCGGGCGTCTGTCCCGCCGTCTCGGACGTCCCGGCGTGGTGGGCGTGAATATCGGCGCCAACAAGGATTCGACGGATCGCATCGCCGATTACGTCACCTGCATCGAGGCACTCTGCGGCCTCGTCGACTTCCTCACCATCAACGTGTCCTCGCCCAATACGCCCGGCCTGCGTGACCTGCAGGGAGAAGCGTTTCTCGACGATCTGCTCGCCCGTAGCGTCGAGGCGCGCGGCAAGGCCGATGAGGGGCGCAAGAAGACGACCATTCTCCTCAAGATCGCGCCGGATATCTCGCTCGAGACACTCGATGCCATCGTGGCGACGGCGCTCAAGCGCGGCATCGACGGGCTCACGGTTTCCAACACCACGATCGCACGTCCCGGGTCCCTGAAGGAAAAGGCCCTTGCCGCCGAATCCGGAGGTCTGTCCGGCAAGCCGCTCTTCGTGCCTTCCACCAGGATTCTCGCGGAAGCCTTCTTGCGGGTCGAGCGCAGAATCCCCCTCATCGGCGTCGGCGGCGTGGATTCCGCCGAGGCGGCATGGGCCAAGATCCGCGCGGGCGCGAGCCTCGTTCAGCTCTACTCCGCGATGGTCTATAAGGGTCCGGGTCTGATCGGCGACATCAAGCGTGGGCTTGTGCAAAAGCTCGCGCAGGAGCATATCACGCTGGCAGACGTCACCGGCCGCGACGCGTCTGCGATCGCGCAGGGACGCTTCTGAGCCCTCTTGTCTTAAGGGAAGGCGTCAAAGGTCCTCCTCGCCAGCTTCGGATAGAGTGCGGCTTGTCCGATGCTGCGCGTACCCAGGAAGATGAGCAGCGCAATCCAGAGTGCGGTGTTGCCGAGGCTTTCCGCGGCCAGCAGGATGGCTCCATAGAAAGCGAAGGCAATCACCATGAGATCGCGCATCGCCTTGGTCCATGTGGCCCCGGTATAGATGCCGTCGAACGCAAAGGCCGCGGCGCCGACGAAAGGCGTAAGGGCGGCGAAGACCAGATACTCGCGAGCATAGGCGCGCACATCCGCATTGGTCGAGACGAAGTCGATGAACAATCCGCCGCCGATCAGGAAGAGCGCCGAGACGGCAAGGCCAAACCCGAGGCTCCAGCCGAGGCTGAGTTGAATGGCGCGGCGGAAACCGCGTTCGTCCCGGGCACCGATGCTCTGGCCGCAGAGGGTCTCGGCGGCGGTGGCGAAGCCGTCGAGGAAATACCCCCCGATCAGGAACATGTTGTAGAGCACCGCATTCGCGGCGAGCGTCACGTCGCCGGAGCGGGCGCCCAGGGCGCTGAAGATCGAGAAGGCCAGGATCAGCGCCACGTTGCGGATCATGATGTCCCGGTTCATGGCGAGGGTCTCAAGGATCGCGGAGCGGTTCAGTACCTCGGTCCATGTCACCGCCAGCGGGTTCGAGCCGAGGCGGCGCAGCACCAGGATGCCGAGGCCCGCGCCCAGCACTTCCGATACCGCCGTCCCAATGGCGGCGCCCGCGATGCTCAGGTCGAGGACCAGCACCAATCCGGCCGTGAGCAGGATATTGACGGCATTGATCGCCACCTGCAGGAGCAGGCCGAGATCGGTCCGTCCGCGCCCCAGGGTCGAGCCGAGAATGACGTAGTTCGCCAGCGTGAACGGCGCTGCCCAAATACGGATGAAGAAATAGGTGGAGAGGGCGCCCGTCGCCGCTTCGCTCGCCCCCGCGAACGAAAAGGCGATCGCCGCGATGGGCCATTGCAGCAGGATCAGCAGGAGGCCCGTGATGCCTGCGACCAGGAGTGCGCGGGCGAGCGTCAGATCGACCTCATGCCGGTTGCCGGCGCCGGTGGCCTGCGCGGTGAGGCCTGCGGTCGCCATGCGCAAGGAGCCGAAGCTCCAGAATACGAAGTCGAAGATCACGGCGCCTAAGGCCACCGCTCCTAGAAGGTGGGCTTCGCCGAGCCGCCCGATCACCGTCGCATCGACGAGCCCCAGCAGAGGCGTCGTCACGTGCGACAGGGTCATGGGCAGGGCGAGCGCCAGGATCCGCCGGTGGGAGATCTCAGGGCGCCGGGCGTTCAGGGAGCCGTCCATCCGATCAGCGCTGGCCGAAAATCCGGGTCAGGATCCAGAGGGGCACCACGATCACGGCTCCGTAGACGATCCAGAGGCCCACCTCCTTCACCGTGTCCAGGCTCAGGTCGAGAACGGAACTGATCCAGTCGAACAGGCCCTCGATCAGCCCGAGCGGCGTGATGTCGAGGTAGTGCATGAAGGCGCCGACGAGGAGCGACAGGAAAATGAGCTTGGCCAGTACGGAGCCGGGCGAGCCGCCAAGAAACCGGGTCAGGTTGGACATATCGTCAATCTCGTCAGAAAGCGTCACTGGACGCGGAAAGTCGCGTGTGCTTCATCGCAAGGGCCGATGATGAACGCAACCCTGTCGAGCAGCCCATGATCGATCCCGCTCTCTTCGACCCCGCCGTCGTCAGCAACGAGATCCGCGCCCAGAACGCGGATATCGTTGCCAAGCTCGCGGATCTTCCCGATCCCATGTCCGTGCCTCCGTCCGTCGTGCGGGAGCGCCGCCGGCAGGGGCTCGGGCCATTTCCGCTGATGCCGTCGAGCCCTAAGGCGAGGGTGATCGAGATCGACGGTCCCGGGGGGGCGATTCCCCTGCGGATCATCGCGCCCGAGAAGCCGCGGGGCGTCTATCTCCATATCCATGGCGGCGGCTGGACCTGGGGCGCCGCCGACGAGCAGGATCCCTGGCTCGACCGTTTGGCGGATCGCTGCGGTCTGGCCGTCGTGTCCGTCGAATACAGGCTCGCGCCCGAGAATCCTTATCCCGCCGGGCCGGACGATTGCGAGGCGGCCGCCCTGTGGGTCGTCCGCGAAGCGGAGAGCCGCTTCGGCACATCCCGCCTGTTCATCGGCGGTGAATCGGCCGGGGGCCATCTCGCCGCGGTGACTCTCCTGCGCCTGCGCGACAGGCATGGCCTCAGGCCTTTCCGCGGCGCGAACCTGTTCGCCGGCTGCTACGACCTGAACCTCACGCCGAGCGTGCGGCAATGGGGGGGCGAGCGGCTGATCCTTAACACCAACGATGTGCGGGTCTTCGCCGACAATTTCGTCAGTCACATGAGCGACCGGACCGATCCGGACATCTCGCCTCTCCATGCGGACCTGAGCGGCCTTCCGCCGGCCCTGTTCTCCGTAGGCACGAAGGACATACTGCTCGACGACACGCTCTTCATGGCATCCCGCTATGCGGCGGCGGGCAATGGAACCGATCTCGCCCTCTGGCCGGGTGGATGCCACGTATTCATCCGCTTCGACAGCGTCCTGAGCGAACAGGCCCTGTCCCGGATCGACGCCTTCATCGAGACGCTTTGAGCCGGGCCTGAAACATTGCCCTCGTCCTGCCTGTCGGGATGAGGGTTGCGGGGTTCGAGCCGGAGCTCACCGCCTCAATCCGCCCCGGCCGGGGAGGGGCGCTGGGTCACGCCGATCTTGGAGGCCGCGATCACGGCCTGGGTGCGGCTGTCGACGCCGAGCTTGTCGAGAATGGCGGAAACGTGGGCCTTCACGGTCGCTTCGGACACGCCGAGCTCGTAGGCGATCTGCTTGTTGAGAAGGCCTTCCGACAGCATGGTGAGCACGCGCACTTGCTGCGGGGTCAAGGTGCCCAGACGCCGGACCAGATCGGCGGTTTCCACGTCCTCCGTGGCGGAGAGGTCCACATCCGGCGGAGTCCAGGTGTCGCCCGCCAGCACCGCCTGGATCGCGCCGCCGATATTGTCGATGTCGATGGATTTCGGAATGAACCCCGAGGCGCCGAAATCCATGGCCCGGCGGATCACGTTGGGCTCCTCCGTGGCGGAGACGATGACGACCGGCAATTCGGGATACTGGGCCCTCAGGGACATGAGGCCGGAAAAGCCCTGAACACCCGGCATCGTCAGATCGAGCAGGATCAGGTCGACGTCCCGCTCCTGGGCCAGGGAAGCATTGAGGTCATCCATGCCGCTGGCCTCGATCACCCGGGCCTCGGGCATGATGGATGCGACGGCCTGTCTCAGCGCGCCGCGAAACAGCGGGTGGTCATCGGCGATGATGATCGTGGTGTTTTGACCCTGCACTGCTGCCTTCTCCCACGAGAGCTTTTGTGAGCCTTAGCCGCATCTTTCATGAAATAGCAAGGCGGCAATCGGAGGCCGCGTCCATTCTACCGGGAAAGAGCAGCGGATAATATATGGAAACATAGAGCAGGCGGGTTATGCTCCGATGAGATGGAGAATGATATCCCGCCGGTGGGGCCTGTCCCGGTGTTCGGCAAGGTACAGCCCCTGCCAGGTGCCGAGGGTCATCTGCCCCTCCATGACGGGAATGCTCAGGGAAACACCCGAGAGAATGGTGCGAATATGGGCGGGCATGTCGTCCGGGCCCTCGGTCGAGTGGATGTAGGCCGCATCCCGTGGCGCAAGCCGGTCGAATGCCGCCATCAGGTCGAGGCGCACATCCGGATCGGCGTTCTCCTGGATGAGCAGGGAGGCCGAGGTATGGCGGCAGAACACGGTCAGCAGGCCGTGAAGAATGCCGGTGCCGAAGATCCAACGGGAGACCGCGTCGGTGATTTCGATCAATCCCTGTCCTTCGGTCTCGACCAGGAGCCGCCCGTTGACCTGCTGGGTCACGCTGCCTTCGGAAAGGGTTTCCACGTTCAGCATCGTCAGGTCTCCTGCTCCTTGAGAGGGTGAATCTCCCTTTCGCCCCGTTCCAGGATCTTTTCCAGGGTCTCGATCCGGTCGGCTTCGGCCGCGGGCTTGTCCCAGCGGATGCGGCTGATGCGGGGAAAGCGCATGGCCAAGCCCGACTTGTGCCGCGTCGAACGCTGCAGGCCCTCGAAGGCGACCTCGAGCACGAGCCCGCGATCCTTACCGTATTCCACCTCCCGCACGGGGCCGAAGCGCTTGACCGTATGGTTGCGGACATAGCGGTCGAGCCTCACCAGTTCCTCGTCGGTGAAGCCGTGATAGGCCTTGCCCACGGGCACCAGCTCCTCCCCGTTTGGCCCGTCTCGCCAGACGCCAAAGGTATAGTCGGAATAGAAGGAGGAGCGCTTTCCGTGCCCGCGCTGACCGTACATCATCACTGCGTCGACGAGGTAGGGATCCCGCTTCCACTTGTACCAATAGCCCTTGGGACGCCCGGGAAGATAGGGGCTGTTCGCCCGCTTCACCATGCAGCCCTCGATCGCGTCCGCGTCGGGGCCCGCGCCGACGGAGGCCGGATCCGCGCGGGCGGCGGCCAGATCCTCCCAGGTTTCGAACGGCACCATGGGGGACAGTTCGATGCGGGGATCGCCGATGCGGGCGACGAGCGCCTCCAGACGCTTGCGCCGCTCGGTAAACGGCAGATCGCGCAGATCCTCGTCGCCTTCCGTGAGAATGTCGTAGACGCGCAGGTGCACCGGAAAATCGGCGACGAGCCTCGGCGTCACGGCCTTACGGTTGAGGCGCTGCTGCAGCACGTTGAAGCTCTGCACCAGGCCCTCGCGCACGATCAGCAGCTCGCCGTCGATGGCGCCCTCGAAGTCCAAGGCTTCCAGCAGATCGGGAAAGGCGCGCGAGACATCCTCGCCCGTGCGCGAATAGATGCGCCGCACCGGGCGTCCGTGGCTGTCATGCCCTGAAACCGCCTGCAGGCGAATGCCGTCCCATTTCCATTCGGCAAGGAAATCGCCGGCGTCGAGTTTTTCGAAATCCTCCTCCTCCAAAGGATGGGACAGCATCGGGGGACGGAACGGCGCGGGATTGCCGGATTCCGGCTTGGGACCGCGGCCTTCGACCCAGGCGAAGAGGCTTTCATAGGGCGCCTCCAGGCCGTGCCAGATCAGCTCGATCTCGTCCGGTTCGATGCCGCCGAGCTGCGCCACGGCGGTTTTCGCCAGCCGGGCCGAAACCCCCACGCGAAGCTCCCGCGTGATGAGTTTCAACAGCGCCCAGCGCCCCGTTTCGTCGAGGGCATCGAGCCAGCCCGCGACTTTCGCAGGCAGATCGCTCTTGCCCGCGGTGGCGAGCGTCTCGACGACTTCGGTGAGGGAGGGCACATGAGGTGGCGGGTTGTTGTGGCCGATAGCGGGTATGCCGGAGGCGACGGGCGCCACGCTCTCGTGCCCGGGCGCCGGCCAGATGAGGGCCACCGTTTCGGCGAGATCGCCCACATAGTGATAGGACATGCGGAAGAGTTCGGGATCCGTGCGCTCTTCCACGAGGCCGCGGATCAGGCCGGGCTTCGCTTCCTTGAACATCAGCGCATTGGTCATGGCGGCGAGCGCATAGCCGCGCTCGGGATCGGGCGCATGGCGGAAGTAATCCATGATCAGCCGCAGCTTCGCGTTGCGGCGCGGCTCATAGGCCAACCGGTCGAGGAGGGCGGCGAAGCGGTTCATGCCTCACCTCCCGAACGTGGGGCTTCTTCCGCTTCGCCTTCGTCGCCATAGCCGAGCATGTGGAGCGGGCGCGCCCTGATGCCGTGGGTGGCGCACCAATGGACGAGGGCGTCCTCCTGGCCGTGCGTGACCCAGACTTCACCTGCGCCGGTCTCCCGGATCGTCCGGCACAGATCGTCCCAATCGGCATGATCGGAGATCACGAGCGGCAGCTCCACGCCCTTCTGGCGCGCCCGCGCCCGCACGCGCATCCAGCCCGAAGCGAAACAGGTCACGGGATCGGGAAAGCGGCGGGACCAGAGGTCCTGGATGGAGGAGGGCGGACAGATGACGATGGCGCCCGCGAGTTTCGACCGCTCGGAAGCCACGACCTTCGGCGTCTCCCCGAGAGAGATGCCTTCCGACTTGTAGAGTTCCGTCAGGCGCTCCATGGCCCCGTGCAGATGGATCGGTTGGTCGTAGCCTTCCTCCCGCAGCAGCGCCATGACACGCTGCGCCTTGCCCAGCGCATAGGCGCCGACGATGTGGGTGCGCTCGGGAAAGAGCGCGACGGAGTCGAGGAGCTTGCGCACCTCGGCCCTCGTGTCGGGATGGCGGAAGACGGGAAGGCCGAAGGTGGCCTCCGTGATGAAGACGTCACAGGGCACGAGCTCGTAGGGGAGGCAGGTGGGGTCCTCGGCGCGCTTGTAGTCGCCCGACACCACCACACGGGTGCCGCCCGCTTCGATGGCGATCTGCGCGGAGCCGAGCACGTGTCCGGCCGGGGTGAAGCGCACGGTCGCGTCGCCGAGCCGCATGCTCTCGCCGAGCGGGGCTTCCTGCGAGCTTCCGGCAAAATCCTCGCCGTAGCGCACCCCCATGATGCGCAGGGTTTCGCCGGTCGCCAGCACGGCACTGTGCCCGGAGCGGGCATGGTCGGAATGGCCATGGGTGATGAGCGCCCGTTTCACGGGCCGGACCGGATCGATGTGAAAGTCGCCGAGGGGGCAGTAGAGCCCTTGCGGGGTCTGGGTGAGGATATCGGTGGAGCGCAGAGCCATGGATGAGAATATAGTGTTCGATCCACTGTTGTCAGGTTGAATGCCGGTCAGAGGTCCTCCCGCGCTTCGCAGCCGAGCGTGCCTTGATCGACGCCTGTCGGAAACCCACATGGCAGGCGCTGCAAAGAGGAGCGAGGCATGCGCGCGATGGTGATCACACGGTTCGGCGGCCCCGATGTCCTCGAGCTCCAGGATCGGGCGCGCCCCGAACCAGGCCCCGGCCAGGTGCTGGTGCGGGTTGTCGCCTCCGGAACCAATCCGGTCGATGCCAAGGTCCGGCAGGCCGGGTCCTGGGCGCAGATCCCTTTCCCGGCCGTTCTCGGCTATGACGTTTCCGGTGTCGTCGAGGCGCTCGGTCCCGGCGTGACCGAGTTCAACATAGGCGACGAGGTGTTCTACACGCCGGAGATCTTTGGCAATCCGCACGGCAGTTATGCGGAATATACCGTCGCCTTCGCCGGCATCGTCGCCCGCAAGCCGGCGAATCTGAGCCATGTCGAGGCCGCCGGGATCCCGTTGGCCGGCGGTACGGCCTGGGAGGCGGTCATACGCCGTCTGAACATCAGGCCGGGCGAGACGATCCTCATTCACGGCGGCGCCGGCGGAGTCGGCTCCTTCGCCATCCAGTTCGCCAAGGCTGCGGGGGCGCATGTGATCGCGACTGCCAGCAGAGCCAACCATTCCGCTCTGCAGGAGTTGGGAGCGGACGTTGCCATCGATCACCGCGACCCCGATGCGGCCGACCGGATCGTGACGGAGACCGGCGGTCGGGGCGTCGACGCGTCGTTCGACACGTCTGGCGGCAACGTCCCCATGAGCACCCTGGTGACACGGCCCTTCGGGCGGATCGCCACCATTCTTCCGCCCAATGGGGAGCTCGACGCCCTCTATACGAAGAACCAGACTCTCTTCGGCACCTTCCTGACGCGCGAGGGCGCGCGGCTGCGCGAGATGACGCCGCTGTTCGAGCGTGGGCATGCCAGAGTCGTCGTGGACTCCGTCCTTCCCCTCGAGGAGGTGGCGAAGGCCCATGAACGGCTGGATTCGGGCCATGGCAGGGGCAAAGTGATCCTCCAGGTCGGGCCGTAGGGAAGCTGGCGAGGGAAGGGCCCAAGCATCGGCATTGACAGTCCCTCGTCTCTCCCCCATGGCAAGGCAATGCTGTTGCCTCCTTCTTTCCGCTCCTCCGGCGATGTCTTGGCCGACCGCCGCTACGAATATGCCAGCGCCGCTTTCGATGAGCGCGATTTCGAGGCTGCCGCGGATCTGGCCCGGCAGGTGCTGGAGCTTGCGCCGCGCTTCGCCCCGGCTCATGCCCTCCTGGGGCGAGCACTGGCCGAGCTTGGATCGAAGGGTGAGGCGGTGGAGGCCCTGTGCCGGGCTCTCGATCTCGAGCCGGAGGACGTTCTTGGCGTGCGCCTCGACCTCGCCCGCCTGGGCGCGCTCCCGGCGGACGAGGCGATGTCAGGCGGTTACGTGCGGGCGTTGTTCGATGAATACGCCCCTAAATTCGAGCGGCATCTCACGAAGAGCCTGGCCTATTGCGGACCGGAGCTCATCGCCGATGGGCTGCGTCGCGCCTGCTCCAGGCGGGTCAGGGATTACCGGTTCGGGCCGACATTGGATCTCGGCTGCGGCACGGGGCTGATGGGTCAGGCACTCGATGGATTGTGCGCGTCGCTCGTGGGGGTCGATCTCTCGCCGCGCATGCTCGAGAAAGCGGAAAGGACGAAGCTTTACGAAAGCCTCCACGAAACGGATCTCGTCTCGTTCCTCAAGCGGTGTGCGGATGCCGAGGCCGACCTCGTCGTGGCGGCTGACGTGTTCGTCTATATGGCGGCGCTCGACGATGTCTTCCGCGAGACCCATCGCGTATTGAGGCGCGAGGGTCTCTTCGCCTTCACGGTGCAGGCGCATGAAGGCGAAGGATTCGTTCTCGGCGCGGATGCGCGCTATGCGCATGGCGAGCGCTATCTGCGCGAGCTCGCCGACGCGAATGCGTTCACGACGGTGATCCTGGAGGGGGTTTCGACCCGGGAGGATCGCGGCGTTCCAGTACCCGGATTCCTGGCGGTGATGCAGCGCTGATCGTCTATGCCGCCGGCATAGACGGGTGGGGGGCGGCTTCCCAGCAGCCCAGGACCGATTGGTCGAAGTCGATGATCGAGCCCGTCATCATGCCGGATTCGGCGCTGGCGAGGAACGCGACGGCCCGCGCCACTTCCGCCGGATCGAGCAGGCGGCCGAAGGGCTGTTCCTGCGCGGCCTTGTCGAGCCAGCCGTCCTGCGCGCCGTGATAGGTGCGCATGACACGATCCTCTCCCGGCGTATTCATCCAGCCAATATTGAGGCCGTTCACGCGGATGCGCCAGGGCATGAGGCTGAAGGCGGCGTTCTTGGTAAGCGTCGCGAGTGCCCCCTTCGAGCCGCAATAGGCGGAGATGAAAGGCTGGCCGCCATGGGCCGACATGGAGAGGATGTTGACCATCGCGCCTTCGATTTTCTCGCGGCGCATGATCTTGGCGGCCTCCTGCATGAGGAAGAAGGGCGCTCGCACGTTCACGGCGAACATGCGATCAAAGAGTTCGGGCGACGTGTCGAAGATCGTGCCGCGGTCGGTCATGCCCGCCGCGTTCACCAGCACGTCCATCCGTCCGAAGACGCTGTCCGCCCGCGCCGTCACGGCACGGGCCTCGTCGACGCTGGCGAGATCCGCCTTCACGAATTCCGTGCGGCAGCCCTGAGCCGCGATCTCCCTTGCGACGGCCTCTCCCCGTTCGGCATTGCGCCCGCAGATGACGAGACCCGCGACACCCCGCGCGGCGAGCGTTCGAGCGATCGTTTCCCCGACGCCCTGCGTGCCGCCGGTCACGACGGCGATGGCGTTTCTGAACTGGGTTGAGCTGATCATGGCATTCCCTTTTTGAGGTTCCCGGTTGACCCGAGCTGAGATCATCCTGGAAAGCTTGGCAAGCGGCTCACGAAAGGGTTCACATGGGAAATGGGCCTGCCGTAGCGAAAATCTCCACTGGCGCCTATCTTGTCAGGGCATGTCCAAAGCGTCCCCATCCCTTCTCCCCGAGATCTTCCGGGACTGGTTCAGGAGCCGAGGCTGGGAGCCCCGGGAGCACCAGCTGCAGCTTCTCGCCAAGGCAAAAGCCGGCCGCTCCGTGCTGCTCGTGGCGCCGACAGGAGCGGGCAAGACGCTGGCGGGCTTTCTGCCCAGCCTGGCCGAGCTTTCGGAGCGGGGGGCAGGCCGGGGCACGGCCAAGGGCGAGCGGGGTCTTCACACCCTCTACATTTCACCCCTGAAGGCGCTGGCGACTGATATCGCCCGCAATCTCGAAGCGCCGGTGCAGGAGATGGGCCTCCCGATCCGGATCGAGACCCGGACCGGCGATACGCCGTCCCACAAGCGCGCGCGCCAGATCGAGCGGCCGCCGGACATTCTGCTGACGACCCCGGAGCAGCTCGCTCTGCTTCTCGCCCATCGCGAGGCCGGGAAGTTTTTCAAGGACCTGCGCCGTGTCGTGCTCGACGAACTGCATTCTCTCGTGACTTCGAAGCGCGGAGATCTGTTGTCCCTCGGGCTTGCGCGCCTCTTGAGCCTCGCTCCCCAAGCCACGACCGTGGGCCTGTCGGCTACGGTGCGGGAACCGGACGATCTGCGACGCTATCTGGTGCCGCAGAGCGAGCACGAGAAGGCCTTCGCCGACCTCGTGGTGGTAAAGGGCGGTGCGCAGCCCGACATCCGCATGCTGGAACTCGACGAGCATCTGCCTCTGGCGGGTCACACGGCCTCCCTCTCGATGCCGGCGATCTACGGGTTGATCAAACAGCACAAGACGACGCTGGTCTTCGTCAACACGCGCCTGCAGGCGGAGTATACCTTTCAGGAGCTCTGGAAACTCAACGACGACGGTCTCGCGATCGCGCTCCACCACGGCTCGCTCGATGTGGCGCAGCGCCGCCGCGTCGAAGAGGCGATGGCGGCGGGACGGCTCAAGGCGGTCGTGTGTACGGCGACCCTCGATCTCGGCATCGACTGGGGCGACGTGGATCTCGTGGTCAATGTGGGCGCGCCGAAGGGCGCGTCCCGCATCATGCAGCGCATCGGCCGCTCGAACCATCGCATGGACGAGCCCTCGCAGGCCTACCTCGTGCCGGCCAATCGTTTCGAGATCCTGGAATGCCGTGCCGCGCTGGATGCCGTGCACGAGGCCGCGCAGGACACGCCCGACGCCCGGACAGGTGCGCTCGACGTTCTCTGTCAGCACATTCTCGGCATGGCTTGCGCCGATCCGTTCAGGCTCGAGGACCTTTACGAGGAAGTGCGCTCGGCCGCGCCCTATGCGGCTCTGACATGGGAGGATTTCGAGGCCTGCGTGGCCTTCGTGGCGACCGGCGGATATGCCCTTCGCGCCTATGAGCGCTTCGCCAAGATCGTGAAGGGCAACGACGGCCTCTGGCGCGTGCGTGACGGCAGGGTCGCGCAGCAATACCGGCTGAACGTCGGCACCATCGTGGAATCGACCATGATCAAGGTCCGTCTCGGCAAGACGTCGCGCGCGCGGCCCGGGACGGTGCTGCCGCGCGGGCGCATCCTCGGGGAGATCGAGGAATATTTCGCCGAGACTCTGACACCCGGCGACACCTTTCTTTTCGCGGGCGAGGTGCTGCGCTTCGAGGGGATTGCCGAGGACGAGGTTCTGGTCACGCGCGCTGCTTCGGGAACGGACCCGATGATCCCGTCCTATGAAGGGGGCAAGTTTCCGCTCTCCACCTTTCTTGCCGCGCGTGTGCGTGAGATCCTGGCCGACCCCTTCGAGTGGGATCGGCTCCCGCCGCAGATGACCGAATGGCTCTTGCAGCAGCGCCGCCGCTCCATCGTGCCCGGACCGCGCGATCTTCTGGTCGAGACCTTTCCCCGAGGCAACCGCTTCTACATGACCTGCTTCCCGTTCGAGGGACGGCTCGCACATCAGACCCTCGGCATGCTGCTCACCCGGCGTCTGGAGCGCGCGCGGCTGAAGCCTCTCGGCTTCGTCGCGAACGATTACGGCATCGCCGTCTATGCCTCGAGCGACATCGCCGCACGGGCTGCGCGGGAGCCCGGCTTCATGGACGAGTTGTTCGCTGAGGACATGCTGGGTGACGACCTGGAGGACTGGCTGGCGGAATCCTCCCTCATGAAGCGCACCTTCCGCCAATGCGCGGTCATTGCGGGCCTCATCGAGCGCCGCTTCCCGGGGGAGCAGAAGACCGGTCGGCAGGTCACGATCTCCACGGATCTCGTCTACGACGTTCTGCGCAAGCACGAGCCCGATCATGTGCTGCTGCGCGCCGCACGGGCGGATGCGGCAACGGGACTCCTGGACGTGAAGCGCCTCGGCATGATGCTTCAGCGCATCCGGGGGCGAATCATCCACAAACCGCTCGACCGGGTTTCTCCTTTGAGCGTGTCCGTCATGCTGGAGATCGGCCGTGAGCGCGTCTATAGCGACAATGCGGACGAGATCCTGGCCGAGGCGGAAGCGGCGCTTCTCGACGAGGCTTTGGCGTGACGGCTTTGCGAAAGAACAAACAGACAACCCACGAAATCGAGTTGGCGGGGCAGTTGGCCCTCCTCGACCTCTCCGGAGGCCTGTATCTGCCGGCGCATGACGCTCTGCTCGTGGCTGACCTGCATTTCGAGAAGGGCTCCTCCTTCGCGCGCCGGGGCATGATGCTGCCGCCCTATGACACGCGCGAGACCCTTGACGCCTTGGTCGATGTGGTGGCGCGCTTCAATCCGCGCGCCGTCGTCGCCCTCGGCGACAGCTTTCACGATGTCGGCGGGCCTGATCGGCTCGGCGACGAGGAGCGCTCGACCCTGAGCGGGGTTCAGTCCGGGCGCGACTGGGTCTGGGTGACGGGCAATCACGACCGTATCCTGCCCGAGAGCATCGGCGGGCAGGTCGTGGAGCAGATGAGGCTGGGATCCCTCATCCTGCGCCACGAACCGGCGGCGGGAGAACAGGCAGAGGTCGCGGGACATCTGCACCCCGTCGGCAAGGTGGTGATGCGCGGGCGCGCGACGCGCCGCCGCTGCTTCCTGACCGACGGCAAGCGCTGCATCATGCCGGCGCTCGGAGCCTATGCGGGCGGGCTCAATGCGTGCGACGCCGCCTTCAAGCCGCTCTTCCCGAGCGGTTTCACCGCCCATCTCATTGGCACCGAACGCATCTTCGCCATTGCGAAATCGATGCTGTGCCGGGACTGAGGCATCAGTCCCGCCTGAAGATCACGTTGGCGAGCCAGCCGAAGGCGATCGCGAGCAAGGCGGTGGCAAGCCCGTAGAGAAGCGACAAGTCCCGGGCGATGGAACCGATCTGCTCCTCGAAACCGGTCTTGACCAGTTCGAAATGGGTCATTGTGCTCGCCAGGACCACCGTGTCGGCAAAGAGGACGACCTGCACGTCGTATTCGCCCGGCGGGGCCGTCGCGGGAAGCGGGATGCTGGCCCTGAAGATATCAGGAGTCAGGAATGTCACTCCGCGTTCGTCCTCCAGGTACAGTCCCTCCTGCGCCTTGAGACGATAGAGCGCCTCGCGGAACTCCCTGTCGGCGCCCCCGCCGCGCTCATTGGTGAAATCCGGTGCGTTGATGATGGCTCTCAGACCGATCTTCTGGCGCTGGCGCAGCTGAACGCTGGTGATCTCCTCGATTGGCTTCGACGTCAGGACGCTCAAGTAAGCCGGCGCTGCCGGAAACTTCTGCTGCTCCCGGTTGATCCAGATCGGCCCGATCTGCTCCTTCTCGCGCACGGTGAGCAACTGCCGGGGCCCGCGAACCGTGACGACCACGTCGTATGCCGTAGCGCGGGCGATGGTTTGCGCATCCCGCTCGATGGCGCCGAACACGGCAATGGATGTGCCCGTGTAGTTCGAGTTGATGAGAACGCGGTGGTTTGACAGGGACGTGATCAAGGTCTCCGCGGCGGCCGAGGTCGCGCAGGCGAATGCAAGCAGGACGATGGCGAGCCGTTTCACTGGCGTACCTCCTGCGTGGTAAGCGAGAACGGCTCTTCGGGCTGGACCACGAGTTCGAGCGCAAAGCGAAGGCCTACGGCCAGCAGCAGGATGGCCAGGAGAAAGCGGAACAGCTCCGCTCTCAGGTTCCGGCCCATGCGGGCACCGAACTGGGCTCCGAACACACCGCCGATGATCAGCAGGATCGCGAGCACCATGTCCACGGCCTGGTTCATCACCGCATGAAGGATGAGGGCGACGACGGTCGTGCAGACGATCTGGAATTGCGAGGTCCCGATGACGACGTTGGTGGGGACCCGAAAGATATAGAGGAGTGCCGGCACCACGATGAACCCACCGCCGATTCCGAGAAGGGCGCCTGCGAAGCCGATGAAAAGCGAGAGCAGCAGAATCGGGATCACGCTCACATAGAGCTTGGAGCGATAGAAGCGCATCCGCAGTGGCCAGCCCAGATAGGAGGCATGCTCGCCGGCCTGTCGGCGCGGGCGGACCGTGCCGCCGCGCCGCTTCGTCCAGAATTCCCGGATGCTCTCCTTGAGCATCAGGCTTCCGACGACGGTAAAGAGCGTCACGTAAGACACGACGATGACGAGATCGAGTTGTCCCGCCCGTCTCGCCGCGGCGAAGAACCAGACGCCGAGTACCGATCCGATGAAGCCTCCGACGACGAGGATCGCGCCAAGCTTGTGATCGAGCGATTTACGCCGAAGCGCGCCTAGCACGCTCGTGGTCGAGGAAGCGACGATCTGGGCCGATTGCGTGGCCACGGCCACGGCCGGAGGGATGCCGAGGAAAATCAGGAGCGGGGTCATCAGAAACCCGCCGCCGATGCCGAAAAGGCCGGAGATGAACCCGACCGCAGCGCCCATCCCGAGGATGAGAAGAACACTTACGGGCATTTCAGCGATCGGCAGATAGATTTGCAATCCGGATCCCCTTGGCCGGTGCAGCCACGGCTTGGTTACATTGATGCGCGGAGCGATTTAAAGGACAAGCGATGAACGTAAGCTGACCGCTTTGGGTTCAACCATCAACTCCCGCGTCTCGGGTTATGTCCAAGGCCGTCGTGTGCCCGCTCGCAGGGGTGGGGGCCTCGTTGGCGACGGGATCGGCGGGTCGGGGACGCCATTGCTTGATGGAGGCCTGAGCCGCCTTCAGCTCGGCGGCGCTCAGACGCCCGGCGAGTTCTTCGCGCTTCTTGGCGGCATCGTCGTCTCCCTGGGTGGCGGCGAGGGCAAGCCATTGGTAGGCTTTGACGAGGTCCTGCCTGGTTCCGATGCCCCGGGCGAGGAGAACGCCCGCATTGAACTGGCTGTCCTTGAGACCGGCCTCGGCGGCCTCGCTGTACCACCGGAAAGCGGACGCATAGTCCGGCTTGCCGTTCAGGCCCGATGCGAGGAGGGTGGCGAGGTTGTGCATGGCGCGGATATTGCCGCTCTGCGCCGCTCGCTCGTACCAGGCGACCGCCTGTTTCGTATCGCGTCCGGTGCCGATCCCCTTTTCCAGCAGCATGGCGAGCCTTTCCTGCGCCGGAGGAAGGCCGGCCTGGGCCGCGCGCTCAAACAGATGGGCGGCCAAGGCCATGTCCTGCGGAATGCCGCGCCCTTCGGAAGCTCGGGATGCGATTTCGTAGATCGCCGCCGCATCGCCCGCCGACGCTGCCTCCCGCAGCGCGGCCGGAACAAGGGCCGGAATTCTGCCAACGGTCGCGGGATCGACGAGAAACTTGGGTGCTGCGGCCGCAGCGGGCCTGGAAGCGGCGGGGTCAGCCCTTGTGGCCAGGCTCGACGGCTGGAAGAGGCGCGCTCCGTCTGCGGGGGCGGTGATGCTTCCCGTTTCGGTGGCTTCCGCGAGAGGGTGTGCCTCCACAACGAAGCTTTGTTGCGGAGCCCCGCCCGATCCGATCAGCGGGAGCGGAGAGGGGACAAGGCCGCTCGACAGGACGTGCGCCGCCCCCGTCGCCAGGATCGCAAGTCCGAGGCCGAACAGAAGCGAGCGGCGATGCGCGTCGAGCGTGCGGCGGATGCGCTCCATGAGCGGGACCGAAGAGGCGGGCGAGACTTCGTCCTCATCATACGCCTCGAACATGCCGGCAAGCTCTTGCTCTTCCACCACGGCGTTGGGTGAGGATGCGATCTGATCCGCCTGCGCTGCGCGACGGGCGGCCGCGATGAAGCTGGCGCGCACTTGGCCGAGATCCGCCTCGTCGGCGGTATCCATCACGGGCCCGGGCGATCCCGGTTCTGCATTCGGGCCGTGACGCGTCGCGGCAACCTCCTCGGTCTGGGACAGGGTGACCGCGTGGAGACGGCGCACGGCTGCTTCCAGGCGATCGGCAGGTGCCATCTGCTCAGGGGGCCTGTCGCGAAGAGCGTGGGAGATCGAGCCGGGCCGATGTGCGGGCACCCCCTGTTCCGTGAGCCGGGAAGCGAGCGTCTCCAGGGCACCGTTTACGGCACGCAGCGTCTCCTGCGTTTTCCTGTCGGCACGGATCTGCAAAGCCTTCAGTTCGACGAAGCCCTGTTTCAGAGCGTCGAGACCGGCGGCATCGGGGAAGTTCCCCTGGAAACTTTGCAGTGCGGCCTTTGCGGCGCGTTCGGCAATACCGGCCGCGTCGTTGTGGAGATTGCGGAGATGGCCCGTAGTCTCATCGAGGATCTTCTGCAGGGGCTCGTCCGATTTCTGCGCCAGCCTTTCCGCAATGGAGGCGATCTGCTCCTCGAGCAGGTCGAGGCTCAAGGGCTTGAGCGGAACCCGATCGAGTTTCTCGTCGATGCTGCGCAGCATCTGCTCCATCGACGCATTGTCCACTTGCTGGCCGACCTGTTGAAGTTCCTCCTCGATCCGGTCGAACCGCTTCATCAGCGAATCCTGCGAGCGAGCCTCCTTATCGGCTACGGCCTGAATCTGGGAGGAGAGGCGCTCGATCATGTCGTTGAGCGCCTCGCTGGGCTGAAAGCGGCTTTCGGAAAATCCTTCCATGCGTTCGGTCAGAAGCGCCAGCTGATCCGTGATCGGATCGAGATTCAAGGGTGCGGGCGCGGAGCGGCTTGCGAGCTCCGCGAGATCGCGGCTCATGCTGTCGAGCTGCGAGGGGACATCGCTCGCTTCCTGAACGGCAATGGTCCGGTTCAGGGCTGCGCAGACGTTCTCCAGGGAGGCCTTGAGGGCGGAAAAGTCGTTGCGCCCTACTTGATGAAGGCGCAGATCGGCGAGCTGACGGCCGAGTGTGTTCACCTCCTCCGACAGCCGCTCGATCTGGCGAGGCTCCGCGCGCTGGGAGAGGTCGTGGCGCATGTCCACGATCTGACTGCCGAGAAACTCGATCACGCTGCGGTCGATGCCGGTCTCTGCAATCCGGTCGATCTTGCCTTTCAGGTGTTCGATCTCGCTTTCGATGCGCCCATGCAGTCCATGGTCGATGTTCTCGGAAAGGGTCTGGACCTCGCGATACACGGCGGCCGTCGCCTGCGCCAGGATCAGGAGGTCCTTGTCGGGCGCGCCGTGCTCCATTCCCTCGGCAATGCCCCTGAGAGCACGGTCGAGGATGACGACTTGCTCCCGCGTGGCGAGATGATCCATGCTCTCGCGAAGCCGTTCGATCTCGCCGCGGATTGCGCCGATGGCAGCCGTGCATGTCTTGTCGGATTGCATGTGCCGCTCGGCCGTCGCCTGCCGCTCGACGGAGTCGAGGCGGCTCCTCAAGCCGGAAAGGGCCTGCGAGAGTGCGGTGGCGATACGGTCCTGGTGGTCCGCCGAGGCGCGGGCCGTCTCGTTCAGACGCTCCTCGGTCTGCTCGATCCAGCTCGCCATGGACTCGAGAGCGATCGCCGTGCGCGAGGCGTGATCGCGGGTCTGGCGCTCGCTCTCGGCCGAAACAGCCTTCATGAGCGCCTCGAAGGTCCGTTCCAGCTCGGGCCGAACTGGTCCGGGATGGCGCGACGTGGTGCCTATCGGCTCGGGGCCTGTGGGGTTTCGCTCCCGGGCCGGAGACAGGCGTCTCGCCTCCTTCGCCGAAAGAACGGCTGCCGTCCATTCCTCGGCGCTCAGTCCCGCCCGGCGGACGGCGGCTTGGGCCAGCTCCCGGGCCTCGAGGTCCGGCTCGTCGCGATTGGAAGGGACGTGTTGACTCATGGCCGCGCTCGCGGGGGAACTATGAACTCTCGGACGGCCATAAGCCCCCCTGCTTATGCCTGTCGTGGCGGTCGTGAAACCTGGGATTGGGGCGAATCACTTGGCCGCCAGGTCACCCGATCGTGGGCGTAGCTTTCGGCGAACGTAGTAAAAAACCCGTTAAGCGCCGGGATCTTAGCCCGGGCGATCCTCCCCGACCGGACAGCTTACGCTTGGGTAGGACGCAAGGAAAATCCGCTCGCGTTGCCATAGACGCAGCGTGCTCGGGAGCACTTGCAATCGACGCGGCTTGCGTATTATCATAACGTTACCAAGAGATATGCTGATTCACAGCAATGATAACGACGGGGCGTTCCATGAACCAAACGAGTGCTGTTTCCAACCTCTCCGACGACAGGGGTGAGGGCGCAAAATTCTACACGATCGGGGATCTGGCCCGTGAGTTCGGCGTTACGTTGCGCACCCTGCGCTTCTACGAGGACCGTGGCCTTCTTTCTCCTCGCCGTGACGGAACCGCCCGGATCTACGATGCCCGCGATCGTGAGCGCCTGTCCGTGATCCTGAAGGGCAAGCAGCTCGGCTTCACCCTGACCGAGATCCGCGCCATGTTGGCTGAGGAGCGCTCGGCTGACGGCCCGGCCATGAACCTCAAGCTCTCTCTGGATCAGATCGAGGATCAGATCCGCCATCTCGAGCAGCAGAAGGCCGAGATCGAGGAGGCACTCGAGGAACTCAAGACTCGTCGCTCCAGCCTTGCGGTCGCAGCCTGAGATCCGCAATCGTCTCATGTCTTCCTTTTCAAATCAGATCTCGTGCAACGCGCCTGGGCGGTCGAAGGCCATCCTCACTGACGCCTTCCGGGCGCTCTGCTGTCCGGGCGGTCGCCACCAGGGGCGACGTCGAGAATGAAGGCCGGATCCTTGCGGAGGGGCCCGTTCGAGCTCTGAACGTTCGTCTGTGTTCCGGTAGATTTTGCGCCCTACCTCTTCCCAAAAGGCATAGATAGTTTATATATGAACTATCTACTGGGCCGGCTCGTTCGCCCGAAGGGCTGTGGCGGGCTGCCGATTCTGGAGGAAGAGCGAATGCCGGTTTACAAGGCCCCCGTCGAAGACGTCATGTTCCTCTTGAACGACGTCTTCCTGATCGAGCGTCACAACAATCTGCCGGGTTTCGCCGATGCTACCCCGGACGTGGTCGAGGCGATCCTCAAGGAGGGCGCCAAGCTCTGCGAGGAGGTCTTCGCTCCCTTGAACCGCACGGGCGATCTCGATGGCTGCACCCGCAACCCTGACGGCTCGGTGACCACGCCGAAGGGCTTCAAGGAGGCCTACGAGGCCTATACGGCTGGGGGCTGGATGGGCCTGTCGGTGCCGGAGGAATTCGGCGGGCAGGGGCTTCCTTCGGTTCTCAACACCATCATGCAGGAGTTCGTCTCCTCGGCGAACCTGGCGCTCGGCATGTATCCAGGCCTGACCCAAGGTGCGATCGCCGCGCTCCTGGTACATGGCACCGAAGAGCAGAAGCACACCTATCTGCCGAAGATGGTGGAGGGCACCTGGACCGGCACCATGAACCTTACCGAGCCCCATTGCGGCACCGATCTGGGCCTGCTCAAGACCAAGGCCGTTCCGAACGGCGACGGCTCCTATGCCATCTCCGGCACCAAGATCTTCATCTCCGCCGGCGAGCACGACATGGCGGACAACATCGTGCACCTCGTTTTGGCCCGGATCGAAGGCGCACCCGGGGGCACCAAGGGCATCTCGCTCTTCGTGGTGCCCAAGTTCCTCGTCAACGCGGACGGATCCCTGGGCGAGAGGAACGGCGTCGCCTGCGGCTCCCTGGAGCACAAGATGGGCATTCACGGCAATGCCACCTGCGTCATGAATTACGACGGCGCGAAAGGCTGGCTCGTGGGGCAGGAGAACCGGGGCCTCAACGCCATGTTCGTGATGATGAACGAGGCGCGTCTCGCGGTCGGCGTGCAGGGGCTCTCGCAATCCGAGGTCGCCTACCAGAACGCGGTGGCCTATGCGAAGGACCGTCTGCAGGGGCGCTCGCTCACCGGACCGAAATTCCCGGACAGGCCAGCAGATCCGATCATCGTCCATCCGGACGTGCGGCGCACGCTTCTGTCCGTCAAATCCTTCAACGAGGCGGCGCGCGCGCTCATCGTCTGGACCGGGCTTAACAGCGACATCGCGCATCGCTCCTCGGATGAGGCGCAGCGGCAGATCGCCGAGGACTACATGGGGCTCATGACGCCCGTGGTGAAGGGCGTGCTCACCGATCTCGGGTTCGAGAACGCCGTGAAGGCGCAGCAGGTGTTCGGCGGCCACGGCTATATCGAGGAATGGGGCATGTCGCAGTTCGTGCGCGATGCCCGCATCACCATGATCTACGAGGGCGCGAACGGCATCCAGGCGATGGATCTCGTCGGGCGCAAGCTTGGCAAGGACGGCGGGCGCGCTATCATGAGCTTCTTCAATGAGGTGGGGGCATTCTGCCAAGACAATGCAAACGACGAGAACCTGAGAGGCTTTGTCGCTCCCCTGCAGCAGGGGTTGGGGCACCTGCAGCAGGCCACCATGTGGTTCATGCAGAATGCCATGGCGCGACCTGACAACGCCGGCGCCGGCGCTACGGACTACATGCACCTCTTCGGCACGGTCGCCATGGGCTATATGTGGGCCAAGATGGCCAAGGCGGCCGATGCCAGGAAGGCTGAAGGAAACGGGATCGCCGCGAAGATGGATGCGAAACTGATGACGGGCCGCTTCTTCATGGAGCGCATGATGCCGGAAACCGGCGTGCGGTTGGCTCGCATTACATCCGGCGCGGACGTCACGATGGCCATGCCGGTGGAAGCCTTTTGATCGGCCAGCTTCGTCCCGGCCGGAGCATCGCGAAGAGCCGGGGAGCGGATTGAGTCAAGTGCCTGTTCTTGAAAAACGATCCCGGGGCGCGCTTCGCCGGCCCGGGATGACGCCAAACACATCTGGGAGGCCCTCATGGCCGATGCATTTATCTATGACGCTGTTCGCACGCCGCGCGGGCGTGGCAAGCCGGACGGCTCCCTTTACGAGGTGCCGTCCGTCGATCTCGCCGTCACGGCCCTCGACGCGATCCGCAGCCGCAACGATCTCGACCCGCTACTGGTGGAGGACGTGGTGCTTGGCTGCGTCGATCCCGTCGGCGAGGCGGGCGGCGACATCGCGCGCGCGGCGGCATTGAAGGCCGGGTTCGGCAAGGAAGTGCCGGGCGTGCAGATCAACCGCTTCTGCGCCTCCGGCCTCGACGCGGTGAATTTCGCTGCCGCGCAGGTGATGTCCGGCATGAAGGACGTCGTCATCGGCGGGGGCGTCGAATCCATGAGTCGCGTCGGCATGGGCGCCTCGGGTGGCGCATGGCCGGTCGATCCTGGCATCGCGATTCCCAACTACTTCCTGCCGCAGGGAATCTCGGCGGACCTCATTGCCACCAAATACGGTTTCACGCGCGACGACGTCGACGCCTACGCGGTCGAGTCGCAGAAGCGCGCAGCGAGGGCCTGGGACGAGGGCCGCTTCGCCAAGTCCGTGGTGCCGGTCAAGGACGTGAACGGCCTGACCATCCTGGCCAAGGACGAGCACATGCGCCCAAGCACCGATATGCAATCGCTGGGTCAGCTCAAGGCCGCCTTCGTGCAGATGGGCGAGATGGGCGGCTTCGATGCGGTGGCGGTCGCCGCGCATCCGGATGTGGAGTTCATCGATCATGTGCATCATGCGGGGAATTCCTCCGGCATCGTGGATGGAGCCGCCGCCGTGCTCGTCGGCTCGAAGGAGGGCGGCGCGAAGATCGGGGCCAGGCCCCGCGCGCGCATCAAGGGTTTCGCGTCCATCGGCTCGGATCTCGCTCTCATGCTCACCGGCCCCGTCGACGTGTCGGAGCTGGCGCTCAGGAAGGCTGGCATGACGAAGGCCGACATCGATCTCTTCGAGATCAACGAGGCGTTCTCGGCGGTGGTGCTGCGCTATATCCAGGCGCTCGAGCTCGATCCGGCAAAGGTCAACGTGAACGGCGGCGCCATCGCCATGGGCCACCCTCTCGGAGCCACCGGCGCAATGATCCTCGGCACGGTTCTCGACGAACTGGAGCGCACGAACAAGCAGACGGCGCTCGTCACCCTCTGCGTGGCCGCTGGCATGGGTACGGCAGCGATCATCGAGCGCGTCTAAGAGTGGCGGATAGGGGAGACAGTCCATGACGAACTACACCAATTTCCGCTTCGAAGTCGATGCGGACGGCATTGCGCTCGCGACCTGGGACATGCCCGGGCGCTCCATGAACGTGATCACCGGTCAGGTGATGGACGAGCTGTCCCGGATCATCGAGACGGTCGCGTCCGACGAGGCCATCAAGGGCTGCGTCATCACGTCGGGCAAGGAATCATTCTCCGGCGGCGCGGATCTCACCATGCTCCAGGCATCCAATGCGGAATACATGCGCTTGGCCAAGGAGAAGGGTGAGGAGGCCGCGACCACCTTCCTGTTCGAGGAGTCGCGCAAGCTCTCGCTGCTCTATCGCCGTCTCGAAACCAGCGGAAAGCCTTTCGCGGCCGCCGTTCACGGCGTGTGTCTGGGCGGCGCTTTCGAGCTGGCGCTCGCGTGCCACTTCCGCGTCCTGTCGGATGTGGATTCCACACGCGTCGGTCTGCCCGAGGTGAAGGTCGGCCTCTTTCCGGGCGGGGGCGGCACGCAGCGCGTCGCGCGGCTGATGCAGACGGGCGATGCGCTGCAGATGCTCTTCAAGGGCGAGCAGATCCGTCCGCTCATGGCGCGCAACATGGGCCTCGTCCACTCGGTCGCTCCGCGCGACGAGATCGTGCAGACGGCGAAGGATTGGATCAAACAAGGCGGTTCGGCTGTCGCGCCGTGGGATCAGAAGGGCTTCAAGCTGCCCTCGAACAAGGTCTATTCCGCGGCCGGCATGCAGATCTGGCCCCCGGCCAATGCCATCTACCGCCGTGAGACGCAGGATAACTACCCGGCGATCCGCGCGATCCTGGAGGCGGTTTATCAGGGACTCCAGCTCCCGATGGATCTTGCGCTCAGGGTAGAGTCGCGCTGGTTCGCCAAGATCCTGCGCTCGAAGGAAGCGGCAGCCATGATCCGCACGCTCTTCATTTCCATGCAGGATCTCAACAAGGGCGCGCGCCGTCCGAAGGACGTTCCGTCGATCACAATCAGGAAGGTCGGCGTGGTCGGCGCGGGCTTCATGGGCGCGAGCGTGGCCTACGTCACCGCCAATGCCGGTCTCGAGGTCGTGCTGATCGACCGCGACATGGAGGCAGCCGAGAAGGGCAAGGCCCATTCCCACAAGCTCATGTCCGACCAGATCATGAAGGGCCGTGCCAAGACGGCGGATCGCGACGCGCTGCTCGCGCGGATCACGGCGAGCGCAGACTACAAGGATCTGGCCGATTGCGATCTCGTGATCGAGGCCGTGTTCGAGGACCCGACCGTGAAGGCCGAGGTGATCCAAAAGATCGAAGCCGCGATCCGCCCGGACTGCATTCTCGCTTCCAACACCTCGACCTTGCCGATCACGGGCCTGGCCCGGAGCTCGAGGAGCGCTGACCAGTTCATCGGCATCCATTTCTTCTCGCCGGTCGAGAAGATGATGCTGGTCGAGATCATCCTCGGCAAGGAGACCGGAGACAGGGCGCTCGCAACCGCGCTCGACTATGTGCGCCTCATCAAGAAGACGCCCATCGTCGTCAATGATTCCCGCGGCTTCTTCGCGAATCGCTGCGTGCTGGCCTACATCCTCGAAGGCCATCTCATGTTCGCGGAAGGCCTGCCCGCGCCCATGATCGAGCAGGCGGGCAAGCAGGCCGGCATGCCGGTGGGACCGCTCTCGCTGAATGACGAAGTGGGCGTCGATCTCGGGCTCAAGATCCTCAAAGCCACGAAGGCGCAGCTCGGAGAAGCGGCGATCGTTCCCCAGCAGGAGGAACTGCTCACCCGTCTCGTAGAGAAGGAGGGGCGCCTCGGCCGCAAGAACCGGAAAGGTTTCTACGATTACCCGGAAGCGGGCCAGAAACGCCTCTGGCCTGGCCTCAAGGATCTGCAGACGAAGCGCGTGGAACCCGAATTCGTGGACATGCAGGAGCTGAAAGAACGTCTCCTGGTCACACAGGCTCTCGAGGCGGCTCGCACGGTCGAGGAAGGCGTGATCACCGATCCGCGCGAGGCGGATGTGGGTTCCATTCTCGGCTTCGGCTTCGCGCCCTATACGGGCGGCACTTTGTCCTACATCGACTTCATGGGCGCCAAATCGTTCGTGGAGCTGTGCCGTAAGCTGCAGGCCAAGCACGGCGATCGCTTTGCGCCGCCGAAGCTGCTCCTCGACATGGCGGCCTCAGGGGAGACCTTCTATGGCCGCGCCGAGGCGAAGAGAGCCGCTTGAACATTCTTCACGACGTCATCACCGGCCTCGTGCCGGTGATTTCGTTCGGGGAGGTCCGTTGCCTTTCCTACCTGGGATGGCCGGCACGAGCCCGGTCATGACCTTGGTCGCTTCCGGCGAAAGAACCGGCTCATGTACCTCTGGCTGCGTGTTCTCCATCTCATGGTCGGATCGTTCTTCAGGCCGAAGATCGATCCGGTGAGGGACGTCTCCCGCTTGAACTTTCGCGTATGGCCGCACGATCTCGATGCATCGCTGCATATGAACAACGGGCGCTACTGGACTCTCATGGATCTGGGACGCACCGACATCATGATCCGGTCCGGGCTGTGGCGGCCCATTCTCAAGCACGGCTGAGTGCCGGTGGTGAACGCAGGGCAGATCCGCTTCCGGCGTGAGATGCGGCCGTTTCAACCCTTCCATCTGGAAACCCGCATTCTCACCTGGTCCGAAACGCATGTGGTGATGAAGCACAGGCTGGCTTCGCGCACGAGGGACGGGAGCCCGATCGTCAACGCCATCGCCCTGGTCAAAGCAGGCCTCTACGACCGGGCCGCGAAGAGCTATGTGCCCATGGGCCGCCTGTTGGACGAGAACGGCCTTGCGGCGGAGCCGCCGGAGGCGACCCCTGAAGTGCAGGCCTTCCTCCATGCGGAAGAGGCGTTGAAGAGAGCGGCATGATGGTCCAAGGTGAGGCCACCATCTACCAATACAAACGGGAAGCCTGAGACCTATGCCTCGTGTCGTCGATTACTACTTCTCGCTCGTGAGCCCCTGGGCCTATATCGGCCATGCGTCCTTCATGGATATCGTGCAGCGGCATGGGGCCGAGGTGAACTTCAAGCCCGTGTTCCTGGGCCGCGTCTTTTCCGAGACAGGCGGCCTGCCGTTAGCGCAGCGCCATCCGGCGCGGCAGCGCTACCGGCTCGTGGAGCTTCAGCGCTGGCGCGAAAAGCGCGGCCTGTCCTTCAACATCAATCCGAAGCACTGGCCCTTCGACGTGAACCTCGCCGACCGCTATGTGATCGCGATCACGACGGCGGGCAAGAGCCCGGATCCCTTCCTGCGCCGCGCTTTCGCCGCCGTCTGGGAGGAGGAGCGCAACCTCGCCGATCCGCTGGTGCTCTCGGAACTGGCCGAGCAGGCCGGCCTCGATTCCTCCGCCCTCATGGACATCGCCACCGGCACCACGACCGAGGCGATCTACGCGCTCAATCTCGAGAATGCCGTGGCCGGGGACGTGTTCGGCTCACCGGCTTACGTTCTTGACGGCGAGGTGTTCTGGGGGCAGGACCGCCTTGAACTGCTCGACGACGCCCTGGCCAGCGGCCGCGCGCCATATACGCCCTTAGTCTGACCGGGATCGTGCCGTTGGCGTTCGAAGAGCACCGCCGCCGGTCCTGCTTTGGAGCCTGATGGATGCTCGTCATGGCCGTTCCGAATGAATGAGCGCAGCACTTGACGCAATCGGGGTCACCGGCACAGGGCCGGTGATGACAGGGAGGGGGACGGCCTACCGATCTTCACTCCGCCGCCACGCGCGTGGCGCGCCATTGCGTGAGCAATGCGCGCAGCGCCGCGGGCTTCAGCGGCTTGTTGAGCACATGAACGTGCATGGCGGCGGCGGCATCGCGGACTACGGGCGTTCGGTCGGCCGTCACGAGAACGGCAGGCGTGTTGACCTGCGTCTTCCACCGCAGCGCCTTGATGAGTTCGAGACCGTCCGTGTCGTCCAGATGGTAGTCGGCAATGATCACCTCGGGCGGAGCCTTGTTGCTTCGAAGAGCCTGGTGGGCCGTTTCGAGGTCTGAGGCCGTCCATACCTCGCAGCTCCAGCCTGAGAGCAGCAATCGCATGCCCTCCAGAATCGCCGGCTCGTTGTCGATCACGAGCACGCGCAGCCCCGAGAGAACGGTTGTCATGGTCTTCGGAGGCTCAGGGGCGGCAACGGTCTCGGGCAGCGCCGCGACGATCGGCACCTCCACGCGGAATACCGAGCCGCGGCCGACCTCCGACTTGAGGCTGATCGGGTGCTTGAGCACGCGCCCGAGGCGCTCCACGATGGAAAGACCCAGGCCCAGGCCCCGTGCCGCCTTCGCACCCTGGTCGAGACGCTGGAACTCGCGGAAGACGATCCGCTGCTTGGAGGGAGGAATGCCGAGGCCCGTATCCCACACCTCCAGGACGAGATGGGAGCCGCGCCGTCGTGCGCCGACGAGGACCCGTCCTGACGGCGTATACTTGATGGCGTTGGAGATGAGGTTCTGTAGCAGGCGGCGCAGCAGGCGCCGGTCGGAACGGACCGTGAGCGACGTGGGCACGAAGGTGAGGTTCAGGCCCTTCTCCTTCGCGACCGGATCGAACTCGCGCTGGAGCTGACGGAGCAGCTCGTCCATGCGGAAGCTCGACCATTGCGGCTTCATGGCGCCCGTGTCGAGGCGCGAGATGTCGAGGATCGCCGTGAGGATTTCCTCCACCGCGTCGAGCGAGGCGTCGATGTTCTCGGCAAGCGAGGCGTCGCCGGCATCGCGGTCGCGCTCCACGAGGGAGGTCGCATAGAGGCGCGCCGCGTTGAGCGGCTGCAGGATGTCGTGCGAGGCCGCGGCGAGGAAGCGCGTCTTAGAAATATTCGCCTCGTCGGCCTCCGCCTTCGCGCTGCGCAGCGCCTCGTTGAGGCGTGTCAGCTCCTCCGTGCGCTCGCGCACGCGCTGCTCGAGCGTCTCGTTGGCACGACGGCTTTCCTCTTCCGCCAGAACCGCATCGGTGACGTCCGTATAGGTGGTGACGTGACCGCCATCGGGCAGAGGGTTGGAGCGGATCTCGATGACCTTGCCCGACGGGTAGAGTTTCAGGCGCACCGGTTCCACATCGTGCTGGAACGAGTGCAGACGCGCGGCCACCTGCTCGTCGATCTTCCCGGGTCCATAGGAGCCGCGTGCGGCGTTGTACCGGACGATGCGCTCCATGCCGATTCCGACCTGAACGAAGTTGGGCGGCATGTCATAAAGGTCGATGAAGGCCTGGTTCCAAGCCAGCAGCCGCAGATCGCGGTCGATCACCGTGATGCCCTGCTTGGCATAGTTGAGCGCGTGCTGAAGAAGGTCGCGGCTGTGCTGGATCGCGGCGGACGCATCGTCGAGCAGCTTGAGCGCGGCTTCGGTCGAAACGGTGCGGCGGCGCAGGAGCAGCGAGAGCGCGAGGCGCGAGGATGCCGTGCCGATGGCCGACGCCAGCAGGTGCTCGGCATAGCGCAGGAGATGGATGTCGGCCTCGGCCCGGGGCTCGAGGGCTTGCCCCCGGCTGTGGCTGAACCCTTCGAAGGAACGCGCGGTGCGCTCCTCGCCAAGATAGCGCGAGACGGTCGCGCGCAGTTCCTCAACGGTCACGCTGGCACGGAAGAGACGGAAGCTCGGAGTGGCGGACGCATGGGGTTCGCCGACGAAGACGTTCGCCTGAATCTGCTCCATTGCCGTCACCGGGCGCCAGAGTGAGAAGCCGACATAACAGAGGATATTGAGCGTCAGGCTCCAGACGACGCCATGGGTGAGCTGGGGCAGATCCACGCCGAAAAGGGCGGTCGGTTTCAAGGCCTCGATACCGAACGGTCCAGACACCACCACGTCCGACCAGAACACTCCGTCCCAGACGAGGCTCGGCAGCAGGAGCGTGTAGAGCCAAGCGAAGAAGCCCACGACGAGTCCCACGCTCGCGCCGAGCGCCGTGCCGCGCGACCAGATGAGGCCCCCGAGAAAGGCAGGGGCCACCTGTGCGACGGCAGCGAAGGAGAGAAGGCCGATGGCCGCGAGCGCCGCCTCGCCGGATGCGCGGTAATAGGCGTAGCCGAGCAGGATCACGAGCACGATCGAGATGCGTCGCACCGCAATGACGAAGTTGCCCGGATCGACGCCGGCGAAAGCCCGTCGGCGTAGAACGATGGGCATGACGAGGTGATTGGAGATCATCACGGCGACCGCAACGGAATCGACGATCACCATGGCGGTCGCCGCGGAGAACCCTCCAAGGAAGGTAAGAACGGCGATCGTGCCGGCCTGGTCGGCGAGCGGCAGCGCCAGCACGGTCATGTCCCGGTCAATCCCGCCGCTCGGAAACGTCGCAATGCCGGCAAGCGCAATCGGAATGACGAACAGATTGATGAGGATGAGATAGAGCGGGAACATCCAGGCCGCGCGCTTCAGGTCCCGGATGGAGTGGTTTTCCACCACGGTTACATGGAACTGGCGCGGCAGCAGCAGGGCGGCGCAGCTCGAGAGAAGAACGAGCGTGATGTAGCTGCCGAAGCCCGAGGTCCGCTCGATCAGGCTGTCGGTCGTGCCGAGGGAGATCAGGCGCTCCGTGATGTCGGCGTAGCCATCGAACATCACAAAGGTCACATAGCCGCCGACGACCAGAAACGCCACGAGCTTCACGATGGACTCGACCGAGATCGCCATGATGAGCCCGTCCTGATGCTCGGTGGCATCCGGGTGGCGCGTGCCGAAAGCGACGGCGAAGCCCGCGAGGACGAGGGCGACGACGAGCGCGAGATCCCCGATGAAGGGCAGATTCGGCGGCGGCATGCCGTCGGCTTTCGTGATGAACACGTCGAGGGAGGCGGAAACCGCCTTCAGCTGAAGGGCGATGTAGGGAATGGATCCTACGAGCGCGATCAGGCTGACGATGGCGGCGACGCGTTCGCTCTTGCCGTAGCGGGCCGCGACGAAGTCGGCGATCGAGGAGATGTTCTGCGTCTTGGCGATCTGGATCACCCGCCCGACGAGAGCGTGGCCCAAGGTGATTACGAGGATCGGGCCGATATAGATCGCCAGGAAATCGAGACCCGAGCGGCTGGCGAGACCGACCGAACCGAAGAAGGTCCAGGAGGTGCAGTAAACCGCCAGGGCCAGTGCGGAAATGGTGGAACGCCATGGTCCCTGAACGAAACGCCTGCCCGCATTGTCGCCCCAATAGGCGACGGTGAACAGGAAGCAGAGATAGACAAGCGCCGATAAGACAACTGCCCAGGTGGCGACCATGTGCCCTGAACCCTTACAAGAAAGCCGAAACCAGCTTTACCCCCTGAAAGAGCGTAGCGCCACTGGCAGGACAGCGCAGGCGACCGGGACCCGGATCAAGAGCGGAGCGCTGATTTCTATCCCCCAGAGGGAAGAGGTTCGGAGCCTCTCCTCCACCGACCACCGTCACCGGGCCCGTGATCCCGACTGCGTGATACAGACCCTTGAGCGTCCCCTTGGAGCGTCCCCCTGGAACGTTGCGCCTTTCCGGTCGGGCCGGGCATGACGAGAGAGGGCTGCAATCGGGGGGCATCTCACTCAAAGGGTGTGATTTGATATTCCAGGGTGAAGATTATCATTCCTCCAGGATGAGGTCATAAAGGGTCATCGCAATTCAGGAGATCCTCATGATTGATACCCGTACCGCCCCCTATGCCGCGCTGATCCTGCGCGTCTCTCTCGGTATTCTCTTCCTGGCTCATGCCGGTCTGAAGATAATCGTCTTCACCCCGGCTGGAACGGCTCAGTTCTTCGGCAGCCTCGGTCTGCCCGGCTTCATGGCCTATCTTGTGATCGCAGCCGAGGTCGCCGGCGGCCTTGCCCTGATCCTCGGCTTCCATGTCCGATGGGCCGCGCTCGCCCTGATCCCGATCCTGATCGGCGCCATCGTCACCGTCCACGGCCCGGCGGGCTTCTTCTTCTCCAACCCGAATGGCGGTTGGGAATTCCTGGCCTTCTGGATTCTGGCGCTCGTGGCCCAGGCCCTGTTGGGAGAGGGCGCCTATGCGCTCAGGCCCGGATCGGCGAAGGCCGCCCCCGCGTTGTCCCTTCGTAGGCTTTGAGGCAAACAGCTATGACTGAATCCATCTCCCGTGAGACGACCGGGGATGGGACGCCCCGTCCCATTCATCCCGGCGTCCGGATCGGCCATGTCCACCTGAAGGTCGCGGATCTCGAGCGGGCCCTTGCATTCTACTGCGGCGTGCTCGGCTTCACGCTCATGCAGCGCTACGGCAGCCAGGCCGCCTTCGTCTCGGCGGGCGGCTATCACCATCATATCGGCCTGAACACCTGGGAGAGCAAAGGAGGCTCGCCGCCGCCACCCGGGTCCACAGGGCTCTACCACGTCGCGATCCTCTACCCCACGCGGGCAGCCCTGGCGGACGCTCTCCATCGACTGATCGAGGCGGGAGTCCCCCTCGAGGGCGCGAGCGACCATGGCGTGAGCGAGGCCCTCTATCTGAGTGATCCGGACGGGAACGGCCTCGAACTTTACGTGGACCGCCCCGAGGATCAGTGGCCGCGCACGCCGGCGGGCGAGCTGCAGATGGTCACCCGCCGCCTGGACCTGCAGGATCTCGTCGCCGCTAGGGAACCTTGACGACTCATGGTCGACGGACACCTATCTTGAGCTCAGCAGTCAAGCTCTGGAGGGGCCGGCCATGTGGAACGAGTTCAAGCAATTCGCCTTGCGCGGCAATGTGGTCGATCTGGCCATCGGGATCATCATCGGTGCCGCGTTCAGTAAGATCGTCGATTCCCTCGTCGGCGATATCTTCATGCCGATCATCGGGGCCGTCACGGGGGGCCTCGATTTCTCCAACTACTTCACGCCTCTCTCCGGCGCCGTCACCGCGACGGCCTTGAGCGAAGCCAAGAACCAGGGGGCCGTGCTCGCCTGGGGCAACTTCGTCACGGTCGCGATCAACTTCCTCATCATCGCGTGGATCCTGTTCCTGCTCGTGAAGGGAATGAACCGCCTGCGCCGCACGGAGGACGCAAAGACCGGCACGGCCGAGAAGCCGCCGGAAATCCCGGCCGACGTGAAGCTGCTCACGGAAATCCGGGATCTGATGAAAACCGGCCGCACCCTGTGATCCATCACAGGTTTCGATGGCATTCTTCGCTTCTTGTCATGGATGCCCCTTGAAGGCTTGCCTTCGGCTGGTGGACAGGCCATCCCTGTTAACCTGTCTGGCAAGGAATGGCCTTCGATGAATGCATCCGTTTCGATTCCCTCGACCTTCAACCTGCGGCCGGAAGCGCAGCAGGCTCCCACCAGCGGCATCGTGGATGTGTTCTCGTACGGGCGAGGGCGCCCCGGCATCATCCCGCTCTGGGTCGGCGAGGGCGATCTGGCGACCCCGTCCTTCATCTGCGATGCGGCGGCCCGCTCCTTGAAGGACGGCGAAACCTTCTACACGTACCAGCGCGGCATCCCGGAACTGCGCCAGGCCATCGCAGGGTATCACGAGACGGTCTACCGCAAGGCATTCGACCCGGAGCGCTTCTTCGTGACGTCCGGCGGCATGCCGGCCATGCAGATCGCCTTCCGCATGGTGTGCGGCACCGGTGACGAGGTGCTGATCCCGACCCCCGCCTGGCCGAATTTCGCAGGCGCCATCACGGTTGCGGGAGCACGCCCGGTTCCTGTGCCCATGACGATCGACGCCAAAGGCTGGCACCTCGATTTCGAGCGGCTGGAGCAGGCCATCACGCCGCGCACCCGCGTCGTCGTTCTGAACTCTCCCTCGAACCCCACCGGATGGACGGCGAGCCACGACGATCTGCGCGCCGTGCTCGACATGGCGCGCCGCCACGGGCTGTGGATCGTGGCGGATGAGATCTACGGCCGTTTCATCCACGACCCGGCGCTGACGATCGACGGACGCGCGCCGTCCTTCCGCGATGTGATGGCGCCGGAGGATCGCATTCTGTTCGTCCAGACCTTCTCGAAGAACTGGGCCATGACCGGCTGGCGGCTCGGCTGGCTCGAAGCGCCGCCCGCGCTGGGGCAGGTGATCGAGAACCTCGTTCAGTACCAGACCTCCGGCACGCCCACCTTCATCCAGCGCGCCGGCGTCGCCGCCATCGAACAGGGCGAGAGCTTCCTCGAGGAGCAGATCACACGCGCCAAGCGGGGCCGGGACCTCGTCGGGCGGCTCGCGGAGACGGG
Source organism: Microvirga makkahensis (assembly GCF_009830105.1). Taxonomy (GTDB): domain Bacteria; phylum Pseudomonadota; class Alphaproteobacteria; order Rhizobiales; family Beijerinckiaceae; genus Microvirga; species Microvirga makkahensis. Next base: position 46,440 of record NZ_WURB01000021.1, read on the forward strand.
CCTCGTCGATCTGCCGCCGCCGAGCGGCGCATTCTACGCCTTCCTGAAGATCAAGGGAGCGACCAGCTCCAAGGACATCGCCTTCCGTCTGATCGATGAAGCGAATGTCGGCCTTGCGCCAGGAAACGCTTTCGGCGAGGCGGGCGAGGGATATCTGCGTCTCTGCTATCTTCGCAAGGCGGAGGATCTGGAGGAGGCGGTGGAGCGCATCGGCACTGCCCTGCCGAGGCTCGTCGGTTGAGAGACGGCGTCCCGCAACGCATACCCCGTCCGCGAATCTGACGATTGACCTGAACGCCGGGGGGCTTCATTGAGCAGACGGGCCTTCAAGGCTTCCGTCCGTTCCCGATATGCCTCTCATTATCGCTCACATCGTTCAGATCCTGATTGCCGGTCTCGGCGGGCTTGCATTCTACTGGCTCGGCGTTCCGGCCGCATGGCTCTCGGGCGCCGCCATCGCGGCGACCCTGTGGGGCCTGTCGGGATATTCCCTGCCCATGCCGCGGGCGCTCGCCGATGCGGCGATGCTCATCTCGGGGGCGGCCATGGGAGCCGGGGTCACTCCGGCCGCCATCGACGCCATGGGGCGCTATCCGGGCAGCCTCGTGCTGCTGGTTGTCGGCGTAGGGGCGATCTCGTTGACATCCACGCTGTGGCTGACGCGTGTTTCAGGCTGGCGCACGGCCGATGCCGTGCTGGCCTCCGTGCCCGGCGCGCTCTCGACGGTGCTCGCCGTTGCCGCGGATCGCAAGGCGGATGTTCCTTCAGTCGCGATCGTGCAGAATTTCCGCCTTTTCGTGCTGATCGCGCTTCTGCCGAGCGCCGTGGTGATGATCGGGGGCGGGGGCAACACGAATGCCCTGATCGGCCAGGGCATGCCCATCGCAAGTCCCGCAGGTTTGGCGACCGTCCTGCTCGGCGGGCTTGGACTGGGCCTTGTCTTCAAAAGCCTCAAGGTGGCCGCCCCTGTTCTCCTGGGATCGACCATCGTCAGCGCCGTCAGTCACGGCACCGAACTCGTCACCGGTGTGATTCCGCCGGTGATCGCGACCGGCGGCCTCGTGCTGATCGGCCTCTTCATTGCGGAGCGCTTCCGCAACGTTCAGCGCTCTACGTTGAGGCGCGCGATTGTCGCGGCCGCGGGCTCGTTCTCGGTCGGCATGGCCACTGCCGTGGTCTTTTCCGCTCTCGCGGCCTGGATCGCAGGCGTGAGCTTCGCCAATAGCCTCGTCGCCTTTGCGCCCGGCGGCTTGGAGGCCATGACGGTGCTCGCGCTCGTTCTGGGTCTCGATCCGCTTTATGTCGGGACTCACCACCTCGTCCGCTTTCTCGGCATCGGGTTGGTTCTGCCGTTCCTGATCGGTTGGCTGCAGAAGCGCTTCTGATCCATCGTGGTCAGGATGCGGCTGGGAGCCGGAATGCCCGTGAGCGGAGCGTTCGCCCGAAGGTCTCGTGGCATAGGAGCCTCCGGGGTAGAGATCGGCTGAGCCTTACGGCTTCTCGTTGCGGAGCCGCTCGACGGCTTCCATTCGCGGCTTCGCGGTTTCCCACAGGCGCTTCGTCACGGCGGCCACGAGAGCTTCGGTGATCAGCAGCAAACCGGCGGACGAATCCCAGTTCGAGGGGGCCACGATATGCGCCGGCAGGACATGGCGGGCCACGCGCGCGATCGGCGAGAGCCAGGGATCCGTCAGGAGGACGACCGTTGCGCCCTGCCGGGCCGCCGTCTCGCACAGGGCGGTCACATCCTCCTGGTAGCGGCGGATGTCGAAGGCGACGATCACGTCCTTCCTGCCGATCTCGATCATGCGGTCGCGCCAGAGCGCAGGCTGGCCTTCGATGTAATCCACGTGGCTGCGTACGATGCGAAGATGGCTTTCCGCGTAGCGCGCCAGGGCTCCCGTGAAGCGGCCGCCGGTGAAGTGAACGGGGCGGCGTTGATCGCTCAGGAGCTCCACCACCGCTTCGAACTCGGCGGGGGCGATGTTCTCCACGGTCGCCCGCAGATTGCCGATCACGGATTCGGCGAAGGATGCCAGTGCCGGAGCGCCGTGGCTCCTGTCCGAGGGGCTCGACTTGGCCAGCGGCGAGAGGAGCTGCGCCTCCAGTTCCTCGCGAAGGTGCCTCTGGAACTCCGGAAAGCCGCCGAAGCCGAGCCGGGTCACGAAGCGCAGGACCGACGGTGCGGAAATACCCGCCCGGGAGGCGAATTCCGCCACTGTGTCGAGCCCGGCGAAGGGATAGTGGCTGAGCAGCATGTGGGCCGCCCGCTTCTCGGTCGGGGTGAAGGAGTCCATCTCGAGGCGAATGCGCTCGGCAAGGCTCGGCGGGTCGATGGGGGGAACGGCGCTGTCGCTTTTCATGATGGATTGTTACGACTCGCTCCTTGACGAGCTTGAAAAGCTGTACCAAAAATTTCAGCCAAGACAAACCTGTAAGAAACGTACCAAACGTCGGAATGGGGACGCCGGCCTGCTGCGGCAGGCAAGGGAGAGCCGCATGATATATGCGAGTCGCATGGTCGCCGTTCAGGAGACGGCCGCCCAGAATTCTGCCGCTCAGGCGGCAGAGCCGGTCGCCCTCATGGAGAACTCCAAGGGGCGTTCGCCCATCCTCCTCATCTGCGAACACGCCTCCAGCTACCTTCCGGGCCGTTACGGCACCCTCGGCCTCAGCCCTGAACAGCTCGACAGCCACATCGCCTGGGATCCCGGCGCGCTCGGAGTCGCCAAGGGACTGTCCGAACTTCTCGATGCGCCGCTGATCCATGCGGGTGTCTCGCGGCTGGTGCTCGATCTCAATCGCGATCCCTCCGCCCCCGATTCCATCTGGACCCTGAGCGAGCGCACAACCATTCCAGGAAACCAGAGCCTCGACGCGGCCGAGCGCGCCTATCGGGTTCGGGAGGTCTACGAGGTGTTTCACGGGACCGTCGACCGCTTCATCGAGCCTCGCGCGAAAACAGGGCAGACGGGCTGCGTGGTCACCATTCATTCGTTCACGCCGGTTTACCGCGATGTGCCGCGCCCTTGGCATGTCAGCCTCATCTACGATCGCGACGAACGCTTCGCGCGCAAAGTGGAGGCCGGTTTGCGCCGGGATCCGACGCTCGTCGTGGGCATGAACCAACCTTATTCGCCAGCGGACCGGGTGTTCCACACCCTCGAGCGCCATGCCGAGAGGCGCGGACTCGCGCCGCTGATGATCGAAATCCGCAATGATCTGATCCGCACGGAAGACGGACAGGCGTCGTGGGCTCGCCGTCTCGCGCCGCTTTTGAGGGAGGGGGCGCGGACGCTGTGATGAACTGCCATGGCGCATGAGGCGCCGTGGTTCGAGAGGCAGACTATTCGTGGAGGAAGAGTCGATGTCAGTCGGACAAGGAAGCCCTGGGGTTCATGCCCCACCGGCCGGAGCGCAGAACGCTGCCGGCGTTACCTACACAACCGTGGACGAGAGTTACTTCGAAGCACGGCGCCTCAAGCGTCATGCGCGGGTCTGGTCGCTCTGGGCGCTCGGCGTCGGCGCCGTGATCTCGGGCCATTACTCGGGCTGGAACCTGGGCTTGGCCAATGGCTTCGGCTCGATGTTCTTCGCCACAATCATCATCGCCATTATGTATCTGGGCCTGACCTTCTCGATCGCCGAGATGTCGCCGGCCCTGCCGCATACGGGCGGCGCCTATTCCTTCGCCCGCACCTCCATGGGACCGTGGGCGGGATACATCACGGGAATCGCCGAGAACATAGAGTTCGTGCTCACCCCTGCAGTGATCGTGTTCTTCATCAGCTCGTACCTGTCGGCGATCTTCGAGACGGCACCGGCGTTCCAGCCCGTCTACTGGATCCTGTGCTACGCTCTTTTCGTGGGCCTCAACGTCGTCGGCGTAGAGCTGTCGTTCAAGGTCACCGTCGGCGTGACGCTGGCGGCCTTGGCGGTGCTCGGCTTCTTCTATGTCTCGGTGCTGCTCTCAGGCCAGTTCGACTTCTCCCGCTGGGCGTTGAACATCGGCGCGGACGGCGCCGAACTTCAGACCGGAGGCGGACCGTTCCTGCCTAATGGCGTTATCGGCATTCTGGCATCGCTCCCCTTTGCGGTCTGGCTATTCCTCGCCATAGAGCAGTTGCCGCTGGCGGCGGAGGAGTCGCACGATCCGCAACGTGACATGCCAAAGGGCATCATCGCTGGCATCCTGACGCTGATCGCTTCCGCCTTCCTCGTGCTCTTCCTGAACACGAGCATCGCGCCGGGCGCAGCGGGTCTGGGCAAGTCGGGCGAGCCGCTTCTCGATGGATTCCGCACCCTGTTCGGGACGGATATCGCGAAGATCCTCGCGGCCATCGCGGTGATCGGGCTCATCGCATCCTTCCACACCATCATCTTCGCCTTCGGCCGGCAGATCTACTCGCTCTCGCGGGCAGGTTACTTCCCGAGCGCGCTGTCGGTGACCCATGGCGAGCGCAAGACCCCCTACGTGGCCCTGATCACGGGCGCGGTGGCCGGTCTTCTGGTGATGATGATCATCTGGTTCTCGCTGGGAGCGGATGCGGGCGGTGCCCTGATCGGCGGCACGCTGCTCAACATGGCCGTGGCGGGCGCAATGCTGGCCTATTTCATGCAGGGTATGTCCTACGTCGTCCTGAAGACGAAGTTCCCGCACCTGCAACGGCCCTACAACAGCCCGTTCGGCGTCGCAGGGGCCGTGACCTGCATGATCATCGCAGCCGTGACGCTGGTCTTCCAGTTCACGGATGCGGCGTTCCGGGCAGCGGTCATCGGCGTTGCGATCTATTACGCCGTGATGATGGCCTACTTCCTGATCCATGGACGTCACAAGCTCATCCTCTCCCCGGAGGAGGAATTCGCGCTCACCAAGGGCGAGGCCGAGTACAAGTCCTATTGATTGTCATCAGGGAGCGCGCATGATGTGCGCTCCCTTCATCCTTCTCGTTGGGGTTTTTCGAGCATGACCGCTCCCATCATCAAGAACGCTGCCGACGCCGTGGAATATGTGCGCAGCCGCGACCTGCCGTTCGTGAAGATCGGGCTGACCGATATCGATGGCATCATGCGCGGCAAGTACATGGCCCGCGACAAGTTCGAATCCGCGCTCGAGAAGGGATTCGGCTTCTGCGACGTCGTTCTGGGCTGGGACTCCAACGATCAGCTCTACGACAACACGACCCTGACCGGCTGGCACACGGCCTACCCGGACGCGACCGCGCGGGTTCTGCCCGAAACCATGCGCCTCATCCCTTTCGAGAACGATCTGCCATTCTTTCTGGCGCAGTTCGAAGGCTATGCCGAGCCTGCCTGCCCGCGCGGCGTGCTGCGGCGCGTGCTGCAGAAGGCGGAGGACATGGGCTTTGCCGCATCCGCCGCCGCGGAATTCGAGTTCTTCCTCTTCGAGGAGACGCCCCATTCCGTGCGCGAGAAGGACTACCGGAACCTGAAGAACATCACGCCGGGATTCTTCGGCTACTCGGTCCTGCGCTCGGGCGTGCATGCGGACTTCTACCACGAGCTCCTCGACCTCGCGAACAGGATGGACTTCGAGATCGAGGGCCTGCACACGGAAACCGGCCCCGGCGTGCTGGAGGCCGCGATCCGCGTGGACGACGCGCTGCGCGCGGCCGACAAGGCGGTCCTGTTCAAGACCTACACCAAGATTCTCGCGCAGCGCCGCGGCTGGATGGCCACCTTCATGGCCAAATGGTCCGCCGACTGGCCCGGCCAGTCGGGCCACCTGCACTCGTCCCTGCGCCACCGCGAGACGGGCAAGGGCGCGTTCTACGACGCACAGGCCAAGCATGGCATGTCGGACATCATGCGCTGGTATGTGGGCGGTCAGCAGCAGCTGATGCCCGAGATCCTCGCCATGGTGGCGTCCACCGTAAACAGCTACACGCGCCTCATCCCGGGTTTCTGGGCGCCGACGGATTCCGCCTGGGGCATCGAGAACCGCACCACAGCGCTTCGCGTCATCCCCGGCTCCGAGAAATCGCAGCGCGTGGAGTACCGGGTCGCCGCCGCCGACATCAATCCCTATATCGCGCTTGCCGCCGCCATCGGCTCTGGCCTCTGGGGCATCGAGAACCGCATCGATCCGGGCGATCCGATCGAAGGAAACGCCTATACCGTGGAGCACCCGAAGGAGCGGGCCCTGCCGCGCTCGCTCGGCGAGGCGGCCGAGCGGCTGAGGAACTCGCAAGCCGCGCGCCAGCTCTTCGGCGACGTCTTCGTGGACCATTACGCGGCAACGCGGGAATGGGAGGAGAGGGAGGCGCGTAAGGCGATCACTGATTGGCAGCTCGCTCGGTACTTCGAAATCATCTAGGAGTTTTCGTAGGGTCCTCAGGGGAAGGTGCCTCTTCCCTGGCCCCATTTCGGCCTGCCTGGGATGAGCCTGTTCGGAAGCGGGTCGGGACACCCGACTTGCGGCGGAGAGGGTCAGCAAGGCGATCGGCCAAGTTTTGAAATCATCGAAACCGTCATCACCGGCACAGAGCCGGCCGTGACATGATAGTAGCCATCCACTCTCGGGATGAGACGCAGCGTTCCGACTTTGCGTTCCTATTCCCAATCCCTCCGTCATCCCGGAGGGGTCCTTGCTGAAGGAGCCGGCCTTATGGCTGATACCGACATCGTCTGCATTTCGCCCGTCGACGGGCGCGAACTGGTCCGCCGTCCCATCATGTCCGATGCCGCCATCGGGGCGGCAATTGCGGCTGCCCGTGAAGCGCAGAAGGCGTGGCGCCACGTGCCCCTTTCCGAGCGCGCGGGTAAGGTTTCGGCCTTCCTTGATGAGCTGCTCGCCATGAACCAGGAGGTCGTGCCGGAGATTGCCCAGATGATGGGACGTCCCGTGCGCTACGGCGGCGAGTTCCGCGGCGTGGAGGAGCGCGCCCGCTACATGATCCGCATTGCGGAAAAGAGCCTGCAGAACATTCCCGCCGATGACGAGAAGCCGGGCTTTCGCCGCATGATCAAGCGCGAGCCCGTGGGCCTCGTCCTCGTCATCGCGCCGTGGAATTATCCGTATCTGACGGCGATCAACACCATCGTGCCCGCTCTCATGGCGGGCAACGCGGTGCTTCTGAAGCATGCCTCGCAGACGGTTCTCGCGGGCGAGCGGTTTCAGATGGCGATGGATCGCGCCGGGGTGCCGAAGGGACTGTTCCAGAATCTGCATCTCAGTCACGACCAGACAGGCCGCATCCTGAGCGGCGGTCTCGTCGATCATTGCAACTTCACGGGCTCGGTATCCGGCGGCCGCGCTATCGAGCGCGCCGCAGCGGGCACGTTCACATCGCTCGGTCTCGAACTCGGCGGCAAGGACCCGGCCTATGTGCGCGAGGATGCCAATATCGACCACGCTGTCGAGAATCTCGTCGACGGAGCATTCTTCAATTCGGGCCAGTGCTGCTGCGGCATCGAACGCATTTATGTGCACGAGAGGCATTACGATCGGTTCGTGGAAGGGGCCGTCGATCTCGTGAACAAATACGTGCTCGGCAACCCGCTGGAGGAGGCGACGACCCTCGGACCGATGGCGCACAAGCGCTTCGCTGACCTCGTGCGCCAGCAGAACGCGGAAGCGGTGGCGAAGGGCGCGAAGGCGCATATCGACCCCAAGAGCTTCCCGGCGGATGTGGGCGGCACCGCCTACCTCGCGCCGCAGGTGCTGACCAGCGTCGATCACACCATGAGCGTCATGCGTGATGAGAGCTTCGGTCCCACCGTCGGCATCATGAGGGTGAAGGGCGACGAGGAGGCGATCCGCCTCATGAACGATTCGCCTTACGGCCTCTCCGCCGCGATCTGGACCTCCGACGTGGACGCGGCCGAGGCCATCGGCGAGAGGCTGGAGACGGGCACCGTGTTCATGAACCGCTGCGATTATCTCGATCCCGCTCTCGCCTGGACCGGCGTGAAGGATACGGGCCGCGGCGCGAGCCTGTCGCGCCTGGCCTACGAGTCGCTCACCCGTCCTAAATCCTACCACCTCCGCCAGATCTGATCGAAGGCATCATGACCACCTCTCCCCGCTCCAACTGGAACTACCCCACCGCCATCCGCTTCGGCGCTGGCCGCATCGCCGAGCTCGCCGAGTCCTGCAAGGCAGCCGGCATATCCTCGCCGCTCATCGTCACGGACCCGTTCCTGGCAACGCAGCCGATGACGAAAGCCGCGCTCGACCAGCTCGTCACCGCAGGTCTGAAGGCCGCCGTGTTCTCGGACATCAAGCCGAACCCGATCGAAACGAACGTGTACCAGGGCCTCGAAGTCCTTCGCCGCGGCAAGCATGACGGCGTCGTCGCCTTCGGCGGCGGCTCGGCGCTCGATGCGGGCAAGGTCATCGCCTTCATGGCGGGCCAGACGCACCCCATGTGGGATTTCGAGGATATCGGCGATTGGTGGACCCGCGCGGACCCGAAAGGCATCCTGCCGATCATCGCCGTGCCGACGACCGCGGGCACAGGCTCGGAGGTGGGACGCGCCGGCGTGATCACGCAGGAGGCCACCCACACCAAGAAGGTGATCTTCCATCCGCTCATGATGCCGAAGATCGTGATCTGCGACCCGGAGCTGACAGTCGGAATGCCGCCGCACATCACCGCGGGCACGGGCCTCGATGCGCTCGCCCATTGCATCGAAGCCTATTGCGCGCCGGGCTATCACCCGATGGCCGACGGCATCGCGGTGGAGGGAATTCGCCTCGTGAAGGAATACCTGCCGCGTGCGTACAAGAACGGCACGGACATCGAGGCCCGTGCGCAGATGATGTCCGCCGCCGCCATGGGCGCCACCGCATTCCAGAAGGGCTTAGGCGCGATCCACGCGCTCTCCCATCCGACCGGCGCGCTCTACGACACCCATCACGGACTGACCAACGCGGTCTTCATGCCCTATGTGATGGTCTACAACCGCCAGGCCATCGAGACGAAGATCGAGCGGCTCGCCGCCTATATCGGCCTCGAAGCCTCGTTTCAGGCTTTCCTCGATTGGGTGCTGCAGCTGCGCAAGGATCTCGGCGTGCCCCACACGCTTGCCGGTCTCAAAGTCGACAGCGCGCGCTTCGACGAGATGTCCGAGATGGCTCCCAACGATCCCACCGCCGGCGGCAATCCGGTGCCGATCAGCAAGGAGAGTGCACGCAAGCTCTTCGAGGACGCGCTCGCCGGACGACTTTGATCGTCATCTCCCCCTTGGATGCGATCGCGGAGAAAGCATGTGGGAAAAGAAAGCGACATTCAGGTCACCCTTGCACGGGCAGCGGCGGATCTGTCGGCGGACAATCCGTTCAGGACCGTTTTCGAGCAGGGCGGGGAGATCAGCATCGAGCTCTACGCTCCGGTCGGCACCGACAGGCAGCTTCCGCATGAGCGGGATGAGCTTTACATCATCGCATCGGGTCACGGCACTTTCCGACGTGGCGGCGAGCTCGTCACCTTCGAGGCCGGGGATCTTCTCTATGTCCCGGCTTATGTCCCGCACCGCTTTGAAACCTTCTCCGAGGATTTCAAGACATGGGTGATCTTCTACGGCCCGAAGCGGGCGCGGCCCGCAATCTAAATGCATCTGACGAGGCCGTCTCTCAAACGCGAAGAGCCCTCTTCTCTCACAGGCTTCAGGCGCGCCTGAGATCGGCGAGGGAAGCGCAACCTTGCTCTTCTCCTCGTCATCACCGGCACAAGGCCGGTGGTGACGAGGGAGGGGAGAGGGTGCAGGGGCTATCTCGGAAACCTCCTGAGCGGCAGGAAGACCACGCGCCGCTCTTGACGAGACTGCCCTCAGGGGGAGAGCTGAGCCATGGAGGTGTTGCGTGCCGATTGCTGCTTACGCAGCCTCGGCCTTCCGTTGCAGCGACGCCTTGTGCGCCGCGCGCACGTTCTTGAGCGCCTCGGCCCATTTGTGCAGCTCGTCCAGCATCGCGGCCGCCGAGGTCTTGTAGACATCGGCGGGCTTCAGCTTTCCGTTCTCCAGGTTCTGGAACACCATCGGCATCGGCACGCCCTCCGGGATCGGCATCATTTTGAACGTGGTGATAATCTGCTTCGTCACCTGCACGGCGCGCATGCCGCCCGAGATACCGCCATAGCTCACGAAGCCGGCAGGCGTGTAGTTCCATTCGAGCGCGAGGTAGTTCAGGGCGTTCAGAAGCGAGGGCGGTGGGCCGTAATTGTACTCGGGCGTCACGAACACGAAGGCATCGGCTTCAGTCACGCTCTCGCTCCACGCCCTCGTATGGGCGTGGTGATAATGTCTCAGGCGCGGATGCTCGGGCTCGTCGAAGACGGGCAGGTCGAACTCGGCGAGATCGACGAGAACGGGATCGAACTTGCCATGCTCGGCGGCAAAGTCGTTGAACCACTGAGCGATGCTGGGGCCGATGCGGCCTGGACGCGTGCTGGCCACGATAGTGTGAAGCTTGAGTGCCATCTGAGATCCTGAGTTTGCAAGGGGAGGGAAGAGGGATTAGGTTCCCTTACGTAACCGAGGCTCATTAGGTAACTCCTCGGGCCCCTTGCAAGGAGGCACTTTCATGACACCCAGTCACATGCATGTGCCCGCTGACTGCCGCACGGTCACGGAGCTTCTCTCCCGGGTCGGCGACAAGTGGAGCGTCCAGGTTGTGGTGCAGCTTGGCGAAGGTACCAAAAGATTCAATGAGTTGCGCCGCGATGTCGGCGGAATATCGCAGCGGATGCTGACCCTGACCTTGCGCGGATTGGAGCGCGACGGGCTCGTGACGCGCACCATCTATCCCACGATTCCGCCACGGGTGGAGTACCGGCTCACAGAGCTGGGTTGCAGCCTGCTCAAGACTGTGAGGGCGCTCGGCTCATGGGTGATCGAGAACAGGCAACAGATCATGGAAGCGAGGCGGCGCTTCGATGAGGCCGCAGGCCTCGTATCGCGATCCGACGCCGCCTGAGCCGCGTCTCAGGCGGCAGCCTTGCTGTTGAGCACGTCCCAGAGCCCGGAGGCGTGGAAATTCTCGATGGTCGCATCGGCTCCCACCTCCCGCATCTCCTGAGCGGTCAGGCCGGTCAGTACGCCGAAGGAAAAGAGGCCTGCGGCCTTGGCGGCTCTCATGCCGGACGGGGAGTCCTCGAAGGCAATGACCTCGCCCGCATGCACGCCGAGGCGCTCCAGGGCCGTGAGATAGGGCAGGGGGTCCGGCTTTCCGCGCTCCACCTGCTCGATCGTGATCTGGACGGGGAACCGTTTCGTGATTCCTAAGACGTCGAGCATATGCTCCGCATTCAGCCGGGGGGCGTTGGTGACGAGCGCGGTTCTGATTCCACGCTCATCCGCCCAGTCGAGCAGTTCGATGAGGCCGTCCAGCGGCTTCAGTTCGAGCGCCAGACGGCGGAAGGCGGCCTCCTTCTCGTCGGCGAAGGCTACATGCTCGTCCACCGAGCGATGGGGAAGAAGGCTGGCGAAGATGGCTTCGTTCGTGCGCCCGATGATCGTGGAGCGGTAGACATGCTCGTCGATGGTCACGCCTTCGGGAGACAATATCTCGGAAAACGCCCGCAGATGGACAGGATCACTGTGAACCAGGGTTCCGTCCATGTCGAAAATCAGAGCCTTGAGCATTCGTTCATCTCGTAAAAGTCGCGGTGCCATCCGTAAACCGCTTCGGCTCAAAAGGCACCCTGTTAGAATTGCAAGTCTGCCATATAGATAATGGGGACCCACGGACCGAAAGAAAGCACAACGCCTCACATGCATCGCACCTCCTCCCGCCAGACTTTCGGAGCCTCCCGCTGGAAATTGGTGGGGAAGCTCCGGTTCCTTTACGAAGGCGATGCTCCGGAGGCTCACCGCTTTCGCTACGGGCTCCTCCTCTTCGACGCCGCGACCATCCTCTTCATCGTCATCACGTCCTTCCTGCCGCGCTACCGGGTCATGGAGTGGATCGATGTGGCGATCGGCCTGGTGGTTCTGGCCGATTTCCTGGCCCGGATCGCCATCAGCCGCAACCGGTGGCGGGATCTCGCTCATCCTGCCACCTTCGCCGACATCGCCTCCATCGTCTCCTTCCTCGCGCCGGTGGTGGGGGAGGGCATCGGCTTTCTGCGCATCCTGCGCACGGTGCGGCTCTTGCGCACCTATCAGCTCCTGGCGCGGCTCCGTGCCGACAGCGCCTTTTTCCGGCGCAACGAGGATCTGATCATCGCGACCGTCAATCTCGGCGTCTTCATCTTCATCATGACGGGCTTCGTCTATGAGACCCAGCGCTGGACCAACGACAAGATCGGCAATTACGTCGACGCGCTCTATTTCACCATCGCGGCGCTCACTACGACGGGCTTCGGCGACATCACGCTCACGGGCACGTTGGGCCACCTGGTCTCGGTGGTGATCATGATCTTCGGCGTCACGCTGTTCCTGCGCCTCGTGCAGGTTCTGCTGCGGCCCAACAAGGTGCGTCATGCCTGCCCCGTCTGCGGGTTGCAGCGGCACGACAGGGACGCCATTCACTGCAAGGCCTGCGGCACGATCCTCAACATCCCGGACGAGGGGGCCGTTTAGAGGATCAGGCCCGGGGAATGATCGCGATTCCACGTTGCGTGGCGAAGGAGATCGAGACCGGCGTGCCGGGAGCGATCGGGTCCTGGCGGTCGTATTGAACGACGAACAATTCCCCGATCGGACTTTCCACCTCGTACTCCATCTGCGTGCCGAGATAGGATGCCTTCCTGACCGTTCCCGTGATCTTTCCGGCGGCCGCGGCAGCGTCGTCCAGTGCGATCGCGTCGGGTCGCACTGCAAGCTTCACGGCTCCCTCGCCGACGCCACGACGGGGAAGCTGGATGTTCGTCGTGCCGCCGATCCTCACATTCGCCACCTCTCCGGACGTATCGACGATCTCACCGTGGATGATGTTGGCGTCGCCGATGAAGTCGGCGACGAACAGGTCCGCGGGCTCCTCGTAGAGCTCCCGCGGCGTGCCCGTCTGCGCGATGCGAGCATTCGACATGACGATGATGCGGTCCGAGACGGCTAGGGCCTCTTCCTGGTCGTGGGTGACATAGGCCACGGTGAGGTTCAGGCTCTGCTGCAACTCGCGGATGTCCTCGCGCACGCGGCGGCGCAGCTTGGCGTCGAGGTTCGACAGGGGCTCGTCGAACAGAAGCACCTGCGGCTCCAGCACGAGGGCGCGCGCCACGGCAACGCGCTGCTGCTGCCCGCCGGAGAGCTCCGAGGGCGCGCGCTTCTCAAGGCCCTTCAGGCCGATGAGCTCGAGCTTCTGCATCGCCATCTCGTAAGCATCCTTCTTCGGAATGCCCTGCACCGCCGGTCCATAGGCTACGTTCTCCAGAACAGACATGTGCGGGAAGAGCGCATAGGACTGGAACACCATGCTCACGTCGCGGTCGGCGGCGGAGAGATGAGTCACGTCGCGTTCGCCGATCAGGATCCGGCCCTCGCTCGCCATTTCGAGACCGGCGATCATGCGCAGCGTCGTGGTCTTGCCGCAGCCGGAGGGGCCGAGCAGAGTCACGAGCTCGCCGGGCTCGATGGTGAAGGACACGCTGTCCACGGCGGTGACATTCCCGTAGCGCTTGGTCACGTTGCGGAATTCGACCGAAGCCGCCTGCTTCTTGGATGCCGGGGAACGGGACAGGGAGATGGAGGATATCTGGTTCATGGAATGGCTTGAGCGGCAACGGGGCTGGTTGTGGGACTCGCGGAGCGGCGTCCGAGGCGCCGCTCGCCAACCGCGACCTGGATCGCGAGGATCGCGAACAACATGACGACGATGAGCACGGTGGAATAGGCGATGGCGAGGCCGAACTCGCCCGCTTCGACCCGGCCGACGATGTAGGTCGTCGCCATGTTGTACTCGGCGGTCACCAGGAAGATGACGGCACTGACGGCCGTCATCGCGCGAACGAAGGAATAGACCAGGGCGGCGACGATGGCAGGGCGCAGCAAGGGCAGAACCACCCGGCGCATGGTGGTGGCCGAGCGGGCGCCGAGGGTCAGCGAGGCCTCGTCCAGGCTCTTGTCGATCTGGCTGAGCGTCGCGATGCCGGAGCGCACGCCGACCGGCATGTTGCGGAACACGAAGCACATTACGAGCACGAAGCCCGTGCCGGTGATTTCGATGGGTGGCACGTTGAAGGCAAGAATGTAGGACACGCCCACCACCGTACCAGGGATCGCGAAGCTGAGCAGGGTGCCGAACTCGAAGGAGCGCTGGCCGGAGAAGCGCTGGCGGGTCAGCAGGTAGGCGGTCAGCAGACCGATGGCTGCGGTCAGCAGTGCCGAGACGGCCGCGATCTTGATCGTGGCGAAGAACGAGTCCCAGGCCGAGCCGGAGAAGTAGAGCCCCCAATCCGTCCGCTCGACCCGGAAGCCGGTGAGGAAGTGCTCGAGGGTGGGCGTGTAGTCGCGGCCCATGGAGCGCACGAAGGCGCCCACCAGGATGATCACGTAAACGGCAAGCGTGAACAGAGCCCAGGGAATGGCCGTGAAATAGGAGGCAAGCGCCACGCGGCGGGGCAGGGGCAGGGGAATCCCGGCGTCGCCCTTTCCGGTCACGGTGGTGTAGACCTTCTTGCCGAGCCATGCGTGCTGAAGCCAGAACGCGCCGAGCGTGAAGGCGAGCAGAATGATCGAGAGCACGGCGGCACGCCCCTGGTCCTGCTGGGCGCCCACGACCGCGAAGAAGATCTTGGTTGAGAGAACCTCGAAATTGCCGCCCAGAACGAGGGGATTGCCGAAATCCGCCAGGCTTTCCACGAAGCCGAGGAGAAAGGCGTTCGCAAGTCCCGGCCGCATCAGAGGCAGCGTCACGGTCACGAAGGTGGTCCAGCTTTTAGCACGCAGGGTCTGGGAGGCCTCCTCCAGGGTGGGGCTGATGCCCTGCACGACGCCGATGAGCACGAGGAAGGCGATGGGTGTGAAAGCGAGAAGCTGCGCGATGAAGATGCCGGGGAGGCCGTAGATCCAGCGCGAGCGGGGGACGCCGAACCACTCCCAAAGGAAATTGGAAACTGCGCCGGAGCGGCCGAAGATCAGGATCAGCGCGAGACCGATCACGAAGGGAGGCGTGATGATGGGAAGGACGCTCATCACGCGCAGGAGCCTCTTGTAGGGGAAAGCGGTTCGCGTCGCGATCAGCGCGAAGGCGAGGCCGAGGGCGGTGGTCCCGACGGCCACGAGAAGGCCGAGGAACAGGGTGTTCCAGGCCACCCCGCAGCGCAGGTCGCTGGTGAGGCAATCCAGTCCCCAGATCGAGCGGTCCGTGAACTTGGTCGCGAATTCGAGGGGAGCAAAGCGGCCCTCGTTGTCCGCGAAGGCGCTCGCCAGGATCGTCGTGACGGGAAAAAAGACGAAGACGATGATCAGGGCGATCACGGCGCCAATGGAGGAGGTGACGAACGCATCGCCCCGGCACCAGCCGCGCGCGGCAAGGCCGTGACAGAGAACGATGAGGAAGGCGAAGGAGGTCAGAGAGGCGCCGTAGCCCATGCCGCCCTGGCTGGGACCGTTGCCGCCGGCGAGAGCTTTGAGGGTATCGAGCGTCCAGCCGTTCAGGCCGATCGTGAAGCCCTGGAGAACGATCAGGGCAAGGCCCAGGATGCCGGAGGCGATCAGCCACGTGCCGTTGCGGGCCCGCGGGTGAAGAAGCGCAGGGCGCAGGCTCATGAGAAGCGGCGCGAGAACAGGCAGAAGCCACCACGCTCCCCTCACTCCGTGAACGAGGCCCGAACCTCCGATGACATAGTCGGTGATGGTCGGGGCGGTTGCGCGGTCGAAACCGTACCAGGGCAGGAGGGCAAAGCCGACCCAGCCCAGAACGATCCAGCCAAGGGTTGCCCGTGACATATCTGTTCTCGCGTAACGATCAATGCGGGCCTTCTGCAAAACCCGGCTTCTAAACTAAACATCGAGAAAAGGATGTACCGGCGAAGCGCGTCGGCCTTCGCCGGTACGGATCACGCAGCCTATTTCGGCAGGTTCTTGACCTCGTTGTCCCACTTGGACAGGAGGCGCTTACGCTCCTCGGACGAGCCGTATTTCGCGAAGTCGAAGTTGATCAGCTTGATGTCGGCGAGTTTCGGAGCCTGCGGCGGGACAGGCGTGTTCTTGTTCGAGGGCACCTGATAGGACTTGGCCTCGGCGCCGAGCTTCTGCGCATCCGCCGTCAGTGCCCAATCGTAGAACTTCTTGGCGTTCTCCAGATTCTTGGCGCCCTTGATGATCGACATGGAGCCGATCTCGTAGCCCGTGCCTTCGCAGGGAGCCACGACCTTGACCGGTGCCTTGTCCACGACCATCGTCACGACGTCGTGCATGAAGGCGATGCCAACAGTCGTTTCACCCAAGGCCGCCGCCTTTGCCGGAGCCGCGCCCGACTTGGTGTACTGGTTCACGTTCTTGTGCAGGGCCTTCAGGTACTCGAAGCCTTTGTCCTCGCCCATGATCTGGATGATGGTGGCGAGCAGCGTATACGCCGTGCCGGAAGAGTTCGGGTCGGCGACCTGCACTTCGTCCTTCAGTTCGGGCTTGAGCAGATCGGCCCAGCACTTCGGCTCACCGATCTTGTTCGCCTTGGCGAGTTCCGTGTTGTAGCCGAAGCCCAGCGCGCCGGAATAGATGCCGACCGTGCGCTTCTTCGACTGCTCCCACTGGCGCACGGCCCAATCCTGAAGCTCGCTCATCTTCGGCGAGCTGTATTCCATCGTCAGGCCTTCTTCCGCGGCCTGCATGTGGGGGTCCCCCGTGCCGCCCCACCAGATGTCGCCGCGCGGATTGGAGGCCTCGGCTTTCACCTGGGCGAAAGTCTCGCCCGAGCTCTTGCGGGTCATGGAGACCTTGATGCCGGTGTCGCGCTCGAAGGCGCTGGTCATGGCGCGGCACCATTCCTCCTGCACGCTGCAATACATCACGAGCTGCCCTTGAGCCCGGGCCGCACCGGCCGACAGGAACGACAGGGCGGTCATGGAGCCCGCCAGCATGGTGGCGACAGCGAGAGTCTTCTTCGGTTTCACGGTTTTTCCTCCCTTTGGGTTCTTGTCGTTGTTATTTTTATTGGTCGGCTAAGCTCCCCCTATTGGAGCGCCCGGTCAAGAGCCTTGCCGGCGATGCCAAGGTGAATCTTTGGAATAATTGCCTCAGGGTCAGGGTTCTTTCGCGATGCCCGTCGCAGCCATGAGGGCCTCTGCCAGCTCGGGCGTGCAGGCCAGGACGGGATTGCCGTTGCGTAAACCATCCTTCGCCAGGAAGTGGTTGGTCCAGCCGCCCGCCTCCTCGATGATGAGAAGACCCGCCAGGGCGTCCCAGGAATTGATGTGCAGCTCGCAATAGGCGTCGATCCGCCCATCCGCGACAT
Source organism: Microvirga makkahensis (assembly GCF_009830105.1). Taxonomy (GTDB): domain Bacteria; phylum Pseudomonadota; class Alphaproteobacteria; order Rhizobiales; family Beijerinckiaceae; genus Microvirga; species Microvirga makkahensis. The sequence goes on from NZ_WURB01000021.1 coordinate 63,799, forward strand.
AGGCGAGTCCCAGCGTGCCGGAGCCTGCGCGGCGCACATTCGCGCCGCTCTTCTTCAGCGTGTCGACGACGGCGATGTAGGGCTCCGGCGGCAGGCGGGTGGACCAGCCGGCCTCCACCGTCGCTTGGCGGATGTCGGACAATCCGCTCACCTTGATGGGCTCGCCGTTGAGGATTGCGCCCCGCCCGCGCTGGGCGGTGTAGAGATCCGCATGCATCACGTCGTAGATCACGCCGATCTCGATCCTCCCGTCGCGCACGAAGGCGATCGAGATTGCGAAATGCGGGATGCCGCGGGCGAAGTTCGCGGTTCCGTCGATGGGATCCACCACCCAGACGTTGCGCTCGAAGGAGCCGCCGCCTTCCTCTCCGAAGAACGAGTCGTCCGGAAACAGCGCGCCCAGACGCCAGCGGATCAGCTCTTCGACCTCCGCGTCGGTCGCTGTCAGGAAGTCCTGGGGCCCCTTGAAATCCGGGCGTTGCGAGCGGGGGCGCTCCAGGAAGCGCTTGCGCGCCAGCACTCCCGCCTCACGGGCGATGGCGCAGGCTGCGGCAAATCTCATGTCCAGGCTGTGGGTCGTCATGGCGTTCGGGCGCTCCTCCGGATCCAAAAGGCGGCCGGTGTGTTGTCAGACATCCACGAAGGTTCATCAAGTTGCAGGGGGCCAAAGCTCCCCGCGAGAGGAGATCGTCCCGACGCCTGCAAAATTGGCCCTTTATTAGCCGGCTCAGATCAACTACGTTACAAGCTAACCGCTTAAAATCATACTCTCGTCGAATGCCACGGACGCCAAAAGAAGAACTCAGCCAAGTCGCAGCGCTCCCTTTCCGCATCAAGAACGGCAAGGTCGAGGTGCTCCTCGTCACCTCCCGCGAGACCAAGCGCTGGCTGATCCCGAAGGGCTGGCCGATGAAAGGCAAGAAGCCGCACAAGGCGGCAGCCCAGGAGGCGGAGGAGGAGGCCGGCGTGAAGGGCGAGATCATGGCCGAGCCCTTGGGCTCCTACGATTACTGGAAGCGCCGCGCCACGCATTTCGACCTCTGCCGGGTCAACGTGTACCCGCTCGCGGTCTCCAAGCAGCTCAAATCCTGGCGGGAGAAGGGACAGCGGGAGGCGCAGTGGTTCGAGGTCGAGGAGGCGGCTCTCCAGGTGCTGGAGCCGGCCCTCGCGGATCTCATCCGCAGTTTGCCGCAGCATGTGTGATGCGCTCGCCCTTCTGAGGTAACGCCCGGAAAATTGCGCCCTTCAGGGAACGCAAGGCTCTCCAGGAAGTCTTTTCCCATATCGAAGCGGCCAGGCAGTCCGGCTTGGCCGTTTGCAGGCATGCTGGAAGGAGATTTCAATGAGGGCCCTCGTTTGGCACGGCACCACTGACATTCGCTGCGACTCCGTTCCGGATCCGGAAATCGAGCATCCGCGCGACGCGATCATCAAGGTCACGAGTTGTGCCATCTGCGGCTCCGATCTCCACCTTTACGATCACTTCATGCCCGGCATGAAGAGCGGCGACATCATGGGGCACGAATCCATGGGCGAGGTGGTCGAAGTCGGTGCGGAAGCCAAGGGTAAGCTGAAGGTCGGCGACCGCGTCGTAATCCCCTTCACCATCATCTGCGGCGAATGCGACCAGTGCAAACGCGGTAACTTCTCCGTCTGCGAGCGCACCAACCGCAACGGACACATCGCGGCGAAAGCTTTCGGCCATGCCACGGCGGGCCTCTTCGGATACACGCACCTGACCGGCGGCTACCCCGGCGGGCAGGCGGAGTATCTGCGCGTGCCCTTCGCGGATGCGACGCACATCAAGGTGCCGGACGGCATCCCGGACGAGAAGCTCCTCTTCCTGAGCGATATCTTCCCCACCGGATGGCAGGCGGCCGTTCAATGCGACATCCAGCCCACCGACACCGTCGCGATCTGGGGCGCGGGTCCCGTCGGTCAGATGGCGATCCGCAGCGCCATCCTGCTCGGCGCCAGACAGGTGGTCGTGATCGACCGCATTCCGGAGCGTCTCGCCATGGCCGAGGCGGGTGGAGCGATCACCATCAATTTCGATGAAGAGAGCGTCGTCGAGCGCCTGAACGAGCTCACCAACGGCAAGGGGCCGGAGAAGTGCATCGATGCCGTCGGCATGGAAGCTCACGCCGCCGGCACGGTCGATGCCATGTACGACCGCGTGAAGCAGGCGGCGATGATGGAAACGGATCGCCCCCACGTGCTGCGCGAGATGGCCTATGTCTGCCGTCCTGCGGGAACGCTCTCCGTTCCGGGCGTCTATGGCGGGCTTCTCGACAAGATCCCCTTCGGCGCGATCATGAACAAGGGTCTCACGATCCGCACCGGCCAGACCCACGTGAACCGCTGGACCGACGATCTCCTGCGGCGCATCGAGGAGGGGCAGATCGATCCGTCCTTCGTGATCACGCACACGGTCGGGCTCGAGGAAGGGCCCGAGATGTACAAGATCTTCCGCGACAAGCAGGACGGCTGCGTCAAGGTCGTTCTCAAACCCTGAGAGGTGGACGTCATGCGCTACGAAACCGAAAGAACCCGTCGGCGCGGTCATGCCGACACCGCGACCGACACCCTCGCCCGCGGTCTCGGGATCTTCTCGATCGCTCTCGGCATCGCCGAGGTGGTCGCGCCTCGCGCGCTGGCCCGCGCGCTCGGCATGAAAGGGCAGGAGGGATTGATCACGGGCTACGGCCTGCGAGAGATCGCAACGGGCATCGGCATTCTGGCATCGAAGGACCCGACGCCCTGGATCTGGGGGCGCGTCGCGGGCGACGGCCTCGACCTCGCGACGCTCGCCACCGCGCTGGAGAGGGACAATCCCAACAAGCGCAACGTGGGCATCGCGATGGCGGCCGTTGCCGGGGTGACGGCACTCGACGTCTATTGCGCGCAGACCCTGAGCCGTGAGAGCCCGCATCCGCTGCCGCCCCTGCAGGACTATTCCGACCGCACCGGCTTTCCGCGCGGCGTGGAGCAGGCACGCGGAGCGGCGAGCGATTTCGAGGTCCCGCGCGACTTCCGCACGCCCGAGGCCCTGAGGCCCTACACGCAGCCCGACTTGCCGCAGAATCCGATGCCGTCTATGTAAATGGAATGGCCAAGCCGCAGGTTTTTACCATCGGTTACGAGGGAGCGGATGTGGACCGCTTCCTCGCCACCTTGGAGGATGCGGGCGTGGCGACGCTCGCGGATGTGCGGGCCGTCGCGCTCTCGCGCAAGCGCGGATTCTCGAAATCGGCGCTCCGTGACGCCCTTGCGAGCCAAGGCATCGGCTACGAGCACTTCATCAGGCTCGGAACGCCCAAGGAGGGCCGCCAAGCGGCCCGGGCCGGCGACGGCGATCTGATGCGCCGCATCTATTGCGACGAGGTCCTCTCCAGGGAGGAGGCTCAGGAAGCCTTCCGCGACCTGGAGGAACTGGCCGCCTCGAGGCCGGTCTGCCTTCTCTGCTTCGAGCGCGATCCTGCAATTTGTCACAGGCGTGTCCTGGCGCAGCAGCTGGCGAGCAGAGGCTTCGAGATCGTGGATCTGACGGTTCTCTAGTGGACCCGACAAAGGCTGCACGCCGATCGGAGGGCGCGAGCCCTTCGCCCGAGCGGCTGAGCATCCGAAGCGGGAGGCGGCGTCAGGTGGCGCGGGATGGGCTGGACAAGCGGGAACCCGGCTCATAAGTGACTCGCATGTTTGAAGCGCAATCTCTCCCGTTCTCCGCCAGCAAGCGCGACCTTTATGCTTCGCTTGCCCAGCAGCTCGCTCCCCTGCTGGAGGGCGAGCCCGATGCCATCGCCAATGCGGCCAACATGTCCGCCCTGATCTATCAGCTTGTCCCCGACCTGAACTGGGCCGGGTTCTACTTCATGCGCGGTCCGGAGCTGGTCCTTGGTCCGTTCCAAGGCAAGGTTGCCTGCGTGCGGATCGCCGTCGGCCGCGGCGTGTGCGGCACGGCGGTCGAGCGCAAGGCCTCCATCGTCGTGCAGGACGTCCATGCTTTCCCCGGACATATCGCCTGTGACAGCGCCTCCCGCTCCGAACTGGTGGTGCCTCTCATCAAGGACGGGCAGGTTCTGGGGGTTCTCGATCTCGACAGCCCGCATCCGAACCGGTTCGACGAGGAGGATCGAGAGGGATGCGAGCGGCTCGTTCAGATCTACCTCGCCGCGTCGGAGCTGGGCGGCTAGAGCGTTCTTCGGCGAGGCGGATCCGGTTCGCTGAAGAGCGCGGAAAAGCAAAGCAGTGAGCTGACTCCACGTTCACGAAAACGGCTCTATCGTATCGTGCGGACCCAGAGGGCCACGCAGAACGATGCGCTGAAGGGTGCAAGGCTTGCCTGTGGAAGCGACGGAAGAGCCTGAATCCGATAAGCGTGAAACTCTGCCCCCGGAACATTTGGAGCATGCGTCGAAGCCGCACCGTCAATTTCTCCGCCCCGTGGAGGGGAAGGATTGTTCACGTCCTGCCGACAAGGGAGCGTGAAACCTTTTCTCTTTGATGTCGAACCATCAAGCGGCCCATGTGAGGATGGAACCGCGCTCATCGCTCTGCGGAGCTCCAATCAGGCAGAAGCGGAGCGTTTAACGACTCAGGATTCCTTTGCTCAAATCAGAGCGTACCGTGAGCGAAGCATTGTATCCTTCAGACCAGCGACACCGGAGAACAGCTTCCTCCTAAGGTGAAGGGGCAATGGATGAACGACACCCATTGGCGCGAATTTCCGATATGCCCCTTTATGGGACGGGATCAGTTCGCGGGCATATTTTGATCCCATGCAGCCCCGTTCACTGCGCCTCGGCTATCGCCTTGAGCGCCGCTTCCCGGTTGATCATGTACTTCTCGCCCTTCTCCAGCGATAAGGCGCGGTCAAAGTCGGCAAGGGCCTCCCGGGGGCGGCCAGTCTTCAGGTACACCCATCCGCGGCTGTTCCACGCCCCCGACATCTTTGGATTGAGCTTCACAAGCGCATCGAAATCGGCAAGAGCCTGTGCGTACCAGCGGCGGCTCGTATAGGCCAATCCGCGGCTCAGGAGGGCCTCCTGCTTGAGGCTCGGGTCGCCGTTCTCGAGGACGGTCGTGCAGGCATATATCGCCTGCGGCGCATCCTTTGCCCCGAGCTTGCAGAACCTCATCATCCCCGCCGTGTCGTCGGACGCCGTGGCCGGCGCAGCGGCGAGGATAAGCGATGCAGTGACGGCCGAAATGTCCAGCAGGCGTTTAATCATCTTCTATTCCCACGTTGGGAAGCCAATAGCGCTTGACCCGAGAGGATGGAACACGAACTCCATCCGATGGTTAAGGCCGGTCCATGCGCGTAGGACAATCCGCAGTTCCGACAAACGCCTTTGTCGTCTTCCTCAGGACCAGGGTGCGACTGGCACACCGAGCAGGCGGAGTTGAAAGGTGTGGAGAGAGATAGCTCATTCCTCCTCCAATCCGTGAGACGGACGGGCCGTGCAAAGCCTACACGACACATCCGACTCGCGTTTTTCGAGTGACTGAATCAACCGTAGTCATAGCTACGGTCACACGGATTGTGGGGAAGAACAGCCCGAGAATGAGCGTGTGACAAACGTGCCGAAATAGGCGCGGGTTCTTGCAGTGCTCTGCATCGAGCTGAAGGGGTGAGGTTTCGAACCTGTGAACCCAAGTCCTTGGTTTACAAGGAAGATCGATGGTGCTGCCAGAGAGGATCGAACTCTCGACCTCTCCCTTACCAAGGGAGTGCTCTACCACTGAGCTACGGCAGCGCGCCAACGAGTGGGCCGCTTACTGCCACAGCGCGGCCCAAGGTGCAAGATTGAAATCGATCTTTTATTCGGCGGCCTGCACTTTTGGTGCGAGCGGCAGCTGGAGCGCAGTCCACACCTCCACGAGCGCGGCGCCCAGAGCATTGATGAGAGCGTCGGTGTGGAAGGGGCCGGGAGTGATGCGCAGGCGCTCGGTGCCGCGCGGCACGGTGGGATAATTGATCGGCTGGATGTAGATGCCGTGCTTCTCCAGCAGGCGGTCCGAGGCAGCCTTGCAGGCTTCCGCGTTGCCCACCATCACAGGCACGATGTGGGTCGCCGTGTCCATGATCGGCAGGCCGAGGCCGCTCAGCACTTGTTTGGTGCGCGCCACCTGGCGCTGCTGCATCTGGCGCTCCTTGGAGGATGCCTTCAGGTGGCGGATCGAGGCCGTCGCGGCCGCGGCCACGGCCGGGGGGAGGGCGGTGGTGAAGATGAAGCCCGGTGCGAAGCTGCGGATGGCATCCATCACCGCCTTGGCGCCGGTGAGGTAGCCGCCCATCACGCCGAAGGCCTTCCCGAGCGTTCCCTCGATCACATCCACCCGGTGCATGGCGCCATCCCGCTCTGCGATGCCGCCGCCGCGGGGGCCGTACATGCCCACTGCATGGACCTCGTCGAGATAGGTCATGGCGTTGTAGCGCTCGGCCAGGTCGCAGATCTGGCGGATGGGTGCCACATCGCCGTCCATGGAATAGACGCTCTCGAACACGATGA